>NZ_SOZA01000099.1 GCF_004519305.1 Pseudomonas sp. RIT623 | reverse complement strand
TCGCTCGAGAGCCCCTGTCGCGGACTCTCCACTCAGCACTAATTGCGTGCGGTCGCCCAACATCATCCCAGGCCAACTGATCCCTGCCGTGATCGCGCTCAGGCCGCCAGGCACGGTCGGACCAGTAGCCTCATTGACACTCGGGGCCGGTAAGCGCTGCACGACACCTTGCACAACCAGCGTTCTACGATACGAGCGCTGGACCTGAACCCCAGCTCGGTAAACTTCGTAGCTGACGCGCAACTGTCCGTTCGCTGCCCGTACCACGTCGGCATTGGGAATGGTTGCGAAGCGCTCGCCGGGGTAGCGCTCGCCGTCTGCGTTACGGATCGGGATGTCCGGAAGGGCAACGGCAAAACGCTGTCCTTCGCTCGTGGTGACTTCGTAACGAAAACGCAGGACATCGCCCAAGCGCACGTTGGGCCGCATGACAATTGTGACAACGTGAAGCGTCTGACTGC
>NZ_SOZA01000098.1 GCF_004519305.1 Pseudomonas sp. RIT623 | reverse complement strand
TCCAGCACGTAGGTCGCCAGGTTGGCGATCGGCTGGCCGATCGGCACCGTGTCGCGACCTTCGTCGCGGCAGGTCCAGTGGGTCACGTCGATGGCCGCTTCGGTCGGGCCGTACAGGTTGAACAGGCCGGCGTTCGGCAGCTTGGCGAACACGCCTTGCTGGGCATCCACCTGCAAGGCTTCGCCACTGCAGACGATGCGCTTGAGGCTGCTGCAACTGGCCACCTGCTCATCCTGCAGGAACACCTGCAGCATCGACGGCACGAAGTGCAGCGTGCTGACCTGGTGCTGGTTGATCAGCTCCACCAGGCGCGACGGATCGCGGTGGTCGCCCGGGCCGGCCACGGCCAGACGGGCACCGCTCATCAGTGGCCAGAAGAACTCCCACACCGAGACGTCGAAGCTGAACGGGGTCTTCTGCAACACCGTGTCGCTGCCGTCCAGCCCGTAAGCCTGCTGCATCCAGCACAGGCGGTTGACCAGCGCCGAGTGGCGGTTGCCCGCCCCTTTCGGCTTGCCGGTCGA
>NZ_SOZA01000097.1 GCF_004519305.1 Pseudomonas sp. RIT623 | reverse complement strand
CTTGTCGCCCTGGTTGCCGGTGCCTGGAGTACCCGAGCCCGGCTCGTCGGTGACGGTGGTCTTCACTTCGTTCTGACCCAGGGTCAGCTTCTCGAAGTTGTCGGCGCCGGTGACGTCGGTCAGCTTGTTGCTGATGGTCGGCTGGCCGCCGATGAACACATCGTCCGGGGCATTGATGGTGATGGTGCCGGTGGCGCTGCCCGCCGGAATGGTCACTTTGGTGCCGTCGGTGAGAGTGAAGGTCAGGCCGTTGTGGCCGGTTACCGACAGGCCCTGGGCGTTGCTCAGGGTCACGGTGTAGGTGATCTGGCCGCCTTCGCTGACGGTGGTCTTGTCCGCCGACAGGGTCGCGACCACTTCACTGGTGGTGTCGGTGATCTGCACGGTGGCCTTGCCGCCGAGCTCGAGGTTCTCGAAGGTCTTGCCGGTGACGGTGGCATCGCTGATACCGACCGAGACCGAACCTGGGTCCTTGAACACATCGTCGCCCTGGGCCTTGGTCCTGTACTCGGCTTCGGTCTGGCCG
>NZ_SOZA01000096.1 GCF_004519305.1 Pseudomonas sp. RIT623 | reverse complement strand
GGTCGGCTGGCCGAACAGCGTGCGCACATCGGCCTCCAAACCGGCTTGGCGCAGGCGCGCGGTCAGGCTGACCGCCAGCAGCGAATGGCCGCCCAGTTCAAAGAAATTGTCATGGCGACCGACCTGCTCCAGGCCCAGCACCTCGGCCCAAAGCGCGGCGATGGCGGTTTCCACCGGGCCTTCGGGCATGACGTACGTCTGGCCGGTGAGCACGGCAGGCTCCGGCAACGCCTTGCGGTCGAGCTTGCCGTGGACGGTCAATGGCAGTGCGTCCAACCGGACCAAGGCTTGCGGCACCAGGTGGGTTGGCAGGCTGGCTTGCAGGCCTTGGCGCAGCGCGTCGGTGTCCACCGCCCCGTCGGCTGCGGTGAACCAGGCCAGCAGGCGCTCGTCGCGCACCAGCACCACAGCATCGGCGATGCCCGCCTGGGCTTTGAGCGCGGCCTCGATCTCGCCCAGTTCGACCCGCACGCCACGGATCTTCACCTGGTCATCGTTGCGGCCCTGGTAGTCCAGGGTGCCATCGGCGTTCCAGCGCACCAGGTCGCCGCTGCGGTACATCCGCCCGCCGTTGAACGAGTCGGCCAGGAAACGCTCGGCGGTCAGCTCCGGGCGGTTGAGGTAACCACGCGCCACCTGGGCACCGCCGATA
>NZ_SOZA01000095.1 GCF_004519305.1 Pseudomonas sp. RIT623 | reverse complement strand
CGTCGGCTGGCCGAACAGCGTGCGCACATCGGCCTCCAGGCCGGCCTGGCGCAGGCGCGCGGTCAGGCTGACCGCCAGCAGCGAGTGGCCGCCCAGTTCGAAGAAATTGTCATGGCGACCGACCTGTTCCAAGCCCAGCACCTCGGCCCAGATCGCTGCCATGGCAGCTTCGGTGGCGCCCAGTGGCGCTTGGTAGGGCTGTCCCGCCAGCGCCGAGGCATCCGGCTCTGGCAGGGCTTTGCGATCGAGCTTGCCGTGCGCGGTCAGTGGCAGCTCATCCAGTTGAACAAAGGCTTGCGGCAGCAGATGAGCCGGCAAACGGGCTTGCAGGCCCTGGCGCAGCGCGTCGGTGTCCACCGGCATGGTTGCGGTGAACCAGGCCAGCAGGCGCTCGTCGCGCACCAGCACCACGGCATCGGCGATGCCCGCCTGGGCTTTGAGCGCGGCCTCGATCTCGCCCAGTTCGACCCGTACGCCACGGATCTTCACCTGGTCGTCGTTGCGGCCCTGGTAGTCCAGGGTGCCATCGGCGTTCCAGCGCACCAGGTCGCCACTGCGGTACATCGTGCCGCCGTTGAATGGGTCGGCCAGGAAGCGTTCGGCGGTCAGCTCCGGGCGGTTGAGGTAACCGCGCGCCACCTGGGCGCCGCCAATG
>NZ_SOZA01000094.1 GCF_004519305.1 Pseudomonas sp. RIT623 | reverse complement strand
GCCACGACAAATCTATGGTCACCCCATTTTTTGCAATACTGTTCATCAGATGGAATGGATGGCTTGCTTCAATCTATCCGGCGTCTATTGGGCTCGTATCCCGCGCCACGATGAGCATTCGCGCCTGGCGATCCTAATAAAGTAAGCGGCTTCCAAGAGCCAATTGGTCGTTCAGGATCATCGCCAGGCCGATCGGCCGTTTATTTCATCTGTTGTTCAGCTATCGCAAAACCTGATGGTGAAACACGGTGCAGCACTACGGGGTCAGGCGTTCATAGCGTCTGGCTCCGTTTTGTATTGCGTATGCCGAGTGGTAATGGCCCATGCAATGCGTGCCAGTTTGTTGGCCAACGCGCAGGCCACCACATTGGAGTGACGTCGCGCGAGCAGTGAACACACCCAATCGGCCAATGGGCCTTTCTGGTACTTCAAACGCATCAGGTAAACCCGTGCGCACTGCACCAACAAGCGTCGAAGGTTCTTGTCGCCGCGCTTGCTGATCCCCAGCAAAGCTGGCCTACCACCAGTGCTGTACTGGCGGGGCACCAGACCTACAGAGGCAGCAAAGTCCCGGCTACTGCCGTATTGCTGCGCGGCCCCCATTTCCACAGCCAGCAGGCTGGCGGTGATCGGCCCGACACACGGGATAGTCAGCAAAC
>NZ_SOZA01000093.1 GCF_004519305.1 Pseudomonas sp. RIT623 | reverse complement strand
GACCTGACCGTTACTCTGTCCAACGGTGACAAGGTGGTGATCAAGGCTGGCCAGACCGAAACCGAATACAAGGCCAAAGCCCAGGGCGACGACGTCTTCAAGGATGGCGACACTCTGACTGTCGGCATCACCGATGCTGTAGTGGATGGCAAGACCTTCGAGAATCTGGAACTGGGCGGCGACGCCAGCGTCCAGATCACCGACACCATCAGCGAAGTGGTCGCGACTCTGACCGCTGACAAGACTACCGTCAGCGAAGGCGGCCAAATCACCTACACCGTCACCTTGACCAACGGCCAAGGTTTGTCGGTCGTCGGCCACAATGGCCTGACCTTCACCCTGACCGATGGCACCAAAGTAACCATCCCGGCGGGCAGCGCCACTGGCACCATCACCGTCAATGCACCGGATGATGTGTTCGTCGGCGGTCAGCCGACCATCGTCAACAAACTGGAAGGTGTCACTGGCGCGGATAACTTCGAGAAGCTCACCCTCGGCAAAGAGGAAGTGAAGACCGAAGTCACCGACGAGCCAGGCACTGGCACCCCAGGTACCGGTAACGAAGGTGACAAGGTCACCGTGACCATCGTCAGCAGAGGCGATGTCACCGAAGACCAGCAACCGGCCTTCACTGTCAAAGTCAGCCAGAAGCTCGACCAC
>NZ_SOZA01000092.1 GCF_004519305.1 Pseudomonas sp. RIT623 | reverse complement strand
TACCTGGGGTGCCAGTGCCTGGCTCGTCGGTGACTTCGGTCTTCACTTCCTCTTTGCCGAGGGTGAGTTTTTCGAAGTTGTCGGCGCCGGTCACACCTTCCAGTTTGTTCACAATCGAAGGCTGGCCGCCGACGAAGACGTCGTCCGGGGCATTGATGGTGATGGTGCCAGTAGCACTGCCCGCTGGGATGGTTACTTTGGTGCCATCGGTGAGGGTGAAGGTCAGGCCGTTGTGGCCGACGACCGACAGGCCCTGGCCGTTAGTCAAGGTGACGGTGTAGGTGATCTGGCCACCCTCAGCGACGGTGGTTTTGTCGGCCGTCAAGGTTGCGACAACTTCGCTGATGGTGTCGGTGATCTGCACGCTGGCGTCGCCGCCGAGCTCGAGGTTTTCGAAGGTCTTGCCATCGACCGCAGCATCGGTGATGCCGACAGTCAGGGTATCGCCGTCCTTGAAGACATCATCGCCCTGGGCCTTGGCCTTGTATTCGGCTTCGGTTTGGCCGGCAGGAATCACCACCTTGTCGCCATTGGACAGGGTGACGGTCAGGTCGTGGTCGAGCTTCTGGCTGACTTTGACGGTGAAGGCGGGTTGCTGGTCTTCGGTGACATCGCCTTTGCTGACGATGGTGACCGAGACTTTATCGCCTTGGTTGTCAGTGCCT
>NZ_SOZA01000091.1 GCF_004519305.1 Pseudomonas sp. RIT623 | reverse complement strand
GTCTACTAACCTCGGACACCCATTTAGGCGAGAATGCTCGCCAAACAGAGGTGTCCGATGACCAAGCAACGCCGTGCCTTTACCCCTGAGTTCAAGCGTGAAGCCGCCTGCCTGGTGCTCGATCAAGGCTACAGCCATGCCGAAGCGGCCCGTTCGCTCGGCTTGGTGGAATCGGCCCTACGCCGATGGGTTAATCAGCTTCAGCAGGAGCGCGGCGGCATCGCGCCGGCCAGCAAAGCGTTGACGCCAGAGCAGTAAAAAATCCAAGAGCTGGAAGCCCGGATCACGCGCCTTGAACGCGAAAAATCGATACAAAAAAGGCTACCGCGCTCTTGATGTCGGAAGATCTCGAGCCTACGCACTGATCCGCCAGCTCAGCGACCATGAGCGCGTTGATTGTTTGTGCGAAGTGTTTGAAGTCACTCGCTCGAGTTACTCCGCACATCGTCATAGAAGGCGAACACCGAACGTTGAGCGACTGAGGTTACGTAGTCGAGTGAATGAGTTATTCACGCGTGGACGAAGTGCGCCCGGCAGCTGCAGTATCAAGATGATGATGCAAGAAGAGGGTGAGAAAATCGGGCGGTTCAAGGTGCGCAGACTGATGCGTGAGCTGCCGTTGGGCAGCAAGCAGCCTGGGTCGCATGCGTACAAAAAGGCCACAGTGGAGCGGCCAGATACTCCGAATATCTTGAACCGAGCG
>NZ_SOZA01000090.1 GCF_004519305.1 Pseudomonas sp. RIT623 | reverse complement strand
AGTCACCTTTTCGCCTTTACGGCGAGTTCCTTAATGAGATGGTCACCCCGGCACCCTGCGAGGCGTACGCTTTCGCAGGGTGTTTTTCTTCGGAGACCGTCATCATGAGCAACGTGACACTGATCGGCATCGACATCGGCAAACATACCTTCCACCTGCATGCCCAAGACAAGTTCGGCAACGAGGTATCGCGCAAGAAGTGCTCAAGGCCGCAGATGATGCGGTTTCTGGCTAATCATCCTCCTTGCACGGTGGTGATGGAGGCCTGTGCCGGCTCGCACTGCCTTGCTCGAGAAATCAAAGCGATGGGGCATGAGGCCAAGCTGATCTCGCCGCAGTTCGTTAAGCCTTTCGTCAAGAGCAACAAGAATGACTTCGTCGATGCGCAAGCCATTTGCGAGGCCGCTTCCCGACCTTCCATGCGTTTTGTGACACCAAAGTCGCCAGACCAGCAAACGCTCTCTGTTTCTCATCGGATGCGTGAGTCATTGATCCGCGACCGAACCAAGACGGTGAACCAGATGCATGGGTTCCTGCTCGAGTTCGGTGTGAGCCTGCCGACCGGACTGGCGGTGATCAAACGCCTCGCTTCAGTGCTTGAAGAGCACGACCTGCCTGTACGTCTCGTTGCACTGCTGCAGCGCCTGCATGAGCATTTCGTCTACCTGAGCGAGCAGATCAAGGTGTTGGACGAAGAGCTGGCGAGCC
>NZ_SOZA01000009.1 GCF_004519305.1 Pseudomonas sp. RIT623 | reverse complement strand
GTGAATGGCGACGTTCATTCCAGTGGGCGCTAAACATTGGCAAGGTTTGCCCGCCGCTTCGCGGGAGCTTGGGAAGCTTCCCATGGCTTTATCGGACCCAGGCTAATTTGCAGAGCCAGGGCCTGCGGTGAAAGTCCCTAAGTTCTGCAGGATAGGCAGCGACAGGGACAGCCATGCAAGCACAAAGGACTTATCAGGTAGTTGCACATCACGCGATCGTCTTCGATGTCAGCGAGTTCATCATCCAGCCAGGAGAATGTTGCCAAATCCGGCAAACGGGTCTGCCATGGGTTCATGCCGGGCACTATCGGGTCGTTGAAAAAATGGCGGAGCTTTACGACCGGATGCTGGCAGGGCAGCGGCCTTGCCTGATGACGGTTGCGGTATCGCGGCCGTTAACTCGCCAGCAGGAGGACAGCCTCAATCAGCAGAGGTACAGGGTTTCGGGCATTTTCAGTACCGCAGCGGGTAAAGCGACGGCGGATGTCGCGCTAGCAATGGCAGGTGGGCCTGCGGCGGCGGTCGCAGGGATCGCCGTCACCGGAGCGGTGGGGTGGTTGATTCAGAATAAGATTCCTACTTTTCATGCTGGGGATGTACTGGCATCGCTATCAGCAACCGTGAAAGGCGGTATTGGTCCCCAATCCAGCAGCCTGATGTTGATTATCTGAAGGGGAGCGGATATGTGGGTGCTTTATGGTATTTGCTATGCCCTCGTGGTCGGCACGTTGGTCGACTGGGCATGCCGGTCAAGGTGCATCAGGTTTTTTCTTTACATCGTGTTCAACGTCACCGGGATCACCGCCTGTACTCAACTGGGTGAAGAACAGTTCCTGCAACTTGATGGTATTGGCTGGTCAGCTTTTTTCGTGGCAATTGCTACCCCGTTGTTGTTCAAGCGCTCCCGCTATTTCGAGCGTGATCGCGACTGAACGCGGGCACAGGCAGCATCGATTTCGCAAATCTGCGACAATTGCGCCTCTTACGCCTGCCGATCATGAAAAAGCAGCATTCGCCTGCATCATTAAAAAGCCCCATGACAGACCACGCCATCGACCAACTGCTGAACAACCTCGACCACGCCATGATCGCCGACCGCCATCGGCTGCGTCGGCAATTGCACGAATTGCGCAAGCGCCCCGACGAGGGCAAGCTCGCGCAGTGGGTGGAAAAGGTCCAGGCGTCCTGCGCCCAGGTCACCGCGCGCCAGCAGAGCGTGCCGAGCATTCGCTACGACGACAACCTGCCGATCGCCGCCAAGCGCGACGAGATCAAGAAGGCCCTGGCCGAACACCAGGTGCTGGTGATCGCCGGCGAGACAGGTTCCGGCAAGACCACCCAGTTGCCGAAGATCTGCCTGGAGCTGGGCCGCGGCAGCCATGGCCTGATCGCCCATACCCAGCCCCGGCGGATCGCCGCGCGCAGCGTGGCGGCGCGGGTCGCCGAGGAGCTGGGCACGCCGTTGGGGGCGCTGGTCGGCTACCAGGTGCGCTTCGAGGACCAGAGCGATTCGAACACCCTGGTCAAGCTGATGACCGACGGCATCCTGCTGGCCGAAACCCAGCACGATCGCTTCCTAGAGCGCTACGACACGATCATCGTCGACGAAGCCCACGAGCGCAGCCTGAACATCGACTTCCTGCTCGGTTACCTGAAGACCCTGTTGCACCGTCGCCCGGACCTCAAGCTGATCATCACCTCGGCGACCATCGACCTGGAGCGTTTCTCCAAGCACTTCGACGGCGCGCCGATCATCGAGGTGTCCGGCCGCACCTACCCGGTGGACACCTGGTACCGGCCGCTGACCAGTGAACAGGACGAGGAGGGCAACCAGGTCGAGGATGACCTCTCGGTCGACCAGGCGATCCTCGCCAGCCTCGATGAAATCGCCCAGCACGAACGCAGCCAGGGCAAGGGCCCGGGCGATGTGCTGGTGTTCCTGCCGGGCGAGCGCGAGATCCGCGATGCCGCCGAGATCCTGCGCAAGGCCCAACTGCGCCATACCGAGATCCTGCCGCTGTATGCGCGGTTGTCGCCGGCCGAACAGCAGAAGATCTTCCAGTCCCACAGCGGGCGACGCGTGGTACTGGCGACCAACGTCGCGGAAACCTCGCTGACCGTGCCGGGCATTCGCTATGTGATCGACAGCGGCACTGCGCGCATTAGCCGTTATAGCTACCGCGCCAAGGTCCAGCGCCTGCCCATCGAGGCGGTGTCCCAGGCCAGCGCCAACCAGCGCAAGGGTCGCTGCGGCCGGGTCGAGCCGGGCATCTGCATTCGCCTGTACAGCGAGGAGGACTTCAACGGCCGGCCGGCGTTCACCGACCCGGAGATCCTGCGCACCAACCTGGCCGCGGTGATCCTGCAGATGCTGCACCTGCGCCTGGGCGCTATCGACGCCTTCCCGTTCATCGAGCCGCCGGATGGCAAGGCCATCAGCGACGGTTTCAACCTGTTGCAGGAGCTCTCGGCGGTCAACCGCGAGAACCAGCTGACCCCGCTGGGCCGTCAGTTGGCGCGCTTGCCGATCGACCCGCGGCTGGGCCGCATGCTGCTTGAGGGCGCGCGCCAGGGCAGCTTGCAGGAGGTGTTGATCGTCGCCTCGGCGCTGTCGGTGCAGGACCCGCGCGAGCGTCCGCCGGAGCGCCAGCAGGCCGCCGACCAGGCCCATGCGCAGTGGAAGGACGTCGATTCCGACTTCGCCGCGCTGGTCAACCTGTGGCGCGGATTCGAAGAGCAGCGCCAGGCACTGACCGCCAACCCGCTGCGTAACTGGTGCCGCAAGAACTTCCTCAACTACCTGCGCCTGCGCGAGTGGCGCGACGCCCATCGCCAGTTGTCACTGATCTGCCGTGAACTGCAATTGGCGGTGAACAAGGAGCCGTGCAACTACCAGCCGCTGCACAAGGCCATCCTCAGCGGCCTGCTCAGCCAGATCGGCCAGAAGACCGAGGAAGGCGACTACCAGGGCGCACGCCAGCGTCGTTTCTGGATTCACCCATCCTCGGGTATTGGCCGCAAGCGTCCGCAGTGGGTGATGGCCGCTGAGCTGGTGGAAACCACCAAGCTGTACGCGCGCGTGGTGGCCAAGATCGAGCCGGACTGGATCGAGCCGCTGGCCAGCCACCTGATCAAGAAGAACCACTTCGAGCCGCACTGGGAGAAAAAGCGCGGCCAGGTGGTGGCCTACGAGCAGATCACCCTGTACGGGCTGATCCTGGTCGGCCGGCGCCCGGTGCATTTCGGCCCGATCGACCCGGCCACCTCGCGTGAGCTGTTCATCCGCGAGGGCCTGGTTGGTGGCGAAATCCAGTCGCGGGCCAAGTGCCTGGCGGCCAACAAACGCCTGCTCGAACAGCTCGACGAGCTGGAGGCCAAGGCCCGCCGGCGCGACATTCTCGCCGATGAAGAAACGCTGTACGCCTTCTATGAAGCGCGCCTGCCGGAGGAAATCCACCAGGCCGCGACCTTCGACAGCTGGTACCGCACGAACAGCCAGAAGGACGCCAACCTGCTGATCATGCGCGAAGAGGACGTGCTCGCCCGCGAAGCCAGCGAGGTCACCGCCGCGCAGTACCCAGACCATCTGCAAGTGGGCGAGCTGCGTCTGTCGCTGAGCTACCACTTCGAGCCCAACCACCCGCGTGACGGGGTGACCGTGCGGGTGCCGGCGCCGCTGCTGCCGAACCTGCCGGGCGAGCGCCTGGAGTGGCTGGTGCCGGGCTTGCTCGAGGCCAAGTGCATCGCCCTGGTGCGCAACTTGCCCAAGGCCCTGCGCAAGAACTTCGTGCCGGTGCCGGACTTCGTCAAGGCGGCGCTGGCGCGCATGAGCTTCGGCCAGGGCGGGTTGCCGCAAGCATTGGGCCAGGAGTTGCTGCGCATGACCGGCGCGCGGGTGTCCGATGAGGCCTGGGCCGAGGCCGCCAGTCTAGTGGAAGGCCACCTGCGCATGAACATCGAGGTGGTCGATGCTCAGGGCAAGTTCCTCGGCGAGGGCCGCGACCTGGCCGAGCTGACCGCGCGCTTTGCCGCCGCCAGCCAGGCCGCGCTGGCCCTGCCGCGCACCGACAAGGCCGAGCAGCCGGTGCAGGCCAAGGTCTTCGCCGAAGTGGCGCAGACTGCCCAGCAGAAGATCGCCGGGTTGTCGATGACGGTCTATCCGGCGCTGGTCGAAGACAACGGCACTGTGCGTGAGGGGCGCTTCTCGACCCAGGCCGAGGCCGAATTCCAGCACCGTCGCGCCTTGCAGCGCCTGTTGCTGCAACAGTTGGCGGAGCCGGCCAAGTTCCTGCGCGGCAAGCTGCCGGGGCTGACCGAGCTGGGCCTGTTGTATCGCGAGCTGGGCCGGGTCGAGGCACTGGTGGAAGATATCCTGCTGGCCAGCCTCGACAGTTGCGTGCTGGAGGGCGAGGCGGTGCTACCCCGCGATGGCGCCGGCCTGGCGTCGCTGGCCGAGCGCAAGCGTGGCAGTTGGGCCGAGCATGCCGAGCGTCTGGCACGCCAGACGCTCGAGGTGTTGAAGCTGTGGCATGGCCTGCAAAAGCGCTTCAAGGGCAAGATCGACCTGGCCCAGGCGGTGGCGCTCAACGACATCAAGCAACAGTTGGCCAACCTGGTGTATCCCGGCTTCGTGCGCGAGACACCAAGTACTTGGTTCAAGGAGTTGCCGCGTTATCTCAAGGCGGTGGAACTGCGCCTGGAGAAGCTGGGGGCGCAGGTGCAGAAGGACCGGGTGTGGAGTGGCGAGCTGGCCAATTGCTGGGCCCACTACCAGGCCCGCGCCGACAAGCACGCCCAGGAAGGCAAGCGCGATGAGCAACTGACCTTGTACCGCTGGCTGCTGGAGGAGTACCGGGTTTCGTTGTTCGCCCAGCAGTTAGGGACCAAGGTGGCGGTTTCCGATAAACGACTGAGCAAACAGTGGAGTCAGGTGGAAGCCTAACCTCCCCAAGTTGTGGCAAACTTGCAGGAATTTGCGGCCGCTGTGCGGCCGATCGCGGCACAAGGCCGCTCCTACAGGCGAACGCCGATGCTGTAGGAGCGGCCTTGTGCCGCGAACGAGGGCGCAGCCCTCGCCTCAAAATTGGTACCAAGGTGCCATTAAGTTGCCCTTATTCCGGCCAGCGCCTTGTGGCGATGGCCCCAGACCAGAGGAACGACCGTGCACAACGTCGTCATCAGCGGCACCGGCCTGTACACCCCGGCCCAGAGCATTTCCAACGAAGAACTGGTGGAGTCCTTCAACGCCTGGGCACAGCGTTTCAACCGTGATAACGCCGCCGCCATCGAGCGCGGCGAGGTCGAGGCGGCGCCGCTGTCCGATGCCGCTTTCATCGAGAAAGCCTCGGGCATCAAGAGCCGCTTCGTCATGGACAAGGCCGGCATCCTCGACCCACAGCGCATGAAACCGCGCCTGCCCGAGCGCAGCAACGACGAGCAATCGATCCTCTGCGAGATGGGCGTGGCTGCTGCCCGCCAGGCCCTCGAGCGTGCCGGTCGCACCGCTGCCGATGTCGACGGCGTGATCGTCGCCTGTTCCAACCTGCAGCGTCCGTACCCGGCCATCGCCATCGAAGTACAGCAGGCGCTGGGCATCCAGGGCTTCGCCTTCGACATGAACGTGGCCTGCTCGTCGGCCACCTTCGGTATCCAGACCGCCGCCAACAGCGTGCAGTTGGGCCAGTCGCGCTCGGTGCTGGTGGTCAACCCGGAGATCTGCACGGGCCACCTGAACTTCCGCGACCGTGACAGCCACTTCATCTTTGGTGATGCCGCCACCGCCGTGCTGATCGAACGGGCCGACCTTGCGACTTCCAAGCACCAGTTCGATATCGTCAGCACCAAGCTGCTGACCGCGTTCTCCAACAATATCCGCAACAACTTCGGCTTCCTCAACCGCGCCGCCGAAGAGGGCATCGGTGCCCGCGACAAGCTGTTCGTGCAGGAAGGTCGCAAGGTGTTCAAGGAAGTCTGCCCGATGGTCGCCGAGCTGATTGGCCAGCACCTGGCCGAGAACGACCTGCAACCGTCGGACGTCAAGCGCTTCTGGCTGCACCAGGCCAACCTGAGCATGAACCACCTGATCGTCAAGAAGCTGCTGGGCCGTGAAGTGGCCGAGGAAGATGCGCCGGTGATCCTCGATCGCTATGCCAACACCAGTTCGGCCGGTTCGGTGATTGCCTTCCACCTGTACCAGGATGACCTGGGCCAGGGGGCGCTGGGTGTGCTGAGCTCGTTTGGCGCGGGGTATTCGATCGGTAGCGTGGTGCTGCGCAAGCGCTGAGGCTTGTAGCGCCTGTACCGGCCTCTTCGCCAGCAAGGCTGGCTCCTACAGGTGGACGCGATCCTTGCAGGAGCCAGCCTTGCTGGCGAAGGGGCCGACGCATTTCAAAAAGGCAAAAAAAGGCGGGAAATGCCGGATGGGGTCGGCATTTCCCGCCTGAGCAACGCAGGGGAGCGACTGCTTAGAACTTGGCTTCCAGGTCCACTTGCAGCGTGTCTACATCGGCATTGCTGTTCGGCAACTGCGACAGGTCGGTCTTGGCCATCAGGTAGGCCGCGCCCAACGAGAAGTTCTTGTCGATTTCGTAACCCACCTTGAACTTGTGGCCGCGTGAGCCGGTGAAACCTGCGCCGAAGTCGGAGTCGGTGAACAGGCTGACCACGGCGTTGCGCTGCACATCGCGGTAGTTGTAGTCCAGGCTCCAGGCGCCGAGCTTGGTTTTCAGGCCGGCCAGCCAGGCCTTGTCCTCGCCGTCGGTGCTTTCGGTGTTCTTGACGAACTGGCCATAGGCCGAGAGCGGGATGGCGAAGCCGGTGAAGTCCACCTGGCCAAAGCCTTCCACCAGGTTGAACTCGTCGGTGGTGTTGCCGAAGCTGCGCAGCACGGCCGACTTCTTGTCGTTGTCGAAGCCGTAGATGCTGCCGCCCACGGTGACCTTGACGGTATCGGCGGCATTGAACTTGGTGCCCAATTGGCCGTGGTACAGCTGTGCGTCATGCTTGAACTGCACGCCGTCGCCGTCGACGTTGTCCTTGAGAGTGTAGTGGCCGGCGCTGCCGAACAGCTCGGCGGCACCCAGGTTGGTCTTGTAGGTGACCGCCACGCCTTCAGGGTTGATGTCGCTGTCCCAGATGACGTCGCCCATGCTCACCCATGGCTGCATCATCTTGCCGCCGATCAGGTGCAGGTTGGGCACGGCGGTCGGGTGCCAGTCGAGGTAGGCGAGGTCGACCCACAGCGATTTCTTGTCGAAGTAGTTGTCCAGGCTCTGGTTGGTCGAGCGGGCGTCCGAGCTGCTGCCGGTGGCCACGCGGATACCGGCGTCGACCTGTGGGTTGATCTCGCTGTAGAAACCGACCCGGGCGCGCACGCGCTCGCGGTCCTGGTTGCCGCTGCGGCTATTGGGGTTGTCGACGTTGACGTCTTCGTAACGCAGGCGCACATCACCCTTGATCTGGGTCTTGGCGGCCCATGCCACTTTTTGTTCGAACGAGCTCAGACGCTCGGACTGGGCTTTCTGGTCGGCCTTTTCCTTGGTTTCCTTTGCCAGGTCGCCCTGCAGTTCGTTGTACTGCGCCTGGTTGATCGAGCCATTGGCGCGGAGCATTTCGAGCAGCTTGGCGTCGACAGCAGCACTGGCCGGAGTACTCAGAGCCAGCATCATGCCGGTGAGGCTCACTCCAGTAAGTGTAGAAACAAGACGCATAAGGTTCTCCCTGTTGGAAAAAGTGGGGAGGCTCAAGCGCCCGCCCCCAAGTTGGCATGTCTTCGGAAAGGGCCTGACTAGACAGGTTCTGGGGTTCCGGAAAACAGGCGCAAGTATTGCGGGGGTGGATGACAGAATAATGTCTAAACAGTGGCACTGTTGTTAAGTAAGCGGCCTGTCATTTGAGTGTCGCCGGCGACTTGGCAATACTGGCACTCTCTCTTCAGCGAGTTGCAAACGTGATCAGCCTCCACAGCCTTGCCCATCTGCGCGACCTGCCGGCGACCACCTGGGATGCCCTGGTGCCCGTTGCCCAGCCGTTCCTGCGCCATGCCTTTCTCACGGCCATGGAAGACAGCGCCAGCGTAACCCCCGACACAGGGTGGGCCGCCGAGCATCTAGTGCTGGAGCGCGACGGTGAAGTGCGCGCGTTGCTGCCGGCGTACCGCAAGTGGCATTCGTTCGGTGAGTACGTGTTCGATCATGGCTGGGCCGATGCCTGCGAGCGGGCCGGCATCGCCTACTACCCCAAGTTGCTCGGCGCCGTGCCGTTCAGCCCGGTGAGCGGGCCGCGGCTGCTGACCGCCGACCCGGCCGATGGCTTGCTGCTGCTGCAAGCGATCCCGGAGTATCTGGGCAAGGGTGGGCTGTCCGGGGCACACATCAACTTCACCGACCCCGCGCTGGATGAGGCCATTGGCGCTTTGCCAGGCTGGATGGAACGCCTGGGCTGCCAGTTCCACTGGCGCAACCCCGGCTACCGGGATTTCCAGGATTTTCTCGACAGCCTCAGCTCGCGCAAGCGCAAGCAGATGCGCAAGGAGCGCGAGCAGGTGGCGGGGCAGGGCATCGATTTCGCCTGGTACCGGGGCGAACAGTTGAGCGAGTCGCAGTGGGATTTCGTCTACCGCTGCTACGCAAACACCTATGCGGTGCGGCGCCGTGCGCCGTACCTGACCCGGGCATTCTTCAGCCTGGTCGCCGAGCGCATGCCAGAGGCCATCCGCGTGGTGATCGCCCGGCAGCGGGGGCGGGAGGTGGCGATGGCGTTCAGCCTGGTGGGGGGCGACCGCTTATATGGTCGCTACTGGGGTTGTCTGGACGAATTCGACCGGCTGCATTTCGAGACCTGTTTCTACCAGGGCATGGACTTTGCCATTGCTGAAGGCCTGCGACGTTTCGATGCCGGGGCCCAGGGCGAGCACAAGCTGATTCGTGGGTTCGAGCCGGTGATCACGCACTCGTGGCATTACCTGCTGCACCCAGGGTTGCGCCGGGCGGTGGAAGAGTTTCTGGCGCAGGAGCGGGTGGGGGTCCGGGCGTATGCCGAAGAGGCGCGGGGGATGTTGCCTTATCGCCAGGTTTGACTGCCTTTGCGCAAGCCCGCTCCCACGAACACCCGCCCATTGACCCGGCGTCAATCGACGCCGACGAACCCACCGGTCTGGTGATGCCACAACCGCGCGTACAACCCGCGCTGGGCCAGCAACTCACTGTGGCTGCCGCTCTCGACGATATGGCCCTTGTCTAGCACGATCAGCCGGTCCATCCGGGCGATGGTCGACAGGCGGTGGGCGATGGCGATCACCGTCTTGCCCTGCATCAAGGTTTCCAGGCTCTCCTGGATCGCCGCTTCCACCTCCGAGTCCAGTGCCGACGTGGCTTCATCCATGATCAGGATCGGTGCGTTCTTCAGCAGCACCCGGGCAATGGCGATGCGCTGGCGCTGGCCGCCGGACAGCTTCACCCCACGCTCGCCGACATGGGCGTCGAAACCGCTGCGGCCCTGGGCATCGGACAACTGCGGGATGAACTCGTCGGCCCGGGCCCGGCGCACCGCTTCCCAGACTTCTTCGTCAGTGGCGTCGGGGCGACCGTACAGCAGGTTGTCGCGGATCGAGCGGTGCAGCAGCGAGGTGTCCTGGGTGATCATGCCGATCTGCGCGCGCAGGCTGGCCTGGTTGACCTCGGCGATATCCTGGCCATCGATGAGGATGCGTCCGGCCTGCACGTCGTACAGGCGTAGCAGCAGGTTGACCAGGGTCGACTTGCCGGCGCCGGAGGGGCCGATCAGGCCGATCTTCTCGCCCGGACGGATGTCCAGGTTGAGCGCGTCGATCACCTGGTTGCCCTTGCCATAGTGAAAACCCACATGCTCGAAGCGCACACCGCCGTGCCTGACCTTGAGCACCGGCGCCTGGGGTTTGTCGCTGACGCTGACCGGCTGGGCAATCGTCTGCAGGCCGTCCTGGACCATGCCGATGTTCTCGAAGATGCCGTTGACCACCCACATGATCCAGCCCGACATGTTGACGATGCGTATCACCAGGCCGGTGGCCAGGGCGATGGCGCCGACGGTGATGGATGACTGGCTCCACAACCACAGGGCCAGGCCGGTGGTGCACACCACCAGCAAGCCGTTGAGCGAGGTGACGACCACATCCATGCTGGTGATCACCCGCGCGGCCAGCTGGGTTTTTTCGGTTTGTTCGCTGATCGCTTCGCGGGCGTATTGCTGTTCGTAGTCGGTGTGGGCAAACAGCTTGAGGGTGGCGATGTTGGTATAGCCGTCGACGATGCGCCCCATCAGCTTGGAGCGGGCGTCGGAGGAGATCACTGAACGTTCCTTCACCCGCGGCACGAAGTAGTACAGCGCGCCGATGTAGCCGGCGATCCACACCAGCAACGGCACCATCAGCCGCCAGTCGGCCTCGGCGAACAGCACCAGGGCGCTGATGGCGTAGATCAGCACGTGCCACAAGGCATCTACTGACTGTACCGCCGAATCGCGCAGCGAGTTGCCGGTCTGCATGATGCGTTGGGCGATGCGCCCGGCGAAGTCGCTCTGGAAGAAGTTCAGGCTCTGCTTGAGCACGTAGGTGTGGTTCTGCCAGCGGATCAGGCTGGTCATGCCTGGGCTGATGGTCTGGTGCACCAGCAGGTCGTGCAGGCCGAAGAACACTGG
This sequence comes from Pseudomonas sp. RIT623, assembly GCF_004519305.1. Lineage (GTDB taxonomy): Bacteria > Pseudomonadota > Gammaproteobacteria > Pseudomonadales > Pseudomonadaceae > Aquipseudomonas. The sequence continues at coordinate 148,603 of NZ_SOZA01000009.1, read as the reverse complement.
CCGCAATATCAGCACCACCACCACCATCCAGGTCAGCTCGGCGCTGTGCTCGCTGAAGAAGTTGGCGTTGGGGGTACCCTGGGCCAGGTCGATGATGCGGCTCAGGTAGCTGAACAGCGCCACCTCGATCAGCGAGGCGACCAGACCGACGATCAGCAGGGCGAGGAAGCTCGGCCAGACCTGACGCAGGTAGTAGAGATAGAAGGGCCAGACTTTACCGGGAGGCGCCTCGCTGGGCGCCTCGCGGAAGATATCGATCAGTTGCTCGAAACGACGGTACAGCATGGGTGACAAGACTCCTGTGTGACCCGACCCACGTCCCTGTGTGGTGCGTGGTCAGTCGATGCGTTTGGCCGACTTGATGTACACCGGGTCGGCCGGGACATCGCGCATGCCTTTCTTGACGGTGGTCGGCGAGTTGACGATCTGGTCGACCACCTCCATGCCCTTGGTGACCTTGCCGAACACCGCGTAGCCACGGTCGCGGCCCGGGTTGAGGAAATCGTTGTCGGCGACGTTGATGAAGAACTGGCTGGTGGCCGAGTTCGGGTCGGAGGTGCGCGCCATCGACAGGGTGCCGCGGGTGTTCTGCAGGCCGTTGCTGGCTTCGTTGCGGATCGGATCCTCGGTGCTCTTTTGCACCATCTGGTCGGTGAAGCCGCCGCCCTGGACCATGAAGCCCGGGATCACGCGGTGGAAGATCGTATTGTCATAGAAACCGCTGTCGACATACGTCAGGAAATTTTTCGTACTGATGGGCGCTTTTTCAGCATTCAGCTCGATTTCGACCTTGCCGAAGCTGGTGACCAGTTCGACGTGCGGGGTCTTGTCGGAGGCCATGGCGCTGGCGGCGAAGGCGACCGAGCAGGCAGTGAGCAGAAGTTTTTTCAGCATGGGCTCAAAGATCCTTGAGAGGTGGAAGCGGCTGCGAGGAAGTGCAGCAGGGTCTGGTTGAAGACCTCGGGTTGGTCCAGGGGGGTAGCGTGCCGTGAATCGGCGATCACTGCCAGCCTGGCGTTGGGCATCAGGGCGACGTAGCGCTCTTTCAGTGGTATCGGTGTGTAATCCTGGTCGGCGGCGATCACCAGCGTGGGACAGCGGATCTGGCCGATGCGTTCCTGCACGCCCCAGTCGACGATGGCGTCGAAGCTCTTGAGATAGGCGCGTTTGTCGTTGCGTGCCCAGCGCTCGGCCATCTTGCGTCGCAGCTCGGCTTGCTGCGGCTTGGGGAACAGCCGTGCGGCCAGGCCTTTGCCGACGGTCTCGACACTGAGCAGGCGTGCCAGGCCCCAGCGCTTGAGCCACCACAGCCAGTCGCTCGGGGTACGGCGCTTCACTTCAGGGGCACTGTTGACGATGCACAGGCTGCGTAGCCAGTCGGGGTGGTCGACGGCGAATTGAAAGCCGAGCATGCCGCCCATGGACAGGCCAACAAAATGCACCGGCCCACTGCCCAAATGCTGGAGCAGGGCCAGCAGGTCTTCGCTGAAGGTCTTGATCTGGTAGCCCCGGCGCGGCTTGGACGACTGCCCATGGCCGCGTATGTCCATGAGGATCACCCGGTAGTGACGGCTGAACTCCGGTACCTGCAACTCCCAGTCCTGGCTGCTCGAGCCCAGCCCGTGCAGCAGTACCAGGGGTTCGCCCTGGCCGTGTTCCTCGTAATGCAGCAGGCATCCGTCGTGTTCGAAACAGGCCATGGGCGCGGTCCTTTCAGGCTTGCGGGGGAGCGGCGAAGGGCACGTCCAGCGGCGCGGTGTCGAAATTGCGCAGCAGTTCGATGAGGATCTGCGTGGCCGGGCCCAGGGTCTTTTCCTTGCTCGAGTAAAGGTAGAACAGTGGGTGGCGGCTGCCACCCTGATCCAGCGGCAGCGGCTTGAGCACGCCTTCGCGCAGCTCGCGCTCGATCATGTGCCGGGGTAGCCAGGCGAAGCCCAGGCCGCTGCTGACGAAGGTCGCGGCAGTGCCCAGGCTGCCCACTGTCCAGCGCTGCTCGGCGCCCAGCCAGCCGACGTCGCGCGGCTGGGCGCGGCCGGAGTCACGGATCACCACCTGCAACTGGCTTTCCAGGTCCTGGAAGGTGATCTCGCGGCCCATGCGATGCAGGCTGTGTTCGGGGTGGGCAACGGCGACGAACTCCACCGAGCTCAGTTCGGTGCCCAGGTAGCCGCTGATGTTGAAGCCGCTGATGGCGAGGTCGGCGATGCCCTCTTGCAGCACTTCCTCGACCCCGGACAGCACTTCTTCGCGCAGACGCACGCGGCAGCCGCGGCTCTGCGGCATGAACGCGCTCAGGGCGCGCACCAGGCGGGCGCTGGGGTAGGCGGCGTCGACCACCAGGCGCACCTCGGCTTCCCAGCCCTGTTCCATGTGGTGGGCCAGGTCCTCGAGCTGGCTGGCCTGCTTGACCAGTTGTCGCGAGCGCCGCAGCAATACGCTGCCGGCCTCGGTCAGCACCGCCTTGCGCCCGTCGATGCGCAGCAGCGGAACGCCCAGTTGCTCCTGCATGCGCGCCACGGTGTAGCTCACCGACGACTGTGAACGGTGCAGGGCCTCGGCGGCCTGGGCGAACCCGCCGTGATCGACCACCGCCTGCAAGGTCCGCCACTGATCCAGGGTTACGCGCGGCGCTTTCATCTATGGCTCCTGTTGTCCTAAGCTGCGCTCTTCTCAAGGAGAGCGCCCTATGAAGAAAAGTTGTCTGGCCGTGCTGCTGTGCCTGCCCCTCGGGGCCATGGCTTATCCCATCGACGTGGAAAAGCAGATGACCGGGGTCAAGGTTGACTACACCGCCTATGACACTGCCTACGACATTGGCTCGATCAGCCTGAACAACTATGGGCAGGTGGCGGCGGCATGCAAGGTCAGTTTCCGCAATGGGCCCGAGGCGCCACGGGTGCGCCGGGTCAACGTGCCGGCGGGCAAAAGCGTCGATGTGACGGCCAAGTTCAACCGGCAGATCATCAAGCTGCGCATCGCGCTGGACTGCAAAGCGGAATAAAACTGATTAATCGATAGATTGAACCCATTTTTTACGCTTTTTTATCGATAGGTCAACCTCTAATCTCACCTCCATCGAATTGCACCCCTTTACCGCCGATGGAGGCACCCATGTCCCGCGTACTGATCATCGAAAGCAGCGCCCGTCAGCAGGATTCCGTTTCCCGCCAACTGACCCAGGATTTCATCCAGCAGTGGCGGGCGGCGCACCCGGCCGACGCGATCACGGTGCGCGACCTGGCGGTGGCCCCGGTGCCGCACCTGGATGCCAGCCTGCTCGGCGGCTGGATGAAGCCCGAGGAGCAGCGCAGCGCCGCCGAGCGTGAAGCGCTGGAGCGTTCCAACGCGCTGACCGATGAACTGCTGGCCGCCGATGTGCTGGTGATGGCCGCGCCGATGTACAACTTCACCATCCCCAGCACCCTGAAGGCCTGGCTGGACCATGTGCTGCGCGCCGGCATCACCTTCAAGTACACCCCCACCGGCCCGCAGGGGTTGCTGGCTGGCAAGCGCGCCATCGTCCTGACCGCCCGCGGCGGCATCCATGCCGGTGCCAGTAGCGACCACCAGGAACCCTACCTGCGCCAGGTGATGGCCTTCATCGGCATCCACGAGGTGGACTTCATTCACGCCGAAGGCCTGAACATGAGCGGCGAGTTCCACGAGAAGGGCCTCAACCAGGCCAAGGCCAAGCTGGCCGCGGTGGCCTGAGCCGCGATGAATTCCCAACCCTGACACCTTGTTGCTCCTTTGGGTGTACCTGCCCGGCCAGTTCATGGCCGGGCTTTTTTATCTGCTTTACGCGTGCTCTGTAGGAGCGGCCTTGTGCCGCGAAAGGGCCGCGTAGCGGCCCCGGCGATTCCTGCGATGACACCAGACCCCAGGCCCTCTGCGGCTCCCCCAAGCACCCCCACAATCCTCATGGTTGAACTGGCCAGACCCAACCCGCTAAGGTCGCCGCCTTGATCCACGAGGGCCAACCATGGGCTACCTGATAATCGTCGCGCTGATCCAGGCGTATTCCTTCAACCTGATCGGCGAGTACCTGGCCGGCCACGTCGACAGCTACTTCGCGGTGCTGGCGCGGGTGCTGCTGGCCGGGCTGGTGTTCCTGCCGCTGACCCGCTGGCGCCTGGTCGAACCACGCTTCATGCGCTCGATGCTGCTGATCGGCGCCTTGCAGTACGGCATCACCTATGTCTGCCTGTACCTGAGTTTCCGCGTGCTGACGGTACCCGAGGTGCTGCTGTTCACCATCCTCACGCCGCTGCATGTAACGCTGATCGAAGACGCCCTGAACCGCCGTTTCAATCCCTGGGCGCTGCTGGCCGCGCTGGTGGCGGTGGCCGGCGCCGCGGTGATTCGCTTCGACACCGTCACCGGCGAGTTCTTCATGGGCTTCCTGCTGCTGCAACTGGCCAACTTCACCTACGCCGCCGGCCAGGTGCTGTACCGCCACCTGGTGGCGCGCAATCCCAGCGACCTGCCGCACTACCGGCGTTTCGGCTACTTCTACCTGGGCGCGCTGCTGGTGGTGCTGCCGGCGTTCCTGCTGTTCGGCAATGCCCAGCACCTGCCGAGCACCGACACCCAGTGGCTGGTATTGCTGTTCCTCGGCCTGTGCCCGACAGCCTTGGGCCTGTACTGGTGGAACAAGGGCGCCTGCCTGGTTTCCGGGGGGACCCTGGCGGTGATGAACAACCTGCATGTGCCTGTGGGCCTGCTGCTCAATCTGCTGATCTGGAACCATGACGAACCGCTGGGGCGGTTGGCCATGGGGGGCGGGATCATTCTGGCTTCGGTGTGGTTGAGCCGTTTGGGTGGCCAGCGCGCGAGACTGCCGGGCGCAGCCTGAGCCGCGTGTGGCTCAGGCCGGCTGACGCAGGCCGTGGCGTATCACCAGGCACAGCGGCAAGGTCAGCAACAAGGTGCCAGCCAGCACCATCAGGCCTTGGGCCACCCCAGCATGGTCGGACATCGCGCCGATCAGCAGCGGGGCCAGCGCGCCCCCACTCACGGTGCCGGTGTAGTAGCAGGCGAACACCCGTTCGCGGTGCGCGCGCCCGGCGAAATCCGGCACCAGCGCGGTCAGTACCGAAGACGTGCCGTTGAGCGCCACGCCGATCAGCGGCATGACCAGCATCAGCGCCAACAGTGGCAGCATGAGTGCCACCAGGATCAGCACGGCCGTCAGCAACTCGGTGCAGATTATCGTGCGCACCGGTCCCAGGCGCGCCCCCAGGTAGCCGCAGAACAGCTTGCCGAATGCCCCGCCGATGAACAACAGCGCCAGGGCCAGGCCTATCTGGGCGGTGGCCGCGCCCTTGGCCTGCAGCAGGAACGGCAGGAAGGTCAGAAACCCCATGCGCACGCCGCTGTCGAGGGTGCCGGTGGCGATCAGCGCCACCAGGCCGGAGGGCGCGCCAGCCTGGTGCTGGCATGTGGTTTTGGCGAGAGGCTCGATCTGTGATGGCGGCTGGCGCAAGAGCGCCCACAGCAGCGCCGCCGCGCCAAGCCCGAGCAGGCCGAGCAGCGTGGCATTGGCCTGCCAGGACAGATACACCAGCGCCAGGCCGCTTAGCCCCGGAATCACCGCCTTGCCGATATCGCCGGCGAAGTTGTACTGGGCCAGGGCCTGCTTGACCTTGCCACTGCCGTCGTAGGCATCGGCGACCAGGGCGCTGGCCAGCGGGTGCTGGGGGCTGGCGCCGAGGCCGGCGAGCATCAGGGCGATCAGCAACAGGCTCAGGTCGCTGGCCTGGGCGGCCAGCAGGTAGGCCAGCCCGGCCAGCGCCGTGCCCCGGATCAACAGCGCTTCGCGCCCCCAGCGTCGGGCCCCTTTGCTGGCCAGCAGTTGAAAGCCCGCCATCATTCCGGCGTAGGCGCCGCGTAGCAGGCCAACCTGGGCGTAGCTGAGGCCGAAGGCGGCCTGCCAGATAGGCAGCAGCACGTAGATGACATCGGTGAGGCCGTCATGCGCGCCATGGGCGAGACTGGCGGCGGCCAGGGCTTTGCGTTTTGGGCCGGTGTCGGCGGTGACGTGGGGCGGGGTTAGGGACAGATCCTGACGCATGGTTCGCTCACGGTGGCTGCGAGTGGCGTTGATCGGTCATCAGGGCAGGTCCGTCGATCTTCCTTGATGACGTTTTGCGCCTAGCGTAGTGGGGCAGAGGGGTAAAAAGCAAAAGGCGCCCATGGGGCGCCTTGAGTGCTCATGCGTCGCTCAGCGTTTCCAAGCCGCGCGGTTGCGGTTGTGCTTGCGGCCGGGCGGCGAGCCCAGCGCGCATGTCATTGCCACTCGGCTGCTGGTAGAGACTTAGCCCGAACTCCGGCAGCACCGCCAGCAGGTAGTCGAAGATATCGCCCTGGATGCGCTCGTACTCGGCCCACACCGTGGTGGTGGTGAAGCAGTAGATTTCCAGCGGCACGCCTTCGGCGGTGGTCTGCATCTGACGGACCATGCAGGTCATGTTCGGGTGCACGTTGGGATGGCTTTTCAGGTACGCCAGGGCGAAGGCGCGGAAGGTGCCGATGTTGGTCAGTTGGCGGCGGTTGGCCGACAGTTCCGCCACCGGGCCCAGGGCTTCGTTCCATTGGTGCAGTTCCTGGCGCTTCTGGCTCAGGTAGTCGCCCAGCAGGCTGACCTGGCCGAGGCGGCGCTGTTCTTCGGCGTTGAGAAAACGCACGCCGGCGGCGTCGATGAACAGGCTGCGCTTGATCCGCCGCCCGCCTGATTGCTGCATGCCGCGGTAGTTGCGGAACGACTCGCTCATCAGGCGCCAGGTGGGGATCGAGACGATGGTCTTGTCGAAGTTCTGCACCTTCACCGTGTGCAGGGTGATGTCCACTACGTCGCCATCGGCGCCGGCCTGGGGCATTTCGATCCAGTCGCCGACATGCAGCATGTCGTTGCTGGTCAGTTGCACGCTGGCGACGAACGACAGCAGGGTGTCCTTGTACACCAACAGCAGTACCGCCGACATGGCGCCCAGGCCCGATAGCAGCAACAGCGGCGAGCGATCGATCAGGGTGGCGACGATGACGATGGCGGCGAAGATCCACAGCATCATCTTGGCCAACTGCATGTAGCCCTTGATCGAGCGGGTGCGGGCGTGTTCGCTGCGCGCGTAGATGTCCAGCAGGGCATCGAGCAGGCACGACAGGGCGCGGGTCATGAACAGCAAGGTCACAGCCAGGGCGACGTTGCCCAGGAAGTGCTGGGCGGTGGCGGACAGCTCTGGCACCAGCTTGAGGCCGAACTGCACCACCAGCGACGGGGTGGTCTGGGCCAGGCGGTGCAGCACTTTGTTGTGGCGCAGGTCGTCCAGCCAGCGCAGCGCCGGTTGCCGTGCCAGCAGGCGGGTGGAATGCAGGATCAGAAAGCGCGCCAGGCGGCCGATCAGCAGCGAGACGAGCAGCAGCACGATAAGGCCGAGGGCGGCGTGCAGCATCGGGTGTTGGTCGAGCGTGCCCCACAGGTCGAGGGCGTCACGCCAGAAACGTTGGATGTCCATGGGCTTGGAAACGGTCTGTATTGCGGTACGAGGCGACATTAGAGCGTGGATCGGCGCAAAGTTGCCAAAAGAAATTCGGTTCTGGCGGCGGAAAACGTTACCCTATGCAACTTGAATTTTTCGCACTTGCCCGAGGTTACCCCCGTGTTTTCCCAATTCGCCCTGCACGAACGCCTGCTCAAAGCCGTGGCCGAGCTGAAATTTGTCGAGCCGACCCCGGTGCAGGCGGCGGCCATTCCCCTGGCCCTGCAAGGGCGTGACCTGCGGGTGACCGCGCAGACCGGCAGCGGCAAGACCGCGGCTTTCGTCCTGCCGCTGCTCAACCGTCTGGTCGACCTGAAAGGCGGACGCGTGGAGATTCGCTCGCTGATCCTGCTGCCGACCCGCGAGCTGGCCCAGCAGACCCTCAAGCAAGTGCAGCTGTTCTCGCAGTTCACCTACATCAAGGCGGGCCTGATCACCGGCGGTGAAGACTTCAAGGAACAGGCCGCGATGCTGCGCAAGGTCCCTGACGTGCTGATCGGCACCCCGGGCCGCCTGCTCGAGCACCTCAACGCCGGCAACCTCGACCTGTCCCACGTGCAGGTGCTGATCCTCGACGAAGCCGACCGCATGCTCGACATGGGCTTCGCCGAAGACATGGAGCGCCTGTGCAAGGAGTGCGAGCAGCGCGAGCAGACCTTGCTGTTCTCCGCCACCACCGGTGGCGCGGCCTTGCGCGACATCATCGGCAAGGTGTTGAAGGACCCTGAGCACCTGATGCTCAACAGCGTCTCGCAACTGGCCGAAGGCACTCGCCAGCAGGTCATCACTGCCGACCACGACCAGCATAAAGAAGCCATCGTGCAGTGGCTGCTGGCCAACGAGACCTTCGACAAGGCGATCATCTTCACCAACACCCGCGCCCTGGCCGACCGCATCTACGGTCACCTGGTGGCCAAGGATGTGAAGGCCTTCGTGCTGCACGGCGAGAAGGACCAGAAAGACCGCAAGCAGGCCATCGAGCGCTTCAAACAGGGTAGCTCCAAGGTGCTGGTAGCCACCGATGTCGCCGCCCGCGGCCTGGACATCGACGGCCTGGACCTGGTGATCAACTTCGACATGCCGCGCAGCGGCGACGAGTACGTGCACCGTGTCGGCCGGACCGGCCGTGCCGGTGGCGAAGGCCTGGCGATCTCGTTGATCACCCACAACGACTGGAACCTGATGTCGAGCATCGAGCGCTACCTCAAGCAGCAGTTCGAGCGCCGCGTCATCAAGGAGGTCAAGGGCACCTACAACGGGCCGAAGAAGGTCAAGGCCTCGGGCAAGGCCGCTGGCAGCAAGAAGAAAAAGGTCGAGAAGAAAGCTGGCGCCGACAAGAAGGGCGCCGCCAAGAAAAAGCCGGCCGCCAAGCCCAGGAACAAGGCTCCGCTGGCCAGTGCCGATGGCCTGGCACCGCTGAAAAAGCGCAAGCCTGCCGCTGAGTAAAGGCCGCCTTGCAGCGAACCCGCCACTGCAACGGTGGCGGGTTACTTCACGCCTTCCCCAGGCGTTTGTAGCCCATTTCCCAAACTACCCTTTTGCCCCGGCACTTTGTCGCCAGCCCACCAGACTCCTATGGCATCTATAGCCAAGGAGGTGTAGCGTATGTACGTATGTAAATACGACGGCTCAATACGATTTGAGTGGGATGAGCAAAAGAACCTAATCAACATCCGCAAGCATGGCGTCGACTTCGACGATGTCACGCTCATGTTTCGCCAGCCGATGCTGGTGCTGCGTGATGAGCGGTTCGCGTACGAGGAACCGTGCTGGATCAGCATGGGCTGGATCAATGCCTGGGTCTGTGTGGTGGCCTACACCGAAAGGCAGGGTGATGTGATCCGAGTCATTTCCGCCAGACGAGCAGCTCGACGTGAGGAACAGCGCTATGTCGAAACCATCCGCAACCCCTGAGCAACAGCCACCCGTCGATACCTCGGACATTCCCGAGCTCGATGATGATTTCTTCAGCCGCGCCGAGTTGCGGGTGCCTGCCAAGCAGACCGTGACCATCCGCCTCGACGCCGACGTCCTGGCCTGGTTCAAGGAGCAGGGCGCCGGCTACCAGACCCGCATCAACCAGCTGCTGCGCCAGTACATGCAGGCCCAGCAACGCCGCTGACCGCCAGGCGAGTCAGGTCTTCTTCTCCGCGGCTTTCAGTTCCTGGATGCGTTTGTCGATCAACTGGCATTTGTCTGGCAGGTCCTTGCTCGCCGTGCCGAGCTCCATGCCCTGGAGTTCGTCATTGATCTCCTTGGCCTTTTGCGGGTTCTGCTCGGTGAGCTGGCTGACCAGCCCGGCCAGTTCTTCTCTTTTATGGGTGGCTTCCTCTGGCGTGCAAGCCCAGGTGGGGGCGCTGCACAGCAGGCTGGCGAACAGGGTGATGCAGGTTGAGGTTTTCATCGTCCAGGCCTCTGCAGGGCATGATACTGGTTGATGGTCGGGGCCTGGCAAAAGTTCAGACACGTAAAAAGTGGAACACCTGGAAGGGCTCCTGGGTCACACCTTGTGTACCCCATCCGTCCACAGCAGGAGGCCCCCTCCATGAGCACCTACGACTGGGACCTGATCGAACGCTTGCTGCACGAAGTGCAGAACGGCGCCGGTCACAGCTTCACCCCACGCCCCTACGCCGAGCAACATGCCGCGGCCCTGGCAGCCAAGGGCCAGGCGCCGGGCGACCTGGACCATCTGAAGACCCGCGCCTGCGAGTATGAAAAGATCCTCTTCGAGCGCGGTTTCATCGAAAGCCGACCCGAAGAGGAGGGCGGCAACGGCGAGAACTTCGTGCTCACCGAGCGTGGCTCGCGCCTGCTCAGCCTGATCGACAGCAGCATCCCCGGCTTCGAGCACCCGCGCCAGGTGCTGGATGAGCAGGAAGACGCGCTGGACGAGAGCACCTTCGACCGGATAGCTGCCGAGGCACGAATCGCCGGAGGCGCAATTTAGGCTGGTATCGGCAAGGCTCGACGTCTAATAATCGGGATCCATTCCACTGCCGAGCCTTGCCCATGACGTTGCAACAACCAAGGGGGCGCGCATGATCGCGGCCCGCAAGAACCCCGACGCCTTCGCTTTTCAGGTCATGCTGGGGCTATGCCTGGTATGGGGCTGCCAACAAGTGCTGATCAAGTCGGCCGCCGTGGACATCGCCCCGGTGATGCAGGCGGCATTTCGTAATGGCATAGCCGCGCTGCTGGTCGGCCTGCTGGTGTGCATGCGTGAAGGCTGGGGGCTGCTGGGCACCACCTGGCGCGCTGGGCTGCTGGCCGGCGCATTGTTCGGGCTGGAGTTCCTGTTCATTGCCGAGGGCCTGAAACTGACGTCGGCGGCGCACATGTCGGTGTTTCTCTATACCGCGCCGATCTTCACCGCCCTGGGGCTGCATTTCATGATGCCCAGCGAGCGGCTGCGCTGGCTGCAGTGGCTAGGCATCCTGCTGGCCTTCTGTGGCATTGCCCTGGCCTTCGCCGGAGGCGTGTCGCTCGAGCAGCTCGATGGGCGCATGCTATTGGGCGATGGCCTGGCAATCCTGGCCGGGCTGGCCTGGGGCGCGACCACGGTGGTGGTGCGTGGCTCGCGGCTGTCCGAGGCACCGGTGACCTTGACCCTGTTCTACCAACTGGCGGTGGGCTTCGTCGGGTTGCTGGCGATCGCCTTGTTCAGCGGGCAGATCGCCGACTTCGCCCTGACGCCCCTGGCGGTGGGCAGTGTGCTGTTCCAGGGGATCGTGGTGTCGTTCATCAGCTACCTGACCTGGTTCTGGCTATTGCGCAGATACCTGGCATCGAACCTGGCGGTGTTCTCGTTCATCACGCCGTTGTTCGGTGTAAGCTTTGGCGTGCTGCTGCTGGATGAGCCGCTGAGCCTGAACTTCGTGATCGGCGCGGTGATGGTGCTGCTGGGGGTGATATTGGTCAGTGCCGAGGGTTGGGTACGCCAGCAGTTGCGCAGGGTCGTGGGCTAGGATTCGCTGGCAAGGCTGGCGAACATGGGTTCATCACCGAGCGCGACGCACCACCGGCCAGCACCAATATCCCGGCCAGCCCCAGCCCCAGCGCCGCCAGCACCAGCGCCGGTTGCAAGCCTCCGCTGAAATGGCTGCTCAACGCCGCCAGCAACGGTCCGCTCAACTGCCCCAGGGCAAAACAGGCGGTCAACAGCCCGGCGTTGCGCTGCGTGGCCTGGGGCGCCAACTCCCGCGAGCGTTGCATTACCAGTTGCATGCAGGCCAGGAACGGCCCGCCGCACAGCAATACCCCCAGCCCCAGGCCGATACCGCCGCCCATCAGGCATGCCAGTACCCCCAGCCCTTGCAGCCACAACGTGGTGGTCAACCAGACGCTGGTGTGACCGGGGCGGCGCAGGCTGGCCAGCACCACGCCGAGCGCTGCGGCCAGGCCGAACGCCGGCCAGAACAGATCAGCCAGCCATTGGCCATGGAACTGCTGGTTGGCCATCTGCGCGAGGAAAGTCGCGGGCAGGATGTAGCCGATACCGTACAGCGCATAGGCCAAGCCCAGACGGCCGATGCCGGTGCCCTGGGTCGGGCCGTCGTGGGCTGCTGCTGGCGCGGGTTCCAGTGCCCGTGGCAAGCACGGCAGCACAGCCAGCAGCATCAGCAGGGCTGCCACCCCGTAGATCAGCCACAGTGCTGCCGAGCCCAGCCCCAGCAGGTGCGCGGCCAGGGCCAGCAGGCCGGTCAGCGCGATGCCGGCGCCGGGGCCGGCGAATACCAGGGCGCCCAGCCGCTGCCGGCCATGGGCGTTGGCCAGCTGCTGACTGAGGCTGGTGATCATCACCAGCACCCAGGCGCTGGCCACGCCAGTACCGAAGCGCAGCAACAGGTGGCTGCAGAAACCGTCGGCGGCCCAGGAGGCGAGGGTCAGCAGCACGTACAGCCACAGGCCGCCATGCAGGCGCAAGCGCACCTGGGCCGGCTGGCGGGCGAACATGCCGTCCACCGCGCCAAGGAAGTAGCCCAGGTAGTTGGCGGCGGCGATCAGACCCGCGGCGGTCAGGTCGAGCTGACCCTCGGCGATCAGCTGGGGCAGTTGCGGGGTGAGGGCGAAGCGGCCGATGCCCATGGCCATCATCAGCGCCACGGCGCTGGCCAGCAGTTGGACGAAGGGTGACATGGAGCGTCTCCTGCACGAAGGATGCGATGGCTGGCAGGGTAGGGTGGATTTACTTTCAGCAAAATTGAATAATGATGATAAAGTTGTTCTGTTTTGGAGAATCTCATGGAGTTCAGCCAACTGCGTATCTTCCAGGCCGTGGCCGAGGAAGGCTCGGTGACCCGTGCCGCCGAGCGCCTGCACCGGGTGCCATCGAACCTGTCGACGCGCCTGCGTCAGCTCGAGGAACAACTGGGGGTGGAGTTGTTCCTGCGCGAGCGCCAGCGTCTGCAGCTGTCGCCAGCGGGCAAGGTGCTGCTGGACTACGCCAACCGCCTGGCGGCCCTGCGCGACGAGGCCATGGCCGCAGTGCAGGGTGGCCAGCCGGCGGGTGACTTCCTGCTCGGCACCATGTACAGCAGCGCGGCCACTCACCTGCCCGCGCTGCTGGCGCGCTATCACCAGGCTTACCCAGCGGTGAACCTTCAAGTGCGTGCCGCCCCTAGTGGCGAGCTGCTCGAGGGCCTGCTCGGCCACACCCTCGACGCGGCCCTGGTGGATGGCCCACCGAGCCTGGCCGGGTTGGATGGCGTGCCCTTGTGCGATGAGGTGCTGGTGCTCATCACCAGCCCGGAACACCCTCCGGTGCAAACGGCCCGCGACGTGGCGGGCAAGGCGGTGTTCACCTTCCGACAGGGCTGCTCGTACCGCATGCGCCTGGAAGCCTGGTATGCCCATGCCCACACGCCCATGGGGCGGGTGATGGAGATCGAGTCGTACCAGAGCATGCTGGCCTGCGTGATCGCCGGGGCGGGGGTGGCGTTGATGGCGCAGTCGATGCTCGACAGCCTGCCGGGCCATGAACGGGTGCGGGTGCATCGGTTGCAGGCGCCGTTCGACCAGGCGCAGACCTGGCTGATGTGGCGCCAGGGCATGTGTGGGGCAAATTTGCAGGCCTGGATTGATTTGCAACAAAGCGAAACGATTGACCGACCGTCGGAAGCTGCCATCCGCGCTTGATCCGGGTCAAAATCGCCCATATGTGTAAGAACAGAAGCATGCGGGATACAGGACATGGGACTATGATCTGTATGACGCATCGCAGGATTGATTGACCACCCGTCAAGGGGGCATTATGAACCAACGCATGTACAACTGGCTCCACGACCTCGCCGTCGCATTGGGCTTGCTCCCGCCACCGTTGCAGCCGGTGCCGATCCCGACCGACGAAGAACAGCGCAAGCGCCAGCCGCGTCGTCGCTGACCACCTTTTGCGTTCTAGCGCAGCCCCGTAGGAGCCAGCCTTGCTGGCGAACCAGGCGACGCGGAGGCTGGCACCGGCTGCGCCGGTGTTCGCCGGCAAGCCGGCTCCTACGACGAGCGCGGCCAGGACAGAAGGTATCAGGCCAATTTCACGGCGCTCACCGGCTTGCGCGAAGCCAGGCTGACCACCACGAAACTCACCAGACCGATGGCCAGGCTGTAGTAGATCGGCGAATTGGCGTCCAGGCCGTCCTTGAACATGAACAACAGCGCGGTGGCAAAGCCCAACGACATGCTGGCGATGGCCCCGGCGGTGGTCGCGCGCTTCCAGAAGATCGCCCCCATCAGTGGGATCAGCATGCCGCCCACCAGCAGGTTGTAAGCCAAGGTCAGGGCGCTGATTACATCGTTGACCGCCAGGGCGATGCCCAGCACCACCAAGCCGGTGAGCAGGGTGAACAGGCGGTTGATGCCCAGGCTCGACTGCTTGCCGCCACGCAGTTTCGGCAGCAGGTCTTCGGTCAGCGTGGTGGAGGCGGCCAGCAGGCCAGCGCTGGCGGTGGACATCATCGCGGCCAGGGCGGCGGCCATCAGCAGGCCACGGATGCCCTCGGGCAACTGGCCCTTGATCATCTCGGCGAAGGCATTGTTGGGATTGGCCAGGTCGGGCATCAACACGTGGGCGGCCATGCCGATCAGCGCGCAGGCCAGGCCGTACAGCACGCAGTAGACACCGGCGGTGGTGCCGGCGCGCTGGCAGACCTTCTCGTCACGGGCGGTGAATACCCGTTGCCAGATGTCCTGGCCGATCAGGATGCCGAAGAAGTAGATCAGGAAGTAGGTGATGATGGTGTCCCAGCCGATGGCGGTCCAGCTGAAGCTGGTGTCCGGCAGCTTGGCTACCAGGGCGTCCCAGCCCCCGGCCTTGTACAGGCACACTGGCAGCAGGATGAACATCAGGCCCACGGTCTTGATCACGAACTGGACGATGTCGGTCAGGGTCAGCGACCACATGCCGCCGATGGTCGAATACACCACCACCACGCCGCCGCCAAACAGCAGGGCCATCCAGAATGGTACATCGAGCAGCACCTGCAGCACGGTACCCATGGCCAGGGTCGAGGTCACCGCGATCATCAGCGCATAGGCCAGCATGATCGCCGCGCTGGCCTGGCGCGCCATCGGGTTGTAGCGGCGCTCCAGCACCTGGGTGACGGTGAAGATCTTCAGGCGCAGCAGCGGTTTGGCCAGGAACAGGTTCAGGGCGATGATCCCCAGGCCCAGGGCGGCGCACAGCCAGAAACCGGAAATGCCGTGGACATAGCCCAGGCGCACGGTGCCGACGGTGGAGGCGCCGCCGAGCACGGTGGTGGCCATGGTGCCCATGTACAGGGTCGGGCCGAGGTTGCGCCCGGCCACCAGGTAGTCTTCATGGGTCTTCGCGCGCCGCATGCCGTACCAGCCGAGGCCGAGCATGCCGGCGGCATAGATCAGTACAACGATGATGTCCAAGGCCATTGGGGGTCTCCCGATTATCTTTATTATGGCGAGATTGGCCGTCCGGACGGTTCACGGCGCCCGGCGGTCCTTTGTGGTGTTGGCGGGCCTCTATGGCCCTCCCGAATGGCTCCTGCCGGGGTGCAGTAAGTCTTTGCAACTGGGTTCTCTGTAGGAGCGGCCTTGTGTCGCGATGGGCTGCGTAGCAGCCCCGGCAATCTTGCATGAGGCGAGGACCTTGGGGGCGCTTCGCGCCCCATCGCGCCACAAGGCCGCTCCTACAAAAAACGGGCGGTGTCGCTGCCGTCAGCGATGTACCACGCCCGGCAACACGCAGAGCATTTCGAACAGCAGGTTGGCCCCCAGCAGCGAGGTGTTGCCGGTGGTGTCGTAAGGCGGGGAGACTTCGACCAGGTCGCAGCCGATCAGGTCCAGGCCCTGGCAGCCGCGGATGATCTCCATCGCCTGGATGGTGGTCAAGCCGCCGATCTCCGGGGTGCCGGTGCCCGGCGCCCAGGCCGGGTCGATGCCGTCGATGTCGAACGACAGGTACACCGGTCCGCCACCGACTTTCTCACGCACTTCGGCCATCAGCGGGGCCAGCGACTTGTGCCAGCACTCCTCGGCCTGGACCACACGGAAGCCCTGGCGGCGGCTCCAGTTGAAATCGTCGGCGGTGTAGCCTTGGGCGCGCAGGCCGATCTGCACCACGCGCTCGCAGTCGAGCAGGCCTTCCTCCACGGCGCGGCGGAAGGTGGTGCCATGGGCGATCTTCTCGCCGAACATGTGGTCGTTGACGTCGGCATGGGCATCGATGTGCACCAGGCCGATCTTGCCGTGCTTCTTGTGCAGGGCCCGCAGGATCGGCAGGGTGATGGTGTGGTCGCCGCCCAGGGTCAGCGGGATGATGTTGTGCTCGAGGACCTCGTCGTAGGCTTCTTCGATGATGCGCACCGCATCCAGCAGGTTGAAGGTGTTGATCGCCACGTCGCCGATGTCGGCCACCGACAGCGAGTCGAACGGCGCGGCACCGGTGGCCATGTTGTAGGGACGGATCATCACCGACTCGGCGCGGATTTGCCGCGGGCCGAAACGGGTGCCGGAACGCAGCGAGGTGCCGATGTCCAACGGCACGCCGATGAACGCGGCGTCCAGGCCTTCGGCGCTTGGCAGGTGGGGCAGGCGGAGCATGGTGGCGATGCCGCCGAAACGCGGCATTTCGTTGCCGCCCAGTGGTTGGTGGAGAATCTTGTCCACGGTGGGCCTCATCAGTCGGTCGATTGTTCTGTTTGTTCGAACCTGGCTGCCGCCGCGCGTATTGGCGCGGTGTGATACCGGCGAGCAGGGACATTGCGCCGCAGTCTGCGCAAGGTAGTGGCCGGGAAGAATCGCTACCGACAAATACTTACTTCAGGAATCTCTGAACTATTGGCACAGGCCGGGTTAGACTCTGGGCAACTCCAGCCTGCGGAACCTCGTTGCATGGCCTCATCGCTGCCCGACCTGAAACTGCTGCGCATCTTCGCCAGCGTGGTACGCCATCAGGGATTCGCCACTGCCCAGCGCGACCTCAACCTGTCGACCTCGGCCATCAGCACCTACATGAGCCAGCTGGAAAGCGCCCTGGGCATCGTCCTCTGTCATCGCGGCCGTGGCGGTTTCAGCCTGACCAGCAAGGGCGAATTGTTCCACCAGGAAACCTTGCGCCTGCTCGGTGAGCTGGACGGCTTCGAGCAGTACGCCGCCGCGCTAAAGGGCGAACTGCGCGGCACCCTCAACCTTGGGGTGATCGATTCCACCGTTGGCGACAGCGCCCTGCCGCTGGCAGAAGCCATTGGCGCCTACAGCCAGGAACACCCGGCGGTGCACCTGCACTTGTCGGTGTCCAGTCCCTATGAATTGCAGCTGGGCGTGCAGGACAACCGTCTGGACCTGGCCATCGGCGCATTTTCCTCGCGCATGAGCGGGCTGCTGTACCAACCGCTGTACCGCGAGCAGCACTGGCTGTATTGCAGCAACCGCCACCCGCTGTTCGCGCAACGACGCATCCCCGAACCGGTGGTCACCCAGCAGCGCATGGTCGGTCGTGGCTACTGGAGCCAGGCCGAACTGGCCCGGCATGGCTTCAAGCACAGCGCCGCCACGGTGGAGAGCATGGAGGCACAACTGATTTTGATTCTCTCCGGCGCCTACATCGGCTACCTGCCCGAGCACTATGCCCAGGCCTGGGTCGACAAGGGTGACCTGCGGGTCTTGTCGCCGGCCACCTTCGGCTACCAGGCGCCGTTTTCCCTGATCATTCGTCGTGGCCGCAGCCGGGAACCCTTGATCCAGACGTTCCGCGACTTGCTCAAGAGCCAACTCAACGTGGGTTGAAGCATGGCGTGTTCAAGCCGCTCGGTCAGGTCGAGCAAATTTCCTACAAAACTTGACCGCTGACGTGCTGGCCATCTGCTAAATATCTACTTGCTTTGATGATTTTCCCATTCATCTGGATAAGCAAGGGACCGCCAACGATGCGCATGAATTTGCCCGTCACTGAGCACGAAAGAACCTTTTCCCAAGACCAGCGGCTGATCTCCACCACCGACCTGAACAGCCGCATCACCTATTGCAACGACGCATTCGTGGCCATCAGCGGTTTCACCTACGACGAATTGGTGGGCCAACCCCACAACTTGGTGCGCCACCCCGACATGCCGCCAGCGGTCTTCGGTCATATGTGGGACACCATCAAGCAAGGCAAGCCATGGATGGGCGTGGTCAAGAACCGCGCCAAGAACGGCGATTTCTACTGGGTCAGCGCCTATGTCACGGCGGTGTACGAGAACGGTCGCATCAGCGGCTATGAATCGGTGCGCTCGGTGCCGACCCGCGAGCAGATCCGCCGCGCCGAGCAGCTCTACGCGCGCCTGCGTGCCGGGCGCTCGGCGGTGCCTCTGGCGGCGCGCCTGGCCCATGGCATCGGCCATGGCTGGCCGTTGATCGGTGCTGGCCTGGCTTCGGCCGCCGGCTACCTGTGGCTGCCCCCTTATGCGGCCCTCGGCGTGCTGATGGCCAGCCTGCTGGCGGCTTGGTACGTGGTCGAGCACCGGCAGAACCAGTCGATCCGGCGCACCTTGCAGGAGCATCCCAAGGCCTTCACCAGCCCGCTGGTGGCGCTGACCTACAGCGACAACCCAGGCCTGCAGGGTCAGCTCGACCTGGCGATCATCAGCGAGGAGGCGCGTCTGCAGACCGCGTTGACCCGCCTGGTGGACGCCGGCATCGGCGTCAAGTCGCGGGCCGCGCAATCCGCCGACTTGTCCGATGCCCAGGCACAGATGCTCGACCGCCAGCGCAGCGAGACCGACCAGTCGGCCACCGCCATCGCGCAGATGGCCGCGACCATCCAGCAGGTGACCCATAACGTGCAGAGCACCGCCCACGCCGCCAGCGATGCCGACCAACTGGCGCAGAAGGGCAGCGACCTGGCCGAGCAGAGTTTGCGCGCCATGGGCAGCATGAACGAGGCCGTGAGCGACATTGGCCAGGCGGTCAATGCCCTGGCCGAGCAGACCCAGTCGATTGGCAGCGTGGTGGATGTCATCACCTCGATCGCCGAGCAGACCAACCTGCTGGCGCTCAATGCCGCCATCGAGGCGGCGCGGGCCGGTGAGCAGGGCCGGGGCTTCGCCGTGGTCGCCGATGAGGTGCGTTCGTTGGCCCAGCGCACCCGCGCCTCCACCGAGGAAATCCACCACATCATCTCCACCCTGCGCTCCGGTGCCGACCGCGCGGTGGCCAGCGCCAGCCGTGGGCAGCAGATCTCCAGCGACAGCGTGCACAGTGTCGAGGCGGTGCAGGAAGCGCTGTCGGGGATCGCCCAGGCGGTCAGCCGCATCACCGGCATGAGCCAGCAGATGGCCACGGCGTCGGAGCAGCAGAGCCACGTGGCGGAGGACATCAACCAGCAGATCGTGCGCATTGCCCACCTGTGCGACGAGAGCGCGGGGCAGGCCAAGCAGGGCGCCGAAATCAGCCAGGACCTGGAGCGCATGGCGGAGTACCTGCACAGCCTGGCGGAGCGATTCAACCGCTGAGGCTGCAGCGGGTAACAGTGGGGTGTGGGAGTGGGCCTCGCAGCAACCCGAGGATGGCAACCCTGTGGCAAACTACCCGCCCCAAGGAGTTCCCCATGCCAAGACCTCGCTGCGAGCGCTGCCAGCGCCCGCTTGCCCATTGCCTCTGTCCACTCATCCCACAGCTCGACAGCCTTACTCGCGTGGTCGTTCTGCAACACCCCAGCGAGACCGCCCATGCGCTGAATACCGCGCGCCTGGCGACCTTGGGGCTGGTCAACGGCGAGCTGCGAATCGGCGAGGTGTTCGATGACCTGGACGCGCTGCTGGCCACGCCAGGGTATCGACCGGCGCTGCTGTTCCCTGGTGAAGAAGCCGAGGTGCTGGCACGTTATGGACAAGGCCACGACCTACCGCTGCTGCTGATCGTACCCGACGGTACCTGGCGCAAGGCACGCAAGCTGCTGTACTTGAACCCGGCGCTCGCGGCGCTGCCGCGGGTGACGCTGGCCCAGGTACTTCCTTCACGCTATCGGGTGCGCAAGGCGCCTGAGCCAGGGGCGTTGTCGACTCTCGAGGCGGTAGTGCAGGCATTGAATGTGCTGGAGCAACCGCAGTGTTTCGATGCCTTGCTGCGGCCTTTCGAGGCACTGGTGCAGGGACAGATCGACGCGATGGGCATGGCGACCTTCGAGCGCAACCACGTCCACCGCTGATCCGTTGTCGCAGGGACAGACTTAACTAACGCCAGCCGGCAGGGACGCGCGGGTGAAATGGGCATTTCTCCCATCAGGAATAGCCCATGACTCCTCTCGCCCCTGACTCGATCGATCGCTTGATTGGCGATCGACTGCCTGCCTGGTTGAAAAACGCTTCCGAGGATCGCCTCAAGGCTTTGCAACTGGCGATGACGCAACAGCAACGTTTGCAGGACCAATTGCAAGTCCACTACGGCAGCGTCACGCCATTGGACGTCTTTGCCGAGATATTGCTGGTCAACGCCTTGCAGGACCTGACAGGAAAGGTCCATGACGTGCGCAAGGGCCGTTTGTTCAGGGTATGGCACAAGATCAATGCCCCAGTGGGGCCCTCCCTACCATTGCCCCGGGAACGTGTGCAGGCCAGTCAGTCCTTGCTGCAAGCGGCCCTGCATAACTTCGCTGCCAGCGAAGAGTCGGAGGAGCACTGGCTGGCGGAGTCGCGCCTGCATGACGGCCAGGGCGAGACGCTGCCGGTGCGTCCCGGCGCCTATGCCGCGCTATGCCGATCACTGAATATTGGCGCAAAGTACCAGGCCTATCTCGAAGGACACTTCCGACCCGATGACGCGGTGCAGGCGCAAGCCTTGCAGCGCCTGCTGGAGCAGGTGCAGCAAGGCAATTTCGAGGTTGCCGTGCGCCATGCGGCCCTCAAGCAGATCATCGACGAACGCACCTTTTTGCAACTGCTGCCGCTGATCAGTGCCGAGCCTATCGTTGCTGCCTACCCGGTCGATGTTCGGCCTCGTCAGTTGTACCTGCTCGGCAAGCCAGTCGTGGGTGTGGTGACGCTGGAGATCCGCAAAGACAGAAGCCGCGCAGCGCGCCTGGAAGGCGTGGTCGCCTGGCTGCCGGGTGACCCCCAGGCAGAGCTTGCGCGCTACCCCTCATGGGCCGCGTTGTACGAGGCGCTCGGTCAGCGCCTGGGGCAACCGGATTATCTGGCCTTCTTCATGCGTTTCATCAGCGAGGCCGATCGCCCGGCGTTCGTGCGGGTACTGGCCAACCTCCAGCCCGCCACGGGGACATCGGCGTTGCCACTGGACGGGCGCAACCAGGCAATTGCAGGCGCACTGTTCGCCCATCTGCGCCAGACCCATATCGACAAAATCATCGCCGATGCCCGCATGTTGGCCGTGCCGACTGAAGACGAAGACGCCGCGACCCGTGAGGCGCGGCTACAGGGCTATCAGAGCGCAGGGCTCGATTTGCTGTCGCTGGCCGCGCTCTTCGTCCCGGGGCTTGGCTTGGCGATGGCGGGTATTGCCGTGGCGCAACTGGTCGATGAAGTCTACGAGGGCTACCAGGACTGGCAACTCGGGGATCGAGAGTCGGCCCTGGGGCACCTGTTCAATGTGGCCGGCATGCTCGGCACGGGCCTGGTCACGGCTGGGGTGGGCAAGCTCCTCGAGCGGGTGTCGTTCGTCGATGGCCTGCTGCCGGTGCTGTCCGACGAGGGGCGCCTGCGTCTGTGTGATGGCAGCCTGCGCGGCTACAAGATTGCCGATGAGCAAGGCTCGCTGGGTTCGGTGATGGGGCCAGCCGGGGCGCAGCGGATCAAACTTGGGCAAGGAAGTTTTCTGCTCGAGCCTCTGGAGCCCAAGGGCGAATGGCGTATTCGTCATCCGCACCGGTCAACGGCCTATGGCCCTTTACTGCGCGACAATGGCGATGGCGGCTGGGCCCATGAGTTCGAACAGGCTCATGGCTGGGCAGAAAAACGGCTCTTGCTGGGCCGTCTCGGCGGCTCCCTGGCCGCGGTGACCGAACCCGAGGCCGAGGCTGTCCTCGGAACTACCGGCTTCGATACCGAGCAATTGCGGCGGCTACATGTTGAAGGCGCCCAGGCGCCGGCGCGTCTGGTCGATGCCCTGGAGCGTCATCGCCTGCATGCTGCTGAGCCTGCGCTGAAGGCCGAGGCTTTCGAGCAGCGTATCGCCGCGCAGCAGAAGCCCGTGGGCGACCCCGCGCAACTGTTGCGTCGTGATTTTCCTGGGCTGAGTGCGCGCAGCGCAGAAATGCTCGTCGCCTCGGCCAGCGGTGGCCAGCATGCGCAACTGCGCCTCGGGAAGAAAGTACCGTTGCCGTTGGCCGAGCAGGCGCGCTGGGCGTTGTGGGACAGCCGGCTGGATCGCGCTTGCGCGGGGTTCTATCAGGCTGCGGCAATCAACAGCGATTGCGAAAAGCTGATGTTGCACGTCGCTGATACCCTGACGCCCTGGCGCGAGCAGGTTCGCATCGAGCTGCGCGAGGGCCGGGTGGAGGGGCTGCTGCTTGCGCAGCAAGGGGGCGAACAGGCCGCCGAGGTTCGCCGGATACTACGTACGGGCGAAGGTTACCTGGCTGTCGACGACAACGGCCATGGCGTCGCCGGCGCCGCGGCGGGCGACAGCCTGGCCCAGGCGTTGTTGCTGCATATGGATAGTGTACAGAAACTCCAACTGGGTCATGCCGAACCGACGGCGCGACAGTTGACCGATGCCTGTGTTCGTTGGCTGGGCGGCAATCGTCAAGCCGCCGCCAAGCTGATCGGCATGGTCTCGCCAGCGTCTGGCATGCGCCCACCGGTGCGACTGGGCGATGGGCGCCTGGGGTATCCGCTCAGTGGGCGGCAGCCGGGCGCGGGTAGCAGTGTGCGCAGTGGCTTGCGCAGCGTGTATCCGACATTGACCGACGGTCAGATCGAGGACCTCCTCACTCAGATAGGCAACGCGGGCCAGTCGCCCTGGGAATACCTGGCAGGCCTGCGCCAGCAGTTGGCTTCACTGCGCCAAGCCTTGCAAGCATGGTGTCAGGCAGCTGGCAGCTCGCTGCAGCGCTACCGGCGGCGGCAGGTGGCCAAGCAGATCCGCCGCGTCTGGCGGCGCAAGCTGCACGATGCGGATGGGGTGTTCGTGCTGACCCTCGACGGCGAGTCGTTGGCGGGCTTGCCCAACCTGCCTGCGTCTGTGCGCTTCGACCATGTGAGGCGTTTGACGCTGCGGCGCATGCAACTGGGTAACAGCGTCAGCGACTTCATTCAGCGTTTCGGCGATTTACGGCATCTTGATCTGGGTAACAACGCACTGACGTCCATACCGACCGGGATCGAGCACCTGACGCAACTGACCCATCTGCGCCTGGCCGCCAACCAGATCGTGATGGACGCCGCGGCAGGCGGACGTTTGTCGTCGCTGGTGCGGCTGCGTTGGCTGGATCTGAGTGATAACCCCATAGGCCTGGCACCTTCGCTGCAGGGGGCCAACAGCCTGCAGGCGATCTCGTTGCGCAACACTCGCCTGAGCGCTGTGCCCATGGCGCTTCTCGAGCATCCGACGCTGGAAACCATCGACTTGCGCGACAACCGGATCACCACGGTGAGTGAACTGGTGATCCAGTTGCACAGGGCCCGGCTGGGGCGCCTGGTCTTGCATGACAACCCGCTGACGGCGGATGCGCTGAGACGGTTACGGTCGTTTTCCCGGCAACTGTCACGCCCCGTGCATGCCGGCGCCGAGGAGGCTGCCCGGGCGATTTGGCTGCAGGGGTTGAGCCCCGCCGAGCACGTGCGTTGCTCGCAGGTCTGGCAGCACCTGGTGGATGCCGATGGCGAGAACACCGCTGACTTCTTCCGCTTCCTGCGTGATCTGGGGCGTTCGGAAGACTATCTGAACCAGCCAGGGCACTTGCGCCGACGGGTGTGGGCGATCCTCGACAGTTGCGAGCAGAACAGCGAAGTCCGTGAAGCGTTGTTTGCGCAGGCGGCTGGGCCGCGTACGTGTTCGGACCAGTTGTTGTTCATTCTGAGTGAATTGGAGCTGACCACACTGGTGGTACGCAACACGGCAGGGCTGGCCAGCGACGAGGCCGAAGCGCGATTGCTGCGCCTGGGACGCGGGCTCTATCGTCGGGACGCGGTCGATCGGATCGCCGCCGAACACATCAGCGAGGTACAAGCGTCAGACCCCACCCAAACGGTGGACGACGTCGAAGTGTATCTGGCTTACCGTATCGGTCTGGCCGCGCCCCTGGGATTGCCGGCCCAGCCTGAGTACATGAATTACCACTATGCCAGCGGCGTCACTCAGGCTGACCTGCGCGATGCCCGGGCGACGGTGCTCGCGGGTGAAAACACGCAGGTCTTGCGTAGGTCGTTGGCGAATCGAGATTTCTGGCAGGACTTTTTGCGTACCCGTCATGGAGAACGTTTCGAGGCGTTCGATGCCCCCTATCGTGATCGCTTGGCGACCTTGGAGCAGCAGGCGAAGTCAAGTACGGAACAAGAGTACCTGGATCAAGTGGAAGATCTGATGGCCGAACGCAACCTTGCCGAGGGACAACTGATGGACGAGCTGACCGAGCAAGCTTACGCCCGTCATCCAGACTGACGGAGGGCGTGCTGGATACCCTCAACGTTCACGCAAGGCTTCGGTACGCGCCTTGAGCACCGGCTTGAGCAGGTAGTCCAGCACGCTTTTCTGCCCGGTGATGATATCCACCGTGGCGACCATCCCCGGGATGATCAGCAGCGGCTTGTTGTCCCCGCCCAGGTGGTTCTTGTCGGTGCGCACCTGGATCAGGTAGAACGCATTGCCCTTGTCGTCGCTGACGGTGTCCGCGCCGATCAGCTCCAGCTTGGCCTTGAGCCCACCGTAGATGGTGTAGTCGTAGGCGCTGAACTTGACCATCGCGGTCTGTCCCGGGTGCAGGAAGGCCACGTCCTGTGGCCGTACCTTGGCCTCGATCAGCAGGTTGTCCTCGATCGGCACGATCTCCACCAGGTCGCTGCCGGGCTGCACCACGCCGCCGATGGTGTTGACCTTGAGCAGCTTGACGATGCCGCGCACCGGCGACACCACGGTGGTGCGGTTGACCCGGTCGTCGATGGCGATGCTGGTGGCGGTGATCTTCGACAGTTCGGTGCGCTTGTCGTTGAGTTCCTTGGCGGCGTCGGAGCGAAAGCTCGCGTCCGATTCCTGGATCTTGCTGCGGATCTCGGCGATCGCCGCTTCGGCGCGGGGAATGGCCAGGTTGGTGGCGTTCAGCTGGCCGCGGGCCTCGACGCTGCGCTGCTTGAGGCGCAGGATCTCCACCGGGGAGATGGCGCCCTTGCTCACCAGTGGCGAGGACATGTCCAGTTCCTGCTGCAACAGGCCCACCGCCGAACGGTACTGGTCGACCTTGGAACGGAACTCGGCCAGCTCCTGGGTCTTTTGCCGCAATTGTTCGTTGAGGGTCTGTTTTTCGCTGGCCAGACGGCGTTGGCGTGATTGGTAAAGAGCGGCCTCGTCCTCGGCTACCTGCGGCGCCTTGGCGCGGACTTCGCTCGACAGCACGAAGGGGCGGCCTTCGGACTCGGCCGACAGGCGTTCCACCTGCGCGCTGAGGGCGTAACGGTCGGCCTCGCTTTCACCCTTGTTCGACTTGAAGCGCGTGTCGTCCAGGCGCAGGAGGGTGGCGCCCTTGTCGACCATCTGCCCCTCTCGCACGAAGATCTCGGTGACGATGCCGCCTTCGAGGTTCTGCACCACCTGGACTTTGCTAGACGGGATGGCCTTGCCTTCGCCGACAGTGACTTCGTCGAGCACCGCGAAGTTGGCCCAGGCCAGGGCCACCAGCAGCAGGATCGCCGCCAGCCACACGGTCAGGCGCGACAGGCTGGGGGACTCCTGCAGGGTGGCGCCCGCCAGCTCTGGCATATAGTCGCGTTCGGCGCGGCTATCGCCGCCCTGGAGGTAGCTGCGCACGCTGTGGCTGAGGGGCATGTTCTACCTCCGATGCAGACCGGGGCCTTTGGGAACGGGCTTCAGGTTTGTTGGTTCACAGTGCCGCGCCGATACGGCCCTTGCGCAGCGCGTCGATGACCGCGTCCTTCGGCCCGTCGGCAACAATCTTGCCGTTGTCCAGCACCAGCAGCCGGTCCACCAGGCTGAGCATCGAGGTGCGGTGGGTGACCAGCAGCAGGGTCTTGCCGGGCACCCAGTTCAACAGGCGCTGGCGCAGTTGCTCCTCGCTGCTGTTGTCCATGTGGCTGGTGGGCTCGTCGAGTATCAGGATCGGCGGCTCCAGCAGCAGGGCCCGGGCCAGCAGCACGGCCTGGCGCTGGCCGCCGGAGAGCAGCTGGCCGCGCTCGCCCACCGGGCGGTCGAAGCCTTGCGGGTGCTGGCGGGCCAGCTCGCTGACGCCGGTCAGTTCGGCCACCTCGAGCATGCGCGCATCGCTGACGTGCCGTGCGCCGAGGGTGAGGTTGTCGCGCAGGCTGCCGGCCAGCAGTGGCAGGTCGTGTGCCACGTAGCCGAGCTGGCTGCGCAGATCGCTGATATCCAGTTGGCGCAGATCGAGGTTGTCCAGCAGCACCTGGCCTTCGTCGGGGTGATGGAAACCCATCAGCAGCCGGGCGAGGGTGCTCTTGCCCGAGCCGCTGCGGCCGATGATACCGATGCGTTCGCCCGGCTTGAGGGTGGCGCTCACGTCGTTGAGGGCTGACGTCGTTTGCCCGGCATAGCGGAAGGTGGCGTGGTTGATGGTGATGCCACCTTGCAGCGCGGTGTGCTCCAGCGCCTGGTGCTCGGCCTCGCGCTCCTGAGGCAGGCTCATCAGGGCGTCGGTGCTGCGCATGGTCAGCTGGGCCTGCTGGTAGCGGGTGATCAACCCGGCGATCTGGCCGAGTGGGGCGAGCACCCGGCTGCCGAGCATGTAGCTGGCCACCAGGGCGCCGACACTGAGGTTGCCGGCGATGATGCTGTATACCCCGGCGACGATCGTCGCCATGCCACAGAACTGCTGGATGAACAGCGTGCCGTTGCTGGCCAGCGACGACAGGTTGCGGGCATGGGCGTCGAGACGGGCGATGGCGCCGTTGGTGTGTTCCCACTGGTACTGGCGCTCGCTTTCGGCGCCGCAGGCCTTGAGGGTTTCCAGGCCGCCGAGGGTCTCGATCAGCAGCGCCTGGCGCACCGCGCCGAGGCTCAGGCTTTTTTGCACGGTGTCGCGCAGGCGCACCTGGATGAATAGTGCCAGGCCTACCGCCAGCGGGAAGGCGATCAGCGGGATCACCACCAGCCAGCCGCCGAGCAGGCCGATCACCAGCAGCATCAGGGCGACGAAGGGCAAGTCGATGATGCTGGTCAGGGTCACTGCGGTGAGAAATTCGCGCAGCCCCTGGAAGTCATGGATGCTCTGGGCGAAGCCACCGATGGTGGCCGGGCGCGCCTTCATGCTCATGCCGGTGATGCGTTCGAAGAGGGTGGCGGAAAGGATCAGGTCGGTCTTCTTGCCCGCCTGGTCCAGCAGGTGGGCGCGGACCATGCGCAGCACCAGCTCGAAGGCGGTGCCGATGAACAGGCCGGCGACCAGCACCCACAGGGTCGACACCGCCTGGTTGGGCACCACGCGGTCGTAGGTCTGCATGACGAACAGCGGCACCATCAGGCCCAGCAGGTTGATCAACAGGCTGGCCAGCAGGGCATCGCCGTACAGCCAGCGGGAGTGGCGCAGGGTGTCGCGGAACCAGGCGTTGACCCGCGGGATCAGCGGCGCGCGCACATCCTCCAGGGTATGCCGGGGGCGGGCGAACAGGGCCTGGCCGCTGTAGGCCTGCGCCAGGGCCTCGCGCTCGACCCACTGCTCACCGCCTTCGGCCTCGCAGGGCAGCAGCAATGCCCGGCCGTTTTCGCCCCAGCGTTGCAGCACGGCGCTGCGGCCATCATCGAGGATCAGCAGCACCGGCAGGTTGAGCGGGGAGATGGCGTCCAGGTCACGCCGCAGCACGCGAGCCTGCAACCCGGCGCGTGCGGCGGCGCGGGGCAGCAGGCCCAGGCCCAGGCGTTGCTCGGCCAGTGGCAGGCCGCTGCACAGGCTGGCACGGCTGGCCGTGCAGCCATGCAGCTTGCACAGGATCAGCAGGCCATCGAGCAACGGATCATCAACATCCAGGCGCGGTTGCGCGCTTTGCATACTGGTCACGATGGCCTACTCCTGCCGCGGTGGACGGGAAATGGGCGCTGGCGAAAAGTCCCTTGTCTCGTCAGAACCTAACGCATGTCAGGCAATTTCGCCTCGTTGCGTACTTCGGTCTTGGCGATGGCTTCCGGCGGCAGCGAGATACGCTGCTTGCTCAGCAGCTCGCCCATGGTCGCCAGCACCCGGTACATGGAGAACTCTTCGGTATAGCGCACCTCGGTGTAGCGACGGTTGGCGTTGTACAGCTCGTTCTCGCTGTCGAGCAGGTCGAGCAGGGTGCGCTGGCCCAGGCCGAACTGGTCCTGGTAGGCGGCACGCACGCGCTGGGTGGTCTCGGCGTACTCGCGGGCGCTCGGGGTCTGCTTGCGGGCGTTGTTCATCGCGTTCCAGGCCAGGCTGAGGTTTTCGTTCAGCTCGCGCAGGGCGTTGTTGCGGATGTCCATCGCCTGGTTGATCTTGTGCGCGTCCGACTGCAGGCGGGCCTTGTCGCTGCCGCCGCGGAACAGGTTGTAGCTGAGCTCTACGCCGGCCTGCCAGTCATTGTTGTCGTGCCCCTTCTGGCCGCCGAGGTTGTTGTTGGCACCGGTGGCCAGCACCGCGTCCAGCCGCGGGTAGAAGGGCGACTTGGCCACTTCGTACTGTTGCTCGGCGGAGCGCACGTCAGCCTGCGCCGACTTAAGGTAGGGGTTGTTCTCCAGCATGCCCTGGCGGGCATTGAGCAGGTCGCCCGGCACTTCGCCCTTGATCGTGACGGGTGTTTCCAGCTCGTCGGGCAGGCGCCCGACTACGCTGTAGAAGTTGGCCTCGGCGTCGGCCAGGTCGACCTCGGCGGTGTCCAGGTTGTTTTCGGCCAGGGCGCGACGGGCACGGGACTGGTCGAGGTCGGCGTTGCTGCCCACACCGCGTTCGCTGCGCAGGCCGATCTGGTCGTTGACCCGCAGGTGGGCCTGCAGGTTGTTCTTGGCCAGGGTTACCAGTTCACGGCGCTTGAGCACCTCGAGGTAGACCTCGATGGCACGCAGGGCGATGCTCTCGGCGGTGGCCTGGGTGTAGTAGGCGCGCGAGGTGGCCACCGCTTCGGTGCGGGCGACCTCGTTGGAGGTATTGAAGCCGTCGAACAGCATCTGCCGCAGACGCAGTTCCGATTGGGTGTAGTTGAGCGTTTCCTTGTTGTGGTTACGCGTGTTGTCCGGGTTGAAGCCGCGGGTGTTGGTGTTGTCCGAACGTTGCCGGCCGTAGCCTGCTACCAGATCGACGGTTGGGTAGTACCCCCCGCGGGCGAACTTCACATCCTCGTCGGCCGACAGCCTGCTGTTGCGGCTGGCGCTGATCTCGGGATGCTGGTCCACGGCGTTCTGGACAGCCTCGGTAATCGACATCGCCTGACTGTTGGCACACGCCATGGCCAACAAAATCGCACTGGTGATGGGGGTTAAAGCGCGCATGGGGTACATCTCCCTGGTCTTGAATAATGTCCTGCTGATTCGCCAAAAAAATGACGAAAAATTAGAATCAAACCGTTTCAGGTTTGTAACAACAGAGCTAAGAACATTTACCGGGCGAGCTAAGAAGATTTTTTCATAAGTTATATGCGAAAAAAAACTTATGCGATCTAAGGAATCCGCGACATTGTTTCATTCAGGTGGTTACGGGAATTGGCTGGGACAGGCGATTTTCGGGCCTTGGTGAAAGTTCCAGATTTTTTGCAGCTAAGGAGACAGGGGAGGAAGGCGAAAGCGGAATTTGGCGACAAAAAAATGGCACTCAATAATGGCCATTCGCCCCGTCCACTATCGCGGCAGTCGTCACAGGGAGCGTGGTTTCTCACGAGCGTGACAGCAACGGTTCCAACAACCATGGCACTCGGAACCTTGCGCACATTACCCGGCACGCCTTGATCTGCGAAAAGCCCATCGGCAGGGGAGGCGTACGCTCATGGCTAAATTAGTCGGTGTGGTCGGCAAGGTAGTCGGCCAGGTATTCGCGGTGGGCGATGACGGTCATCGCCGTCTGTTGGTGGAAGGGGATCGCCTGTTCGCCGGCGAGCAGTTGGAAACCGGGAGCGAGGGCGCGGTGGCGGTGCGCTTGCAAAACGGTGCCGAACTGACCCTGGGCCGTGGCAGCAGCCTGGAGATGACCCCCGACCTGCTGGCCGATCGCGCTCCTCATGTACAAGCGCCGGACGCGCAGCCCAGCAACGCCCAGCTCAGTGACGTCGAGCAACTGCAAAAAGCCATTGCCGCAGGCGCCGACCCCACGCAGGAAGCCGAAGCGACCGCGGCGGGCGGCAACCCTGGTGGCGTGGCGGGTGCGCTCGGTGGCGGCCACAGTTTCGTGATACTGACCGAGGTGGCCGGCCGGGTGGATCCCACCATTGGTTTCCCCACGGCGGGCTTCAACGGCTTCCCTTTGCTGGCCAATCTCGAACTCGGTGGCCTCGATGGCAATGACGACGCACCTGTGCCGGCCACTACGCCACCCGCGGACAACCCGGTCAGCCTCACCGGCCTGGAGGTCAGCCCTGCCGAGTTGATCCTGGACGAGGCGCACCTGCCCCAGGGCTCGGCCAGCAATCCTGCGGCCTTGACCCAGTCGGGCAGCTTCACGGTGGTTGCCGCCGATGGCGTGTTCAACCTCAGTGTCGGTGGCATCAATGTGGTCACCGCGGGCGTGGTGACCGGCGTCGGCCAGTCCATCGTCACCGGGCTCGGCAATGTGCTGACCATCACGGGCTACAACCCGGCCACGGGCGTGGTGAGCTACAGCTACACCCTGACCGGCGCGGAACATCATCCGGACGGTGCCGGGAGCAATACGCTGGGCGAGCAGTTCCCGGTACTGGTCAGCGACACTGATGGCGATGTGGCCAGTGGCACGCTGGACGTAATCGTTCGTGACGACGTGCCACGCGCCGTGAACGACAGCAATGCCAGCACCGCCACCGAGCAGCATCTGGAACTCAGCGGCAATGTGCTGACCAACGATATCCAGGGCGCGGACCGCATCCCCAGCGGCCCGGTGGTGGCCGGTACCTTCGTCGGCACCTACGGCACCCTGGTGCTGGCGGCGGATGGTTCCTACACCTACACCCTCAATACCAACGATCCGGACTTCAAGAACCTGCACGGTGGCGGCAGTGGGGTGGAGAACTTCACCTACACCCTGAAAGACGCCGACGGCGACACCAGCACCGCGACCCTGACCCTCAACGTCAGCAACCTCGATGACCCGGTGACCCTCGGCGGCCTGGATGTCAATGGCGGCGAGCTGACCGTCTACGAGAAGAACCTGGCCGACGGCAGTGCGCCCAATCCCGCTGCGCTGACGCAGAGCGGCACCTTCACGGTGGCGGCGCCCGATGGCCTGCAGACCTTGAGCGTCGGCGGCATCACCGTGGTCAGCGGCGGCGTGGCGGCAAGTTTCCCGCAGTCGATCACCACGGCGCTGGGCAACACCCTGACCATCACCGGTTACAACCCGGCCACGGGGGTGATCAGCTACAGCTACACCTTGCTGGACAACGAGAGCCACGCCAACGGCGACGGCGCCAACAGCCTGTCCGAGCATTTCACCGTCACCGCCACGGACACCGATGGCAGCACGGCCACTGGTTCGCTGGACGTGAACATCATCGACGACCTGCCCAAGGCCAATCCCGATGCGGCCAGTGTCGTCGAAGGCGGCACGGTCAGCGGCAACGTGCTCGACAACGATACGTCCGGCGCGGACGTACGGGCCGATGGTCGCTACGTGGTGGGTGTGCGAGCCGGCTCCGATACCTCGACATCGGCCAGTGGCCAATTGGGCGATCCGGTCCAGGGCCAGTACGGCTACCTGACCCTCGATGCCCAAGGCAACGCCACCTACCACGCCAACCCCAATGCCGTGGCGCCGGCGGGCGCCACGGATGTCTTCGTCTATACCGTGCGTGACAGTGACGGCGACGAAAGCACCACCACCATTACCATCGACGTGCGCGATTGCTCGCTGATCGCCGGGCCTGACAGCGAGGTCACGGTCTACGAGAAAGCGCTTGACCTGAACAAGGATGGCAACGACCTGGCAGGCGGCAATGTTACCGGCAGTGAACCGGGCTCCACCGGCGAGACGGCCAGCGGTTCGTTGGCCAGTTCCGTCAGCGGTGGCGTGGGCGGGCTGACCTTCACCTTGGTCGGTAACGCCACCGGCCAGTATGGCCAGATCCAGCTCAATACGGATGGTACCTACACCTACACCTTGACCTCCGCGCCGAACTCGCCGAATCACGTCAACGACGGCCCGAACGTGGTCACCGAGAGCTTCACCTACCAGGTCAAGGATTCGCTCGGCAACACCACCACCAGCACCATCGTGGTCAGCATCGTCGACGACGTGCCCAAGGCCCATAGCGATTTCGCCAATGTCTACGAAGGCGGCACGGTCAGCGGCAATGTGCTGGTCAACGATGTGACCGGCGCCGATGTGCGTGCCGACGGGCAGTATGTGGTCGGCGTGCGCGCAGGCAGCGACACCTCGACCTCGGCCATCGGCCAGCTGGGCAGCAACGTGGCGGGGCAATATGGCTACCTGACGCTCGACGCCCAGGGCAATGCCACCTACCACGCCAACCCCAATGCGGTGGCGCCAGCCGGTGCCATGGACGTGTTCGTCTACACCATCCGCGATGCCGATGGCGACGAGAGCACCACCACCATCACCATCGATGTGCACGACATTTCGCTGGTGGCCTGCCCGGATGACACGGCCAAGGTCTACGAGAAAGCCCTGGACCTGACCAAGGACGGCAACGACCTGGCTGCAGGCAACGTCACCGGCAGCGACCCGCACGCCACCACGGAAACCACCAGCGGTTCGCTGGCAGGCTCGGTCAGCGGCGGTATCGGTGCCTTGACCTTCACCCTGGTCGGCAATGCCAGCGGCCAGTATGGCCAGATCCAGTTGAACAGCGATGGTAGCTACACCTACACCCTGACCTCGGCGCCGAACTCGCCCAACCACATCAACGATGGCCCGAACGTGGTCACCGAGAGCTTCACTTACCAGGTCAAGGATTCGCTCGGCAATACCACCACCAGCACCATCGTGGTCAGCATCGTCGACGACGTGCCCAAGGCCCATTGCGACGTGGCTTCGGTCAAGGAGGGCGCCAGTGTCAGCGGCAACGTGCTGGACAACGATGTGGTCGGCGCCGATGTGCGAGCCGATGGGCAGTACGTGGTCGGTGTGCGTGCCGGCTCCGACACCTCGACCTCGGCCATCGGCCATGTCGGCGACACCATCGTCGGCCAGTACGGCTACCTGACCCTGGACAGCCAGGGCAACGCCACCTACCACGCCAACCCCGACAGCGTGCCGGCCGCCGGCGCGACCGACAGCTTCGTCTACACCATCCGTGACGCCGACGGCGACGAGAGCACCACGACCATTCGCATCAATGTGCAGGACAGCAAGCTGGTGGCGTGCGAGGACAACGACGTCACCGTGTATGAAAAAGCCCTGGACCTGCACAAGGACGGCAATGACCTGGCCGCCGGCACCGTCACTGGCAGCGACCCGGGCTCCACTGGCGAGACGGCCTCCGGCAGCCTGGTCGGTTCGGTCCAGGGCGGCGTTGGCGCGCTGACCTACAGCCTGGTCGGCAATGCCGTGGGCCAGTACGGGCAGATCCAGCTCAATGCCGACGGTTCCTACACCTACACCCTGACCTCGGCGCCGAAGACCCCGGGGGGGGCCAACGACGGCGCCAACACGGTCAACGAGTACTTTATCTACAAGGCTACCGACGCCTTGGGCAACAATGTCACCAGCACCATCGCCATCAATATCGTCGACGATGTGCCGACGGTGCAGTGCGCGGTACGCAGCATCACGCCCGGCCAGGTGGACTCGAACATCCTGCTGGTGGTGGATGTGTCCAGCAGCATGGCGGCAAGCTCCGGCGTGCCGGGGCTGACCCGCCTGGAACTGGCCAAGCAGGCGATCAATGCCTTGCTCGACAAGTACGACGAGATGGGCGACATAAAGGTGCAGATCGTCACCTTCGGCACCGGTGCGCAGGTGCAGACCCCGGTGTGGGTCACGATCGGCGAGGCCAAGAACCTGATCGCCGGGCTCAGCCCAGGTGGCTCGACCTACTACGATTCGGCGGCGACCAAGGCCCAGGAAGCCTTCGCCACCACCGGCAAGCTGGTGGGCGCGCAGAACATCAGCTACTTCTTCTCCGACGGTGAGCCCACCAATGGTCATGCCATGACCGCTCCACGGGAAGCCGCCTGGGAATCCTTCCTCGACAGCAACGGCATCAAGTCCTACGCCATCGGCATGGGCAGCGGGGTCAACGAGGGCAACCTCAATCCGCTGGCCTACGACGGCAGCAGCCATACCGATACCAACTCGGTAGTGGTCACCGACCTCAGCCAGCTCGGCGCTGTGCTCTCCGGCACGGTACAGGGCGCGCCGATTACCGGCAGCCTCATGAGCGGCGGCGATTTCGGGGCTGATGGCGGCTTCATCAAGGCGCTGCTGGTCGATGGCACCACCTACACCTACGATCCGAAGGCCAATGCTGGGCAGGGCGGTTACGCGGCCAGTGGCGGCGCGGACAAGGCCACCTTCGACACCGTGAGCAACAGCCTGAGCATCAAGACCGGCCTGGGCGGCACCCTGGTGGTGAACATGGACAACGGCGAGTTCACCTACACGCCACCGAAGGACAACGGCAGCGGCCAGGTGGAGAAGTTCGGCTTCACCGCCAGCGACAACGACGGCGATACCCGCAGCGCCAGCCTGACGGTCAACATCAACAGCAATGGCGCGCCGATCGCCGGTGCCGACCACATCATCACCAATATCAAGGGCGCCACCCTGACAGTGCCGGCAGAGGCGCTGCTGGCCAATGACCGTGACCCGGACCACGATACCCTGAGTGCCGCGCCGACCACCTTCAATACCAACTTCGCCGACAAGGGCGCAGGCTTCACGGCGGGCACCCAGGCGCAGACCATCAAGTTCGACGCCACCGCCAACAAGGCCGAGAACCAGTTGCGCGACCTGGCCCGCAGCGAGTTCACCAGCCTCAACGGCAGCATGACCGCAGCCTTGGTGGTGGCTGGTTACCTGGGCTCGATCAGCACCGCCAATGCCAACGACGAGGACACCCTGACGGTGACTCTGCGCAAGGGCGAAACCCTCACCCTCGACCATGACCGTCCCGCGGGCAACCTGCTGATGGAATGGAAGGATGCCAGCGGCAGCTACCAGACCATCGCCGATGGCGGCAACTTCACGGCCACCCATGACGGGGTGTACAGCATCCATGTGATCAATACCGAGAACGCCGCCGGCAACAGCAAGGCTGCCGAGAACTACAAGCTGAGCCTGGTGGTGGACTACAGCAATGCCAGCAACGAGGATTATCACGGCAGCTACACCGTCAGCGACAACCATGGCGGCTATGGCAGCGCAGCGGTGGATATCACTTACCAGGCCGGCAACACCCTTACCGGCACCGGCGGTGACGATGTACTGCTGGCCGGGGCCGGCGATACCACGCTCAACGGTGGTGCCGGCAACGATGTGCTGGTGGCGGGGGCGGGCAACAACAGCCTGCACGGTGGTGATGGCGACGACCTGCTGATCGGTGGGCCTGGCAACGACCTGCTCGACGGTGGAGCCGGCAATGACACTGCCAGCTACGCCAAGGCCACCGCCGGCGTGACCGTGGACCTTGGCCATGTCGGGCAGCAGAACACCGTCGGCGCCGGGCTGGACACCCTCAGCGGTATCGAGAACCTGATCGGCTCGGACTACAACGACACCTTGACCGGCAATGACGCAGACAACCTGCTCAACGGCGGCGCGGGCAACGATGTGCTCAAGGGCGGTGCCGGCAACGACATCCTGATTGGCGGGCCGGGCAACGACACCCTGAGCGGTGGCAGTGGCAACGACAGCTTTGTCTGGCAGAAGGGCGAAACCGGGCATGACACCGTGACCGATTTCACCCCAGGCAGCGATCGCCTGGACCTGTCGCAATTGCTACAGGGCGAGAACGCCACTAGCGCCTCGCTGGACGACTACCTGCACTTCAGGGTCAGTGGCACCGGCACCAATGTGGTGTCGACCATCGAGGTCAGCAGCGTCGCTGGCGCGGCGCCGACCCAGACCATCGACCTGGCCGGGGTGGACCTGGCGCAGCATTACGGGGTGTCGGCCGGGGCAGGCGGGCTGATCGCGGCAGGGCATGACACCGCGACCATCATCAACGGCATGCTCAATGACCATTCGTTGAAGGTGGATACGGTGTAAGCCAGCAGCGAGTCGCGGGGCAAGCCTGCCCCGCGATGGCGTTACCGTGGCCGGTGCAAGGTCTTCTGCTTGAGGATCCAGGCGCTGACCAGCACCGCGCTGGTCAGCATGAATGCCCGCGCCCAGAACAACGGTACCAGGTAGCAGGACAGCCCGATGCTGGCCCACATCAAGCCGATGGCGTAGACCTTGCCCTTGAGCGGGATCCCCTCACCGCTTAGGTAGTCGCGGATCCACGGCCCGAGTTTCGGGTGGTTCACCAGCCAGTGGTGAAAACGTGGCGAGCTGCGGGCGAAGCAGGCCGCCGCCAGCAGCAGGAACGGGGTGGTGGGCAATACCGGCAGGAAGATCCCCGCCACCCCCAGCGCGACGCTGAGCCAGCCGAGGGCCAGCAGCAGGTAGCGCACCACTTCGATCAGTGGTGGCGTGGCTTGAGCAGGGCAGGCTTCTCTTCGGGGGCGTGCAGCAGCAGGAACAGGGCGCTCAGCGCCTCGGGGATCTGCACGATCATGTCGTCCTGCAGGTTGGCGTTGCTGGCAATGTCGGCGAACTCGGGCTGTTCGTCGAACAGGCCCGAGCCGACCATGATCGGCAGGAGCATTTCGCTGACTTCTTCCTCGGCGTTCTCGAACCAGGCCTCTTCACGCAGGAACACGCCCTCCATGAAGCCGATGCACCAGCCGCGCAGGTCGGAATCGTCCGGCTCGTCGGTCAGGTCCAGCTCGCACGGCAGGTCGAATTCCTCGTCGCTGGCCAGCTGGCGGGCGATGTGGCCCTTGAGCGCGACCAGGGTGGCTTCGATCTCGGTGCGCTGGGCATCGCTGGCGTAATGGGGTTCTTCGGCGAACAGCGCGTCGATCCATTCGCGTTCTGGAACTTCCTCGGAGCAGATCGACAGCGCGGTCAGGTAGCCGTGGGCGGCGACGTAGTCCAGCGCTTCTTCGTGCAGCTCATCGGCGTCGAGGAAGGCTTGCAGGCGGGTCAGTTGCTCGGCGAAGGACATTACAGGGCTACCTTGGGGAATAAACGATGCTGAATTCTAGCACCTTGCGGCGCTCGCGGGGCAAAGCGAACGTCTGTCACCGGGGCATGCCGGGGTACGCGGCAGTCGGGTATACTCCGCGGTTTTTCGTGCCAGGTGGCGTTTTGCGGCCATCCGGCAAAAACCGCTTACGCATTCGGTGTGTGCGCGGCGGATTTATCGTCCAGCCTGAGTCCAGGATGGTACGGCGATTTTGGAGTGGCAAATGCTCGAACAGGCTCAGCGCGTCCTCAAGGATGTCTTCGGTTACGACAGTTTCCGCGGGCGCCAGGCAGCGATCATCGAATGTGTGGCGGGCGGTGGCGACGCGCTGGTACTGATGCCCACCGGTGGCGGCAAGTCCCTGTGCTTCCAGGTGCCCGGCTTGCTGCGCCCTGGCTTGACGGTGGTGGTGTCGCCGCTGATCGCGCTGATGGACGACCAGGTCGCCACCCTCGACGAGCTGGGCGTGGCAGCCGCTGCGCTGAACTCCACGCTCAGCGCCGAGCAGCAGCGCGACCTGGCCGGGCGCCTGCGCCGCGGCGAGGTGAAGATGCTGTACCTGGCCCCGGAGCGCCTGGTGCAGCCGCGCATGCTGGACTTCCTGCGTGGCCTGGACATTTCCCTGTTCGCCATCGACGAGGCCCACTGCGTGTCGCAATGGGGTCACGATTTCCGCCCGGAATACCTGCAACTGGGCCAGCTCGCCGAACTGTTCCCCCATGTGCCGCGCATCGCCCTGACCGCCACCGCCGACATGCGCACCCGCGAGGAGATCGTTCAGCGCTTGCACCTGCAAGGCGCCGAGCGCTTCCTGTCGAGCTTCGATCGGCCGAACATCTTCTACCGCATCGTGCCCAAGGAGGCGCCGCGCAAGCAGTTGATGGCCTTCCTCGGCGAGCGCCGTGGCAACGCCGGCATCGTCTATTGCCTGTCGCGCAAGAAGGTCGACGAGACCGCGGCCTTCCTTTGCGACCAGGGCTTCCCGGCGCTGCCGTACCACGCCGGGCTGGCGGCCGAGACCCGCGCCGCCAACCAGCATCGCTTCCTCAACGAGGAAGGGCTGATCATGGTCGCCACCATCGCCTTCGGCATGGGCATCGACAAGCCCAACGTGCGCTTCGTCGCCCACCTCGACCTGCCCAAGTCGCTCGAGGCCTATTACCAGGAGACCGGCCGGGCTGGCCGCGACGGCCTGCCGTCGGACGCCTGGATGGCCTACGGCCTGCAGGACATGGTGATGCTCAAGCAGATGCTGCAGAACTCCGAGGGCGACGAGCGCCACAAGCGCATCGAGCAGCACAAGCTCGACGCCATGCTGGCGCTGTGCGAGGAAACCCGCTGCCGCCGTCAGTCGCTGCTGGCCTACTTCGACGAAGTGCTGGAGCAACCCTGCGGGCATTGTGACAACTGTGTCGACAACGTGCAGACCTGGGACGCCACCGAGCCCGCGCGCCAGGCGCTGTCGGCGGTGTTCCGCACCGGCCAGCGCTATGGCGTCGGCCACCTGGTCGACGTGCTGCTGGGCAAGGACACCGAAAAAGTGCGCAATTTCGGTCACGAGAAGCTCTCGGTGTTCGGCGTCGGCAAGGCCCTGGCCGAGGCTGAATGGCGTTCGCTGTTCCGCCAGCTGGTGGCCCGTGGCCTGGTGGACATCGACCTGGAAGGCTACGGCGGCCTGCGCCTGTCCGATAGCTGCCGGCCGCTGCTGCGCGGCGAGGTGAACCTGCAACTGCGCCGCGACCTCAAGCCGCAGACCACGGCCAAGACCTCCGGCGGCAGTGGCGGCAGCCCGGCCAGCCAACTGGTGCGCGCCGAGGAGCGCGAGCTGTGGGAGGCGCTGCGCACCCTGCGGCGCAAGCTGGCCGAGGAGCACAGCGTGCCGCCTTATGTCATCTTCCCCGACTCGACCCTGCTGGAGATGCTGCGCAGCATGCCCACCAGCCTCAGCGACATGGCCCAGGTCAGCGGTGTTGGCGCGCGCAAGCTGGAGCGCTACGGCCAGGCTTTCCTCGAAGTGCTCAACGGTGCTGGCGGCACCGAGGAGGCGCCGAAGGTGGTACTCGACCTGCGTCACGAACTGGTCAGCCTGGCCCGTGCCGGCATGACCCCGGCGCAGATCGCCGGCCAGCTCGACTGCAGCGAGAAGAACGTCTACAGCTTGCTGGCCGAGGCCATTGGCCGCCAGGAACTGAGCCTGGAGCAGGCGCTGGATTTGCCTGAAGACCTGATGATGGAGGTGCAGGACGCCTTCCTCGACGGCGAGGGCGAGTTGCCACCGGTGTCGGTGGTGGCGCCGCTGTTCGGCGCACGGGTGCCCGAGGGTGTGCTGCATTGCATACGAGCGGCGCTGGCGGCGGAGTTCGAGCTGTGATCGCGGGCATTTGCGCCATTTGCTGATCTTTGTCATGCCCTTACACAACTATCAGCGATTTCCTCGGCGCTGAGCCTTGCCGGATCGATCGGGGCATGATTAGCTGACTAATAATTAGTTCTGGTTATTGAGTTTTTTATGCCACTTACCGACAACCAACACCGCTTCGGCATGCAGCTGGCCCAGATGTCCCGGGGTTGGCGTGCCGAACTGGACCGCCGCCTGGCCGGGCTCAACCTATCGCAGGCGCGTTGGCTGGTGCTGCTGCACCTGGCGCGTTTCGACGAGGCGCCGACCCAGCGTGAGCTGGCCCAGAGCGTGGGCGTCGAGGGCCCGACCCTGGCCCGCCTGCTCGATAGCCTGGAAAGCCAGGGCCTGGTGCGCCGCCAGGCGGTGATAGAAGACCGCCGGGCCAAGAAGATCCTGCTGTGCCCGCCGGCCAAGCCGCTGATCGACCAGATCGAGACCATCGCCAACGCCCTGCGCCTCGAGCTGTTCACCGGCATAGACGAGGCCGACATGGAAGTGTGCATGCGCGTGCATGCGAAGATTCTCGATAATCTCGAGAAGTCCTGACAGCAGCTGCAAGCTTCAAGCTTCAAGAAAAAGCGGATCTGTGCATCTACGCGATCCGCTTTTTCTTGGGGCTTGAAGCTTGCCGCTTGCCGCTAGAACGTATGCCCCAGGTTCAGGTACACCGCCTTCTCATGGGCATCGTTGGTCCCATAGCTCAGGTTCAGCGGCCCCAGCGGCGTTTCCAGCCCCAGGAAGATGCTCGCCGCGTTGATGTAGCCACTGTCGAACTCATTGTCGTTGTTCCATGCCCGGCCGCGCTCCAGCGAACCGCCCAGGTACAGCGGGAAGTCCAGCGGCAGGTACGCCCGCGGGGTCAGGCGGCGGTAGTAGACCATCCGTAGCAGGCTCATGTTCTGCCCGGAGACCGAGTCCTGGCGAAAGCCCGACAGCTGCCGCGCGCCACCGAACACGAAGCTTGAGGTCACCACCTCGGCGTCATCCAGGGTTCTTCCGTAGCGCCCGCCCAGCACCAGGGTGTTCGGTCCGCTGCTGATGGCCTTGTCCAGGTTGACCAGCCATTGCCGGTAGTCCTGGTCCGAATCCAGCGACTTGTCGTACTTGCGCACGGTCAGGCCGATATCCTCGCCGCTGTGCGGGAAGTACACGTTGTCGAAGGTGTCGAACGAGTACTTGAGTTCGTAGAAACCCTCGTTGAAGCTGACCTTGGGCAGGTCCTGGTCGCCGATGCGCACCTCGGCATTCCCCCAGGCCTTGCCCACGCCCAGGCGCACTTCGCCGTAAGTGCCGATCTGCCGACCGACATTGAGGCCGAAGCCATAGCGCTCGAGGCGATACTCGGCCACCGGGTCGTTGTCGAGGGTGGCCTCGACGTTCTGCGAGCCCAGGTCCAGGTAAGGAGCGATGAAGTAGCGCGAACCGACGTCCAGCGGCTGGTAGAACTCGCTGTACAGCTCCTGCTGGTCGCCGATCTGCGCGCGGGTCAACCATTCGGCGCCAAGACGGTTGATGCCGTTGACTCGGTAGCTGGCACCAAGGTTGAAGGCGCTGTCGCCGCGCAGGTCGTCGGACAGGTTCAGGCCCAGGCGCAGGTAGTCGGTGCCGCCGCGCCGGCCGCGGGCATTGATCACCAGGGTGTTGTCCTCGCCCTTGTGCACCACCCGGTACTGCACCTGGTCGAAGTAGTCGAGGCCGTACAGGGTGCCCATGTCGGTCTGCAGGCGGCCGAGGTCCAGCGGTTCGCCGATGGGTTGGCGGATGTAGTAGCGGATCACGTCGTCGCTGACCTTGGAGTCGTTCTCCACCTTGATCGCGGTGATAATCGGCGTGCGCTGGCGCGGCGAGCGGGCCACGGCCAGGTTGGCGTCGCCTTCGGGCTGACGCAGCGCCGCCAGGCGTGGGTCGAGACCGCGGGTGGCGCGGTAGCCGGCGTCGATCATGTCCTGGGCGCGGCCGAAGTCGGTGACGCCGAAGGCTGCCAGTGGCGGCTGCACCAGGATGTCCTCGCGGCGCAGGCTGGCCAGTTGCTCCTCGGAGTTGCGCCGGGTCATCAGGGTGATCGACTGGTTGAGCACATCCACCACCGTGGCCAGCTGCTTGCGGTTGCGCAGCGGCGTGCCGATGTCGACGACGATGGCCAGGTCGACGCCCATCTCGCGCACCACATCCACTGGGATGTTGTCGGTCATGCCACCGTCCACCAGCAGGCGGCCGTCCAGCTCCACCGGGGCGAACACCGCCGGGATCGACATGCTGGCGCGGATCACCTGGGGCAGGTGGCCACGGCGGAACACCACCTTTTCGCCGCTGGTGATATCGGTGGCCACGGCGCGGAACGGGATCGGCAGCTTGTCGAAGTCGCGGATGTCGGCAGTGTGGGCCAACTTGCTTTCCAGCAGCAGGGCCAGGTTCTGGCCCTGGATCACCCCCAGGGGCAGGCCGAGGCTGCCGTCGTCGCGAAAGCTCAGCTTCTGCTTGACCAGGAAGTCGCGGTCGTCCTGCTTGCGCCGGAACGGCACGTCCTTGCGCGGTGGCGCGTCGGACAGCGCCTGTTGCCAGTCGAGGGTGGTGGCCAGCTTCTCCAGTTCGGCGATGCTGTAGCCAGAGGCATACAGCCCGCCGACCACCGCGCCCATGCTGGTGCCGGCGATGGCGTCGATGCGCACGCCCTGTTCCTCGAGAGCCTTGAGCACGCCGATATGCGCCAGGCCACGGGCGGCGCCGCCGGACAACACCAGGCCGATCTTCGGCCGGGGCGCGTCGATGGCCTGCACCGTGAGGGAGGTGAGCAACAGGAAGCAGAACAGCAAGCGGCGCATCGTGAGTCTCAAACCAGAGGGTAAAGACCGCTAGTATAAGCGGCCCTTCCCACGGAGTTCCCCGACATGCCCGATAACAAGCCGCAAATTGTCATCACTTATTGCACCCAGTGCCAATGGCTGTTGCGCGCCGCCTGGCTGGCGCAGGAGTTGCTCAGCACCTTCGCTGACGACCTCGGCCAGGTCGCCCTGGAACCTGGTACCGGCGGGGTGTTCCGCATCACCTGCGACGGCGTGCAGATCTGGGAGCGCAAAGCCGACGGCGGCTTCCCCGAGGCCAAGGCGCTCAAGCAGCGGGTGCGTGACCAGATCGATCCGCAGCGCGACCTGGGTCACAACGATCGCTGATCAGGCGCTTTCGGCCATGGTCCGCCGGGTGGGTTGCTCGGCGGCCAGGCGGCTGGACAGGACGATGGCGAAGATGATCAAGGCACCACCAGCGAGCATGCGCAGGGTCGGCTGTTCGGCGAACACCACCCAGGCCACGGCGATGCCGTAGACCGGCTCCATACCGAACACTACGGCTGCGGTCCGCGCCTTGATCACCGCCAGGCTGGCGACGAACAGGCTGTGGGCGACGCCGGTGCAGAAGATGCCGAGCATGGCGATCCACAGCCAGTCCATGGGCGCCACGACTGCCAGGCCCGGCGCGGCGAACGGCAGCAGGCACAGGCTCACCACCAGGTTCTGCCACAGCGCCGCCTGCACGGCGGGCAGGCGCCCGGAGCCGGCGCGGTTGGTCAGCGACAGCAGCGAGAACAGCAGGCCC
Source organism: Pseudomonas sp. RIT623 (assembly GCF_004519305.1). Lineage (GTDB taxonomy): Bacteria > Pseudomonadota > Gammaproteobacteria > Pseudomonadales > Pseudomonadaceae > Aquipseudomonas. Next base: position 105,104 of record NZ_SOZA01000009.1, on the reverse strand, counting down.
GAGAGCAACGCCCAGAGCAGCCCGCCGGTGGCCTCGCTGGCCAGGTCGAAGGCAGGAGTGACCAGCACCAGGCCGATGCTCACCAGCAGCACCAGGACAGCCTCGTTGCGGCGAATGCGTTCGCGGAACAGCAGGCCCTCGAGGATCACGGTAAAGGCTGGGAAGCTGGCGAAACCGAGGGTGGCGATGGCCACGCCGCCGACCTTGACCGCGATGAAGAAGCTCACCCAGTGCCCGGCCAGCAGCACACCTCCCAGCAGCAGGCGGCGCAAGTCCTGGCCGCGCAGCGGTTGCCAGGCCTGGCGCGCCAGGCCGGCGAACAGGCCCAGGGCCAGCACGGCGAACGCGGCGCGGCCGAAGACGATGATCGAGGGGCTGGCACTGGCGGCCAGTTTGCCGAAGACGCCGGTCAGGCCGAAGAACAGCGCGCCGATATGCAGGGCGCCGAGGGCGGTGCGTTGGTTCATGGTGATCCTTGGCTGCGGTGAGCGTTGCGTGCTGGCTCCTTCGCCGGGCAAGTCCGCTCCCACAGATCATGCACAAGGCATGTGGGAGCGGGCTTGACCCGCGATGAAGTCGATATAGGCAGCAGTGTACGTTCGATCCTCAGGCAGTTCTGTCGCCCGCCTCGCGCCCGTTGTCGCCAGACTCGCGGCGCAACGCCAGCGGCGTACAGCCGAATGTTCGCATCACTGCCGCGCTGAAGGCGCTTTGCGAGCCATAGCCCACCCGCGCCGCGACCTCCCCCACCGGCAGCGGGGTGTCGCGCAACAGTCGCCGCGCCATCGACAGCCGCCGCTGGCGGATATAGTCCATCGGCGTCATGCCGCACTCGCTGGCGAACCGCGCATGCAGCCGCGCGCTGGATAGCCCGGCCAGCCGCGCCAGGTCGGCGACCTGCAATGGATAGGCGGCGTGCTGCTCGATATGCCGGTCGAAGGCGGCATAGGGCAGGCGCTTGCTGGCCGCTATCGCGGGCCCGGCGTGAGGCAGCAGGCTGGCCAGCAACAGCACGGCGCCCTGGCGGGCGATCAGCGGGTCGTCCACAGGGCTGCTCGCCAGCCAGTCGACCAGCTGCTGCTGGCGGCTGTCCAGGCTCAGGGCGCCGGGGCAGTCGAGCAAGCGCCGGCTGTTGTCGACATGCTCGCCCAGGTGCTGCTCGAGCCACTGCCCGGGTGGTATGTCCAGCACCAGGCATTGGCTGCCGGCGGGGCTGCCGCAGGTATGGTGAGCACCGGCCGGCACCACCATCAGGTCCTGGCGATCGATCCGCGCGCCACGGCCCTGCACCTCGAAATCCAGACGCCCGCCTAGCCCGAACACCAGTTGCGAATGGTCGTGGCTATGGGCGATCAGGTCGTGGCGGTAATGGCGCAGCGACAGCAGCGGGCCGGTGGTCATGGCAAGTCCTCGTGTGCAGGCAGGCAGTGTACACCCTGCGCCGGCGCGCAGATCGTCACCGGATTGCCACCAACCTGTCACCTGCGCCTGCCAGTCTCCAGCAAACAGCGCCGGAGCCTGCCCATGACCCATGCCGAACTCGCCCGACCCTCGCGCAAGCAGCGTGTGCGCACCCTCTGGATCTCCGACGTGCATCTGGGTACCCGGGACTGCCAGGCCGAGCACCTGGCGCACTTTCTCAAGGGTTACCAGGCCGACCGCATTTACCTGGTCGGCGACATCATCGATGGCTGGAAGCTGCGCAGCGGCATTTATTGGCCGCAAGCCCATACCAACGTGATCCGCCGCCTGCTGACCTTGAGCAAGCGCGGAACCGAGGTGATCTACGTCACCGGCAACCACGACGAATTCCTGCGCCGCTATTCCAAGCTGATGCTCGGCAACATCCAGTTGGTGGACGAGGCCGAGCACCTGACGGCCGATGGCCGGCGCCTGCTGGTGATCCACGGCGACCAGTTCGATGTGATTACCCGCTACCACCGCTGGCTGGCGTTCCTGGGCGATCGTGCCTACGAATTCACCCTGGTGCTCAACCGCTGGCTCAATCATTGGCGGGCCCGCTATGGCTATGGCTACTGGTCGCTGTCGGCGTACCTCAAGCACAAGGTCAAGGGCGCGGTGAACTTCATCAGCGACTTCGAGGATGCCATCGCCCATGAGTGCACCCGGCGTGGCTTCCAGGGCGTGGTGTGCGGGCATATCCACCATGCCGAGATCCGTAAGGTCGGCGAGGTGGAATACCTCAACTGTGGCGACTGGGTGGAGTCGTGCACGGCGCTGATCGAGCACTGGGATGGGCAGATCGAGCTTTACCGTTTCGCCGAGGCCCAGGCCCGGGAGACGGCGCAACGCTTGGCGGCACTGGGCGAGACGGCCTGAACGAGTCGCGGCGCTTCCTGTAGGCGCAAGCCTTGCTGGCGAACCAGGCGGCGCGGAGGATGGCACCGGCTACGCCGGTGTTCGCCGGCAAGCCGGCTCCTACAACGGTTACGGCCTGCAATACCCGTAGGAGCCAGCTTGCTGGCGAACCAGGCGACGCGGCGGCTCGAGAGCATTCAGCAAGTCGGTTGCTGGCGCCAAGCCTGCAATCAGAGGGCGATGCGCCCCAGCAGGATGTCGCGGAACATGGCGAAATCGCCGACCAGGCTGTACCACGGGTGGCTGAAGGTGGCGGGGCGGTTCTTCTCGAAAAAGAAGTGCCCGACCCAGGCGAAGCCGTAGCCGGCTAGTGGCACGGCCAGCAGCAACAGCCATTTGCCGCTGCCCAGGGTGTAGGCGAGCAGGGCGATCACCAGGGCGGTGCCGACGAAGTGCAGGCGACGGCAGGTGGGGTTGCTGTGCTCGCCCAGGTAATAGGGGTAGAACTCGGCAAAACTGCGGAACTGCGTGGTGCTGGTCATGGCGGTGCTTTCCGGATCTGCGGGTCTGGCTACAGGATACACGGCGTGGAGCCTGAATCGAGTCTAGAGTCAGTTGGGGGGATGGCCAGTGACCCTGGGCGCCAATTGAGTATCCTTTCGCTTCACCGCCGTAGCGATCAACACAAGAAGCCCGCCATGAGTGAGAGAACCACGTCAGCCAGCTGGGCATCAGGCATCGTCAAGGCACTTGAGCTCGAGGGGCTCGACTGCCCGGCGATGTTCAGGCGGCTGGGCCTGGATTTCGCTGCCCTGGAAGATCCGGACGCGCGCTTTACCCAGGATTCGATGACCCGCCTGTGGCAACTGGCGGTGGAACTGTCTGGCAACCAGGCCATCGGCCTGAACATGGCGCGGGTGGTGCGCCCGGCGTCTTTCCATGTGGTGGGCTACGCGCTGATGTCCAGTCGGACCCTGGCCGAAGGCTTCGAACGGCTGGTGCGCTACCAGCGGATCATCGCCGAAAGTTCGGACCTGAGCTTTCGCCTGGAACCCGACGGCTATGCTTTGGTGTTGACCGTGCATGGCGATCACCTGCCGCCCACCCGACACAGCGGCGAGGCTTCGCTGGCTTGCGCCCTGGCGCTGTGCACCTGGCTCAGCGGGCGGCCGATCCAGCCGCGGCGCGTGCTGATCCAGGGCGCCCTGCCGAAAAATGTCGAGCCGTACAAGGTGGCTTTCCACGCGCCGCTGCAATTTGGCGCGCCCCATGACGCGCTGGTGTTCGCGCGTGCCGACATGGAGGCGCCGTTGCCCACCGCCAACGAGGCGATGGCAGTGCTGCACGACCGTTTCGCCGGTGAGTACCTGGCGCGTTTCTCGGAAAGCCGGGTAACCCACCGCGTGCGCCAGGTGCTGTGCCGCATCCTGCCCCAGGGCGAGCCCAAGCGTGAAACCGTGGCCCAGGCCCTGCACCTTTCGCAGCGCACCTTGCAGCGGCGCCTGCAGGACGAGGGCACCAGCTTCCAGACCTTGCTCGACGACACCCGCCGCGAACTGGCCGAGCAGTACCTGGCGCAGCCTGGCACCACGTTGCTGGAAACCGCCTACCTGCTGGGTTTCGCCGACCCGAGCAACTTCTACCGGGCGTTCCGCCGCTGGTTCGACAGCACGCCGAGCGAGTACCGCACGCGGCTGTCGGTCAGTGACGCCAGAACGCCGGCATGCACAACACCAGCACCGTGATGATCTCCAGGCGGCCCAGCAGCATGCCGCCGGCAAGGATCCATTTGGCGGCATCCGGCAGCGTCGCGTAGTTGCCGGCCGGGCCGATCACTTCGCCCAGCCCCGGGCCGACGCCCGAGACAGTACCGGCGGCACCGGTGAGCGCGGTCATCCAGTCCACGCCCAGCAGCGACAGCAGCAGGGCGATGATGCAGATGGTGATGGCGAAGAAGAACGAGAACGTCAGGATCGAACGCACGATCTCTTCGTCGAGGCGGTGGCCGTTGTACTTCTGCTTGATCACCGCGCGCGGGTGGATCAGCTGGTTGAGGTTGGCCTTGAGCAGGATGTAGGCGACCTGGAAGCGGAAGATCTTGATGCCGCCGGCCGTCGAGCCGGAGCAGCCGCCGACGAAGCCCAGGTAGAAGAACAGCATCAGCGAGAAATTGCCCCACAGGCTGTAGTCGCCCAGGGCGAAGCCGGTGGTGGTGACCACCGAGGTGACGTTCAGGGCCACGTGGCGCAGGGCGTCGAGCCAGTGCAGGTCGGTCGTCGCCCAGTACCAGGTACCGAGTACCAGCCAGGTGGCCACCAGCATGGCGAGCAGGCCCTGGACCTGCTGGTCCTTGATCAGCGCCCTGCGGTGGCCACGCAGGGTCGCCACGTAGAGGGTGAATGGCACGCTGCCCATGATCATCACCACCACCGCGACCCAGTGCACCGCGGGGATGTCCCACTTGGCCAGCGACTGGTCGGAGGTGGAGAAGCCGCCGGTGGAAATCGCCGACATGGCATGGTTGATCGCGTCGAACGGGCTCATGCCCGCCCACCAGAAGGCCAGGCTGCCGAACACGGTGATGCCGACGTACACCGCGACGATCGACTTGGCGACCATGTGCGAGCGCGGCATGACTTTTTCGGAGCGGTCGGAGGACTCGGTCTGGAACAGGCGCATGCCACCGATACGCAGCAGCGGCAGGATCGCCACCGCCATGCCGATGAAGCCGATGCCGCCCAGCCAGTGCAGCATCGAGCGCCACATCAGGATGCCCGGCGACATGTTGTCCAGGCCGCTGAGCACGGTGGCGCCGGTGGCGGTGATGCCGGACATGCTCTCGAAGAAGGCGTCGGTGTAGCTGATGTGCTGGGTCAGCAGGAAGGGCAGGGCGGCGAACACGCACACCACCAGCCAGCTGCTGACGGTCAGCAGGTACATGTCGCGGGGGCGCAGGTGCACGTGGTCCGGGCGGCCGGGGATGACCAGGCCGAGGCCGGCGATGAAGGTGATCAGGCTGGCCCAGAGGAACGACGGCATGTCGCCGGTGCGCTCGAAGACCACCAGGGTCGCCATGGGCACCACCATGCTCACTGCCAGGGTGATCAGGAAGATGCCGATGATGAAACCAATGATCCTTAAGGTCGGCAACGCCATGTGATCTGCTCTGACTCGCTACGGAAAGGGCGCCATTTTAAGCCGCAAGTTGCAAGCTGCAAGCGTCTGGCGTGAATGAGGCTTGCGAAGGCTGTTTTTCTTGTGGCTTGCAGCTTGATGCTGGCAGCTTGAGAATGGCCGCACTTTCAATCTGCCAGGAGGGTAGCCCATGGAGGCTCTCGACGCATTGCTCAACCGTGTTTCCGTGCCACGCCTGACTGACCCGGCGCCCAATGCCGCCCAGCGCGAGGCGCTGTTCCAGGCCGCATTGCGTGCGCCTGACCATGGCCAGTTGCGCCCCTGGCGTTTCCTGACCATCGAAGGGCAGGGCCGGGAAAAGCTCGGCGAGCTGTTCGCCGAAGCCGTGCAGGCCAAGGGCGATGCAACCCAGGCCGCCCTGGACAAGGCCCGCGCCATGCCCTTGCGCGCGCCGTTGCTGATCGTGGTGATCGCCCGGCTGCAGGATCACTTCAAGGTGCCGAAGATCGAGCAGAGACTGGCCGCGGGCTGCGCCGCCCATGGCATCCTGATCGCCGCCCATGCCCAGGGTATCGGCGCGGTATGGCGCACTGGCGACATGGCCTTCGATGCCCATGTGCACAAGGGCTTGGGCCTGGAGGCGAACGAAGAGGTAATCGGCTACCTGTATGTCGGTACGCCGTTGGGCGAGCCGCGCACGGCGCCGGTGCTGGAAACCGCGCAGTACGTCAGCGCCTGGGGCGAGTGACTATTGGGGCCGCTTTGCGGCTCTTTCGCGGCACAAGGCCGCTCCTACAAGTGTTCGCATTCCTGTAGGAGCGGCCTTGTGCCGCGAAAGGGCTGCAAAGCAGTCCCAGGATTGGTCAGCCAGTAGCACGCTCGCAGGGAAAATCCAGCGTCGCAATGAAGCCGCCCTGCGGGTGGTTGGTCAATACCAGCGCCCCACCATGGCGCTCCGCCGCCTTGCGCGCGATTGCCAACCCCAGCCCATGGCCCGGCGCCTCCTGCCCCGGCGCCCGGAAGAACGGTTCGCCCAGCTGCGCCAAGTGCTCTGCCGCCACTCCCGGCCCATGATCGCGCACGCTCAGCACGATGCGATCTTGCTCGCGCCGGGCATGCACCTCGATCGGCTGGCCGATCGGGTTGAAGCGCAGGGCATTGCGCAGCAGGTTGTCCACCGCCCGTTCGATCAGCGTTGGCCAGCCATGCAGGGTCAGGCCCGGCTGCATTTCCAGGCGTACCTCCTGGTCTGGCGCTGACAGCTGGGCGTCCTTGCGCACGCCGCCCAGCAAGGCATTGAGATCCACCGGCTCGGCATGCGCCTGTTCGGCATCGACCCGGGCCAGCACGAGGATTTCGCTGATCAGGTCCTCCAGACGATCGCATTCGCGGGTCAGGCGCGGCCACAACGCCTGGCGCTGTTCGGCTTCGGCGCGTTCGGCCAGGGCCAGGGCGATGCGCAGCCGCGCCAGCGGTGAGCGCAGCTCATGGGAGACGTCGCGCAGCAGCTGGCGCTGGCTGCCGATCAGGCTTTGCAGGCGTGCGCCCATCTTGTTGAAGTCGTTGGCCAGCACGCCGAATTCGTCGCGGCGCACCGCCAGGCGCGCCAGGCTGTTCTGCTGGTAGCTGGTCTGCCCCAGGTCATGCACGGCGCCGCGCAGGCGGCTCAGCGGGCGGGTGATGGACAGGGTCACCAGCAGGCTGAACAGGGTCAGCACCACCAGGGCTATGCCCAGGGCACTGAGCGGCCAGATCAGGCTCTCGCGGTGCCAGGCCGCCAGCTCCGGGTGAGGGATGCGGTAGATCAGCAGGTAGGTCTCGCCGCTGCCGGGGCTGGTGTATTCCTCGGTCAGGCGGCGCCAGGGCAGGCGTCGTTCGTCATTGTGCTGGCGCGCCTCGAAGGCGGCGGCGCGGCGCGGGAAGGTGCCGGGGACCACAGCCTCGCCGCTGTCGTCGAGCACCTGCACGTCGATCTTGTAGTGGTGCTTGCGTCGTTCGAGGAAGCGCTGGGCTGCCTCGACACCTTCCTGTTCGTAATGCTGCGCCCAGTGGCTGGCCAGGCCGTTCAGCCCGGGATGGCGGCTGAGGATCCAGGTGTCCTGGTTGAGCATGTGCCCGAGCAGGATCGACAGGCCGGCGACCAGGGCTATGGCCAGCCAGAAACTGGCCAGGATGCGCCAGAACAGTGAACGCAAGACGAGCACCTCCGAGGAATGGCGAAAGCCCGGCCCGCTGGAGAGCGAGCCGGGCGTCGGGTTGACAGCTTACTGGGCCTTGGCGGCTTTTTCAGCTTTCCAGGCCTTGAACTCCTGCCACTCGGCCTTGCGTGCGGCGCGTTCCTTCTGCAGGTCGTCGAACTTCTTCTGCTGCTCGGGCTTGAGCAGCGCGCGCACCTGGCTGTCGGTCTTGTCGTGGCTGGCCTTGAGTTCATCCTTCAGGGCCTTTTGCTCGGCAGCGGGCAGCTTGTCGATGTAGCGCGCGGTGATCTCGCGGCGCTGTTGCATCTGCTCGCCCATCAGCTTGCCGATCTGCTGGCGTTGCTCGCGGCTCAGGTCCAGCTGGGCGAAAGGCGCGTCACCGCGGTGATGCGGGCCGTCATGGCGCGGACCGCCTTCGGGCATGGCCATGGCCACGGTTGGCAGGGCGGCGGCGAACATCAGGGCGATAAGGGTCTTGCGCATGGTGTCTCTCCTTTGAGGGGCCGGTGGTTACCGGATGAGCCCAGTCTAGGGAGATCAAGGTCAAGGGCGGTCAGGCGAGGGTAAAGGCTGGGTAAAGATGAAACGCGTCGCGGTGCGGATTCTGTAGGAGCGGCCTTGTGTCGCGAAAGGGCTGCGCAGCAGCCCCGGGATATCAGCGTTTTTGCAAAGATCGCCGGGGCCGCTTTGCGGCCCTTTCGCGACGCAAGGCCGCTCCTACAGGGTTCTGGTCGCTGTCAGAGACTGTAGTAATAGCCGCGGCTGCGCAGGGCGACGATGCGCGGGCGGCCATCCGGGTGCGGCCCGATCTTCTTGCGCAGGTTGCTGACGTGCATGTCCAGGCTGCGGTCATAGAGCGTGAGCTTGCGGCCCAGGCCGATCTGCGCCAGTTCCTGCTTGTCCAGCGGCTCGCCGGGTTGGCGCAGCAGCGCCTCGAGGATACGGCTTTCGGAGAGGGTGAGGGTCATCTCGCGTTGGTCGATGCTGACCACCCCGCGCACCGGGCTGAAGACCAGGTCGCCGACCTCGACCTGGCTGCTGGGCGCGCTGGGGTGGCTGCGGCGCAGTACTGCGCGCAGGCGGGCGGTGAGCTCGCGCGGGTCGCAGGGCTTGGCCAGGTAGTCGTCGGCACCCAGTTCCAGGCCGAGGATGCGGTCCAGTGGCTCGCCGCGGGCCGAGAGCATCAGCACCGGCAGGTCGGTGTGTTCGCTGCGCAGCTGCTTGAGCAGTTCCAGGCCGCTGCCGTCCGGCAGCATGACGTCCAGAACCACCGCCGCCGGCGCATGGGCAGCCAAGGCCTGGCGCGCGCTCTGGCCGTCATGGCAGGCGCGTACGGCGAACCCTTCCTGGGTCAGCCAGCTGCCGAGCAGCTCGCACAGTTCCTGGTCATCATCAATCAGTAACAGCTCGCTCATGTCTCACTCAATTCAACCATTGACGGCGTCTTCTGTGTCCGCCGCTGGCTAAGATACCGCAGACGGCCGACAACAGTGCAACGACCGAGCCGATCAGGAACCACTGCTGCTGGTCGGTCAGCAGGTGTTGGGGGGCGCTGGCGCCAGCTTGCAGCTCCTTGAGCGCCAGCTTCAGGCGCTGGTTGTCCTGGCGCAGGCGGGTGAGCTGGGCGCTTTCGCGCTCGCTGTCCTGGCGCTGCAATTGCAGGTTCAGCGCGTCGCGCTGCTTCTCGCTTTCTTCCAGGCGCTGTTGCAGCTCGGTGATCCGCGCCCCGGCTTCCAGCGACAACGGCTGCTCGGCCGCGGCGAAAGGGGACAGCAGCAACAGGCAAAGCAACAGGGACATCGGACCTTGACGCATTGGAACTCCTGATTCGAATCGATTCAGGAGGTTGTCGGCCGGTTGTCGGAATTTGTGAATGGTGCCGCGCGGGGTGTAGCTGGGGCGGCCTCGTGGGAGCGGGCGCGCCCCTCAAAAGCCGGTTATGGCAGGACTTGCTTGAACGGCTTGACCACGACCTTGTCGTAAACGCCCGCGGCGATGTAGGGATCGGCATCGGCCCAGGCCTGGGCGGCGGCCAGCGAGTCGAACTCGGCGACGATCAGGCTGCCGCTGAAACCGGCTGCGCCAGGGTCGTTGCTGTCGATGGCCGGGTGCGGCCCGGCCAGTGCCACGCGGCCTTCGGCCTTGAGCTGCTGCAGGCGCTCGATGTGTGCCGGGCGGGCGGCCAGGCGTTTGTCCAGGGAGTTTTCCACGTCGCTGGCGATGATGGCGTAGAGCATGTCAGTCCTTGGGTTTGGAGGTGGAGGGGTCGGCGTCGTGCAGGTGGCGCGAAAGGTAGACGCCCTGAGCCACCAGGAAGATCACGGTCATGCCCAGGCTGCCGAACACCTTGAAGTCGACCCAGATGTCCTGGAAGGTGAAGGCGACGAACAGGTTGGCCGCGCCGCACACCAGGAAGAAACCGATCCAGGCCAGGTTCAGGCGCGTCCAGATGGCCTCCGGCAGGCTCAGGGCGTGGCCCATGATGCGCTTGATCAGCACCCGGTCGCCGATGAAGTGGCTACCGGCGAAGGCCAGGGCGAACAACCAGTTGACCACCGGCGCTTTCCACTTGAGGAAGGTCTCGCTATGGAAGGCCAGGGTCAGGCCGCCGAACACCAGGCAGGCCACCAGGGTCAGCAACTGGCCTTTTTCCAGCTTGCCGTGGCGCAGGAACAGCGCGCCATAGACCACCAGGGAACTGACGATGAGCATCGCCGTGGCGCTGTAGATACCGCCGAACTCGAAGCCGTGGCCGGCGATTTCGACGGGGCGCGGGTCGAGTTTGTAGACGATGAAGAACAGCAGCAGCGGGATGAAATCGATGAATTGTTTCACAGTGGCAGCCAGAAGCGGGATGTGACGGCATAATAACAAACATCGATTCCAGCGAAAGCGCTCCTCCATGAATGTTGATCTGCACTGCCACAGCACGGCCTCCGACGGCGCCCTGTCGCCCACGGCGCTGGTCGCCCGGGCCCATGAGCACGGGGTGCGCACGCTGTCGCTCACCGACCACGACACCATCGACGGTCTGCCCGAGGCGCGCCAGGCCTGCGCCGAACGGGGCATGGCCTGGGTCAGCGGCGTGGAGCTGTCCTGCACCTGGGGCGGCGCCACCATTCATGTGCTGGGTTATGACTTCCCCCTCGATGCCGCGCCATTGCTCGAGGCGATCGACGGCCTGCACCGTGGCCGCTGGCTGCGCGCCGAGGAGATCGACCGCAAGCTGGCGGCCAAGGGCATGCCGGGCGCGCTGCAAGGCGCGCGGGCGGTGCAGCAGGAACTGGGCGACAGCGGCAATGCCCCGGCGCGACCGCATTTTGCCGAGTTCCTGGTGCGCGCCGGCTTCGTCAAGGACCGCGGCGAGGCGTTTCGCAAGTGGTTGGGCGCCGGCAAGCTGGGCGACGTCAAGCTGCACTGGCCGACCCTAGAGGAAACTGTCGCCACCCTGCGCGAGTCCAACGCCTGGGTGAGCCTGGCTCATCCCATGCACTACGATCTGACCCGCAGCAAGCGCAGACGGCTGATTGCCGACTATATTCAGGCTGGAGGGCAGGCACTGGAAGTGGTCAATGGGATGATGCCGCCCGAGCAGGTGGGAACGCTGTCTATCCTCACCCGTGAGTTCGGCCTGCTGGCAAGCGCCGGCAGCGACTTCCACGGCCCCGGCACCTGGGGCGAGATCGGTGCCTACCGGCCATTGCCCGAGGACCTGCCACCCCTGTGGCGCCGATTCCGACATGAACAGCCTATGGCGGTATGAACAGGACGACTACGTGAGCCAATTTTTCCAGATTCATGCGGAGAACCCGCAGGCGCGCCTGATCAAACAGGCTGTCGAGATCATCCGCAAAGGTGGGGTGGTGGTCTATCCGACCGACTCGGCCTATGCCATGGGCTGCCAGATCGGTGACAAGGCTGCCATCGAGCGCGTGCGCCGCCTGCGCCAGCTGGACAAGCACCACAACTTCACCCTGCTGTGCTGTGACCTGTCCGAGATGGGCACCTTCGCCAAGATCGACACGGCAACGTTCCGCCTGCTCAAGGCCCACATTCCGGGCCCGTACACCTTCATCCTCAACGCCACCCGCGAGGTGCCGCGCCTGCTGATGCACGACAAGCGCCGCACCATTGGCCTGCGCGTGCCGTCCAATCCCATCGTCCTGGCCCTGCTCGAGGAGCTGGGCGAACCGCTGATGAGTGTCAGCCTCATTCTGCCAGGCGACGAGGAGCCGATGACCGACCCCTACGAGATCCGCCAGCGCCTGGAGCACCATGTCGATCTGATCATCGACGGCGGCTTCGGCGACCTGAAGGCCTCGACCGTCATCGACCTGTCCGGTGACGAGCCCGAGCTTATCCGTGAAGGCTGCGGGGATCCGACGCCGTTCCTGGTCAACGCGTGAGCCAGGTACAAGCCCCCGAGGCGCCGGTCACAGAGGTGCAGACGCCGTTCCAGCTGCAACTGGCCCTGGTCTACGGCGAAGCCCTGACCGAGATGCCGGTCGACCTGTATATCCCGCCGGATGCCCTGGAAGTCTTCCTCGAAGCCTTCGAAGGCCCGCTGGACCTGTTGCTGTACCTGATCCGCAAGCAGAACGTGGACATTCTCGACATCCCCGTGGCCGAGATCACTCGCCAGTACATGAGCTATGTCGAGCTGATGAAGAGCGTGCGCCTGGAGCTGGCGGCCGAGTACCTGGTGATGGCCGCCATGCTTGCCGAGATCAAGTCGCGCATGCTGCTGCCGCGTTCCGGCGAGGTCGAGGAGGAGGAGGGCGACCCGCGCGCCGAACTGATTCGCCGGCTGCAGGAGTACGAGCGGTTCAAGGCCGCCGCCGAAGGTATCGATGAGTTGCCCAGGGTCGGACGCGAAATCGTCGTGCCGCGCCTGGAGGCTCCGCAGGCCAAGGTGCGCAAGTTGTTGCCCGAGGTGGCGCTGGAAGAGATCCTGCTGTCCATGGCCGAGGTCATGCGCCGCAACGACCTGTTCGAGAGCCACCAGATCACCCGCGAGGTGCTGTCGACCCGCGAACGTATGAGCGAAGTGCTCGAACGCCTCAAAGGGGGCGCCTTCGTGCCCTTCGTCGAGCTGTTCACCCGCGAGGAGGGCAAGCTCGGTGTGGTGGTGACCTTCATGGCGATTCTCGAGCTGGTGAAGGAATCCTTGATCGAACTGGTGCAGAATGAGCCCTTCGCCCCGATTCACGTCCGTGCCCGGGCAGAATGACCTGACAACTACCGATGAACCTGAACGAACCCCGTGAACTGGCGTCGCTGATCGAGGCCTTCCTGCTTGCCTCTGGCAAGCCGCAATCCCTCGAGCGCCTCTACGAGCTGTTCGAGGAGGCCGAGCGCCCGGCCCCCGCCGTTTTCAAGAAGGCCCTGGAGGTGCTGGGCAAGTCCTGCAGCGGTCGCGCCTTCGAGCTCAAGGAAGTAGCGACCGGCTATCGCCTGCAGATCCGCGAGGACTACGCACCCTGGGTCGGCCGCCTCTGGGAGGAGCGTCCGCAGCGCTATTCCCGCGCGCTGCTGGAAACCATGGCGCTGATCGCCTACCGCCAGCCGATCACCCGTGGCGAGATCGAGGACGTGCGTGGCGTGGCGGTCAACAGCAACATCATCAAGACGCTCATGGAGCGCGAGTGGATCCGCATCGTCGGCTACCGCGAGGTACCGGGGCGCCCGGCTATGTTCGCCACCACCAAGGCGTTTCTCGATCACTTCAACCTCAAGAGCCTCGACGAGCTGCCGGCCTTGGCCGAACTGCGCGAGATGGAACTGGAGCCCGTGCTTGACCCGGACGAGGCGCCGGTACCGGCGCATTTGCAGGCGTTGGCCGATGCCAGCCTGGGCGAGGAGGGCGCGGAACAGGCGCCCAAGGACGAGACCAGCTTCCGCTCGCTGCTGGTGGAACTGGATGCGATGGAAGACGGGCTCAAGACCGATTTCGATGATTTGCGCGATGAGGCGCAAGCGCCTGAGACCGAGCCGAAAGTCTAGGGGATGCGATCGCCACCTTTGGGCGGAATCTGCGGGCCTTTGGCGAAAAACCTTCTACCCTCCAGATGCGTTAGTCTGCCGAACCGCGTATGATGCGCGCCCGCTTTCACTACTACACCGGGAGGTGCCCAGATGAGTGACCAAGATCTGCAAGACCAACAACCCACCCCGCCATCCGGCGAAAAGCTGCAGAAGGTGCTGGCGCGCATTGGCGTCGGTTCGCGCCGTGACGTCGAGGCCTGGATCAGCCAGGGTCGTATCAAGGTCAACGGCGTCGAGGCCACCCTCGGCCTGCGCGTCGACCTGCACGACGCCATTACCGTCGATGGCAAGCTGATCAAGCGCGTCGAGTCCGCCGAGGCGACCCGTCGGGTGATCATGTACAACAAGCCCGACGGTGAAATCTGCACCCGCGACGACCCGGAAGGTCGCCCGACCGTGTTCGATCGACTGCCGCGCCCGAAAGAGGGGCGCTGGATCAACATCGGTCGCCTGGACATCAACACCACCGGCCTGCTGTTGTTCACCACCGATGGCGAACTGGCCAACCGCCTGATGCACCCGTCATACGAGATGGACCGTGAATACGCGGTGCGTGTGCGTGGCGAGGTCGATGACGACATGGTCGATCGCCTCAAGGCTGGGGTGATGCTCGAGGACGGCCCAGCCAAGTTCACCGACATCCAGAAGGCGCCGGGCGGTGAAGGTTTCAACCACTGGTACCACTGCGTGGTGATGGAAGGCCGCAACCGTGAAGTGCGGCGCCTGTGGGAGTCCCAGGGCGTGGTGGTCAGCCGCCTGAAGCGCGTGCGTTTCGGCCCGGTGTTCCTCAACTCCGACCTGCCGATGGGCCGCTGGCGCGAAATGAGCCAGGGTGAGATCGATATCCTGGCCGCCGAAGTCGGCCTGCAGCCGGTGGCGCTGCCAGAGATGAAGCTCAAGGCCAAGGACAAGCTCGAGCGCCTGCAGCGCAAGTCGACCCGTCCGCTGGGCCGTGGCGAGCGTGTGCGCAGCTTGCGCCCGGCTGCCGAAGGCCAGGGCGAGCGTCCGGCCCGTGCGCCGCGTGAAGACGCCGCGCCACGCAAGGGTAGCCGCGGTAGCGCGGTGGCTGAGCGGCCGAGCGAGATGCGCAAGCGCCCGGCGCGTCCAGACGGCGATAAGCCGGCGGGGCGTGGCCGGGGGCGCGAGAAGCCGCGCGGCTGATCGCTCTCGGTGTTGCCAAAGCCAGCCTTCGGGCTGGCTTTTTTGTGCGCGAGTGCGCGATCTGCCCGGCCCCGTAGGGGCCAGCCTTGCTGGCGAAGCAGGCGACGCGAAGGATGGCACCGGCTGCGCCGGTGTTCGCCGGCAAAGCCGGCTCCTACGCTGTTCTTGCGGCCAATCCTGGCATGTAGGAGCCAGCTTGCTGGCGAAGCAGGCGCCGCGGAGGATGGCACCGGCTATGCCGGTGTTCGCCGGCAAAGCCGGCTCCTACGCTGTTCTTGCGGCCAATCCTGGCATGTAGGAGCCAGCTTGCTGGCGAAGCAGGCGCCGCGAAGGATGGCACCGGCTATGCCGGTGTTCGCCGGCAAGCCGGCTCCTACACGTCCAGGGGCTGAAAATGGCTCAAGTCCCTGATCAAAAAGAAATTTCCCCGAGGAGTGGAAACTTTTCAAACCGTTTTGTAAAAGAAACGTTACGGATATAGCCGATTTCCAAGGTCTTTCCATTCGGTGTAACAAAAACCTGCCGAATATCCCGCCCCAGAGCCTGCGCGCTACCCGCAGCCCCCTTCCCAAACCCCCGTGCAACCGTTGAGATAGCGCCATTGCGTGTACAAAGCCAGGCAGGATCGCCAGGCACCAAGAACAACAAACAAATGGAGGCGTCATGCGCGCCGATCACTTCGCCTTTTCAGGCTCTCTCCCCAGGACCGCTGCGTTTTTTCCACAGGAAACGATGCAACGCGTTGACGCCTGCGCGTTTGCAGGGGTATACAATGCGCCGCGTTTTACCTGTGACTCCCTTGCGTACCGCGCACGCTTGCTGACACCCGGTTGATCCGCCCCTGGCCTCCCAAGGCCTTGTGCGACGTCCTGTCACAAGTACCAAGGTAACCACCTTGCCCATTCCGCTGCGCCACGAGCGCGGTGGGTCCGATTCCGTCACAGATAAAAACAAGCAGGTGACTTCGTTCATGAGTGGACATAATTCACAGTCTGGTGAACTCAAGCGTGGCTTGAAGAACCGTCATATCCAGCTGATCGCCCTGGGCGGCGCCATCGGCACCGGATTGTTCCTGGGCTCCGCCGGCGTGATGAAATCCGCCGGGCCTTCGATGATCCTCGGCTATGCCATCTGCGGCTTCATTGCCTTCATGATCATGCGCCAGCTCGGCGAAATGATCGTCGAGGAGCCGGTGGCCGGCTCCTTCAGCCACTTCGCCCACAAGTACTGGGGCGGCTTCGCCGGCTTCCTGTCGGGCTGGAACTGCTGGGTGCTGTACATCCTGGTGGGCATGTCGGAACTGTCGGCGGTGGGCAAGTACGTGCACTACTGGTGGCCGGAAATCCCGACCTGGGTCACCGCGGCGGCGTTCTTCCTGCTGATCAACGCCATCAACCTGATGAACGTGAAGTTCTTCGGCGAGGCCGAGTTCTGGTTCGCCATCATCAAGGTGGTGGCCATCGTCAGCATGATCGGCCTGGGTGCCTACCTGCTGACCAGCGGCAGTGGCGGCCCGGACGCGACCGTGGCCAACCTGTGGTCGCATGGCGGCTTCTTCCCCAACGGCATCAGCGGCCTGGTGATGGCCTTGGCGTTCATCATGTTCTCCTTCGGTGGCCTGGAAATGCTCGGCTTCACCGCTGCCGAGGCCGACAAGCCGAAGACCGTGATCCCCAAGGCGATCAACCAGGTCATCTACCGCATCCTGATCTTCTATGTCGGTGCCCTGGTCGTGCTGCTGTCGCTGACGCCTTGGGATACCCTGGTGGCGAGCATCGACGCCTCCGGCGGCAGCTATGGCAGCAGCCCGTTCGTCCAGGTGTTCTCGCTGCTGGGTAGCGACGTCGCCGCGCACCTGCTGAACTTCGTGGTGCTGACCGCGGCACTGTCGGTGTACAACAGCGGCACCTACTGCAACGCCCGCATGCTGCTGGGCATGGCCGAGCAGGGTGATGCCCCGGCGGCTCTTGCCAAAGTCGATCGTCGCGGCGTGCCGGTGCGCTCGATCCTGGTATCGGCGGCGGTAACCCTGATTGCGGTGCTGCTCAACTACCTGATGCCGCAGAATGCCCTGGAGCTGCTGATGTCGCTGGTGGTGGCGACCCTGGTGATCAACTGGGCGATGATCAGCTACTCGCACCTGAAGTTCCGCCAGCACCTCGACCGCACCGGCCAGAAGCCGCTGTTCAAGGCGCTGTGGTACCCGTACGGCAACTATCTGGTCCTGGCGTTCGTGGTGCTGATCCTGGGCATCATGCTGCAGATTCCGGGCATCCAGGTGTCGGTGTACGCGATGCCGGTGTGGCTGGTGGTGATGTATGTGGCCTACCAGCTCAAGAGCAAGCGTGGGTCCCAGGCTAATGGTGCTGCTGGCAGCGTCGCCAAGTAAGCGCTGAGGCGCACCAACAAAAAACCCGATGCCGAGTAACCGGCATCGGGTTTTTTGTTGCCTGTGCCGACCTCAGATCTGTTCGAGCAACCAGCCGCGAAACGCTCGCAACGATGGCAATGCCTCGTTCCTGGGCGGATAGATCAGGTAGTAGCTGCGCTGGCTGGCAAACGGTGTGCCCGGGCTGAACAGTTCGCCGCTGGCCAGTTCCTCCTGCACCAGGATCCTGGGCACCAGGCCAATGCCTATGCCTGCCCGAACCGCCTGAATCAAATGCGAGGTCAGTTCGAAACTTGGCCCAAGGCGCATCGCCCGGTGGGGCAGGGCATGGTGGGAAAACCACTCGCCCCAGGCATGGGGGTTATTGGCGACGTTGAGCAGCACTTGCTCGCTGATCCTTTGCGGGCTCCATTGGCCATCCCCATTGGCGTCGGGTGGCAGGATCACCACCAGTTCCTCGGCATGCAGGCGATGGCAGATCAGCCCGGGCAGGTCGTGGCTGGCAACGCCGATGGCCGCGTCGATTTCGCTGGTATCGAAGTTGATGGCTTCGATACGTGAATGAATGTGCACCAGCATGCCGGGATGCGCGCTGTAGAAAGCATGCAGGCGTGGCAGCAGCCATTTCGAGCCGAAGGTCGGTAGCGTTGCCAGGCGCAGAGTGCCGACCCCGGACTGATAGGCCAGGGCCTGCAGGGTGGCGCTGCGGATACGCCCCAGGGCTTCGCTGAGTTCGCGCTGGTACAGGCGCCCGACATCGGTCAGATGGACCTGGCGGCCCTCGCGGCGGAACAGCGTCAGCCCGAGCTGCTGCTCTAGCGCCTGCACCTGGCGGCTCACCGCGCTCTGGGTCAGCGACAGCTCGGCGGCGGCGCGAGTGTAGCTTTCATGTCGGGCGGCGGCCTCGAAGGCCAGAAGCAGCGACATCGAAGGGGTGAGGTGGCGGTAATTCATTCATAAAGCTCATTGATAGCGGCAGGGATATCCGTTTGCCCCTGGCGCGAAACTACAGGAACATGGGGGCATTCGTCATGCGGTACAGATCATTCATACCGTAGCCGCAGGAAACACAACATCTCGTGAATTAGCCGATATCAAAGAGGCATCCTTCGATGATCGCCCAGCTGCTGCCCCGCGCGCCCGCCGCCCAATACCCCGAATTCCTCGACGCCCTGAAGAACAGCGGCTTCCGTGGCCAGATCAGCGCCGACTACGGCACCCGAACCGTGCTGGCTACCGATAACTCCATCTACCAGCGTCTACCCCAGGCGGCGGTGTTCCCGCTGGACGCCGACGACGTGGCGCGTGTCGCCACACTGATGGCCGAGCCGCGTTTTCGTGAGATCAAGCTCACCCCGCGCGGCGGTGGCACCGGCACCAACGGCCAGTCGCTGACCGACGGCATCGTCGTCGACCTGTCGCGGCACATGAACAGCATTCTCGAGATTAACGTCGAGCAGCGCTGGGTGCGGGTCCAGGCGGGTGTGGTCAAGGACCAGCTCAATGCCGCGCTCAAGCCCCACGGGCTGTTCTTCGCGCCAGAGCTGTCCACCTCCAACCGCGCCACCGTGGGCGGCATGATCAACACCGATGCCAGCGGCCAGGGCAGTTGCACCTACGGCAAGACCCGCGACCACGTGCTCGAGTTGCACAGCGTGCTGCTTGGTGGCGAGCGCCTGCACAGCCTGCCGATCGATGACGCGGCGCTGGAGCAGGCCTGTGCCGCGCCGGGCCGGGTCGGTGCGGTGTATCGCATGGCCCGTGAGATCCAGCAAACCCAGGGCGAACTGATCGAAAGCACCTTCCCCAAGCTCAACCGCTGCCTGACTGGCTACGACCTGGCGCACCTGCGCGACGAGCAGGGCCGTTTCAACCTCAACAGCGTGCTGTGCGGTGCCGAGGGCTCGCTGGGCTATGTGGTCGAAGCCAAGCTCAATGTGCTGCCGATCCCCAAGTACGCCGTGCTGGTCAATGTGCGCTACACCAGCTTCATGGATGCCCTGCGTGATGCCAATGCGCTGATGGCGCTCAAGCCGCTGTCGATCGAGACGGTGGACTCCAAGGTGCTGATGCTGGCGATGCAGGACATTGTCTGGCACAGCGTCGCCGAATACTTCCCCGCCGACCCCGAACGCCCGACCCTGGGCATCAATCTGGTGGAGTTCTGCGGCGATGAGCCGGCCGAGGTCAAGGCCCGGGTGCAGGCCTTCATCGATCACCTGCAACGCGACACCAGCGTCGAGCGCCTGGGCCATACCCTGGCCGAAGGTGCCGAGGCCGTGACCCGCGTCTATGCCATGCGCAAGCGTTCGGTGGGGCTACTGGGCAACGTCGAGGGCGAGGTGCGGCCGCAACCCTTCGTCGAGGACACGGCGGTGCCGCCAGAGCAACTGGCCGACTACATTGCCGATTTCCGCGCCTTGCTCGACGGTTACGGCCTGGCCTACGGCATGTTCGGCCATGTCGATGCCGGCGTCTTGCACGTGCGCCCGGCCCTGGACATGAAGGACCCGGCCCAGGCGGCGCTGGTCAAGCCGATCTCCGATGCCGTGGCGGCGCTGACCAAGCGCTACGGTGGCCTGCTGTGGGGTGAGCACGGCAAGGGGCTGCGCTCGGAATACGTGCCGGACTACTTCGGCGAGCTGTACCCGGCATTGCAGCGCCTGAAGGGCGCCTTCGACCCGCACAACCAGCTCAACCCCGGCAAGATCTGCACCCCGCCAGACAGTGCCGAGGGCCTGACCGCGGTGGACGGCGTGACCTTGCGCGGCGACCTCGACCGCACCATCGACGAGCGGGTGTGGCAGGACTTCGCCAGCGCCGTGTACTGCAATGGCAATGGCGCCTGCTACAACTACGACCCCAACGACGCCATGTGCCCATCGTGGAAGGCGACCCGTGAGCGCCAGCACTCGCCCAAGGGCCGTGCCTCGCTGATCCGTGAATGGCTGCGCCTGCAGGGCGAGGCCAATATCGATGTGCTCGCTGCCGCCCAGCGCCGGGCTTCCTGGCTCAAGGGGCTGCCTGCCAGGCTGCGCAACAGTCGGGCGCGACAGCGTGGGCAGGCAGACTTCTCCCACGAAGTGTACGATGCCATGGCCGGCTGCCTGGCGTGCAAGTCGTGCGCGGGGCAGTGCCCGATCAAGGTCAACGTGCCGGATTTCCGTTCGCGCTTCCTCGAGCTGTATCACGGGCGTTACCAGCGGCCAATGCGCGACTACCTGATCGGCTCGCTGGAATTCAGCATCCCTTACCTGGCCCATGCGCCGGGGCTGTACAACGCGGTGATGGGCTCGAAGTGGGTGAGCCGCTTGCTGGCTGACCGCATCGGCATGGTCGACAGCCCGTTGATCAGCCGCTTCAACTTCCAGTCCACCCTGACCCGTTGCCGGGTCCAGATGGCGAGCGTGCCGGCCCTGCGCGAGCTAACCCCGGCCCAGCGCGAGCGCAGCATCGTGCTGGTGCAGGACGCCTTCACTCGCTACTTCGAAACACCACTGCTGGCCGCGCTTATCGAGCTGGCTCACCGCCTGGGGCACAAGGTGTTCCTTGCCCCGTACAGTGCCAATGGCAAGCCGTTGCATGTACAGGGTTTCCTTGGCGCCTTCGCCAAGGCGGCGATCCGCAATGCCTCCCAGCTCAAGGCCTTGGCCGATTGCGGCGTGCCGTTGGTGGGGCTGGATCCGGCGATGACCTTGGTCTATCGCCAGGAGTACCGGAAGGTCGAGGGGCTGGACGGATGCCCGCAGGTGCTGCTGCCCCAGGAGTGGCTGATGGAGGTGTTGCCCGAACAGAACGCGGTCAAGACCGAAACGTTCCGCCTGATGGCTCACTGCACCGAGAAGACCAACGTGCCTGCCAGCACCCGGCAGTGGGAGCAGGTGTTCGCGCGCCTTGGCCTGAAGCTGATCACCGAGGCCACCGGTTGCTGTGGAATGTCTGGCACCTATGGGCACGAGGCGCGAAACCAGGCTACCTCGAAGACCATCTTCGAGCAGTCCTGGGCGACCAAGCTGGACAAGCAAGGGGAAGCGTTGGCGACCGGATATTCGTGCCGTAGCCAGGTCAAGCGCATGACCGAAAAGCAGTTGCGCCATCCGTTGGAGGTGGTGCTGCAATACGTGCAGCGCGGCCCAGGTTTTTAGCGTTCGCGTTACAGTCGAGCTTGTCGGTACAGATAACAGCCCAATAGCAACCCGCATCCCACTGGGCCCGTTCGGGGCCTGGTGATCCCCAGCGACAGGTCGATGAACAGCGAATACGCTTCCATCGCCGCGTCACGGTTGGCCGCCGACACCTGGTTCATCACCTCGGATATCGGACGCTGATCGCCAGGCCGGCGACCACGGCGCTAAAGCCCAGGTCGTTGTGCGCATAGCCGGGCAGCACGACCAAGGGGATGGCGATGTTCAGGTAGCGTGCAGGGGGTGACCGCAAGGGGCGCGGTGAATCGGGCATGAGGGCTGCGCCGGGTAGTGGCTTCTGGACGGTGTGAAAACGTGATGACGGGGAAGCTCCCGCGGGTCAGCCGTTTTCACACTGTCGAACGGTGCGCGGGTTATTCCTGGTCGGCGCTGGATTGATCGTCGCCGTCCTGTTCGACGGTGGGCGTCGGTTCGGCGTGGGCGGCAACGGATTGCTCTTCGGGGTTCAGGCTTGGGAAGGGAAGATTCGGGATTTCATGCATCTCGTCGTTCCTCGCAAGTGTGAGTGAAAAGACAGCGCCTTGGCGCGTGATAAGGCTTCGAAAAGCTGGGGCAGGATACAGCAGTCTGGATGACAGTTTGGGATTTTTCCGCCGCGCCTATCGGTTTTTGCGGGCGGCTATCGGACAGCGGGCGTGTCAGGAGGGGCGTGGGAGCGGGCTAGCCCTCGAGAGTGCTACCTCGGGGCAAGCCCGCTCCCACGTTGTGTCGGCCAGATTTCAGCGGCAGACGTCGGCGATGGCCGCTGCCAGCTGTTCCAGGCGCTTGGCGTCCGCTCCGGCGATGTTCGCCCGGCCAGTACCGACCATGTACACGCTGTGTCGCTCGCGCAGCAGGCGCACCTGCTCGGGGTTCAGGCCAGTGTAGGAGAACATCCCGCGTTGCGCGGCGATATGCGCGAAGCGCTCGGCCAGGCCATGGGGCTCCAGCGCTTTCACCAGGCCGACGCGTAGCTCGGCGATGCGCTGGCGCATGGCGTTCACTTCCTCGATCCACAACGCCTTGAGTGCCGGGTCACCGAGAATCTCGGCGACCACCGCCGCGCCATGGTCTGGCGGCGTCGACCACAGGTTGCGCGCAATGAACGCCAGCTGGCTGCGCACATCCTGCAGTTTCTCGGCGTCGTGGCTGCACACCAGCAGGGCGCCGGTACGCTCGCGGTACAGGCCGAAGTTCTTCGAGCAGGAACTGGTGATCAGCAGCTCCGGCAGTTCGGCGGCGAACAGGCGCACTGCCCAGGCGTCCTCCTCCAGGCCGTCTCCGAAGCCTTGGTAGGCAAAGTCGATCAATGGCAGCAAGTTGCGCCGCTTGACGATGTCGAGCACCGCGCGCCAGTCGTCCTGGCCCAGATCGAAGCCGGTGGGGTTGTGGCAGCAGGCGTGCAGCAACACCACGTCGCCTTGCGGTACCCGCTCCAGTGCGGCGAGCATGGCGTCGACGTTCAGGCGGTTGTCCGCGCCCACGTAGGGGTAGTGCGAGACTTTGAGCCCGGCACCGGCGAAGATCGTCTCGTGGATCGGCCAGGTCGGGTCGCTCAGCCAGATACCGCGGCCCGGCAGGCAGTGGGCGATAAACTCCGCCGCCAGGCGCAGGGCGCCCGTGCCGCCAGGGGTCTGGGTGGCGCCGGCGCGCTGGCTTTTGAGCAGCGTGGAATCGTTGCCCAGCACCAGCTCGCTGACCAGGCGCGTGAACGCTGCATCACCATGGCCGCCGACATAGCTCTTGGTGGCCTGCCGCTCGACCAGGCGCTGCTCGGCCTGCTTGACCGCAGCCGGAATCGGCGTCAGCCCCGCAGCGTCCTTGAACACGCCGACACCCAGGTCGAACTTGGCCGGGTTGCCGTCGCGGGCGTAGGCTTCCATCAGCCCCAGGATCGGGTCGCCAGGGACCCGAGCGATGGCGGCGAAGTGCATCACTTGCGCCCTTCAGCAGTCTTGGCGACCTCGTCGGTGCGCGCGCACATGATGAAGTCGTTGCGGTGCAGGCCCTTGATCGAGTGGCTCCACCAGGTCACGGTGACCTTGCCCCATTCGGTCAACAGGCCTGGGTGGTGGCCTTCGGCCTCGGCGATCTCGCCGATGGCGTTGGTGAAGGCCAGGGCGTGCTTGAAGTTCTTGAACAGGAACACGCGCTCGAGTTCCATGTGGCCGTCGCGGACTTCGATGTTCCAGTCCGGGATCTCGCGGATCAGTTCCGCCAGTTCCTCGTCGGTGACTTTCGGCGCATCGGCGCGGCAGGCTTCGCAGTGGGCTTGGTTCAAGGCATTCATGGGTGTTTTCCGCTTTGAGTTGTTATCGACAGGGCGGCTCAGGCAGCCGCCTTGGGTGGAAACTTCGGGGCGTGCAGGCCTAGTTGCATGGCCTGGTGGACCATGGCCATGATGTCTTCGTGGGCCAGGTCGAACAGGCGCTTCATGTTCGGCAGGACGAAGTACAGCGGCTGCAGGATATCGATGCGGTACGGCGTGCGCATGGCCTCGATCGGGTCGAAGGCCTGGTGCTCCGGCTCGCTGGAAAGACTGTAGACGGTCTCCTTGGGCGAGGAGAGGATGCCGCCGCCGTAGATCTTGCGGCCTTGGGCGGTTTCCATCAGGCCGAACTCGATGGTCATCCAGTACAGGCGCGCCAGGTACACCCGCTGTTCCTTGGTCGCGGCCAGGCCGAGCTTGCCGTAGGTATGGGTGAATTCAGCGAACCAGGGGTTGGTCAGCAGTGGGCAGTGGCCGAAGATCTCGTGGAATATGTCCGGCTCTTGCAGGTAATCCAGTTCTTCCGGGGTGCGGATGAAGGTGGCGACCGGGAAGCGCTTGCTGGCCAGCAACTCGAAGAAGGTCTGGAAGGGAATCAGCGCCGGCACCCGGGCGACTTGCCAGCCGGTGGTGGCGCCCAGCACCTTGTTGATCTCGCCCAGTTGCGGAATGCGGTCATGGGGCAACTTGAGCTGCTCGATGCCGTCCAGGTACTCCTGACAGGCCCGGCCTTCGATGACTTTCAGCTGGCGGGTGATCAGGGTGTTCCACACCGCATGCTCTTGCTGCGGGTAGTCGATGAAGCCGTGCGCATCGGGCTCACGGGCCACGTATTGCGTCTGTTTCATGTGGCTCTCCTGGGAGGACATTCTTGTTATGTTCAGGGCGTGCCCTTAGTGATAACCCCGTCCTTGGCGCTTTGCACGGGTGTTTTCCTACTATATCGATATCCGTTTGCAGGGTTTTTGTAACGATAATTTTACAAAAATGCGCTAATCCCGGAAAATGGCGCTCGCCCGGCTGGCTTTCAAGGCTATTTTGTCAGCTTATCTTTACGACTTTTCCGCGGGTCGAACAAATACCTGCCCGCTTCGAGAGATCTCCATGCGTATCAAAGTGCATTGCCAGAACCGCATCGGCATCCTGCGCGACATTCTCAACCTGCTGGTGGAGTACGGCATCAACGTGCTGCGTGGCGAGGTCGGCGGCGATCACGGCAATGCTATCTACCTGCACTGTCCGAACCTGATCAACCTGCAGTTCCAGGCGCTGCGGCCCAAGTTCGAGTCAATCGCCGGGGTGTTCGGGGTCAAGCGCGTCGGGCTGATGCCCAGCGAGCGCCGGCACATGGAGCTCAATGCGTTGCTCGGGGCGCTGGATTTCCCGGTGCTGTCGATCGATATGGGCGGCAGTATCGTCGCCGGCAACCGTGGCGCGGCGCAGTTGCTTGGGGTGCGAGTCGACGAAGTGCCGGGGATCCCGCTGTCGCGCTATGTCGAGGACTTCGACCTGCCGGAGCTGGTGCGCGCCAACAAATCGCGCATCAACGGCCTGCGCATCAAGGTCAAGGGCGATGTGTTCCTGGCTGATATCGCGCCGTTGCAATCGGAGCACGACGAGAGCGAGGCCCTGGCCGGCGCGGTACTGACCCTGCACCGCGCCGACCGTATCGGCGAGCGGATCTACAACGTGCGCAAGCAGGAGTTGCGCGGTTTCGACAGCATCTTCCAGAGTTCGAAGGTGATGGCCGCGGTGGTGCGCGAGGCGCGGCGCATGGCGCCGCTGGATGCGCCGCTGCTGATCGAGGGCGAGACCGGCACTGGCAAGGAGTTGCTGGCGCGTGCCTGCCACTTGGCCAGCCCGCGCGGCCAGGCGCCGTTGATGGCGCTCAATTGCGCCGGCCTGCCCGAGTCGATGGCCGAGACTGAACTGTTTGGCTATGGGCCTGGGGCGTTCGAAGGTGCGCGGGCCGAGGGCAAGCTCGGCTTGCTGGAGTTGACTGCCGGCGGCACGTTGTTCCTCGATGGGGTGGGGGAGATGAGCCCGCGCTTGCAGGTCAAGCTGCTGCGCTTCCTGCAGGACGGTTGCTTCCGCCGTGTTGGCAGCGACGAAGAGGTGTACCTGGATGTGCGGGTGATCTGCGCGACCCAGGTCGACCTGTCCGAGCTGTGCGCGCGCGGCGAGTTCCGCCAGGACCTGTACCACCGGCTCAATGTGCTGTCGCTGCATATTCCGCCACTGCGCGAATGCATGGATGGCCTGGAAGGGCTGGTGCAGCACTTCCTTGACCAGGCCAGCCGGCAGATCGGTTGCCCGATGCCACGCCTGGCGGCCTCGGCGATGGACAAGTTGAGCCAGTACCATTGGCCGGGCAACGTGCGGCAACTGGAAAACGTATTGTTCCAGGCGGTGTCGTTATGTGAAGGCGGTGTTGTAAAGAGCGAACATATTCGTTTGCCGGACTATGGCGTGCGCCAGCCGTTGGGCGAATTTTCACTGGATGGTGATCTTTCGCAGATTGTCGGGCGTTTCGAGCGGGCGGTATTGGAAAGTTTGCTGGGCGAATTTCCAAGTAGTCGCGCGTTGGGTAAGCGTCTGGGTGTTTCGCACACGACGATTGCCAACAAGTTGCGTGAGTATTCGCTGGGCAAGTCGGCGGAGTGAATCTATTGGAAAGGTGTCGCCTGCCCTTGTAGGAGCGGCCTTGCCGAAGCGTCGCACCGGTCGAAAAGGGCTGCGTAGCGGCCCCAATATGTCGATAGTTACAGGTATCGCGGGGCCGCGTTGCGGCCCTTTCGCGACACAAGGCCGCTCCTGCAGGGTCGCGCGCGGCGCGATCAGGGGCGGAGCGGGCCTGCCTTGCGCTGAGTCTGTAGCCTTAGCCGTTGGAGCAGCCGTTGCCCATCACACGGTATTCGAGAATGTGCTTCTGGCCCTTGGAGTCTTCATAGGTCATGCGCGCCGGTACAACTTCGCAGACATTGGGAACTTCGCTCATGGAAATAACGCGGGCGATATCCAGGTGCTGCGAATAACTGTACTGTTCAACCGGAATCTGCTCGGCATTGTTTGCCTCGCCGGCGAGTGCCGCGCCGCAAAGACTGCCAAGTACCAATACCAGTAAAGCTTTCATTTTCAATTTACCTATCTAAGGTCGTGAGGGGGCACGCGGCGCTGATGGCGCCGCGAGTACAGCAAGTTTCAACTATCAGGATGAAGTACGGATTAACGTTGCCTTCGTGGGGGTTGTTACCAAGTTAATCGCGTTGCCGTTGCTGGCGAGGTGAATTCTAGGAGGCTGGCCCGGGCTGAAACAGAGCGGGTTTTGATAAAGTCTTTTGACAGAATCTGTAACAATCCCTCGGTACTGCGCGGTTTTTTCTGGCTGAAGTGGCTGAGTGCCATGGGCTAGAGCGGTTGCGCAAAAGCACCGAGTGGTCGGGGCAGCGCGTTACTACCAACGTCGAATGGTGTTTGCCGCTCTGGTACAGTTACAAACGGTTCCATACAAAAACAACTATTACACCGAGGTAACACAGATGAGTGCGGCTCCACTGTATCCCGTTCGTCCCGAGGTTGCGGCCAGTACCCTGACCGACGAGGCCACCTACAAGGCCATGTACCAGCAATCGGTGATCAACCCGGACGGCTTCTGGCGCGAGCAGGCCCAGCGTCTGGACTGGATCAAGCCTTTCACCAAGGTCAAGCAGACCTCGTTCGACGACCACCATGTCGATATCAAGTGGTTCGCCGACGGCACTCTGAACGTCTCCTACAACTGCCTGGACCGCCACCTCGAAACGCGCGGCGACCAGTTGGCGATCATCTGGGAGGGCGACGACCCTTCCGAGCACCGCAACATCACCTATCGCGAGCTCCACGAGCAGGTCTGCAAGTTTGCCAACGCCCTGCGTGGCCAAGATGTGCACCGCGGCGACGTGGTCACCATCTACATGCCGATGATCCCCGAGGCCGTGGTCGCCATGCTGGCCTGCGCGCGCATCGGCGCGATCCATTCGGTGGTGTTCGGCGGCTTCTCGCCAGAGGCCCTGGCCGGGCGCATCATCGATTGCAAGTCCAAGGTGGTGATCACTGCCGACGAAGGCCTGCGTGGTGGCCGGCGCACCCCGCTCAAGGCCAATGTCGACCTGGCCCTGACCAACCCTGAAACCAGCAGCGTGCAGAAGATCATCGTGTGCAAGCGCACCGGTGGCGACATCGCCTGGCACCAGCACCGCGACATCTGGTTCGAAGACCTGATGAAGGTTGCCTCCAGCCACTGCGCGCCCAAGGAAATGGGCGCCGAGGAGGCGCTGTTCATCCTTTATACCTCCGGCTCCACCGGCAAGCCGAAGGGCGTGCTGCACACTACCGGCGGTTACCTGGTGTACGCGGCGCTGACCCACGAGCGCGTGTTCGACTACCGCCCGGGCGAGGTGTACTGGTGCACCGCCGACGTGGGCTGGGTCACCGGCCACAGCTACATCGTCTACGGTCCGCTGGCCAATGGTGCCACCACACTATTGTTCGAAGGCGTGCCGAACTACCCGGATATCACCCGGGTGTCGAAGATCGTCGACAAGCACAAGGTCAATATTCTCTACACCGCGCCAACCGCCATCCGCGCCATGATGGCCGAGGGCGAGGCAGCGGTGGCCGGTGCCGATGGCTCCAGCCTGCGCCTGCTGGGTTCGGTGGGCGAGCCGATCAACCCCGAGGCCTGGAACTGGTACTACAAGACCGTCGGCAAGGAGCGTTGCCCGATCGTCGACACCTGGTGGCAGACCGAAACCGGCGGCATCCTGATCAGCCCGCTGCCAGGCGCCACCGGCCTCAAGCCGGGCTCGGCGACCCGTCCGTTCTTCGGCGTGGTGCCGGCGCTGGTGGACAGCCTGGGCAACCTGATCGACGGCGCCGCCGAGGGCAACCTGGTGATTCTCGATTCCTGGCCGGGCCAGTCGCGTTCGCTGTACGGCGACCACGACCGCTTCGTCGACACCTATTTCAAGACCTTCCGTGGCATGTACTTCACCGGTGACGGCGCCCGTCGCGACGAGGATGGCTACTACTGGATCACCGGCCGGGTGGACGATGTGCTCAACGTCTCCGGCCACCGCATGGGGACCGCCGAGATCGAGAGCGCGATGGTCGCCCATGCCAAGGTCGCCGAGGCCGCGGTGGTGGGCGTGCCGCACGACATCAAGGGGCAGGGCATCTATGTCTACGTCACCCTCAATGCCGGTGAGGAGCCCAGCGAGCAACTGCGCCTGGAGCTGAAGAACTGGGTGCGCAAGGAGATCGGCCCGATCGCTTCGCCGGATGTGATCCAGTGGGCGCCGGGCTTGCCGAAGACTCGCTCGGGCAAGATCATGCGCCGGATCCTGCGCAAGATCGCCACTGGCGAGTACGACGCCCTGGGCGATATCTCGACCCTGGCCGACCCTGGTGTGGTGCAGCACCTGATCGATACCCACAAGGCGATGAGCCTGGCGTCGGCCTGAGCGCGGTCGCGGAGCAAGGCCGCGCCCACGGCCTGCGTGGGGGCTTGCCCCGCGATCTGGTCGCCAACTGAAACCCCGCCGGGCAGCCGGCGGGGTTTTTGCTTTACTGACGGGGGTGTTACTCCGACATTCATCGGTAACCCTTGTTGTCACCGATTTCGCACAAAATCGGGGCATCGCGAAACATTCATGTGCGCAAAAGCCGCGTTTCTGACAGCATTTCTTGCATTCAGGCACGCTGCGCTTGCCGGAATACAAGGGTTTGCGAATAATGGGCCCGCTTATTGCTATGTGTATGGGTTATTTCTTTTTTGCTCTTGCATAATCCGCAGGAGCTGTCAATATCGCCCGCCGCGGTTCCAGGCGCTTCTGTAACTAGTTGTCGCTTTGAAGAAATATCGACTACCGGGCTGTCGCTAAAATGCCACTCACTCGCTCGTGGTCTGCGACCTTGGTCGAACCCTGCGCGGCTCGCGTTGTACCCATTCGCATATCGGGCAGCCGTTACAACTGCCTTGTATTGCCCCGTACCGATGGAGTTACCTGATGAAGAAGCTCGCACTGCTTGGCGCCCTGGCGCTTTCCGTGTTTTCCCTGGTATCGCAGGCCGATGAGAAGCCGTTGAAGATCGGTATCGAGGCCGCCTACCCACCCTTCGCCTTCAAGCAGCCCGATGGCAGCCTCGCGGGCTTCGACTACGACATCGGCAACGCCCTGTGCGAACAGATGAAAGCCAAGTGCACCTGGGTCGAGCAGGAGTTCGACGGCCTGATCCCGGCACTGAAAGTGCGCAAGATCGACGCCATCCTGTCGTCCATGTCGATCACTGACGATCGCAAGAAGTCGGTCGACTTCACCAAGCGCTACTACCTGACCCCGGCGCGCCTGGTGATGAAGGAAGGCACCACCGTCAGCGACAGTCTGGCTGAGCTCAAGGGCAAGAAGATCGGCGTGCAGCGCGGTTCGATCCACGACCGTTTCGCCAAGGAAGTCCTGGCCCCGCAAGGTGCCACCGTGGTGCCCTACGGTACCCAGAATGAAATCTACCTGGATGTCGCCGCCGGCCGCCTGGACGGCACCGTGGCCGATGCCACCCTGCTCGAGGACGGCTTCCTGAAGACCGATGCAGGCAAGGGCTTCGCCTTCGTCGGTCCGGCCTTCACCGACACCAAGTACTTCGGTGATGGCGTCGGTATCGCCGTGCGCAAGGGCGACACCGCCAACGCCGAGCGCATCAACGCCGCCATCGACGCGATCCGCGCCAACGGCAAATACAAAGAGATCGAGAAGAAGTACTTCAACTTCGACATCTACGGTCCAGACTCGAAGTAACCATCGAGTTTCACCTGTGCAATGGTGCAAACAGCAGAATCTCTGAGGTTTGCACCATTTTTCATTCCCAAGCCCTGAGGAATCCGAATCATGTTGAAAGGCTATGGGGCAGTCATCCTCGACGGAGCGTGGCTGACGCTACAGCTCGCCCTGTCGTCGATGGCCCTGGCCATCGTCCTCGGCCTGATCGGCGTGGCGCTGCGTTTGTCGCCGGTGCGCTGGTTGGCCTGGCTGGGGGACCTGTACTCCACGGTGATCCGTGGCATCCCTGACCTGGTCCTGATCCTGCTGATCTTCTATGGCGGCCAGGACATCATCAACCGGGTGGCGCCGCTGCTCGGCTATGACGATTACATAGACCTGAACCCGCTGGTGGCCGGCATCGGTACCCTGGGCTTCATCTTCGGCGCGTACCTGTCGGAAACCTTCCGCGGCGCGTTCCTGGGTATTCCCAAGGGGCAGGCGGAGGCCGGTGCCGCCTATGGCATGAGCGGCGTGCAGGTATTCTTCCGGATCATGGTGCCGCAGATGATCCGCCTGGCGATCCCGGGCTTCACCAACAACTGGCTGGTACTGACCAAGGCGACCGCGCTGATTTCGGTGGTCGGCCTGCAGGACATGATGTTCAAGGCCAAGCAGGCGGCCGACGCCACCCGCGAACCCTTCACCTTCTTCCTGGCGGTGGCGGCGTTGTACCTGGTGTTGACCAGTGTCTCGCTGCTGGCGTTGAAGTATCTCGAGAAGCGCTACTCGGTGGGCGTCAAGGCGGCTGAACTATGATCTTCGACTACAACGTCATCTGGGAGGCGCTGCCGCTGTACATCGGCGGGCTGCTGACCACCCTCAAGCTGCTGGCGCTGTCGCTGTTCTTCGGTCTGCTGGCGGCCATCCCGCTGGGCCTGATGCGGGTGTCCAAGCAGCCGCTGGTGAACATGAGCGCCTGGCTGTACACCTATGTGATTCGCGGCACGCCGATGCTGGTGCAGCTGTTCCTGATCTACTACGGCCTGGCCCAGTTCGAGGCGGTGCGCGAGAGCTTCCTGTGGCCGTGGCTGTCCAGCGCGACCTTCTGTGCCTGCCTGGCCTTCGCCGTCAACACCAGCGCCTACACCGCCGAGATCATCGCCGGCAGCCTCAAGGCCACGCCCCATGGCGAGATCGAGGCGGCCAAGGCCATCGGCATGTCGCGCATGAAAATGTACCGCCGCATCCTGCTGCCCTCTGCGCTGCGCCGGGCGCTGCCGCAGTACAGCAACGAGGTGATCATGATGCTGCAGACCACCAGCCTGGCGTCGATCGTCACCCTGATCGACATCACTGGTGCCGCGCGCACGGTCAACGCCCAGTACTACCTGCCTTTCGAGGCCTATATCACGGCGGGCGTGTTCTACCTGTGCCTGACCTTCATCCTCGTGCGCCTGTTCAAGCTGGCCGAACGCCGTTGGCTCGGCTACCTGGCGCCGCGCAAGCACTGACCGCTCTGTGAGAACCGACAGCATGTACAAACTGCAAATCCAAGACCTGCACAAGCGCTATGGCAGCCACGAGGTGCTCAAGGGCGTCTCCCTCGAAGCCAAGGCGGGCGACGTGATCAGCATCATCGGCTCCAGCGGCTCGGGCAAATCCACCTTCCTGCGTTGCATCAACCTGCTCGAGCAGCCGCACGCGGGCAAGATCCTGCTCAACAACGAAGAGCTCAAGCTGGTCGCCGGCAAGGACGGCGCGCTCAAGGCCGCCGACCCCAAGCAGTTGCAACGCATGCGCTCGCGCCTGTCGATGGTGTTCCAGCATTTCAACCTGTGGTCGCACATGACCGCGCTGGAAAACGTCATCGAGGCGCCGGTGCATGTGCTGGGCGTGAACAAGAAAGAAGCGCTGGAAAAGGCCGAGCACTACCTGGCCAAGGTGGGTGTCGCCCATCGCAAGGATGCCTTCCCCGGGCACATGTCCGGCGGTGAGCAACAGCGCGTGGCCATCGCCCGTGCCCTGGCCATGGAGCCTGAAGTGATGCTGTTCGACGAGCCGACCTCGGCGCTCGACCCGGAACTGGTGGGCGATGTGCTCAAGGTCATGCAGTCGCTGGCCCAGGAAGGCCGCACCATGGTCGTGGTCACCCACGAGATGGGCTTCGCCCGCGAGGTCTCCAACCAGCTGGTATTCCTGCACAAGGGCCTGGTCGAAGAGCGCGGCTGCCCGCGCGAGGTGTTGGTCAACCCGCAGTCCGAGCGCCTCAAGCAGTTCCTGTCTGGCAGCCTCAAGTAAAGGCTGCACTTTTGCACCATGATGGGGCATGCTGCGCAACGCACGTTGCATGCCCCGGCGCGACGAGCGCGAACCTTCCTTTCCAGGTTTTGGACCACGCCCTATGACCACCCAGCGAATCGGATTTCTCATCTGGCCCGGCACCAAGCCGCTGACCCTGGCGCTGGCGGAAGAGGTGTTGCTGGTGGCCCAGCGGGTGCATCCGGATGTGGTCTACGAACTCGCCTATTTGCAGGCCGAGGCTGCGCAGGAGGGTGCCTGGCGTTTGCCGGGCGAGGCGTGGAACGGTCGCCTCGAGGGCTGTCACAAGCTGTTCCTGTTGGCCGATGAGCCGCCGTCGGCCGTCGGTTCGGCACTGTCGACCGCGCTCAAGCAGCTGGCGCGCGGGGGTTGCATGATCGGCGGGCTGTCCGCCGGGGTGTACCCATTGGCGGCGCTGGGCCTGCTCGATGGCTACCGCGCCGCGGTGCACTGGCGCTGGCAGGATGACTTCGCCGAGCGCTTTCCCAAGGTGATCGCCACCAGCCACCTGTTCGACTGGGATCGTGATCGTTTGACTGCTTGCGGCGGCATGGCTGTGACCGACCTGCTGTTGGCGGTGCTGGCCCGCGACCACGGTGCCGAGTTGGCCGGCGCGGTGTCGGAGGAACTGGTGGTCGAGCGTATTCGCGAGGGGGGCGAGCGCCAGCGCATTCCGCTGCAGAACCGCTTGGGTTCCAGCCATCCGAAGCTGACCCAGGCGGTGCTGCTGATGGAGGCCAATATCGAAGAGCCGCTGACCACTGATGAGATCGCCCAGCATGTATGCGTGTCGCGGCGCCAGCTGGAGCGGATCTTCAAGCAGTACCTCAATCGCGTGCCCAGCCAGTATTACCTGGAGCTGCGGCTGAACAAGGCGCG
The DNA here is from genome assembly GCF_004519305.1 of Pseudomonas sp. RIT623. Taxonomy (GTDB): domain Bacteria; phylum Pseudomonadota; class Gammaproteobacteria; order Pseudomonadales; family Pseudomonadaceae; genus Aquipseudomonas. The sequence goes on along the minus strand of NZ_SOZA01000009.1, from coordinate 71,409 downwards.
GCAGATGCTGATGCAGACCAGCAAGTCGATCATCCAGATCGGCTTGTCCTGCGGGTTTTCCTCCGGGCCGCATTTCTCCAGCGCGTACCGTAATTTCTTTGGTGCCACGCCGCGAGAGGATCGCAACCAGCGCCGCAGCAGCAGCCCGTTCGAACTGAGTTCGGCGCCGGCCGAGCGCGGCTGACAACTTCCTTTACTGCGCAGGCGTTATCGCGGGCCTACGCCCGCTCCCACGGGTTGCGTTGTTTGTGGGAGCGGGCTTGCCCTGCGATGGGGTTTGTACATGTGAACACCCGTTCACCCAATTCTCGTCTGGCCTCTCCCCGCCACCCCATCCTCCCGTTACACTGCGCGATTGCGACAGTGTTTGTCGCATTGCCGAAAACCTTGCAAAAACAGGGTTTGGCGCTGTAACAAGTTGTCGCCTGGCAGCAAGGACAGGCGCCGATCAGTCCTTACAATCCCTCCATCGCTCGCCACTTCCAGGCCAGCGTTCCTCTTCAGGAGACTCAGATGTCCGTTGAGCAAGCCCCGGTGCAACGTGCCGATTTCGACCAGGTCATGGTTCCCAACTACTCCCCGGCGGCCTTCATTCCTGTGCGAGGCGAGGGCTCCCGAGTGTGGGACCAGACCGGCCGCGAGCTGATCGACTTCGCCGGCGGCATCGCGGTCAACGCCCTGGGCCACTGCCATCCGGCGCTGGTCAAGGCGCTGACCGAGCAGGCCAATACCCTCTGGCATGTCTCCAACGTGTTCACCAACGAGCCGGCCCTGCGCCTGGCGCACAAGCTGGTGGACGCCACCTTTGCCGAACGCGCGTTCTTCTGCAACTCCGGCGCCGAAGCCAACGAGGCCGCCTTCAAGCTGGCCCGGCGTGTCGCCCATGACCGTTTCGGTCCCGAAAAACACGAGATCATCGCCACCGTCAACAGCTTCCACGGCCGGACCCTGTTCACCGTCAGCGTCGGTGGCCAGCCCAAGTACTCCGACGGTTTCGGGCCGAAGATCACCGGCATCAGCCACGTGCCGTACAACGACCTGGAAGCGCTGAAAGCGCAGATCAGCGACAAGACCTGCGCCGTGGTCATCGAGCCGATTCAGGGCGAGAGCGGTGTGGTCCCGGCCGACAAGGCCTACCTGGAAGGCGCGCGCAAGCTGTGTGACGAGCACAATGCCCTGCTGATCTTCGACGAAGTGCAGACCGGCGTTGGCCGTACCGGCTCGCTGTATGCCTATCAGCACTACGGCGTCACCCCGGACATCCTGACCAGCGCCAAGAGCCTGGGCGGCGGCTTCCCGATTGGCGCGATGCTGACCACCAGCGACCTGGCCAAGCACTTGGCCGTCGGCACCCACGGCACCACTTACGGCGGCAACCCGCTGGCCTGTGCCGTCGCCTGCGCCGTGCTCGATGTGGTCAACACCCCGGAAACCCTGGCGGGCATCAAGGCCAAACATGAGCGCTTCAAGACCCGCCTGGAGAAGATCGGCCAGGAACCCGGCCTGTTCACCCTGGTGCGCGGTGTCGGCCTGCTGATCGGTTGCGTGCTCAGTGACGCCTGGAAGGGCAAGGCCAAGGACATCCTCAATGCCGCCGAGAAGGAAGGCGTGATGGTCCTGCAGGCCGGTCCCGACGTAGTGCGCTTCGCCCCGAGCCTGGTGGTCGAGGACGTCGACATCGACGAAGGCCTGGCACGCTTCGAACGCGCCGTGCGCAAGCTGACGCAAGGCTGATCCACCCTTCGTCGGCCCGGGTTTTGGCCTGGGTCGGCGATCCCTGAATTCCAGTGCGGGCCTGCTTGCAGGTAGTGGCGCGTGCCCGTCGTTTTTCCGTGCCGATGTGATCGGCGCGCTTTCCCGAAAGGAGTGACACCATGCTGGTGATGCGCCCCGCGCAAATGGCGGATCTGAACGAAGTGCAGCGCATGGCTGCCGACAGCCCCATTGGTGTCACCTCGTTGCCGGATGACACCGCTCGCCTGGGCGACAAGATCGCCGCCTCGGAAACCTCGTTCGCCGCCGAAGTGAGCTTCAACGGCGAGGAGAGCTATTTCTTCGTGCTCGAGGACAGCGCCACCGGCAAGCTGGTCGGCTGCTCGGCCATCGTCGCCTCGGCCGGTTATTCCGAGCCGTTCTACAGCTTTCGTAACGAGACCTTCGTACACGCCTCGCGCGAGCTGAAGATCCACAACAAGATCCACGTCCTGTCGCTGTGTCACGACCTTACCGGCAATAGCCTGCTGACCAGCTTCTACGTGTTGCCGGAGTTGGTGAACAGCGCCTTCGCCGAGCTCAACTCGCGCGGTCGCCTGCTGTTCATGGCTGCGCACCCCGAGCGTTTCGCCGATTCGGTGGTCACCGAAATCGTCGGTTTCAGCGACGAGCAGGGCGAATCGCCGTTCTGGGATGCCATCGGGCGCAACTTCTTCGACCTCAACTATGCCGACGCCGAGCGCCTGTGCGGCTTGAAGAGCCGCACTTTCCTCGCCGAGCTGATGCCGCACTATCCGATCTACGTGCCGCTGCTGGACGACGCCGCGCAAGAGGCCATGGGCCAGGTGCACCCGCGGGCGCAGATCACCTTCGATATCCTCATGCGCGAAGGCTTCGAGACCGAGCACTACATCGACATCTTCGACGGTGGCCCGACCCTGCACGCACGCACCTCGGGCATCCGCTCGATCGCCCAGAGCCGCGTGGTGCCGGTCAAGCTCGACGACGCCCCGGTCAAGGGCGGTCGACCGTACCTGGTGTGCAACGGCCAATTGCAGGACTACCGCGCGGTGTTGCTGGAGCTGGACTGGGTGCCGGGCAAACCGGTCAGCCTGAGCAGCGAGGCCGTCGAGGCCCTGGGTGTCGGCGAAGGCGCCAGCGTGCGCCTGGTCGCGGTCTGATTGGCCGCAACAGAGAGTTTCGCGGCAGGCGCTGGCCGCCGCACAAGGAGATAGCATGATCGTTCGTCCTGTACGCAGCAGCGATTTACCCGCGCTGATCGAATTGGCTCGCAGCACCGGCACCACTGGGCTGACCACGCTCCCGGCCAACGAGGAGCGCCTCGGCCAGCGCGTTGGCTGGGCCGAGAAAAGCTTCCGTGGCGAGGCCGAGCGGGGTGATACCGACTACTTGTTCGTGCTGGAGAACGACGAAGGGTTGGTGGTCGGCATCAGCGCCATCGCCGGTGCCGTCGGCCTGCGCGAGCCCTGGTACAACTACCGGGTCGGCCTGACCGTCAGCGCTTCGCAGGAGCTGAAGATCTACCGCGAGATTCCGACCCTGTTCCTGGCCAACGACCTGACCGGCAACTCCGAGCTGTGCTCGCTGTTCCTGCGTGGCGACCATCGCAGCGGCCTCAACGGTCGCCTGCTGTCCAAGGCGCGGATGCTTTTCATCGCCGAATTCCCCGAGCTGTTCGGCCACAAGATCATCGCCGAGATGCGCGGCATGTCCGACGAGCAGGGGCGTTCGCCGTTCTGGGAGAGCCTGGGCCGGCACTTCTTCAAGATGGAGTTCAGTCAGGCCGATTACCTCACCGGGGTGGGCAACAAGTCGTTCATCGCCGAACTGATGCCCAAGTTCCCGCTGTACACCTGCTTCCTTTCGGAGGCCGCGCGCAATGTCATCGGCCGCGTGCATACCGACACCGAGCCTGCGCTGGCCATGCTTAAGCGCGAAGGTTTCAACTACCAGGGCTTCGTCGACATCTTCGATGCGGGCCCGGCCATCGAGTGCGAGACCTCGAAGATCCGCGCCGTGCGTGACAGCGAGACCCTGGTGCTGGCCGTCGGCACCCCGGGCGACGACGCCACACCCTATATCATCCACAACCGCAAGCGCGAAGATTGCCGCATCACCGCCGCGCCGGCGCGCCTCGCCGCCGGCACCCTGGTGGTCGATCCGCAGACCGCCAAGCGCCTGCGCCTGGGCGCGGGCGACAATGTGCGCGCGGTGCCACTGTCCGCCAGCCGGGAGGCCCAGTAAATGACCACGCATTACATCGCCGGCCAATGGCTGGCTGGCCAGGGCGAAGCCCTGCAGTCGCTCAACCCCGTCACCCAGGCGGTGATCTGGCAAGGGCAGGGCGCCGATGCCGCGCAGGTAGATAATGCCGTGCAGGCTGCCCGTCAGGCGTTCCCCGGCTGGGCATCGCTGAGCCTGGATGCGCGTATTGGCGTGCTGGAGGCCTTCGCCGAGAAACTCAAGGCCAATGCCGAGGCGTTGTCGCGCTGCATTGGCGAGGAAACCGGCAAGCCGCTGTGGGAATCGGCCACCGAAGTGACCAGCATGGTCAACAAGGTCGCCATCTCGGTGCAGAGCTACCGCGAGCGTACCGGCGAGAAGAGCGGCCCGCTGGCCGACGCCACTGCCGTGCTGCGGCACAAGCCCCACGGCGTGGTCGCCGTGTTCGGCCCATACAACTTCCCAGGCCACCTGCCCAACGGCCATATCGTTCCGGCGCTGCTGGCCGGCAACTGCGTGGTGTTCAAACCCAGCGAGCTGACCCCGAAGGTCGCCGAGCTGACCGTGCAGTGCTGGGTCGAGGCCGGTTTGCCGGCGGGCGTGCTCAACCTGGTCCAGGGCGCTCGGGAAACCGGCGTGGCGCTAGCCGCCAACCCAGGTATCGATGGCCTGTTCTTCACCGGCTCCAGCCGCACCGGCAACTTGCTGCACCAACAGTTCGCCGGTCGCCCGGACAAGATCCTGGCGCTGGAGATGGGCGGCAACAACCCGCTAGTGGTCGATGAGGTCAAGGACCTCGACGCGGCGGTCTACACCATCATCCAGTCGGCTTTCATCTCGGCCGGCCAGCGCTGCACGTGCGCGCGCCGCCTACTGGTGCCCCAGGGCGCCTGGGGCGACCAGTTGCTCGCGCGCCTGGTGGAGGTGAGTCGTGGTATCAGCGTCGGTGCCTTCGACCAGCAGCCGGCGCCGTTCATGGGCTCGGTGATCTCGCTGCAAGCCGCGCGCGCGCTGCTGGCGGCCCAGGCCGAACTGCTCGGCAAGGGCGCCGTGGCGCTGTTGCCAATGACCCAGCCCCAGGCCAATGCCGCCTTGCTCACGCCCGGCATCATCGATGTCAGCGCGGTGGCCGAGCGCCCGGACGAAGAATTCTTCGGACCGCTGCTGCAGGTGATTCGCTACGCCGATTTCGACGCGGCGATCGATGAAGCCAACAACACTCAGTACGGCCTGGCCGCCGGCCTGTTGTCGGACTCAAACGCCCGTTACCAGCACTTCTGGTTGCGCAGCCGCGCTGGCATCGTCAACTGGAACAAGCAGTTGACCGGCGCCGCCAGCAGCGCGCCGTTCGGTGGCGTCGGCGCCAGCGGCAACCACCGCGCCAGCGCCTACTACGCGGCGGACTACTGCGCCTACCCCGTGGCTTCGTTGGAGACCGCGAGCCTTGCACTACCGGCGACCCTGACGCCGGGCGTCACCCTATAACAACAGGTCTCGGAGCCTAGCCGATGAAATCCTATGAAGTGAATTTTGATGGCCTGGTGGGGCCGACCCACAACTACGGCGGCCTGTCCTACGGCAACGTGGCCTCGCAGAGCAATAGCCAGCAAGGTTCCAACCCACGCGAGGCGGCGCGCCAGGGCCTGGCGAAGATGAGGGCGCTGATGGAGATGGGCTTCCAGCAGGGCGTGCTGGCGCCACAGGAGCGCCCGGACGTGGCAGCGCTGCGTCGCCTGGGCTTCACCGGCAGCGACGCCGAAGTGATCCAGCGCGCCGCGAAGGAGGCCATGCCGCTGCTGGTGGCCAGTTGCTCGGCCTCGAGCATGTGGGTGGCCAACGCCGCCACCGTCAGCCCCAGCGCCGACACCGCCGACGGCCGCGTGCACTTCACCGCCGCCAACCTCAACTGCAAGTACCACCGCAGCATCGAGCACCCAACCACCAGTCGCGTGCTGGGCGCCATGTTCAATGACGACAAGGTGTTCGCCCATCACCAGGCACTGCCGGCGGTTGCCCAGTTCGGTGACGAGGGCGCGGCCAACCATACCCGCTTCTGTCGTGCCTACGGCGATGCCGGCGTCGAGTTCTTCGTCTATGGCCGCAGTGCCTTCGACAGCCGCTACCCCGCGCCGCAGAAGTACCCGGCGCGCCAGACCCTGGAGGCCTCGCAGGCGGTGGCCCGGTTGCACGGCCTGCGCGACGATGGCGTGGTCTACGCTCAACAGAACCCGGCAGTGATCGATCAGGGTGTGTTTCACAACGATGTGATCGCGGTGGGCAACGGTGAGGTGCTGTTCTACCACGAGGATGCCTTCCTCGACACCGACGCGGTGCTTGGCCAGCTGCAGGCTAAACTGGCCAGCAAAGGTGGCAACTTCCAGGCCATCTGCGTGCCGCGTTTGGCGGTGACGGTGGAGGACGCGGTGCGTTCCTACCTGTTCAACAGCCAGCTGCTCAGCCGCGAGGACGGCTCGATGCTGCTGGTAGTGCCGGAGGAGTGCCGCAATAACGAGCGCGTCTGGGCGTATCTGGGCCAGCTGACCAGCCAGGGCGGCCCGATCAAGGAGGTCAAGGTGTTCGACCTCAAGCAGAGCATGCAGAACGGCGGCGGCCCGGCTTGTCTGCGCCTGCGCGTGGCGTTGAAGGAAAACGAACTGGCGGCGGTCAACCAAGGCGTTATCATGACCGCCCCGCTGTACGACACCCTGGTGCAATGGGTCGACAAGCACTACCGCGATCGCCTCGGCGAGGCGGACCTGGCCGACCCGCAGTTGCTGGTGGAATGCCGCACGGCACTGGATGAACTGACCCAGATCCTCAAGCTGGGTTCGGTCTATCCGTTCCAATGCCAACCTTGAAGAGAGAAATTGCAATGTCCGACGCCCTGCGCCTGATCCTGGAAGATGAAGACGGCACCCAGCTGGAAACCTCGTGCACCCGTTTTGCCGTGGTCTGGCAAGGCAAGGAGGTGTGGATCCAGCAGGATGGCCGCGGCCAGCTGCTGATCGGCGTCGATGTCGAGGAAGACGACACCGAGTACGCCAACCTGCTGCTGCGCCCGATGGCCACCAACCTGGTCAGCCTGCAACTGGAAATGGAACCGGCCGATGCCGGTGACGACGACCACGTCCACGGCCCGGACTGCGGCCACCACCACTAAGGAAGCGCCCATGCTCGCCCTTGGCAAACTGCTTGAGCTGACCCTGACCGATCACGAACCGGCCGAGAAGACCCAAGTGACGCCCTGGGGCGTGCGTTTGCGCTGGCTGGGGGAGGGCGCCTTGGAAGTGCGTCCGCCCGAGGCCGAGGACAGCGGCCTTGACCTATTGCTGTCGGCAGGTATCCACGGCAATGAGACGGCGCCGATCGAGTTGCTGGAAAAACTCCTGCATGGCGTGGCCGATGGCTCCATCAAGCCGCGCGCACGAGTGTTGTTCCTGTTTGGCAATCCGCCGGCGATCCGCAAGGGTGAGCGTTTCATCGAGCAGGACATCAACCGCCTGTTCAATGGCCGGCATGAACTTTCCAGTGGTTTCGAGGCATTGCGGGCCGCGGAGCTGGAGCAGTTTGCCCGGGTGTTCTTCAGCAAGCCCGAGCGCGCCCGCCTGCATTACGACCTGCATACCGCCATTCGCGGGTCGAAGATCGAGCAGTTCGCGCTGTATCCCTACAAGGAAGGGCGCAAGCACTCCCGTCGCGAGCTGGCCCGCCTGGCGGCGGCCGGCATGGAGGCGGTGCTGCTGCAGAGCAAGTCGTCGATCACCTTCAGCGCGTTCACCTATGAGCAACTCGATGCCGAAGCCTTCACCCTGGAACTGGGCAAGGCCCGCCCCTTCGGGCAGAACGAGCAAGTCAATCTCGACAAGCTCGAAACGCGCCTGATCCACCTCATCGAAAACACCGAGCCCCAGACCGAACAGAGCCTGGACGGCCTCAAGCTGTTCAGCGTCGCTCGCGAAATCATCAAGCACAGCGACAGCTTCCACCTGCACCTGCCAGCGGACATCGAGAATTTCTCCGAGCTGAGCAAGGGCTACCTGCTGGCCGAGGACCTCGCCGAGACGCGCTGGGTGGTGGAGGAGGAGGGCGCGCGCATCATTTTCCCCAACCCTAAGGTGAAGAACGGGCTGCGGGCCGGCATCCTGATAGTGCCGGCCGAGGACAGCGCGCTGGCCTGACTGCTCAGCGATAGGCCAGGCGAGGTGGCAGGCCCATTTCTGCACGTAACGCGTTCTCGTTGAACGGTGCCGGATTGCTCGCGGTATCCGCGGTCGAGGGGTCGTCATCGAAATCAAATGGCGCTTCGCCGGTCGCCAGCCCAACGGCTTGCAGCTCGCCTTGGCCCGCGACGCTGCCGGTGGCGTAGTTCCAGATATGGCAAAGTTCGTGATAGAGCGCGATCAGCGGGGGGGCGCCTGGAACCTGCATGTGCGGGTTGAACAGGATCTCGCTGTGCAGAATGCGATCGCCTCGTTGACCGTTGGCCTTGATCCTGGGGTCGCCGAGCCGCCTGTCGAAGCCCGCGAAGGCATTGTCCGTGACTGACGTGTAGCGCAAGGTGACGGTGACCCTCCGGGCGGCCAGGTCCTGGAGCAATCGTGAGGCGGTTGGGCTTGCGTGCAGGCGCTGCAGGAGTCGCGTCATCTGCTCGATGTAGCGTGCGTCGCCTTCGATCTTGAAGCTGTGCGCATAGTGCGTGGGCAAGGTCTGTGTGCCGGCACGCGCAAGCGTCAGCTGGTCCGTCCCCGCGATCACCGTGTCATCGCCTTCACCGGTGTTGACCCAGGTGTGCGCGGCGCTGCTGTAGATCAGATCGTTGCCCTCGCCAGCATGAACCTGCACCCGCTGCAGGCCAGTGACAATGATGTGGTCGTCGCCGCTGCCGGTCGCCACTATCACTCGGCCCCCAGGGCGTTGCGATGAGTCGTCCGGGGCTTGCTCCTTGCCTTCCAGGAGAATCTTGTCGTTGCCCGCGGCGGTTTCGACAATGATCCTGGTGCTTGGGTCGGCCTTCAGATGCACGCTGTCAGGACCATTTCCGGTTCTTAGTATCGCGGTATGCGGGGCGGGTAGCACCAGCTCGTAGCAGGTGGTGGCGATCTGTACCCTGAGCGCCAGCGGTCGCGTATCGACCAGCATTTCGCTGACTCCTGGCAGCGCGGTGATCAGTAGTTGATCCGCGGCGCGTTCCACCGCAACAAGGTGATCTTCGTAGGGCAGCGCAAAGGTGTCTGTGGTGGCTTGTGCAGGTCGAATGACCTTGAGGGTGTCGAGGCTCATGGCGCGCTGTCTTGTCAAGGAATGGGCCTACAAACTAAGGGGGTGTCTGGGTGTTGATGCGGTATCCCGATAACACCTGGAACGGGATCCAATCGTTCATGAAAGGTATTTAATTCACTATCTATTCCATTTTCCTACCGCCTGGGCGGTAATTGGCTTGCCAGTAGCGAAACGCTGGCTTTAGCATCGCGGTCATGTCGTTTCACTCGCTTTAGTCCGACAAACCGCCCGATTGGCGGTCGCTATCGCATAAACCCACTGCACCGAGACTGCAGGACCGATATAATGCGGCCCTTTGCCGTCGTTTCGTCGATTCGACGTGTGGCCGCCGTTTCCGTGGAAGAACCTATGAAAAGCGCAGAAATCCGTGAAGCCTTCCTCCGCTTCTTCGAAGAGCAGGGACATACTCGCGTTGCCTCCAGCTCCCTGATCCCGGGCAATGACCCGACCCTGCTGTTCACCAACGCCGGCATGAACCAGTTCAAGGACTGCTTCCTCGGCCAGGAGAAGCGCGCCTACACCCGCGCCGTGAGCAGCCAGAAGTGCGTGCGCGCCGGCGGCAAGCACAACGACCTGGAAAACGTCGGCTACACCGCCCGTCACCACACCTTCTTCGAGATGCTGGGCAACTTCAGCTTCGGCGACTATTTCAAGCGCGATGCCATCACCTTCGCCTGGACCTTCCTGACCTCGGACAAGTGGCTGAACCTGCCCAAGGAAAAACTCTGGGTCACCGTCTACGCCAGCGACGACGAAGCCTACGACATCTGGACCAAGGAAGTCGGCGTGCCTGCCGAGCGCATGGTGCGTATCGGTGACAATAAAGGCGCCCCGTACGCCTCCGACAACTTCTGGACCATGGGCGATACCGGCCCGTGCGGCCCATGCACCGAGATCTTCTACGACCACGGCGCCGACATCTGGGGCGGCCCACCCGGCTCGCCGGAAGAAGACGGCGACCGCTACATCGAGATCTGGAACAACGTCTTCATGCAGTTCAACCGCACCGCCGACGGCGTCCTGCACCCGCTGCCCGCCCCGTCGGTGGATACCGGCATGGGCCTGGAGCGCATCAGTGCGGTGATGCAGCACGTGCACTCGAACTACGAGATCGACCTGTTCCAGAGCCTGCTGGGCGCCGCAGCCGAAGCCATCGGCTGCAGCAACGACGACCAGCCTTCGCTGAAAGTGGTCGCCGACCATATCCGTTCCTGCGGCTTCCTGATCGCCGACGGCGTGCTGCCGTCGAACGAAGGCCGCGGCTACGTGCTGCGCCGCATCATTCGTCGCGCCTGCCGCCACGGCAACAAGCTGGGCGCCAAGGGCAGCTTCTTCCACAAGATCGTCGCCGCCCTGGTGGCCGAGATGGGTCAAGCCTTCCCAGAGCTCAAGGGCCAGCAGGCGCACATCGAGCGCGTGCTCAAGACCGAGGAAGAACAGTTCGCCAAGACCCTCGAGCAGGGCCTGCGCATCCTCGAGCAGGACCTGGCCCAGTTGCAGGGCAAGGTGGTACCGGGCGACGTGGTGTTCAAGCTGTACGACACCTACGGTTTCCCCATGGACCTCACCGCCGACATCGCCCGCGAGCGCGAGTTGACCATCGACGAAGCCGGCTTCGAGCGTGAAATGGAAGCCCAGCGCGAGCGTGCCCGTTCCGCCAGCGCCTTCGGCATGGACTACAACAGCCTGGTCAAGGTCGATACCGCCACCGACTTCCTCGGCTACGATGCCACCGAAGGCCAGGGCAAGATCGTCGCCCTGTACAAGGATGGTCAGTCGGTCGACCAGTTGGGCGAAGGCGAGGAGGGCGTGGTCGTGCTCGACCGCACGCCGTTCTATGCCGAGTCCGGCGGCCAGGTCGGCGACACCGGCTACCTGCAGGCGGGCGCTGCGCGCTTCGACGTGCGCGACACCACCAAGACCGGCGGTGCCTTCCTGCACCACGGTATCGTTGCCAGTGGAGCACTGACCATTGCCGCCACGGTCGAGGCGCATGTCGATGCCGAGGTGCAGCACGCCACCTCGCTGAACCACTCGGCCACCCACCTGCTCCACGAAGCGCTGCGCCAGGTGCTGGGCGAGCACGTGCAGCAGAAAGGCTCGCTGGTCGACAGCCAGCGCCTGCGCTTCGACTTCAGCCACTTCGAGGCGGTGACGCCTGCGCAGATCAAGGCCCTGGAAGATATCGTCAACCGTGAGGTGCGCAAGAACACGCCGGTGGAAACCGAACTGACCGATATCGAGACCGCCAAGGCCAAGGGCGCCATGGCGCTGTTCGGCGAGAAGTATGGCGACACCGTGCGGGTGCTGAGCATGGGCGGTGATTTCTCCGTCGAGCTGTGTGGCGGTATCCACGCCAAGCGCACCGGCGACATCGCCCTGTTCAAGATCACCAGCGAAGGCGGCGTGGCCTCTGGCGTGCGCCGTATCGAAGCGATCACCGGCGCCGCCGCGCTGGCCTACCTGAACGCTGCCGAGGAGCAGGTCAAGGAGGCCGCGCAGCTGGTCAAGGGCAATCGCGACAACCTGATCGACAAGCTGTCGGCTGTGCTCGAGCGCAACCGCCAGCTGGAAAAGCAGCTCGAGCAGCTGCAGGCCAAGGCCGCCAGCGCCGCTGGGGACGATCTCTCCAATGCGGCCGTTGAGGTCAAGGGTGCCAAGGTCCTCGCCGCCCGCCTGGATGGGCAGGATGGCAAGGCCCTGCTGGCGCTCGTCGATCAACTGAAGAACAAGCTCGGCCATGCAGTGATCCTGCTGGGCAGCGAGCATGAGGGCAAGGTCGTGCTGGTGGCTGGCGTGACCAAGGACCTCTCCGGCCAACTCAAGGCTGGCGATCTGATGAAGCAAGCCGCTGCAGTGGTGGGTGGCAAGGGCGGCGGTCGTCCGGACATGGCCCAGGGCGGTGGCGTCGACGTCGCCGCGCTGGACCAGGCCCTGGCCCTGGCCGTGCCGTTCGCCGAGCAGGGTCTTTGAGATGGGGCGGCCGGTGGTCTAGTCACCGGCCGCTTCATGTTGGATTGTTTTTTGGGGCCCTTGTGGGCTGAGGCACCTTTGAAATGGCGTTGATCGTACAGAAATTTGGCGGTACCTCTGTCGGTTCCATCGAGCGGATCGAGCAGGTTGCCGACAAAGTCAAGAAATTCCGCGAGCAAGGCACCGACCTGGTGATCGTGCTGTCGGCGATGAGCGGGGAAACCAACCGCCTGATCGACCTGGCCAAGCAGATCTCCGACAAACCGGAGCCGCGCGAGCTGGACGTGATCGTTTCGACCGGCGAGCAGGTCACCATCGCCCTGTTGTCCATGGCCTTGATGAAGCGCGGCGTGCCGGCGGTGTCCTACACCGGCAACCAGGTGCGCATCCTCACCGACAGCGCGCACAACAAGGCGCGCATCCTGCAGATCGACGACCAGAAGATCCGTGCCGACCTCAAGGCCGGGCGCGTGGTGGTGGTGGCTGGTTTCCAGGGTGTCGACGAGCACGGCAACATCACGACCCTCGGTCGTGGCGGTTCCGACACCACCGGCGTGGCCCTGGCGGCGGCCCTGAAGGCCGATGAGTGCCAGATCTACACCGATGTCGACGGCGTCTACACCACCGACCCGCGAGTCGTGCCCCAGGCCCAGCGCCTGGAGAAGATCACCTTCGAGGAGATGCTGGAAATGGCCAGCCTCGGCTCCAAGGTGCTGCAGATCCGTTCGGTGGAGTTCGCCGGCAAGTACAACGTCCCGCTGCGCGTGCTGCACAGCTTCAAGGAGGGTCCGGGTACCCTCATAACCATCGATGAAGAGGAATCCATGGAACAGCCGATCATTTCCGGTATCGCCTTCAACCGCGATGAGGCCAAGCTGACCATTCGTGGCGTCCCGGACACCCCAGGCGTTGCCTTCAAGATCCTCGGCCCGATCAGCGCCGCGAACATCGAAGTGGACATGATCGTGCAGAACGTTTCGCACGATAACACCACCGACTTCACCTTCACCGTACACCGCAACGAGTACGAGAAGGCGCTGAGCGTGCTGGAAAACACCGCCCGCGAGATTGGCGCGCGTGAAGTGGTCGGCGATACCAAGATCGCCAAGGTATCGATCGTCGGCGTCGGCATGCGCTCCCACGCGGGCGTTGCCAGCCGCATGTTCGAAGCACTGGCCAAGGAGAGCATCAACATCCAGATGATCTCCACCTCCGAGATCAAGGTCTCGGTGGTTATCGAAGAGAAGTACCTGGAGCTGGCCGTACGCGCGCTGCACACCGCGTTCGAGCTCGACGCTCCCGCCCGACAGGGTGAGTGACACGCTGCCTGGAGGGGCGCGGCTTGCCGCGCCCTTCGTGTTTCTGGCCGCTGATGGTGTCCCTGTCCAGGCGCCATTGGCGGGTTGACCTGGGCCCAGGCCGTCGTCCCCGGCCAGGCCCTGCTTTTAAAGACTGTTGTCCCTGAAGATTCATGTGAGGAGAAAACTATGCTGATTCTGACTCGTCGGTGCGCCGAGAGCCTGATCATTGGTGACGGTGAGATCACTGTGACGGTCCTGGGTGTCAAAGGCAACCAGGTGCGTATTGGCGTGAGCGCGCCTAAAGAAGTGGCCGTTCACCGCGAGGAAATCTACCTGCGGATCAAGAAAGAGAAGGACGAGGAGCCAAGCCTTTAATTTTTTTGAAGTTTTTTTCAAAAAAAGGGTTGCAAACGAGGAAGGGTGTGTTTAATATTCGCCTCGTGTTGCGGTGAGGTGGCCGAGTGGCCGAAGGCGCTCCCCTGCTAAGGGAGTATACCTCATAAGGGTATCGGGGGTTCGAATCCCCCCTTCACCGCCATTATTTGCCTAGAGCGCTTCAAGCGATCTGAATGGCACAGCAAGACACGGACTCATAGCTCAGCTGGATAGAGTACTCGGCTACGAACCGAGCGGTCGGAGGTTCGAATCCTCCTGAGTCCGCCACTTTTGAAGTGGCTTTGCCTGCAAGGCTGCTTCAATCAACCAGTGGTAACCTGGTCTAAAACTACCCCACGGACTCATAGCTCAGCTGGATAGAGTACTCGGCTACGAACCGAGCGGTCGCAGGTTCGAATCCTGCTGAGTCCGCCACTTTTGAAGTGGTTTTGCTTGCAAGGGCACTTCAACAAGCCAGTGGTAACCTGGCCTAAAACTACCAACCACGGACTCATAGCTCAGCTGGATAGAGTACTCGGCTACGAACCGAGCGGTCGGAGGTTCGAATCCTCCTGAGTCCGCCACTTTTGAAGTGGCTCTGCTTGCAAAGACGCTTCAACAAGCCAGTGGTAATCTGGCCTAAAACTACCAACCACGGACTCATAGCTCAGCTGGATAGAGTACTCGGCTACGAACCGAGCGGTCGCAGGTTCGAATCCTGCTGAGTCCGCCATACATCAAGAAGCCCGCTCATTTGAGCGGGCTTTTTGTTTTTCTGGCGCACTGAATTGTCGCTGATGTGCATCTACGCTTTTCAGTAGGTCTCGCGATCTGCGTAGGAGCCGGCCTTGCCGGCGAACACCGGCGCAGCCGGTGCCCAGCCATCGTGTCGCCTGGTTCGCCAGCAAGGCTGGCTCCTACAGGTCGAGGTCAGTCGCGAATTGTTCGGGGCCCTGAAAGCGATGTGCTTTTTCCGCCCGACCCACCGTCGCACTGATGGCTTCGAGCGTTGTCATAGCTTTATCGCGCAAACGATTGTTCTGGCCAAAAATTTAAGCGATCCGACAGCTTGCACAGTGTATGATTGCGCCCGTCAGCCCCGCCGGGGCTTGTGGAATCCCACCATGGACTTACCCAGTAGTTACTCGCTAACACGCTTCATACCGCAAGATCTGACCGATTGATTCTCCCGGCGTGCTCCGCTGCTGGGAGTGGAGTTCGCCTATGACCGAAATCGAAGTAAAGAAAACTCAAGACAGCCTGCAGGATCGCCTGGCCCAGGTGATCGAACTGCTGCAGCGCCAGCGCGTGGTCGAAGACCTGACGCACCGTCAGGAAGGTCATCATCATGACCTGGTGGAAAACCTCGTCCACCGCCAGAACCTGGTCGAGCTGCAGCGCAAGCTCGATGATCTGCACCCTGCCGACATTGCCTACATCCTCGAAGCCCTGCCACTGGACGATCGCCTGACGGTCTGGCAGTTGGTGCGCTCGGATCGTGATGGCGACATTCTGCTCGAAGTTTCCGACGCCGTTCGCCAGACCCTGATCGCCGACATGGACGATCACGAGTTGCTGGCCGCCGCCAAGGAAATGGACGCCGACGAACTCGCCGACCTGGCGCCGGAGCTGCCGCGCGACGTTGTTCATGAGCTGATGGAAAGCCTCGATGCGCAGCAGCGCGAGCGCGTGCGTTCGGCCCTGAGCTATGACGAGGAGCAGGTCGGTGCACTGATGGACTTCGAGATGGTGACCATCCGTGAGGACGTCAGCCTCGAAGTGGTGTTGCGCTACCTGCGTCGACTCAAGGAGTTGCCGGGGCATACCGACAAGCTGTTCGTGGTCGACTACGATGGCAAGCTCAAGGGCGTGCTGCCGATCAAGCGGTTGCTGGTCAACGACCCGGACAAGAAAGTCGCGGAGGTCATGGCCAATGACCCGGTGACTTTCCATCCCGAGGAAGATGCCTACGATGCCGCCCAGGCGTTCGAGCGTTACGACCTGGTTTCCGCGCCAGTGGTGGACAAGAGCGACCGCCTCATCGGCCGTTTGACCATCGACGAGATGGTCGACCTGATTCGTGAGGAGAGCGAAAGCGAAGTGCTCAACATGGCTGGTCTGCGCGAAGAGGAAGATATCTTCGCCTCGGTCTGGCGATCGCTGCGCAACCGTTGGGCCTGGCTGGCCATCAACCTGATCACCGCCTTCGTGGCGTCGCGGGTAATCGGCCTGTTCGAAGGCTCCATCGAAAAGTTGGTCGCCCTTGCCGCGCTGATGCCGATCGTGGCGGGCATCGGTGGCAATTCGGGTAACCAGACCATCACCATGATCGTCCGTGCCATGGCCCTGGACCAAGTATCGCCGGGCAATACCAGTCGCCTGATGCGCAAGGAGCTGGCGGTTTCGCTGCTCAATGGCCTGATCTGGGGTGGGGTGATTGGCGTCGTGGCGTTCTGGTTGTATGGCAGTTGGTCATTGGGCCTGGTGATGACCGCGGCGATGACCTTGAACCTACTGCTCGCCGCCTTGATGGGGGTGTTGATCCCGATGACCCTGACGCGCCTGGGGCGCGATCCGGCCATGGGCTCGAGCGTGATGATCACCGCCGTGACCGACAGTGGCGGATTCTTTATCTTCCTCGGCCTGGCTACGCTGTTCCTGTTGTAGGAGCGGCCTTGTGTCGCGAAAGGGCCGCAAGGCGGCCCCGGGATTTCAGCGTTGACGCAAAGATCGCTGGGGCCGCTGCGCGGCCCTTTCGCGACACAAGGCCGCTCCTACAAAGAGCGTGCGTTACCCCGCCGTGAACCCCGCAATCACCAGATGCAAAAAAGCCAGCTTGCGCTGGCTTTTTTGTGTGCGACTGTTGCGTGCCTGAGTCAGGAGGCGTCGGCCGCCATTTCCACATCGTGAGCGATGAGGGCGACCAGGGCATTCTGCTGGCGGTGAGACAGTTGACGGAAGCGCTGCAGCAGCTCGCGTTCATGCAGGCTGAGCTCTGGGCTGTCCAGGCGCATGCTCAGCTCGTCGCCCAGCGCACCTTCCTGGATAAGGCTCTGTTCCAGGCGTGCGATGATCTCGGAGTTCATGCTGCGGTGATGGTTGCGCGCTACCTCGGCAATGCGCTCACGCATCCCGTCTGGCAGGCGAACGACGAACTTGTCAGCGGTGCGGCTCGAATAGATAGCCTGTTTCATTGGGCGCATATAAATTGACCGGTTGTTCTGGTTCAGGGGAAGCGGTTCTCAAATTGGCCGCACGGTGGAAGTACGACCGCGGCGACGACAAAATGTTCAACCGTGATGTGATTTTGGATGTTCATCTTGCCTCATGGTCGCCGTTTCCTTGGCGTCAATTCTGTGACAAATAGTGAGCCGGATAAAGGCTTTTTGCCAGTACCAATTATCAGAAATGAGCACTGGTTTGAAAAGTTTCACATACATCCGTGTTCGGTAGTGTCAGACGTTTGTCGTCAAAATCTGGTAAAAGGCAACAAAATCCAAGGGAAAAGCTTACAATTTGCTGGTTTCCTTCACATTGAGCATAGTGGCTATGCAATATGACGCAAGCAGTGGGGCGATCTCAAGGGCGCGTGTGATATTGCTCATAGGACCGTCTGGCTCGGGAAAAGATTCCCTGATAGACGCGGCGCGTGAGCCATTGCGCGCGTATGGGGTGGAAGTGGCCCGCAGGGTCATCACCCGCTCGGCCGAGGCCAAGGGCGAAGACGCCCACGGTGTGAGCGAGGCGCAGTTCCAGGCCATGCGCGAAGCCGGGGCGTTCGCCCTGGATTGGCAGGCCAATGGCTTGTGCTATGGCATTCCTATACAGATCGACAGTTGGCTTGATGCCGGCAAGTCGGTGCTGATAAACGGTTCTCGTGGTCACTTGGCCGCCGCCCGGCGCCGGTATCCCGACCTGCTGGCGGTGGGCCTGGCGGTATCGCCAGGGGCCTTGCGCGAGCGTTTGCTGGCCAGGGGGCGAGAAAGCCTGCAGGACATCGAGCAGCGACTGGCCCGCAATACCAGCCTGCAAGCCTATGATGCCGACGTCCATGTGCTCGACAATTCGGCTACATTGGCACAAGCGTTGCGCGCCTTGCTCTGCTTGCTGGGCGAGCAGGGGGTAATCCGCTCGAGCCAGGTGAAAAAACCGACATGCAATTTGCCCGATTGAGGCATGACAAACGGCGGCATGCTGGTTAACATGCTTGCCGTTGCGTCGTACAGCCTTCGCTGGCGGCTTGCATGTCTCAGTAGCTCAATTGGATAGAGCATCCCCCTCCTAAGGGGAAGGTTGCAGGTTCAAATCCTGCCTGGGACGCCATTCTCATTTCCCCTCCCAGTGCAATCGCGCCGTCAATGCTCAAAGGTTGGCGGAATATCGCTGCTCGATGTCCTGAACAGTGGCTTTCTCTGGCTCGTCACCCACCAGGTTGGCAGCCTGCACGCGATGCTGTTCCTGTTCGATCTTGGCTTGGGTCTTCAATTCGGCTTCTTCCTGGACGCGCCGGGCGATCTTCTCGTCGATGCGCATTTTCCGCTCAGGTGGCAGCGCATCGTATTCCTCCGGCGTCAGACCCAACTCCTGAAGCATCTTTTCCTTGATCTTCTGCGCCGGTGACTTGGCCATGTAGTCGTGAAATTCCTGCGCGGCGTCGGATGCCTTCTGCTTGCCTGCGCGAGTTTGCGAGGCCGTGTCGGTCTGCGGGTTGTCCAGCGAGACCCGCATCTTGGCAAAGGCCTCCTTGCGATTATCCTCGGCGTGCTGTTGCGATGTGCCGCCTTGGCTGTGCTGCTGCGTCTGGGCCTTGCCGGTCGCGGTGATGGCCGGGAACCCAGGGGCGGGGTTGGTCACTGGTTCGTTGCCGTTGTGTTGGGGTTGTTGCACGGTTTGCCAATTCAGGCCGGTTGCGCCGATAAGCATGGTTTCCTCCATGGACTGCTGCGTAGGACCCGGCGAAAGGGGCAAAAGCTGTGCCAGGGCGTAATCTGTCGTGAAATAGCCCCTTCGGGCTATTCCTGGCGCTATGCGCTCGGCATATGCTTGCCTGCAAGAGGCGCAGGCTTGCCGCCTGCGGCAATTGTCATGAATATCGGCAGCACCGTAATCGGGGCGCAGTTGCTGGATACCAAGGAGAGCGTCCATGAGTCAGCCACCCCATCCGGTTCCGGCGGGCTTTACCGAGCAGCAACTGCACACCCTGTTCGACCTGATCAGCGATGGTATCTGGGACTGGGATGCCAACAGCGGTTATGTCTACCGTAACCCGGGCTGGTACGCGATGCTGGGTTACGCCAGCCACTCCATGGCCAACTCGGTGCTGAGCTGGGAAAGCGTGATCCACCCGCAGGATTATCCACGGGTGATGGCGCACTTCGAGGCCTACATCAACCAGCGTAACGAGCGTTACCGCATCGAATACCGCTGCCGCTGCCAGGATGGCAGCTACCTGTGGATCGAGGACAGCGGCCACATCATTGCCCGTAACGCCGATGGTTCGGTGGCCCGAATGCTGGGCGCGCACCGCAATATCGATGCTGGCAAGCGCCTGGTGGCGGGCCTGGAGCAACGCAACCAGTCGCTGGAGACCCAGGTCGCCGAACGCACCCGCGAGCTGTCGTGGGTCAACCAGCAATTGCAGCGGCAGTTGGACGAGAACCGTGAACTAGCCGAACGCGATGCGCTGACCCGCACCGCCAACCGCTATTGCCTGGAAAAGACCCTGCAGCGCGAATGCGAGCGCGCCGCCCGCTTCCGTGAGCCGCTGGCGTTGATCGCCATGGACCTGGATGACTTCAAGCCGATCAATGATCGCCATGGTCATGCCCGGGGCGATGCTGCGTTGATCGAGGTAACCGAGCGCATCCGCACCTGTCTGCGGCCTCAGGACCTGCTGGCCCGGTGGGGCGGGGATGAGTTCGCGGTGGTGCTGCCGGGTGGCGGTCTTGACGAGGCCCGTGCGCTGGCCGTGGCTATTCGCCAGGCGATGGGGCCGATGGTGGCGATTGATGATTGCCAGCTGACCATGAGCTATGGCGTGGTGCAATGGCAGGAAGGCGACGACGCCGCGCGCTTGCTCGAACGCGCCGACCAGGCGTTGTACCGGGCC
The DNA here is from genome assembly GCF_004519305.1 of Pseudomonas sp. RIT623. Taxonomy (GTDB): domain Bacteria; phylum Pseudomonadota; class Gammaproteobacteria; order Pseudomonadales; family Pseudomonadaceae; genus Aquipseudomonas. The sequence continues at coordinate 51,414 of NZ_SOZA01000009.1, read as the reverse complement.
AAGGCCGATGGCAAGAACGCCATGGCTGAGTGACACTATGAATGGCACCGGCTATGCCGGTGTTCGCCGGCAAGGCCGGCTCCTACAATGTTTGTGGCATATCTCAGCGTAGGACCCAGCCTTGCTGGCGACGCGCTGGACGATGATAAAAAAGGACCCGCGGCGCCGGAGGCGCAGCGGGCCAAATTACCGCTTCAGTGACTCAGATATGCAGTGCGTGCCCCAGGGCCCGTAGTGCTGCTTCCTGTACCGCCTCGCCGAGGGTCGGGTGAGCATGGATGGTGCCGGCGATGTCTTCCAGGCGCGCGCCCATCTCCAGTGATTGGGCGAAGGCGCTGGACAGCTCGGACACCGCCACCCCCACGGCCTGCCAGCCAAGGATCAGGTGGTTGTCGCGACGCGCCACCACCCGCACGAAGCCGGTTTTGGATTCCAGGCTCATGGCCCGGCCGTTGGCGGCGAAGGGGAACTGCGCGACGATGCAGTCCAGGCCCTGCTGGTTGGCCTGCTCCGGGGTCTTGCCGACGACCACGACCTCCGGGTCGGTGAAGCACACCGCAGCGATGGCGCTGGGTTCGAAGCGCCGGGATTTGCCGGCGATGATTTCGGCGACCATCTCGCCCTGGGCCATGGCCCGGTGCGCCAGCATCGGCTCGCCGGCCACGTCGCCTATGGCCCAGACATTGCGCATGCTGGTCTGGCAGCGCTCATCGATGGCAATGGCCGCGCCGTTCATCTGCAGGTCCAGGCTTTCCAGGCCGAAACCTTTGGTGCGTGGACGGCGGCCCACGGCAACCAATACCTGGTCGGCTTCCAGGCGCAGTTGACCGCCCTGGCCATCGCTGGCCAGCAGGCAGCCGTCGGCATAGCCTTCGACGCCATGGCCCAGGTACAAGGCGATGCCCAGTTTCTTGATCGACTCAGCCACCGGCGCGGTCAACTCGGCATCATAGGTCGGCAGGATGCGCTCGCGTGCTTCGACCACGCTGACCTTGGCACCGAGCTTGCGGTAGGCGATGCCCAGTTCCAGGCCGATGTAGCCGCCGCCGACCACCACCAGGTGCTGGGGCAGTGCCTTGGGTGCCAAGGCCTCGGTGGATGAGATGATCGGCCCACCGATCGGCAGCATCGGCAGTTCGACGCTGTTGGAACCAGTGGCCAGTAGCAGGTGTTCGCACTGGATGCGTTGGCCATCGACTTCGACGCTCTTGCCGTCGAGGATCTTCGCCCAACCGTGGATCACCTTCACGCCATGTTTCTTCAGCAGTGCGGCGACGCCGCTGGTCAGGCGGTCGACGATGCCATCCTTCCACTCGACGCTGCGGCTGATGTCCAGGCGCGGCGAGGACACGCTGATGCCCAGCGGCGAAGGTTCGGTGTAGCGGCTGGCCTGGTGGAATTGCTCGGCCACATGGATCAGCGCCTTGGACGGAATGCAGCCGATGTTCAGGCAGGTGCCGCCCAGGGCCTGGCCTTCGACCAGCACGGTGGGGATGCCCAGTTGCCCGGCGCGGATGGCGGCCACATAGCCGCCGGGGCCGCCACCGATGATCAGCAGGGTGGTGTTGATGAGCTCTTGCATGATCACTCCACGAACAAGCAGGCGGGCTGTTCCAGCAGGCCGCGCACGGCCTGGATGAACAGTGCGGCATCCATGCCATCGACCACGCGGTGGTCGAAAGAGCTGGACAGGTTCATCATCTTGCGCACGACGATCTGGCCGTCGATCACCATTGGCCGCTCGACCATGCGATTGACGCCGACGATCGCCACTTCCGGGGTGTTGACCACCGGTGTGCTGACGATGCCGCCAAGGGCGCCGAGGCTGGTGAGGGTGATGGTCGAGCCGGACAGTTCTTCACGGCTGGCCTTGTTGTTGCGCGCCGCGTGAGCGACACGGGCGATCTCACTGGCGTTGCTCCACAGGCTGCCGGCTTCGGCGTGGCGCAGCACGGGCACCATCAGGCCGTTGTCACCCTGGGTGGCGATGCCGACGTGCACCGCGCCGTGGCGGGTGATGACCTGGGCTTCGTCGTCGTAGGTGGCGTTGATCTGCGGGAAGTCGCGCAGGGCGACGACCATGGCGCGCACCAGGAACGGCAGCAAGGTCAGCTTGCCGCGGCTGTCACCATGCTTGGCGTTGAGCTGCTGGCGCAGGGCTTCCAGGTTGGTGACGTCGATTTCCTCGACGTAGCTGAAGTGGGCGACGCGGCGTTTGGCGTCCTGCATGCGCTGGGCGATCTTGCGACGCAGGCCGATCACCGGTACCTGCTCGCTGTCGGTGCGTTTGCCGTAGCCTCCGGGTGCCTGCCCGGCACTGCTCTGCGGCTTGCTGATGAAGGCGTCGAGGTCTTCGTGCAGGATGCGCCCAGCCGGGCCGCTACCGTGCACGTAGCGCAGCTCGATACCGGCATCCAGGGCACGCTTGCGTACCGCCGGGGAGGCCAGTGGCTTGTCATGGGCCTCGCGCGGCACGATGGGCGCGGTCGCGTGGGTTGCGGCAACCTGCGGCTGGGGCTCGACGCGTGGCTCGGGGCGGGCCGCGGCCTGCACCGCTGCAGGTGCGGGTGCAGGCTCGGCCGGCTTGGCCTGAGGCGTGTCGACATGGTTGCCGCTGCCTTCGACCTCGATGCGGATCAGCTCGCTGCCGACCGCCATCACTTCACCTGGCTGGCCGCCCAGGGCCAGCACCTTGCCGCTGACCGGCGAAGGTATTTCCACGGTGGCCTTGTCGGTCATGACATCGGCCACCACCTGGTCCTCGGCGATCAGGTCGCCGACCTTGACGAACCATTCCACCAACTCGACCTGCGCGATGCCTTCGCCAATGTCCGGCATCTTGATGACGTGCGTGCCCATTCAGACCTCCATGACCCGTTTCAGTGCCGCGCCTACCCGCGAAGGGCCTGGGAAATACGCCCATTCCTGTGCGTGGGGGTAGGGGGTATCCCAGCCGGTGACGCGCTCGATCGGCGCTTCGAGGTGATGGAAGCAGTGCTCCTGGACCAGCGATACCAGTTCCGCGCCGAAGCCGCAGGTGCGGGTGGCTTCGTGCACGACCACGCAGCGGCCGGTTTTCTTCACCGACGCGACGATGGTCTCCAGGTCCAGCGGCCACAGGCTGCGCAGGTCGATGACCTCGGCGTCGACGCCGCTTTCTTCGGCCGCCACTTGCGATACATACACGGTGGTGCCATAGGTCAGCACGGTGACGTCGTTGCCCGGGCGGGTGATCGCCGCCTTGTCCAGCGGCACGTTGTAGTAGCCGTCCGGCACCGCGCTGTGTGGGTGCTTGGACCACGGCGTCACCGGGCGGTCGTGATGGCCGTCGAACGGGCCGTTGTACAGGCGCTTGGGCTCGAGGAAAATCACCGGATCGTCGCATTCGATCGAGGCGATCAGCAGACCCTTGGCGTCGTAGGGGTTCGATGGCATCACGGTGCGCAGGCCGCAGACCTGGGTGAACATCGCCTCGGGGCTCTGGCTGTGGGTCTGGCCGCCGTAGATGCCGCCGCCGCAAGGCATGCGCAGGGTCAGCGGCGAGATGAACTCGCCGGCCGAGCGATAGCGCAGGCGGGCCATCTCCGAGACGATCTGGTCGGAGGCGGGGTAGAAGTAGTCGGCGAACTGGATCTCGACCACCGGGCGCAGGCCGTAGGCGCCCATGCCCACGGCGGTGCCGACGATGCCGCTTTCGGAGATCGGCGCGTCGAACACGCGAGATTTGCCGTACTTGGTCTGCAGGCCTTCGGTGCAGCGGAACACGCCGCCGAAGTAGCCAACGTCCTGGCCATAGACCACCACGTTGTCATCGCGCTCGAGCATGACATCCATGGCCGAGCGCAGGGCCTGGATCATGGTCATGGTGGTGGTCGACATGGCGTTTTCCAGATGGATGCTGTTGTTGTGATCGTTCATCTCAGACCCCCAGTTCCTGGCGCTGACGGCGCAGGTGATCGGGCATTTCCTTGTACACATCCTCGAACATCGAGGCGGCGCTGGGGATATGGCCGTTGCTCAGGGTGCCGAACTGCTCGGCGTCCTTCTGCGCCTTGATCACCTCGGCCTCGAGCTCGGCGCTGACCGCCTGGTGCTCGTCCTCGGACCAATGGCCGGCCTTGATCAGGTGCTGCTTGAGACGGGCGATCGGGTCGCCCAGCGGGAAGTGGCTCCAGTCGTCGGCAGGGCGGTACTTGGACGGGTCGTCCGAAGTGGAGTGTGGGCCGGCGCGGTAGGTGACCCATTCGATCAGCGTCGGGCCAAGGCCGCGGCGGGCGCGTTCGGCGGCCCAGCGCGAGGCGGCGTAGACCGCGATGAAATCGTTACCGTCAACCCGCAGCGAGGCGATGCCGCAGCCCACGCCACGGCCGGCGAAGGTGGTCGACTCGCCCCCGGCGATGGCCTGGAAGGTGGAGATCGCCCATTGGTTGTTGACCACGTTGAGGATCACCGGGGCGCGGTACACGTGGGCGAAGGTCAGCGCGGTGTGGAAGTCGGACTCGGCGGTGGCGCCATCGCCGATCCAGGCCGAGGCGATTTTCGTGTCGCCCTTGATCGCCGAGGCCATGGCCCAGCCGACCGCCTGGACGAATTGGGTGGCGAGGTTGCCGCTGATGGTGAAGAAGCCGGCTTCGCGCACCGAGTACATGATCGGCAACTGGCGGCCCTTGAGCGGGTCGCGGGTGTTGGACAGCAGCTGGCAGATCATGTCCACCAGCGACACGTCGCGGGCCATGAGGATGCTCTGCTGGCGGTAGGTGGGGAAGCACATGTCGCTGCGGTTCAGGGCCAGGGCCTGACCGCTGCCGATGGCTTCCTCGCCCAGGCTCTGCATGTAGAAGGACATCTTCTTCTGGCGCTGGGCGACCACCATGCGGCTGTCGAAGATGCGCGTCTTGAGCATGGCGCGCATGCCCTGGCGCAGCACCTGCGGATCGATGTCCTCGGCCCAGGGGCCAACGGCGTCGCCGTGTTCGTTGAGCACACGCACGAGGCTGTAGGAGAGGTCCGCGGTATCGGCGGCTTCGACATCGATGGGCGGTTTACGCACAGAACCGGCGTCGTTCAGGCGCAGGTAGGAGAAATCGGTCTGGCAGCCTGGCCGGCCTGTAGGCTCGGGCACATGCAGACGCAGGGGGGCGTACTCGTTCATTGCTTTTTACGCTCGCTCGAATGTTGTTTTTGTGAGCTTTGAAGCGGTCGCCGCTGAGTACCGGCTCGTGACTGGCAAGTCAGCGTCTTTTACATCATAGGGGGATGGCCGGAGAATTTTTCTCTCAAGTTCGTTGCCTTTGCCGAGCGAGGAAGATAAACATTCCGCACAAACACAAAAACCAGGTGAATTTGTCTCATGCGTAAGTTGGATCGTACGGATATCGGCATTCTCAACAGCCTGCAGGAAAACGCCCGCATCACCAACGCGGAGCTGGCACGCTCGGTCAACCTGTCGCCCACGCCGTGCTTCAACCGGGTCAAGGCCATGGAGGAGCTGGGGGTGATTCGTCAGCAGGTCACCTTGTTGTCGCCCGAGGCATTGGGGCTGGACGTCAATGTGTTCATCCATGTCAGCCTGGAGAAGCAGGTGGAGCAGTCGCTGCATCGCTTCGAGGAGGAGATCGCCGAGCGCCCGGAAGTGATGGAGTGCTACCTGATGACGGGCGACCCGGATTACCTGCTGCGGGTGCTGCTGCCGAGCATCCAGGCGCTGGAGCGGTTTCTCGATTACCTGACGCGGTTGCCGGGGGTGGCGAACATTCGCTCCAGCTTTGCCTTGAAACAGGTGCGTTACAAGACCGCGTTGCCGCTGCCGGCCAATGGTATGACCTTGCGCGAGCAGTGAAGGAGGTTCGCCGGCAAGCCGGCTCCTACAGGTAAAGGGCAGGTGCTTGATATTTTAAACACCCCAGGCCTATGTTGTGTTCATCGCCACTCCGGCATGCCAGCACAACAATAAGGACAGCGTCATGACGACCGCAGGCCCGCATCACCAGGCACAACAGCTGCAGGGCATCGATGAAATCGAATGCGTCACCCCCGACCTCAACGGCGTCGCCCGCGGCAAGGTGATGACTGCCGAGGGCTTCCTCGAAGGCCGGCGCTTGCAGATGGCGCGCGGGGTATTGCTGCAATGCATCATGGGGGGGTATCCGCCGGCGAAGTTCTACGGCAGCGACGATGGCGACCTGGCGCTGGTGGCTGACCCGGCGCAGATTCACCGCCTGCCCTGGAGCGACGAGCCCCGTGCCCTGGCCATTTGCGACGCGGTCGAGCTCGATGGCAGGCCGTCGGGGTTGTCCAGTCGCGGCCAGTTGAAGGCGGTAATCGCCCGCTATGCCGAACGCGGCCTGGCGCCGGTGGTGGCCACCGAACTGGAGTTCTTCGTCTTTGCGGCCAACGCCGACCCGACCCAGCCGTTCTTGCCTCCGCAGGGCAAGGATGGGCGTCGGGAAATGGGCCATTCGGCGTTCAGCGTCAGCTCCAACAACGGCCTGCGCCCGTTCTTCCATGAGGTGTACCGCTGCATGGCGGCGCTGGGCCTGCCGCGCGACACTTTCATGCACGAGATGGGCGTCAGCCAGTTCGAGATCAACCTGCTGCACGGCGACCCGCTACTGTTGGCCGACCAGACCTTCCTGTTCAAGCACTTGCTCAAGGAGGTCGCGCTCAAGCACGGCCTGACCGTGGTGTGCATGGCCAAGCCGCTGGCGCGCACCCCCGGCAGCTCGATGCATATTCACCAGAGCCTGGTCGACAACGCCAGCGGGCGTAACCTGTTCAGCGACGAACACGGCGCCCCGACCGATACCTTCCACCATTTCATCGGTGGCTTGCAGGCTTGCCTGGCCGACTTCACCGCGCTGTTCGCGCCCAACGTCAATTCCTACCAGCGTTTGTGCCATCCATACGCTTCGCCGAACAACGCCTGCTGGTCAGAGGACAACCGCGCCGCCGGCTTGCGTATCCCCGCCAGCGCGCCAGTGGCGCGGCGGGTGGAGAACCGCTTGCCGGGCGCCGATGCCAACCCCTACCTGGCGATCGCCGCGAGCCTGGCTGCCGGCCTGCATGGCATCGAGCGGCAGATCGTGCCGGCCGCGGCCATCCAGGGCGAGTTCGAGGTGCCTGAGCACCTGAGCCTGCCCTGCACCCTGCATGCGGCCCTGCAGCGCCTCAAGCACAGTGCCCTGGCGCGGGAACTGTTCGGCCATGAGTTCATCGAAGGCTACATCGCCACCAAGACCCTCGAGCTGAGCGACTTCCTCGACGAGATCACGCCGTGGGAGCGGCGCGTACTGGCGGCGCAGGCCTGAGCGCGACACTACCTGTAGCGGGCGCGCCGTCGGCGGCGCATTTCGCGGTTTGGGGCCTGCGCGTTGGATGATTTGCTCTTATGCTAGCTCTGCACCCCACGCCACCTGACGAAGGAGCCCGACGGGACGTATGCGCAATATCTGGAAGCCGTTTCAGTCGCTGTATTTCGCTGCCTTGATGATGTTGATCGGTTCAGGCTTGCTCAGTACCTACCTGGCATTGCGCCTGGCCGCCGAGCATGTCGACAGCTTGTGGGTCGGTGCGCTTATGGCCGCCAACTATTTCGGCCTGGCCCTGGGCGGCAAGATTGGCCACCGGTTGATTGGCAGGGTGGGGCACATCAGGGCTTACGCGACCTGTGCCGGCATCGTCGGCGCGGCGGTGCTCGGCCATGGCTTGACCAGTTGGCTACCGGCCTGGGTCGGGCTGCGGATGATCGTTGGCCTGGGCATGATGTGCCAATACATGGTCATCGAGAGCTGGCTCAACGAACAGGCCGATGCCAAGCACCGCGGGGCGGTGTTCAGCGGCTACATGATCGCGTCCTACCTGGGCCTGGTGCTCGGCCAATTGATCCTGGTGGTGCACCCGCAGTTGGGGCCGGAGCTGCTGATGCTGGTGGCCATGTGCTTCGCCTTGTGCCTGGTGCCAGTGGCCATGACCCGGCGTATTCACCCTGCGCCCTTGCGGCCGGCGCCGATGGAGCCGAAGTTCTTCATCAAGCGGGTGCCGCAGTCATTGTCCACGGTGTTGGGTTCGGGTTTGATCGTCGGCTCCTTCTATGGCCTGGCGCCGCTGTACGCGGCCAACCAGGGGCTGTCCACCGAGCAGGTCGGCTTGTTCATGGGCAGCTGTATTTTCGCCGGCTTGGTGGTGCAATGGCCGTTGGGTTGGCTCTCCGACCGCTACGATCGCGCGGTGCTGATCCGCAGCGTGGCAAGTGGCCTGGCGCTGGCGTCGGCGCCCTTGGCCATCCTGCCGAGCGTGCCGCTGGCGCTGCTGTTCGGCATCGGCTTTGTCATTTCGTTGTTGCAGTTTTGCCTGTATCCGTTGGCGGTGGCGTTCTCCAATGACCATGTGGAGAGCGAACGGCGGGTGTCGCTGACGGCCATGCTGTTGGTGACCTACGGCGTTGGCGCCTGCATCGGGCCATTGGCTGCCGGTGTGTTGATGAAGCTGTTCGGCGCACAAATGTTGTATGCCTTCTTCCTGTTCTTCGCGTTGGTACTGGTCTGGCGAATCCGGCCGAAAGCGGTGACCGGCTTGCACCAGGTCCAGGATGCTCCGCTCGGCCACGTGGCGATGCCGGCGGCGGGTTCGCCGCTGTCGGCGGCGCTCGACCCGCGGGTCGATGAGCAAACGGTGCAGGAGGTGATGCAGGCGCCGGTGGCGGCGGAAGATACCGAGGATGAGGACAAGGGCGCTTGCGCAACGGCGGCTGAGGCCGAGCAGGGCGCGTTCCCGAAACTGTAGGAGCGAGCCTTGCTGGTTCGCCGGCAAGGCCGGCACCTGCTATTGCCCCATGAGCGAAAACGCCACCCGAGGGTGGCGTTTTGCTTAGTAGTCGTCCTTGTCGAACCGGCGCGCTTCGCGCTGTAGCTGGTAGACGAAGCTTTCGATCTTGCGCTGCGCCTGGCCGTTGAGATTATGGAAGCGCACGCCGGCGAAGGTGGTATTGATGCGCTCCTCGAAATGCAGATGGCGCAGCTCGACCATGGTGTCGGCTAGCCCCAGCGGGTTGCCAGCCTTGAAGCGCTCATAGACCTGGCCCAGTTGCAGGCGCTCTTCGACATTGCCTTCGAAGCGCAGCTTGCAGCCGGTGGCGGAGATGTCCAGCAGCTTACCGCGCAGGGCGCCGTTGCCCTTGAGGTGGGTGCCGTCGAGGGTCACGTCGACCAGTTGCGACAGCTTCAGCGCGGCGCGGAAGGCATTGCGCCGCTGATGGTAGGTGACTTCCGTGGGCAGTGGGCCGCGGTAGCAGCGGTGGCCGTCGATCTCGCTGATGGTCAGTGGGATGTCGCTTTCCCAGGCGATGCGCACGCCGTCATGGAAACCTTCGATGCGAAACGGCTCGCCGTTCTCGATATATTTTTCGCCGTCGCGCGGGATCATCTCGTCCAGCGCCAGTACCCCGGCCTCGCGGTCGACATGCACCACGTAGCTTTGGAAGCGCTGGCTGCGTTCGTGGAAGCTGATGATCAGCGGGTCGTGGCTCTCCAGCAGCTGGCGCAGGTTGGCCGCAATCTCCAAAGGAGTGCTCAGCACCTTTGGTGGCTGGGGAGCATCGGATTCATTGAACACGGGTTTTCAATCTCCAGGCAAAAACGACACACGCAATTAACGGCATTTTGCCAGTATGTTCCGTGCCTTGATACCACTAATCACACTTGGCTGATCGCCCGGGGCTTGGCCATCGGCGAGGTGCCGCCACGGCTGTCGTAGAGCGACGGAGAATCGCCACCCTGAAGGATTCTGACCTGGTTGGCCGTGACGTGCTGCTGCACCTGGATGATCTGGCCGTTGGTGGCGTTGACCTGCTGGCAGGCATCCATCAGTTGGCTCAGTTCGTCGAGCCGGGCGAGGATCGCCGGGCCATTGCTCGACTGGGCCGCCAGGGTTTCTGCGCCAGCACGATCGGCACTGAGGCCGAGGCTGGCGAGCAGTTGGCTGCGGCGCCGACCCTGCTGCTCGAGCAAGATGATCAACGACTGCTTGCGGGCCAGGATCTGTTCCAGCACCCCCATGTCGCGGCCGTGCAGGGCTATCGCTTCGTTTTGCAGAAGCTCGAGCAGTTCCTGCGTGGGCGCGATGTCGTTTTCGATCAGTTGCAGCAGAGTGATGTCGTGCATGGCTAACTCTTGGCGTGTTGCGTCCTTGAAGTCAGCGCGCCTGAAGGTTAGCGCTGGGCTTCGAAATCAAGCAGTTTGCTGGCGACCCGGTCGGCATCGACCTTGTAGCTGCCGTCGGCGATAGCCTGTTTCAACTCGGCCACACGGGCGCTGTTGACGCTTGGCTGATCGCGCAGCTTGTCGCTGATCTTCTGCAATTGCTGGGCCTCAGGGCTCAGATGTACCGCTTCTCCGCTGGCGCTGGCGTGCTTGGGCGCCTCGCTGGCCTCGCCGGCTTTTTCGGCGGTGCCTGGCGCGGCATTGCCGCGAACGCCGCCCGTGATGGACGGAGAATTATTCAAACGACTGAAGTCGATGACCATGATCAGAACCCCTGGGTATTAGGACGCATGCCTTGTTTTCGGCCAACCCGAAAGAAACTTTAGACAGGAATGCATCACTGCCTCAAAGCCGGCCCGCGCAACCCGATTTCAGACACAGTTTAGGGCCCGCGGTTCCTTACCGCCAGCTTTCCGTCATCGTCCTGCAGCCTGGGCTACATGGCCACCTCGACCTGTCCTGGCCCGGTCACCCTGGCCTTGACCACTCGTTTGGAATTGAGGTTGCGCACCCGGATCTGGGTTTGCAGCCCGCCTTTGTCCAGTGCTTCGCCGGGCATGCGTACGCTGAGGCTGCCGCTGCGGGCGACGATCACCACGTGATCGCCCTTGCGCACCACCTCGGCCTGCTCCAGATGTTGCTGGGTGAGCAACTGGTCGACCACCGTCGGGCGCAGCAATTTCAGGCCCACGGCCTGGTCCAGTTGGGTCAGGTAGCCTTGGCCGAGGCTGCCGACATCGCGCTCGCGCAGGGCCACGTCGCCTTCGCCGATGACGCTGTCGCGCTTGAGCGGGCGGGTCATGACCACCACGTCGCGCAGCAGGCGCACCTGGGCCGGCACGAACACTGTCCAGGGCGCCGCGCCGTCGCAGCGCACCCTCACCGTCACCCGCCCCAGCGGCGTGGAACCCTCCAGCGAGGCGTCCAGTTGCTGGCTGCACTGCGGCATGCGCAGGCGCGGATCGAGTTTGTTCACCTGGATCTCGTAGCGACCCTGGGTCTGGGTGGTCGCCAGATAATCCTCCACGGTGAATTCAAGAAACCCTTGAGTGACACCGATAAGCTGTTCAGGCAAGGTAAAAGCGTCCGCCAGCGCCTGGGTGCCGGGTACCAACAGGCACAATGCGGCCAGGGAACCGGTCAGCAGGCGCGTCAGTCGTCGGAAAAATGTCGTTTTCGTGTACATGGCGCTCAAAAAAGCAAAGCCCGTGCCGACTTGGTACTTAGGCAATCATTGAAGGAGTCCGGCATGGCTGGAGTGATGGATTCGGTCAACCAGCGCACGCAGCTGGTGGGGCAGAATCGCCTGGAGCTGCTGCTGTTTCGCCTCAATGGCGACCAGCTCTATGGCATCAATGTGTTCAAGGTCCGCGAGGTGCTGCAGTGCCCGGATCTGACCCTGCTGCCCAAGTCCCATCCGGTGGTGCGCGGCGTGGCCAACATTCGCGGGGCGACCATCCCGATCCTCGACCTGTCGATGGCCACCGGCTTGCCGGGCCTTCAGGAAGAGACGCGCAAGAGCTTCGTCATCATCACCGAGTACAACACCAAGACCCAAGGGTTCCTGGTGCACTCGGTGGAGCGCATCGTCAACATGAACTGGGAAGAGATCCATCCGCCACCCAAGGGTACCGGGCGCGATCACTACCTGACCGCGGTCACCCGGGTCGACAACCGCATGGTCGAGATCATCGATGTGGAGAAGGTGCTGGCCGAAGTGGCGCCGTCGTCCGAGTCGGTGTCCGAAGGGGTGATCGATGCCGAGGTGCAGGACAAGGCGGTGTTGTTGCGGGTGCTGACGGTCGATGACTCGTCGGTGGCGCGCAAGCAGGTCAGCCGCTGCCTGCAGACGGTGGGGGTCGAGGTCGTGGCGCTCAATGACGGTCGTCAGGCCCTGGATTACCTGCGCAAGCTGGTGGACGAGGGCAAGCGTCCGGAGGAGGAGTTCCTCATGATGATTTCCGATATTGAAATGCCGGAAATGGACGGCTATACCCTCACGGCGGAGATCCGCAGCGATCCGCGCATGCAAAAACTACACATCTGCCTGCATACTTCGCTATCTGGGGTATTCAACCAGGCAATGGTCAAGAAGGTCGGCGCCGACGACTTCCTGGCCAAGTTCAAGCCGGACGACCTCGCCCAGCGCGTGGTCGACCGGATCAAGGCGGCACATTGAAACGGCCGGGGCCTGGCTCCGGCGCACGCGACATATAAGAAGAGGCGGCAGCATTGTCTACGGGTAATTTGGATTTCGAACAGTTCCGGGTCTTCCTGGAGAAAGCCTGTGGCATCCTGCTGGGCGAGAATAAGCAGTACCTGGTCTCTAGCCGTCTCAACAAGCTGATGGAGCAGCAGGGCATCAAGTCGCTGGGCGAGCTGGTGCAGCGTATCCAGACCCAGCCACGCGGTGGCCTGCGCGAGCAGGTGGTCGATGCCATGACCACTAACGAGACGCTGTGGTTTCGCGACACCTATCCGTTCGAAGTGCTCAAGAACAAGGTGATCCCGGAGTTCATCAAGGGTAATCCCGGCCAGCGTCTGCGTATCTGGTCGGCGGCCTGTTCGTCGGGGCAGGAACCGTATTCCATCTCCATGGCCATCGACGAGTTCGAGCGCACCAATCTGGGCCAGTTGAAGATGGGCGCGCAGATCGTCGCCACTGACCTGTCGGGCGCCATGCTCAACAACTGCAAGACCGGTGAGTACGACAGCCTGGCCATCGCCCGCGGCTTGTCGCAGGAGCGCCTGCAGCGCTACTTCGACACCAAGGGGCCTGGGCGTTGGGCGGTCAAGCCGCCGATTCGCAGCCGCGTCGAGTTTCGCTCGTACAACCTGCTCGACAGCTACGCGCCGCTGGGCAAGTTCGACATCGTGTTCTGTCGCAACGTGCTGATCTACTTCTCGGCCCAGGTCAAGAAGGACATCCTCATGCGTATCCATGGCACGCTCAAGCCGGGCGGCTACCTGTTCCTGGGGGCGTCCGAGGCGCTCAATGGCCTGCCGGACCACTACCAGATGGTGCAGTGCAGCCCGGGGATCATCTACCAGGCCAAGTGAAGACAAAAAGGCCGGTATCGCGAGATACCGGCCTTTTCATTTGTGCGGTACCGCGCGAGTAATCAGAAAGCGTACTGTACGTGGGCCGAGAATACATCGGCATCGAAGCCTGATTTGCCTGCCGTTGGGGTCCGCCATGATTCATCACGGCGACGGCATTCACATCACCGGCACCAAGATTGGCGACTACGGCCAGTGAAGCGTCCGGCGAACTCGAGATCGTCTGTGTAGGTTTGCTGATCGCCTTTGAGGGCGCCGCCGTCGAGGCTGGTAGTGATCATCTTGCCGCGGTTGGTCTTGAAAACGTTGTGAAAGCGGCGCGCATCCGTGCGACGACATGCAGTGTTGGTTTGAGCGGATGCGCGAGGGTGCGAATGCTATCGCCAATGATGGCTATATGGCATGCATGATTGACGTCAATTTTTTGGATTGCCGCTTTTGCCGCCTGCCGATTGCCGCTTGGTCGCTATCAGGCGGAAGCACTTTGCCGCTTTTCTGGCAGGAGGGCGTAGAGCTGCTGGGCGCGGCCCCGTGTTCATGGGGGTTTTGTTGGTTGGCACAGCCCTTGCTTTAGCGTTAGTCAACGAAACTCTGGTCAACCTTCGAAGGTTCCCCGACATGAGCATCAGCTTCGACAAGGCGCTTGGCATCCACGAAAAGGCACTGGGCTTCCGTGCCCAGCGTGCCGAGGTGCTGGCCAACAACATCGCCAACGCCGACACGCCGAACTACAAGGCGCGCGACATGGACTTCTCGTCGGTGCTCGCCGCCGAGTCCGACAAGCAGCAGAAAGGCCGCATTGCCCTGGATCGCACCAACAATCGCCATATCGAGGCCGAAGGCCTGGCGATGATGGATGACACCCTGAAGTACCGCACGCCGATGCAGCCGTCGATCGACCAGAACACCGTGGACGCGCAGATCGAACAATCGAACTACACGGAAAACGCCGTTGGCTTCCAGGCCAGCTTCACCCTGCTCAACAGTAAATTCAAAGGGCTGGTATCGGCCCTGCGCGGAGAGTGACCATGTCCCTTGCCAGTGTCTTCAATATCGCCGGTAGCGGCATGAGCGCGCAGAACACGCGCCTGAACACCGTCGCCTCGAACATCGCCAACGCCGAGACCGTCTCGTCGAGCATCGACCAGACCTACCGCGCCCGTCACCCGGTGTTCGCCACCACCTTCCAGCAGGCCCAGGCCGGCGCCGGCCAGTCGCTGTTCGAGGACCAGGGCGAGGCGGGGCAGGGCGTGCAGGTCAAGGGCATCATCGAGGACCAGAGCAACCTCGAGGCGCGTTACGAGCCGAACCATCCGGCGGCGAACAAGGACGGCTACGTCTACTACCCGAACGTCAACGTGGTCGAGGAGATGGCCGACATGATCTCCGCCAGCCGTGCGTTCCAGACCAACGCCGAGCTGATGAACACCGCCAAGAACATGATGCAGAAAGTGCTGACCCTGGGTCAGTAAGCAGGGAGCCGCAATGACTACCACCAATACCAATACACAAGTCGGCAGTGGTTACCTGGAGTCGCTGCAGAAGCAGAAGAGCAAGACCGACTCCAGCACCGGCCAGGCCGGCAGCGCGCTGGGCAAGGATGCGTTCCTGCAGTTGCTGGTGACGCAGATGAAGAACCAGAACCCGCTCGATCCTCAGGACAACGGCGAGTTCGTCGCGCAGCTGGCGCAATTCAGCAGCCTCGAAGGTATCCAGTCGCTCAAGGAGTCGGTTGACGGCATCCTCACCGGCATCGGTTCGTCCCAGGCGCTGCAGGCCACCTCGCTGGTCGGTCGCTCGGTGATCGTGGCAAGCGACAAGGCAGTGGTCGACACCTCCAAGAGCTTCAACGGCCAGGTCGTGGTGCCCTCGAACATCACCGAGGGCAAGGTCACCATCAAGGACAAGGATGGCAACGTGGTCAAGGCCATTGACCTGGGTGCGCGCAAGGCTGGTACCGCCGACTTCATCTGGGACGGCAAGAACGACAAGGGCGAGGTGGTCGAGCCGGGCACCTACACCTTCAGCGCCGAGACCAAGGTCGACGGCAAGGCCAAGACGCTGGCCACGCTGCTGCCGGCCAAGGTCAACAGTGTCAGCTTCCAGAATGGCAGCGAGATGATGCTCGACCTGGCCGGTATCGGCAAAGTCGGTATCTCCAAAGTCACCACCATCGGAATTTAACGCCGCAGAATCGGCACAAGGAGCGAGTACATGTCTTTCAATATCGGCCTTAGCGGTCTCTATGCGGCGAACAAATCCCTGAACGTTACCGGCAACAACATTGCCAACGTCGCCACCACCGGTTTCAAATCGTCGCGCGCCGAGTTCGGCGACCAATATTCGCAATCGATCCGCGGCACTGCCGGCGGCAAGACCCAGGTCGGCAGCGGCGTGAAGACCATGGCGGTCTCGCAGATGTTCAACCCCGGCAACATCAACGGTACTGGCCAGGCGCTGGACATGGCCATCGATGGCAACGGCTTCTTTGCCCTGAACGACAACGGTTCGCGCATCTATACCCGTGCCGGCGCCTTCTACAGCGACAAGGAAGGCTACGTGGTCAACGCCAGTGGCGCCAACCTGCAGGGCTATCCGGTGGATGAAAACGGCAAGGTCATCCCGGGCGTGCTGACCGACCTGAAGATCGACACCTCGAACCTGGCGCCGAAGCCGACCGGGCGCATTTCCGAGACCGTCAACCTGAACTCCAGCGCCAAAGCGCCTTCGGTTTCGCCGTTCGACCCGACCAATGTCAACAGCTACAACTACACCTTCAACACCCCGGTGTACGACAGCCAGGGTAACGAGCACCAGATGAACCAGTACTTCGTCAAGGATGCCGGCACCAACTCCTGGACCATGTACACCACCATCGATGGTCGTAACCCGGCCGACCCGACCCTGCCTACGCCACTGAAAAACACTTTGCCCTTTACGTCGGCGGGTAAGCTGGATACGGCGGCCATGCCTGTTGGTGCTGTCACAGGTGGTCTGACCATCGCAGCCGACAAGACCTTCAAGCTCGATAACTGGGTGCCTGCCGAGAAGAATGCGGCCGGTGCCTGGGTTGGTAACGGTGCTGTCATGCGTCCTGGTGGTGTTGTCCTGGACATGCTGGCCACCACTCAGTTCAACGCGGCCTCGGCCACCACCGCCAAGGACCAGGATGGCTACGCCACCGGTGAGCTCGCCGGCCTGACCGTCGACCAGAGCGGCAACATGTTCGCCAACTTCACCAACGGCCAGAACAAGGTGATCGGCCAGGTAGTGATCGCCAACTTCGCCAACCTGCAAGGCCTGACCCCGGTCGGCGCCACTGCCTGGAAAGAGTCCTACGCCTCGGGCGTGCCGATCATTGGTGAGCCAGACACCGGCACCTTGGGCCGCATTGCCGGCAGCTCCCTGGAAGACTCCAACGTCGACTTGACCGGCGAGCTGGTCAACTTGATCAAGGCGCAGAGCAACTACCAGGCCAACGCCAAGACCATTTCCACCGAAAGCACCATCATGCAGACCATCATCCAGATGACCTGATGAGCGTGGCGTGATCGAGCCCCTGCTTGCAGGGGCTTTTTCACGTCTGGCAGAGGAGATTGATGCCATGAACAAGTCGATGCTGGTGGCTGCCGGCGCCTTGTTGCTGGCGCTGTCGCTGCAGGCCGCGCCGGCGCCCTGGTACCAGTGGCAGAGCCTGGCGACCGGGCGCTACATGTGCTCGGCCAACGACCCGGGGGAGGGCTGGAAGCGTCATTCCGGCCCCTACACCAATGGTGCGTGTCGCGCCGACTGACGCGGGCGTTGCCGCCAGCGGCAACGATTCGCCGACAAACTGACGCTTGCCTTGGCGCGGGCCGCTGAAAGCCCCGTGTTAAAGGGCTTTGTCAGTTTGGTTCGATAATTGCTTCATCCTTGCCAACGACAGCGCGGCAAGGTTCGCGTAGAGGAGATGCTGTGGACAAGATGCTTTATGTGGCCATGACCGGCGCCAGCCAGAACGCGCTGGCGCAGAAGGCCCATGCCAACAACCTGGCGAACGTTTCCACCAATGGCTTCCAGCGTGACCTGGAGCAGGCGCGTTCGATGCCGGTGTTCGGCGACAGCTTTCCGGCGCGCGCCTTCGCCATGACCGAGCGTCCGGCCACCGACTTCAGCGAAGGTGCCCTGGTCGAGACCGGCCGTCCTTTGGACGTGGCCGTGGCCGGCAAGGGCTTCATCGCCGTGCAGGCGCCCGATGGCAGCGAGGCCTACGTGCGCACCGGCAGCCTGAACATCGACGCCCTGGGCGTGCTGCGTGCCGGCAACGGCATGCCGGTGATTGGCAATGGCGGCCCGATCGCCATTCCGCCGGAGCAGCAGGTCGAGGTGGGTGACGACGGCACCATCAGCATCCGCGCCATGGGCGAGGATCCGCGGGTGATGGCCGAGGTCGACCGCATCAAGCTGGTCAACCCCGACATCAAGGGCCTGACCAAGGGCCTGGACGGCATGATCCACACCAGCAATGGCCAGCCTGCCGACGCCGACGTAAATGTCCGCGTGGTCTCGGGCTTCCTGGAGTCGAGCAACGTCAACGCCGTCGAGGAAATGACCTCGGTGCTGGCGTTGTCCCGCCAGTTCGAACTGCACGTCAAGATGATGAACGCGGCCAAGGAAGGCGATGAAGCCATGGCCCGCGTCTTGCAAATCGGCTAATCACATTTGAACGGGTGCCGAAAATCAGGCGCACGAGGAGAACACTAAATGCTTCCAGCTCTTTGGGTCGCGAAAACCGGCCTGTCCGCCCAGGACACCAACCTGGCGGTCATCTCCAACAACCTGGCGAACGTCTCGACCACCGGCTTCAAGCGTGATCGCGCCGAGTTCCAGGACCTTTTGTACCAGATCAAGCGTCAGCCTGGCGCTCAGTCGACCCAGGACAGCGAACTGCCTTCGGGCCTGCAGGTCGGTACCGGTGTGCGCATCGTCGGCACCCAGAAGAGCTTCATCGCCGGCAGCCTGCAGACCACCGAGAACCCGCTGGACATGGCGGTCAACGGCCGTGGCTTCTTCCAGATCCTGCAGCCGGACGGCACCGTGAGCTACACCCGTGACGGTACCTTCCACCTGAACTCCGACGGTCAGATCGTCACCGCCAACGGCTTTGCCCTGGAGCCGGCCATCGTCGTGCCGCCAGATGCGCAGACCTTCACCGTCGGCAAGGACGGTACCGTCTCGATCACTACCGTGGGCAACCCGGCCGCGCAGGTCATCGGCAACATCCAGACCGCCGATTTCATCAACCCGGCCGGCCTGCAGGCCATCGGCGGCAACCTGTTCCTGGAGACCGCCGCCAGCGGCGCGCCGCAGGTCGGCACCCCAGGCCTGAACGGCTTCGGCACCACCGAGCAGCAGACCCTGGAAGCCTCCAACGTCAGCACCGTCGAGGAACTGGTGAACATGATCACCACCCAGCGCGCCTACGAGATGAACTCCAAGGTCATCTCCACCGCCGACAAGATGCTGTCGTTCGTCACCCAGCAGTTGTAAGCCCTGGCGGCCCGCCTGGCGTGGGCCGTTGACTCTGCGCTCGTTGTTGCAGCGCCTGTTTCACCGTGAGGTAAGTGTCATGATGCGTTCGTTGTCCGTATTCGCCCTGGGGGGGGTGGTGTTGTTGGCCGGTTGCGTCGCGCCGACGCCCAAGCCCAACGACCCGTACTATGCGCCGGTGCTGCCGCGCACCCCGCTGCCGGCGGCGGCCAACAACGGCTCGATCTACCAGGCCGGCTTCGAGCAGGGCCTGTATACCGATCGCAAGGCGTTCCGGGTCGGCGACATCATTACCATCACCCTCAACGAGCGCACCTCGGCGAGCAAGAACGCAGGTTCGCAGATCCAGAAGAACAGCAAGGCCAACCTTGGCCTGACCTCGCTGTTCGGTACCGTGCCCAACACCAACAACCCGTTGGGTGGCGGCGACTTGAGCCTGGAAGCCGGCTACAGCGGTGACCGCAGCACCAAGGGCGACAGCAAGGCCACCCAGGGCAACACCCTGACTGGTTCGATCACCGTCACCGTGGCCGAGGTGCTGCCCAACGGCATCATCGCCGTGCGTGGCGAGAAGTGGATGACCTTGAACACCGGTGAAGAACTGGTACGCATCGCTGGCCTGGTGCGCGCCGACGACATCGCCACCGACAACACCGTGCCGTCCACCCGCGTGGCCGACGCGCGCATCACCTATTCGGGCACCGGCTCGTTCGCCGATGCCAGCCAGCCGGGTTGGCTGGACCGTTTCTTCATCAGCCCGCTCTGGCCTTTCTGAGTACGGATGACCATGTTCAACGCTAGGCGGTTGATTGCCGCGACCTTGCTCCTGTCCTGCGCGTTCGGTGCCCACGCCGAGCGTCTGAAGGATATCGCCAGCATTTCTGGCGTGCGCGCCAACCAATTGATCGGCTACGGCCTGGTCGTGGGGCTCAATGGCACGGGTGACCAGACCACCCAGACGCCATTCACCCTGCAGACCTTCAACAACATGCTCTCGCAGTTCGGCATCAAGGTGCCGCCGGGGTCGGGCAACGTGCAGTTGAAGAACGTCGCCGCGGTATCGGTGCATGCCGATCTGCCGGCGTTCGCCAAGCCGGGCCAGGTGGTCGACATCACCGTGTCGTCCATCGGTAACTCCAAGAGCCTGCGCGGCGGCAGCCTGTTGATGACGCCGCTCAAGGGTATCGACGGCAACGTCTACGCCATCGCCCAGGGCAACCTGGTGGTGGGTGGTTTCGATGCTGAGGGTCGCGACGGCTCGAAGATCACCGTCAACGTTCCGTCGGCCGGGCGGATCCCTGGCGGCGCGTCCGTCGAGCGTGCGGTGCCGAGTGGTTTCAACCAGGGCAACAGCCTGACCCTGAACCTCAATCGCCCGGACTTCACCACCGCCAAGCGCATCGTCGACAAGGTCAACGAGTTGCTCGGCCCGGGTGTCGCCCAGGCCATCGATGGTGGTTCGGTGCGGGTGACCGCGCCGATGGACCCGAGCCAGCGTGTCGACTACCTGTCGATCCTGGAGAACCTCGAGATCGATCCGGGCCAGGCAGTGGCCAAGGTCATCATCAATTCGCGCACTGGTACCATCGTCATCGGCCAGAACGTCAAGGTGTCGCCGGCGGCGGTGACCCACGGCAGCCTGACCGTGACCATCACCGAAGACCCGATCGTCAGCCAGCCGGGGCCGTTCTCCAACGGCCAGACCGCGGTGGTGCCGCGCTCGCGGGTGAATGCCGAGCAGGAAGCCAAGCCGATGTTCAAGTTCGGCCCGGGTACCACGCTGGATGAGATAGTCCGCGCGGTGAACCAGGTCGGTGCGGCGCCCAGCGACCTGATGGCGATCCTCGAAGCCCTGAAGCAGGCCGGCGCGTTGCAAGCCGACCTGATCGTGATCTGAGGACGCCTGGGATGAACCCGAAGAGCCTGATTTCCAGCCCGGCCGACAGCGGTGCCTTCACCGACCTCAATCGCCTGAGTTCGCTCAAGCACGGTGATCGCGACAGCGAGGGCAACATCCGCAAGGTGGCCCAGGAGTTCGAATCCTTGTTCGTCAGCGAGATGCTCAAGGCCTCGCGCAAGGCCAGCGATGTGCTGGCCGACGAAGAAAACCCGATGAACAGCGACACCACCAAGCAGTACCGCGACATGTACGACCAGCAGTTGGCGGTCAGCATGTCCCGCGAAGGTGGTGGTATCGGCCTGCAGGACGTGCTGGTGCGCCAGTTGAGCAAGAACAAGGGCGCTGCGCCCAACAGCAGCCCGTTCCCGCGTATCGACGGCCCGGCGCCAGCGCTGTGGGGCGGCGGTCGTGTCGCCCAGCCGGTGCGTGGCGAGCAGGCCGCGGCCGGGCGCAACGATGTGGCGGCGCTCAATTCACGGCGCCTGGCGCTGCCGGGCAAGCTTACCGATCGCCTGCTGGCCGGCATCGTGCCGTCGGCCGCCGCGGCAGGCAACACGGCCCTGCCACAGCGCAGCGGACCATCGCTGGCCGGTGTCGCCCGCGGCGACTGGCAACCAGCGCAGAGCTTCGCCGCGCCGCGTGAGCGCGAGGGCATGCGCATCCTCGGCCGCGCCGTGGCCCAGCCGCCGCTGGCGCCGAACAAGGCCTTCAGCGACAGCGACGCGTTCGTTGCCACCATGCTGCCTATGGCCGAGCAAGCGGCCAAGCGCATTGGCATCGACCCGCGTTACCTGGTGGCCCAGGCCGCGCTGGAAACCGGTTGGGGCAAGTCGGTGATGCGCAACCCCGATGGCAGCAGCAGCCACAACCTGTTCGGCATCAAGGCCACCGGCAACTGGCAGGGTGGCGAGGCGAGGGCGATCACCAGCGAATTCCGCGGTGGCCAGTTCGTCAAGGAGACGGCGGCGTTCCGTTCCTACGATTCGTACCAGGACAGCTTCCACGACCTGGTCAGCCTGTTGCAGAACAACAGTCGCTATAAAGATGCGGTCGGCTCGGCCGATAAACCGGAACAGTTTGCAAGAGAGCTGCAGAAGGCTGGCTACGCCACCGACCCGGACTACGCCCGCAAGATCATCAGCATTGCCCGGCAACTGCAGCCGATCCAGGAATACGCCATGGCTGGCACTACCACGAATCTATAAGGATTGAACCATGTCTAACCTGATCTCGATCGGGCTGTCGGGCCTGAATGCCAGCCAGACCGCGTTGGCCATCACCGGTAACAACATCGCCAACGCGGCGGTTTCCGGCTATTCGCGGCAGCAAACCATCCAGACTACGGGGCCGTCGCACAACATCGGCGCGGGTTTCGTGGGCACGGGCACTACGTTGTCGGATGTGCGTCGCATCTATAACGCCTACCTGGACAACCAGCTGCAGACCGCGACTTCGCTCAATACCGATGCGGCGGCGTTCCAGGATCAGATCACGGGTATCGACAAGTTGCTGGCCGAAAGCGACACCGGCATCAGCTCGGTACTGACCGCCTTCTTCTCGGCCTTGCAGACCGCGTCGGCCAAGCCCAGCGATGTGGCGTCGCGGCAACTGCTGCTGACCCAGGCGCAGACCTTGAGCAACCGCTTCAATGCCATCTCCAGCCAGATGAGCAAGCAGAACGACAGCATCAACAGCCAATTGGATACGCTGTCCGGCCAGGTCAACAAGTTGACCTCGAGCATCGCCGATCTCAACAAGCAGATTACCCAGTTGTCGGCGTCCGGCGCTTCGCCGAACAACCTGCTGGATGCGCGCAGCGAAGCGGTGCGCCAGCTCAACGAGCTGGTCGGCGTTACCGTGCAGGAGCGCGACGGCAATTACGATGTGTACATGGGCAATGGCCAGTCGCTGGTCACCGGTAATCGCGCCAACACCCTGAGCGCCGTGCCGAGTGCCGCCGACAAGAGCCAGTACAGCCTGCAGATCAACTACCCGAACTTCTCCTCGGACGTCACTTCGGTGGTCAGTGGTGGGCAGATCGGCGGCCTGCTGCGCTATCGCAACGACGTGCTCAACCCGTCGATGAACGAGCTGGGGCGTGTCGCCCTGGTGGTGGCCGACAGTATCAACAGCCAGTTGGGGCAGGGCCTGGACGCCAATGGGCAGTTCGGCAGTGCGCTGTTCTCCAGCATCAACAGCGCCGCGGCAATCAGCCAGCGCAGCCTGGCCTCGTCGAACAACAGCGCCGGCTCCGGTAACCTGGACGTGACCATCGCCAACAGCGGTGCGCTCACCACCTACGACTACGAAGTCAAGTTCACCGGCCCCAACCAGTACAGCGTGCGTCGCTCCGACGGCACCGACATGGGCAGCTTCGACCTGACCACCACGCCACCGCCGGTGATCGACGGCTTCACCCTCAAGCTCCAAGGGGGCGCTCTGGCTGCTGGCGACAGCTTCAAGGTCAGCCCGACCCGTTCGGCGGCAGGCTCGATCAATACCGTGCTGACCGATGCCAATAAGTTGGCTTTCGCCGGGCCGATCAATGGCGTGGTCGGTAGCGGCAACACCGGCAGTGGCACCATCACCCAGCCGAACCTGGGGGCCAAGCTGGATATCTACGGCGGTGCCGATACCGCGCTGATCCAGGACTCGATCAAGCACTCGATGCCAGTGCGCATGGTGTTCCAGGGCGCCAGCGGCGGCACCCAGGGCTACACCCTGTACGACTCCAAGGGTGTGGCCATCGGCACCGGTACCATCGTGCCGGGCCAGGACAACAAGCTGACCATCAATGTGCCGATGCGCGATGCCGCGGGAGCGCCGATCCTTGATGGCAGCGGCAATCCGCGGACCTTCAGCGTCGAGACCACTGTTGGCGGCAGCCCGGCGACCAACGACAGCTTTACCTTCGGCTTCAATGCCGACGGCAAGTCCGACAACCGCAACGCCCAGGCGCTGCTCGGGTTGCAGACCAAGTCCACGGTGGGCCTGAACTCCGGTACCGGCTCCAGCTTTACCTCGGCCTATGCCTCGCTGGTCGAGCGCGTCGGCGCCAAGGCCAACCAGGCCAAAATCGATACCGTTGCGACCAAGGCCGTGCTCGACTCGGCCAAGGAAAGCCGCAACGGGGTTTCCGGTGTCAACCTGGACGATGAGGCGGCCAACCTCATCAAGTTCCAGCATTACTACACCGCGTCGTCGCAGATCATCAAGGCGGCGCAAGAAACCTTCAGCATCCTGATCAACGCTTTGTAAGGAGTAGCCATCGTGCGTATTTCCACCGCTCAGTTCTATGAGGCGAGCGCCAGTAGCTACACCAAGAACTTCGCCGACCTGATGAAGAGCAAGACTCAGATCGACAGCGGCGTGCGTATCCAGACCGCCGCCGACGATCCGGTCGGTGCCGCGCGCCTGCTGTTGCTGCAGCAGCAGCAGGCGTTGCTCAAGCAGTACGATGGCAACATGACCACGGTGAACAACTCGCTGCTGCAGGAAGAGAGCGTGCTGGCCACCATCAACGAAGCCATGCAGCGTGCCAGTGAACTGGCCCTGCGCGCTGGCGGGGCTGGCGTGACCGATGCCGACCGCGTGTCCATCAGTGGCGAGCTGAAAGAGATCGAGGCCAACATTTTCGGCCTGCTCAATTCCCGCGACGCCAACGGCGACTACATGTTCGGTGGCACCAAGACCTCGTCGCCGCCCTATGTGCGCAATGCCGACGGCACCTACAGCTACCAGGGCGACCAGACCCAGCTGAGCCTGCAGGTGTCCGACACCCTGAGCCTGGCGACCAACGACACCGGTTTCAGTATTTTCGATTCGGCCAAGAACAAGAGCCGTACCGAGTCCACCCTGGTGGCGCCGCCGGTCGACGATGGCAAGGTCGCGCTGTCGCCGGGCCTGCTGACCTCGAACAATAGCTTCAACGACAGCTTCACCGCAGGCCAGCCGTACAAGATCACCTTCACCAGTGCCACCCAGTACAAGGTGACCGATGCCCTGGGCAACGATATCACCGCCGAGACCCCCACCAACGGCACCTTCGACAGCAAGACAGAGGGTGGCAACCGCATCGCCCTGCGCGGCGTCGAGTTCGAAGTCAATGTGTCGCTCAAAGAGGGCGAGGACGCCGATGCCATCGTCGCTGGCCGTGAATTCAGCGTGCAGGCGCGCCCCGATTCGCTGACCAGCGTGCGCGGTGCCGGCAACCCGTCCAGCGCCCAGGTGACCGGCAGCGCCGTGACCGACCAGGCGGCTTACCGCAGCACCTTCCCGAGCAATGGCGCGGTGATCAAGTTCACCGGGGCCAACACCTACGAGTTCTACGCCCAGCCCTTGACCGCCGACAGCAAGCCGGTGGCCAGCGGTACGTTCACCGCGCCGTCGTTGACGGTCGCTGGCGTGACCTACCAGGTGTCCGGCGCGCCGCAGGCGGGTGATCAGTTCGCCATCAACGCCAACAACCACCAGAACCAGAGCGTGCTGGAGACCATCAGCCAGCTGCGCTCGGCGCTGGACGCGCCGCCCGGCACCGCGGGCAACAACCTCGCCATCAAGAACGCCGTCGCCTCGGCGGTGGCCAACCTGGCCAGTGCGCGCGAACAGGTCGATATCACCCGGGGCTCGATCGGCGCCCGTGGCAACTCGCTGGATATCCAGCGTCAGGAAAACACCAGCCTGAGCACGGCCAACAAGGTCACCCAGGATGCCATCGGTAACACCGACATGGCCGAAGCATCGATCATGCTGACCTTGCAGCAAGCCATGCTCGAGGCCTCGCAACTGGCGTTCTCGCGGATCTCGCAGCTGAGCTTGTTCAACAAGCTCTGATCGCGCCTGCGCTAAAAAAGCCCCGGTCAGCTGTGTGCTGCCGGGGCTTTTTCGTGTCTGTGGCGCGGCGCTGGGGCGCTTTTGCCGATAAATGAGTGTGACCAATGAGTCAAAACGCGCATCTTCCCTGTATTCTATGCGGCAGCTGCTGCAGCATTTTGTTACCGGTGTGCGAGCGACAGTCTGGTTTCGGCCTGTCTCGGGCTGCAGTGGTTTCGACCCGGTATTGGCGCCCTCAATTCATCGAGTGGTGGTCTTTGGCTGTTTTCATTGGGAAGCCAGAATGATTGGCATCAAAAGCATTGCGAGTTACGTGCCTACCGCTGGCCTGGACAACTACGTCCAGGGTGCGAAGTTCGGCAAGGACGAAGCGTTCATGTTCGGCAAGATCGGTGCCTCGTTCCTGCCGCGCAAGGCCGATGAGCAGGAAACCTCCGACCTCTGCGTCGAGGCCGCCCGCGCGTTGTTCGCCAACAACCCGGAGCTGGATCCGCAGGCGATCGATGTGCTGATCGTGGTCACCCAGAACGGTGACGAGGAAGGGTTGCCGCACACCGCGGCGATCGTGCAGGACAAGCTGGGCCTCTCGACCCGTGTCGCCGCCTTCGACGTGTCGCTGGGCTGCTCCGGCTATGTCTATGGTTTGTACGCGATCAAGGGCTTCATGCAGGCGGCGGGGCTGAAGAACGGCCTGCTGATCACCGCCGATCCCTATTCGAAGATCGTCGATCCGGAAGATCGCAATACCACCATGCTGTTCGGCGATGCCGCCACCGCCACCTGGATGGGTGAAAATGCCGTGTGGCAGTTGGGCGAGGCGCGTTTCGGCACCGACGGCTCGGGTGCCGAGCATTTGAAGGTCAGCGATGGCACCTTCTTCATGAATGGCCGCCAGGTGTTCAACTTCGCCCTGGTCAAGGTGCCGGCGCACCTGCATGAGCTGCTCGAGGCCAGTGGCCTGCAGTCGGCGGATATCGACGCGTTCTGCATTCACCAGGGCAGTGCGGCCATCGTCGATGCCGTGGCGCGCCGCTTTGAAGAGCAGCACCCGGAGAAGTTCGTCAAGGATATGCTCGAAACCGGCAATACCGTGTCCTCCAGCGTGCCGTTGCTGTTGCAGAAGCACATGCTCGACAGTACCTGGAAGCGCGTGGCCATCAGTGGCTTCGGTGTCGGTCTGTCGTGGGGTTCGGCGATCCTTTACCGGGGCTGAATCAGCGCTTGCTCGAAGCAGCGCCTGGCGTATCCCGCCAGGCGCTTTTTTTTGCCCGTTGATCGTCTATCGGTACCTTAACCCCCTGATTTTGTAGGGGTGGCGGGGTGATGGCATTTTTTTTTTGAAAATGCCCTCAAGCAACCCCCGCAAACGACGATAACCATTACGAAGGTTCTCTAGGCCATACCCGGCGGATGCCAGGGCCGGAAGCCGCAGTACCCATCCAACGAGGATTTCGTCATGGCTTTAACTGTAAACACCAACATTGCCTCGGTTACTACTCAGGTTAACCTGAACAAGGCCAGCACCGCCCAGACCACTTCGATGCAGCGCCTGTCTTCCGGCCTGCGCATCAACAGCGCCAAAGACGACGCTGCCGGCCTGCAGATCGCCAACCGCCTGACCAGCCAGATCAACGGCCTGGGCCAAGCAGTCAAGAACGCCAACGACGGTATCTCGATCGCCCAGACCGCCGAAGGCGCGATGCAGGCTTCGACCGACATCCTGCAAAAAATGCGTACCCTGGCTCTGTCCTCGGCCACTGGCTCCCTGAGCCCCGACGACCGTAAGTCGAACAACGACGAATACCAGGCTCTGACCGCCGAGCTGAACCGTATTTCCGCTACCACCACCTTCGGTGGCCAGAAGCTGCTGGACGGTTCCTACGGCACCAAGGCCATCCAGGTCGGCGCCAACGCCAACGAAACCATCAACCTGACTCTGGAAAACGTTGCTGCCAGCAACATCGGTTCCCAGCAGATCAAGAGCGTTGCTATCACCCCTAACGACACTGGCGTCAAGGCTGGCACCATCACCGTTACCGGTAACGGCCAGACCAAAGACGTAGCCGTCGCTGCTGGTGATTCGGCCAAGAAGATCGCTGCCAACATGAACGGCGCAATCGGTGGCCTGACCGCTACCGCCAGCACCGAAGTCAAGCTGGAAGTGGACGCCACCGCCATCGCTGGTGCTGCCACCAAGTCGGCTAACTTCACCCTGGACGTCGGTGGCCAGTCGGTCAAGATCGTTGGCGCCACCGATACTGCCGGTCTGGCTGACCAGCTGAAGTCCAACGCCGCCAAGCTGGGTATCAGCGTCAACTACGACGAGTCGAACGGCGCCCTGTCGATCAAGTCCGATACCGGTGAGAACATCAAGTTCAGCGCCAGCGATGCCGGTGCTCAGGCTGGTATCAAGGT
Organism: Pseudomonas sp. RIT623; assembly: GCF_004519305.1. Taxonomy (GTDB): domain Bacteria; phylum Pseudomonadota; class Gammaproteobacteria; order Pseudomonadales; family Pseudomonadaceae; genus Aquipseudomonas. The sequence goes on along the minus strand of NZ_SOZA01000009.1, from coordinate 23,421 downwards.
CAATACTCGTGATGGCGCAGGTGCCTACGCTGCTGCTGGTACCGCTTTGGCTACCACCGACATCATCGCCACTGGTGCTGTGTCGCTGGACTCCGCCAAGGGCTACGCTCTGAACGGTGCTGGTGTTGACAGTCTGTTTGCTGCTGCTGGTACCACTGCGGCCACTTCGTCTAAAACCACCATCTCCAACACCGACGTCACCGACGCTACCAAGGCCCAAAACGCCCTGGCCGTTATCGACAAGGCCATTGGTTCGATCGACAGCGTCCGTTCGGGCCTGGGTGCTACCCAGAACCGTCTGGCCACCACTGTCGACAACCTGCAGAACATCCAGAAGAACTCCACCGCTGCCCGCTCCACCGTGCAGGACGTGGACTTCGCTTCGGAAACTGCAGAGCTGACCAAGCAGCAGACCCTGCAGCAGGCTTCGACTGCGATCCTGTCGCAGGCTAACCAGCTGCCTTCCTCGGTCCTGAAACTGCTTCAGTAATTCAGGCGTCTGAGTAAGAGGTGGAAGGGCGCGTTTACGTGCCCTTTCGCCTTTTTGACATGAGGAGTTCGAAACATGGACATGAGTGTCAAGCTCAACCAGGTGTATCCTTCGCTGCAACCCCAGGCGGTGACCGCTGTCAAGGAGCCACTGGCGCCTGTCAAGGTGCAGGAGGCAGCGGCCGCGGACGACAAGCCGCATACCCGCGAGGATCTGGAAAAGGCGGTTGGCGAAATTCGTGATTTCGTCCAGTCGAGCCAGCGCAAGCTGGATTTTTCCATCGATGATTCCACCGGCCGGGTCGTGGTCAAGGTGATCGCCACCGAATCGGGTGACGTGATCCGCCAACTCCCGTCGGAAACCGCGCTGAAGCTGGCGCAAAGCCTCAGTGAAGCCAGTAGCCTGCTGTTCGACGGGCTGGCATGATTTTTGTTGCTGCCGATCTTTCGAGGGATTTTCCCGCCAAGGATCCGGCAGCCACCGTACAAGGAGAGCAATGATGGCAGGTTCAACAATCAGCGGTATCGGTTCGGGCATCGATACCCAGGCGATTGTGAAGTCCCTGGTGGACGCGCAAAAGGCGCCGAAGCAGGCACAGATCAATACCCAGACACTGAAGGCAACCACCACATTGTCCTCGATCGGCAAGATCCAGGCGGCCCTGGATGCCTTCCGTGGCGCGTTGACCAGCATGACCAACGACAACAGCTTCGGCGGTTTGGCATTGAAGTCTTCGGATGAGAAGGTTGCCACCATTACCGCTGGCGCGGGCGCGGCCAATGGCTCGTTCAGTCTGCAGGTGGAAAAGTTGGCGTCTGCATCCAAGGTGTCCACCAAGGTTTACTCCAATGGCGCGAACAGCGTGGTCAACCCCGGGACCACCGCCACCAAGCTGACGATCACCCAGAATGGCAAGGATCACGACGTCAGCATCCCGCCGGGCGCCACGTTGCAACAGGTGCGCGAGGCGATCAACAGTCAGTTCGGGACCGCCGGCTTGAGCGCCAACGTGTTGACCGATGCCTCGGGTTCGCGCCTGGTGATCACCTCCAACAAGATGGGCGTTGGCTCCGATATCACCCTGTCGGGCAATTCCGGTCTTGATACTGGCTACACCGTTGTGGATAAGCCTGAGAACGCCAAGTACACGCTTGATGGCATTGCCATGGAGTCCAAGACCAACGATATCAGTGACGCGGTGAGCGGTCTGAATATCAAGCTGGTGGGTGTCTCTCCCAAGGAAAAGGAAGGCGAAGCCTTGGTCAAGACCACGCTGTCGTTGACCACCAGCACCACTGCGCTGAAGTCGGGCCTGAAGGGCTTTATTGACAGCTATAACGCACTGATGAAAGTGGTCAATGCGGAAACCCGGGTGACCAAGAACGCCGATGGTACCATGACGCCGGCAGCGCTTACCGGGGATGCCTCCATGCGTGCCTTGGTATCGTCGATCCGTGAAGAGATGAACGCGCTGTCCGGCAACGGCACGATGAAGTCGCTGGCCGCGTTTGGCGTCACCTCGTCACAGGATGGTGGGTTACTGAGCCTGGACGACAAGAAGTGGGACAAGGCCGCGGCCACCAATGCCGCTGACCTGACCAGTATCTTCAATGGCAAGGACGGCATGCTCGCTCGCCTGCAGAAGGTCACCGAGCCTTATGCCAAGGCCAGCACCGGTACCCTCGCTGAGCGTTCCAAGACGCTGTCTGAAAGCCTGACCAAGCTCAAGACCGAGCAGGACACCCTCGATACACGCATGGAAGCCCTGCGGGTCAGCTTGCAGGATAAGTACAACCACATGGATACCCTGGTCTCGCAGCTGCGTCAGCAGCAGCAGAACGTGCTGGGGACGCTCAACGCGTTGAACAACGCCAAGAACGATAAATAATCCGTGAACGTCGGCTGAAGTCCGGGCATGATGCCCGGCTTCAGCTCGGCGGTCGGTAAAGTTTTTCTTCGCCGGCCCGATACAAAGACTATCGAACCAGTCGTTTTTGCCCGTCACGAGGTCGCAAGATGAATCCCATGAGAGCCCTTCGTCAGTACCAGAAGGTCAATTCCCATGCCCAGATTTCCGAAGCCACGCCCCATCGCCTGGTGCAGATGCTGATGGAGGGTGGGCTCGATCGCATGGCCCAGGCCAAAGGTGCGCTGGCCCGTGGCGACATCGCCGAGAAAGGCCTGATGCTGGGCAAGGCGATCGATATCATCATTGGCCTGAGCGACGGCCTCGATGCGCAGAAGAGCGCGGACCCTGCCTATATCGAGCAGTTGTCGAGCCTGTACGCCTACATGACCAACCGCCTGATGCAGGCTAACATCGACAACGACCCGGCGATCATCGACGAGGTCGCGCAACTGCTGATCACCGTCAAGAGCGGTTGGGATGCCATTGCCGATGCACAGCCGGCCGGCTGAGGAGTCAACCATGAGCAGCGCGCTGCAACGTTTCGAAGAAACCCAGGACGCCTTGCGCGATGCCCTGGCTGCCCGTGACTGGGAGGCCATTCGCACGCTCGACGAGAGTTGCCGCACCTGCATCGACGACATGCTCAGTGCGCCAAGCCTCGACGAAGCGCTGGTCAAGGAGCGTCTGGAGGGGCTGCTGGAGGTCTACCGCGACCTGCTCGATGCCACCATCGGCGAGCGCCAGGCAATCGCCGATGAGATGACCCAGATCAAGCAAGCAAAGAATGCTTCGAAGGTTTACCATTTATTCAGTTAAGATGCACCGAACTGAGTAAGATGCGCCATAAATTTGACTGTTACGGTCTTTTTGACTTTACTAGTGGCTGTTTTCGAAATTCAGACGTCCGAACACTGACCATTCAGTCGGAATGATGTCGTGCACGCCTTCGGGCGCCGATATGACTAGGGAAGTTGCTATTGCATGTGGCGTGAAACCAAGATTCTCCTGATCGATGACGACAGCGAACGCCGCCGCGATCTGGCGGTGGTCCTGAATTTTCTCGGCGAAGAAAACCTTTCTTGCTCCAGCCAGGACTGGCAGCAGGTGGTCGAAGGTTTGTCTTCCAGTCGTGAAGTGCTGTGTGTCCTGATCGGGACCGTAAATGCGCCAGCCAGTGTGCTGGGGCTCCTTAAGACAGTGGCTGGCTGGGATGAGTTCCTTCCGGTGCTGCTTTTGGGTGAAATTTCTTCCGCAGAGTTCCCCGAGGACCTGCGCCGTCGTGTGCTCTCCAACCTGGAGATGCCGCCCAGCTACAGCCAGTTGCTCGATTCGCTGCACCGTGCCCAGGTCTATCGCGAGATGTACGACCAGGCCCGCGAGCGCGGTCGTCAGCGCGAGCCGAATCTGTTCCGCAGCCTGGTGGGCACCAGCCGTGCCATCCAGCACGTGCGGCAGATGATGCAGCAGGTGGCCGACACCGACGCCAGCGTGTTGATCCTCGGTGAGTCCGGCACTGGCAAGGAGGTGGTAGCGCGCAACCTGCACTACCACTCCAAGCGTCGCGAGGCGCCGTTCGTGCCGGTCAATTGCGGGGCGATCCCGGCGGAACTGCTCGAGAGCGAGCTGTTCGGTCACGAGAAGGGCGCCTTCACCGGGGCGATCACCAGCCGTGCCGGACGCTTCGAGCTGGCCAACGGCGGCACCCTGTTCCTCGACGAGATCGGCGACATGCCGTTGCCGATGCAGGTCAAGCTGCTGCGGGTGTTGCAGGAGCGTACTTTCGAGCGCGTGGGCAGCAACAAGACCCAGAGCATCGACGTGCGCATCATCGCCGCGACCCACAAGAACCTCGAGAGCATGATCGAGGACGGTACCTTCCGCGAAGACTTGTATTACCGGTTGAACGTGTTCCCCATCGAGATGGCGCCGTTGCGTGAGCGGGTGGAAGACATCCCTCTGCTGATGAACGAGCTGATCTCGCGCATGGAGCACGAGAAGCGCGGTTCGATTCGCTTCAACTCTGCCTCGATCATGTCGCTGTGCCGTCACGGTTGGCCGGGCAATGTGCGCGAGCTGGCCAACCTGGTGGAGCGCATGGCGATCATGCATCCGTACGGGGTGATTGGCGTGGCGGAACTGCCGAAGAAGTTCCGCTATGTGGATGACGAGGACGAGCAGTTGGTCGACAGCCTGCGTTCCGATCTCGAGGAGCGCGTGGCGATCAATGGCCACGCGCCGAACTTCGCCAACCATGCCATGCTGCCGCCCGAAGGGTTGGACCTCAAGGACTACCTTGGCAGCCTGGAGCAGGGGCTGATCCAGCAGGCGCTGGACGATGCCAACGGCATCGTCGCCCGTGCCGCCGAGCGCCTGCGCATTCGCCGCACCACGCTGGTGGAGAAGATGCGCAAGTACGGCATGAGCCGCCAAGGCGGCGAGGAACAGGCCGACGAGTGATGGGCTGCCGGCTGGGCAGGTTTGCGCGTACCTTGTAGGAGCGGCCTTGTGTCGCGAAAGGGGCGCGCAGCGGCCCTGGCGGCATCGGCTCAGCGCTGTAATCAGGGGCCGCTCACACAGAAATCAGGTCGGGTCAGGCTTATGGCCAGCCCCTTGAGCCTGATCAACAACCCGCCCGCCAACCTTCCTTTATCCCCATCTCCGGCACGGCTATTGCTACACCGCAGGCAACATACCGTTTTTATGACGGTCAGCCATGCGAGAGAGCACGATGCCCCAGGCCGCCCACCGTTCCCCAGCCCCCGATCCGCGCGGGCACACCCCGCTCGAACAGGAAAGCCGGCAGGGCCTTGAACAGGCATTCGCCCTGTTCGACCAGGTTTCCAGCCAGCTGAGTCAGTCCTACAACCTGCTCGAGGCCCGGGTCAGTGAACTCAAGGGTGAGTTGGCGGTGGTCAGTGGTCAGCGCATGGCCGAGCTGGATGAGAAGGAGCGCCTGGCCAATCGTCTGCAAAACCTGCTCGACCTGTTGCCCGGCGGGGTGATCGTGATCGATGGCGACGGTTACGTGCGCGAGGCCAATCCAGCCGCTTGCGAGTTGCTTGGCGAGCCGTTGCTGGGGCAGCTCTGGCGGCAAGTGATCGCTCGCAGCTTCGCGCCGCGCGAGGACGATGGCCATGAGGTCTCCCTGCGTGACGGTCGGCGCCTGTCGATCGCCACGCGCTCGCTGGATGCCGAGCCCGGGCAGTTGGTGCTGCTCAACGACCTGACCGAAACCCGTCGTCTACAGGATCAATTGGCGCGCCATCAGCGCCTGTCGTCGCTGGGGCGCATGGTGGCTTCGCTGGCCCACCAGATCCGCACGCCGCTGTCGGCCGCGATGCTCTATGCCAGCCACCTGGCGGACCCTGCGCAGGACCTGCCCGGGGAAACCCGCCTGCGTTTCGCCGGTAACCTCAAGGAGCGCCTGCACGAACTGGAGCACCAGGTGCGCGACATGCTGGTGTTCGCCCGCGGCGAGCTGCCGCTCAACGACCGGGTCAGCCCCAAGGCGTTGTTCCAGGCCTTGCAGCAGGCGGCGCAAGCCCATGTGCAGGGGCATGCGGTGCGTTGGCAGTGCGATAGCCACCTGGGTGAGGTGTTGTGCAATCGCGATACCTTGGTCGGCGCCATGCTCAACCTGATCGAGAACGCCTTGCAGGCCAGCGTCGAGCCGGCGCGGCTGAAGGTGCACCTGATGCGCCGCGAGGGTGGCTTGCAGCTGTGTGTCAGCGATGCCGGCAGCGGCATCGATGCGCAGTTGCTGGAGCGTCTGGGCGAGCCGTTCCTGACCACCAAGGCCACTGGCACCGGCTTGGGCCTGGCGGTGGTCCAGGCCGTGGTCCGCGCCCATCGTGGCGAGTTGCGCCTGCGTTCGAAGGTTGGGCGCGGTACCTGTGTGACGGTGGTGCTGCCGCTGTTCGAGGCGCGTGAGGAGAGGGGGTGATGAGTATCAAGGTGCTGCTGGTCGAGGATGATCGCGTGTTGCGTCAGGCCCTGGCCGATACCCTGGAGATCGGCGGGTTCGCCCACCGTGCCGTTGGCAGCGCCGAAGAGGCGTTGCGTGTGGTGGATGAAGAGGCGTTCGGCCTGGTGGTCAGCGATGTGAACATGCCGGGCATGGACGGTCATCAGTTGCTCGCGCAATTGCGTCGCCAGCAGCCGCAGCTGCCAGTATTGCTGATGACTGCCCACGCCGCGGTGGAGCGGGCGGTCGACGCCATGCGCCAAGGCGCCGCCGATTACCTGGTCAAGCCATTCGAGCCCAAGGCCCTGCTCAGCCTGGTGGCGCGGCATGCCGTGGGCGCGGCGGAAGAGGAGGGGCCGGTGGCCTGCGAGCCGGCCAGCCGGCAATTGCTGGAATTGGCCGTGCGTGTTGCGCGTAGCGATTCCACGGTGTTGATTTCCGGTGAGTCGGGCACGGGCAAGGAGGTGCTCGCCCGTTATATCCACCAGCAGTCGCCGCGGGCCGGGCAGGCCTTCGTCGCGATCAACTGCGCGGCGATTCCCGACAACATGCTCGAGGCCACGTTGTTCGGCCACGAGAAGGGCGCGTTCACCGGGGCCATTGCCGCCCAGGCGGGTAAGTTCGAGCAGGCCGATGGCGGCACCTTGCTGCTGGACGAGATTTCCGAAATGCCGCTGGGCTTGCAGGCCAAGTTGCTGCGTGTGTTACAGGAGCGCGAGGTCGAACGGGTCGGCGGGCGCAAGCCGATCGCGCTGGATATCCGGGTGCTGGCCACCACCAACCGCGACTTGGCTGGCGAGGTCGCGGCGGGGCGTTTCCGCGAAGACCTCTACTATCGCCTGTCGGTGTTCCCCATGGCCTGGCGGGCATTGCGCGAGCGGCCTGCCGATATCCTGCCGCTGGCCGAGCGCCTGCTGGCACGGCATGTGGCGAAGATGCGCCATGCCCGGGTAACGCTGTCTGCGCACGCGCGTGCCTGCCTGCAAGCCTACTCCTGGCCGGGCAACGTGCGTGAACTGGACAACGCCCTGCAGCGGGCGCTGATCCTGCAGCAGGGTGGCGTCATCGAGGCGGCGGATTTCTGTCTGGCCGGCGCCATTCCATTGTCGTCGGCGAAAATGGCCACTATTGAGCCATTATGCGTCGATACGGCTGGCGGGGCGGGGGCAGAGATAGGCGGCTTGGAAGGCGACATGCGCCGCCACGAGTTCCAGATGATCATCGACACCCTGCGCGCCGAGCGCGGGCGTCGCAAGGAAGCCGCTGAGCGCCTGGGGATCAGCCCGCGCACGCTGCGCTACAAGCTGGCGCAGATGCGTGACGCCGGCTTCGATGTCGAGGCCAGCCTGTTCGGTTGAGCCACTGTTTTGAATAGTCCCTGGGCTGGCTGGCACTCCTCTTGCTAGTTCCAGCTCATTCGCTGCATGAGTGTCAAAAAAATGCGGCCGCCGGAGAGAGAAGTCCATGACCCAAGGTGTTGAATTCAATCGTCTGATGTTGGACATGCGTGCCATGCAGGCCGATGCCATGTCCCTGCCCAAGGTGGCTGCCGCGCCCGAGTTGGCGCCAGGGCAGAGCAGTTTTGCCGACATGCTCGGCCAGGCCATTGGCAAGGTGCATGAGACGCAGCAGGCGTCCACCCAACTGGCCAATGCCTTCGAGATCGGCAAGAGCGGTGTCGACCTGACCGATGTGATGATTGCCTCGCAGAAAGCCTCCGTGTCGTTCCAGGCCCTGACCCAGGTGCGCAACAAGCTGGTACAGGCGTACCAGGACATCATGCAGATGCCGGTATAAGGGCGAGAGTGAGTCATGGCCGAAGCAGTCGTCGATAACGCCCCCGCCAAAAGTGGCCCGCCAGTCGCCAAGCCGCCGCTGTTCGGCATGGCGTTCCTGGAAAACATCTCGCAGATGCCCATGCTGCGTCAGGTTGGCCTGCTGGTCGGCCTGGCCGCGAGCGTGGCCATCGGCTTTGCCGTGGTGCTCTGGTCGCAGCAGCCGGACTACCGGCCGCTGTACGGCAGCCTGGCGGGCATGGACACCAAGCAGGTGATCGATACCCTGGCCTCGGCCGACATTCCCTACCGCGTGGAGCCCAACTCCGGCGCGCTGCTGGTCAAGGCCGACGACCTCTCCCGTGCGCGCCTGAAACTCGCCGCCGCCGGCGTGGCCCCCAGCGACGGCAACGTCGGCTTCGAGCTGCTCGACAAGGACCAGGGACTGGGTACCAGCCAGTTCATGGAAGCCACCCGCTACCGCCGTGGCCTGGAAGGCGAGCTGGCACGCACCGTTTCGAGCCTGAACAATGTCAAGGCCGCCCGCGTGCACCTGGCGATTCCGAAAAGCTCGGTGTTCGTCCGTGACGAACGCAAGCCCAGCGCCTCGGTGCTGGTCGAACTGTATCCGGGTCGCGCCCTGGAGGCTGGCCAGGTGATGGCCATCGTCAACCTGGTGGCGACCAGCGTGCCGGAACTGGACAAGTCCCAGGTGACCGTGGTCGACCAGAAAGGCAATCTGCTCTCCGACCAGTTGCAGGACACCGCCCTGACCATGGCCGGCAAGCAGTTCGACTATAGCCGCCGCATGGAAGGCCTGCTCACCCAGCGCGTGCACAACATCCTGCAACCGGTGCTGGGCAACGACCGCTATAAGGCCGAGGTGTCGGCCGATGTCGACTTCAGCGCCGTCGAGTCCACCTCCGAGCAGTTCAACCCGGACCAACCGGCCCTGCGCAGCGAGCAGTCGGTCAACGAACAGCGTGCCAGCAGCCAGGGTCCGCAGGGTGTGCCGGGCGCGCTGAGCAACCAGCCGCCGGCCGGCGCCTCCGCGCCCGAAAATGCCAAGGCCAGCGCCACCCCGGCCGGCGCCATCCAGCCTGGTCAGCCGCTGGTGGATGCCAACGGCCAGCAGATCATGGACCCGGCCACCGGCCAGCCAATGCTGGCTCCGTACCCGAGCGACAAGCGCCAGCAAAGCACCAAGAACTTCGAGCTGGACCGCTCCATCAGCCACACTCGCCAGCAGCAGGGTCGCCTGACCCGCCTGTCGGTGGCAGTGGTGGTGGACGACCAGGTCAAGCTGGACGCCGCCAGCGGCGAAGCCACCCGCACCCCATGGGGTGCCGAGGACCTGGCGCGCTTCACCCGCCTGGTGCAGGACGCGGTGGGCTTCGATGCCAGCCGCGGCGACAGCGTGACCGTGATCAACGTGCCGTTCGCCGCCGACCGTGGCGACGAGCTGGGCGACATTCCGTTCTACTCGCAGCCGTGGTTCTGGGACATCGTCAAGCAGGTGCTGGGCGTGCTGTTCATCCTGGTACTGGTGTTCGGCGTGCTGCGTCCGGTGCTCAACAACATCACAGGTGGCGGCAAGCAGGCGGCCACGGATAGCGACATGGAGCTGGGCGGCATGATCGGTCTGGATGGCGAACTGGCCAACGACCGCGTCAGCCTGGGTGGCCCGACAAGCATTCTGTTGCCAAGCCCGAGCGAGGGTTACGAGGCACAGCTCAACGCAATCAAGGGCCTGGTGGCCGAAGACCCGGGCCGCGTGGCCCAGGTCGTGAAAGAGTGGATCAACGCCGATGAGTGACAATCGAGCCATTACCGCCAAGCTGAGCCGCGTCGACAAGGCGGCCATCCTCCTGCTCTCGCTCGGCGAGACCGATGCCGCGCAGGTGCTGCGCCACATGGGGCCCAAGGAAGTGCAGCGGGTCGGTGTGGCCATGGCGCAGATGGGCAACGTCCATCGCGAGCAGGTCGAACAGGTGATGAGCGAGTTCGTCGAGATCGTCGGCGACCAGACCAGCCTGGGCGTCGGCTCCGACGGCTACATCCGCAAGATGCTCAACCAGGCGTTGGGCGAGGACAAGGCCAACGGCCTGATCGACCGTATCCTGCTCGGTGGCAACACCAGCGGCCTGGACAGCCTCAAGTGGATGGAGCCGCGCGCCGTGGCCGACGTCATCCGCTACGAGCACCCGCAGATCCAGGCCATCGTGGTCGCCTATCTCGACCCCGACCAGGCCGGCGAGGTGCTGAGTAATTTCGACCACAAGGTGCGCCTGGACATCGTCTTGCGCGTGTCGTCGCTCAACACCGTGCAGCCGGCGGCGCTCAAGGAACTGAACCAGATCCTCGAGAAGCAGTTCTCGGGCAACTCCAACGCCGCGCGTACCACCTTGGGTGGTATCAAGCGCGCCGCGGACATCATGAACTTCCTCGATAGCTCCGTGGAAGGTGCGCTGATGGACGCGATCCGCGAGATCGACAGCGACCTGTCGGAGCAGATCGAAGACCTGATGTTCGTCTTCAACAACCTGGCCGATGTCGACGACCGTGGTATCCAGGCGCTGTTGCGCGAGGTGTCCTCGGACGTGCTGGTGGTGTCGCTCAAGGGGGCCGACGAGCGGGTCAAGGACAAGATCTTCAAGAACATGTCCAAGCGTGCGTCCGAGCTGCTGCGCGACGACCTGGAGGCCAAGGGGCCGGTGCGGGTCAGCGACGTGGAAACGGCGCAGAAGGAAATCCTCACCATCGCCCGCCGCATGGCCGAGGCCGGCGAGATCGTGCTTGGCGGCAAGGGCGCCGAGGAAATGATCTGAGCCTGCGACTGGTGACGCTGTGGGAGCGGCCTTGTGTCGCGAAAGGGCTGCGCAGCAGCCCCGCGATCTTGATGCCAGCGCAAAATTGCCGGGGCTGCTTTGCAGCCCTTTCGCGACACAAGGCCGCTCCTACAGGGGGCGCGTTGCTTGCAGATGGCTTTTGAGTACCTGAAAACATGTCCACCACCGAACATCCTAGCGACCTGATCCGCGCCCGCGACCTCGAGGGCGTCGACGTGTGGGCGTTGCCCAGCTTCGATCCGCAGCCAGAACCTGAGCCTGAGCCCGAGCCGGAAGTCATCGAGGACGAAGTCGAAGAGGTGCCGCTGGATGAAGTCCAGCCACTGACCCTCGAGGAGCTCGAGGCCATCCGCCAGGAGGCCTACAACGAAGGCTTCGCCACCGGTGAGCGGGAGGGCTTCCACAGCACCCAGCTGAAGGTTCGCCAGGAGGCCGAAGTGGCCTTGGCGGCCCAATTGGCCAGCCTCGAGCAGGTCATGGGCCACTTGCTCGAGCCGATCGCCGAACAGGACACCCAGATCGAAAAGGCGCTGGTGCAACTGGTGGCGGGCATGACTCGCCAGGTCATCGGCCGCGAGCTGCGCGGCGACTCCAGCCAGATCACCCATGTCCTGCGTGAAGCGCTGAAACTGCTGCCGATGGGTGCCGACAATATCCGCATCCACCTCAACCCCCAGGACTTCGAGCTGGCCAAGGCCCTGCGCGAGCGTCACGAGGAAAACTGGAAGCTGCTCGAGGACGAGGCGCTGCTGCCAGGTGGCTGTCGCATCGAAACCGCCCATAGCCGCATTGACGCGACCATGGAAACGCGGATCGACAAGGCCATCGCGCAATTGTTCGACCAATCCCATGACCAGGCGCTGCACCCGGCGGCGCCGGACATCTCGGTCGAACTTCACGCCGCCCAGGATCAAGCCGATGCGCCTTGATCGCACCAGTTTCGGCAAGCGCCTGGACGGCTACGCCGACGCGGTGAAGCTGCCCGAGCAGCCGATCGTCGAAGGTCGCCTGCTGCGCATGGTCGGCCTTACCCTCGAGGCCGAAGGCTTGCGCGCGGCGGTGGGTAGCCGCTGCCTGGTGATCAACGACGACAGCTACCATCCGGTGCAGGTCGAGGCCGAGGTTATGGGCTTTGCCGGTAGCAAGGTGTTCCTCATGCCGGTCGGCAGTATCGTCGGCCTGGCGCCGGGTGCGCGAGTGGTGCCGCTGGACGACAGCGGTCGCCTGCCCATGGGCATGAGCATGCTTGGCCGGGTGCTCGATGGCGCCGGGCGCGCGCTGGACGGCAAGGGCGGCATGAAGGCCGAGGATTGGGTGCCGATGGATGGGCCAATCATCAACCCGCTCAATCGCGACCCGATCAGCCAGCCGCTGGACGTGGGCATCCGCAGCATCAACGGCCTGCTCACCGTTGGCCGTGGCCAGCGCCTGGGCCTGTTCGCCGGTACCGGTGTCGGTAAATCGGTGCTGCTGGGCATGATGACCCGCTTTACCGAGGCTGAGATCATCGTGGTTGGGCTGATCGGTGAACGGGGCCGCGAGGTCAAGGAGTTCATCGAGCACATCCTTGGCGAGGAGGGGCTCAAGCGTTCGGTGGTGGTGGCTTCGCCCGCGGACGACGCGCCGCTGATGCGGTTGCGCGCGGCCATGTACTGTACGCGAATTGCCGAGTATTTCCGCGACAAGGGCAAAAATGTCCTGTTGCTGATGGATTCGCTGACCCGTTTCGCCCAGGCCCAGCGCGAGATTGCCCTGGCCATCGGCGAGCCGCCGGCCACCCGTGGTTACCCGCCTTCGGTGTTCGCCAAGCTGCCCAAGCTGGTGGAGCGTGCCGGCAACGGCGAGCCGGGGGGCGGTTCGATCACGGCCTTCTACACGGTGCTGTCCGAAGGCGACGATCAGCAGGACCCGATCGCCGACTCGGCGCGGGGTGTGCTCGACGGTCACTTCGTGCTGTCTCGGCGCTTGGCCGAGGAAGGGCATTACCCCGCCATCGACATCGAGGCCTCGATCAGCCGGGTCATGCCCCAGGTGGTCGATCCGGACCATCTGCGCCAGGCGCAGAAGTTCAAGCAGTTGTGGTCGCGCCTGTCGCAGAGCCGCGACCTGATCAGCGTCGGTGCCTATGTGGCGGGTGGCGATCCGGAAACCGACCTGGCCATCGCCCTGCAGCCCAAGCTGGTGGACTTCCTGCGTCAGCGCCTGGATGAAAACGTCGGCATGGCGCAGAGCCGTGAAGAACTGGCCGCGGTGTTCGCGCCGCCGGCGGGCTGATAGGCCATGGCCCAGCCCAGCCGAGCCGCGCGCCTGGCGCCGGTGGTGGAGATGGCCGAGGAGGCTGAGCGCAAGGCTGCCCAGCGCCTGGGGCATTTCCAGAAGTTGCTCGGTGATGCCCAGGCCAAGCTGGCCGAGCTCGAGAGTTTTCGCGAGGCCTACCAGCAGCAGTGGATCAACCGAGGCTCGCAAGGGGTCGACGGTAACTGGCTGGTCAACTACCAGCGCTTCCTCGGGCAGCTGGAAACAGCGATGACCCAGCAGCGTCAAAGCATGGCCTGGCATCAGACCAACCTCAATAACGCGCGCAATACCTGGCAGCAGACCTATGCCCGGGTCGAAGGGTTGCGCAAGCTGGTGCAGCGGTATATGGACGAGGCGCGCCGGGCCGAGGACAAGCGTGAGCAGAAACTGCTCGACGAACTGTCCCAGCGCTTGCCGCGCCAAGGGCATATCTAGCGGCGCCCTTTGTCGGCGCAACTGCCTTGCTGATATTTCTCGATCTGGCGCGATCCCTGTGGGAGCGGACTTAGCCGCGAACACCGGCGCAGCCGGTGCCAGGCACGGTGTTGCCCGGTTCGCCAGCAAGGCTGGCTGCTACGGCTTGCGGGGTGCTTGGCTGGCTGCTAAACCTTCAGGAGTTGCATTCGCCATTATCGAAGGAATCGCTCGTATGGCAGTCGAAACTGATTTCTCACAGGACGGGAAAAAACTGACGATCAAGGTCAAGGGTCGTTTCGATTTCGGCAAGCATCAGGAGTTCCGGGACGCCTACGAGCGCCAGCGCCCGCGCCCGGACTCGGTGGTGGTCGACCTCAAGGAAGCGACCTATCTCGACAGCTCGGCGCTGGGGATGTTGTTGCTGCTGCGCGACCATGTCGGCGGCGAGGAGCCGGATATCCGCGTGGTCCACGCCAGCCCGGATGTGCGCAAGATCCTGGCCATTTCCAATTTCGAAAAACTGTTCGACATCAGTTGAGTGTCATCATGCCTGCCGAACAGGCGTTGACCGTGCTGGTGGCCGAGGACGGTGCCGCTGATCGCCTGTTGCTTGCGCAGATCGTCCGCCGTCAAGGCCATGAGGTGCTCACCGCGGAAAACGGCGAGCAGGCGGTTGCGCTGTTTGCCGAGCGGCGTCCGCAACTGGTGTTGTTGGACGCCCTGATGCCGGTGATGGACGGTTTCGAGGCGGCGCGGCGGATCAAGGCGTTGGCCGGCGAGGCGCTGGTGCCGATCATCTTTCTCACCTCGCTCAACGAGGAGCAGGCGCTGGTGCGTTGTCTCGAGGCCGGGGGCGATGACTTCATGGCCAAGCCCTACAGCGCGGTGATCCTCGGCGCCAAGATCCGCGCCATGGACCGCTTGCGCCGGCTGCAGGCCACGGTGCTCGAGCAGCGCGACCAGATTACCCGGCACCACCATCACCTGCTCAACGAGCAGCGGGTGGCCAAGGCGGTGTTCGACAAGGTCGCCCATGCCGGTTGCCTGAATGCCTCGAACATCCGCTACCTGCAATCGCCTTATGCGCTGTTCAATGGCGACCTGCTGCTGGCTGCGTTCACGCCGTCTGGCGACATGCATGTGCTGCTCGGCGACTTCACCGGCCACGGCCTGCCTGCCGCGGTGGGCGCCATGCCGCTGGCCGAGGTGTTCTACGGCATGACCGCCAAGGGCTACGGCCTGGTCGAGACATTGCGCGAGATGAATGCCAAGCTCAAGCGCATCCTGCCCGTGGACATGTTCTGTTGCGCGCTGTTGCTCAACTTGAGTTTCCAGCGCGCCACGGTCGAGGTTTGGAATGGCGGCATGCCCGATGGCTACCGCTTGTCCGCCGCGGGTGAGGTGCTGGCGGTGCTGCCTTCGCGGCATCTGCCGCTGGGCATCCTGAGTGCCGAGCAGTTCGACGACAGCACCGAGGTCATGCCGCTGGCGGCTGGCGAGCGGTTGTTCCTGTTGTCCGATGGCGTGGTCGATAGCGCGGATGCCCGGGAGCGGCTGTTCGGCGTCCAGCGCTTGCGTGAGGTGTTGGCGAGCAATCGCGAGCCGGCCTGCCTGTTCGACGAGGTCATGCAGGCGTTGGCGTGTTTCGGCGGCCAGGCGCGCGATGACATCAGCCTGTGCGATATTCGCATGCTCGGGCCTGGGCAGGTGGTCGCGCCGGCGGTGGTCTACTCCGACAGCGGGCGTTCCAGCCCGCTGGACTGGTCGCTGCGTTTCGAGTTGCGTGGCGAGAGTTTGCGGCGTTTCAACCCCGTGCCTTACCTGGTGCAACTGCTGCAGGAGATCCATGGCCTGCGGCCCAGCAGCGGCCGATTGCACAATGTGCTCAGCGAGTTGTACTCCAATGCCCTCGAGCACGGTGTGCTAGGGCTGAATTCACGGCTCAAGCGAGACGCGCAGGGGTTCGCGGAGTACTATCGCCAGCGCGCCGAGCGCTTGGCGGGGCCGCTCGCAGGCTTCGTCAGCATTGACTTGCGGGTGGAACCGCAGGGGGGCGGAGGGCGTCTGATGATTGAAGTCCGGGACAGTGGCAGCGGATTCGATGTGGCGCAGGTGCTGGCCGATAGTCCGGCTGACCGCGGTTTCAGCGGTCGAGGGCTGAGCCTGGTGCGACGCCTGGGGAGCCAGGCCCGCTGGTTGGAGGGTGGGCGGGTGGCGCAGGTGGAATTTGAATGGTGAATGGGTGCGGGCTCCGGTGTAATCAGGCTTGATCAGGGAGTGAGCAAGTGGACGTGAATATCGATCACAAGGTGCTGAGTGACCTTCAGGAGGTCATGGAAGATGGCTACCCGCAGTTGCTGGAAACCTTTCTGGAGGATTCCGAGCGGCGTCTGAGCCAGTTGCATGAGGCCAAGGATGCGAGTGAGCTCGGGATGGCGGCACACAGTTTCAAAGGTAGCAGCAGCAATATGGGTGCCATGGGGTTGGCTGCTCTGTGCCAGCAGCTTGAAGAGCGTGTGCGCCAGCAGCCACTGTACGGCATCGAGGACCTGATCAATCGCATCGATAAGGAATACCTTGAGGTGCAGCGCTTCTATCGTGACGAGCGACAACGAATTTCCGCGCAATAGCGAAAACTTGGCGCGAGTCTTGCTTTCCCTCCTCCAGATGTGATTTTTCAGTTTCTGGCGCGGAGACCTTTCAATGCCTGTCGCACCCAATCCATTGTTGCAAGCCGGCCTGCTGAGCAAGGCCCCTCGCCCGGCTGTCGGCGCTGCGGACAAGCCGCAGCAGGCGGCGCCCGAGCAGGGGGCCGGCTTCGACAAGGTCATGGCCAATCAGGGGCGTGACAGTGTGCCGGGGCGTGACGACAAGGCCGCGCCAGGCAAGAAACGTGACGCGGCGGAGCCTGCCGCCGACGGCAAGCCGGGCGGCAGCAGTGCGCCGACGGTTGCCGATGACGGCAAGCGCTTGCCATCCACTATCAAGCCGCTACCCGCCAGCGACAGCGACGACGGCGAAGCAACCGCGCCGCTCGACGCCAGCCTGGTGGCCGGGCAGGTAACCGATGCCCAACCGGGGGCGCAGTTGCTCCAGGCCCAGGCCGAGGCGGTGGCGCCGGTATTGCAGGCGGCGGTGCAGCTACCGCTGCAGCCGGCACCTGCGCCGGTAGCGCTCGGTGCGGTGGATGAGGCGGCGAAGACCGCGTTCGACCCTGATGCCGACCCGCTGGCCGACATGCCGACCCTGCGCCTGGCGCTCGAACAGGACGCCCAGGCCAAGGGCACGACCTCGGCCCATGCGGTAAGCCCGCGTAGTGAGCCTAGTCAGCAACCCGCCGACCCGACCAACGTTGCCGTCAATACCTTGGCGAATCTCGCTGGCAAGGGCGAAGCAGAGGCGGGGCATGCCGAGCACGGCGACAAGGCGTTCGCCGGCCTGCTCGACGACGGTCTCAAGGATATCAAGGGAGCCAGCAGCGATACGCGGGTCGATGACTTCGCCAATCGCCTGGCCAACCTCAGCCAGGCGGTGACCGCCAAGGTCGCCAACGCCGCACCGGTCAACCCGAGCCCGCTGCAGCAGCCGTTGGCGATGAACCAGGGGGCCTGGACCGAGGGTCTGGTCAACCGGGTGATGTACCTGTCCAGCCAGAATCTCAAGTCGGCGGACATCCAGCTTGAGCCTGCTGAGCTGGGGCGCCTGGACATTCGCGTCAATGTCGCGGCGGACCAGTCGACGCAGATTCACTTCGTCAGCGGTCACGCCGGTGTGCGTGATGCGCTCGACAGCCAGGTGCATCGTCTGCGCGAGTTATTCACCCAGCAGGGCCTGGCCCAGCCGGATGTCAGCGTCGCCGACCAGTCTCGCGGCCAGCAGCAACAGCAGGCGCAGCAGGGTGGTTCGAGCAACCTGTCGGGCGTCGCCGCGCGGCGTGCCGAGGCGGGTGCCGAGGGCGGCGAAGTGGCCGGTGCTGCGGGCCCGGTAGAGCAACAGATGGTGGTAGGCGACAGCGCGGTCGACTACTACGCCTGATGTTCCACGTCTTTGTGCCCACGCCCCTGCAGGAGCGGCCTTGCGCGACACCAGGCCGCTCCTGCAGGGGCGCGCAGTAAGCTTCTGACAAATCTGGCATAACACTTGCTCAAGCCACGTCATCCTTCTTTGAAACCGCGATGGACGACGGATTATTGGCATGGCGAAGAGCGACGCAGTGAAAGACCCCGCCACTAAAGGCAAACTCAAGCTGATCCTGCTGCTGGTGCTGGCCCTGCTCCTGGCGGTCGGTCTGTCGGTGGGCGCAACCTGGTTCTTCATGCATAAGAGCGAGTCGGCGCCCGCGGCAGATGCGGCCCAGAGCAACGTCAAGGCGGCGGCGATCTACGAGCCCCTGGCACCGGCCTTCGTGGTCAACTTCAACCAGAATGGCCGTCAGCGCTACATGCAGGTGAGCATCACCATGCAGGGGCGCAGCCAGGCTGACCTCGACGCGCTGAAAGTGCACATGCCGGTGATCCGCAACAACCTGGTGATGATGTTCTCCGGCCAGGGCTTCGATACTCTCGCCAGCAGCCCGGTCGGCCAAGAGATGCTGCGTCAGAAAGCCACCGCGGTGGTGCAGGAAGTGGCACAGAAAGAAGTCGGCAGGCCGGTCGTCGACCAACTGCTGTTCACCAATTTCGTATTGCAGTAGGAGCACATAGATGGCCGTGCAGGACCTGCTGTCCCAGGATGAGATCGACGCCCTGTTGCATGGGGTGGACGATGGGCTGGTACAAACCGAAAGTGCCGCCGAACCCGGCAGCATCAAGAGCTACGACCTGACCAGTCAGGATCGTATCGTCCGGGGGCGCATGCCGACCCTGGAAATGATCAACGAGCGGTTCGCCCGTTATACGCGCATCAGCATGTTCAACCTGCTGCGGCGCTCCGCCGACGTGGCGGTGGGCGGCGTGCAGGTGATGAAGTTCGGCGAGTACGTGCATTCGCTGTATGTGCCGACCAGCCTGAACCTGGTCAAGATCAAGCCGCTGCGCGGCACGTCGCTGTTCATCCTCGATGCCAAGCTGGTGTTCAAGCTGGTGGATAACTTCTTCGGTGGCGACGGGCGTCATGCCAAGATCGAGGGCCGTGAGTTCACCCCGACCGAGCTGCGCGTGGTGCGCATGGTCCTGGACCAGTGCTTCGTCGACCTCAAGGAAGCCTGGCAGGCGATCATGCCGGTCAACTTCGAGTACATCAACTCCGAGGTCAACCCGGCCATGGCCAACATCGTCGGGCCCAGCGAGGCGGTGGTGGTTTCGACCTTCCATATCGAGCTGGACGGCGGCGGCGGCGACCTGCACGTGACCATGCCCTACTCGATGATCGAACCGGTGCGTGAAATGCTCGATGCGGGCTTCCAGTCCGACCTGGACGACCAGGACGAGCGTTGGGTCAAGGCCCTGCGCGAGGACGTGCTGGACGTCAACGTGCCGGTCTCGGCCACGGTTGCCCGGCGCCAGCTCAAGCTGCGTGACATCCTGCACATGCAGCCGGGCGACGTGATCCCGGTGGAGCTCCCCGAGCACCTGGTGCTGCGCGCCAATGGCGTGCCGTCGTTCAAGGCGCGGCTGGGTTCGCACAAGGGCACCTTGTCGCTGCAGATCATCGACCCGATCGAACGCCGCTGACGGCGTGCCGGTCGCTCTAACGTATTGAATGCCTGTCGAGGAAATCATGGCTAACGAAAACGAGATCACTTCTCCCGAGGAACAGGCCCTGGCCGATGAGTGGGCCGCGGCCCTGGAAGAGACCGGTGATGCCGGTCAGTCCGACATCGACGCGCTGCTGGCTGCCGACGCCTCGGGTACCGGCCGCCTGCCGATGGAAGAGTTCGCCAGCTCGCCCAAGCCCAACGAGAACGTCAGCCTCGAAGGCCCGAACCTGGACGTGATCCTGGACATCCCGGTGAGCATCTCCATGGAAGTGGGCAGCACCGAGATCAGCATCCGCAACCTGCTGCAGCTCAACCAGGGGTCGGTGATCGAGCTCGATCGCCTGGCCGGCGAGCCGCTGGACGTGCTGGTCAACGGAACCTTGATCGCCCACGGCGAAGTGGTGGTGGTCAACGAGAAGTTCGGCATTCGCCTGACCGACGTGATCAGCCCCAGCGAACGTATCAAGAAGCTGCGCTGAGTGAAGGGCATGGTGCGGGCCTTCACGGCCCTGGTTACGCTGCTGTCCAGCGAGGTGGTGATCGCCGCCGAAGTCGCTGCCGTGCCGACCGCGGCGCCCGCGCCTGGCGGGCTGGGCGGGCAACTGGCGCAGATGGTCTTCGGCCTGTTGCTGGTGGTCGGCCTGATCTTCTTCCTGGCCTGGCTGCTGCGACGCATGCAAAGCTCGGTGCAGCGTGGCGCCCAGGTGATCGAGATCGTCGGCAGCCGCGCCATTGGCCCGCGTGATCGCTTGCTGCTGGTGCAGGTGGGCAAGGAGCAGATCCTCATCGGCCACACCCCAGGTAGTATCGAGGCCTTGCATGTGCTGGCCGAGCCTGTCGACGTGCCCGCCGGCGCCCGCCAGGCCGCGCCGGAATTCGCCCAGCGGCTGCTCGAGCTGATGGGCAAGGACCAGAAGGACAAGAAGTGATGAGCGGCGCACTGCGCATGTTGTTGACCCTGGCGCTGCTGCTGGCTGCGCCATTGGCCCTGGCCGCCGACCCGCTGTCGATTCCGGCCATCACCTTGTCCAATGGCGCGGACGGGCAGCAGGAATATTCGGTCAGCCTGCAGATCTTGCTGATCATGACGGCGCTGAGCTTCATTCCGGCGTTCGTCATCCTGATGACCAGCTTCACCCGCATCATCATCGTCTTCTCCATCCTGCGTCAGGCCCTGGGCCTGCAGCAGACGCCGTCGAACCAGGTGCTCACCGGCATGGCGCTGTTCCTGACCATGTTCATCATGGCGCCGGTGTTCGAGCGGGTGAACAAGGACGCGCTGCAGCCATACCTGGCTGAGCAGATGACCGCCCAGCAGGCCATCGACAAAGCTCAGGGGCCGCTGAAGGAGTTCATGCTGACGCAGACCCGGCAAAGCGACCTGGACATGTTCATGCGCCTGTCCAAGCGCACCGACATCGCCGGACCCGAGCAGGTGCCGCTGACCATCCTGGTGCCAGCGTTCGTCACTTCGGAGCTCAAGACCGCGTTCCAGATCGGCTTCATGATCTTCATCCCGTTCCTGATCATCGACATGGTGGTCGCCAGTGTGCTGATGGCCATGGGTATGATGATGCTGTCGCCGTTGATCATCTCGTTGCCGTTCAAGATCATGCTGTTCGTCCTGGTCGATGGCTGGGCGCTGATCATGGGTACCCTGGCCGGCAGTTTCGGCGGTGTCTGACGCCGTCAAGGAGAGCTTCGCATGACACCTGAAGTCGCCGTCGACCTGTTCCGCGACGCCTTGTGGCTGACTACCTTGATGGTGGCCGTGCTGGTTGTGCCGAGCCTGCTTATCGGCCTGGTGGTGGCGATGTTCCAGGCGGCCACGCAGATCAACGAACAGACCCTGAGCTTCCTGCCGCGCCTGCTGGTGATGCTGATCACCCTGATCGTCGCCGGGCCCTGGCTGGTGCAGAAGTTCATGGAGTACTTCATCGGCCTGTACACCAGCATTCCGCAGCTGATCGGTTGATGCCGCCATGCTGGAGCTGACCGACACACAGATCGGTACCTGGGTCGCCACCTTCATCCTGCCGTTGTTCCGGGTGATGGCGGTGTTGATGACCATGCCGATCTTCGGCACCAAGATGTTGCCGGCGCGGGTGCGCCTGTATGCCGCCGTGGCGATCACCGTGGTGATCGTGCCGGGCCTGCCGCCGTTGCCTGAAGTCGACCCGCTGAGCCTGCGCGGCATGTTGCTGTGCGCCGAGCAGGTCATCGTTGGTGCGTTGTTCGGTTTCTCCCTCCAGTTGCTGTTCCAGGCGTTCGTCATCGCCGGACAGATCATCGCCGTGCAGATGGGCATGGCGTTCGCCTCCATGGTCGACCCGGCCAATGGTGTCAACGTCACGGTAATCAGCCAGTTCATGACCATGTTGGTCAGCGTGCTGTTTTTGCTGATGAACGGCCACCTGGTGGTGTTCGAGGTGTTGACCGAGAGCTTCACCACCTTGCCGGTGGGCAATGCCTTGGTGGTGGGTCACTTCTGGGAAATGGCCGGGCGCCTGAGCTGGGTGCTGGGGGCGGCGTTGCTGCTGATCCTGCCGGCCATCGCCGCGCTGCTGGTGGTCAACATCGCCTTCGGCGTGATGACCCGGGCCGCGCCGCAGTTGAACATCTTCTCCATTGGCTTCCCGCTGACCCTGGTGCTGGGCATGGGCATTTTCTGGGTTGGCCTGGCCGATATCCTTTCCCACTACCAGGCACTGGCCAGCGAAGCGCTGCAGTGGCTGCGTGAACTGGCACGGGCACGCTGAGCATGGCAGAAAGCGAGAGCGGTCAGGACAAGACAGAGGAACCCACCGAGAAGCGCAAGCGCGACTCGCGCGAGAAAGGTGAGGTTGCCCGGTCCAAGGAGCTCAATACCGTCGCGGTGACCTTGGCGGGGGCGGGTGGGCTATTGGCCTTCGGCGGCTACCTGGCCGAGACGCTGATGACGTTGATGCGCATGAATTTCAGCCTGACCCGCGAGGTGATCGTCGATGAGCGGAGCATGGGGGCGTTCCTGCTGGCCTCGGGCAAGATGGCGATCTGGTCGGTGCAGCCGATCCTGATCCTGTTGTTCGTCATCTCTTTCGTCGCGCCCATTGCCTTGGGTGGCTTCCTGTTCTCCGGGAGTCTGCTGCAGCCGAAGTTCAGTCGCATGAACCCGCTGTCGGGGATCAAGCGGATGTTCTCGATGAATGCGCTGACCGAGCTGCTCAAGGCGGTGGCCAAGTTCATCATGATCTTGATGGTGGCGTTGCTGGTACTGGCCAGCGACCGCGAGGCGTTGCTGGCAATCGCCAACGAGCCCATGGAGCAGGCGATCATCCATGCTGTCCAGGTGGTGGGTTGGAGTGCCTTGTGGATGGCGGCTGGGTTGTTGCTGATCGCGGCGATCGACGTGCCGTACCAGCTGTTCCAGACGAACAAGAAAATGAAGATGACCAAGCAGGAAGTGAAGGACGAATACAAGGACAGCGAGGGCAAGCCTGAGGTCAAGCAGCGGATCCGGCAGTTGCAGCGTGAGATGTCGCAGCGGCGGATGATGGCGGCGGTGCCGGATGCGGACGTGATCATCACCAACCCGACCCACTATGCGGTGGCCTTGCAGTACGACCCCGAGAAGGGTGGTTCGGCGCCGTTGCTGCTGGCCAAGGGCACGGATTTCATGGCTTTGAAGATTCGCGAGATCGGGGTGGAGCACAAGGTACAGATTCTCGAGTCGCCTGCCCTGGCGCGGGCGATCTACTATTCCACCGAGCTTGAGCAGGAGATTCCGGCGGGGCTTTACCTGGCGGTGGCGCAGGTGTTGGCTTATGTGTTCCAGATTCGGCAGTATCGGGCGGGGAGGGGTAAGGCGCCTGATCCGTTGAACAAGGATTTGCCGATTCCTGAGGATTTGCGGCGGGATAGTTGAGGTTGTTGGTTGTTTTGCGAGTTGTATGCGCATTCATTGGCGATGTCGACGCATAGTCACCTTTCCGCCCTTGCGGCGGGTCCCTTTTTGAAGGATCTGTAGAGACCGGACACATGG
>NZ_SOZA01000089.1 GCF_004519305.1 Pseudomonas sp. RIT623 | reverse complement strand
AAAGTCCTGAGCAGCCCGCGCAAGGCGAAGCCATCATGATGTTCTCGCCCCAAAAGACCGAGTCGGAGCACAAACCGGCACAGTTACTAGAGACGTCGGATGCATTCAATCAATTATTGGAGCCGGTGGAGTCGGGCTCTGGGATCATGGATATCGAGATCAATGCCATCCTGCCACCGTATCCGACTGGCGCGCGCGCTCCGGTGGTCGGTGCGCACTTCGGACTCAACCACGCCGCCGTGCATGTCAACCCCTCGAAAGGGTTACCGGTCACGCTGCAGGCGTATGCCGGGATGCAAGAAGGGGATCTGATCGAAGTCTTCTGGTCTCTCGTCGGTTCACCCACGCCAACGGCCGTGTTGACTGTGTCGGTTTCCAAAGAGCAAGCAGCGCAGGGGACGGATATTGCGAGCCATGTACCCGTCGAGCGGGCCGTTGTAGGCTTTGCCCTGTGGTATATGAGAGTCACCAGAGCTAGCTCGCAGAACGCTGAGGAATCCAGGAAACTCACGGTGTTCTACAAGGACACGTTGCCCGGTGGCCCGGACCGTCGCCCCCACGAACCCTGGCATTCGGAGTTGCACGCGGCGCAGTTGGAGTTGCCAGCGAATCTGACCCCCGGCTTGCAGGTTCCGGTCACAGTCGACGCCTACCCACAGATGCGGGTACGGGACGTGATCACCTTGAGCGTGGGAGGGATCTTCTTCACCCATACGATCGCCGAGGATGAGGTAGGTAATCAGGTGGGCTTCCTGATTGCAGCGGATCAGCTGGAA
>NZ_SOZA01000088.1 GCF_004519305.1 Pseudomonas sp. RIT623 | reverse complement strand
CTCACCTTCAGCGCCAACGGATTGGAAAACGCAAACTCATCCTGGCCGTAACGCTTGCGTTGATAACGCACGATGATGTCCCGCCCAAGGTTGGCGAGAATCACACTGCGTGGCACCTGGAATGTCAAAGGACCAAGCTGGTCTATCGTCCGGATTTCAGAAGTAAACCCTTGCCCTGGCAAAGGGCTGTCCAGCACCAACCGCACCTGGCTCAAGGGCAACATGCCCTGGAAGTTCACGGTGAAGGTTGCCCCCGGCGTCAGCGGAACACGCGCAGGATCAAGGATCGCCCCCTGTGCCTCCCGCGAAACCGGTGCTCGCCTGTCCCAAGGGGTCGCCGCATCGGCAATGATCAATGTCACGCTACTCGACAGCTGTACGCCCTTTCTAGTCCTCAAGGCGTAGAACACCTGGACCGATTGGCGAAGCCCAGCGGCCACCTTATCTGCAGGTACCGTGAAGCTCATTGCTACGCCGGCATCTGACAGCTGAGTATCTGTAAACGTCGCCGCCGCACTACGCCCGATCCAGCTCAAGGTCACCGAGGCGTCATCCGTGAGCGCGTGGCCAGGAATCTTTACCGTGACTGGCGAGCCAGGGAACAGCAGGTTGTTGGTCACTCCCACCACAATGGGGGGCGGTAACAAATCGGTTTGCTCACCGACCAGCAGGTGCAAGGGTGCCGAAGACTGTTGGCCTGCACCGGCCTGGCCTACCAGATAGCTGACCGTCAGCCGACCACCGTTCAACTGCGAAAACTGCTCGTCGACTTTACGCTCCATGCGTCCCAGGTTGGCCTCATTCTGCGAAACGCGGGCAAGCGGCACTGT
>NZ_SOZA01000087.1 GCF_004519305.1 Pseudomonas sp. RIT623 | reverse complement strand
CCCGCTATTGAGCGTGGATCGGAGTACCCTGGTGCTCAATGGCGTTTCGATCAAGATGCCAGGACGGCCACGTTCGGGGTTGGATTCGATCGGCAACACGGCGGTACGAGTGGCAACTGGGGGACGTGCGCCCTATACCTATAGCTCAAACAATTCGGCCATAGCCTCAGTGACAGCTCAAGGTAAGGTTGTTGGTGAGCGAAATGGCAGCGCGACCATTACAGTAAGAGATGCCAGTGGTCAGTCTGTTTCGTATGGCGTTCAAGTGAGTAATGTGCTGCAAGTTATTTTGGATCGTCGTTCGTACAATAACGCAGCGTACTTGGCATGGGCGCGTAGTAGCGGTGGCGTGTTTTTCACCGCAGTCCATTGGAACGATCTGCGGCGTGTATATACTAGGCCTTTCGATGTCTATACATGGACAGGGAACAACAACTTCTGGCATGTGTCAGCCAACTGGCTCTATGGCAATGTTCCTGCCGCCGCAGCTAATAACGTCAATATGAATGGTGCTGTCCTCAGGCCTCTATGACCTGATACGTCATTTTTTAGAAATTCCGTGCGGCTTAACCTCACGGACTTTCTAGCGTTCATTAGTGGATTGGAAATTGTCGCTTATATGGAGGTTGTTGCATGGCGCAGCCTGGAGCAGGCCAAGGGCCTGCAATTGTTGCGCGCGGACAATGCCTGAACCATCGCTAACCGGGGCCCTGAGCACCTGGCTGAACACCTCGTCCGGCACCTTGCCGCGCAGCGGCTCGAGCACCTTGAGCTCGTCGGTGTCGGGCAGCGCTCGGGCGGCCAGCGGGGTGTTGGAGAACAGGCTCTGCTGGTGCACGCGACGTTCCTTGAACGGCGGCTTGTCCAGGTTGAACACGAAACCCTG
>NZ_SOZA01000086.1 GCF_004519305.1 Pseudomonas sp. RIT623 | reverse complement strand
GGCCTATGCGCAAGGGCAGGTGATCCAGGCGTTGGTCGAAGCCCAGGCGCCACACGCCCTGGCGCTGGTGCAGGGCGAGCAGCGCCTGAGCTATGGCGAGTTGAACCAGCGCGCCAACCGCCTGGCCCATCACCTGATCGCTCGTGGCGTGCTGCTCGGTGATCGAGTGGCCCTGTGCCTTGCGCGCGGCCCGCAGCGCTTGATCGCCATGCTGGCGGTGCTCAAGGCCGGCGCGGCCTATGTGCCGGTCGACCCGGCCTATCCGGCAGAGCGTATCGCCTACCTGCTCAGCGACAGCGCACCGACCTTGGTGCTGGTCGAGGCCGCTACTGCCGGGTTGGTGGGGGAGGTAGCCAGCGTGGCAATCGACAGTGATGCCTGGTTGGATCAGCCGGACAGCAACCCGGTTGTCGAGGGGTTGGATGAGCAACAACTCGCCTACGTGATCTACACCTCCGGCTCCACCGGCCAGCCCAAGGGGGTGATGGTCGAGCACCGCACCCTGGCCAACCTGGTGCACTGGCACTGCCAGGCCTTCGAATTGGGGGCCGGCAGCCAGACCTCCAGCGTCGCGGGCTTCGGCTTCGATGCCATGGCCTGGGAAGCCTGGCCGGCCCTGTGCGCCGGCGCAACCTTGCACCTGCCGCCCGCGCACATTGGCGGCGAACACGTCGACGAACTGCTGGACTGGTGGCTGGAACAACCGCTGCACGTCAGCTTCCTGCCGACGCCAGTGGCCGAACAGGCGTTGCGCCGCGAGCGTCAGCACCCGACCTTGCGTACCTTGCTGGTCGGCGGTGACCGCCTGCGCCACTTCGAACGTGATCCAGGCTTCCAGCTGGTCAACAACTACGGCCCGACCGAGACCACCGTGGTGGCGACCTCCGGGGTGCTTCAGCCGGGCGGGGCGCTGCATATCGGCAAACCGACCGCCAACACCCGGGTCTATGTGCTGGATGAGCAGCGTCAGCCCGTGCCCGTCGGTGTAACCGGCGAGCTGTA
>NZ_SOZA01000085.1 GCF_004519305.1 Pseudomonas sp. RIT623 | reverse complement strand
CTGACACATGTGCGCAGACATGGTTGACACATTATGGTCCGTAATCAGGTTTATTCACGTCGATGGTGCGCAGGCGTTGGTGGCAAAAATAGACATCGAACATGCCCCCACCGTCTCGCCCGGGGCGTATCGCTATGGTCTGCCCGACTAAGCCTTTTGCGATGCTGAAATAGCGTTTCTGGAAGCGAAAGCGACCGTGGTAAACCTTGGCCAGGATATCGTCTGGCGCATACTCAAAATCCTCAAGCTGATTTGGGTAGGCCCACGGACTGGGGTGATATCTGGTCATCGGCACTTGATACCCCAATGCCTGATGAGGGCGTTGTAAGTTGTAAATTTCCCGCCATCGGTCAAATGCTGTCTGGGCTTGCACCAAGGTAGAGAACTGCCGCCCATCGAGTACTTCAGCCTTCAAGGAGCGGTGGAAACGCTCAATTTTGCCATTCGTTTGAGGATGGTACGGACGACTGAAACTTATCTGTATCCCCAGCCGAATCAACCAGATACTGAGTTCTGTAACCTCTCCAGGATTGCGCGGTGAGCCCCACGGAGCACCATTATCGACGTTGATTCGGACCGGTAGGCCGTAACGCTGGAAGACCTCTGTCATCTTCTCCTTGACCGTCGCTCCTCGCTCGTTATCGCAAGCGTGAATGGCCAAATTGAAGCGAGAGTGATCGTCAAGGATGGTCAGTGGATGACACCGGCCTTGCTGTAGGGCGAAGTGTCCTTTGAAGTCCATCTGCCAGAGATCGTTGGGCGCATCATGCTCAAACCTAAGCCGAGCCTCTCGTGCCTTCTCAGTACTCTGGATCAGTTCATGGCGGTGCAATACGTTGGTGACGGTGCTGGGGGCAATGCGCTTGCTCAGCAGGCTGCTGATTGTGCGTCCGCCCCAGGCCGGGTGCTCCTGTCGAAGTGCAACGACTTCCGCTTCCAACGCAGCTTCGGTCAAGCGAGGGCTACTAGCCGGCCTCCGAGATCGTTCTTGTAGAGCGGCCGAGCCACCTTGTTCAAAACGGCGCAGCCACTTGTATCCGGTTTGAGGACTGATGCTGAAGCGTCGGCATAACTCTCGAATATTGGCATCCGGTTGGCGCGCCAGGGATACGAATTCTTCTTTCAGGCTCATGGCGTTTCTCACGTTCCAAGGCATGGCGAAAATCCTGGCAAAGGGGGCTGCCGGGAAGTGTCAACCATGTCTCCGTACACGTGTCCA
>NZ_SOZA01000084.1 GCF_004519305.1 Pseudomonas sp. RIT623 | reverse complement strand
GGAGGGCATCCTCTACCACCACCTGAGCGCCGAGCAGGGCGACCCGTACCTGCTGCAGACCCGCCTGGCCTTCGACAGCCTGGACCGTCTGCAAGCCTGCGCCGGGGCCTTGCAACAGGTGATCGACCGCCACGATATCCTGCGCACCTCGGTGGTCTGGGAAGGCCTGGCCGAGCCGGTGCAGGTGGTCTGGCGCCAGGCACGCCTGGCGGTGACCGAGGTCACCGGGCTGGGCGAGGACGCGGTGATCGAGCGCCTGCACGGGCATTTCGATGCCCGCCAGCAACGCCTGGACCTGACCCAGGCGCCGTTGCTGCGCCTGACCTACGCCCTGGACCCGGCGCAGCAGCGGGTGGTGGCAATCCTGCACTTCCATCACCTGGCCCTGGACCACACGGCCATGGAAGTGATCGTCCACGAAATGCAGGCCTTGCTGGCCGGGCGCGGGGCGCAACTGGCCGCGCCGGTGCCGTACCGCACCTATGTCGCCCAGGTGCGCCTGGGCGCCGCGCAGGCCGGCCACGAGGCGTTCTTCCGCGAGATGCTTGGCGATATCGAGGAACCGACCTTGCCCATGGGCCTGGCCGATGTGCAGGGCGATGGCCGCGATATCGAGGAAGTCCGCCAGGCGCTCGACCTGGACCTGGCGCGGCGGGTTCGCCTGCAGGCGCGCCAGCTTGGCGTCAGCGCCGCCAGCCTGATGCACCTGGCCTGGGCACGGGTGGTGGGCGTGCTGGCCGGGCGCCAGGACGTGGTGTTCGGCACTGTCTTGATGGGCCGCCTGCAAGGCGGCGAGGGTGCCGACCGCGCGCTGGGCGTGTTCATCAATACCTTGCCGCTGCGCATCGATACCCGCGCCAGCGCCAAGCAGGCGCTGCGTGTCACGCACCAACGGCTCTCGGCGTTGCTCGGCCATGAGCATGCCTCCCTGGCCTTGGCCCAGCGTTGCAGCGGCGTGCCGGCTTCGACACCGTTGTTCAGCGCTTTGCTCAACTACCGGCACAGCCCGGCCGGAATCGCCACCGACGCCACCGACAGCTTCCAGGGCATGCACCAGTTGGGCGGCGAGGAGCGCAGCAACTACCCGCTGACCCTGAGCGTGGACGACCTGGGCGAGGGCTTCAGCCTGAGCGTGCTGGCCCAGCAGGGGATTGGCGCCGTGCGTGTGGCGAACTGGATGGCGGCGGCCGTGACCCAGTTGACCCAGGCCTTGGAGCAAGAGGGCGCGGTTCGCGTTGATGCGCTGCCGATCCTCGATGCCCAAGAGCGACTGCAACTGCTCGAAGGTTTGAACCCGCCAGCCGT
>NZ_SOZA01000083.1 GCF_004519305.1 Pseudomonas sp. RIT623 | reverse complement strand
ACAAGGCATCCTCTATCACCATCTCAGTGCCGAGCAGGGCGACCCCTACCTGCTGCAATCGCGGCTGGCGTTCGACAGCCCGGCGCGCTTGCAGGCCTGGGTCGCGGCGCTGCAGCAGGTGATCGACCGCCACGATATCCTGCGCACCTCGGTGGTCTGGGAAGGCCTGGCCGAACCGGTGCAGGTGGTCTGGCGCCAGGCACGGCTGGAGGTGCGCGAAGTCACCGGGCTCGGCGAAACGGCGGTGCTCGAGGCGCTACAGGCGCGCTTCGATGCCCGCCAGCAACGCCTGGACCTGACCCAGGCACCGCTGCTGCGGCTGTTGTTCGCCGAGGACCGGCGCCACGGCGAATGGGTGGCGTTGCTGCAGTTCCACCACCTGACCCTCGACCACGCCGCCATGGCGGTGATTGGCGAGGAGCTGCAGGTGCTGCTGGAGGGCCGTGGCGACACGTTGCCGGCGGCGGTGCCGTACCGCAACTATGTTGCCCAGGTGTGCCTGGGCGAGGACCAGGCCGGCCACGAGGCGTTCTTCCGCGCGCAACTGGGCGATGTCCAGGTGCCGACCTTGCCGTACGGCCTGGCCGATGTGCAGGGTGATGGCGCTGCGCTCGAACAGGCCCAGCTGCAGTTGGCCCCGGCCCAGGCCCAGGCCGTGCGCGAACTGGCCCGCCAGCAGGGCGTCAGCGCCGCGAGCCTGATGCACCTGGCCTGGGCGCGGGTGGTGGGGATGTTGGCCGGTCGCCAGGACGTGGTGTTCGGCACCGTCTTGATGGGTCGCCTGCAAGGCGGCGAGGGCGCCGACCGGGCCCTGGGGATGTTCATCAACACCCTGCCGTTGCGGGTGGATGTGGCGCAACCGGTGGCCCAGGCCCTGCACACCACCCATCAGCGGCTGTCGGCGCTGCTCGGCCACGAGCATGCGCCACTGGCCCTGGCCCAGCGCTGCAGTGGTGTGGGGGTTGCAGCACCGCTGTTCAGCGCCTTGCTCAACTACCGCCACAGCGCCGACCCTGTCGCACGCGATGGCGAGGGTATCTGGCAGGGCGTGCGCCTGCTAGGCGGCGAGGAGCGCAGCAACTACCCGCTGACCCTGAGCGTCGATGACCTGGGCGAGGGCTTCAGCCTGAGCGTGCTGGCCGCCGCCGGGATTTCGGCGGCGCAGGTAGGGGGCTGGATGGTCAATGCCCTGGGCCAGTTGCTGCAGGCGTTGCAGCAGGCGCCGGAGCAAACCTTGCACCAGTCCTCGGTGCTCGATGAGGCGGCGTTGCAGCAGGTGCTGGTGGACTTCAATGCCACCACCCA
>NZ_SOZA01000082.1 GCF_004519305.1 Pseudomonas sp. RIT623 | reverse complement strand
TGTCCCGTCCTGAATAAGGTTTACACCTCTCATCCCGAATTTCCGGAGAGTCAGATGGAGCAAGGTGTAAAGCGCACACAGCGAGATTACTCACTGTCTTTTAAATTGGCGGTGGTTGATCAGATCGAAAAAGGCGAACTGACCTACAAGCAGGCCCAGGAACGGTATGGCATCCAGGGCCGGTCGACGGTTCTGGTATGGTTGCGTAAGCACGGTCGGCAGGATTGGAGCCAAGGGGCATCGATCCGAGCCGAGAGGAGCTGCGCGATGTCTGACCCCAAACCGCTCACTCCAGAGCAGCGGATCAAAGAGCTTGAGCAGCAGCTTGAGCTGATGAGCCAGAAGGCCCAGTTCTTCGAGACGGTCGTTGATGTTCTGAAAAATGACTATGGTGTTTCGGTCGTAAAAAAGCGATCCGGCAAGTCCTCTCGCAAGGCCGAGTCGCAGGACTGAGCATTGCCAGGGCTTGTCAGTTTCTAGGCATCAGTCGACAGGCTTACTACAAACGCAACCGAGCCGCTGATGGCAAAGAACGCCAGGCAGACCGGGTGGTTGAGTTTGTACAGCAAGTCCGAATGCGCCAGCCCCGTCTGGGTACCCGCAAGCTGCACTATCTGCTGCATTGCCAACCTGACAGACGATTCCAGGTCGGCCGAGATAGGCTGTTCCAGGTCTTGGGAGAGCGCCGTTTGCTCGTACTGCCTAAGCGGGCCTACCACAAGACAACACAAAGCTTTCATCGCTTCTACCGCCATCCCAACTTGCTCAAGCCCGGGCCAAGCCAGATTGTTCCGACAAGGCCGGAACACGTCTGGGTGGCCGACATTACTTACCTGCCTGCACGTAACGGCCCGCTATACCTGAGCCTGATAACGGATGCGTACTCCAGGAAAATCGTTGGCCACCACGTCCATGAAAGCCTGCATGCCGAGTCGGTGGCGCAAGCTTTCAAGCAGGCATTACGGAAGCGACGTCATCGCCAGCCATTAGTCCACCATTCGGATCGAGGCATCCAATACTGCTCGGCGCTATACCAGTCACTGCATCAACGGCACGGCGTTCAGTGCTCCATGACCGATGGGTATGACTGCTACCAGAACGCGCTGGCCGAGCGAATCAACGGAATCCTCAAGATGGAGCTGCTGTTGAGTAGCCCTGCAGATCTGGAGCAAGCGAGGCAGATGGTTGACGAGGCAGTGCAGATCTACAACACAGAACGGCCTCATATGGCCCTGAAAAACAAAACGCCCGATGCTGTGCATCGGGCGTTTTGAGGCCTGTCGGCCTAGCTGAACAGGTGTAAACCTATTTCAGGACTAGACA
>NZ_SOZA01000081.1 GCF_004519305.1 Pseudomonas sp. RIT623 | reverse complement strand
TGCAACGGCGCCAGCGGGTAGATCTCCTGCACGTTGGCCGCGCCACCCGGCACCGTGGCGACGATACGCTCGATGCTGGCTGGGTCCAGCTCGATCAGGCTGAGCATGGCCGGGGTGATCTGCGTGGCATCGACCGGCACGCGATTGACCGGCACCTCGACCTCGCGCCCACTGCCGACCGCCGCCGCCAGGGCCGCCAGGGTCGGCTGGGCGAACAGCACGCGCACATCGGCGTTAAGCCCGGCCTTGCGCATGCGCTCGATCAGGCTCACCGCCAGCAGCGAGTGGCCGCCCAGTTCGAAGAAGTGATCGTGACGCCCCACCTGCTCGACCTTGAGTACTTCAACCCAGATCGCCGCCAAGGCCGACTCGATCTCGCCCTGGGGCGCCTCGAAGGCACGGCTGACCACGGCCTCGCGCCCCGGGGCCGGCAGCGCCCGGCGGTCAAGCTTGCCGTTGGCCGTCAGGGGCAGTTCGTCCAACTGCATGTAGGCCGCTGGCAGCATGTAGTCCGGCAGCTGGCCTTGCAGGCGTTCGTGCAGTTCGGCAATCGCTGGCGCGTTGCCGGTGAAGTAGGCCACCAGGCGCTTGTCGCCCGGTTCGTCCTCACGCACCACCACGGCGGTATCGCGTACACCCGGGCATTCGCCCAGCCGTGCCTCGATCTCGCCCAGTTCGATGCGGAAGCCGCGCAGCTTGATCTGCTGGTCGGCCCGGCCCAGGTAGCGCAAGGTGCCGTCTGCCTGCCAGCAGACCAGGTCGCCACTGCGGTACATGGTGCCGCCGTTGAACGGATCCGCCAGGAAGCGCTCGGCCGTCAGCTCAGGCTGGCCCAGGTAGCCCAGGGCCACGCCGTCGCCGGCGATATACAGCTCGCCAACGGCGCCCACCGGCAGCAACTGCTGACGGGCGTCCAGCACATAGCAACGGGCATTGCCGATCGGCTTGCCAATCGGAATGCTGCCCTCGCCCACCTGGGTGATCTCATGGGTGGTGCTGAAGGTCGTCGCCTCGGTCGGGCCATAGCCATTGAGCAAGTGTTGCGGGGCGCCGTCGCGCAGCACGCGGGCGATCACCGCTGGGTCGAGCACGTCGCCCCCCACCATCAGGTAGCGCAGTTGGCGCAAGGCCGGCAGCAGGTCATCGGCGAACTGGTGGAACAGCCCGGCCGTCAGCCACAGCACCGTCACGCCCTGGCTCAGCAGCGCTTCGCGCAAGGCCTGGCGCGACAGTACCTGGTCCTGCTCGATCACCACCACCGCGCCGCCATTGAGCAACGGCGCCCAGACTTCCAGGGTGCTGGCGTCGAACGCCGGGTTGGAGGCGAAGGCCACCCGGTCCTGGCTGTTGAAATCGGCAAAGCCGTTGTTGATCACCAGGCGCACGATAGCCCGGTGCGGCACCTGCACCCCTTTCGGC
>NZ_SOZA01000080.1 GCF_004519305.1 Pseudomonas sp. RIT623 | reverse complement strand
TTGCACGACAACTTCTTCGCGCTCGGTGGTCACTCGCTGTTGGCGACCCAGGTGATTTCGCGGGTGCGTCAGGTGCTGCAGCGTGAGGTGGACCTGCGCAGCCTGTTCGAGCACGCGACCCTGGACAAGTTCTGCCAGGTGCTGGACCAGGCCACCGCGCAGCCGCAACCGCCCTTGCTGCCACGTTCGCGAGAACAGGCCTTGCCGTTGTCCTATGCCCAGGAGCGGCAGTGGTTCCTCTGGCAGTTGCAGCCGGACAGCAGCGCCTACCACATCCCGTTGGCCCTGCGACTTGTCGGCCCGCTCGACGTGGCGGCCCTGCAACAGGCCTTCGATGGGCTGTTGGCGCGGCATGAAAACCTGCGCACGCGCTTCATCGAGGAACAGGGGCGGGCTTATCAACGGGTAGAGCCGACCCTGCGCCTGGCGATTGAGCAGGATGCCCTGGCCCTGTCGGGCAGCACGCAACAGCAGGACGAACAACTGCGTGGTTATGTGGAGCGCGAGGTGCAACGCCTGTTCGACCTGCGCGAGGGGCCGCTGCTGCGGGTTCGCCTGGCACGCCTGGCGGCGGACCAGCACTTGTTGGTGGTGACTCAGCACCATATCGTCTCGGACGGTTGGTCGATGCAACTGATGGCGCGCGAGTTGAGCGAGCTGTACGCCGCTAGCCTCGAGGGGCGAGCCGCCAGCCTGGCGCCACTGCCGGTGCAGTATGCCGATTACGCCGCCTGGCAGCGCGACTGGATGGAGGCTGGCGAGCGCGAGCGCCAGTTGGCGTTCTGGGTTGGCGAGCTGGGTGGTGAGCAACCGGTGCTGGAGCTGCCCACCGACCGTTCGCGGCCGGCGCAGCCGAGCTACCGTGGCGCGCGTGTCGTGCTGCCGTTGCCGCACGCGTTGAGCGTGGCGCTCAAACGGCAGGCGCGTGAGCAGGGGGTGACGCTGTTCATGTGGTTGCTGGCCTCGTTCCAGGGCCTGCTGCAGCGCTACAGCGGCCAGGACGATGTACGGGTCGGCGTGCCGATCGCCAACCGCAACCGCCTGGAAACCGAAGGGCTGATCGGTTTCTTCGTCAACACCCAGGTGCTCAAGGCGCGGTTTGACGCCGGCCAGTCGTTCAGCGACTTGCTGCAACAGGTCAAACGCACCGCGCTGCAGGCCCAGGCGCATCAGGACCTGCCGTTCGAGCAACTGGTCGATGCCCTGCGCCCGGAGCGCAGCCTGAGCTACAACCCGTTGTTCCAGGTGATGTTCAACCACCAGGCGCAAGCGCCGGCAAGCGTTGCCGCCGAGGCGGCCGGGCTGCGCCTGGAAGCGCTGGCCAGCGACACTTTCAGTGCCCAGGTCGACCTGAAACTGGACACCTTCGACAGCGACGAGGGGTTGCTGGCTGGTTTCAGCTATGCCACGGACCTGTTCGAGGCCGCCAGTATCGAGCGCCTGGCCCAGCATTGGTTGCGGTTGCTGGAGCAGGTCGTCGCCGAC
>NZ_SOZA01000008.1 GCF_004519305.1 Pseudomonas sp. RIT623 | reverse complement strand
TGGGGTTGGCGCTAGCCTCTTGATCGGCAACGGCAACGGCAACGGCAACGGCAACGGCAACGGCAACGGCAACGGCAACGACATCGACCTGGCTGCCGCCGCCAATCACCGACTCGCCATCTGCAATGAATCGTCGAGAATCTTCAACAAGGACGCCGCCCGCCGGGCAAACACCGCTGGATTCGCGTACAGCAATTCCACATGCAGGCTGTCGATGATCCCCAGGTAGGCATCCCCATAAAGTTCCAGCTTGTTGCCATCACTGCGCGCCCAGCCATGACGTTCGCGCAGAGCCTGGCAGAAGCCCTGGCGAACTTGCTCCAGGTAAGCCTCGAAGCCCCCCGTGACCACCGCACGTATCGACACCGGCGGCAAGAACGCCGTGCGCAACACAAACCGCAAATTAGCCGAGCCAGCATAACGCTCGGCCAAATGCAGCGGATGCCAGTGCCCCGGCGCCTCGCGAGCCGCCGATTCCTGGCTGAAACCCGACTCGACATAGGCCGTTTCCGCCGCCAACGCCCGCTCGAACGCGCACACGAACAAGGCGTCCTTGTTGGCGAAATGGGCATACAGCGAAGCCTTGCGCATCCCCGCCAACGCCGCGATCTCGTTCAGCGACGAGCCGTCGTAGCCATGCTCGGCGAAATGCTCCACCGCGTGATCGCAGACACGGGCGGCAGAAGGGGTCAGGGCTTTCAAGGCGGTCACTCCGGGTTGGCACTGCAGGACGAGGCGCTGATTGTGTTGGCCTGGGCCGCGCGGGTCAAACCCACGATCAGCAACGCCGCCGCCGCCAGCAACCAGGCCCAGGCTTGCGGGCCGAGGGTCGCCAGGTGACCGGCAAGGGGCGTCGCGCTCGAGGCGATCACCAGTTGCAAGGCACCGAGCAACGCCGCGGTGGAGCCGACATCACGCTGCTGCGAGGACATCGCCAAAGCCATCAGCGTGGCTTCGCAGATGCCCAAGCCGAACAGCGCCAGCACCACACCAGCGAGCAGCAGCGGCAAGCCAGCGCCGCTGATCCCGGCCAGCACCATCAGCACGGCGCCAGCGCCCATGCACAGCGCGCCACGCCAGGCCACCCGTGCCACGCCGTGCGCCACTACCCAGCGTCCGGACAACGCCGCGCCGAGCAAAATGGCCGCGCCACAGGTGCCGAACAGCAAGCCGAAGTGCGCGCTGGATAGCCCGAAATGCTCCTGGTAAACGTATGCAGAGCCGGCAATGTAGGCGAACAGGAAGAAAAACACTGCCGACAGCGCCAGGGCCGGACGCAGGAATGCGCCGTCGACACCGATGCGTGCGTAGGTGCGCAGGACAGTGCCCGGCGCCAGGCGCACCCGCGCGCGCTCTGGCAGGGTTTCGCCAAGGCTGAGCAGCGAGTTGGCCAGGGTCAACAGGCCCAGGCCCGCCAGCACCAGCATGATCGCCCGCCAACCATAGGCGGCATCCACCAGGCCACCCACCGCCGGAGCGAGAATCGGCGCCAGGCCCTCGATGGTCATCAGCAGGGCGAAGATCTGCGCGGCGCGGGTGCCGTCGGCGACATCGCGGACCATGCTCATGATCACCACCAAGGTCAAGGCACTGGCCAGGCCCTGGACCAGACGCGCCATCAGCAGGGCCTGCAGCGAGTCGGCCGCAGCGGCGGCGAAAGACGCCAGGGCGAACACCAGCAACCCCGCGAGCAGCGGCCGGCGACGCCCCAGGGCATCCACCAATGGGCCGAACAGCAACTGGCCAGCCCCCATGGCCAGCAGGAATACCGTCAGGGTCAGTTGCACCTGGGGATAGCCAGTGCCGAAGTCGCGGGCCATTTCCGGCAGGCTGGCCAGGTACATGTCGACGGCCGAGGGGCCAAGGGCGCCGATCAGGGCGAGGGAGGCGGCGAAGCGCAGGTTGCAGGTGCTGGGCATGACGGGTGTATCCACAAGGAAAAAAAGAAACCTACCGACCGGTAGGTTGTGAACAGGTTAGCCAGGTCGGCCTCGGGGGTCAATACGGCTCTGCTGGACGGCGGCGAACAACTCGCGCCCTTGCAGCTGCTTGCGCGCCAAATGCACCCCCTTCGCTTGTTTAGCGCCACCGGTCCGACGGCCTGGGAAAAAACCGAATCAGCCGCGGTTGCCCGCACTCCCAATTTTGTACGGCGCTGCCGTGCATTCATTCCCCAAGCCACACGAGGTTTTGCAACCATGGCCAACAGAGACAGCAACATGACCGGCCGTCAGGACAGCAACAAGACCGGCAGCCAGGGTGGAACGAAGAACCCCGGCAACTTTGCCAATGACCGCGAGAAAGCCTCCGAAGCCGGCCGCAAGGGCGGGCAGAGTTCCGGCGGTGGCAACCGCCAGAGCGAGTCCGGTCGCAAGGGCGGACGGGCGTAAGTGAGGGCACGCAGTGCCAGGTGCCCTGGCACTGCGCACACCTGCAAAGGAGAACCCCATGCGCATTCCCCCCGTGCTCTGCCTGCTGGCCAGCCTGACCCTGCTCGGTGGTTGCTTCGACCGCGACAACGACCACCCAGCCAAGGACGCCGACCCGAGCAAGCCGTCGCTGCAGATGCAGCAACCCGACACTTCCAGCCCAGCTCCCGAAACCAAGCCGCAGCAACCCTGAGCGAGGTACCTGGCATGAAGGTGATGGCCAGCAAGGGTGCAAGCACTGCGTCCAATGCCTTGCAACGACGCTATCGGGCGCTGCTGGCAGGGCGCTGCGGGCTAGCCTGGCTCGACCGCCAGTTGAGCCACGTCCAGGCGCTGCCCGACGACCTGCCCGACGATCCGCGGCACTTGCCTGGATGGGCCCTGGCCAACGTCAGTGCGGTGGCCGAGGCACACGCCGATTATCTGCGGCAACGCCGGGAGGGCCGGCCCCGGCGCTACTTCGCCAACCGTGCCCAGGCCCTTTGGTTCCTGCAGCAAGTGGCCCCGACCAAGGCGGTCGACGGTGCCTGGCTGCACGGCACCCTGCGCCACTGGCGTGACCCGCGTTACCACGGGCTGATCGGCACCTTTCTCGAGGAACTGGGCAATGGCGACCCGCGGTGCAACCATGTGTTGATCTATCAGCGCCTGCTCAGCCGCCTCGGCTGTCTGCAAGGCCCGCCGCTCAAGCCCGAACGCTACCTGCAGGGAGCCCTGCAGTTGGCCCTGGGCCAGCAGTGCGAGCAGCGCTTGCCCGAAGTGATCGGCTACAACCTCGGCTACGAACAACCGCCATTGCACTTGCTGATCACCACCCACGAACTGGCTGAGTTGGGCATCGATGCCCATTACTTCCAGTTGCACGTGACCATCGACAACGCCGCCAGCGGCCATGCCTGCCGCGCCCTGGAAAGCCTGCGCCTGTTGCAGCCCAGGAGCGCTGGCGAGGCGTTCTACCAACGGCTCAGGCAAGGTTATCGGCTCAACGGCCTGGGCATCGACACGCCTTCGTTGATCGCCACCTTCGACCTTGAGCACGAACTGCTGGGCGCATTGGAGCGCAAGCGGGTGTATGGCCAGTTCATGCATTCAGACCGTTGCCGCCTGCAGGGACGCACGATCAACCAATGGCTCGCCGAGCCGGAAGCGATGGGTGCCTTTCTCGATGCCTTGCAGGCCCAGGGTTGGGTCGAGCGTGATCGCAATCCGCGGCAGAGCCGGTTCTGGGCGCTCATCGACGGGCCGACGGCAGCCATGTTCGGGGTTTTCAGCCCCTACGAGAAACAACTGTGGCACGACTGGATCGCCGGTAGCTGGCAAGGCGCCAATGTCCGCCGGGTGATACCAGGCCAATGGGAACAGGACCTGGCGTTGGAACCTGCAGCGCCCTGCGCGCCGCAAGCATCGACAATCGACGGGCTGATCGCCGCCATGGCCGGCAACCGCCATGCCGAGCCCTCGGGTCTGCGCGCCACCCGCGACTACATCCGCGCCACCGGCCTTGCCAACGGAGGATCCTGCTGATGCTGCTCGACCAGACCCAGGCCCGCGCCGACCAGGCCTTGCTGCAATTGGGCCGGCGCCTACGCGCCGATGGCTACCACTTCACCTGCGTGAGCCCGGCGACCCAGGCCCGGGTCAACGCCCGCCCTGCGGCGCAACGGGCGGGCAACCTGCGCGAGGTGTTCGGCTGGAGCCGGCCGTTTGCAGGCGCGCTGATCAGTGCCGATGAGCTGGAGCAACTGCTGACGGCAGGCGTACTGGTGGCGCAGGGCGAGCTGCTGCGCAGCATGGTGCGCTGGTCGAGCCTGGATGACTTGCTGCTACTGCACTCGGCCTGGCCCACCGAACGCCGCGACGCGGTGTTCTTCGGCCCGGACAGCTACCGCTTCGCCCAGGTCATCCGCGATCACCTGCAACATTGTCCCCGGCGCGTGCAGCATGCCGTGGACATTGGCTGCGGCGCCGGTGTCGGCGCGCTGTTGATCGCCCGCGCGGCGCCCCATGCCCAGGTCAGCGCGGTGGACATCAACCCTCTGGCCCTGCGCTATACCGCAATCAATGCAGCGCTGGCGGGTGTGGCCAACGTCTCGGTGGAACCCAGCGACCTGCTCGACGGCATCAGTGGCCACTTCGACCTGATCGTCGCCAACCCGCCGTACATGCTCGACGCTGCCCGGCGCACCTACCGGCATGGCGGCGGTGCGCTGGGCGCGGAACTGTCGCTGCGCATCGTCGAACAGGCCTGCGAGCGCCTGGCCCCTGGTGGTACCTTGCTGTTGTACAGCGGCGTGGCCATGGTCGAAGGCCATGATGCGCTGCTCGAGGCGATCCGCCTGCGCCTGGCGGGGCCTACGTTCAGCTGGCACTACCGCGAGCTCGACCCAGACGTGTTCGGCGAACAACTGCTCGAGCCCGGCTACGAGCACGTCGAACGCATCGCCGCGGTGGCCCTGACCGTTACCCGCAAGGCGTGATGCGGCCATGGGCCGTCCCTGCAGCTTCGGCATCGAGCAAGAGTACCTGCTGGTCGACGCGGCCAGTGGCCGGGTGCTGGCCAAGCCATCGGCGAAGGTGGAGCGGCGCTGTCGGCAGGTCCTCGGTGGCCACTTCGCTGAAGAAATGTTCCGTTGCCAGGTCGAGCTGGTCTCTCCAGTGTTCGACACCTTGCACCAGGCCCACGGCTTCCTCGCCGAGCGTCGCCAGCAGCTGGATGAGGCCTTGAGCGCGTTGGGCGTTGGTCTGTATGGCGCGGCCAGCCATCCCAGCGCGCAGTGGTTGCGCCAGCAGCCACGCGATACGGCGCACTACCGAGAACTGTTCGACGACTATCGCCTGGTGGCCCGGCGTAGCCTGCTCAACGGCCTGCATGTGCATGTCGGCGTGCCGCCCGGCATCGACCGCATGCAGGTGATCAACCGCGTGCTGTACTGGCTGCCGCTGCTTTTGTTGCTGAGCACCTCGTCGCCGTTGTGGGGCGGGCAGGTCAGCGGCTACATGAGTTACCGGCGGGTGATCTGTGGCGAGTGGCCGCACATGGGCCTGCCTGAGCCCCTGGTCGACTGGAGCGCTTACCAACGCTACCGGGCGCTGCTGCAGCGCACCGGAACGCTGGCCGAAGACGGCGACTTCTGGTGGGCGATACGCCCGTCGCGGCGCTTTCCCACGGTGGAACTGCGCATCTGTGATGGCTGCCCGCGGCTGGCGGATGCCCTGGCCATCGCCGGGTTGTTCCGGCACCTGGTCGAACAGTGCCTCCGGCCAGCGGCCGAGCCGCTGCAAGGCAGTCGCGAGTGGCGCTGGGTCACCCAGGAAAACTACTGGCGGGCCATGCGTGATGGCCGCCACGGCAGCTTCATTGGCCTGCACCAGCAGTTGCCGGTGACCGCCGAGGGCTGGCTGGCGCAGCTGCTGGCACAGCATCCACTCGACAGCATCGATGCCGAGCGTGCGGCGTTGCACGCCCGGCGGATACTGCGCGAGGGCACCAGCGCCGATCGCCAGCTCGAGGCCTTGGCGCAGGGGCCGGGGGCGGTCGTGCGGCAGGTGCTGGATGACCATCTGTCGCTGAGCGCGCCAGGCTGAACAAACCATCGGACCTAGGTTGTTCTCGAACTCAGTAGGGCGCTAGCGCGGGGTCAACCCGCCCACAGGGCCCGCCCATTTACCAAGGAGTCGGCCCATGTCCAGCAAGCCGCAAGACCAATACAGCCTGCAAAATCCCCTGACCCAGTATCCCCATCCGCCATTTCCTGCCCAGGGCCAGGCCGCTCCCGGCCTGGACGCCAACATGCAACCCAAGCCCGACCATGGCGAAAGCACTTACCAAGGTTTTGGCCGCCTTGCGCGGCGCCGCGCCTTGATCACCGGCGCCGACTCAGGCATTGGCCGCGCGGTGGCTATCGCCTTCGCCCGGGAAGGCGCTGATATCGCCCTGAACTACCTGCCCACCGAGGAGCGCGACGCCCGCGAAGTGGTGCAACTGATCGAAGCCGAAGGCCGCAAGGCCCTGCCGCTGCCGGGCGATCTGAAGGACCCACGGTTCTGCCGCCAGCTGGTGGATCAGGCCCATGAACAGCTCGGCGGCCTGGATATCCTGGTCAACGTCGCCGGCAAGCAGGAGGCGCGCAAGGACATTGGCCAGATCAGCCACGAGCAGTTCGACCACACCCTCAAGACCAACGTCTATGCGTTGTTCTGGCTATGCCAGGCGGCGGTGCCGCTAATGCCAGCGGGGGCGACCATCATCAACACCGCATCGATCCAGTCGTATCAACCGTCGGCGACCTTGCTCGACTATGCCACCACCAAGGCGGCAATCGTCGCCTTCACCAAGGCCTTGGCCAAGCAGGTGATCGAGCGCGGCATCCGGGTCAACGCCGTGGCGCCGGGGCCGATCTGGACCGTGCTGCAGCCCAGCGGCGGCCAACCGCCAGAGAAAATTCCCGATTTCGGTGGCCACACGCCGATGAAGCGCCCAGGCCAACCGGCCGAATGCGCGCCGCTGTACGTGCTGCTGGCCAGCCAGGAATCGAGCTATATCACTGGCGAAGTGTTTGGCGTCACCGGCGGCAACCCGCTGCCGTAGGGCAATTGCGACTAAACCTTCAGGACGCCGCGCAGTCAGTTGCAGTAAGGGCCCGACTTTGCCAGGGCCAGGGAGGTGGCTGATGAAGCTGGTCTGCCTGCTGCGAGGCTGCCAATGGCGCAGCCTGCGCATCGATGAGGTTGCTGGGCTGCATTGCCAGTGTTGTGAACGTTGTGGCGCGTTGCGCTACAGCCAGCCCGGCCAACCGTCGGGCGCATAGGAGCCGACCATGGCCAGGGCTATCTGGAAAGGCGCGATCAGCTTCGGCCTCGTGCATATCCCCGTCTCCCTCAACACTGCCGTGCGCAGCGAGCGCATCGACTTCGACTGGCTCGACAAGCGCAGCATGGAGCCGGTGGGCTACAAGCGCGTGAACAAGGTCACCGGCAAGGAGATCGACAAGGAGCATGTCGTCAAAGGCGTGGAGTATGAGAAAGGCCGCTACGTGTTGATCAGCGAAGAGGAGATCCGCAAGGCCCGGCCCGAAGCGACCCAAACCATAGATATCTTTTCCTTCGTTGAGGCCGGGGAAATTCCCTTGCAGCAGTTCGACACGCC
This sequence comes from Pseudomonas sp. RIT623, assembly GCF_004519305.1. Taxonomy (GTDB): domain Bacteria; phylum Pseudomonadota; class Gammaproteobacteria; order Pseudomonadales; family Pseudomonadaceae; genus Aquipseudomonas. The sequence goes on along the minus strand of NZ_SOZA01000008.1, from coordinate 182,179 downwards.
GTATTACCTGAGCCCGGACCGCCGCGGTGGCAAGGTGTATGCCTTGCTTCGCGAAACGCTGCAAAGCACCGGCAAAGTGGCGCTGGCAACCGTGGTGCTACATACCCGCCAGCATCTGGCGCTGCTGCGCCCGCTGGATGATGCGCTGGTGATGATCACCCTGCGCTGGCCTGAGGAAGTGCGCGGCCTGGAAACACTGGAACTGGACAAGAGCGTCACCGACAGCAAGCCCGACAAGCGCGAGCTGGCCATGGCCAGGAAGCTGGTCGAGGACATGAGCGGGCCGTGGACGCCGGATGACTATCACGATGCGTTCCGCCAGACCATCCTGGACCTGGTCGAGGAAAAGGCCAGCAAAGGCAAGATCGAGACGGTGGAAAAAGGCGAGGGCATGGCGGCGCAGAAAGGCGCGGACATCCTCGACCTCACCGAACTGCTCAAGCGCAGCCTGAGTGGTAAAAAGCCCTCCAGCAAACGACCGCGCAAGGCATCCTGAGCCTTGCAGGAGAACCGAACAGGCAACGCGGTGGCTGGCACTGGCTGCGCCGGTGTTCGCCGGCAAGCCGGCTCCTACACCGATAGCGGCCGGCAATACCTGTAGGAGCCAGCCTTGCTGGCGAACCGGGCGACGCGGTGGCATTCATGGCAGTTGCCCTTGCAACCCGCTCAGGTAATCCCCGAACCCTTGCCGCGCTCGGCTATCCGCGCGGCTGCTGGTGGCCACGCTGTGCTGGGCGGTCCAGACGATCTGCGCGCCATTGGCCTCGAGCGCAAGCACCAATTGCACATCTTCGTGGGCGGGCAGCGGCTGGAACCCGCCGACCCGTTGATATGCCTTGGCGCAAACCCCGAGATTGGCCCCGTGGATATGCCGGTGCCCCTCCCGTGCCTGGTAACGCTCCTGGTACAGCCGGCGCAACGCGGCGCTGTGCCAGGGTTGCCAGCGCTCGACATGCACCGTGCCGCACACCGCATCGGCCCGCCATTGCAGCTGCGACAGCAGCCAGTGGCGAGGCACACGGCTGTCGGCGTCGGTGAAGGCCAACCACTGCGCGCCGCGTTCGAGCATCAACGCCGCACCAGCACGGCGGGCGATGCCGACATTGCCTGCGCTCAGTTCCAGGATGCGCACGCCATGGCGCTGGGCGATGGCCAGGCTGGAATCGCTGCAACGGTCGAGCACCACCAGGATGTCCACCTGCAAGCCGGTCAACGCTGCTTGTGCGGCGGCCGCCTGAACCGCCTTGAGGCAATGCCCAAGGCGCCGCGCTTCGTTATGCGCGGGGATCACCACGGCGATCATGAGCACCTCTCGTCCAGGTCGACCACGCTGGGTTGGCACGACCAATATTCGAGCAGGAAGTCCGCTTCCTCATGGCGCAACAGCGGATATAGCGGCAGATGCCTGGCCAGTCGCGCATGCACCTGGCGGCCATCCTGCGGGCAACCGACGATCGGGTGGCGCCAGTGGCAGGCGAGCAGGCCGCCATCGCCGACCAGGCTGGCCACCGACTGTTCGATCACTTGCAGCCAGTCGGTGGGGTCGAGGTAATAGCCGATCTCGCTGAGCACGATCAGGTCGAACTGCCCTGCGGGCCAATCGCCAGGCAGACGGGCCTGCTCGACGCAGGCATGGCTGACCCCGGCCAGGCGCTGGCGCGCCAGGCCCACGGCGCGGGCATCGATGTCCTGGCACAACAGGCTGGCGCAGCGCTCGGCGAGTAGCGCGCTGAGCTCACCATTGGCGCAGGCCGGCTCGAACACCCGTGCATAGCATTGGCGCGGCAGGCTGGCCAGCAACAGCTCGCGCTTGCGCCGTTCGTACCAGCGGCTACGGAACGCCCAGGGATCGTCATCGTTGGCGTACAGGTCGGCAAAATATTGCGCGTCGAGGCTCATGGCGACTCCCTTTTACAAGAACATCAGTTCGAAAGGTTGCAGCAGACACGCCTGCAAGCGCGATGGCAGGACCGGCGGGCGCTGGTCGTCGGCCTGCACCTGGCTGGCATGGCAGGCCAGGGCCTGGCGCTTGCGTGCCAGGTGGTTTTCGTCGAGCTGGATGCGCAGGGCTCGGGCCCAGGGCAGGCGCGGATCGTCCGGTCGCGCCCAGTGCCAGGCCCATACCGGCACTTCGGCCAGTTGCGCTCGGCGCGCCTGGGCCGCCTGGGCACAAGCGCGTCCTGCCGCTTCATGGTCGCAGTGACCATCGCCGCGCCAGGTGGTCAGCAGCAGGTCGTCGGGCTTGAGCAACTGGTTCAGATGGTTGGTCAGGAACGCCTCGTCGCGGGGCAGGGCGCCGTCCTTCAAGTGCAGGCGGCGCCAGTCCAGGCGGTTGAGGTCAAGCTCCAGTTGTTGCAGGGCGTGGCGGCTCTCCAGGGGGCGCTGGCGGCGCAGGCGATGTTCGGTCCAATGCGCGGAGCCGGGGTGGCTGCTTTCGCCGTCAGTGGCGGAGATCAGTAGCAGGTCCTGTTCACGCCCGGCAAAGCCTGCCAGCAGGCCGCCGGCCATCAGGACTTCATCGTCCGGGTGCGGTGCCACTAGCACCAGGCGCCTGCCCGGTGGGCACAGTTGCTCGGGCCTGAGCCAGCGGGCCCGGGCCAGGCGCGCGCTATGCTGCCAGGCGCACCAAGGGGTACCTTGGCTGGCCTGAATCAGGTTCTCGCTCATAGCTGCCAGGCCCCCGCGGGCACTGCGGTCACTTGCCGCCCCAGTTCGGCCAGGTCGCGCTCGGCATGGCTCTGGCGCAGGAACACCGGCAGGTCGGCGCTGAGCCGCGCGAAATGGCTGTCGCGGCAAAACGGCGTGGCGCCCAACGCCCGGCCGACATGGCGAATGACCTGCTCCACCGCCTGCTCCACCTGGGCGCGGGTGCGACGCACCTCGAAGCTGGCATCGGCCCGTGGCTGGCGGTCTATCCAACTGGCACATTCGCGCAGCGCGGCGCGGGCTCCGTACAAGGCACCGTCCACGGCGCCGAGGTGGGCATCGGCGTGCACGTCCACGCGCGGCTTGCGGCAATGTTCGCGCAGGTAGTCGGCCAGCGCCTCGGCGGCGCCATACCAGCAGGCGGCGATGCCGGCGCCACCGTGCCAGAACCCTGGCCGCGACACATACTGGCCCGTAGCGCCCACGGCCACGCCGGGTGAGTCGTCGAACTCGACGGTCACGCTGGCGGTGGTGCCCATGCCCACTGCTTGCCAGTCATTGGCCTGGATCCGCTGGCTGGGATCGGACAACTCGATGGCCACCAACTGCGATTGCTCCTGGGTATCCCAGGCGGTGATCAATGCCCGGTCGATCTGCATGGCGCCGGAACACCAGGCCTTGCGCCCTTGCAGGCGCACCTGCGCGCCTTCGCGGCCAACGATCCGTGCCCGGGCGTCCGCTGGTTCGGCCGCCCACATGCCCCAGATGCCGTCTGCCGCCAGGTGCGCGGCGCCACATTCGGCGAGGATCGCCAAGGCGTCGGTATGGCCTTCGTAGAGCTTGGCCAGGGTCAGGTCGCAACCGGCGATGCGCGCCAGGGTCTGCCAGCGCTCGAGGGTATGGCCCTGGCCGGGCAAGGGCAGCAGGTCGAGATGATCGGCCTGCAATGCCTGCAACAGTTCTGGCAGGTGGTTATCGAGATCGAGCGCCCGCGGCCGCGTGCCGAAGCGCCGGAGCAGGCAGTCGAGATGGGTCAGATCGAAATCCTGGACGATGCTCATGGGCTCAGTTCCCCTTGGGTGTTCTTCTTCCAGCCACGCAGGTTCATGGCGCACAGGCAAAATTGCAGGACGATCAGGGCCCAGGCCTGTACCTGCCAGCCCCAGGCCACCCACAGCACATTGCTGCTGATGAAAAAGCAAAAGCCCACGCGGCGCCGGCGTGGTCGCCGCGAGCCAATGCACCAGGCCGCGGCCAGGGTCAGCAACATCGCCGGCCATTGCAGCAGCTCGAGCAGCAGCCCCATCAGGCCAGCCCCAGCTGCTTGCGCATGCTCATGGTGATCGACTGCCGGGTCGCGGCCATGTCGGCCCAGGGGTCGTCGACCTCAGCCAGTCGCTGGCGCAGGTTGCCGATGTTCCATTGGTTGGCGCTCTTGAGCTGGGGGAGTTCATCGCGCCAGATCGGCACCGAGACCGGCAGCCCTTCACGGGCGCGCAGGGAATAGGCGGCGACGGTAGCGGCGCCCTTGCCGTTGCGCAGGTAGTCGATGAAGATCCGCCCCACCCGGTTCTTCGGCCCCGACACCGCACTGAGACGGTCGGGGAACAGGCCAGCCATGTGCTCGACCAAGGCATGGCTGAAATCTTTCACTTCGTCCCAGCCGGCGCGGCGAGTCAGTGGCACCACCAGGTGCATGCCCTTGCCGCCGCTGGTCTTGAGAAACACCTTCAGGCCCAGTTCATCGAGCAAGGTCAGGGTCAGCTGGGTGGCCTCGCGCATGGCCTTCCACGGCAGCGCAGGGTCGGGGTCAAGATCCAGGACGAAACGGTCGGGGCGCTCGAAGTCCTTGTCGGTGGCATTCCAGGTGTGCAGTTCGAGCATGTTCATCTGCACCGCGCCCAGCAGGCTGTCGGCACGGTTGAGCACCATGGCCGCCTGGCCGGCCTGGGCCTTGGTGTAGCTGACAACCTGGGGAATATGCAGCTGCCCGGCGTTCTTCTGGAAGAACAGCTCGCCGCCCAGGCCATCCGGCGCCCGCACCAGGGCCACCGGCCGGTGCTTGAGCTGCGGCAACAGCCAGTCGGCCACCTGGGCATAGTATTCGGCCACTTGCCGCTTGGTGGCGCTGCAGGTGGCGTCGATGACCCGCTCGGGGTGGGTCAGGCGCAGGCCGCCCAACTCGTCGGGCTGCGCCTTGACGGCTTGCTTGGCTGGCATGGCGCGCTCCAGGTCGATGGCGGTGGCGGGTTTGTCGTCGCGCAGGCCGTGGAACACCGAATGGCGCACGATGCCTTCACGGGTCATCTGCGCATAGGCCACTTCGGCCAGCAGCTGCGGTTCGAGCCAGTGCACGCCGCGGGCTTCGGCGCCGACAGGGGGCTTGGGCAAAGCCGGCTTGCTGATTTCCAGGGGTTTCAAGCGTGCGTGCAGGGTGTCCAGGGTCGTGGCGCTGAAGCCGGTGCCCACCTTGCCGGCATAACGCAGTTGGCCGCTGTCGGGGTCATGCAGGGCCAGCAGCAGAGCGCCGAACCCAGTCCGGCTACCTTTGGGGTCAGTGAAACCGACGATCACGAACTCCTGGCGCTGCTTGCACTTGAGCTTGATCCAGTCGCTGCTGCGCCGACCTGTGTAGGGGCTGCCCTCGCGTTTGCCGATCAGCCCTTCGAGGCCCAGTCGACAGGCGCTGTCGAGCAGCGAGTCGATCGGCTGCCCGAAGGCTTCGGAAAACTTCAGCCGTGCGCTGGCGTTGTGTTCGAGCAAACGCTCCAGGGCCCGGCGCCTATCGTGCAGTGGCAATGGGCTAAGATCTCGGCCGCCAAGGTAGGGCAGGTCGAACAGATAGTAGGTGATCTGGTCGTCATGTTCGGTGTCGAAGGCGTTCTGCAAGGCCTGGAAATCCGCCACGCCGTTGCGGTCGACCACCACCATTTCACCGTCCAGCCACGCCGAGTCCAGGCCCAGCGCCTGCAGCGCCGCGACTTGCTGCGGCATCTTCGCGCTCCAGTCATGGCCATTGCGGGTAAACAGCCGCACCTGGCCCGCGGCGATTCGCGCCATGATCCGATAGCCATCGAACTTGACCTCGTAGCACCAATCACCGCTGGGCGGCGAATCCACCAAGGTGGCCAGCTGCGGCTGCAGACGCTCGGGCAGATCCTGTGCTTGCGCGGTGTCGACGGGCTTTGCCGACTGCTTGGCGGCGCGCCGCGGCAACAGGGTGCGCTCGCTGAGCACACTGTCGGGCAGGGCATCGACAACACTGTAGTCAGCCTCGCTGCGCGCCTGCTCGTCGTTGGACTTGACCAGCATCCACTGCTCCTTCTTGCCCGCCAGGTGGGTGCGGAACAGGTTCCACACCCCCGCAAGCTTTTCGCCTTGCAGGCGAAAGCGCAGCTTGCCCTTGGCATAGGCTTCTTGCGGGTCGCCCTCGGGCTCCCAGATGCCCCGGTCCCAGACGATCACGTCACCGGCGCCGTAGTGACCCTCGGGGATATGGCCTTCGAAGTCGGCGTAGTCCAGCGGGTGATCCTCGACGTGCACCGCCAGCCGGCGCACCTTGGGGTCCAGTGATGGGCCCTTGGGAATGGCCCAGCTCTTCAGGGTGCCGTCGAGTTCCAGGCGAAAGTCGTAGTGCAGGTGGCTGGCATCGTGCTTCTGGATGCAGTACTGCAGGGCGTGGGCGCGGCGCGCGCGGTTGCGCTTGGCAGCCGGCTCCGGGGTGGCGTTGAAGTCGCGCTTGCGTTGGTACTCCTGCAGGGGCTTGGCCATGGCGGGCTCCGGACGGTTCGCGGGTCTTTTGCTTGGGAGGTGATGGGCTGGGGCAGAGTTCAAAAAAGCTGTGGCGATCCATGGGGGCATTGGCAACGAACGCGTGTGAAAACTCTGAATCATTTGCCGGCCAACGCAGTCGACCCCATGAGCCCCCACTGATGGAGATCTGCCATGGCCAGACCCAGCGACCCCAATACAACTGTCGAGATCGACGACACCGAGGACCGCATGGGAAGCGTTCGTGAACTGGATTTCAGCGAGCGGCGCGATGCGCGCCAGGGCCGGATCGGCGACGAGCGCCCAGCCCGCGAGCTAGCCCAGGACTACCCGCCACGGCGCATCGCCGAGGCTGGCATGAGCGGCGGTGAAGCGCTCAGCGACAGCGCCCACGAGGACAACGTCACCCTCGATGACTTGAGCCCCGACACCCTGTTCGACGAAAGCGGCGCCCGCGACCCACATGAGCCGGGTCTGGGCGGTCCGGCAGACAAGCATCTGCGTCACGTCGAGGCCGAGGAGATCGGCGGCGGTATCGGCCTGGACGAAGCCGAGCTAGCACGTTCCGCGCCGCTCGACGGGCAACCTTGGACGGATGAAGTGTCCAGCGAAGACGACGATGGGAGAAACCACTGATGAACGAGCAACGTTGTTCCTGCAACCACTGTTCCTGCACTGTTGATGCCAATGCCGTGGTCCAGGATGGCAAGGCTTATTGCTGCGAAGCCTGCGCCATGGGCCATCGCAATGGCGAACCGTGCCGCATGGCTGACTGCAAGTGCGGCGAAGCAACCCAGCCCAAGGAGCGCAATGTCGACAACGCGCTGGACGAAACCTTCCCGGCCAGCGACCCGATCTCACCTTGAAGGGCATCACCAGGCAGGCCCGCTCCCAGCAACGCTGACTGGCTTTGCTGGGAGCGAGCGGGCCCGGCGACAACCCGATCAGGCCTTGCGTAGCGCCTCGATCAATTCATCCTTGCGCATGCGCGAACGCCCGACGATCGCCTGCTTGCGCGCGCGGTCCATCAACTGGGCCTTGGTCATGTCCTCCAGGCGCTGGCCTGGTCGGGCCACCCCTTGCTTGGTGGCCACCGCGCGGCGCGCCGAAGAGGCGCGCGACCGGGCTTTGGCGGCGGGGCTTTTCGCCTGACCCGAACCGCCCTTGCGCTCGCCACCGCCGGACTGCTTGTTGACCGTGGCCCAGGCCCGCGCCTCGGCTTGGTCCTTGGGCACGCCTTTGCTTTCGTAGCTGTCCTCGATATGTTCGGCCTTGCGTTTCTGTTTGTCGGTGTACTTGTCTTTGTCTCCACGGGGCATGGTGGTTCTCCTTGCGTTCAGTGGGTCTGCCAGATGCCGTCGTTGCGTTCGCAATCGCTGCGCGCCTGGCCCAGGCTCGGAGTGTCGTAGTAGTAGGTGATGATCCGCGCCTGCTTGGGTACGGCGGGGCGCGTGCTTGGCTCGTCACGGCCGGCCGCGTCGGGATTGGCCAGGGTTTCCTGGGTCAACGGCGCGATGCAACTGCCGATGCTGCCGTCGGCGCAGCGTTCTACCGGGCGCTTGCGGCTGTTGAGCATTGCCTTGCTTTGGTTGCTGCAGGACCAGGCAATCGCTTCGGCGGGCATGTTGCTGAAGCTATAACAAGTATGCCCCTGCACTGGCTTGACCGATTCGCTGGAAGACTGGGTGACGACGTCGCAGCCGGCGGCTTGTACCTGGCCACAGGCCAGGCCGGCGAGCAGGCTGAACAGCAGGATCGTTCGCATGACAGATCTCCTTTAGCGCGTGTCTGGCGCAGCGCTTGTCTGTTGGCGCAGAGCCTTGGCGCGTTTTTCCAGGATCAGGTAGGTGATCACCGCCAGCAGCAACGGGATCAGGTAGTACAACGTGCGATAGCCCAACAGCGCCGCGACCAGGCTGCCTTGCCCGAGTTGGCCATGCAGCAGGGCCAGGAACACCGCTTCCAGCACACCCAGCCCAGCGGGAATATGGGCGACCACGCCGGCCACGCAACTGATCAACAACACACCGAGCACCGACGGATAGGCCAGCTCGGCCGGCAGCAGTAGGTGGATCAGTGCCGCCATCAATGCCCAATTGCTCGCGCCCAATGCCACCTGGCACAGCGCCAGGCGTAACGCGGGCAGGGTGATCGGGTGGCCACGCAAGTGCCAGGTACGGCGCCTGGCGAATGCGCAAGCCAACAGGTAAGCCACAACCACGGCGATCATCAGCCCGCCGACCAGGCGCAGGCCGCCAGCGCCCAGCGCCCAGTTGGCCGGTAATTTGACCTGGCCCAGGGCGAACACCGTGCCGGCCAGCAGCATGTAGCCCATCCAGTTGGTCAACAGGCCCAAGGTGAGGATGCGGGTAATGGTCGGGGTATCCAGGCCCAGGCGGCTGTACAGCCGATAGCGCAGGGCGACACCGCCGACCCAGGTGGTGAAGTTTAGGTTGAATGCGTAGCACACGAACGCCACTGGCAGCACCTGGCGCGCCGGCAAGCGGTGCCCGGTGTAGGCCCGCGCCAGCAAGTCGTAGCTGGCAAACACCAGGTAGCTGCACAGGGCCAGCAGCAGGCCCAGGGCCAGGGTGGCGGGCTGGTAGGCCAGCAGCGACTGGCGCACTTCCTGCCAATCCAGGTTGCGCGCCAGCAGAAACAGCAGGGTCGGCACCAGCACGATGAACAGCAGGGTCAGCAGGCGTTTTCCCCAGACCTGCCACGGTTTGCCTGCCATCAGCTGTTGCCTCCGTGGTAGTTGGCCGCCGTCTCGTCCTCAGGGCGCAGCGCGGTGAGGCGCTGGCGGTGGGCCGGGAACCAGCCGGCAATGCGCGGGAAGTAGCGGGTGATGTGAAACCCCAGGAAGATCAGCGGCGCGCGCCACCAGTAGCCGCGCACCATGCGCTCGAGCGTCACGACCTTGCACTGCTTGGCGGCCAGCTCGCTGAGGTGTTGGTACAATCCTTGGTTGAAGGCCCGGTCGCGAATTAGCAGATTGGCTTCCAGGTTTAACGACAGGCTCAGCGGATCGAGGTTGCTCGAGCCAACCGTGGCCCAGTCGTCGTCCACCAGCGCCACCTTGCCGTGTAGCGGGCGTTGGCAGTACTCGTGGATACGCACGTTGTCGCGCAGCAGGTAGTTGTAGAGCAGGCGCGACAGTGCCCGCACCCAGCGCATGTCGGGTTGGCCCTGAAGAATCAGGGTCACCTCGATCCCGCGCCGGGCGGCATTGCGCAGCTCGCGCAGCAGGCGGTACCCGGGGAAGAAGTAGGCATTGGCCACGACGATACGCGCGCGGGCCTGGCGAAAGGCCTGCAAGTAGTGCTGCTCGATGTCGTTGCGGTGGCGCTGGTTGTCACGCTCGACCAACAGCGCGCTGCAGCTACCGCTGGCGCCGGTGCTGGGGTTGACCTGACTGGGCGTGCGCAACACCGCCGCCAGCAGCCGGCAACTGCTGGCATGCACCTGGGCCACCACGGGGCCTGTGACCTCGACGGCATAGTCCTGCTTGGCCTGTGGGCCGAAGTCGGCGAGGTGATCGGCGCTGTAGTTGATGCCACCAATGAAGGCCCGCTGGCCGTCGATCACCAGGATCTTGCGGTGCAGGCGGCGGAACAGGTTGGTGCGCATGCCGGCCAGGCGCGGCTTGGGATCGAAGGCATGGACGTGCACCCCAGCCTCGGTCATCGACGAGACGAAGGCATCGTCCAGGTCGGCCGTGCCATAGCCGTCCACCGCCACTTCCACCCGCACGCCTCGGCGGGCGGCGTCGATTAGCGCCTGGCGCAACGGCTGGCCGACCTTGTCGTCGTAGATGATGAAGGTTTCCAGGAGGATTTCCTTCCGGGCCTGGGCCATGGCGGCGAACACGCGCGGATAATATTGCTCGCCGTTGATCAGCAACTCGACCTGGTTGCCGTCCAGCCATTGCCCGTTCATAGCGTCACCTGCGCCACCAAGGGCGCATGGTCGGACAGGTGCGACCAGGGGTATTTGGCTAGCACCCCGGCGCTACGGGCCCGGGCATTGCGCAGATAGATGCGGTCCAGGCGCAGCAGCGGCAAGCGCGCCGGGAAACTGCGCGCAGGTCGGCCGAAAGCCTCGACCAGACGCTCGGTCAGCACGGCATTTGCCTTCAGCCGCCAATCGTTGAAGTCGCCGGCGACGATCACCGGCGCATCCGGCGGCAACCTGTCGAGCAGCTGCAGCAACAACTCCACCTGGCGTTGCCGGTGCGCCTCGCGCAGACCCAGGTGCACGCAGATGGCGTGCACCTGGGTCTGCCCAGGCACCTCCAGGCGGCAATGCAGCAGGCCGCGCTGCTCGTTGCCTTGAATCGACACGTCGAGGTTGTCAAACGCGCTGATGGGAAACTTCGACAGCAAGGCGTTGCCATGGTCGCCATGGGGATAAACCGCGTTGCGCCCATAGGCGAACTGCGGCCACATGCTGTCGGCGAGGAACTCGTACTGCGGCGTCTGCGGCCAGGTCGGGTGCCGCTCGGCGTGCTGCTGGTGGCTGCCATGTACCTCCTGGAGGAACACCAGGTCGGCCCCGGTGGCCCGCACCGCTTCGCGCAGCTCGGGCAGGATGAAGCGCCGGTTGAACAGGGTGAAACCCTTGTGCACGTTCAGCGTCAGCACCGTCAGGCGGCGTACCGCGGTGATCTTGTCGATGATGCAGCTGGGGGCTGGCAAGGTGCGGTTCATAGTTGCACCTCTGGGGGCACGCCCGGCTCGGTAGCCAAGTCACCGTCCAGTCCCAGCTTGCCCAACAGGCGCCGGGCGTCGTAAGGGGCATGGACCTTCTGATCGTTGTCGAAATAGCAGTACACTGCGCGCGAGGTCCGCTTGGCCGGGGCGCGCGCAACGATCAGCTGCGCATCGTCGGGCTGGCCTCCCTGGTTCCAGGCCTGGATGCGCAAGCGCCAGCGGCGCAGCGCTTTGGCGGTGTAGCCGCTGCTGTAGAGCTCTACGTCGCCATGCAGACGCATGTAGATGAAGTCGGCGGTAACGTCCTCGACATACGGCCATTTTCCCGCGCTGTCGGCGACTACCAGCGCCACCTTGTGCTTGCGCAGTAGCTTGACGAAGGTGTCGCAGAGAAAGCTCGGGTGACGGATCTCCACGGCATGGCGCAGTCGAGCCTGACCGCCGATGGCGTTGCCGGCGTTACCCCGCAGGCGTTCAGCGCACTGTTCGGCGCAGGCGCGAGCGGCCCGCCGATCCTTGGGCAGGCGGGCGAGGAAGTCAGCGAAGCGCTGCTCATCGAACTTCATCGATGGCGGAAACTGCCAGAGAAAAGGCCCCAGCTTGGTGCCCAGCAATAGCGGCCCGGACGCGAAGAAGTTGGCCAGCGCCTCGTCGATGTCCCTGAGCCGCCGTACATGGGTTATGTAGCGCGGCGCCTTGACGGCGAAGACGAAGTCCTCCGGCGTCTGGTCATGCCATTGGCGATAGCGCTCGGGTGTTTGTAGCGCATAGAACGAACCATTGATCTCGATGCTGTTCACCGCCCGCGAGGCGAACGCCAGTTCGTCGTCCTGGCGCAGGCCCTTGGGGTAGAAGTCCTTGCGCCACGGGCCATAGCGCCAACCGGAAATACCAATGCGGATCTCGCTCACAGGGGCTCCCACTCGTTCGTGCACTTATCACTAGCGACCCTGGGCGCGCTTTGGCGGTTCAGCATTATTGACGAGTGGGGCGACGGACAACCTGGCGGAACTTTGCCTGGCGCCCATGCCTCCACCGGATGGCGGCTGCAAGAACTGGAGGAACGGCACAATGAACGAAAACACTGATTTCGATGAACTCAACGACCCACCGGACCGGCCTGCGCCGACGCCGCAAGACGAACCGGAAGTTCAGCCAAGCGACCCCGATATCGAAGGCCTGCCTGGTGAACAGCAACAACCTGGTTGAGGGCCTGGGCCATGAAATTCGAGCGTTTTGCCCAATGGCTGGCGAAGGTCAGCGGCCGTCCGCTGACCTTCGCCATCGCTCTGCTGTTGATCGTCACCTGGGCGGTCAGCGGCCCGCTGTTCGACTTCAACGACACCTGGCAGCTGGTGATCAATACCTCGACCACCATCATCACCTTCCTGATGGTGTTCCTGATCCAGAACACCCAGAACCGGGACAACGACGTGTTGCACATAAAGATCGACGAACTGCTGCGCACCACCAAACGCGCCCACAAGGCCCTGCTGGACCTTGAAGACATGGACCCGGCCAAGCTGCATGCCCTGCGCAAGCACTATCAGCAGATGGGCGAGCAGCAGGCTCCGGACCCAAGCGATGACCCCGACTGACCTGGGAGGACGGCATGGCCAGACATATCATTCACTACACCGGCCCGATCAACTCCGCCACCTGCGGCAACCTCATCAACACCTGTTCCCGGGCGTTGCAGCAAGGCGCCGAGCTGCTGCAGATCAACGTCGCCACCATGGGCGGCGAGTGCAGTTATGGGTTCACCCTGTACAACTACCTGCGTTCGCTGCCGGTGCCGGTGCATACCCATAACCTGGGTACCGTCGAGTCGATGGGCAACATCCTGTTCCTGGCTGGCAGCCAGCGGACGGCCTGCGCCTGCAGCAAGTTCCTGTTCCACCCTTTCCACTGGACCCTGCACGGCTCGGTTGACCATGCGCGGATGGCCGAGTACGCCATGAGCCTGGATTATGACCTGCGGCTGTATGCGCAGATTGTCGCCGAGCGCACCGCGGGCGCCGACCAGGTGCTGGATGTAGCGCGTTACCTGATGGCCTATCCGCGCATCCTCGGGCCCAAGGAAGCCCTGGCCAGCGGGATGATCCAGGCCATCGACGAAGTGCCGATCGCGGCGGATGCCTGCCAGTGGAGCGTGCATGCCTGAGGCTCGCCGGCAAACATCGGCGTAGCCGGTGCCGCTCAGTAGGGCACCGACCCGTTCAGGGCCTCTATCGCCTCGATTAGCTCGTCATAGCCAACCGGTTTGTTCAGGTGGCGGTCGAAGCCCGATTGCCGCGACTTGTACTGGTCGGCGCTGGCGCCATAGCCGGTCAGGGCGATGGCCGGGATATAGCGTAGGTGCTCCAGCGCGCGCAGCGCCTTGATCAGGGCATGGCCGTCCATGCCTGGCATGCCGATATCGGACAGGATGACGTCGTAACGTCCGGCGACGGCCGCCTCCAGCGCCGCGTGCGGGTCGCTGTGGGCCTCGACCTCGGCGCTTTCCATTTCCAGCAGTTGCTGCATGACCTCAAGGATTTCCACCGAGTCGTCCACCAGCAACACCCGCACGCCGCTCAGCCGCCCCTCGGCAGCTTCCGGGGCGGTGCCGGGCTGCGGCTGCTGCCGTGGGTCGCACAACGGCAGGCGTACGCTGAAGGTCGCGCCGCGTCCCAGCCCCTGGGAGTGGGCGCTCACCGTGCCACCGTGGGCCTTCACCAGTTGGCGCACCAGTGACAGGCCAATGCCCAGCCCGTCGCGGCTGTGGCTGGCGAGCTGGGGCGCGGCCTGGCTGAACAGGTCGAACACCGTTTCCAGGTTCTCATCGGTCAAGCCGACGCCCTGGTCGATCACATCCAGTTGCGCCTGGCTATCATGCCGGCTCAGCACCAGGCGGATCTCGCTGCCGGCGGGGCTGAACTTCAGCGCATTGTTCAACAGGTTCCAGATGATCTGCTCCAGTCGCGTGCCGTCACCTTCGATGTAAACCGGCGCGCCATCGGCGGGCAGGGCCAGGCGCACGCTGCAGTCGTGCTGCTCGTTGACCACCACCGCGTGTATGCCCTGCAGCACCAGGCTCAGGTCGAGCTGTTGGGTCTTGAGCTTGAGCTTGCCGGTGCGGATACGCGCGACATCGAGCAGGTCGTCGATGATCCGTGCCTGACTGGCGACCGCCTCGCAGATGGTCGCCACGGCCTTGCTGGCGGCACTGGCCCCCTTGACCGCCGGGACCCGGCGCAGGATCTCGGCGTTGAGCTGGATCAGGTTCAGCGGGTGCTTGAGCTCGTGGGACATGACGGCGAAGAACTCGTCCTTCATGTGGCTGCTGCTCTGGGACTCGGCCAACTGCTTGGTCTGCTCGTCGTGCAGGCGCTTGTGCCCGGTCAGGTCACGGGCGATCTTGACGTAGCCGCGCAGGCTGCTGCCCTTCAGGCGCGACACCTCGCCGCTGCAATAAAAGCGGCTGCCGTCCTTGCGCACGTGCCAGCGTTCGTCCTGGCCACGGCCATGCAGGCGTGCGGCGCGCAGCTCGCGTTCGGGCACACCATCGCCGCGGTCTTGTTCGGTGAAGATCAACTGGTAGTGCTGGCCAAGCACTTCGTCCTTGCCATAACCGAAAATCAGCGCGGCGCCGGTATTCCAGTCGATGATCAGGCCCTGTTCGTCGAGCAGGATGATGGCGAAATCGTGGGTGCTCTCGGCCACCAGGCGCATGCGCTCCTCGCCCTGGCGCAGGCGCTCTTCGGCGGCGCGGCTTTTGCTGATGTCGATGAAGGTCAGCACAGTGCCGTCGACATTGCGCTCGCTGGCCCGATACGGCAGCAGGCGGGCCAGGTACCAGTGCTGGTTGTCGCCGAGCACTTCGCGTTCGATGGTGGTCTCGCGCTCCACCACGGCCCGTGCGTCATCGGCCAGGCCTGGGTAATCGAGGCGGTGGGTGATGTCGAGCAGCGAGCGCCCGGTATCGACCGGCAGCATGCTGAAGATGTCGGTGGCACGCGGGGTGAACCAGCGGATATGCAGGTTGCGGTCGACGAATACGGTGGCGATGTCGGTGGAGGCGATCAGGTTGCTGAGGTAGTCGTTGACCTTGTCGGTTTCCTCGACTTTGGTCTTGAGCTCGTAGTTGACCGTCAATAACTCCTCGTTGATCGACTGCAACTCTTCCTTGCTGGTTTCCAGCTCTTCGCTGGCCGAGCGCAGTTCGGCGTTGATCGCCTGCATCTCTTCGTTGGACGCGGTCAGCTCCTGGCTGGAAAACTCCGATTGCTCGATGGTTTCCTGCAATTGCAGGCGGGTGCGATGCAGTTCGCGCTCCAGGTTGCCCAGCAACGTGCCCTCGGCCAGTTCGATAGCTGGCCCGACAGCGGTGGGTTGGTCCGCTTCGCAGGCCTGGAGCACCACCAGCAGGCACTCGCTGGCGCTGAGCTCGTCCTGGTGCGGCTGTACCAGGATGCGCACGTCGCTGCGCTGCTCATCGAGGTTGACGCTGATCGCCCGTGATGTCACCGCCTGGCCGCTGCCCTGGGCCTGCAACAAGGCGCTGCGTAGCGCTGGGCGCAGTGGCGCGAGCACCAGGTTGAGCAGGTTGTGGCTGAGCTCGCCGCCTGCATGCCGTAAAAAAGGCCCGACGCCCTCGCTCATGTGCAAGATATTACCGTCGGCATCGACGATCAGGCTGGGCGGCGACCGACGCGCCAAGGCGCGGTGATGAATTTCGGCGTAGGCCAGCCGGCGCCCGGCCCGTGCCTTGACGGGCGCCTGCGCCGCCGCTGGCAACGGGGCCTGGAGGCGCTCGGGATGACGGCTGCTGGACACCTCGCGGGCGCGGAAGATGCGGTTGCGTTTGTCCACCGCCACGAATAGCTCGGCGGCCAGGTCCGTCGATTCGGAACTGCCCAGGAACAGGTGGCCGCCGGGACGCAAGGCAAAATGGAACAGTCGCAGGATGTCCCGTTGTACTTCACGGTCCAGATAGATCAGCAGGTTGCGGCAGACGATCAGGTCGAGCTGGGAAAACGGCGGATCGGACAACAGGTTGTGCCGGGCGAACAGCACTTGCTCGCGAATCTCCTTGCGCACCCGGTAGTGCTGGTCTTGCTTGGCGAAGAACTGCCGCAGCCGTTGCGGTGAAACATCGGCTGCGATCGCCTCGGGGTACAGGCCAAGCCGGCCGATCGCCACCGCGCGCTCGTCAAGGTCGGTGGCGAAGATCTGCACCTGGGCGCTGCGCTGGGCCAGGGCCAGTTGCTCGGTGACCAGCATGGCCAGGCTGTAGGCTTCCTCGCCGGTGGAACTGCCGGCCGACCAGACGCGGATCTCATCGTCGCCATGATCATTGACCAGGCCTGGCATCACGTGACGCTGCAAGGCGTCGAACGCTTCGCGATCACGGAAGAAGTTGGTCACCCCGATCAGCATGTCGGCCAGCAATGCCCGCGCTTCCTCGGGGTGCGCCTGCAGAAAGTCGCGGTAGCCCGCCAGGTCGGTCTGTCCGGTGACATGCAGACGCCGTTCGAGACGGCGCAATACCGTGGCGCGCTTGTAATGGGCGAAGTCGTGGCCGGTGTTGCCATGCAGCAGGGCGAGGATTTCCTCCAGCAGCGGGTCGCTGACGGTGGGGTCGCCTTCGCGCTCACCCAACGCCGGCGGCAGGCTGTCGTCCTCGATGCGTGGCAGCTTGACCGCGCGCGCGGTGCGCCAGAGCGTCAGCAGGCGGGCGGGCATCTCGGCCACTGGCAGCAGCAGGTCGACCATCCCGGTGGCCAGCGCGGCCTGGGGCATGTCGGGGTACAGGGCATCCTCGGGGGTTTGCACCAAGGTCACGCCACCTTGTTCCTTGATCCGCGATAGCCCCACGGCGCCGTCGCTGCCGGTGCCTGAGAGTACCACGCAGAAGGCATGGTCCTTGTGCACGTCGGCCAGGTCGCGGAAAAACAGGTCGATGGCCACATGGTCGCCGCGGCTGCGGTTGGCGGGGCTGACCCGCAGGTATCCATCGTTGGTCGACAGCCGGTTGGCCGGGGCGATCACATAGACATGGTTGCGCTCGATCGGTACCGGTTCGGTGACCTGACGCACTGGCATCCGGGTAACCGCCTGGATGATGCGGTCGGCCTGGCTCTGGTGGTCCGGGGAAAGGTGCAGGACCACCACGAAGGCCATGCCGCTGTCTTGCACCATGTGCTGGAAGAAGGTGCGGATTGCCTCCAGCCCGCCCGCCGAGGCACCGATGCCGACCACTGGAAAATCCAGGTGGCTGGGGCTCAGCGCCGGGTTGTGCGGCGAGGCGAGGGTGGTTTTGCTGGACGACTTCATGGGCACGGGCCTTGTGCGAATCGGGAGATGGCCCTGCCGGGCACTGTGGGCGGATTATAGGCTGCGGATCGATTGGCAGACGAGCGGTCATGGGCCGTTCGACGACGGCTCCCACCGAACCGAGGGCCAATGGTTCGTGGTGCATGACTGTGACCCTTGGCAGAGGACAAAAGTGCGAACGCGGTTGCCCAGTGGTGGCATTTTTGATCGGGCTGCCTGCTGCCGCTCGTCCGAACCTTGGCCGCGCCATTGAGCAGATTCGCGCTCAGCCGGTTCGGAACCTGTGCACGGGTGATTCCGTGCCACGTCAAACCAATGGGTAAAGGAGAAACGAAATGGCTCGTGACCAGGAGCAGGCCGGCCAACGCGGCGGCACCAAGGAAACCAACCCAGGCAACTTTGCCAATGACCGCGAGCGCGCTTCGCGCGCCGGACACAAGGGCGGGC
Organism: Pseudomonas sp. RIT623; assembly: GCF_004519305.1. Classification (GTDB taxonomy): domain Bacteria; phylum Pseudomonadota; class Gammaproteobacteria; order Pseudomonadales; family Pseudomonadaceae; genus Aquipseudomonas. The sequence continues at coordinate 164,285 of NZ_SOZA01000008.1, read as the reverse complement.
AGAATTCGGGGGGCAACTTCGCCAATGACCGTGCCCGGGCTTCCGAGGCGGGACGCAAGGGCGGCCAGAACAGCCACGGTGGTGGTCGCAACCGGTGACTTGAGCGCCGCGCCTGCGGTGACGTCCGCCTGTGGTTTCAACGCGGGCGTCGCCTTGTCTGACAATCTTTTGAATTTTTTCGCCAAAGCTGGATCAGTCGAAGTGTCATCCATGGAAAAGAGGAGGGCTTCGCGCAATGCCTAATCCCCAGCTGTACACCATCGAGTACCAACTGCATGGCCAGCCACGCCAGTTCATCATTCGTCTGGAGCACATGGACAATGCCGAGGCTTGGCATTGGGCCAGTTGCGATGCGGGCCTGGGGATCATTCCGAAATTCGGCCGGGAGCGGATCAGGAAAGTCAGCCGACCCATGGCCGAGCGTTATGGGATCACCCAGGTGCGTTGGCGGGAGTAGGGCTTTTCAGGTTATTGCAGGCTGTGGCGTGGAAGCGACCAGGCGCTGCAAGCCTTTCGCCAAACGCCCTTGCGCCCAACGCGCCTCAACTCCCGGAATACTTCACCGCCGCCGCAGTACGGGTCAGCACGTTGAGGGTCTTGAGTAGCGACGAGACATGGATGCGCACGGTGAACGGCGAGATATCCAGCTCACGGGCGATCTCCTTGTTGGTCTTGCCCTGGGCGATCAGCCGCAGCACATCCTGCTGGCGACGGGTGAGCTGCTCCAGCTCGCTATCGGCGGCCATCTGCGGCAGCAACCCGGAAGGTGCATAGCGCACCACCACGTCGCCCTCGCGAATGGCCAGAATCGCCGCCCCGATCTCATCCGGGGTCAGGCTCTTGCCAATGAAACCATCGGCACCGGCGTCCATCACCTCGGCAACGACTGTAGGGTCGTCGACCATCGAGGCGATGATCAGGGTGGTGCGCGGCAGTTGCCGACGCAGCTCGGCAAGGCGGGCGATGCAGCTCAGGCCGGGGAAACGCAGGTCGAGGATCAGGGTGTCCGGGGGCGCGCCCTGGCTGGCCAGGCGCAGCACGTCCTGAAGGTTGCCAGCCTGGTCAAGCTCGGCGTCCGGCAACAGACGGCGCACGGTACTGGCCATGGCTTCCCTGAACAGCGGATGGTCGTCCGCCACGATGATGCGGCACGTCACGTCGTGGAACTCCCTGTTAGCCAACACATGCTAATTTAGCAGTCACCTGCGGCCATTTGCCGGGCACTTGCAGGAAATGACTACTGGCGCACAAGGAAGTTACCCCATGAAGTTCGAGAAAAACAACGAACTGGACCAAGCCAACCTGCGCATCATCGTCGCCTCCTGTGCCATCACCTACGTGGCACTGCTGGGTTTCCTGCCGGGGCGGGAGGTCGCGACCTATCTGCCGGTGCTTCTCTATTACGCCTGTTTCGTGGTGGCCTCGGTGGGCATGCGCCAGGCCATCAAGCGTTGGCCGGGGCATTACCCGGCCCGGCGAATCCTTGGCATGCTGGGCGACTACACCGGCACCAGTTTCGGACTGGTGGTCGGTGGCGAGGCGGCGTTGCCGCTATATGCGGTGATGGTCTGGATCAACCTGGGCAATGGCATGCGCTTTGGCTCGCGCTACCTGGCCATCGCCACGGTGCTGGCCCTGGGGGCGTTGCTGGTGGTCTGGCAACTGACCCCGTACTGGCAGCAGCAGCCGTTCATGCTGCTGATGTTGCTCACCACCAGCACCTTGATTCCGTTCTACGCCCACCTGCTGCTCGAACGCACGCGCAAGGCCACCGCCCTGGCCGAGGCGGCGACCCGAGAAAAGTCGCGCTTCCTGGCCCAAGCCAGCCATGACCTGCGCCAGCCGATCCACTCCATTGGCCTGTTCACCGCCTGCCTGCGCGAGGCGCGCCTGGGCGATGAGGAGCGGCGCCTGGTGGACAGCATCGATCGATCGCTGCTCAACGTCTCGCAGCTGTTCCGCTCGATCCTCGACCTGTACACCTTGGACAACGGCCGGGTGCAGCCGAAGTGGGAGTCGTTCGCCGTGGAGCCGTTCTTGCGCGAACTGCTGCGCCAGAACCACGAAGCGGCGCGCTGGGCCGGCGTGGAGATGCGCCTGATGCCCAGCCGGCACTGGACCCGCGCCGACCCAGGGATGCTGGCAACCATGGTGCAGAACGTGCTGTCCAACAGTTTCAAGTACGCCGCCGGGCGTCCCTTGCTGATTGGCCTGCGGCCCCGCGGCGAGGGCCTGGCCATTGTCGTCTGCGACCGTGGCCGGGGCATCGCCGAGGAGCACCAGGACAAGGTGTTCGAGGAGTTCTACCGGGTGCGCGAGCTGCGCGACAAGGACGTCGAGGGCGTGGGCCTGGGGCTGGCCATCGTCAAGCGCCTGGGCCAGTTGATGGGGCTTGAGGTCAGCCTGCGCTCGCGACCTGGGCATGGCACCTGCGTGACCTTGCAAGGGTTGGCCAAAGTGCCGGCGCAAGTGCCGCGCGCGACTGCCGATCAGGCGATCCAGGCCGGCATGCTCAGTGGTTTGCGGGTGTGCCTGGTGGAGGATGACCATAACGTGCTGCAGGCCACCAGCGCCTTGCTGCAGCGCTGGGGCTGCCAGGTGCAGGCCGAGAGCTCGGCCAATGGGCTGAGCAGTGACTGCGAGGTGATCGTCGCCGACTACGACCTGGGGCCGCAGGCCACGGGCATCGACTGCATCGACCAACTTCGCGCCCAGCGCGGCGAGCGAGTGCCGGCACTGATCATGACCGGGCACGATCTCGACCGCCTGCAAGGCGCCTTGCAGGCACGCGGCATCGCCGTACTGGCCAAGCCGGTGCGGCCAGCGGAACTGCGCGCGGCGTTGCGGGCATTGCGTGAAACCAGCGCGGCGCCTACCAGCTAGTGTCCTGTCGCGAAAATCACTCGCCAAAAGAGAACGTATTTGCGAGACAGGGCACTAAGGTGACGCTGCGAATGGTCACTGGAAGGTCGGCGCCTGACCTTCCTTCCAGCAGTTGGGTGATGGGGTGACCAGGCCCATGCCGGCGATGGCCACCATGCCGCCACTGGCCACTTGGCAGTCGAACTGCCCTTTGCCGGTGCTCACGGTGTAGTAGGTGGTGGTGGAGTCGCTGCGCAGGTTGCTGACCTTGCTCACCGGCACGCCGAGGGTGACCTCGGTGCGTTGCTTGAGGGTGTCGGCATTGGGCGAGGCGGTCTGGCAACCGGCCACGGCGGCGAGGCCGGCGAGCAGGACCAGGGACTTGATGGGGAGGGACATGGGGATCATCGCGTTGCTTCCTTGGCATTGTTCTCGGAACGCCACCCGCCCGGCCAGGAAAGGGAGGTACTGGCCGGACGAGGGGTAGAACGACTATAGCGTCGCTGTACCCTGCGGGATGTAGGGCAGATGTGCTAGGTGGCTAATGGCCGCCTGGTGCTACTTCAGGGGCGGCTGATAGGCGCTGCAAAGGCCAGCGGCGCATGCCCACGGGGCCAGCGCTCACCCCCTGCGCCGCAGCAACACGATAAAAAATCCGCCCCCCAACGCCGCCGTGGCAATACCGATGGGCAGGTCCTGCGGCGCAATCAAGGTACGCGCCGCCAAATCGACCCAGACCACGAACAATGCCCCCAGCAACGCGCAAACCGGCAACAGCCGACGGTGCTCGGCGCCGACCAGGCGCCGGGCCATGTGCGGCAGCATCAACCCGACGAAACCGATAGCCCCGGACAACGACACCAGCACACCGGTGAGCAACGCGCAGCCGACGAACACCACGGCGCGCACACGGCGCGTGTCGAAGCCCAGGCTGACCGCGGTCTGTTCGCCGCTCATCAGCGCATTGAGCGCGCGAGCCAGCGCCATCAGCAGGGCAAAACCGGCCAGCACGGCCAACCCTGGCAGCCACAGCAGCGACCATTGCGCCAGGCCCAGCCCGCCGAGCATCCAGAACATCACCGAGCTGGCGGCATGGGGGTCACCGGTGTACAGCAGTAGGTTGGCCAAGGCCATCACCACGAACGACACCGCAACCCCGGCCAGCAACAGTTGCTCGCTGTCCAGGCGCCCGCGCCGGCTGGCAACGCCCAGCACCAGCAGCATGCAGCCGAGGGCGCCGACAAAGGCCGCCAAGGGCAGGCTCAGCACCCCGGCGAAAGGCCCAAGGTACAGCACCACCAGCACCGCCCCTAGTACCGCGCCCGAACTCACGCCCAACAGGTGCGGGTCGGCCAGCGGGTTGCGGGTGACCGCTTGCAGGGCGCTGCCGACCAGGGCCAACCCGGCACCGACCAAAGCCCCCAGCAACACTCGTGGCGCGCGGATCTGCCAGACGATCTGGGTCTGGCCACGGCCGGCGCCTGTCGCCGGGGCCAGGCCCAGTTGCTGCAACATGATCTCCAGTATCTTGCCTGCTGGTACCTGCGCTGCACCGAAGCCCAGCGACAACAGGCATGAGGCAAACAGTGCGGCGCCCAGGCCGATCAACAGCAGGCGGTAGCCGATAGGACGGCGCAACAAGCTCACCGTTGCGCCCCGGCAAAGCGCTGCGGGTGCAGCGCCTGGGCGAGACGTTCAATGGCCTCGGCGTTGTCCACCGATGGCGTCACCTGCAGATAGGACAACACCACGAAGCGCTTTTGGCGAATCGCCGTGACGCTGCCCAGCGCCGGGTGCTGCAACAGGTAGTCGCGTTTTTGCTGCCAGGTGGTCGGGCCGTAGTCGACGATGACGATTACCTCGGGATCGCGCTCGACCACGCTTTCCCAGCTGACCTCGGTCCAGCTGGCAGGCACGTCGGCCATGACATTACTGCCGCCGGCCGTATCGATCAGTGCCTGGGGCATGCCCAGGCTGCCGGAGGTGGTGGGGCGGTCCTCGCCGCTGTCGTAGAGAAACACCCGTGGTCGGGCCTGGAGCGAGGCCAACGAAGCGCGGACTCGTGCGATACGCAGGCGCAGTTGCTCGACCAGACTGTCGGCCCGTGCGCTGACGCCGAAGATCCGGCCCAGGTTGCCCAGGTCGGTGTACAGGTCGTCGAGGCTTGCCGGGTGCCAGGGCATGATCCGTGAGCAGGATTCGCTCAGTTCGTATACCGGAATGCCGAACGTTGCCAGGCGCTGCGGGGTGAGCGGCCCGCCGACCTGCATGCCATAGCTCCAGCCGGCGAACAGAAAGTCGGCGTCGGCCGCGAGCAGGGTTTCCACCGACGGATAGCGCGATGCCAGTTCCGGCAGGCCGTGCAGGGCCTCGCGCATCGTCGGGGCGAGGCTTTTCCAGCCACTGATGCCGCTGTAGCCGACCATGCGCTCGCGCAGCCCCAGTGCCAGCAGCATGCCGGTCAAGTTGACGTCGTGGCTCACCGCCCGTTGCGGTGGCTGGCTGAAGGTGACCGCGCGCTCGCAACTGCGCACGGTCACGGGAAAGCCTTGTGCCAGGGCACACAGTGGCAGGCAGGCGAACAGGGCAAGCAACAGGCGGGTCATGCGTGACGAATCCAGGTAATGCGTGGGTGCTCGCCCACGGGGTGACGGTCGACCAGGGCGTGAACCCCGAACACCTCGGCCAGGCATTGCTCGGTCAACACCTCGGCGGGCGTGCCCTGGGCGATGATCCGGCCTTGCTCGATCAGGTACAGGCGGTCGCAGAACGTCGCCGCCAGGTTGAGGTCGTGGAAGCTGGCCAGCAAGCCCAGGCCGCTGCCGCGCAGGTGTTGCAGCAGGGCGAGCTGGTGGCGTGGGTCGAGGTGGTTGGTCGGCTCGTCGAGAATCAGCAGGCGCGGCTGCTGGGCCAAGGCCCGGGCCAGCAGCACACGCTGCTTTTCGCCACCGGACAGGCTGGCGAAGCCTTGCTCGGCGCGATCCTGCAGGTTCAGCTGGCGCAGGGCGTGGTCCACCGGCGCCGAGTCGCCGCCTGCGTCGAGCCAGCCCAGGTGCGGGGTGCGACCCATGGCCACGACGTCGCGCACGCTCAGGCCAAAATCCTCGGGAAACTCCTGGAGCATCACCGCCACCCGCTGGGCCAGCCAGCGCGGCGGGTGCAGCCAGATATCCTCGCCATCGAGCAGCACCCGGCCAGCCCGTGGCCGGCTGAAACGGTAGGCGCAGCGCAGCAGGCTGGTCTTGCCGCTGCCATTGGGCCCAATCAGGCCGACGAATTCGCCGGATTGGACCTTGAGGTCGATACCGGCCAGCAGGTCTGGCCCGGTGGCGGACAGCGACCAGTGCAGGCGCTCTAGGTGCAGCAGGGAACAAGACATGGATGGACACCGCAGGAATGAATGAGCCCGACGGTGACGGTGCGAGACGGCCGCGCAGGCGCGCGGGCGCCTGGCAAGCTGAGCGCACCCGCCCTCCGCGGGAATGGCCATGGGCGAATCAGGCCGGTCTCCGGGCTGGCGAGGGTCATCGGGCATTCACCTTCCCATGCGCGGGGCACAGTGGCGTGTCGAATGCCAGGCTCGCTTACCGTTGCGGGGGCAGCGCCGGACTTCTCGCACGGGCGAGGCACCGGCTTCCCGTTTAACCCCAGGCGCGGCGGCCAGGGACACCTGAAAGCAGGGGCGCATCTGAGCATTTATGCCCATGGGAGTCAACGCATGCCTTTTGTTGCTCTGCCAGGTCGCCTATTGCTCAGAGTGGGTGCCGATCCATTGCGCGAAATCTGTAACCACCTGTCGCTGATAGAAGGTGGTTTAAGTGGGGCGGAAGTTGAACGTCTCGCCGCTCATTTCAAGAGTCAAATTGTAGCGGCCACTCTTCTTGTCAAGAATCACGCAATGGAATTTTTCCGGGCCGGTTGTTTCGGGTGGGCCCAGCTTCGGCTCAACGATGAGTAGACGTATGAATGTCAAGGCATCGTCATCATTGATGCGTGCCGTCACGCTTTTTTGCGGCAGCCCTAAATATGAAATATCAATTTCTACATTTCTCGCGCTGTCGAATTTGTAAAAATACCAAGTATTAAGCCAGAACCACACTTCTCCAGGCGCTGATTCAAAGGCGTCCGCATGTATCAATCTATCTTCATTCGGAATGGTCGTGACGGAGGCAATGGTGGTGCCGTTCTTGGGCTTCAGTCGCCACATGTCTATCAAGTAAGACTTGAAGCCCGTTGCCTCGGTTTCGACGACGAACTGTCTTTCATAGAAGACGAAACCAGTGTCCGTCCACTTGTCAACTTCTTCATCCTTGCTCCAATAAAATTTGTATTGCACATCTGGCTTGAGGTTGTTAATCAACTTGAAGGTCTGCAGATCGGTAGCCATGCTCGACTCCCTCTTCGAATAGGTTAAGCCGCTGCAACTCACCTTACTCTGCGCTGATAAAATCGACACCTAGTAAAATTACCAGTATCAACGATTCGATGATAATAGTTACCACGCCTTATATGCTCGCAGGAGAGTACGGGTTTTTGGCACGCACCTGACTGCCCAAGGCAAAAACGATTGTGCAAGGTTGCTGGGCTGCGGGATCGCGTTGCGCGCCTTTCGCGGCATCGATACCGTAGCCCTTGGTATCAAAGCTGGTCGAAGTCCAGCACCACCTTGTCGCTGATCGGGAAACTCTGGCACGACAGCACGTAGCCGGCCGCCACTTCGTAGTCCTCCAGGGCATGGTTGCTGTCCATCTCCACCTCGCCCTCGATCACCTTGCACTTGCAGGTCGAGCACACCCCGGCCTTGCACGAATAGGGCAGCTCGGCACCAATGGCATTGCCGGCGTCGAGCACGCTGACGGTGTTGCGCGGCAGGTCGAAGGCCAGCGCCCGACCATCGCTGATCACGGTGATTTGACTACTGCTGGCGTCGAGCTGGCGAGCGGCCTCGCGTGCCTCGCGGCGGGCCGTGCCATCGGCGGCGGCGAACAGTTCGAAGTGAATGCGCGCCTTGTCCATGCCGTTGGCCTGCAAGCTGTCGCGCACGGTCTCGGTCATGGCCTGGGGGCCGCAGATGAAGGCGGCGTCGAGGTTGGGCACATCCAGCCAGCGAGAGAACAGCTGGCCGCACTTGTCGGCGTCGATGCGGCCGTTGTACAGGTCGACATCCTGTTGTTCACGGCTGAACACGAAGATCAGGTTCAGGCGCTCCAGGTACTGGTTCTTCAGGTCTTCCAAGCGGTCGCGGAACAGCGCGCTGCTGCTGGCCCGGTTGCCGTACAGCAGGGTGAAGCGGCTGTGCGGCTCGCAGGCCAAGGTGGTGGCGATCAGCGACAGGATCGGGGTGATGCCGCTGCCGGCGGCGACGCCCAGGTAGTGGCCCTGGCGGCTCGGCTCCAGCGGCACGAAGAAGCTGCCCGAGGGCGGCATCACCTCCAGTTGCTGGCCGGCCTCGAGCACGTCGTTGGCGAACGCAGAGAAACGCCCGCCCGGCACGCGCTTGACCGCCACGCGCAGTTCGCCGTCCTGCACCGCGCTGCAGATCGAGTAGGAGCGGCGTACTTCTTCATCGTCCAGATGAGTGCGCATGACCAGGTACTGGCCCTGGGTGAAGCGAAAATCGTCCTGCAGGTGGCTGGGCACGTCGAAGGCGATGGACACGGCGTCCCGTGTTTCCTGACGCACTTGCTTGATGGTCAGGCGGTGAAACTGGCTCATGGTGTTCTCCACGGCTCATAGGCATTTGAAATAGTCGAACGGCTCCAGGCACGCGCGACAGCGGTACAGGGCCTTGCAGGCGGTGGAACCGAACTCGCTGAGCAGCTCGGTGTCGCCACTGGCGCATTGCGGGCAGCACACCACGGGGCTATGGCCGTGCAGGCTGGCCCCGCCCTCGGGCGGGGCGATGCCATAGGCAAGCAGGCGTTCACGGCCCAGGGTGCTGATCCAGTCGGTGCTCCAGGCCGGGGTCAGCCGCCGTTCCACGGCGGGGGCCGGAAAGCCGGCGTGTTCCAGGGCCTGGCGGATATCGCCCTCGATCACCTCGGTGGCAGGGCAGCCGGAATAGGTCGGCGTCACCACCAGGTGCAGGTGGCCGGCGCGCCAGTCGAGGTCGCGGACGATGCCCAGGTCGACCACGCTGACCACCGGCACCTCCGGGTCCATCACCTCGGCCAGCACCGCCCAGGCGCGGGCCAGGTCGCCCGGTTGCTGGGCCCGGGCGCCACGGTCGCCGACGATCAGCTCACCAGGTCGCATCGGGGTAGGCCCGTGGCAAAAATTGCATTTCGGCAAGCAGCAGGCCCAGATGCTCGGTGTGCAAGCCTTGGCGGCCGTCGAGGTAGAAGTGGCTGGCGGCCTGGGGCAGCGGCAGCTCGACCGAGGCGAATAGCGCACTGACCGTGGCTTGCCAGCGACGGCCGACCAGGGCCGGGTCGGCGCCGACACCCGCCGCGGCCAGTTGCACCTCGTGGTCGCTGGCGGCGGTCAGCTCGACGGTAAAGCGCCACAGCAGCGGTATGGCGTCGAGCATGCGCCGGCGGCTTTGCTCCGTGCCGTCACCCAGGCGCTGCACCCACTCGCCGGAGCGGCGCAGGTGATAGGTGACTTCCTTCAGGGCCTTGGCGGCGATGCCGGCGATGCGTGCGTCGTTCGAAGCGCACAGGCCTTCGAGCGCGGCATGGTGCCAGGCGTCGTAGAGGAACTGCTTGAGCATGGTCACGGCAAAGTCGCCATTGGGCTGTTCGACCAGCAGCAGGTTACGGAAGGCGCGTTCGTCGCGGCGAAACGCCAGAGCGTCGGCGTCGCGGCCATCGTCCAGCAGCTCAGCGGCGTATTCGAGCCAGTTGCGGGCCTGACCTACCAGGTCGAGACCGACATTCATCAACGCCAGCTCTTCTTCCAGGGCTGGCGCCTTGCCGCACCACTCGCACAGGCGCTGGCCCTGGATCAGGGCGCTGTCGCCGAGCAGCAGCAGGTAGGGGATCAGTGCTTGCTTGTGCATGGCGCGCCTCACATATGGCCGACTTCGGCGGGCAGCTCATAGAAGCTTGCGTGCCGGTAGACCTTGTCGTCCGCCGGGGCGAACAGCGGGTCTTTCTCGTCGGGGGAGGAGGCGATGATCAGCGCCGAAGGCACAACCCACAGGCTGACGCCTTCGCTGCGACGGGTGTAGAGCTCACGGGCATTCTCGATGGCCATGGCGGCATCGGCGGCATGCACGCTGCCGACGTGCTTGTGGTTCAGGCCGTGCTTGCTGCGCACGAAGACTTCGTAAAGGGTCCAGGTGGACATGGTGGTTCCTCAGTATCGCGGGCCGCCTCAGGCGGCGTTCTTGTTCTGTTGTTTGCGGGCGTAGGCCACGGCGGCTTCACGCACCCAGGCGCCGCCTTCGATGGCGTTGCGCCGCTTGGCCAGGCGTTCCTGGTTGCACGGGCCGTTACCTTTGAGCACCTCGTAGAACTCCTGCCACTGGATCTGGCCGAAGTCGTAGTGACCGCGCGCCTCGTTCCACTTCAGCGCCGGGTCCGGCGCGGTGCAGCCGAGCAGCTCGAGTTGCGGCACGGTCTGGTCGATGAAGCGCTGGCGCAGCTCGTCGTTGGTCTGGCGCTTGATCTTCCAGGCCATGGACTGGGCACTGTTGGGCGAGTGCTCGTCGCTGGGGCCGAACATCATCAGCGACGGCCACCACAGACGGTTGATGGCGTCCTGGACCATGTCCTTCTGTGCCTGAGTGCCGTGGCGCATCATGGTCAGCAGCAGCTCGTAGCCTTGGCGCTGGTGGAAACTCTCTTCCTTGCAGATGCGGATCATGGCGCGGGAGTAGGGGCCATAGGAGGTGCGTTGCAGCACCACCTGGTTGACGATGGCGGCGCCGTCGACCAGCCAGCCCACCGCGCCCATGTCGGCCCAAGTCAGGGTCGGATAGTTGAAGATGCTCGAATACTTGGCCTTGCCGCTGTGCAGCTTGGCGATTTCTTCGTCGCGGTCGGCGCCGAGGGTTTCCATGGCGCTGTACAGGTACAGGCCGTGACCGGCTTCGTCCTGGATCTTGGCCATCAGTTGCAGCTTGCGCTTGAGCGACGGGGCACGGGTGACCCAGTTGCCTTCGGGCAGCATGCCGACGATTTCCGAGTGGGCGTGCTGGGAGATCTGGCGGATGAGGGTCTGGCGGTAGGCGTCGGGCATCCAGTTCTTGGCTTCGATCTTGATCTCGGCGTCGATCTTTTCCTGGAAGGCGCGTTCTTCGGGCGACATCTCTTCCAGCGACTTGAGGCGTTTGACGCCGGTTTCCACTAGCTGTGCGTACATTTGCAGGGCTTCCGATTGAGGGCGGCTTGAAGCGTGAGCCATTTATATTCGATACAAAATACAACATCAAACACAATTTATAGTATCGGTTAAAATGATGTGTCGCATTGTCGCCCTTGCGCATTGTGGACCTGGATAATGCGAGCCTCCAGCCAGAGGGCGGCTGCCGGCATGGCTCCAGACTAAATTTCGATACAGGAAATGCTTTCAGTCTTGCGTATTTTTCGGTATTAGAACCGCGCCACGCACCTTGTAGGATTTGCCATGGAACAGGGCGATCAGTTGGCCCTGCTGGTTCTCGATGCGCACGTCGTAGTTGCCGGTGCGCCCCTTGCGGCTCTGTTCACTGGCGTGAGCGACAAGGCGATCACCGAGCCCGGCCGGCGCCACATAGTCGATGCTGCAGCCCAGGGCCACGGTGGCTTCGTCGTAGCTGTTGCAGGCAAAGGCGAAAGCCGAGTCGGCCAGGGCGAACAGGTAGCCGCCATGGCAGGTGCCATGGCCCTGGAGCATGTCGGGCCGCACGGTCATGCCCAGGCGGGCGCTGCCGGGGCCGGCATCGAGCAGGTCGATGCCCAAACCCTGGCTGGCTGGGTCGCGGGCGAACATGGCCTGGGCGCAAGCTTGGGCCAAGGCTTTGGGGGAGTGTTCAGGCATGTAGTCGGCCTCCTTGGCACGGATACGGCGCAGCAGCTGCGCCGCGGGGGTCAGCGCCCCTTGAACTCGGGGCTGCGTTTGTCCATGAAGGCCATGACGCCTTCGCGGTAGTCCTCGCTGCGTCCTGCCAGGCGCTGCAGATCGCGTTCCAGCTCCAGTTGCTGGTCGAAACCGTGATCGAAGCTCTGGTTGAGGGCGCGCTTGATCAACGCCAAGCCATAGGTGGGTTGGGTGGCGAGCTGGCGGGCCAGCGCCAGCGCCTCGTCGCGCAATGCGGCGTCGTCCACCACGCGGTGGATCAACCCCCATTGCTCGGCCTGCTCGGCGCTCAGGCGGGTGCCGAGCATCGCCAACGCCTTGGCCCGGGCCATGCCGATCAGTCGAGGCAGCTGCCAGGTACCGCCGGAGTCTGGCACCAAGCCGATCTTGCAAAATGCCTGGATGAAACTCGCCGAGCGTGCTGCCAGCACCAGGTCGCACGCCAGCGGCAGGTTGGCCCCGGCACCGGCGGCCACGCCATTGACTGCACAGATCACCGGCAACGGCAGGTCGCGCAGGCTGCGTACCAGGGGGTTGTAGAAGGTGTCGATGGATTCGCCCAGGTCGGGCATTTGCGCGGCGGGCGCCACACTCGGGTCGGCCAAGTCCTGGCCAGCGCAGAAGCCGCGGCCTTCCGCGGTCAGCAGCAAGACCCGGGCGTGCTCGCTCTGGCGCACCTGGCGCAGCGCTTCGCCGACCTCGAGGTGCATGGCGGTGGTGAAGCTGTTCAGTTGCTCGGGCCGGTTCAGCGAGAGCAGGGCAACACCGTCGGCGTCGATGGAAAACAGGATGTGTTCGAAGGGCATGGCGGACTCGCTTCGTTGTGTCGATGGGAGGGGTGGCCTGCAACCCCTGGGAGTGAGCGTGAAGAAGTATAGGGTTTAATAGATACCATTTTGCAACTCGCATATTAGATTGCGTGTCTTATAAGGCGCGCATAAACCGCTGGCCCTGCATCGTCTGCCAGGCCAGGCATCAAGCTTTGTAGCCATATTCTATAGGTACGGTAGACGTAGCTCGAACGCGACGCGGCCGCTACAGCCTAGGCCGTGCACGCAAGAAACATGATACAAAAACATAATTTATTGACTGCATTTAGCGAAATGTAACATGCTCATCCCCTCTCAAGACCCTATCGAGCCCGCACTTCTATGCCTTGCTACCGCCTCGACGGCCTCACCCCGGTGATCCACCCCAGTGCTTACGTCCACCCCAGTGCTGTGCTGATTGGCGACGTGATCATCGGTGCCAACTGCTATGTCGGTCCGCTCGCGGCGCTGCGCGGCGACCTGGGTCGGATCGTCATGGAGGAGGGGGCCAACCTGCAGGACACTTGTGTGATGCATGGCTTCCCCGGTGGTGACACGGTGATCGAGCGCAACGGCCATATCGGCCACGGCGCGGTGATCCATGGCTGCCGGATCGGTGAAGACGCCTTGGTCGGCATGAACGCGGTGGTGATGGATCGCGCGCACATCGCCCCACGCTGCATCGTCGCCGCCACGGCATTCGTCAAAGCTGGCTTCCAGTGCCCGGAGCGGAGCCTGGTGGTCGGCGCCCCGGCTGTGGTGAAACGCTCGCTCAGCGACGAGGAGCTGGCCTGGAAACAGCGCGGCACGGCTGAGTACCACCGCCTGACGCAACGCTGCATGGCCAGCCTGGTGGAGTGTCCGCCGCTGTCGGTCGCCGAACCCGGACGCGCGCGGATGGGCGACTCTGGCGTGCGGCCCAAGGCCGAGGGCGGCGCATGAGCCTTGCGCGGTCGCGACAGCCGGGTATAGTCGAGGCTTTGGCCGCGCCTCGTCCCCTCATGAGCAGTCTTGCCCCCCTGAATCACCTGATCACTCGCTTCCAGGAGCAAACCCCGATCCGCGCCAGTTCGCTGATCATCACCCTGTATGGCGATGCCATCGAGCCCCATGGCGGCACGGTGTGGCTGGGTAGCCTGATCAACCTGCTGGAGCCGATGGGCATCAACGAGCGGTTGATCCGCACCTCGATCTTCCGCCTGACCAAGGAAGGTTGGCTGACCGCGGAGAAGGTCGGCCGGCGCAGCTATTACAGCCTGACCGGCACCGGGCGGCGGCGGTTCGAGAAGGCCTTCAAGCGTGTCTACAGCGCCAACCTGCCGGCGTGGGACGGCGCCTGGACCCTGGTGTTGCTGAGCCAGTTGGATGCCCCCAAGCGCAAGGCAGTACGCGAGGAGCTGGAGTGGCAAGGGTTTGGCGCCATGGGCCCGAACCTGCTGGGCTGTCCGCGCAGCGACCGCGCCGACCTGCTCGCCACGTTGCGCGAACAGGGGGCCGAGGACGACTGCATCGTGTTCGAAACCCGTGCCCAAGAGGTTTTAGCCTCCAAGGCGATGCGTGCCCAGGTGCGGGAAAGCTGGAACATCGACGAACTGGGGCAGCACTACAGCGAGTTCATTTGTTTGTTCAGGCCACTCTGGCAGGCCATGAAAGCGCTGCCGGCGCCCCAGCCTCAGGATTGTTTCCTCGCCCGCATGCTGCTGATTCACGAGTACCGCCGGCTGCTGCTGCGCGACCCGCAATTGCCGGAAGAACTGCTGCCCGGCGATTGGGAAGGGCGTGCCGCCCGGCAACTGTGCCGCAACCTGTATCGCCTGGTGCAGGGCAGGGCAGAGCAATACCTGGCCAGCACATTTGAAACCGCAGATGGGCCGCTGCCGGATGCCAGAGAAAGCTATTATCGCCGGTTTGGAGGGCTGGAGGTGTAATGTCTTGCGGCCCCCAGGTTTTCGCCCTGGAAGTCGTTGTCGTTCCTCGTCGTAGTTGGACTAGGCCTTACGTGAACATAGAGAAAACTCGCGAAGTATGGAGCGTATTTGCAAAAGACCACATTAGGCAGCTGCCTGCCGGTTTCGAAAGTAGGTAAATTCATGAAGTGCAAACTTGAAATCTCCCAAGTGTTTTTTGGTGATGGCGTAATGTTTTACGTGATTGGAATATTTCAACCATATGTCTCCTTTGGACAAATTCATGCCATCGCGCTTCAACCCCCACTCCACCCTCTTGTTACTTAGGTTTCCTCTGGCCTTGGTCCAGGTGCCTAGTTCGTTTTTTTGAAGTGCTATGCTTTGCGCAAAGGCCTCTTCGAGACTGACATTCAGGGCCTCGATCATTGCCTCAATTTTTTCAATATCCTCCAGCGCCGCGTCTACAACTGCTTCTTTGGTTATTTTTTTGGCATTAATAGCGGCGCGTACTGTATCGATGATGCCAGCAAAAGGAACCGAGTATGAGGAGGTCGCTGCCCCAGCGGCAGTCAGCCCAGTGTTCATTAACCAGTTCGCCCCTTTGTCCCCTGCCTTTTTTAAGAGATACTCCGGCTCAAAATAGTGTTTAGCTTTATGGGTGGCTCTTTCTTTCGTAGTGAATAGATTGTGCTCCATGCGCTCCGCCATGTTTGCTTTGGGCGCAGGCGGATAAGCTGTGAGTTTGCCTTTCACTTTGTCTTTTACCAATGTGCTCACCACTGTACTAGCGATTACTGCGCCTGGCGGTCCTGCTACACCACCCGCGATACCGGCGGGTATTGCAGCGAGCGAACCATAAGCCGCGGCGAGCAGCTCCACAAATATCGTGTACGCTGTACCAAATGCTATTGAACTGGACTTGTCATTTAAGAAGTCGAGAACCTGATCCCGTGTCTCATTAATCATAAAGGACGATTCTTTCAGGGCGTAGTACTCTCGAGTGTATTGCTCTTTTGTAGCCTGAAGCCCTGCAGAATCACTCAGGGTTGTCGGGTTGTTTTTTACCATGGCGTACAGATTAAGCCCGTCGATAGTCCCAGCCGGGTCAGCACTTAACCAGCGCCCCATCGGCTGATAGTAGCGGTAACCGTAGTAATACAGGCCCGTGGCATCGCGCTCCTTGCCGGAGTAACGCACCGTCTTGTAGTCAGCCTCCACCTCGCTGCGCGCGGACCAAACCGCAGTGCCGCCGTAGGGGTAGTATTCCTCCTGGCTAATGACCAACCCCTTGTCGTCGAGCTCCAGGCAACCGCTGCCGATGAGGTTGTCATAGCTGTAGCGCAGGCCATCATTGGCGATGCCGTCCGGCAGCCCACTGTCCCAATGCAGCATCCGCACTTGCGCGCGCCCCGCCTGGCCAATGGTCACCACCTGCAGCGCTTCCTTGGGTACGTCATCTTGATGAAGCGTGCGGATTTCCAGGCCCGGCAGGTAAAGCACGCGCCGATGATGGGTGGCGGCCTTGGCTTCCTGGCTGGAGGCTTTGACAATGCGCAGGCCGTCACCGCCGTAGCGGTAGCTCTCCTGGTCATCCAGGCCCACGGCGTCGCGCGAAACGGGCGTCACCCGCAACAGTTGCTCACGGGCGGTCCAGGCCAGCGTCTGCCCAGGCTGCAACTGCAGCTGGTTGCCTGCGGCATCGAAGAAGCCATCGACCAGGACCGGGTCCGCGGTGAGTGTGTCAGGCACCGCGCGGTTGCTATGGCTGGAAACGGTCATGTTCAGGGTGAAGTCGTGCTCGGCCACGTCGCTGGTGTGGACAGTGCTCAAGAGGTTGCCGCCCCGATCATAGGTATAGCGACGGGTGTAGTTGGCGTAGCTGCCATCGTCGGCGGCCACGGGCAGGTCCGCTGGACGCTGGGGGTTGTGCCGTGCTGAGCCCGCCATTTCGCGGCCTGTGGCTGTGATCAACTGGTACAAAGTGTCATAGGTATAGGTGCTGACCGCTTCGATGACTCGGTTGCGGGCGAAGCGCCTGGCCTCGGCGGCATTGCTGACCCGCAGCACGTTGCCGACCGGATCGAACGCATAATGCAGGTCCTGTAGCACGGTTGCCTTTGTCGAGTGCTCGGTCTTCAGCCGTAGCAGCCGCTGGGTGCGTGGCTCGTAGGTAAAGTGCGTGACCACGCCATTGGCATGGGCTTCGCGCAGCTTCTGGCCGGCGGCGGAGTAGCTAAGTGATGTGAGGATTGGCTGTTCGCTCATGCCTTTGGGGGTGAGGAGGGTGCCCGCCATCTGTCCCGCGATGTCATAGCGTTGACGCTGTGCATGCCCCTGAGCATCGACTTGGGTCAGGGGCACGCCGGTTGCGTCAACGGTACAACTGCTGGTGAACACATCAGGGGCGAGCAGGCCTGCCCAGGCGGCTTCGTCCGCGCCTTGCCAATCAGCGCTGTCGCCGTCCTCGAGCAGTTGTCGGGTGGCCGAAAGCGTCGCGCCGGTCAAACCCAGGCTGTCGATTAGCTGCCGGCCGGCGGTGTCGTAGTGCCGACTCAGTTGTCCGGCCAGGTTGCGCGCCTTCGCTGCCGGGTCGTTGGCCGCCCAGACCAAGCGCTCGGTAATCTGCGGTGGCGCTGCGGGCAGCTGCTCAGCGACCTGGAGCAAACGCCCGGCTTGTGGCGCCGCTTCGTAGTGCCAGCGGCGCGTGACGCCTGTGGCGCCGAGACGCAGCAGCGGGCGGCCGGCGCTGTCATTCAAGGTGAGTACATGGCCAGCGTCGACGCTTTGACTGGCAATCACTGCGCCGGTAAATGCCGGATGCAGGATCAGGTTGGCTTTTACGCTCGGGTCTGTCTGTTGGCGCGTGGCAAGCCTGGGGTCGATGCTGTGTACCGGATGGCCGAGGGCGTCGAATTGCTGGCGGGTGATGCGCGTGTCCAGCCCTGGAGTCTCGGGGTGGCGGCAATAACGTATTTCACGGATGGCTTCGCCACGGTTGCCGCGCGCGGTGACCGATGGGGTGTCGCGATCCTGTGCTCCATGGCCCATATGCTTGATCCTTGAGCGTAGCGACGGACGCAATGGAAGACAGCATAGGCTGCAAGCCCGAGCACCACACCTGATAGAAATAACAGGTGCGGTGCAATTCAAGGACTAGCCCCGTCGGTCGAAGAAGTGCCCCATCAGCTGAAGCAGGGGGCGCCGACGATTTTTCCGGGCAAAGGCCCACTCATGGAGTTGCGAAGGCTCATGGCCAGCCTCCCGTTCGTGCAGCAACCGGTTGACCTCGGGCAGGCGGTACCAGGGCACGGAAGGAAAGGCGTGGTGGACGATATGCAGGTTGAAGTTGAGGATCACGAAACTTGACCACAGCGGCAGGCTCTTGCAGTCATGGGACACCTGGTCCTGCTCCCAGAACTGCAGGCGCCCGGCATCCCTGGCCAGCAGCGGCGCCTCGGCATGGTGCGGCAGATTGAGCAGCTCGACCATGAAGAACAAAAACGCCCAGACGATCAGGTAGAACGCCAGCAGATCCAGCAGGTGCCCCAGGCTCAAGGCCAGCGCCGCCGCTGCCAAGTACCCCAGCAGGTACAGCTGGGCGAAACGCACCTCCTTGAGCAGGCGTGGCGAGTCATCGCCCTTGGCTCTGGCGATGAACGGCGCGCGCCAGTTGAGCAGGAAATGGTTGGCGGCGATCATCGGAATCCAATGTTTCCAGTAGAACTCCAAGGTGCGCTCCTGCTTCTTGGTCATTACCGCGAACTTCTCGATCATGCCGCGGTTTTCTGGATCGTTCAGCGGGTGTGCGGTCCAGGTGTGGTGGGCCATGTGGAAGCGCCGGCGGACCAGGAACGGCAAGGCTATCAGCCAACCACTGCAATGGCCGATGAAGTCGTTGAGCCGTCTGTTCTGCGCGGCCGCGCCGTGCAAGGCCTCGTGCAGGATCAGGTAGACCTGCACCGTGGCGAAACCTGCCAGCCCCAGCCCCAGCACCTTGAGCAGCAGGGCATCCATTAGCCACAGGTTCCAGGCCAACACCAGCAGCAACAGGTCGGCCAGCCACAACATGACGGTCCAGGGTTCCTTGGCGCCGTCGGGGATCTGCTGGCGAGCGGCCAGCCATTGGTCTTTGGTCATTGTCTTGATTCCGTGAAGGAGTGGGCGTCAGGCATGTGCCTGGGCAAGGCGCAGCCCGCACAGGCGCTTGGCCAACTGGGCATAGGCCAGGTCGAAGAAGCTCACCTGGTCGTCGAAACCGTGGCTGCGCGGGCGGCTGGCGAAGTTTTGCAGCACCAGTTGGATGCAGTCATAGCGGGCGCCGCCCTCGAGGTGCCAGGCGGGCAGGTAGGCCGTGATGGTGAACCCCAGGCCGATCAGGCCGGCGAGCAGTTCCAGCTTGTCGGCAAGAATCTGTACGCAGACGTACTGCAAGTCTGGCGATTGCCGCAGCAGGCTGATGATCTCGGCCAGCGCACGCGGCTGCGGCAGGTAGCCGCCTGCCTGGCCCGACAGCGTCAGCGTGCTGTTGACGGGGTCATGGCAGTAGAGCAACTGACCATGCTTCGCCAGGCTGGCCGGGCCACTGAGGCAGGTCTGCGGATAAGTGCCTGGCCTGGCTTCAAAGCCAAGCGCCTGATACAGGTGTTGGCTGATTACCTCTGCGCCAGGGGCACGCGCGTACCACGGGGCGATATGCCGCAAACCAGCCAACTTGGCAGGGAGCAGGGCGGTCAGGTGGTATTCGCGAATGCCGTCCACTGTGTCGGGGCCGCCGTCGTGGCCCACCAGCACGCCGGGGCGCAGCTTGAGCATCAAGGCATGGCTGGCGATGTTGCGGGTGACGTAGAACCCCAGCTCCATGGGCTGTGGGCGGTGGCTGTCGAAGCTCAGCTCGATCAGTTTGGAAATGGCGCCGGTTCTGCGCGCGGCGGGGTGGACCACGCCGTGGCAGACCTCCCAGGACTGGTTCCAGGGGCGCCGGGCAATGCAACCGCAACCCATGATGATCGAATCGAGTTCCACCACATACCAAAGCTGCAATCCGGACATCAGCGAATCGCGTATATAACCAGGACTTTGGCAGGGGTGAGTGGTATTACCATAAACCGTCTGAAATAGCTCGGCCAGGCGTGCGCTATCTTTAAGCGCAGCGGGCCGATAACTGAATGAATCATTGTTATTGCCGATATCCCCGCAAAAGGATACAGCATTGCGCGCATGGTGTTTTAAGATCATGGCACACCTCTCTATTGGTATTGTCGGAAACGCCAACGCGGTGACGACTGCAGGGCAGGTCACAGGCAGGCAAGACGGTGCCGAACAGTCGTGGATGTCAGCTAGGCCTTAGCGCAATGGGCGGCAAGCTAGCGTGATCGCATGTGCCTTTGAGGTGGGAGGCGTGGGTTTTCCGACAACACAGCTGTGCATCATCCCTGTGCATGAACATCCAATAACTCCTGTTATTACGTATTTGCCTTGAATACGCCATGGGAATCCTTCCGCAGGGCACGTCCGACTATAGATCGTCATTGCGCGCTGTCAAACTCGCTATTTACGAATAATCCAAAAGGAGGTTTACTCAACTAAATGGTTATTTAGTTGAGTTATAATTCAGGGATACGAAAACGGGGGCAGGGTGTATCTGACCTATGAAGACTACTGACCCCTTCATTTAATATGGCAAACCTTCAAAGGAATGAGACGCCTGTACGCACGGTTCGCCGTAGCGCAATTGTTGTTGCACCCCATGATCGCTTGACATGATTGCCCCCAGCACCTGCAAACCTGGGTCTAATCCTGCATCCGACGCTCAAACTCGACAGCGAGCATGCAGTCTGCAGGCCAATCCAGCGGATGCCAGCCTTGCCGATGCGGGTGAACGTCGATGACGACGGCCAGGGTTGAGGTGCTGGTGGCCGATGCCGACAGTGGCAAGATCCGGCTCACAGCTACCAACGCGCCGCAATTGCTTCTGACGCGATGCGTTTTCAGGCTTGCAGTTGGACATTGCGCTGTCGAATTTATGGGCGTTTGGGATGCGCATCAGCCATTGCGGCTCGTCCCGGGCCAATCTGCACAACAAGACGCTTCGCAGTTGCGCCAGATCACGGGCCACCTGGTGGTCGCTGGGAGCCATGGCGAGTGGAACGGTTTCCTTGACAAGGATGACGAGCCGCAAACGAGGGTGTCCAGTTCGGACTATGACGGCAAACGCTATGAGGTGCCGAAGGGTTTGACGTATCGGTGAGTAGAACCGGATCTTGGATGAGGCGTTGCTGGAGACTGAAATCTGGCCTGTCACTGGGCGTGGCGCTCAATACGAATGTTCGCATAATGTATATTATGTTAAATCATATATAGAAGCCTTACCCAAGCCCCCGCCGAATCTGCGCCACCACCTGCGTCGTCGCCACTTCTGTTGCGCCAATGTGGAAAAATTCTTCCGTCAAAAAATCATAACTCACTGATTTACATTACTTTTCAAGAAAGCGCTCCAAATGGAATAGCTCCCTTGTAGTGGTCAACTGATCCCGGACACGGCTTTGAGTTTTTCTTCAGCTTTTGGGGCTTTCCGCGTTGTTCGTAAGCCACGTCCAGAGCTTTGACCACGAGGTCGGCATCCGGCTTTTCTGATAAGGCCCAGCCCACCACTCTGCGTGCATAGAGATCCAGGACAGCTGCCAGATAGTGCCATTTGCCCTGTGCCCAAATGTAAGTGATGTCGCCACACCAGACCTGATTTGGCGCTTCGACATCAACCGCTCGGTTCAAGTGTCCGGTTTCATTAGACCACTACATCAGGGCTCCCAGATCGGCAGCGTCGACTTGCCGGGCTTATCGATAACGATTGCTAGGCTCTGCTTTGCACGCGTTGCCGCTACGTAGAATGCCGCCGCAGACGTAGACTCAAGACAGGTCTGCTTCTGGATGAACGCTGTGATCGGCCCAGTCGGTACGACTAGCACACGCTCGAACGTTGCGCCCTTGGAGACCTTGAAGTTCATATAGTCGAGGAAGAACTCCTTGCCTGAAGACGCCATGGCGCGAAGGCACTGAGGGCGGTACCGCTCAACGTACTCGATAACGTGCTTCGAGTGCACCAGGAACACACCATCATGCTCAGACACCTCGTGGTTTTCTGAGGTGGTGCCAGGAAAACCCCAGGACGCATCAAAAATGGTGTCGGAGAACGTTGCGATCTCGGTGCGACATCGATAGGTGACCGTTGCGTAGTTGATACTCAACAGCCCTCCTTGCTCGCGTTCCTGAAACCACTCAAGAGCGCCGGCATAGCCATACTGCTTATTCTTCTGCCCCCGGGGGTTGGTCGAGAGCACGGCCTGGCGAACATCACCAACCATGCGCACGTCGATCCGAGAGTGCAGCAAGCCATGGATGATCTCCCAGTCATAACCACTCAGATCCTGAACCTCATCGATCAGAATCTCGTCGTACAGGTGCTCCAGGCGGCGAAGTAAAGCAGGTGTTGCAGCCATCAGCTCGCGCGCCAGGCGGCCGAGCTCGCAGCCGTAGACTTGATTGCTTCCGTCCATGAACCTTTGCTTGCCTTTGGCGAACCTGTAGGGGCGTCCTTCGAAATTGAAGCCCCCTACCCGCTCTCCAGGGAATTTCACCGGCAAGAACGGCTTCGCGAAGTGGCGAAGCAAAAACGTGTACCACCCCAGCACCTCGATGTTGTGGAGATCGCCAGCCTGTGCTCGAAGACGATGGGAAAGCTCTTGCTGATTGGTCTGGGTAAACGTGACGACAAGAACGCGTCGATCACTGGGGAGTCCATTGCAGTGATCTACGAGGCCTTGAGTTTTTCTCCCGCCGGCGACAGCGAGGGTCAGATGGTTAGGCATTGTGAATGAACTCCGCCGCGGCCCTCATATAGGGAGGTGGGGTGAGGGCTTCGGCAGACTCAGCAATTCGAATCGCCCCTTCCGTTTTCTCGCGGGTCATCCACGTCATCAAGTCGGCTGAATCCTTAATGCCCAAGGTCTTTCGTAGTTGAGGTTCTCCGTTGGCGGTGACGAGTTGTGGTTCGAGCGTTTTGCCGTCAGCAACTGCGCCTATGAAGAGATCTCGGCGCTTCGCCTCCAGCCACTTCTCAACTGGATTGCGAAGCTCGGCCGGGTCAATGCCATCGTTGTCGCGCATGACAGCGACAGGCTTGTTGATCGCAGCGCAAAGCTCAAGGCATCGTGCCAGTGCAAGTCCACGCATGCTGATGACATCAATGCCATGGCCCATTGGCCGTGAGCCGAAGCAATCTGCGTAGACACGCTCAAAGATGATCTCGTCAGACGGCCCCTCTACCAGTACAACCTTTTTCGCTAGCACGAGGCGAAGCGTGTCGTAGCCTGGGAGCTTTTGGAAATAGCTCACTGTCGCTGGATCGAGTTCAGTGATTTTGAAAGCGCTGTTACGGTGGAGCAGTAGCAACGCATTGAGGCCGAGCCGGTTCAATACGTAGGTGCTGTGGGTAGAAATAAAGAGCTGCTGCTCCTCAGTCGCCAGGTTTTCGATGCGATCGAGCAGAGTCGCCAGGCTCGTGTGTGAAAGGTGGTTCTCGGGCTCCTCGATCATGACGATCTTCACGCTTGAAGAATGCCGCTTCATCGCAAGCGAAATCTTGATAGCGGCTTGCTGTCCTTGGCCGGCCATCGCGAATGGGAGGCCATCGACGTGAGGAGTGACCACGCTATCCCAGGATGTACGGGACGTTTGATCCATTGCTAGCGCCATTGGCTCGGACTGCAGTGCAGCGCCAAGACCCTCGAGGCGCTTGTTCACCGGCGCCAGCGCTCCTTCGGTCATGGATGCCTTGACGCCTCGATAGTCCAGCGAGATTTGCGCCTTCTCGGCTGACTCCAGGTGATCGCTCAGGATTTGTCGAAGGTGGTAATCAACCCCAGCAGCGGACTTGACCGTCCGAGAATCGATCGTGGCCACCGAAAGCGCCCGCGGTCGCCGAGTTAGTTCGTTGTCAGCAAACGACCGCCATTCGTAGGTGTAATACTCAACGGGCAGCAGGGGGGACGGATCCTTGAGCCACTGATCCAGCTCATCCTGGTATTCCTCGTTCGGGAAAATGGAGAGGAACACCCCCGGACACACGTTGGCCGGCACATCCGCATTCACCGCACCGAGTAGCACCTGCAAATCGGCTACATCTTGCAGATAAAGCTCAATCAGGATCTCCGGGAGCTTAGGCGTCTTTCCTGCGTCCCGTAGGGCCAGAAACTCAGCCACTATTTGAGTGTTGAACCAGTGTGGGTTCAATTCTTCGAGGATCCCTCGTCCACCTATCCGGCCGTTCAGCGCCAGCGAGATGGCCTCCATCAAAGTGGACTTCCCTGCGTCATTGTCACCGACCAGGATGTTCACGCCCGGGTTGGGTTTAAGCTCGAAATCTTTATAGATGCGGTACCCACGGATGCGGATTTTTGTGATCACAGTCGACGTTCCTTGGCGAAGTGCTTTGTTATGGCGCTTTGATGGCCGTGTGGCCGTATGCTATAAGCGAAGCGCTAACGTTGTCGACTCCGTCACGCTCCGTACGTCCCTCACCACTCCTTTGGCATTCCACGCACAGGATCTGCGTATGACTACTCCCTACTACCCAAGCCGCAAATCGTTCATAGAGTCCTTGGGTGCGACGTGTAACAACTGGACGTGGAGCTGGTCGTTTGTGAATCACCAGGAGCGCAAGATCATTTTTGGCGCGTGGGATATCCATATAACTGGCGGTCGTTCACTCCTCCTCAGCGAGGATTGGGAAGTCGAGAACGGGCGTCGCAACCATGGTTACTCGCAGAGCGTCGAGCATCTCAGGTTGGTTGGAGAGGAAGGATACGAACTCTATACGTTCAAGATTACACACTCGGATGAGCGCCAGGATGAGGACGGTGCTGGCCCTGCAAAGATCAAAAATTTTGAGCGATCCATCACGCGTAAATGGTTATTGAAGCAGGATGGCGACTGGTTTGCGCACGACGAGCCGCCGATGCCTGCGCTCCCTGAAGAGGTCAGTCAGCCCGAGCTGTACCTTGAGGGCGCTGTCCGAGAGGTAACGGTTAATGCCTATGAGCGTAGCGCTCAGGCTCGGGCAGCATGTATTGAACACTACAAAGCGGTTTGCTTTGCGTGCAAATTTGACTTCGGACTGGCTTATGGCGAGGTTGCTGAAGGGCTCATCCATGTTCACCACATCGTTCCTCTGAGTACGATCGGCGCAGAGTACAAGCTCGATCCAATAAAGGATTTGATCCCGCTGTGCCCGAATTGCCATGCGGTGGTGCATCGTGGATCGGAGGTTATGAGCATTGCGAAGCTTAAAGAGCACCTGGATGAAGCAAAGAGGCGCTCTGCCCCTGCGGCCTGACCTCATGGTTCGTAACACGTTTTTTGGAATGTAACATGGCTGATGTTACATTCCAGAAACTACGTTACAACCCCCTACCCTCGGGCTTCTGCACGAGAGTCACTCCCTCTGCTTCGCAAGCCTATTCATCAGCCATCGCTGCGAGGTACCCGGCGATCTGAAGATTCTCGATCAGCCATAGCGCATCCACAATACTGAAAGCAAACGCTCGGTTGTCGATGCTGATGCATGGAAGGCTAATTTCTTCATCTAGCGCTATGCAAACCCTATGATACCTAGATCCGCTGCTGGGATTTTTGTCTTGACACATGCAAACATTGAGAAAATGCCCCGCCCTTTGCTCGTGATCAATCATCAGCGGCAGCGGCAGCGGCAGCTTCCATGTGTCATCGTGCGGGCTTCTGCTCATTCAAGACCTTGAGGTCAGAAACATGCTTCCAAAGCCGCTCGAATCATGATATCAAAAACATGGCCATAAAGGACTGCGCCGTCAATCATTGCGCA
This sequence comes from Pseudomonas sp. RIT623, assembly GCF_004519305.1. Classification (GTDB taxonomy): domain Bacteria; phylum Pseudomonadota; class Gammaproteobacteria; order Pseudomonadales; family Pseudomonadaceae; genus Aquipseudomonas. Next base: position 138,810 of record NZ_SOZA01000008.1, on the reverse strand, counting down.
GCTTTGTAATCCAAGCCTTACCACCACTCCTTTCGAGCGCGTAATGACCAATATCAGATATGTGGAACACAAGGATTTTCGTTCTAACATCCAGCAGATGGTGAAGGCCGGCGGTTCAAGCCAGAAGGCCGCGCAAGATGTCCAAGCAATGTTTGGACGAATTGCCCTCGATGAAGACCCATTCACGGGCATGAAGACAACTAATTTTGGCGAAAGCCGTATAGACAAATGTATAAAATATGACCTGACAGGCAGGTCGAGGTTAGTTACAGTTCAAGACGACAATGTCGTGTTTTTTCTTTTTTTTGGCAATCATGAGGATACGGATGCCTGGCTCAAACGACATACCGACGTAAAATTTAGCGTCAGTAACCAAGGCGTCGTAAATTTTGTCCCCGCTTCCGCAAGCACTCAAGAGAGACTCTCACTGGGTGGAGGATTATCTTTTCACTCGGAGCCATTATTCACATTGTTCGACCCGGCAGATCTCTTTGATCGTGCAGTAAATGGCTTATCAAGAGCGCTATGCAGAGAAATTGAACAGCTGACTGGCGCCCACACCGAACAAGAAATTTATCAAGTCGCGATCAAGGTCGATGACGAAGAGCATTCAAAGGCCTTATTTGATGCACTGATTCTGGTTCGATCCGATAATATTCTTGCTGCAAATGAGCGTCTAAGGCTTTATGTTGGCGATAGTCGAGAAATTGACGAGCTTCCAGCAGAGGAAGTGCAATCAGTAAAATTTGGAGACGCACTCATTGAATTCAGGCCGCATGATGAGGAGTTCTTGGCAAGAGCTGATCAAGTCATGATGGGTGGTGATTATAAAGCTTGGATGTTATTCATGCATCCGGAGCAGGAAAAGATTGCTACAGCTAACTTTAATGGGCCGGCGAAGCTTATCGGCGTCTCAGGATCAGGAAAGACCTGCGTGGTGGTTCGTCGTGCTATTTGGCTGGCAAACAAAAATCCAAATGAGCGGATTTTGGTGATCACTCTAAACAAGCCACTAGCGCACCTAATTGAGAATTTGGTCAAAGACGCAGCTCCTGCTGATTTATGTAGCCGGATCGATGTGCTTCCATTCTTCAAGCTCTGCCAAAATCTTCTTTCCGACTTCGAGCCGGAACATCAGAAAATTTATGATGACAAAACCTGGAAAAGTGAGGAGCATATTGATGAGATCTGGACGGAATTTTATCGGTGCGAACTTAACAATAGCGATGCAAAGGTTTTGCTCCCAATTCATAAGACTCTAATTCAACGCGGGATAAATTCAGAGCATTATATCCGTGAGGAATTTGATTGGATTCGATCCGCCCTTCCCAAAGAACGCCGAGAAGAATACTTAAAAACCGAGCGTGAAGGTCGAGTAATTCCATTTGATGGCGAAACGCGCTCATTGATTCTTCAAGGCCTTGATAGTTGGGAGAAGAAGATGAGGGATATCGGGATTTGCGACTACCTCGGCCTTGCCACCGAGCTATACAAGCATAAGAACAATTTCAAAGCCGTATACAAGTCAATCATCATAGACGAATGCCAGGACTTTGGCACGATTGAACTTGACATAATCCGCGCCCTTACCCCGATCGCGCAAAACGATATTTTTCTATGCGGCGATGCTGCGCAACAAGTTAAAACCAAAAGACAGAGCATGAGACTGGCTGGTATTGAGTGCAGCAACAGATCACTGAGCCTGAAGAAAAACTACAGAAATACAAAAGATGTTCTAAAAGCTGCATTCCACATCTTAAAGCTGCATTATAGCCTAGAGCACCAATCTGTAGAAGATTATGAATTCCTAGACCCTGAGCTGGCAGATCGTAGCGGAACAACTCCTCTTATTTTGGAGGCCAAGTCACTGCGGCAAGAATTTGCTTTCGCACTGAGCTATCTTCGTAAAGAAATTTTGAATCACCCAGGACGGAAAGCCTGCATCGCCTACTGCGGGTTTACAAGCTACGAGGTCGACACATTAGCAAAACGGACGGGACTTCCATTGCTTGATGGCGGGCTTGACCTTGATACAAGCGATATTTTCGTATCCGACCTTGAACAAACCAAAGGTTTTGAATTCGACTACATGGTGATCTTGAATTGTTCAAGCGATGTGTTGCCAGATCAAACTGCCCCGAAAGAGGAGCAATTCCGAGATATTTCTAAATTTTATGTGGCCATGACGAGAACTAAGCACCAGCTTGTACTCTCTCACAGTTCAGACATAAGCAACCTGTTGTCTGATAGCGACGACTACTTTGTCCATGACTCGTGGGAGAACTGGCTGGAGGCGCCTGAAAGCGACAAAAATGCATACGAGCCAATCAGGTTGGAAGTCAACCGAAGCGTTGGTAGTGAAAATTCTCTATCACTGTGCGGCGCTGATTTCATCTATCACACTGACGCTATCGGTCTTAACGCTAGAAGCATTGAGGTAATCATGAGCCTTGTCGATGGAAAAGGTTTGCGAGACAGGAGGGGCGCAAAAAAATGGAAAACCGTAGGGCAGATGCTTTCTGACATGGCGGCAGACATTAGGGTTAAAAACATTCTTGGCCCGATCGCATACGAAGACATCAAAAAGGCAAAGTTCTCAAAGAAATCGGAAGCCCTATCTCGAACCGTGGAACTAACAAAGCTAACATGGAGTCGGTAACACTGAAATACTCTAAAGGCATTTCTTAATTTTTACCCGTAGCTTGACTTTGTATCTATGTTTATCGCAAACTTATAACAAAGGAGGCCTTCAGCGACGAAGGCCTCCATGGTATGTATGGCGGAATCAAAAATGTGCATCTATTTTTGCAGTCTTTCGGTCAACGACTTCGATACATTAGAAGAAACGTCACTTATTTCTCCCATTCGCTAAGGAATTTCTCCAAATCATCAGAATGCGGGCTAGCTTCTACTCGTAGGATTCTCGGCTCACTTCTGTAAAACGCTCCAGTCACGGCGCCGGAATTGATTGGAAGTCTAATATTTTGCGGCCCGAGGGGTGATTCGACCTTTTGACGAGCATGAGGAGGTGCGTACAAGACGGAGCCAAAGTACGCAGATCGCGGGAGAGAGCCCAAAGCAGCCGTCTGAACCGGCGTTCTCGTTCAATCAGATCGCCCATGGTCTACTCCCCCTCGCTTGGTAAGGTCGTCGATGGGCAAGCCAGGCAGGGTCACCGCCATCCATGAGACAAAACCCTGCACATCATCAGACTTCAAGAATTCATCACGATTCATCCATTGCTCCGAGTCGTTTCTGCAAGAGGCACTCGCCAGTGAACAATAATTTTAATCCTGCGTTGCAAACATCCGCCGAATCTGCGCCACCACCTGCATCGTCGCTTCTTCCAGGCTCCCTTCGTTGCGACACAACACCCATCCTTGTTCCGCAGCCACGCGCTCGAACGCCTCGGTACACGCCACATGTTCATCGAACGCATGCATCACCGTGCTGCGCAATCCACTGTTGCGTGCCGTCGCCCTGGCCCAGGAAATCTCCGGCGCCGTGACAACCCCCACATGCACATCCGGCACCCGCACATTGCGCTCGATGTTCATCTGCAAGATCTCGGCAAACGGCACCAACCGGCGAAACGCGGCATCGGACGGATACCAGCGATCGATCAGGATGATGCTGCCAGCCGGCTGCTGAGGCAGCACCTGCTGCGAGATCCAGGCGCGGCTATCGGCCAGGCGCTGACAAACCCGCAGTTCCAGTTCACGACAAGGGTCCCTGACGAACTGGTTTACCAGCGCCATGGTTTCTGCCCTGTAGGGATCGCGGTTTCTCTCGCTGATGCGAATCACCATCCTGTTGTCTGCCCGCAGCACCTGGGTGACGGTCTCCAGCAAGGTGGTCTTGCCGGTACCCTTGGGCCCATCCAGCGAAATGAACAGCGATCGACTCATGTTTAAGGCAACACTCGGGCAGGCATGGGAAAGCACTTAAGGTAAAAGGTTGCGCCGCTACATCAGGCAGTAATACTCGCTGGCCTCGGCGACGATCTGGCGTGCGGTATTGTACAGCCTGGCTTGCGGCGTCAATGCCATGGAGCGTGCCTCGAGCACATAACGTTGGCCAGCCTGGAAATGCGGGTATTGCAGGGTCAGGTAACACTGGCGCACGGTCGTGCCGTCCATCAGGCCCATGCCGCCGCCACCGTTTGCCTCGTAATCGAAGCGCACCACCAGTTCATGGCTGCCGGGGCTGACCTGGAAGAAACGACCTTCGCTCAGACGCTGTCGGTCCAGGCGTTCGGCCAGCAGCACGCGGTCGTTGGGGAACGGCATCGACAAGTCGACCCAGGCCATCTGCGGGTCGGCGGCGGGCATGGGCGCCTGGCACGCGGGCGTCGCGCTGATGGCGAGCAACAACAGCATCAACCTGCGCATGATCAGCACCCCTGCGCTCGGCGCGTCTGGCTCAACCACAGCTTCAGTCTAGTTGAGCCATTCCCGCCCTCCTCCTACGCCTTCGACTTGCGCCGGCGCAGCCACAGCCAGGTCAGACCGGCCAAGACCACCAAGCCGGCCGGCAGCACCTGCGCCTTGTAGGGCCGCAGCGTGGTGCGCGCCTGGTCCAGTGATTCGGTCAGGTAACGCTTGTTGGCCTGGTCGAACCTGGGCTGTTCGCACTGTTTGCCGAAATCTTCCGCCCACATCACGAAAGGCCCTTGCTGGACATAACGTTTGTACAGGGCGATTTCCTGGTCGCTGCCCGCCACCCAGCCTGCCGCCGTGCACAGCACCGCCGCGAAGGCCTGGCTGCTGTGGGGCAACTGGTCCGCGGCCTGGCTGGCCAGGTCGGCGGCGATATAACGGTAGTGGTAACGCGCGTCAGGCTTGGCTGCGCTCGCCAGTTGACGCTGCAGCTCGCCCGCGCCAATGAAAGGTCCTGGCTTTAGTTCGGCGCTGCCGAGGCTGTAGCTGCCGCCCAGCCAGGCATAGTCCGGTGCCATTTCGTAACCGAGAATCTCCATGCCCGCCGTGCGCGCCAGGGTTGCCGCCGCGTACAGCGCTTCGGCGCGGCCAGTGGCGGTCCAGCGCGAGTTGGCGTCCTGGCGGTTCTGACCATAAGCCTTGGCGTCGGCTTGCAACTGCGGCGTGGCGAAATACCCGGGTGCTTCGTCGTAGCGTCCTTCACGCAGCAAGCGCCGGCCCAGCAGTTCGCGCAACTGGGTCGCCACCGGCCGGGGGACGTAGCCACCCTCCTCGGCTTGCGCCACCGGCGCGGCCGGCACCTGGGCATCGACGTAGCCCTTGAGCTCGTCGACAGTCAACACACGCTCGGCAACGTTCGCCGCATCCTGCCAGTAGATGTCCTGGCTGCGGTACAGCAAGTCGAACGCTTGCAGGTAGTCGCCGCGCTCCAGCGCCAGAATCGCGCCCTCGCCCTCGACCCGGCAACCGGGCTTGAGGCTTTCGTAGTCCCACGCAGGGGTTTGTCGCGCGCCCCACGACTCTTCACGGGGGAACGCCGCGGCAGCCTTGGCATAGGCCGCCGTGGCCTGGGCCTTGTCGCCCTCGCGCAAGGCCAGTTTGGCCCGTAGCCACCAGGCCAGGCCGGTGTCGCCTGCCTGTTGCAGGTAGTCCTTGGCCGCCGCGAAGTCACCCTGCTGGTAGCTCAGCGCCGCCAACCGGTCGGCATCGTCCAGCGGTTCGCCGACACTGGCCCGCAGCAAGGCGGGCAAGCGCTGTTCCTGGGGTGGTTGCTGGCGGTCGTAATCCCAGCCGATATGGCTGAGCAGGTAGGCGGTCAGCAGCTTGCGCGGCAGCGGTTGCTGCAACTGCACCTTCAGTTGCTCATCGGGCATGGCCACCAGTTCGTCGGCCAGTTGCCGCAATGAGCTATAGCCGCTGCCCGAGCCCAGGCGGCTCTGGTTGGCGTATAACTGCACGGCGCTGTTCCAGTCGCCGGCCAGCTTGGCCAGGCGGGCTTCCTCGCCGAGGCTGGCAACACCCAGCTCCAGCGGGTCGCTGAACCCCTCGGCGCTGAGCGCCCGGGCCTGCTGGAACGCCTGCCGGGCCTGGGCTTGAAGCGTCTGCGCGGCATCGCCGGCCGCCTCGCTCTGGGCGGCCAGGGCGCGTCCCCGTGAATACGCCGCCCAGGTACTGCGCAGCTTGCGTTGCTCGGCGGGCAAGGCCAGCACCTGGGCGAAATAATCCGCCGCCAGGCCATGCTCGTCGGTGTCGAAGGCTACCGCGCCCGCCAGGTACAGGCGCAGCTCAGCGGGTAGATCGACGCCCTGCTCCATTACCTGTCGAGGGTCGTGCAGGCTACGCAACTGCGCGACTTTCGCCTGCAGCGGCGCTGGCAGCTCGCTGGCCTCGGCCTGGCTGCGTTGCTCGCGATAAGGCCGTGCGTTGTCGTCACTGTCCCAGTACGGGGTCAGGGTGATGTCGGTGGTGGGTTTGAGCCCCGCCACCTGCTGGCCAAGGCGGTTGACTTCGAAGGCAAAGTTGCCTTCTGGCAACTCGGCCAGGGTTTGCGCGCGGTCACCCAGCAACTGCATCGGGAAGTCGGGGCCGCAGGCCAGCGCTGCGCCGGCAGGCAGGCTCAGGGACAGCGCCAGCAGGCGCCGGGGCCAGTTAGGGGTAGACATTCCACGCTCCTTGATCGATGCCATGGCAGCGTGCCCAGCCAAGGGCGCGCCGGCCGCCAGCGGCGACGCGCGCGCTGGACTGGCGGTTGAAAAACAGATGTTCGCGGGACTGCTGCAGGCGGTAGCCGTTCACGGCGTCCGCGGTGTCGCACAGCTCGACGGCAAGGGCCACCTGGGCGGGCAACGGCAAGTCGAGGTTGCCGACGTTGGCCAGGCTGATGTCGTACAGCCCCGCCTGCTCCGACAGCTCGACCCGCCACTGGCTGGCGAGCACTTCGCCGCGCGCCACGGCCTTGAGGGTGGTCAGGCTCCAGGCGCGGCGGTCGCCGGGCAGCGGCAGACGGAACCAGATCAGCCCGGCCAGGTGGGCAGGTGGCTGTTTGCGCAGTTGCCGACCCAGGTCGACCAACTGCTGCGGATCGGCCAGCAGCTCGTGGCGCTCGCCGGCACGGTTCAAGGGGACTTCGCTTTCCACCACCGGCGCGCCACCGCTGTCAGGCAGCAGCGCAACGCCATAGGCGGGCAAGGCCAGGTAGAAGGGTTTGTCGCTGACGCGGCTCCAGCGTTTGGCCCATTGCCTGGCCTGAATCGGATCGAACAGGCCACGGCGCGGGTCGCTGACCGCGTGTACCTGCAGCACGCTGCTGTCCACCGCCTGCAACAACTTCACCAGGTGCGGGCTGGCGAGCCAGGCTGGCAAGGCGGTGATGCTGAGTTTCATCGCGGGCGGCAGTTGTTCGCGCAGGTTCACGAGGAAGGCGGTATACCCAGGCAAGCGGGCGCTGGCGCTGTCATGGTCGATCTCCAGCCCCTCTGGGATCACGCCGGCGGCTTGCCAGTCCGCCAGCAGCCGAGCGATCTGGGCTTGGGCGGCCTGCAGGTCAAGCGCGGGAAGCTGGCCGTCCAGGCGCACCACCGCGATCAGCGGGCGGCCATCAGCCTTGAGCCGGGGCAGGTCGACCAGCGCCCTGCTCCACCCCGCCTTGGGCTGGGCCTGCAGCGCCAGCACCCTGAGGGTCGAGAAATCCGCCCGGCTGTCGGCCAGGGCCTGGGCGTGGGCCGGGCGCCATTGGCGCTGCCAGATATACAGTTGCTGGTCCAGGGGCGGCGCGGGGTCTGGCTGGCAGCCGGCGAGCGCGGCGAGAACGAAACAGCCAAGCAGGCGGCGCACGGGCGACTTGGTGGGCATACAGTCCTTTGTCTGGCGCGGTTTAGCGCCGTTGCGAGGAGGCGATAGTACCTCAACGCAGCACCCAGCGAACACATCGCGACTAGGCTCAGGCCGGCCGACTCAGCAACAGGTAGATGACGTTGCGGTACGGGTCGTAATAAAGGCAGGTGTGCGGCGATGCGCCCCGGGGTATGAACGCCCTCATCTGCTCACGGGAGCGCACCACCAGGTTCCAGTCCATGAAAGCCTCCATGTAGCCGCGCCCCCAGTTGTCGATGGTGAAGTTGGCGATCAGCAGCTTTCCCCCTGGGTTGAGCATGGCCATCAGCCAGGCCGTGAGCTGACTTGCCTGGCTGCTGGTGAGGTAGTCATAAATGCCGATGCTGTAGATGAAGTCGAAACCGCTGTGCTCATCTCGCGCGGGCAGTTGCTTGAGGTTGCAGTGCCATGGCGTGATCTCGGGGGCGCCTCGCCTGGCCTCGTCCAGGGTCTGTGGATCGTTGTCGAGCGCGACAAAACGGCTGATACGCGCCCGGGTCGTAGGCTCGAGCAACTCCAGTTCGCGGCAGTGGCCGCAGGCAACGCTGAGGATGGACAGGGCCTGCTGTCGAAGCGCGATCTGTTCGATCAGGCCGGCGATGTGCACGCGCCGCCAGCGCACGCTGAGCGCATTCGGGCTGGCGGTCACGACGTCGAAGATGCGTTTGCCCAACGCGCTGGCATCGGCCGGCGGCTGTTGGTAGTAGGCAAAGTCCAGCATCACCGCGTCGCCCGGATAACCCCTGGGCTTGTCGTAGGCCCGCGAGGTGTAGGGGTCTTCCTTGAGCAGTTGGAAAATAGGGTGCTGGCGGCAATGGTCGATCACGGTTTCCCGCCAGAGTGTGTCGCAAAGCCCCTGTCGGTACTCGGTCAACAATTCGTTCAAACAGTTGATGGCATGCAGGTGATCGCCGTTGGCGATGTCATCCTGGAAGTTATCGAGCGCCTTGTCGAAACCTTTCATGGTCGACCTCCGCTGGGCTGCAGGTTCGAATCGCCAGCCACTTCAGCGTAGTCGAGACAGCTGCCCTCGTGCCCATCCAACGCAGGTAGTACATTTGTACTCCGGCGCTGCACACCTGGGGCGAACAGCCCCGCCTGGCAGCGTGGGCTACGATCCGCCGCGAAGCCTTGCTGAGCTAAAAATACACTCATGGCTGATGGACCGTATTTGCACAACACCACACTAGCTCCTGGCGCACATCTGCGCGGCATCGAGCAAGCGCCCATGGTCGTACCAGGCGTTGCGCTGGTACGCCGAGTACGGGTGCTGGCCACCAGTGAAGCTGACCTTGACCAGGCCGTCGGCCTTGTTCGGGTCGGTGCTGGCAACGTACAGCTCCAGGGTATCCTGGCCCTGCACCAGGAAGGTCTGTACCGAGCCTGGCAACTCACTCTTCACGCAACCCAGGTATTGCGACGGGCTTTGCGTCGTGGCGCCGAAGGTGTTGTCGTGGCCTGCGCGTATATCCGGGTCATGCGCGCAACCGGCCAGTAGCGCGCTGGCGGCCAGTGCCAGGCCTGTCATCGAGCGTTTCATGAAACCTCCGATCCCCCACGGCAAGCGCAGGACCGATATCAACCTTTTTAATAGTTAGCTCACGATTGCAAAGACTAGCCTCTGCGCGCACGGCCCGTTAGGCCAGTTGGTTATGGGGTAAAGCCTGCTCGGCACTGTCCTGCAGCCTTTGGGCAGAACCCTATGTGGCTTCGGCTGTTAGCGGTGGCACTCGCTCGTTTCAAAGATGAATCCTGGCACCGCTGGGTTGGTCGCGCCTACCGGGCCAGACCATCAGTCGCCAGCTTTGATATGTTTATTTTCATTGTATTGATTTGTGAAATTAAACGTGTCATTTTTCGTTTCACCGATGCCACCGCTGGCTACGCCAGCTGGCCGGTACCGCCCTACCCACCGGAGTCGAAAACATGAACAAGACCGGACTTCCCCTCGCGCTGGCACTCTGTGCCCTGAGCGCATTCGCCCAGGCCGAACAGGACAGCCTGCGCATCGGCATCGAGGCCGCCTACCCACCCTTCTCCTACCGCACCCCCGCCGGCGAGCTGGCCGGCTTCGACTACGACATCGGCAATGCCCTGTGCGCGCAGATGCAGGTGAAGTGCCAGTGGGTGATCCAGGAGTTCGACGGCATGATCCCGTCGTTGAAAGTGCGCAAGATCGACGCCGTGCTGTCGTCGATGTCGATTACCGAAGATCGGCTCAAGTCAGTGGACTTCACCGACCGCTACTACCACACCCCCGGCAAGTTCGCGATGAAGGCCGGCAGCCAGTTGCACAACCCGGCCGTGGAGCTCAAGGGCAAGCGGCTCGGGGTACAGCGCGCCTCCACCTACGACCGCTTCGCCACCGAGCAGCTTGAGCCGGCCGGCGTGGAGATCGTCCGCTACGCGGCGCAAAACGAGGCCTTCCTCGACCTGACCGCCGGGCGCCTGGATGCCACCCTGGCCGACAGCGTCAATACTGAGGAAAGCTTCATCAAGACCGCCGCCGGCCAAGGTTTCGCCCTGGTCGGGCCGGACATCAACGACCCGCGGTATTTCGGCCGTGGCGCCGGCATCGCCGTGCGCAAGGGCGATAGCGTCAACCTGGCGCGCTTCAACGCCGCGATCGCCGCGATCCGCGCCAACGGCACCTACCAGCAGGTGCAGAGCAAGTACTTCCCGTTCGATATCTACGGTCAATAAAGGGTGCCCATCATGCTGCATGGCTATGGATCGAGCATCCTCGATGGCGCGTGGCTGAGTATCAACCTGGCCCTGCTGGCGATGGCCGTGGCCATCGGCCTGGGCCTGTTCGGCGCGCTGTGTCGGCTGTCGCCGCTGCGCTGGCTGGCGGCCCTGGGCGAGGTCTACACCACGGTGGTGCGCGGCATTCCCGACCTGGTGCTGATCCTGCTGGTGTTCTACGGCGGCCAGGACCTGGTCAACCGCCTCGCGCTGGCCCTGGGCTACCAGCAGTACATCGACATCAACCCATTCATCGCCGGGGTCTGCACCATGGGCTTCATCTTCGGCGCCTACCTTTCGGAAACCTTCCGCGGTGCGTTCCTGGCCCTGCCCGCGGGCCAGGCCGAGGCCGGCGCCGCCTATGGCATGGCGCCCTGGCAGGTGTTCTGGCGCATCAGTTTGCCGCAAATGGTGCGCCTGGCGCTGCCGGGGTTCACCAACAACTGGCTGGTGCTGACCAAGTCGACCGCGCTGATCTCGGTGATCGGTCTGCAGGACATGATGTTCAAGGCCAAGAACGCCGCCGATGCGACTCACCAGCCGTTCACCTTCTTCCTCGCCGTGGCGGCGCTGTACCTGCTGCTGACCAGTGTCTCGCTGCTGCTGTTGAAGGGCGTGGAAAAACGTTACTCGGTGGGCCTCAAGCCTGCCGAGCTGTAAGGAGCCCGCGATGATGCTCGACTACTTGCTGATCTGGCAGAACCTGCCGCTGTACCTCAATGGCATCGCCCTGACCCTCAAGGTGCTGCTGGTGTCCCTGGCCTGCGGCCTGGCCCTGGCGATCCCGCTGGCGCTGCTGCGGGTCTCGCGCAACTGCCTGCTGCGCGCGCCGGCGTGGCTCTACACCTATGTGATCCGCGGCACGCCGATGCTGGTGCAGTTGTTCCTGATCTACTACGGCCTGGCCCAGTTCGAAGCCGTGCGCCAAAGCGTGCTGTGGCCGTACCTGTCCAGCGCGACCTTCTGCGCCTGCCTGGCCTTCGCCCTCAACACCAGTGCCTACAGCGCCGAGCTGCTGGCTGGCAGCCTGCGCGCCACGCCGCGCGGCGAGCTGGAGGCGGCGCGGGCGGTGGGCATGTCGCGCCTGACACTGTACCGGCGCATCTTGCTGCCCTCGGCGCTGCGCCGGGCCCTGCCGCAATACAGCAACGAGGTGCTGATGATGCTGCAGACCACCAGCCTGGCCTCGATCGTCACCCTGGTGGACATCACCGGCGCGGCCAAGACCTTCAACGCCCGTTATTACCTGCCCTTCGAGGCGTTCATCACCGCCGGGCTGATCTACCTGGCCCTGACCTTCATGCTGGTGCGCCTGTTCAAGCTGGCCGAGCGCCGCTGGCTGGCCTACCTGGCCCCGCGCAAGCACTAAGGAGCGTTCATGCAGCAAATCGACCACCTGTTGCCCTGGAGCGCCTGCGGCACCCAGCGCACCCTGCGCGTGCTGCGCTTTGGCTGCGGCCCTCGCAAGGCCTATATCCAGGCCTCGCTGCACGCCGACGAACTACCTGGCATGCGCGTGGCCATCGAGCTCAAGCGCCGGTTGCTCGAGCTCGAAGCCCAGGGCCGTCTGACCGGTACCCTCGAACTGGTGCCGCTGGCCAATCCGATCGGCATCGGCCAGATGTTCCAGGCCACCCACCAAGGGCGCTTCGAATTCAACAGCGGCAAGAACTTCAACCGCGATTTCCCGGCGCTGACCGAGGTCCTGGCAGCCCGCCTGGAGGGCCAGTTGGGCCACGATGGCGGGCACAACACCGAGGTCATCCGCCAGGCCATGCTGCAGAGCCTGGACGAGTTGCCGCCGGCCCAGTCCGAACTGGACGGTTTGCGCCGCCTGCTGCTGCGCCATGCCTGCGACGCCGATCTGGTGCTCGACCTGCACTGCGACTTCGAGTCGGTGATGCTGCTCTACGCCATGCCGCAGCACTGGCCGCGACTGCGCGGCCTGGCCGCGCGCCTGGGCGCCGAAGCCGCGCTGCTGGCCGAAGACGCCGGTGGCGATGCCTTCGATGAGGCCTGTGCGCTGCCCTGGCTGCGCCTGCGTGAGTACTTCCCCGAAGCCGAGATACCGCTGGCCTGCGTGGCCACCACCGTGGAGCTGCGCGGCATGGCCGATACCGAACGCGAGCGGTGCCAGGCCAGCGCCGAGCACATTATTGGCTACCTCGCCGAGCAAGGCCTGATCAGCGGTCGCTGGCCGGCGGCGCCCGAGCAGTGCTGCCAGGCCACGCCGTTCGCCGGCGCCCAGTATGCCTATGCCGAGCACCCCGGGGTGGTGAGCTACCTGCAACCGCTGGGTGCCCAGGTACGGGTTGGCGACCCGCTGTTCGAGGTCATCGACCCGCTCAGCGACCGCCACAGCGTGGTGCGAGCCAGCACCGACGGCGTGCTTTATGCCCGTGAGCGCCTGCGCTTCGCCCAGCCCGGCCTGTGGCTGGCCAAGGTCGCCGGTAACACCCCCATTCGCCAGGGTCGCTTGTTCAGCGACTGACAACCGTGAGTAGCCAAAGATGACCAAACTGCACGTACACGACCTGCATAAAAGCTATGGCGCGCATCAGGTGCTCAAAGGGGTTTCCCTGCAGGCCGGCGCCGGCGATGTGATCAGCATCATCGGTTCCAGCGGCTCGGGCAAGAGCACCTTCCTGCGCTGCATCAACCTGCTCGAGCAACCCAGCGCCGGGCAGATCCTGGTCAATGGCGAACAGCTCAAGCTGCGCCAATGCCCGCGCGGCGGCCTGCGCGCCGCCGACCCTCGGCAATTGCAGCGCCTGCGCGCGCGCCTGAGCATGGTGTTCCAGCATTTCAACCTGTGGTCGCACATGAGTGCCCTGGAAAACGTCATGGAGGCCCCGGTGCAGGTACTGGGTAGCAACCGCAAGGATGCCCGTGACAAGGCCGAGCATTATCTGGACAAGGTCGGCGTCGGCCATCGCCGCGACGCCTATCCAGCGCATATGTCCGGCGGCGAGCAGCAGCGCGTGGCGATCGCCCGGGCGCTGGCCATGGAACCGGAGGTGATGCTGTTCGACGAGCCCACTTCGGCCCTCGACCCGGAACTGGTCGGCGATGTGCTCAAGGTCATGCAGGACTTGGCCCGGGAGGGCCGCACCATGGTCGTAGTCACCCACGAAATGGGCTTTGCCCGGGAAGTCTCCAACCAGTTGCTGTTCCTCCACCAGGGCGTCGTCGAGGAGCACGGCCACCCACGGGAGGTGCTGGTCCGGCCGCGGTCCGAGCGCTTGCGCCAGTTCCTCGCCGGCAGCCTCAAGTAAGGTGCGTGGCGCTGCCTGGCAGGCCGCCACGCAGCGCCTTGGGATACACTGTCGGCCATCTTTCACGGAGCTTCGCAACGGATGTCCAGCCATTCGAAGAACACCACGGTCTACACCGCGCCGGTGATGCGCAAACTGTCCGAGAGCCTGGGCAACCTGCCACCGTCGTTGCGCAAGGTCGCCGACTACATCCTGCGCCACCCGCTCAAGGCCGCGACCTTGACCATCGAGGACATGGCTCAGGCCACCGCCACCTCGCCGGCGGCGGTCAATCGCCTGGCCAAGGCCCTCGACCTGGGCGGTTACAGCGGCATGAAGGCCGAGTTGGTGGCGACCTTGCAACAGATGGTCTCGCCAGTGGACAAGCTGCGCAACGAACTGGCCCAGCGCCCAGGCGGCGAATTTGGCCTGCACGAGCAGATCCAGAGCGCCAGCAGCAACCTGGCGACCACCGCCAGCATCAACCAGGTCGAAGCCTTCGAAGCCTTCCTCGACACCTTGATCAACGCGCGCAAGGTCTATGTACTGGGCTTTGGCAACAGCGTCTACCTGGCCGGTCTGGCGGCCTCGACCCTGGTCCCGTTCTGCCGCGACGCCTGCGCCATCAGCATGGAGGGCGGCAACGAGAATGCCGCCTACCGGCTGGCGGCGATCGGCGAGGCCGATGTGCTGCTGTCGATTGCCCTGCCGCGCTACTCCCAGGACACCCTGCAACTGTCGCGCTTTGCCATGGAGCGCAAGGCCAAGGTCCTGGCGATCACCGACTCCCCGGCATCGCCCCTGGCACCTATCGCCCATCATGTGCTGTACGCGCCTGCCGATCATCCGGTGATGACCAGTTCCAACATGGCCGTGCTGGCCTTGATCGAAGGCTTGGTGGCAGGCGTCATGGCCCGTAACAAGGAGGCGGTCAGGCTGGCAACCGAGCTCACCGAAAGCGTGATGTCGTACCTGCACGTACCCGGCGGCAAAACGGCGAGAAAGTAAGCAGGATACGCGAAGTCCGTATATTGTCGTGGCCCGCGCGTATATCCGGCTCATGCGCGACGCCAGCCAGCAGCGCGCTGGCGGCCAGTGCCTAGCACCGCGTGCACCTCTGACTAACTAATGTCCTGTCTCGTCAAATGAGAACGTATTTCCGAGACGGGACACTAGCGCCTGGGTTCATCAACGACGCAGTGCTTAAGGCGTCATTTCTTGAAGAAATCCTTGTTTCCACCCAGTAGCTTTGGCCTGTTCAATGCATTTATTTCTTTAATCTGGGTAAGCGCTTCTTTTCGGGTCTCATGTGAGAATGGAGAGTCTTCGATGTGCTCTTTTACTGTCGCGTTGACCTGATTGACAGTCTTGCCGACGGAGGTCCCTGCCCAGACCGCCTGAGCAACCGTAATGGGAATAGCTGCACCAGGTATGGCGACTTTAGCTGCCATCAATACGGCATTTCCGGCCAACCCCACCGAGGCGCCAACACGCACTGTAGATTTCGTGGTTTCCATCATTTTATCTGCCGCTTCTTTCAGTTCGTTCATCCCTTCTGGCGTAACTGAGGCAACGGTGCGAAAACCTTTAACGGCTTGAGTAATGCTCACTGGGATGTTGTTAGCAACGTCTGACGCATACGCCTTGGTCAATTTTGTTTTATTCAGCTCATCTATGCTGCCGGTCTGGCTGAATTCCGCCAGGGCCGAGAGATCCTCTTTGTGCCGCACCAGTGACTCATGTGCGGGCAACTCACCTTTGGCCAGTAAATTTTTCGCAACCTCACCTCGGCCGGAAAGATTCTCTTTTACTTGTCCAAGGACAGTACGCTCATTCTGCCGCTTAGTTTGTGCCTTGTTAAATTCATGAATTCTTTGATTTCCAAACGTGTTGGTGGAGGACTGGACGGGTTCAGCTCGGGTTTGTGATTGCTTGTAGCCTTCATAGGCCAGCATGCCGACAGCCGCGGTTCCACTGGCTGCAGCCCGCCACATGAATCCATCATTATCATATCCAGACACGGGGTTATTCCTGACCATACGATAGAGGTTGAGCCCGTCTACGGTCCCTGCTGGGTCCGCACTGAGCCAACGCCCCGCCCAATGTTGGTAGTAGCGGTAACCGTAATAATAAAGCCCGCTTGCATCCTGTTCCTTGCCGGAGTAGCGCAGTGTCTTGTAGCTTGCCTCGACCTCACTGCGCGTGGCCCACACAGCGGTACCGCCATAGGGGAAATATTCCTCCTGACTGATCACCTGACCGTGTTCATCCAGCTCCAACGCGCTGCTGCCCAACAGATCATCGAAGCTGTAGCGCGCCTGATCGTTGACAACGCCCTCTGGCTTGCCCCATGTCCAATGCAGCACCCTCACCTGCGCCCTGCCCGGCTGACCCACCGTGATTACCTGCAGGTTCTCAACGGGCTTGTCGTCACTGGTCGTGGCGTGCAGCTCCAGCCCCTCAAGGTAGAGCGTTCGCCGGGTTCGTTGGCTACTCGCGTTACTGTGCACGCTCACCTTGCTGATGCGTTGATTGTCACGGGTATAGCGATAGCTCTCGGCGTCATCGACACCCTCCTCACGGCGTATGGGTGTCACCTGCAACAAGGTCTGGCGTGGCGTCCAACGCAGCGTCTGGCCTGGCTGCAGCACGCATTGCTGGCCACCCGGCAGGAACAAGCCGTTCACCAGGGCCGGGTCTTCGGTCAACGCGCTGATGACGGCTCGGTTGCTGCTATCGCTGACGGTGAGGTCGAGGGTGTAACCATCACCGACTGCCGGGCTATGCCTAATTCGCGTCAGATTGCCTGCATTGTCGTAGTGGTAGCTACGTTCGTAACCGGTGTAGGCGCTACTGTCGGTGGGAATGGGCACGGTCGCCGGAGGCAGGGTGACGCCTTGCATGCCACGGCCAGCCATTTCCCGACCTTTGGCCCAGACCAGTTGATAGAGACTGTCGTAGCGATACAGTCGCTCGGGGAGCAGTTTCTGGTTATGCCAGAAGCGTGCGTGTTGCGCAGCGTCGCTGATGTTAAGCACGTTGCCAACTGGATCGTAAAGGTAACGCAGTTCCTGCAGCACCTTGGCCCGCGCAGCCAGGCGTTCGCTGCGGATCGCGACCAGGCGTTGCGTGCGCGGTTGGTAGGCATAGGTCGTGACCACGCCATTGCCATGCAGCTCGCGCATCTTTTGCCCAGCGGCGCTGTAGCTCACGGATTTCACGATGGCCTGCGCTGCCCCACCTTTGACGGTCAGCCAGCTTTGCGCTAGCTGGCCTGCCACGTTGTAGCGCAAGTGTTGGCGATGCCCAGCGGCATCGATGCTGCCCAGCGCCACGCCGGTGGCGTCGGTTTCGCTGAGCGTGGTGTAGGTGTCGGGGGCCAGCAGGGTCTCCCAGGCGGTACTGTCTCGCCCTTGCCAGTCGGCCACGGTGTCGGCGTTTTCGCCATCCTTCAGCAACCGTCGGCTCAGCGACAGTACAGCCCCTGTCAGTGCCGCGTTGTCGAGGGTTTCCAACCCCGCCGTATCGTAGCGGCTGGCGGGAAGGCCAGCGACGTTGCGGTTCTTGTGCGTCTCGCTGTTGTTGGCGTAGAGCACGCGCTCGGTAATACGCGCTGGCGCGGCGGCGATCTGCTCCTTGATGGCGATGAGTCGACCAGCCTGTGCTGGCGGCTCGTACTCGAATGTCCGGTTGACCGCTTGGGCGCGATCATCCAGGGTCAGTGCCTCGTCGCCGCCTATATTGCTTACCTCGAACAACGGCCGGCCCGCCGTGTCAGTCAAGGCCAGCGTGGTGCCTGCGTCGACGCTTTGGCGGCGCAGGTCGTTACCTTGCAGGTCGGTGGTGTGAATGAAATTGCTCAGGCCTTTGTCGTGCAGACGTGGATCGCCACTGCTGCGCAGAAAACCTCGGGCGTCGCGGCTCTCACGCGTGATACGCGCCTGGCCTGCCAGCGGGGTATCGGGGTGGCGATGGAAAGTGATGTGCCGAACAGGCAGGCCACGGTTGTCCGACACGGTGACTGACGGTGTGTTGTGGAAGACCTGTGCGCTCACGGCTTTCTCCCTGCTGATCTCAGCTTGGCCAGGTAGCAAAGACTATAGATCAGGCCTTTCAGCTCAGGGTGGCAGAGCATCACGCAATGGCGAAGAGGTGGCCATGATCACGAGGAGTACATAAGTACTCCTTGCAATCAAACCGCACTTTGCGCGCACAAAAGAGGGCCGCATCGCGGCCCTCTCGCTGATATCGGCACTCAGTGGTAAGCGTCCCCCGGCAGCACCTTGCCGCGGAACACGTGGTAGCTCCAGAAGGTGTAGGCCAGGATGATCGGGATGATGAACAGCGCACCGATCAGCGCGAACAGCTGGCTGGTCAGCGGCGCCGCCGCCTGCCACAGGGTCAGCGCCGGTGGCACGATATTCGGCCAGATGCTGATCGCCAGCCCCAGGTAGCCCAGGAACACCAACCCCACCACGGCCATGAACGGCAAGTGCGAGTGACGCTTGCGCAGCGCTTTCTGGATCATCACCACCGCCACCACGGCCAGTACCGCGATCAACGCCGAGCGCAGCCAGTGGCTGGCACCGAACCAGCGCTGGGCGATGTCGTCATGCAGCCAGGCGGTCCAGGCGCAGATCACCACGATCACCGCGGCCAGGGCGTAGGTCAGCGGCCGGCTGTAATGGCGCATGCGCGCCTCGAGCATGCCATCGGTCTTGATCAGCAGCCAGGTGCTGCCCAGCAGCGCATAGGTGAGCAGCAGGCCGACGCCGCAGAACAGCGGGAACGGTGCCAGCCAGTCCCAGCCGGAGCCGGCGAACTGGCGGTCGAGCACCGGGATGCCGGAGATGTAGGTGCCGATGGCCACGCCCTGGAAGAAGGTCGCCAGCACCGAGCCGCCGATGAACGCCTTGTCCCACCAGTGGCGCTTGTGCGCCTCGGCCTTGAAGCGGAACTCGAAGGCCACGCCGCGGAAGATCAGCCCGGCCAGCACCAGCACCAAGGGCAGGTACAGCGCCTCGAGGATCACCGAGTAGGCCAGCGGGAAGGCACCATACAGCGCCGCCGCGCCGAGCACCGCCCAGGTTTCGTTGCCGTCCCACACCGGGGCCACGGTGTTCATCATCACGTCGCGCTCGCGCGAGTCGCTGATCAGTGGGAAGAGAATCCCCAGGCCCAGGTCGAAACCGTCCATGATCACGTACATCATCAGGCCGAAGGCGATGATCACGCCCCAGATGATCGACAGGTCGATACCTTGAATCGTCATTGTTCAGCTCCTTCTCAGTCGGCGACGGACAGCGGGCGACGCGCGGTGGCCAGCGATTCCGGTTGTTCGGGGCTCGGCAGTTGCTCGTGCGCGACCGGGCCCTTGCGCACCAGGCGCATCATGTAGCCGATCCCCACGGTGAATACCGAGAAGTAGATGAGCACGAACAGCGCCAGGGTCAGGCTCATCTGCGCGGCGCTGTGGTTGGACGCGGCGTTGGTGGTGCGCAACATGCCGTAGACCACCCAGGGCTGGCGGCCCACTTCGGTGGTGAACCAGCCGGCCAGCAAGGCGATCAGCCCCGACGGCCCCATCAGCAGGGCGAACCAGAGGAACAGGCGATTGCGATACAGCGCGCCGTTGCGGCGCAGCACCAGGGCCAGCAGCGCACAGGCGAGCATCAGCATGCCCAGCCCGGCCATCACCCGGAAGCTCCAGAACACGATGGTCGAATTGGGCCGGTCTTCCTTGGCGAAGCTCTTGAGCGCCGGGATCTGCTTGTCCAGGCTATGGGTCAGGATCAGGCTGCCCAGGTATGGCACCTCGAGGCTGTAGCGGGTGGTCTCGGCGGCCATGTCCGGCAGGCCGAACAGCACCAGCGGCGACGCCTCGCCCGGTTTGTTCTCCCAGTGCCCTTCGATGGCGGCGATCTTCGCCGGCTGGTGCTCCAGGGTATTCAGGCCGTGGGCATCGCCGACCACCACCTGTACCGGGGTAGCGACCAGGATCATCCACATGCCCATCGACAGCATCTTGCGGATCTGCGGCGTGTTGCGCCCGCGCAGCAGGTGCCAGGCGGCGGAGGCCGAGACGAAGAACGCGGTGGAGAGGAACGCGGCCAGCGCCATGTGCGCCAGGCGGTACGGGAACGACGGGTTGAAGACGATCTTGAACCAGTCCAGCGGCACCACCCGGCCATCGACGATCTCGATGCCCTGCGGGGTTTGCATCCAGCTGTTCGAGGACAGGATCCAGAACATCGAGATCAGCGTGCCGATAGCCACCATCACCGTGGCGAAGAAGTGCAGCTTGCGCCCGACACGGTCCCAGCCGAACAGCATCACGCCGAGGAAACCGGCCTCGAGGAAGAACGCGGTGAGCACCTCGTAGGTGAGCAGCGGCCCGGTGACGCTGCCGGCGAAGTCGGAGAAACGCGCCCAGTTGGTGCCGAACTCGTACGCCATGACCAGGCCCGAGACCACGCCCATGCCGAAGTTGACGGCGAAGATCTTCGACCAGAACTTGTACAGGTCCTTGTATACCGCATTGTGGGTTTTCAGCCAGCAACCTTCGAGCACGGCCAGGAAACTGGCCAGGCCGATGGTGATGGCCGGGAAAATGATGTGAAACGAGACCGTGAAGGCGAATTGAAGCCGCGCCAGGTCCAGCGCACCCAGATTCGACATGACAATATCCTTGTGGACAGGCGGCGCCCACGGGCGAGTTAAGCCCGGGGAGCCGCAGTCGATGAATGAAGGAAGTGAAGGCTCAGCCGGCGACGGCGTGGATCAGGCCGTCGGCTTGCGCCTTGGCCAGCTTGATCGCGACGAACTTGGAGGTCGGCGTGAAGGTGCGATCGCCGTAGCTTTCCAGCGGCACCAGCGGGTTGGTCTCCGGGTAGTAGGCCGCGGCCTGGCCCTCGGGAATGTCGTAGGCCACCAGGGTGAAGCCATTGACCCGGCGCTCCAGACCGTCTTCCCACAGCGACACCAGATCGACCTTTTCGCCTGGCTCGAAGCCCAGGCGGCGGATGTCCGCTTCGTTGGCGAACACCACTTCGCGCAGGCCGAACACCCCGCGGTAACGGTCGTCCAGGCCATACAAGGTGGTGTTGTACTGGTCGTGTGAGCGCAGGGTCTGCAGGATCAGGTCCGGCTTGTCGCCACGGGCCAGCACCGCCTCGTTGACCAGTTGCGCTGGCAGTTCAGTGGCGCTGAACTGGGCCTTGCCACTGGCGGTGTTCCACTCGCGCTCGGCGGCGGCGTTGCCCAAGTGGAAACCACCCGGGTGCTGCAAGCGGGTATTGAAGTCGGTGAAACCGGGGATAGTGTCGGCGATCAGGTCGCGGATACGCGCGTAGTCGGCCACGGTCCAGTCCCAGTCGATCGGCCGGTCGCCGAGGGTGGCCTTGGCCATGCCGGCGATGATCGCAGGTTCCGAGCGCAACAGCGGCGAGCGTGGTTTCAGCTGGCCGTGGGAAATGTGCACCATGCTGAAGGTATCTTCCACGGTGATGCCTTGCGGGCCTTCGGCCTGCAGGTCGATCTCGGTGCGGCCCAGGCAAGGCAGGATCAAGGCGTCGCGGCCGGTGACCAGGTGCGAGCGGTTGAGCTTGGTGGAGATGTGCACGGTCAGCTCGCAGTTGCGCAGCGCCGCATGGGTACGCGGGGTGTCCGGGGTGGCCTGGGCAAAGTTGCCGCCCAGGGCGATGAACACCTTGGCGCGCTTTTCTTCCATGGCCTGGATCGCCAGCACGGCGTTGTGGCCGTGGCCGCGCGGTGCGTCGATGGCGAAGCGCTTCTCGAGGTTGTCCAGCAACCAGGCAGGCGGCTTCTCGTCGATGCCCATGGTGCGATCGCCCTGCACGTTACTGTGGCCACGCACCGGCGACAGGCCGGCGCCAGGTCGGCCGACGTTGCCGCGCAGCAGTTGCAGGTTGACGATTTCCTGCACGGTCGGCACCGAATGGCGATGCTGGGTGACGCCCATGGCCCAGCACATGATCACCCGTTCGGCCTTGCGGTACATGCGCGCGGCCAGCTCGATCTCGGCCAGGCTCAGCCCGGACTGCTCGACGATATGTTCCCATGAGGTAGCGTCGACCTGGGCCAGGTAGGCGTCCATCCCGCTGGTGTGGGCCTTGATGAAGGCATGGTCGAACACCGCCGGCATGCCGTTGGCCTGGGCTTCGCGCTCCCACTGCAAGAGGAACTTGGCCATGCCGCGCAGCACTGCCATGTCGCCGCCCAGGGCCGGGCGGAAGTACGCGGTATTGGTGGGTTCGGAACCGTTGCTGAGCATCTCGAACGGGTGTTGCGGGTGCTGGAAGCGCTCCAGGCCGCGCTCCTTGAGCGGGTTGAAACAGATCACCTGGGCGCCCCGCTCCACCGCTTCGCGCAGCGGTTCGAGCATGCGAGGGTGGTTGGTGCCGGGGTTCTGGCCGATGACGAAGATCGCGTCGGCTTCTTCCAGGTCATGGAACACCACGGTGCCTTTGCCCACGCCCAGGGTATCGCCCATGCCCAGGCCGCTGGCTTCGTGGCACATGTTCGAGCAGTCGGGGAAGTTGTTGGTGCCGAAGCTGCGCACGAACAGCTGGTACAGGTAGGCCGCCTCGTTGCTCGCTCGGCCAGAGGTGTAGAACTCGGCCTGGTCGGGCGAAGCCAGGCCGTTGAGGTGGCGGGCCACCAGGGCGAAGGCTTCGTCCCAGCTGATCTCGACATAGTGGTCGGTGCTGGCGTCGTAGCGCATCGGATGGGTCAGGCGGCCCTGGTATTCGAGCCAGTAGTCGCTTTGTTCGAGCAAGGCGCTGACACTATAACGGGCGAAGAAATCCGGGTCGACCGAGCGACCGGTGGCTTCCCAGTTGACCGCCTTGGCGCCGTTTTCGCAGAACTTGACCATGCCGTTTTCGGGCGACTCGCCCCAGGCGCAGCCGGGGCAGTCGAAACCGCTGTTCTGGTTGGTCTTGAGCATCGCACGGACGTTCTTGACCGCATTCTCGCTGCCCAGCCAGGCCTTGGTCACGCTCATCAGCGCGCCCCAGCCGGCGGCCGGGCCGTTGTAACTTTTGATATGTTCTTCTTCGCTCATCAGGATCACCCTTGATCGATTCACGCGGGAGGGCCAGTTTGAAGTTTCGCCGCATTCAACTAACTGAAACTTCGACACTGTCGACCGCTGCAGGCTATTTTTGCCAGGCGCAGGCGTCAAATCAAAAGTAATGACAGGTTGATCAGTATGCTCTATCACCGCGCACTGATAGAGCGCGCCGATCAAACGGTCATTAATTGCAATTGGACGCTGCACTCTTATCTCTCTAGGCTAGGGTCGCGTTTATGGCGCCTGAACTTATCAACTTTCAGGTTTATATATGAACGTGCGGGTACTTCCATGATCGTCCACGCCAAACCCAACCTGCTCAATGTCCTCATTACCCTCAAGGGCTCGATTGCCCGGCGCATCGTCCGCCGCACCCTGATGGTCAGCGCCCTGGCCTCGTTGATCGTCCTGGTCGAAACCCTGCATCCAGCGTTCTATGCCAAGGTCAGCGCCACGCCGTTTACCCTGCTGGGGCTGTCGCTGTCGATCTTCATGAGCTTTCGCAACAACGCCTGTTACGACCGCTGGTGGGAGGGTCGCAAGGCCTGGGGCCAGGTGGTTATTGAAGTGCGTTCATTCATCCGTGCCAGTTGCGTGGTCGCCGATGCCCACCAACGCCGGCAACTGTTGCAGGGCTTGTGCGGCTATGCCCATGCGCTCAATGCGCGGTTGCGCGGCGAGGATGAGTACAAGGCTGCGGCGGCCTGGGTTGCCGACGCCGCCAGCCTGCCGCCACACAACCTCAGTGATGGCATCCTGCAGGCGCTGGGCGCGCGTATTTCACGCCTGGCGCTAGAGGGGCAGATCAGCGAGTGGCGCTACATGACCCTGGAGCAGCGGCTCAAGGGCTTGTCCGAGGCCCAGGCGGCCTGCGAGCGGATCAAGGCCACGCCGTTGCCATTCCCCTATACCTTGCTGCTGCATCGCACCATCTACCTGTTCTGCGTGTTGTTGCCGTTCGCCATGGCCGAGCCGCTGGGCTGGCTGGCGCCGTTGTTCACGGCCATCGTCAGCTATACGTTCTTTGGCCTGGATGCGATCAGCGACGAGCTGGAGGAACCGTTCGGCCGGGATGAGAACGACTTGCCGCTGGATGCCATCGTGCGCACGGTGGAGCGCGATGTACTGAGCGCCCTGGGCAGCACCGAGCTACCGCCGTTGTTGCAGCCGGTTGATCATGTGTTGAGTTGAGTGCGCCTTGCGGCAAACCGTAGGAGCCAGCAAGCTGGCTCCTACAAGCCCAGCCCATCAAACCCGATGAAATCCAGGATATCCCCCGCCGCGAAAGTCTCCCCCGCCGGCACCTCCAGCAAGCCATCGGCCTGCACCGCGCTGAGCAAGGTCGCCGAGCTCTGGTTCTCCAGCAACCGCGCCCGCCCGCCTTCGAGCCTGACCCGCAGGTATTCCTGGCGCTTGCCGGCCTTGGGCCAGGCAAAGCCGGCGACCACTGGCACGCGTGGCGGCGCCACCCGGGCAACGCCCATGCGCGCCAGTAAATACGGCCTTGCCAGCAACAGGAAGGTCACCAATGCCGACCCCGGATTGCCCGGCAGGCCGAGCAACGGCACGCTGCCCAACTGGGCAAAGGTGAACGGCTTGCCCGGCTTGATCGCCAGCTTCCACAGCTTCACCTCGCCAGTTTCACGCAGCAGCGCGCCGATACAATCGGCATCGCCCACCGACACCCCGGCGCTGCTGATGATCAGTTCGCAGTCCCTGGCCCCGGCCAGTACCGCGCGTACCTGCCGCGCATCGTCCGCGACCCGCCCCAGGTCCACCACCTCGCAACCCAGGCGTTCGAGCAAGGTGGCCAGCAGCACGCGGTTGCTGTCGAAAATCTGCCCTGGCTGCAGCACCGCGCCCGCTTGCGCCAGTTCGTCGCCGCTGGAAAGCAGCGCGACCCTGGGCCGGCGCAGTACCATGACCTGCGCGATGCCCTGGGCCGCCAACACCCCCAGGGCGACCGGCCGCAACAGCGTGCCCGCCGCCAGCAAAGGGGTGCCAGCGCGGATTTCGTTGCCCTGCCGGCGAATATTGTCGCCTCGGCGCAGCGCCGTCAGCGAAACTACCCGTCCTTGTTCATCGACCGAGCAGTTTTCCTGCAACTGCACGCAATCTGCACCGGCAGGCACCGGCGCGCCGGTAAAAACCCGGGCGCAACTACCCGCCCGCAGCGGCGCGGGGGCCTGGCCGGCGAATACCTGCTGGGAGACCGGCAAGGGCCCGGCGGCCAGATCGTCCAGGCGCAAGGCGTAGCCGTCCATGGCGCTGTTGTCCCAGGGCGGCAAGTCGAGCGCGGCCTGCAGGTCCTCGGCCAGCACACGCCCGTCAGCGTCGCCCACGGCGACCGACTCACGGGCAGTGAACGGCGCTGCGCGAGCCAGCCCGAGCAACTCGGCCAAGGCCTGCTCGACGCTCATCAGCGCGCTCATGAGCGCGGCCCGCAGAGGCTTGCGGCTTTCAGGTGGGGCACGAAGTTGCAGGGTCGATGGCGGGCGTCGAGCTGCTCCACCAGGATGCCCTCCCAGGCGGTGCGGCATGCTCCGGTCGAACCCGGCAGGCAGCATACCAGGGTACCGTTGGCCAGCCCGGCCAGGGCCCGGCTCTGCACCGTCGAGGTGCCGATATCGAGGATCGACAGCGCGCGGAACAGCTCGCCGAAACCCTCGACCTGCTTGTCCAGCAGGCAGGTCACCGCTTCGGGGGTGCTGTCGCGTCCGGTAAAGCCGGTGCCACCGGTGATCAGCACCACCTGCACGCCTTCGTCGGCAATCCAGTTGGCCACCTGGGCACGGATCCGGTACAGGTCGTCCTTGAGCAACACCCGCGCCACCAGGCGATGGCCCATGTCCACCGCGCGGCTGGCCAGCAGTTCGCCGGAAGTGTCGGTTTCGAAAGTACGGGTATCGCTGACAGTCAATACGGCGATATTCAACGGAACAAATACGGCATCAGGTTTTACGCTCATGGCTAACCACACAGTGCTGGCGAATAATTCGCTGAAACTAGAGCGGCTATTAACAGGCGTCCAATCGATAATATGTACCGGCCCATCAACAGGCTCTATCAAGGCTCATCATCAATCACCTCTATCAGTTCTTCGTTATTTCTCATTGGACGCTCTGGGCGCTTCACTTTACTTTCCATCGCCTTGAAACATGGTCGGCAACGCCATGTCCCGATTGCAACTTACCGGCAAGGCGTCACATGGATATCAAACAACTCAAGTTCCTGATCGCCCTGGACCAGACCCGGCACTTCGGCCAGGCCGCCGCGCTGTGCCATATCACCCAGCCAACGCTGTCGATGCGCCTGCGCAACCTGGAAGACGAACTCGGGCTGGTGCTGGTGACCCGTGGCCAGCGGTTCGAGGGATTTACCGAGGCCGGCGAACGTATCCTGGCCTGGACCCGCACCTTGCTGGCGGCCTATGACGGCCTGCTCGCCGAGGCCGCCAGTTGCCGTGGGCGCCTGGTCGGCAGCTTGCGCATCGGCATGGTGCCGCTGTCGAGCTTCAACCTGATGGGCCTGCTCAAGCCGTTGATCGAGTGCTACCCGCAATTGCAGGTCCAGCTGACCTCGTTGAGCTCCGAACAGGTGACCGATGGCCTGAGCCGTAACCAGCTGGACCTGGGCATCTGCTACCTCGACCGGATCAACCGCAACTATTTCGACGTCATCGAGTTGGGCGCCACGCGCATGGGCCTGCTCTACGACACCCGGCACTTTCGCTTCAGCTCGCCGAGCCTGGCCTGGGAAGCGTTGGAGCAACTGCCGCTGGGGCTGTTGTCCCAGGGCATGCACTACCGTCAATCGATCGACCTGAGCTTTCGCAGCCGTGGCCTGCACCCGCAATCGATCCTCGAGAGCGACTCGACCTACCAACTGATCCAGGGCGTCAGTGCCGGCCTGTGCTGCGCGATCATGCCCCTGGACCACGGCCTGGAAGGCCTGAGCGAGCATATTCGCATTTTGCCGATCAACGCTGCCGCCATCCATGCGCCGGTAGGCCTGTTGCTGCGCCGCAGCGAACCGCGCTCGGCCCTGGCCCAGCAGTGCTTCGCCGAGGCCCGCGCCCTGCTGTGCCCGGACCTCGCCCCCAGCCGTACCCTGGAGACCCCATGAACGACACCCCTGCCCCAGCCAGCCCGCTGACCCACCTGGACAATCACGGCCACGCGCACATGGTCGATGTCACCGACAAGGCCGACACCCGCCGCGAGGCCGTGGCCGAAGCCTGGGTGCGGATGAAGCCCGAGACCCTGGCCCTGATCAGTGCCGGCGGCCACCCCAAGGGGGATGTCTTCGCGGTGGCGCGCATCGCCGGGATCATGGCCGCCAAGCGCACCCACGAGCTGATCCCGCTGTGCCACCCGCTGCTGCTGACTGCGGTGACTGTCGAGCTCAAGGCGGTGGCGCCGGACTCGGTGCGGATCATCGCCACCTGCACCCTCAAGGGGGCTACCGGGGTCGAGATGGAGGCCTTGACCGCCGCCAGCGTGGCGGCGCTGACCCTGTACGACATGTGCAAGGCGGTGGACCGCAGCCTGCAGATCGACTGGCTGCGCCTGCTGCGCAAGTCGGGTGGGCGCTCGGGTTTGTACCAGCTGGAGGACGCCTGATGATCCGGGTGAACTACTTTGCCCGCTACCGCGAGTTGCTGGGCAGCGACGGCGAGGAGCTGCCCTGGGCGCCGGCCCTGGCCACCTTGCGCGACCTGCGCCAGATGCTGGTCGCGCGTGGCGAACCGTGGGCGGCAACCTTGGGCCAGGCCAACCTGATGAGTGCCCGCAACCAGGACCTGTGCAGCCTGGACGAGCCCTTGGCCGATGGCGACGATATTGCCTTTTTCCCACCGGTCACCGGCGGCTAGCGAGCCCCGTTGAGCTCGCCCCGGCGCAGGCTGTCGACGCTGTTGCCCAGGGCATCGCGGGCGTGCGGGTCGGCGCCACGGGCGGTCAGCGCCTGGAGCAGGTCGTCGCGCTTGAACAGCGCCGCGTACATGGCGGCGGTCTGCCCGCTGGCGTTGCGCTGGTCGGGGCTGCATGGGGCCTCGAGCAGGCGCCGGGCAATGCGCAGTTCGCCCTTGAAGATCGCCCCCATCAGCGCGGTGTTGCCGCGCAGGTCCTGGGCGCACGGATCGGCGCCAGCCTCCAGCAGTTGCTCCAGCGCTGCGCCCTGGCCATGGTAGGCGGCGAGGATCAGCCCGGTGTAGCCCTTGGCATCCTGCACGTCAAGGTTATAACCGGCCTGGATGAATTGCCCGAGCACGGCCTGGTCGCCCTGGCGTGCCGCCTCGAAGTAGTAGTCGCGCAGGCGTTGCTCGACCTGCGCGGCGTCCTCGGCCTGGGCCGTGGCGCCGAGCAAGGCGAACACGGCCGCGAGTATCCATTTGTACATGGCAGCCTCCTGGGTAGGAGCCAGCCTTGCTGGCGAACCAGGTAACGTGCAACCTGGCACCGACACAGCCGGCTCCTGCATGGCAAGGTCAGTCCTGCAGCTTCGCCGCCAACTGCTGAACACGCTGCAGATCGGCCTTGGCCACCTTGGCCAAGCCTGTACCGTAGTCGGCATCGGCCTTGTAGAAGAACGACAGCATGATGTAGCGGCTCTGCTCGTCGGTGATCGCCAGTGCCCCACCGAGGCTGTTGATCAGGTCGGTCTGCTCCTTCTTGCTGTACGAGCGGAACAGCTCGCCGGTCTGCTTGAAGTTCTGCTCGCGCTGGATCTTGGCCTGTTGGGTGGTGCCGCTCAGCGGCGCCTGCGAGTAACGCGCGCTGGCCTGCTCTTCACGCGGCTGCAGGCGGCTCGGCTGGTAGTTGACGCCGCTGTTGGTGTGGCCGTTGTTCGCCGCGCCATCCTGGTTGATGGTGTTCACCTCGTTGCGCGGACGGTTCACCGGCAGGCCCAGGCCGTTGGCGCCAACCCGGTACATCTGGGTGTCGGCATAGGCGAACAGCCGGCCTTGCAGCAGGCGGTCCTCGGAAGGCTCGATGCCCGGCACGAGGTTCGACGGCGCCATGGCCACCTGCTCGGTTTCCTGGAAGAAGTTGTCGACGTTGCGGTCCAAGACCATCTGGCCGATCTTGCGCTCCGGCACGTTGGGCCAGATCTTGGTGGCATCCAGTGGGTCGAAGTCGAAGCTGGCCAGTTGCTCAGGCTTGAGTACCTGGATGTACAGGTCCCATTTCGGGAAGTTGCCCTTGTTGATGGCCGTGACCAGGTCGTGGGTCATGTGGCTGTAGTCGCGGCCCTGGACCTGCTCGACCTGTTTCGGGTCGAGGTTCTTCTGCCCTTGCAGGCTCTTCCAGTGGAACTTCACGTAGTGCACCTGGCCCTTGGCGTTGACCAGCTTGTAGGCATGCACGCTATTGCCGTCCATCTCGCGGTAGCTGGCCGGGGTGCCCTCGTTGGAGTACAGCAGGGTCAGGGTGCGGGTGGCCTCAGGTACATGAGAGAAGAAGTCGAAGCGCCGCGCGTCGTCGTCGAGGTTGCTGCGCGGGTCGGGCTTGAAGGCGTGGACCATGTCCGGGAACTTGATGGCGTCGCGGATGAAGAAGGTCGGGAAGTTGTTGCCCACCAGGTCCCAGTTGCCGTCGGCGGTGTAGAACTTGGTGGCGAAGCCGCGTGGGTCACGCAGGGTTTCCGGCGAGTGGTTGCCATGCACCACGGCCGAGAAACGCACGAACACCGGGGTCTTTTCGCCAGGGCGGAACACCTTGGCCATGCTCAGCTCGCTGATGTCGGCGCTGGCGGTGAACTGGCCGTGGGCGCCGGTGCCGCGGGCATGCACCACGCGCTCGGGAATGCGCTCACGGTCGAAGCGCTGCAGCTTTTGCAGCAACTGCACGTCCTGCAGCAACACCGAACCGTTGGGGCCGGCGGTCTGCGAGTTCTGGTTGTCGCCCACTGGCGCGCCGTTGTCACGGGTCAGCGTTGCGGCCTGCACCGACAGCGACAGCAGGCTGGCGGCCAGGGTGCTGGCCACCAGCAGACGGCCAGGCTGGAACAGTTTGAACGGGATCATGATGTACTCCTAAAGGCTCTATACAGGCGTCTTGATGCGCCTGGAAAAGGTTAAGGAGGCTGCGCCCGATCGCTAAATTGATCCTGCCCATCAGTGCTATTGGTAATTTCAATTCTGCTGGTTATGCCCAGATGCTATAGACTCGCGCGCTCATTGAAACAGGATGATCGCTACGCACTGGACGCCTTCGAGCGCTTGATCGCCGCGCTTCCCGCTCGCCAGCGCTAAGGCAGCAAAGGCTCAGCCGATGATGCGCTGGAGGTTATCTCTCGCTCTCATCCTGTGGCGTGCTCCAGATCAGCAGCTCCAGTGCAGCGGCGATCTGGATACGGTGTTCGGCGAAAGGTATCGGCAACAGGTCCTGGGCGCGTTCCAGGCGACGCAGCAAGGTGTTGCGATGGGTGCCCAGCATCTCGGCGGTCTGGGTGACGTTGCAGCCCTGGGCTAGGAAGGCGTGCAACGACTGCTGCAGGACCATCGGTTCGGAGGCCAGCCGCCCCAAGGTGCTCAGGATGAACTGCCGGGTCGCCCGGGCATCTTGGGTCATCAACGACACCATCCGCACCTGATCGATGCTGGCCAGTGGTGGAGCTCCGGCCAACCGCCCCATCAGCCGTTGGGTCGTCAAGGCTTCCAGGTGCGAGCGACGGAACCCATTGAGCCCGCTGGCCGGTGCGCCAATGGCCGCGCGCAGCGTGGGAAACCGGGCCATGGCGCTTTGCAGGCTGAGCAGGTCCACAGGCTTGGTCACGCAGCTCCAGGCCCACAAGGTCGCAGGGCCGGCGAACACGATCAGCGCCGAGGTAGCCCCCGTGAGGTTGGCCAGCGCACGGGCCAGGTCTTGCAGTTCCCCCACTTGCGCCTCGGCCGTTTCGCTCCACACCAGATAGGCCAGGTGTTTCTGCGCAAGGCTGTAGCCCAGGCGCCGGCCAAACTGCTCGGTGTCTATGTCGCGGCCATCGAGCAAACGGCTGACCAGGCTGCGTTTGTCGACGTGATCGTCGTGGGCCTGGGCTTGCTTTTCCTCGAGGATGATCTGCGTGATCACCCGCATGTTGCTGTCGATGAACTCCGAGATCGAGCGCGACGAGACGTCAAGGAACTCCTCGAGCAACGCCGGATCCTGGGTCAGGCCGAACGCCATCTTCATCCACAGTTCCCAGGCGGTGTTCTGTGTCGACCGGGCGACATTCATCAGCAGTTCCGACAGCCCCCGATGGGCAAGCTCCCGGGCCGTATCCACCATGTCAGCCGATACATAGGGTTCCACCGGTTCGCCAGGGCGCTGCATGTTGGCGTTGGCCCAATGCAGCAGCTCTGCGCGGTTGGCGCGCCGGCACGCGGCCAGGATGACCGGGTCTTCCAGCAACCTTGCGTCTTCCGGTGAGGCGAACAGCGCCTGGTTGAGCCGCTCGACCCACTCCGGCGGCAGCGCCTGGGCACGTTCGGCGCCTTTGCGTATCAGTTCTCGCACCGCTTCGCAGGGGCGTGGCCAGGGGGAAAGAGGACGATTCATAGAGAGTGCAGAACGCTCAAAAATACGCAAGGAATTGGTGCTTTTTGTACCTTGGCCGCAGGCCAGTGGAAACATAGCATGAAGCCACTGCCTGAACAAAAACACACGCAAGGCATTTGCCACTCCCCGTGCCTTGTTCAGGCTGTGCGCCGTGCCAATCGGCCAGCGCGACAACGATGCCTTTGAATCGGAGTGTCAGCATGTCAGCCCCCGAAATAAACCCACCCCAGCTGCCCAGCGTAACTCGCGCGAGCTCACCCGAGGAGATCGTGCAGCTCAGCGATCAGGTCGGCGCGGTCATCATCCGCAACTTCATGACGCCTGAACAGGTACGGCGGATCAACCAAGAGGTCGACGCCCCCCTCGCCGCCCTGGACGCAGGCTCCAGGCACGAACACGAGTTGATCGTCGAGTTCCATGGCCGGCAGACCAAGCGGCTGACCAACCTGGTGACCCACAGCAAGACCTTTCGCGAGGAAATCCTCGATGATGATCTGTTTCATGAATTAGGGCGCGTGCTCTACCAGTCCGATGCT
This sequence comes from Pseudomonas sp. RIT623, assembly GCF_004519305.1. Taxonomy (GTDB): domain Bacteria; phylum Pseudomonadota; class Gammaproteobacteria; order Pseudomonadales; family Pseudomonadaceae; genus Aquipseudomonas. The sequence goes on along the minus strand of NZ_SOZA01000008.1, from coordinate 106,827 downwards.
GGCGACTGGTGGCTGACCACCGCGCAACTGATTGAAATCGGCCCGGGCAACAAGGCACAGATGCTGCACCGCGACATGGCCCAATACCATCCCTACGTTGCCATGAACAAGCATGCGCCGCGGGCCATCGCCAACCTGATGTTGGCCCTGACTGATTTCACCGAAGAAAACGGCGCTACGCGCCTCATCCCCGGGAGCCAGGACTGGGATGACTACGCAGACGTCGGCACCCCGGAAATGACCATCCCTGCCGTGTTGAACGCAGGCGATGCCGTGCTGTTCGGCGGCAAGGTCGTCCATGGTGGCGGCGCCAACGTGACCGCCGGTGAGTTCCGCCGGGGCCTGACGATTCCACTGCAGGCGTCGATCCTCACGCCGGAAGAAGCTTACCCATTGATCGTGCCGATGGACGTGGTAAGAACGCTTTCTCCCCGGGTGCAGAAGATCATCGGCTTCCGTTCGCAGTATCCCGCAGGCAGCCCAGGCCTGTGGCAGCACAACTACGCTGACCTGGCGGACCATCTGCAGCTGTAACCCGTGGCATTGATCCGGGGGGCAGGCCACCTGCCCCCGGGTATGCCCTGCTTGGTCCGTAATGCCCTGCCCTCTGCGTTGACCGCGTTCGGCCCTCCTCTCAAAGGGTGATGCTTGGCGTTCGGCCTGGGTCGTTTTGCGACCCGAGCCATGGCCAGTTCGTCCGGTAACGCCTCACTCCTGGTACGGCACGACGCCACGGCGCGAGAACAACACAGGCGAACCGTGGGCATCGAGCAGCACCGCCGTCAGCGACAAGCCATCAGCTGACTGTTTTTCCTGGAAATGGCGCCCGCCATCGTCGCTCAGCATCATCAGCCCATCCAGCCCGACCACCAGCACCCGGGAACCCTCTACCGCCATGGCGGTGACGGAGCCTTTACCGTGGGTAGGCAACCTGCGCCAGCCCTTCCCTTCCTTGGCACCCTGCAGCAACGTGCCTCGCTGGCCGCCGAGTAACAGGCTGCCGTCATCCAGCACGGCCCCGGACCACAAGGTGCCCGTATAGCCGGTATCCAGGTAACCCCAGCTTTTGCCATGGTCCTCGGAGTGCAACAGCTGCCCATGCTCGGCGGTGGCGTACAGCGTGCCGTGGCTGTCGGCAAACAGCCCCATCAGGTTTAGGTCGGCCTTCTTGGCGCCTGGTGGCGGCGGCAACGCTTGCTCGGTCCAGGTCTTGCCACCATCCTCGGTGGTCAGCAGCAACGACCACAGACCCACGGCGACGCCCTGTTGGGCGTTGAAGAAATGCACGGCGAACAGCGGCTGATCTTCGTCGCTGGACAAGCGCTGGATCTGCCACGACTCGCCACCGTCGGTGGTGGCCAGGATCGCGCCCCAATGGCCAACCGCCCAGCCACGCTGGGCGTCCACGAAGGACACCCCTGTCAGCTGAGTGGATACCGGCACCGAACGCGCCTGGCGAAAAGCCTTGCCCTGATCGTCGGACAACAACACCACGCCGTGATCACCCACCGCGACCACCCGCTCGCCGGCCCACACGGCATCCAGCATGGTCGCCTGGGTGGCGTTGCTCGCCTGCGCGGCGGGCACTGCCTGCAAGGGCTCGGCCCGGGCAGACAGCAACGGCAGTGTCACAGCGAGCACCGCCGCGATCAATGAACCCCTGAATCGCATGTTTATCTCCTCAGTGCAGCAGCGCGCCGATCATGCGCACGGGGCGCTTGCGCGGGAATACCCGCTCCAGCCAGACCGCGAACGCCGGCAGTACGGTCATGGCCATGACCATGTTGACGATGAACATGAAGGCCAGCAGCTTGCCCATGTCCGCCTGGAACTTCAGGTCGGAGAAGGCCCAGGTGGCGACGCCCACCGCCAGGGTGATCGCGGTGAAGATGGTGGCCACGCCTACTTCGAGCAACGCGTGCTCGACCGCCTTGGTGATCGACTGGCCATGGGCCAGGTGCAGTTGCAGGCGGTTGTAGATGTAGAAGGCGTAATCCACCCCGATACCTACCGCCAGCACCATCACCGGCAAGGTGGCAATGGTCAGGCCGATCTGCAGCTCTTTCATGAACCAGTAGCCAATGAACGTACCGATGGTCAACGGCAGGCAGCACACCAGCACCGCGCGCAGGTCGCGGTAGACCGCGAACACCAGCAACGCGATCGCGGCATAGACATACAGCAGCATGGGCGTCTCGCTCTTCTCCACCTCCTCGTTGATGGCCGCCAGGACACCTGCGTTACCCGAGGCGAGGCGGATCGACAGCCCCGGTTGCGGATACTCGCCACGAAACGCCTTGACCGCCGCCACCACCCGGTTGATCGTCGTGGCCTTGTGGTCGGCCAGGTACAGGTGCACGGCGGACATGCTGCAGTCGGTGCGCACCAGGCCGGGCGTGCGCGCCACCTCGGTGGCCAGCGCCGCGTAGTTCATCGGGTCGATGGGCACCACGGCCATCTTCGGGTTGCCTTCGTTGTAGCCCTCGTTGAACTGGCGCAGGTTGCTGGAGAACGACGCCACCGACAGCACCCCGGGCACGCCCTGCATGGCCCAGACGAAACGGTCCTGGTACTGACCCGCCGCGACATCCTCGCACGCCGCCGGCACGCCTTCGCCAGCCTCCCCCGGCCTGGCTTCGAACACCACGCTGAGCCAGTCCAGGCCAATGTCATAGTTGTTGGCGATGGACACCGCGTCGCGGTTGAAGCGTGAATCCTGGCGCAACTCCGGGGCCCCGGCCTGCAACGAACCGACGACACGGTCATGGCTTTGCCAGATCGCCAGCAGAAAGATCACCAGCGCCACGCCCAGTACCCACTGCGCGTTGCGCCACTCGGCCAGCCGCGCCAGGCCACGCAGCCAACGGCTGCGGCGCTGCCGGGAAACCTCCTGGGCCGCCGCGTACCTGTCGTCGACCCGCAGCATGGACGCCAGCAAGGGCAGCATCAGCAGGTTGGTGATGATCTTGTAGGCCACCCCGAGCGATGCGGTGATCGCCAGTTCCCGCACCATCGGGATCGGGATCAGCAGCAACGTCACGAAAGACACCAGGGCGGTCACCAGCGCCAGCGTGCCGGGGATCAGCAAGCCGGTGAAGCTCGAGCGTGCCGCAGCTTCGGCGCTCTTGCCGAGGGCGATCTCGCGAACGATGAAGTTGATCTGCTGCACGCCATGGGAAACCCCGATGGCGAACACCAGGAACGGCACCAGCACCGCCAGCGGGTCGAGCCCGTAGCCGAGCAGACGCAAGCTGCCGAATTGCCAGACCAGCGAGGCCAGCGAACAGACCAGCGCCAGCAGGGTGAAGCGCAGCGAATGGCAATACCAGTACACCGCCGCCGCGGTCAGCAGCAGCGCCAGCAAGCAGAACTCCAGCACCGCCGAAGCGCCGTCGGCGATGTCGCCGATCTGCTTGGCGAAGCCGATGATCTGCACTTCGAAATCGCCATCTTCGAACTGCTGGCGAATCTCTTTTTCCAAGCGGTGATTGAACGCGACATAGTCCAGGTGCGTCCCGTCGGCCTCGTACTCGTTGAGCTCCGCGGTGATCATCGCGCTGCTCTGGTCACGCGACACCAGGGTGCCGATGAAGCCCCCTTGCGCGGTGGAGTTGGCGATCGAGGCGATGACCTGGTCGTTCAGGTGCTCGGGCGAAACCGTGCCCGGCACCAGCGGATCGGCGCGAAAGCCTTCTTCGGTAATCTCGTTGACGAAGGCATTGGGCGTCCACAACGAGCGCACGCTGCTGCGCGAGATACCGGGCAGGAAGCTGATCGCCTGGGTCACGTCATACAGCCGCTTCAGCCCAGGAGCGCTCCAGATATCGCCCTTGCGCGCCTTGACCACGATGGTCAGGCGGTTGGCGCCCATCAGGTCATTGCGATACGTCTCGAAGGTCTGGATGTATTCATGGCCGACTGGCAACTGCTTTTCGAAGCCGGCGTCCATGCGCAACTGCACCGCGAACCAGGCCATGACCAGGGTGAACACGGCCAGGCCCGCCAGCACCAGCCGACGATGTCCGAACAAGACCCGCTCGACGCGTGGCAACACGCCACGCGCCTGGACCTCTATCAGTTTTACAGAACCGTTCACAGGAGGCCTCACAAGGTACGGGAGATCGCGATGCCGACATAGTCGCGGTCACGATACAGCTGATCGTAAGAGGTATCGCCGCCCATGAACTTGGCGTAGTTCAGGGATACCTGCCAACTGGCCGGGTTGCGCACGAAGTTCAGGTAGAAGTTCATGCTGCTCGCGTCCTTGGTGAAGGTGGCCGTGAGGTTCGGCGTGCGCCCGCTCAGCGAGCGTGCGTAGAACACCCCCGGGGTGACCTGCCAGCCCGGCAGCAAGGTGCCGTCGTAGGTCATGCTGAAGTCCAGGTTGATGCCCGACGAGGTCTTGTCGCCACGCGACTTCGGCGCGGTCGCAGGGTCCAGCTGCCAGGCATTGAGGCCGGCGGCGAGCGGCTCGCCGTTGACCTGGTCATGCAGCCCCGGGTATTTGATGACCACCAGTTCGCTGAGCAAGGTGCCGGTGCTGGCGCCAGTGAAGTCCAGCAGCGTCGGCGAGTTGGACGGCGTGAAGCTGTACAGGCCGGTCAGGTGCCACTGGAACTTCTTCTCGTCCTTCCAGCATTTGCCGCCATTGCTCGAACACAGGTCGACGACCGGGTTGAGCATCACCGAATCCTTTGGCCGGTAGGACAGCTCGGTACCGACGGCCCAGTCGCCGATCGGCATGTTGGCGCTGACGCCATACATCATCCGATCTTCCTGGTAGCGCCAGGACGGTGCGGCGGCAAAGGTGTCAGGGTCGAGAATATCCACGCGCAACGACGGCGTCTTGTCGTGGTAGCGCATCACGTAGAAGCCATAGTTGACGTCGCTGTCCTCCGGCTGCCAGCGCAGCGAAAGGCCCCACTGGCCGCTGTCCCGGGCTTTGTTCTCGGAAAACCCGTACTCGCCCCTGCCCTCGCCGAGCGCGTTGGTGGTGGACCAGTAGCTGCCTACCGGCGGCAGCTCGCTCTTGTTCCAGCGAAATTGATAATAAGCCTCGACGTTGACCCCCGAGCCCAGGCCGGAGGCGACACTGAGCATCGGCGCCGGCAGCACGGCCTCCTTGAGCTGTACCCCCGGACGGGCCAGGGCTTGATAGTCGTAGGCGTTGGTATTGTTGATACCCCCGGCCACGAACAGACTCTCGCCCCAGTTGATCACCTGGTTACCCAGACGCGCCCGGACTCGCTGCCCGCCCACGTCGAAGCCTTTGCTCACCCACAGGTCGAGCAGGCGCGCCTTGAAGGCGAGATCGTCGCGGGCATCTTTGCCAAGGCCGCTGCTGCCGATGCTGTCAGGGGTGTTGAATGAGCGCGTGCCGGTGGTATCGGTGGCCGCGAAGTCGCGGATCCAGGTACCGCGCGCCATGAAGGTGACGTCCTCGGGCATCTTCAGCAACAGCTCGTGGGTACCCTTGAGGTAGTTGGTGAACATGTCGCCGCGGTCGTAGTTCAGGTCGCCCTGATCCGCCACGCCCGAGCTCTGCGCCAGGCAGCCGGACGGCACATTGTGCCCGGTGGCCCCCTGGTTGATCAGGTTGCAGCCGCGCGATTCCGTACGTACACCCATGCCGGCGGTGATGGTGGAGTCGAACGAACCATTGAGGGTTTCGGTTTCGAAGGTGAACCCCATTGCCAGTGGGGTGGTGCACACGATGACAAGGCCTGATGCTTTGCTAATTATTTTTTTCATGCTGGCTCTCGATCTGACGTCGTTCTTTAGCGTTCGCTGATGGCTCGCAGGTTATCGGAGGTGAAGAAATCGCGTTTCAGGCGTGGGCTGCTGCCGTCCTCGGTGAGCCAGCGGATATCGTTCTTGCCGGCGCCGACCGAGGTCATGTCGAACAGGTAGCGGCCTTCGACCAGGTTGTACTGGACCTGGGCCTGCACATCGCAGGTACCGGTTTCGTAAACGGGGATCGAGAAACCTTCACGGACCTTCCAGATCTGCCCTTGCTTGTCGTAATCGACGGCCAGCAGCGGGTTCCAGCTGTCCTCGTCGATGTAGAACATGCGTTTTGGCGCCTGGTGGCGCATGCCCTGGCGGACATTGGCTTCAACCACCCAGACCCGATGCAGCTCGTAGCGGCGCGCCTGCGGCGCAATCGAATCGTTGCCGGCGAACGCCTCCACCTTGGCGGCCGTGTCATAGGCACCGAAGGCGTTGTACGGCACCAGCAGTTCCTGCTTGCCGACCAGCTTCCAGTCAAAGCGATCCATGGTGCCGAAGAAGACATTCGCCTCATCCACGGTGTACTGGTTGTCCAGGCCGATCTGCGGCGCGTCGTAGGAGTACGACGGCATGCGCCGCACGCGACGTTGGCCGGGGAAGTAGTAGAAGGTCGTGGCCTGCTCGCCGGCCACGGCCGTCTGCACCGCGGACTGGCCAGCCAGGGCGGCAGGCTCCAGGTAATTGAAGAAGGTGGCGTTTTCCAGGCGGCCGACGGAGGAGAACAGGTTGTCGCCTTTCTTGCCCCAGGGGGTGAAGAAGAAGGTGTCGGTGGACTGGCGCAGCCACTCCCCGCCCTTGCGTGGCGAGATGCCCGAAATGCTTTTCGGGATTTCGACGCCCACGCCGCGGTAACGCATCTTCATGTTCCACATCACCTCGGCGCCGTTGCTCGGCATCGGGAACGGAGCGCCCGGCAAATGGGCTTCCTCGAGGGCGACCCCGGTGGCGTCGAGCTTGGCGAAGCCCACGTTCTTGCGCGTGTTCTCAGCCACGAAGGTCGGCACATCGCAGGTGCGACGGGTCGGGTAGACATCCATGCGGTAGCCTGGAATCTTCTTGAACAGTTCGAGCTGGGCGGGAGCGAGCTTGCTCGCGTGTTGCGCCAAATTGCTCGCATCGATGCTGTACAGGGGCTTGTCGCCCTTGAACTTCCAATGTTCCCCGCGTACCTGGCCGTAGTTCCAGCCTGTCCCTTGCGGCCCCGGGGCGCTCCAGGCCGGAATATCCCCGCTTGAACTGGCAGCGACCTCACCGCCCAGCGGCGTCAGCTTGGAGCCCAGCGCCTCGGCCCCCTGGGGCGCGGCCTGCACCGAGCAGATCGCGGTCGACGCCGCCAGGGTAACCAGCAGCTGCCTGAAAATACGCCGGGCGAACAGTTCACCTTCCAGCCGTGCAGTGACTTCTTTCATGGGGGGATCCTCAAACAAATGGCTTTGACCGGCTGTTCGATCTTCCGGGTGGGGAAATCGGTGCCTGACGCATCTCGGTCACCCGACATGATCAATTGACCATGTCATGTGATCAACACGCAAACCATATGCCAAAACGCCTGACAGGCGGTTTACATCAGATAAATCAGCTAGTTGGAATTGTTTATTGCTTTATAGGTGGCAAGCGCCTGTTCATTAGTGGGAAGTAAGGAAACATGTGTTACCAAAAGATGCTTATTCTTGGTGCGCTGTATAAGTATTTCGCCCTCTGAAGAAGCTGAGGCTGTCGAGCCGCTTTATAGGTCAAGCTTATTCAGGCTCATTACTCTCGCGAATAAGAATCCCATAAAAAAACCGCCCCGAGGGGCGGTAAAAAAGCAGGCCATCGGCCCGCCATGGAGTAAATAGCAGATGTGACATTCTGAAAAATGATGAAGCGCGTAGATACTGTTGCGTCAATGCGAGTGAAGCATGGCCTGTGCACAAACTTTTCGGGAGCGTTGAAGCGCACCATAGGCATAGAACAACTGCGCCATCGAATAGGACCAGGTCACGAAGGCACAACTCATGAATATCATCTTCGTGTCATCCCCCGGGATCGGGAAAAAGTCATACCTTAGTGCAATCGTCAAGCCCGCTGCCGCCCCCAGGAATGTTGCCAACGCGTGCAGAATCTCGCTCGCACGCGCCAGTCGCCACGTGAAGTAGAGCAGGTACACCGTGGCGATCGACCACATCAGCACATAGAAATAAGGGAGCCATGGCTTGAATGCGGACGAGAGAAAGTAAATAGCTGCGGCAACGAAAGACAGCAAGAACAATATGAAATCTTTCGCCGGTGTCGGCTTGTAATTATGCGTCACGGCCATCAACCCGAGGGTCGCAATAATCGGAACGCCGACACCACGGGAAAACGCATCGAGAAAAATGGCAATATTGTAGTTAGTCTGCCAACCGGTGGCGATGAACGTCGTGAAGTTCGTTGCCGATATGCCCACGATCAGAAACTCGACACCGAGCAGATAGTTTTTTTGCCTGATGAATGCCGCGCCATAACCTAAACCACATATCACCAGCAGCACGCATGCGACCAGCGCGAACATATCTATTAGTTCCACGATAATAGCCTCTTCAGTAGGGTCGCGGCGTTGTCCCGCAGTCCGTTGCACAGGACAACGACATCAACTGCAGTCAGCCTTTGCTGGCAGTGTGTTTACGCACTTTTCTATCGGTCCAGTCATCCAGTAACTTGGCCGCCGCGAACGCGGAATGGATGGCGCACCACTGCAAGGGCTCAGGCAGCATGGACGGCGTCTTGTGCTGCATGGCCGTCAACAGCTCTGGTGTCTTGCCGTTAATTTGCGCGGCAAACAGCGACCCGACATATGACTGGGTGCCCAGCCCGTGGCCCGAACAGCCGGTGGAGTAGAGAATATTCTGCTTTTCGCCCATGGCACCGATCATCGGCAGGAAGTCATAGGCGCCGCTGACATAGCCACTCCAACAATGCTGAATGCCCAGGCCGTGCAAGGCCGGATGGCGTTCGCGCAGTACCTGCGCCAATGCCGCGTAAGCGCCCTGGTCTGGGATGTTGGGGGTCTTCGAACCATAGGCATAACCCAGCTTCTTGACGGTCAGCACCATGGTGCCGTGTGCTGTCAGGCGATGGCTCTCCATGGTGTAGTGCGGCGTGATGATGCCTTCACGCCCGTGCCAGCCCACGGCAGCGAGCTGCTGCGGTGAGAGCGGTTGCGTTTCGATCGCCGACACCCGAATCGCCGCGACCTTGTTGCGCAACACCCCCAGCTGCGGGGTATAGGCATTGGTGGCCAGTACCATCACTGGCGCGGTCGCGCTGCCGTGGGCAGTCTTGCAGGTAATGACCGGCCCTTCGCTGAAGGAGAGCAATGGTGTGCGCTCGTAGAGTTTCACGCCGGCCTCGATGGCCGCGCGGCGCAGGCCGGCGACGTACTTCCCTGGGTTCAGTGTGCCGCCACACTGCTCGGCCGCGAATAGAAAGGCCGGCGGGATTCCCCGAGCGCGCATCTCGGCGCCGTCCACGAACCGGGTCACGGCCCCCAGCTTTTGCCCCAGTGCCATGTTTTCCCGCAAGCGTTTTTCCTGGCTGGCATGAACACCTGCGCGCAGCACACCGGAGGGGTTGTAGTCACAGTCGATGCCCAACGCCTTCATTCGGCCTTCCACATAGGGCACGGCCTCGTCGTAGAACCTGACGAACTGCGTCGCCTGCTCGATCCCCAAACGCTTGACGAACATGTCGTACTCGATACCCATGCTGCCCAGCAGGTAACCGGCATTGCGGCCACTGGCGCCGAAGCCGGCGAACTCCTGCTCCAGCAGGATCACCTGCGCGCCCAGCGCCCTCAGTTCCAGCGCGGTCGACAGCCCGGCAAATCCGGCGCCGACCACGATGACATCAGCCTTCACGTGCCCTTCGAGCGACGGCTGCAGATCGGCGGGTCGCTCCACCCATCCACCCAGGCTGCGAAACTTCAACGGTGCAGCGTCACCAGGGGCTGCTTTATTCACTGCATTCATCTACATGACTCCCAGCATACCGGCCATTGCGTCCATACGAAGCGGCCCAGAACTGTTCGCAACTGTCAGAACCCTTTTCCAGGCTCGGAGAATGCCGGCATGTTCAGGAGCTCTTGCGGGTCGCGCATCTGGCCATCGATTTCCACCCAGCCGAGCAATGTGGAGCTGGCGCTCCAGCCCAACAGACGTTGCATTTCTGCCGGGAGCTGGCGAACGCGCTCGATGGGAATGGACAGGAAGTGGTTCTCTTCCAGACGCAGGAAGGCCAGGTCATAAGCCATGGTCAGGCCGGTGCGCGGGGCTGCGGAGGTATTGGCGCCACCACCGTGGTACACCGAGCCCATCCACAGCAATGCGGAACCTGCCGGCATTTGCGCGGCGACGGTTTCTTCCTGGGTCGGCATGCGCTCGTCATCCCACAGATGGCTACCGGGTATGACACGGGTCGCACCGTTCTCTTCGGTGAAATCGGAAATCGCCAGCATCATTTGTAGCCGCGCCTCACGCCCGAACTGGGGGTGGCGCCACAACGAAGTGGCATCGTCACGGTGCAGGGGCTGCAGGCCTTGACCCGGGCCGATCTGAATGGCCTGGGTGATGCTCAGCTGGATATCGGGGGCCATCTCGATACGGTCACTGCCTACCCAGACGTGGGTGGGAGTTTGCAGGATCTGCCTGGCCACGCCGAGGAACAGCGGGTTCATCGCTACTTCGACAGCCGTGTCGCTACGCCCGATGATCCGCGCGACACGCCGGGTCTGGGTGCCCGCGAAATAGGGATCGACGCCGCAAGGGGTGACATTCAGGTAGCTGTCCAGTTCGTTGCGCAGGGCGTTCAGCGTGGCCGGCGAGACCAGGTCGGAAATGATGACCCCACCGTCACGCCGAATGATCTCCACCACTTGCTCGACCGATGCATCGCTGCCGAGCGTCGAGAGCGTTCGTGTATCCATCTGCTTTGTACCTGTCTGGTTTTGTCATTGTTCTGATCCAGCAAAGCTGGGCAACGTGGCTCAACCCGCCAGTGCCGACCAGGCCATCCCCTTCCCTGCGGTACTTGCGCAGTGCGGTGGTGCCTGGGTGTGAAAATCATCATCACCGAACATGGTCATTTGATCAAGTCGTTTGATTTAACTATTTTTCATGCTGTTTCATGTTCCTTTGCGCAGGCGTGCTTCGACGCATGGATCGAGGCACCACCTTGCGATAGCATTCGTCACCGTCGACGCCGGACCAAAAGGCCGGCGACAACATCGAAAAGGGAGAACGCTCTATGGCTCGAATTGGCGCAGAAGAGCGCAGGCAGGATTTCATCGAGGCCACCGTGAAGGTGATCGCGGAACATGGGGTGGCCAACGCCACGACGCGGCGTATCGCAGCGGCGGCAGACTCTCCGTTGGCTTCGTTGCACTATGTCTTCCACACCAAGGACGAGTTGTTCTATGCCGTCTACGAATCCTTGATCAACCTGCCGCAGCAATCGCTGCAGCACGTGCCGGCGGGTGCCACGGCAGCTGAATCGGTGGGCGAAATGTTGCGCCAGCTGGTCAACTGGTTCACCGCCCACCCGGAAATGGCCACCACGCAGTTCGAACTGTTTTGCTGGAACCTGCGCAACAACCCCGAAATGGCGACAAAGATCTACGCCGTGTCCATCGACGCGGCCCAGCAGGCCATCGCCAAGGTTACCGGTTCGGCGCTGGACCAAGCCGCGGTGGCCACCGTCAGCCGCTTGCTGATCAACCTGTTCGACGGCCTGATGCTGGCCTGGTCCGCCCACGGCGACCGTGCGCGCCTCGAAAGCGAAACCGAGACCGCCTGCCAGGCGGTCAAGCTGCTGGTGGCCAGTTACTGAGACGCCTTTTGGATTGCCGGGCTGCGCCGCCGCACGGCAATCCGCATCTCCCAGGTGGACGCACCTCGCCCACTCCTCCCCGCCGCCCTGAGCTTGTCCGTCAACCGGTGTGCTGACCGGCGAATCGTGAAGGTGCAAATCATCTCAAAACGATGACGAACCGGTGCATTTTGCACCTTGCTCCGCACAATCGGCCACCTTATTCTGGTCAAATGATCAAGTCAAAAGATCAGTCTCTATAACACTACAATAGGAGGCGACATGTCCTCGCACACTGCTCTTGCGGTTGAGCCGCTCGACATTTTGATCATGGGAGCCGGTGTGTCTGGCATCGGCGCGGCGGCCTACCTGCGACGTCATCAACCCGACAAGACCTTCGCGATTCTCGAGTCCCGCGAACGCATGGGCGGCACCTGGGATTTGTTCCGCTACCCCGGCATCCGCTCCGACTCGGACCTCTACACCTTCGGTTTCGACTTCAAGCCCTGGACCAAGGCGAAATCCCTGGCCGATGCCGCGGATATTCTCGAGTACCTGCGCGAAGCCATAGACGAGTACCAGCTAGAGCCGTTCATCCAGTACCAGCAGAAAGTCGTCTCGGCCAACTGGCAAAGCGACAGGGGCCTGTGGGCAGTGCGCATCGAGGAAGGCCAGGCGGCTCAGGTGCGTACGCTCGAATGCCGCTGGCTGTTCAGCGCGGGTGGCTACTATCGCTATGACCAGGGCTTTACCCCCCGCTTTGAGGGTAGCGAGCAGTTCAAAGGACAGATCGTTCACCCGCAACACTGGCCGGAGAACCTCGACTATGCGGGCAAGCGGGTGGTCGTCATCGGCAGTGGCGCGACCGCGGTGACGCTGATTCCGGCCATGGCGGACAAGGTCGCCAGCATCACCATGCTGCAGCGCACGCCTTCCTACATCATCAATCAGCCGGCCAATGACGGGGTTGCCGCGTTCCTGCGCAAGGTGCTGCCGGCGCAAACCGCCTACTCCCTGACGCGCTACAAGAACGCCAAGATCACCCTGGCGTTCTGGGGCTTCTGCCAGCGTTTCCCCAAGCTTTCGAAAAAACTGCTGCTGTGGCTGACCCGCAAGGAGTTGCCGAAAGACTACCCGGTCGACGTGCACTTCAACCCACCCTACAACCCTTGGGACCAGCGTCTGTGTTCGGTGCCCGAGGGCGACCTGTTCAAAGCCATCAGTGCCGGCAAGGCCGACATCGTCACCGACCATATCGAGCGCTTCACCGAGTCCGGCGTATTGCTCAAATCAGGTAGGACGCTGGAGGCCGACATCATCGTCACGGCCACCGGGCTCAACGTACAAATGTTCGGTGGCATCACCCTGCACAAGGACGGCAAGCCGGTGGTGCTTAGCGAGACCCTGTCCTACAAAGGCATGATGCTCTCCGGCGTGCCCAACTTCGCCTTCGCGGTGGGCTATACCAACTCGTCCTGGACCTTGAAGGTCTGCCTGCTGTGCGACCACTTCTGCCGCCTGCTCGGTTTCATGGCGCGCGAAGGCTACAACGTCTGCGAACCGAAGGCGCCGGCCGGCATCGAAACCCGTCCTCTGCTGGACTTTGGTGCCGGCTATGTGCAGCGCGCGCTCGACAGCATGCCGCGCCAGGGGCCGTGTGAACCCTGGGTGATGTCGATGGACTACTTCCGCGATATCAAACTGCTGCGCCGCGGCACAGTGGCGGAAAAGTGCCTCAGCTTCAGCAGCGTGCCGAACGTGCCGGTGCATGCCGGCGTCGAACTGCAACAGCCAGGTAGCCGCCGATGAGCCGTGATCGCTTCTGCGAGCTACCGGGCAAGGGCAAGCTCTGCTATCGCAGCCATGGTGTCGAGGGTGCCCCGGCGGTCCTGCTCATCGTCGGCCTCGGGCTGCAGCTGACCTACTGGCCGCAAGCGCTCATCGCCGGGCTGGTCGCGCAAGGGTTGCGGGTCATCACGCTGGACAACCGTGACTCGGGCAGGTCGTTCTTCACCGACGTGGCGCCCCCCACCACCCTGCAGCAGTTCCTGCGCAAGCGCACCGCAGGCTATGACCTGGGCGACATGGCCAACGACGTCATCGGCTTGATGGACGACTTGCAACTGGAGGCAGCGCATGTCGTGGGGATGTCTATGGGCGGCATGATCGCCCAGACCCTCGCCGCGCGTTACCCGCAACGGGTCAGGACCCTCACGTCGATCTTTTCCACCACAGGCTCACTGCGCGTCGGCCAACCTGCGCTCAAGGCCCTTCTGCAGTTGCTGCGCCGCCCGCCGCGCAGCGAGCAGGAAAGCGTTCGCGACTACGTGGACATCATGCGCCTGATCGGCTCGACCCTCGAGTGGAACGAGCCTGCCTTGCGTGAGTATGCCCAGCTGGCTTGGCAGCGAGGCGGTGGCGAGGCCAGCAACCTCGGTACTGCCAGGCAGATCGGCGCGATCATCAACTCCGCCGACCGCACCGAGGAGCTGCAGCGGATTCGTTGCCGCACCCTGGTCATCCATGGGGAAAAAGACCTCATGGTCGCCACCAGCGGCGGCTACGCCACGGCGGCGGCGATCCGTGGCTCCAGCCTGGTGTTGCTGCCCGGGATGGGGCATGACTTTCCGGCTTGCCTGTCCACCACGCTGCTGTCCCTGCTGACGGGGCACATGCGTTAACAACACTTTCTTTAGGGGCGTGCAGCTTGGCCGCCCCTCTTTTTATTCCACTGGAGATCCTTAGCGGCACCTTGCAACACCACCCAAAACAACAACATACCGGCTTGCGCCAGAGCGCCAGGCCACACATCACACGCCTGAGCGGTCGACCGCGACCAGGCGCGGGTGCTCCTCCACTGCCCTTTCGACAATGACAACAATTGAGCAAGAGGTACGTATGGAATTCAAGTTCTTACTCCCCAGCAAGATCGTGATGGAACCTGGCCTGCGCGAGCGCACCGGTGAACATCTTCAGGGCCTCGGCCTGGCACGGGTGCTGATCGTGACCGATGCCGGGGTCAAGGCCGCCGGCCTGCTGGACAGCGTCTTTGCCAGCCTGGACAAGGCAGGTATCGCCTACGAGGAAGTCGCGGACATCAAGGCCAACCCGCGCAGCGAAGACATCAACCGCACCGCGCAGCAGTATCGTGGCAAAGGCATCGACGGCCTGCTGGCGGTGGGCGGCGGCAGCGCGATGGACGCGGCCAAGGCCATCAGCCTGCTGCTCACCCACGAGGGTCGGATCGAGGACTACGAAGGGTCGTTCACCCTCAAGCACGCCATACCGCCGATCGTCGCCATCCCGACGACCGCGGGCACCGGCAGCGAAGTGACCTGCTTCTCGGTGATCACCGACACTGCCCGTCATTTCAAGATGAGCGTCCATGATTACCGCGTCGGCCCCGTATTGGCGCTGCTTGACTCCCGTATCCTCGACACCCTGCCCGCGTCGATTGCCGCCGCCACCGGCATGGATGCCCTGACCCACGCCATCGAGGCGTACACCTGCCGCGTTTCAAACCCGATCAGCGATGGCCTGGCACTACATGCCATCCGCCTGATCAGCCAGCACCTCAAGGCGGTCGTACTGGAGCCAGACAATCAAGAGGCGCGCGAGCAAATGTTGGTGGCGAGCCTGATCGCCGGCATGGCATTCGGCAACGCTGACGTCGGCAGCGTGCACTGCATCTCCGAGTCAATTGGCGGCATGTACGACACCCCGCACGGCGTTGGCAACGCGATCTTCCTGCCCTTCGTCTTTGGCCACAACCGCGATGCCGACATCCTGCGCCACGCCCAGGTGGCCTACGCCCTGGGGATCGACCCGACGCTGGCACCGGCCGCCGCCGCCGAGGCCGCCGTGGGCCACCTGTTCCAGATGAGCAAGGACCTGGGCATCCCCTCCTTCGCCGAGGTCAAGGGCGTGCGCAAGGAGGACTTCCAGGCCATTGCCGAAAAATCCAAGCTGAACTTCTCCGACGCCAGCAATGCCAAGGCGATGTCCGTCGAGGCCTATCACGACATCATCACCACCGCTTACCACTTCGTCGCGTAGGAGGGCTGCGTCATGAGTCACTCAACCTCCAGCGCCTCGTTGAGGCGCACCCTGGGGCCGTTCTCGGTGCTGCTGTTCGGCCTGGCGTTCCTTGCCCCGCTGATCGTCTTCGGCACCTACGGCGTGATCACCCAGGCCAGCGGCAACACCACGGCGATGGCCTACCTGATCGCGGCGACCGGCGTGGTGTTCACGGCATTGAGCTACGGGCGGCTGGTCAGGGTATTCCCGGTAGCCGGCTCGGCCTACACCTATACCCGCAAGATGCTCAACGCCAATCTCGGGTTCATGGTGGGCTGGGCCGCCCTGCTGGATTACTTCTTCATCCCGATGCTGATCTGGCTGCTCGGCGCCAGCTACCTCAACATGGCCTTTGCAGAGGTCCCGCAGTGGGTGTGGATCAGCGGCTTCATCGTCTGCACGTCACTGCTCAATGTCCTCGGCATCCAGGTCGCCAACCGCTTCAACGTGCTGCTGATGGTGGCGCAACTGGCGATCATCGTCGTGTTCCTTGGCCTGTGCGTGCACTACATCGTGGCAGCCAACGGCCCTGGCGGGTTGCTTTCGGCCAAGCCGTTCTTCAACCAGGACGTGCCCTTCGCCACCAGCATGGCCGGCGCTGCCATTGCCGCCTACTCGTTCCTGGGCTTCGACGCGCTGTCCACGCTGAGCGAGGAAACCCGCGATCCGGGCCGGACGCTGCCACGCGCCATCCTGCTGGTCGCGTTGATCGGCGGCTCGGTCTACGTCGGTTCCTCGTACTTCATGTACCTGGCCCATCCCTCCCCCAGCTTCGAGCAGGTGGACGGGGCCGCCTTCGAGATCGCCCGGATGATCGGCGGTGACCTGTTCTTCGCCGTGGTGCTGGCGGGGATCATCATCGCCCACTTCGCCGCGGGCATGTCGTTCCAGGCCAGCGTGGGGCGGCTGCTCTACGCCCTTGGCCGGGACAACCAGCTGCCGCGCAAGGTGTTCGGTGTCCTGCATCCGCGCTTCAAGACCCCGGCCTTCAACATCCTGCTCTGCGGCGTTTTCGGCACGGCCGGTTTTGCCTTGACGATTGCCACCGCGACGTCGCTGGTCAACTTCGGCGCGTTTGTCGCCTTCACCGCCGTCAACCTGTGCGCATTGCGGCTCACCCTCGATGCCCGGGTCAAGGACGGTGCCGGCCTGCTGCGCGGCGTGCTGTTCCCGCTCATCGGCCTGGTCACCGCCGGGTGGATGCTGATCAGCCTGGATAAAGACGCGCTGATCATGGGCAGTTGCTGGCTCGGCCTGGGGCTGGTCTACCTCGCATGCCGCACCAGCTTCTTCCGCAGCCCCGTCCCTGAGGCATTGGTATAGCGACCCCGTTTCAATCGAATGCTCTGACGACAATCACAAGGCCGGCCATTGGCCGCGCCGTTAAATGGCGAGAATCGACATGCAAAGCAAACTTCTGATCAATGGTGCCCTGGTAGCCGGCGAAGGCGACGAGCTGGCCGTGTACAACCCCTCCCTGGGCAGCGTCCTGGTACAAACCACCGAGGCCAGCCAAGCCCAGGTCGAGGCTGCGGTGCAAAGTGCCGATGCGGCCTTCGAAGCCTGGTCGCAAACCCCGCCCAAGGACCGCGCGGCGCTGCTGCTCAAGCTCGCCGACAGCATCGATGCCCAGGCACCGGAGTTCGCCCGCCTGGAAGCCGACAACTGCGGCAAGCCCTACACCGCCGTGCTGCAGGACGAGCTGCCGGCAGTGTCGGACGTGTTCCGCTTCTTCGCCGGCGCCGTGCGCTGCCTGCAAGGCTCGGCCGGGGGCGAGTACATCCCGGGGCACACCTCGATGATTCGTCGCGATGCGGTCGGCGTGGTCGCCTCCATCGCGCCGTGGAACTACCCCTTGCTGATGGCGGCCTGGAAACTCGGCCCGGCCTTGGCCGGCGGTAACACCGTGGTGCTGAAACCTTCGGAACACACGCCGATGACCACCCTGAAACTGGGTGAACTGCTGGCCGAGATCTTCCCTGCCGGCGTGGTCAACATCGTCCATGGGCGAGGCGCCTCGGTGGGTGAGCCGCTGACCAGCCACGCCAAGGTGCGCATGGTGTCGCTGACCGGCTCCGTGCGCACCGGCAGCCGGATCATCGAGGGCACCGCCGACAGCGTCAAACGCATGCACATGGAACTGGGCGGCAAGGCCCCCGTGCTGATCTTCGACGATGCCGATATCGACGCGGCCGTCGAAGGCATTCGTGCCTTTGGCTTCTACAACGCAGGCCAGGACTGTACCGCCGCCTGCCGCCTGTATGTGCAGAAGTCGGTCTACCCGGAGTTCGTGCGCAAGCTCGGTGAGGCCGTGGCCAGCATCAAGTGCGGGCTGCAGGATGATCCCTCGACCGAGATGGGGCCGCTGATCACCGAAGAGCACCTGGGCCGCGTCGAGGGCTTCGTCAAGCGTGCCCGGGAAGTGCCTCATATCGAAGTCGTCACCGGTGGCAAGCGCGCCGCAGGTAGCGGGTTCTTCTTCGAACCGACGGTCCTGGCCGGTGCCCGTCAGGACGACGAGGTGGTATGCCGGGAGATCTTCGGCCCGGTGGTGACGGTCTCGTCGTTCGAGGACGAAGCCCAGGCGCTGGCCTGGGCCAATGACTCCGACTACGGCCTGGCCTCTTCGGTGTGGACCGCCGATGTCGGCCGCGCCCATCGCCTGGCTGCGCGCCTGCAATACGGCTGCACCTGGGTCAATACCCATTTCATGCTGGTGAGCGAGATGCCCCATGGCGGCGTGAAGCTGTCCGGTTATGGCAAGGACCTGTCCATGTATGGCCTGGAAGACTACACCGTGGTGCGCCACGTGATGTTCAAGCACTGATAGCGCCAAGCAAATGTTGCCCGATCACTTCAAGAGGTTATGCATGAACAACATCGAGACATTCGAACGGCTCGAGTCCAACGTGCGGATGTATTGCCGCGACCTGCCGCTGGTCTTCGATACCGCCCAGGGCAGCAAGATCCGCGGCGAGGATGGCCGCGAGTACCTGGACTTCTTCGCCGGCGCCGGTGCCCTGAACTACGGCCACAACGACCCGCGCATGCGCGATGCGCTGATCGCGTACCTGTCGGCCAACGGCGTGACCCATGCCCTGGACCTGCACACCACCACCAAGCGCCAGTTCCTCGAGGCGCTGGAACGCGACCTGCTCAAGCCGCGCGGCTGGGACTACAAGGTGCAGTTCACCGGCCCGACCGGCGCCGATGCCGTCGAGGCGGCATTGAAGCTGGCGCGCAAAGCGACCGGGCGGAGCAAGATCGTGTCGTTCTATGGTGCCTACCACGGCATGACGGCCGGTGCGCTGGCCGTTACCGGCAACCGCACCCGGCGCGGCCCGGGGCTGTCCACCGACGTGGTGTTTGTGCCCTACGAAGACAGCCCTTACGGTGAGTTCGACAGCATCGGCTTCCTCGAGCGCCTGGCCAACGACCAGGGCAGCGGCTCGGAATTGCCGGCGGCGGTGATCGTCGAATCCGTGCAGATCCAGGCCGGCGTGTACGTCGCTTCCAACCAATGGTTGCAGCGCCTGCGCCAGTGGACCCGGGCGCACGGGGTATTGCTGATCTGCGACGAGATCCAGGCTGGCTGCGGCCGCACCGGTGACTTCTTCGGCTTCGAGCGCTCCGGGGTGGTCCCTGACCTGATTACCTGCGCCAAATCGATCGGTGGCTATGGCCTGCCCATGGCCATCGTGTTGATCGGCGCCGGGCTGGATGTCTGGGAGCCGGGCGATCATATCGGCACCTTCCGCGGTAACCAGTTGGCGTTCCTCACCGCCCAGATCGCCCTCGGCTATTGGCGCGACGAGCAGTTCCTGAAGGTGCTGGCCGCCAACTGCACGGCCATGGAACGCGCGGTCGCCGGCTACGCCGAGATTCCAGGGGTCGCCTCCGCGCGGTGCCGCGGCATGATCGCCGGCATCGATTTCGGTCGCGGCAACGTGGCCTCGGCCAAGGATGCCCAACAGCGTGTGCTGCAGGCGGGCGTGCTGGTCGACCGCTGCGGGCCGAACGGCGAGATCATCAAGCTGATGCCACCGGTGAACACCCCGACCGAGCAACTCGAACAGGGTCTCAAGGCGTTCGGCGAGGCGGTCGCGGCAGCGCTTGGTCAGTAACTGCAGGATCTTGCCGTGCGCCCCGTGGCGATCCGCGGGGCGCAGGCAACTTGCTCACTTGCGGGCGATCAGTGCCTGCGACAGGACATGAACCAATGAACACGTTCACTGCAACCGCGCGCAACGATCTGGCAGCACTCATTCACCCCAACACCAACCTGGCCCAGCATCAGCAAATCGGGCCATTGGTCATCACCGCAGGCGACGGTGCGCGGGTCTTCGACGAACAGGGCAATGCCTATATCGAGGCCATGTCGGGCCTGTGGAGCGTTGCCCTGGGCTTCAGCGAACAGCGCCTGGTCGACGCCGCCGTCGAGCAGCTCAGGCAACTGCCCTACTACCACAGCTTCAGCCACAAGACCAACGCCCCGGCCGCGGCGCTCGCCGCGAAGCTGGCGGAGCTTGCGCCCGGCGACCTGAACCATGTGTTCTTCACCAACTCCGGGTCCGAGGCCAACGACTCGGTGGTGAAGATGGTCTGGTACGTGAACAACGCACTGGGCAAGCCCGCCAAGAAGAAGTTCATCTCCCGCCAGCAGGCCTATCACGGCGCCACCGTCGCCTGCGCCAGCTTGAGCGGCATCCCGTCGATGCACCGTGATTTCGATCTGCCGGCCATCCCGGTGCACCACCTGACCTGCCCGAACTTCTATCGATTCGCCCGGCCAGGCGAGACCGAGGAAGCCTTTTCGGCGCGCCTGGCGGACGAGCTGGAGCATTACATCCTCGACGAAGGGCCGGAAACCATCGCGGCGTTCATCGGCGAACCGGTGATGGCCGCAGGCGGCGTGGTTCCTCCTCCCCAAGGCTACTGGGCAGCGATCCAGGCGGTGTGCAGACGCTACGACATCCTCGTGGTGATCGACGAGATCATCACCGGTTTCGGCAGGCTCGGGACGATGTTCGGCGCCGAGCTGTACGGTATCCAGCCCGATATCATGGTGCTGTCCAAGCAGCTCACCTCGTCCTATCAGCCCCTGGCCGCCGTGCTGGTGTCCGATGCCATCCATGACGTCCTGCTCAGCCAGAGCCAGCGTTTGGGGGCCTTCGCCCATGGCCTGACCTGCACGGGACATCCCGTCGCCACTGCGGTGGCGCTGGAAAACATCCGCATCATCGAGGAGCGCGACCTGGTGGGCCAGGTCCAGCGCCTGGCCCCTGAATTCCAGCGCCGTCTGCGCGCATTCGCCGACCATCCGCTGGTGGGCGATGTGCGCGGTGTCGGGCTGTTGGGCGCCATCGAACTGGTGGTGAACAAGGCCACCGGCCAACCGTTCGCCCAGCCCGGCACCTTGGGTGGCTATGTGTTCAAACAGGCGCACAAGCACGGGCTGATCATTCGCGCCATCTACGACACGATCGCCTTCTGTCCGCCGTTGATCTGCACCCAGGCCGATATCGAGGCGATCTTCAGCGCCTTCGAACGCACGCTGGCCGACGCGACTGAATGGGCCCGCGCACAGAACCTGTTGTAGACGACGCACCACACTAGACACCTAGAACAAAAATCATGAGGGTTGGAATGTGAGCACACAAAATGACCAGCGCTTCGACTTCGATGTATCGGTAGTCGGGCTCGGCGCCATGGGCACGATCATGGCCCATGCATTTCTCAAGCAGGGCAAACGCGTGGCGGTGTGGAACCGATCGCCTGGCAAAGCGGCGGCGCTGGTCGCCGCTGGTGCTCAGCTGTGCGACTCGGCTCACGCCGCGCTCAGCGTAAGCCCGGTCACGGTCTTCGTGCTTCTGGACGACCAGGCGACCCATGGCGTGCTTGGCATGCCGGGGATGATGGCTGCGCTCGCAGGTCGCACGGTGGTCGATTACACCACCAACGGCCGCGACGAGGGCCTGGCGCTTCAGGCGCTGGTCAACGCCGCTGGCGGCCTGTACGTCAAAGGCATGATCGTGGCCTACCCACGCAACGTCGGTCATCGCCAGAGCCATACCCTGCATACCGGCGATCGTGAGGGCTTCGAGCAGCATCGGGCGCTGCTCGAGGCGCTGGCCGGTCAAACGATGTTCCTGCCTTGGGACGAAGCACTGGCCTTTGCCAGCGTGCTCCACGCCCAGGCATTCGCCACGATGGTGGCATTCTTCGAGGCCGTGGGCGCGAGCGAGCGCTTCGGCCTGCCCGTGGCGAAGACGGCCCGGCTGCTGCTCGACACGTCACGGTTTTTCATCAGCGATGCGCTCGAGGAAGCGGTATGCCGACTCGAAGCGCAGGATTTCGCAGGCGATCAGGCCAGGCTCGATGTGCATGCCGGCGCCTTCGCCCACATCGCCCAGGCGCTGCACGCGCAAGGGGCCTGGACGCCGGTCTTCGACGCCGTGTGTGGGGTCGTGCAGCGTGCCGAAGCCATGGGCTACGGCGACCAGGACATCGTGGCGGCCACCCAGGTGTTCGCAGCGGCCAATCTTCCCGAAACGACCGCACAAAGGACCATTTAATGGCGCGCTTTATCAAGCTTTAGCCAACGCCACGGACCAGACTCGACGGTAACTACAAAAACAAAAGCTGGAGGTTCCCATGCGTATCTTTGCCTTTCTGGTGGCCAGCGTGACACTTGCCCTGTTCCTGACGGCGGTCTACGCCCCTCAGTCTTCCATAGCCAGTCGATCCGTGGCACAAACGGCACACGCGGCACACCCGATTGCGAGCATTGGCGATATATTCCGGGGTTACTAGCGAAGGGCCGACACCCTCTAGGGGCGCGTACGTCCGCGCCCCAACAGACGCGGCTGGCGCTTGATGCCGTGGGCCTTCTGCCAGCTCAACGGGCTCATCTGAAACCAGCGATGAAAGGCTCGGCGAAATCCGCTGGTGTCGGAATAGCCGAGCAGCGCGGCCAGCTCGCCGATGTTGGCCGAAGGCCTGGCAAGGTAGGCCTGGGCCATGGACTGGCGCACCTCCTCGAGCAATTGCTGGAACGTCAGCCCTTCCTGCGTCATGGCCTGACGCAACTCGTTCGGGGTCAGCGCCATGATGCTGGCCACCTTCTGCGCCGTGGCCCGCCCACTGGGCAGCAGGTGATGCAACAACTGCTTGATCTGGATGGCCAGCTCGTCGCCGGACAGCCGCTCCAGGCGCTGCATGCTCTTGACCACCAGTTGGTGCAACGCCTCATCACACAGGACACAGGGCTGCGCCAGCAGCGATGATTCGAACACCAGGGCGACACAACGCGCATTGAAGGTGGGCGAAATGCCGAGCGCCTGGGCATACAAGGCGACATCGGTACTGGGCGAATGGCTGAGCCAGAGGGCGCTGGGTAGCCAGTGCGGGCCTGCCAATGCGCGCATCAGAGCAATGCCCACGACACCGGCCAGCTCCTCTGCCTGGCGCACGCCGGGCGCGTGGGAGAGGCGAACATGATAGCTGAGTATGGTCAGGCCGTTTTCGCTGTCCAGCCCGACTTCGGCCGCACCATTGTACAGGGCGTAATGGTTGCGCAATTCCACCAGCGCATCACCGACCGTGCGCGCATTGCGCAGCAGATGGAGCAACTCACCCAACACATCGGCGGCCTGGAACTGACCATACTGCAGGCCGAACAGCGCATTGCCCGAATGCCGACTGCAGGCCTCGAGCA
Organism: Pseudomonas sp. RIT623; assembly: GCF_004519305.1. Taxonomy (GTDB): domain Bacteria; phylum Pseudomonadota; class Gammaproteobacteria; order Pseudomonadales; family Pseudomonadaceae; genus Aquipseudomonas. Next base: position 83,420 of record NZ_SOZA01000008.1, on the reverse strand, counting down.
AAGCGCAGTATTGCTGGTAGCGGAGCAGATCGTCCTCGTCTTGAAGGCCCTGGCCCGGCAGGCCGACGTGCTTGAGCATCTGCCCCGGATCGAGCCCCTGCCCGGCGGCGAAGGCATGAAACCCGGTGAGGCTGATTGCCCGGACGAAGGGAACGTCAGCCATGTCGACCACGCCCGCTTACGGCATCGAGCGCCGGTGCCTGGCGCAGTTGACGTTTCCATTGTTGCGGGCTGAGGCCATGCCAGCGGCTGAATGCCCTGGAAAACGCGGCAAGCTGGGTGTATCCCAACAACTCCGCCACCTGCGTCAGGTTGATCGAGGCATCCCGCAGCAAGCGTGTGGCCATCGCCTGGCGGGTCCCGTCCAGCAATGCCTGGAAACTCGTGCCTTGGGTCAGCAGGTAGCGCTGCAGGCTGCGCGAGCTGATCCTCAGGTCCATGGCAATCTGTTCGACCGTGACACGTCCCTGGGGCATGCGAATGCGCATAAGCTTTTGCACGTGCATGGGCAACGCCTCCAGCGTGATATCCGCCAGCTCGTCCTGGAACTGTCGGGTCAGTTGCAGGATGCGTTGATCCTTTGCGCCAAGCCTTGCGTCCAGCAGTGAAGGGTCGAACACCCAGGCGTTTTCCGTGCTGGAAAAACGCGGCGCCACCCCCAGCAGACGCCGGTATGCCGAAGGTTCCGCCCCTGCGCCATGGCACAGCAGCAGGGCATGCGGGCGCCAGAGGTGCTTGAGCAAACTGTGCATCAGCTGCGCGCTCATTCCCATCGCCCACTCCACGGTCTGTCGCACACAGGGAAGATCCGCGTCGGTGACCTGACAGATCAAGCGTGCATTGCCGGCATGCCGCTCCAGGCGAAACTCCACTGCCGTGCCGAGCACATGGGCGTACCGGACCAATGCCCTCAGCACCTCACCGACAGTGTCCGCGCCCTGAATGGCATGCAGCAGGGTCCCCATTCCCGGCATGCCATGTTCAAGCCCGAACTGCAGCGCGAACAGGCGATTGCCCGAGCGGTGCGCAGCCAACGCCAGTAGCGCGTTGAACGGGCGGGTTTCGATTGCGCCATCGGGCTCGCCAAGGGCAAGCGAAACCTCTGCAAGCAGCGCATGAGGCTCTAGCCCCTGGGCCAGAGCGAAGTCGTCGAATCCAATTAACGCGGTACCCTGGATGTAGGACGTCATCATTGCAGGTCCGGCTGATGAATGTCGGCTCACAGGCAGGTACAGTGCCTACCTGTATTTTGGCGCATAGTGTGAAGCTTTTCCTCGGCTCGATATAGCAGACTCGAGCAGGCCGGCGGCCGACCGGGAGGGTGACCACGCATCACCCTTCCGGTCGATCGCTGGCTGCAGCGGCCGCCTGGCGAGCCCATTCGCGCAGGACGAACTTCTGGATCTTGCCGGTGGCCGTCTTGGGCAGCTCCACCAACGAGACATGCCGCGGCGCCTTGAAGTGCGCCAGGCGCTCGCGACACCAGCGGATCAGCTCTTCGCCGGTGATGCCCGCCTGGGCCTCGGCACACAGGGTGACGAAGGCATGCGGGGTTTCGCCCCAGCGCGAATCAGGCCGCGCCACCACGGCAGCCTCGAGCACCTCGGGATGCTGGTAGAGCACCTCCTCGATCTCCAGCGAACTGATGTTCTCGCCGCCGGAAATGATGATGTCCTTGGCCCGGTCCTTGATCTCCACATAGCCATCGGGGTGCAGCACGGCGAGGTCGCCCGTGTGCAGCCAGCCGCCAGCCAGGGCGCTGCGGGTGGCTTCGGGGTTGTGCAGGTAGCCTTTCATCACCGTGTTGCCGCGCACCACCAGCTCGCCCAGGGTCGCCCCGTCGGCGGGCACCGGCTGGCCACTATCGGTATCCAGCACCGTGGCTTCCTCGAGCATCGGATGGGCCACGCCCTGGCGGCTCATGAACCGCGCGCGAGCCTCCAGCGGCAGCTCGTCGACGCCTGGCTGCCACAGGCACAAGGTACTGGGGCCATAGCTTTCGGTCATGCCATAGGCGTGGGTGATGCTGAAACCGCGCGCCTCCATGGCGGCGATCACCGCGCTGGGCGGTGCGGCGCCACCAGTTATCACCGACACCGCCTGGGACGGCGCGGCGCCTGCCGGAGCATGGATCAGCATCGACATCACCACCGGTGCCGCGCTCAGGTGGGTCACGCCGTGCGCGGCGATGGCGGCGTGAATCGCCTCGGCCTGCACCTTGCGCAGGCACACATGGCTGCCGCCCGACAGGGTCACTGCCCAGGTATGGCTCCAGCCGTTGCAGTGGAACATCGGCAGGGTCCACAGGTAGACACTACGCGGGCCGAGCTGGAAGATCAGCGCCCCGGCGCAGGCATTGAGGTAGGCGCCGCGATGATGCAGCACCACGCCCTTGGGATCGCCGGTGGTGCCGGAGGTGTAGTTGATGGCGATCGACTGCCATTCGTTGTGCGGCGCGCTCAACGGCCGGTTGCCATCGCCCTGGGCCAGGAAGCTTTCGTAGTCCAGGTCCGGCGCCAGGTCGGCGCCCTCGGCCTGGGCATCATCGATGCCTACCAGCAGTGGCGGCGTGTCCAGCATCGCCAGCGCCTGGTGGACCACCGCGCCGAACTCGCAATCGCACAACAGTACCCTGGCCGCGCAATGGCGCAGGATGAACGCGATGCTGCGCGCTTCCAGGCGAATATTGATGCATACCAGCACGGCCCCGGCGCCGGGCACGCCATAGTGCGCCTCGAGCATCTCGGGGATGTTCGGCGCCAGGATCGCCACGCGCTCGCCAGGCTGCACGCCGACCCGCTCCAGGGCGCTGGCCAGGGCCCGGCTGCGCTGGTGCAACTGCTGGTAGGTGTAGCGACGGTCGCCGTACACCACTGCGTCGCGCTGCGGATAGACCTGCGCGGCGCGCTTGAGGAACGACAGCGGCGACAGCGGCACGTGGTTGGCCGCATTCGGTGCCAGTTCGTGTTCCAGGTTCGGGTTCATCATGACGGGTCCTTCGTCCATGGGCAGTTCAACGGTTGCACGCACATAACCACCTCTGTTTCTTGTTGTTCTTGACCGGCACAGCCGGTGCCATTCATCACGGGGTTTGCAAGGCTGGGGGGGGGTGTATCTACAGGCTGCTGCACAGGTGGCCGCCATCGACCACGATCTCGCTGCCGCTCATGCCGCGGCCGGCGTCGCTGGCGAGCAGCAGCAAGGCGCCATCCAGGTCCGCCGGCTGGCTGAAACGCCGGCTCGGAATGCGCGCGCGCAACTTCTGCCCCGCGTCGCTGGCCAGGAATGCCTCGTTCAAGTCGGTCATCACGTACCCCGGCGCCAGGGCGTTCACGCGGATACCATGGCGCGCCAGCTCCAGGGCCATGGCCCGGGTCAGGTGCGCCAGGCCCGCCTTGGCCGCCAGATAAGGAGCAACGGCGCCGGCCACCCGGCTGGCGAGGATCGAGGTGACGTTGATCAGGCTGCCGCCCTGCCCTGCGGCGACCATGCGCCGCGCGCTTTCCTGGGCCACCGTCCAGGCGCCCTTGAGGTTGGTGTCGAGCACACGGTCCCAACTGCCATCGTCGCAGTCGAGCAGAGGCTGGCTGTCGCTCACCCCGGCATTGTTGACCAGCACATCCAGCGGGCCGGCGGCATCGAGCACCCGGCAGACATCGTCGCGGCTGGTGACATCGAGGGCAAAGGCGCGGGCGCGGCCGCCGTTGGCCTGGATGGCCTCGACCAGGGCCTGCAACGGCGCCTCGCGCCGGGCGGCGACCAGCACCTCGGCGCCGGCCGCCGCCAGGGTCTGGGCAAAGTGCCGGCCCAGGCCACTGGAGGCCCCGGTCACCAGGACGCGACGGCCATCGAGAGAGAACAGTCGAGCAAGTTGCGGCTGCATCAGTGACCTCCCAAGCGCTGGTCGAGGAGTTTTTTCGCCAGGCTCATGCGGTGCACTTCGCTCGGGCCGTCATAGATGCGGAACGGCCGGATATCGCGGAAGATCCGCTCCACCACCGTGTCCCCGGTCACGCCACGCCCACCCAGCACCTGCATCGAGCGATCGACCACCCGCCACAGCGCCTCGGAGCTGATCACCTTGGCCATGCTCGAGTCGACATTGCCCCGTTCGCCCTGGTCGAGCACCCAGGCGCAATGCCATACCGCCAGGCGCACCACATGCAGGTCCATCTGGTTGTCGGCGAGCATGAAGCCGACGCCCTGGTGCTCGCCCAGGGATTTGCCGAAGGCGTCGCGGGTGCGCGCATGGTCGCAGGCGATGTCGTGGGCACGCCGCGCGGCACCGAGCCAGCGCATGCAGTGGGTCAGCCGTGCCGGCGCCAGACGCACCTGGGCATAGCGGAAACCCTTGCCGATCTCGCCGAGCACATCGCTTGCCGGGATGCGCAGGTTGTCGAAACGCAGTTGCCCGTGGCCACCGGTGAAGCAGCTGTCCAGCGAGTCCAGTTGCCGTTCGTGGACGATGCCCTCACGCTGCATGTCGCTCAGGAACATGGTCGCCGTGCCGTCTTCCATGCGCGCCATGATGATCGCGAAATCGGCGCCATCGGCGCCGGTGATCAACCACTTGCGGCCGTTGATCAGGTAGTCGTCGCCATCGCGGGTGGCGGTGGTGCGCAGCATCGACGGATCCGAACCCGAGCCCGGCGCAGGCTCGGTCATGGCGAAGCATGAGCGCGCCCGGCCCTGGACCAACGGGCGCAGCCAGCGGTCCTTCTGCGCCTCGGTGGCGACCACGTCCATCAGGTGGATGTTGCCTTCATCGGGGGCGTGGATATTCAGCGCCACCGGGCCCAGGGGCGAATACCCAGCTTCCTCGAAGACGATCGCCTTGGCCACGTGGCTCAGGCCCATGCCGCCCATCTCGGGACTGGCATGGGGGGTCAGCAGGCCGGCGACGCGGGCTTTTTCCAGCAAGTCCTGGCGCAGGGCATCGCTGGGACCGTGACGGTCCTGGCGGGGATCGTTCTCGAAAGGGATCACGTGGTTGGCGATGAAATCGCGCGTCCTGGCCTGCAAGGCCAGCAGGTCGTCGGAAAGGTTGAAGTTCATGGTTGTCCTTATTTGTGCGGTTGCAGTCTTGGCAATGGATCGGCGGCTAGCCGTGCTCAAGGCATGGCCTTGGGGTTACTGATCGTCAGGTGGGCAAGCGTGGTCCGGCGCAGGGCCTCGACCAGGGTGCGACGCGCCTGCGGGGCGTCATGGCGGCCCGCGCGGATCGCCAGGGCCAGGTGCTGCCGGGTAGCGGCTAGGGTCGCCGGCGGCGTTTCCAACAAGGCGCCCAGACCGGCCTGTTCCTGAGCGCTCAGCTGGTCTTGCAGACGGCTTTCGCGCGCGGCGATGGCCATGGCATTGGCGATCATCAGCGCCGGGTAGCGCAGCTCACTGGCCAGCGTGGGCAACACCTGCTCCAGCAAGGTCTGGCGGGCGATGTCGAGCAGTTGCGCGGCATTCGGTTGGGTCATGGCGCTTCGGCTCCGGTCATGTTCAGGATGTCCAGCTCCAACTCCGGCAACAGGCGCGCGGTCAGGGCCAGTTCGAGGGAAGGCTCTTCGCCGGACAAGTGGCGCTGCCCTTGCTGCAAGGCGATCACCGCCCAGCGCAGGGTGGCCATGACCTGCCAGTAGTGCAGCTGGCTGGGTTCGATGGCCAGGGTCGACACCTCGTGGTAGCCGCGCAGGAAGTCCTCCAGCAGGCCAATGCCGCCCGCCTCCAGGTCGGGACGGGTGAAGCGCCAGCAACGGGCGGTGAACCAGCCCAGGTCTTCGCAGGGGTCGCCCCAGCCGCTGAACTCCCAGTCGAGCACCGCTTCGAGCCCTTGCTCGCTGGCCAGGTAGTTGCCGCTGCGGTAGTCGCGGTGCAGCAGGCACAGCGCGTGGCTGCGCGGCGCGTGCAGCTCGCACCAGCGCAGGCCCCACTCCAGGGCCGGGTAGGCCGCATCGAGGCTGTCGAGGTAGTGGCGGTAGGCGCCGATGGTTGCCAGGGCCGGCGAGGTGTCAGGGATTGGCAGGAAATCCAGTGTCGCCGAGGGGGGGCGCACCTGGTGCAGGCGTGCCAGGTTGGCGCCCAGTTGCGCCGCAAGCCCGGCCTGGCCCTGTGGCCCGGCCTGGGCGCTGAGCAGGCGCCCGGCGGCGATACCCGGCACGTACTCCATGAGGAAGAACAGCCGTCCCTGAACCTGCGGATCGCGGCACAACCAGAGCGGCCTGGGGACCTTGACCCCGGCCTGGTGCACCACTTGCAGCACGGCGAACTCCTGTTCGCGATCGAGGCTGGCGGGCAGCGCGGACAAGGCGTCGCTGCGCAGCACCCAACGTCGAGCGCCGGCCCATGGGCCACCCTCGATCTGCAGGTCCAGGCGCCAGTTCTCCTGGATGGCACCGCCGCTCAAACGCTTGCGCGCGATGATGGACACCCGCTCGGCGGCCGCCCGTTGACGAATGAAATCGACCAACCGTTGGTCATGGGGACTGGCCGCGAGCGGATCGCTGGCCAGGGGAATCGTGGGGGAACTGCTCATGGGTCGATGGGCCCTGTGTTCACGGGTGAATTGCCAGGAGGGCTAGAGCAAGGCCTGGGCCAACTGCCAAGAATCCAGCTGCAGGCCCCGTCGGACCTAACCTGCGGTGCTCTCGGCAAAGGCCGGCGGCACAACCTTTGTTTCACTTATGCAAGGCTTTCGTTCACCATGGAAACATTGCAACCATGAACAGGGTTCGCCATGCACTCCCCCACCGCCCAGGTCGTCGTGCTGATCAGCCACCTGCAGCGTCCCCAGCAACGCAGCCGGCTCGCCCAGGTAGTGGCCGGGCTCACCGCCGATTACCCCGACACCCGTATCGAGGTACTCGACACTTCGGTGGCCGAGGCGCTGCAGACTGCCCGCGAGCTGGAGCAGCGCGGCGCGGTCGATGCATTCGTCTGCGCCGGGGCCACCGCCGCCTACCTGCGCCGCCACCTGGCCCGACCGGTGCTGGCGATGCGTGTCGGCGGCGGCGACCTGCTGCGAGCCCTGGGCCAGGCCCGCGATCACGGCGGGCAAGTGGCCGTGCTCAGCTACAACCACATCAATCAAGACCTGCAGGCCTTGGCCGCACTGTTCACCGTGCAGATGCATCAGGCTGCCTATAGCTCGCTGGAGCAAGCCCGCCAGGCCGTCGAGCAGGCGGCGCTAATGGGCTGTGGCAGCATCATCGGGTCGTCGACGGTGGTGGAGCTCGCCGAACAGGCCGGGCTGCAGGGCGTGCTGTCACTGAGCGAGGAAACCGTGCGCAGGGCCCTCGAGGAGGCCCTGGGCATTCTCGACAGCCAACGCATCGAAAGCGCCAAGCGTCGACACCTCGATGCCGTGCTGCAACACATCCCCACTGGCGTGGCCGCGATCGACAACCAGGGCCTGGTGCAGTCGCTCAACCCCGCCTTGGCGCAGTTGCTGGCGTTGCCGGCCAGCGCGGCGCTGGGGCGTCCGTTGCAGGCACTGTGCCCCGAGCTGGATTGGCAGCAAGCCTTGCAGGACGGCACGGGCGAGGACAACCGTGTCATCCGCGTGGGCGCGCAAGCCGTGGTCAGCAACCTGTTGCCGATCCTGGAGAACGGCGAGCGCACCGGCCTGGTGCTGACCTGCCAGGACATCACCGCCGTGCAGCGCGCCGACCAGCGCATCCGCGCCAGTCGCCGGCCCGGCGCCTTCACCGCGCGCTACCGCCTGGCGCAACTGGGCGGCGCCAGCCAGGCCAACCGTGAGATGTTGCAATTGGCCGAGCGCTTCGCCGCCAGCCACTCGACCATCTTGATCACCGGCGAGAGCGGCACCGGCAAGGAGCTGTTGGCCCAGGGCATCCATAACGAAAGCCCGCGCCGGCAAGGCCCCTTCGTTGCCATCAACTGCGCGGCGTTTCCCGAAACGCTGCTGGAAAGCGAACTGTTCGGCTATGAGGAAGGCGCCTTCAGCGGTTCGCGCAAAGGCGGCAAGCCCGGCCTGTTCGAGGCCGCGCACCGCGGCACGCTGTTCCTCGACGAGATCGGCGACATGCCAGTGTCGCTGCAGACCCGCCTGCTGCGGGTGCTGCAGGAGCGCGAAGTACTACGCCTGGGCAGCACCGAGCCGATCGCCATCGATGTGCGCATCATTGCCGCGACCCACCAGGATCTGCCCACGGCCATGGCGCAAGGCGTGTTCCGCACGGACTTGTACTACCGGCTGAACATCCTGCGCCTGCAGACCACGCCACTGCGCGAGCGCACCGAGGATATCGCCTTGATCAGCCGCAGCATAAGCCAACGCCTGTTGGTGCAGGGCCAGCCGCCAGGCGCGGCACAGGTGGTGACGGCGCTGTTGCCGTACCTGGCGCGCCATAGCTGGCCAGGCAATGTGCGCGAACTGGAGAACGTGATCGAGCGGGCGATGCTGTCGGCCCGGGAGCTGCTGCGCGGAGAAGAGCTGGACGAGCAGTACCTGGCGCGCGTGCTGCCTGAATTGTGCGAGGGCACCCCGTCGCTGGGCCGGGCCAGGCCATCCCGGGCGTCGGACCTGCACAGCGTCGGCAAGGCCGCGCAGTTGCGCCATGTGCAGCAGACCCTGGACAACTGCCAGGGCAATCTCGATGAGGCCGCCCGACAGTTGGGGATCAGCCGGACGACTCTGTGGCGGCGCTTGCGCGCGGCGCAAGAGTTGTAAGCTGCGCGAACGCATTCACGCACAGCCCCCAGTGCACGGTTGTGTCGCCTAGAAATCGACCTTGCCGCGCCCTGCCTTGACCGTGCCACGCCGCGCCTTCGATTCCAGGCGGCGGGTCTTCGAACCCAGGGTCGGCTTGGTCGGCCGGCGTTTTTTCTCGACCTTGGTGGCGCCCTGGATCAGCTCGACCAGGCGCGCCAAGGCATCGGCGCGGTTCTGCTCCTGGGTGCGGTACTGCTGGGCCTTGATGATCAGCACCCCATCCGCGGTGATGCGGCTGTCACGCAGCGCCAACAGCCGCTCCTTGTAGAACGTCGGCAGCGACGAGGCAGGAATGTCCAGGCGCAGGTGCACGGCGCTTGAGACCTTGTTGACGTTCTGCCCGCCCGCGCCTTGGGCACGGATGTAGGTGAGCTCGATTTCGGCATCCGGCAGATGCACGGTGTTGGAGATGGTCAGCATGCGCAAGCCCTGGTGGTAACCCGGGCATTATCACATCTACTGGCCGTGCCGTGGCGTTATTGCCGCGCCATGCGCCGGCGATACTGGCGGGTGCGCGCGGCATCGGCCCATTGCTGGCGCAGCAGCGCCCACCAGGGGGCCACCTGTGGGTCGGGCGCCTTGGCTTGGCTCAATTGGCGCAACTGGAACTTGACCATGGCCATGTTGCCCAGCGAGGCCAGCGCCTTGTTCTTCCAGGTGATCGGCCGCAGCGCTGGCGCTGCATCCCTGCCCGCGCGCCAAGCGCGGGGCAAGGCCGGGTCGATGGCCAGCGCGGTGCCGATGCCGACCATCTCCACGCCGCTGTGCACCACCTGCTCGGCAATCGACCGACGGCGGATCCCGCCGGTGACCATCACCGGCATGTTCGCCACCGCGCGAATATCCTTGGCGAACTCCAGGAAATAGGCCTCACGCGCCAATGTCCGGCCATCCCGGGCCTGGCCCTGCATCGCCGGTGCCTCGTAGCTGCCGCCCGACAGCTCCACCAGGTCAATCGACAAGCCGTTGAGCAGGCCGACCACTTGCCTGGCATCGTCGGCACTAAAACCGCCACGTTGGAAGTCCGCCGAGTTGAGCTTGACCGCCACGGCGAAGCCCGGCGACACCACCGCGCGCACCGCCTTGACGATTTCCAGCAGCAAGCGCGCGCGGTTTTCCAGCGAGCCGCCCCACTGGTCGCTGCGCTGGTTGGTCAGGGGCGACAGGAACTGGCTGAGCAGGTAGCCGTGCGCGGCATGGATTTCGACCCCGGTAAAGCCCGCCTGCTCCGCCAACCGGGCGGTGTTGGCGAAGCGCCGGATCACCTCCTCGATCACCTCGGCCGTCATCGCCTGCGGCGTGGCGAAAAGCTTGGACATCTTGCCCAGGTCCAACGCCACGGCCGACGGCGCCCAGGTCACCTGGCCCAGGTTGGCGCGCATCTGCCGGCCAGGGTGATTGATCTGCAACCAGAACTGCGCGCCCTTGGCCCGCCCGGTGGCGGCCCACTGGCGAAAGCGCGCCAGTTGCCGGTCATCCTCCAGCACCACCCCGCCCGGGCCGGTCATGGCGCGGTTATCGACCATGACATTGCCGCTGATGATCAACCCCGCGCCGCCCTCGGCCCAGGCCTGGTACAGGCGCATCAATTGCGCGGAAGGGGCATGCTCGGCATCGGCCATGTTTTCCTCCATGGCGGCCTTGGCAATGCGGTTGGGGATGATCGAGCCATTGGGCAGGGTCAGGGGGGAGAACACGTCCATCGACAGCACCTCAGCGAGTTGGTGCGGCGACCTTAGCCTTAAAGTCAGCTTTAAGGTCAAGCCTTGGCAAAGCGAAAAACTTGACCATTGACTCTCAAGTTGGGTTGAACGTTAGGGTGCCGGTGCAGTGACTTTCTTTCTCGCTTCGTCAAGCACGCCCTGGAGAACCGCAACGTGAAACTTGGACCTGTCGCCGCCCTGGCCGGCGCCCTGCTGGCCCCTGTCAGCCATGCCGCCAACGGCATCCCCGAGCACGCCGACACCACCCTGATCGACATTGCCGGGCATCCCGTGCCGGTGCTCAAGGGCGGGCTGTACGAGCGCTATCGTTCCAACCCGCCGCTGTCGGTGATCCACGAGCAAGCGCCGGAGCTGGACCTGAGCTGGTTCAAGGGGCTGCAAAAGACCCAGGTCGACATGGGCTTCGCGTCCTACTCGCCGAACTTCTACTACCAGAACAGCCGTATCACCGCGGTGTACACCGCCGACCTGGAGCGCCTGCGCGCGCTGATGCCCCCCGAGGTACTGGCCCAGGTGCAGCCGCTGCAAGTGTGGCCGGGCCGCGGCCTGGTGGCGCTCACCGCCTACAGCTATGACTATTGCGACAACGACAGTTACAACGAAATCGCCCTGTCGATCATCACCAACAAGCCGGGCAAGTCGAACTTCGGGCCGTTCACCCTGGTCGGGCAATCGCTGTCCAAGGACTTCTGGGGCTATGTCCTCAAGCTGCCGGTGAACACCGAATTGGCGCGGGTGCGCGGCGTGGTCGGCTACAACCTGCCCAAGTGGCTGACCCCGATCAACCGCCGCGAGGACGCGGCCGCTGTGACCTACGACATCATCGACGCACAGACCGGCAAGGTCGATGTGGTGATGCGTGGACGCAAGCTGGAGGACCTCTCCCATGAGCCGGGGCTGGTGACCAACAGCTTCACCAACCTGGATCACCAGGGGCGGTTGGCCTATGGCTATGCCACCTCGCGGCAGACCGCCCATGCCTCGAGCATGAGCGCCGAGGCGGTGGAACTGGTGCTCGGCGATGGTAGCCTGGCGCAGTACATCCGTGAGCTGCAATTGGGGCGGATGCTCAAGTACGAGTATGTGCCGGCGTTCCAGAGCGCGCTGTATGCGCCCAAACCGCTGGCGGCGTTGCAAGCCGATAACTGACGCCCTAGGGCAGCGTTGGGCCCCTGGCTCAACGCCCTGCCTTGCCTTGGGCCATCTCTTCACGCAGGCGCTCCAGCACCCGCTGCGAATTGTCCACGCAGGCCATCCCCTCGGGCTTGCTCTCGATGCCTTCGATCACCAGCAGCAACTGCGCCTTGTTGCGCGCCAGGCGCTCCTGCAACCGCTCGATCTCCTCGACCTTGCGCTTGAGCCCGCCAAGCAGCTCGTCGTGTTGCCAGCCCTTGGCCCTGGCTGGCAGCAGGTGGCGGATTTCCTCCAGCGAGAACCCGGCGGCCTGGGCGTTGGTGATCATCTCCAGCACCCACACCGTGTCGGCATCGTAGGCGCGATAGCCATTGGCCTTGCGCTGCACCGGCTGGATCAGCCCGCTGGCCTCGTAGAACCGAATCCGCGACGGGGCAAGGCCTGTGACCTTGGCCAGTTCACCTATTCTCATGCCTCACCTTGCAATGCGATTGACCTTGAAGTGCACTTTAAACCTAGAGTTACCTGGCGGCCAAGCGATGGCCCCCCCTCATGAGCAGCACCCCTCGATAACAGGAGACGCGAAATGGGCTACGTCACGACAAGCGAAGGTATCGACCTCTTCTACAAAGACTGGGGCCCACGCGATGCCCAGGTGATCTTTTTCCACCATGGTTGGCCCTTGAGCGCCGACGACTGGGACGCGCAGATGCTTTACTTTATCGCCCAGGGCTACCGCGTGGTCGCCCACGACCGCCGCGGCCACGGGCGTTCCAGCCAGGTCTGGGATGGTCACGACATGGACCACTACGCCGCTGACGTCGCCGCCGTGGTGCAGCACCTGGGTGTACAGGGTGCCATCCACGTGGGCCACTCCACCGGTGGTGGCGAGGTGATCCACTACCTGGCGCGGCACCCCAGGGACCCGGTGCCCAAGGCGGCGATCATCGCCGCGGTGCCGCCGCTGATGGTCAAGACCGCCAGCAACCCCGGCGGTTTGCCCAAGAGCGTGTTCGATGACCTGCAGGCGCAGCTCAAGGCCAACCGCGCGCAGTTCTACCATGACATCCCGGCAGGGCCGTTCTACGGCTACAACCGCCCCGGCGCCAAGGCCGACCAGGGTGTGATCCTCAACTGGTGGCGCCAGGGCATGATGGGCTGCGCCCAGGCGCATTACGACGGTATCGTGGCCTTCTCCCAAACCGACTTCAGCGAAGCGCTCAGGCAGGTGAACATACCGGTGTTGGTGATGCACGGCGACGACGACCAGATCGTGCCTTATGCCAACTCAGGGCCGCTGTCGGCCAAGCTGCTACCCAAAGGCACCCTGAAGACCTACGCCGGCTTCCCCCATGGCATGCCGACCACCCATGCCGAGGTGATCAACGCCGACCTGCTGGCGTTCTTCCGTAGCTGAAGCGCAGGAGCCGGCAAGGCTGGCTCTTGCACTTCAACCTTTGCCTGAAACCCGGGCGTTGCGGCTGGCCTGCTCCAGCGCCCGGGCGAACACCCCGCGCTGCTGTTCGTCGAACTCGACCAGGAACAGCTCGGCCACCGATTGCTCGTACACCTGCCACATCTGCTTGCGCAGCGCCCGGCCACTGGGGGTGATCCGGGCGATGGCGCCGCGCCCATCGTCCAGCGCCTTTTCCCGGGTCACCAGGCCTTCCTTCTCCAGCCGATCGACCAGGCGCGTCAGGTTGTAGCGCTCGATCGCCATCGCGTCGGCCAGCTCGTGCATGCGTCGTGCGCCATCCTGGCCGCTCTCGATCCCCCACAAGGTGTCGTACCAGGCGTAGGACGGCAGTTTCTGCTCGGCCAGGCGCCGTTCGATTTCCCTGATCAAGCAGCGGTGGGCGCGGATGAAGCTGTACCAGAGGTCTGGCGCGGGGGTGGTCATGATCTCTCCAAGGGATTTTCGTTGCAGTTGCAATGATACCGCCGTCAGCGTTAGATTCAATTGCAACTGCAACGACATCCGCTGCCGGAGATGCCCGGCCCCTGCAACAAGGAGCGTTACCATGACCCCGCAACATGCCCTGCGTGATGAAGACCCCCAGGAAACCCGCGAGTGGCTCGACTCCCTCGCCTCGGTGGTGGAAGCCGAGGGGCGCCCCCGGGCGCACTACCTGATCGACCGCCTGCTCGAATTCGACGTGTCGCGCCATGGCGACTTCCATGGCCGGGTCACCACGCCCTATGTCAACAGCATCCCACCCGAGCGCGAGCTGCCCTACCCTGGCGACCTGGCCATCGAACAGCGGCTCAATGCCTATATCCGCTGGAACGCCCTGACCATGGTGCTGCGCGCCGGCCGGCACTCCGGGGTTGGTGGGCATATCGCCACCTATGCCTCGGCGGCGGTGTTGTATGACGTGGGCTTCGATCACTTTTTCCGTGGCCGCAGCGACAGTTTTGCCGGCGACCTGGTGTACATCCAGGGGCATTCCGCGCCAGGTATCTATGGCCGCGCCTACACCGAAGGGCGGTTGAGCGAGGACCAACTGGACAACTTCCGCCGCGAGACCGACCGCGACGGCCTGTCGTCGTACCCGCACCCACGGCTGATGCCCGACTTCTGGCAGTTCCCCACGGTGTCCATGGGCCTGGGCCCCATCACCGCCGCCTACCAGGCGCGCTTCATGCGCTACCTGGAGAACCGCCAGCTCAAGGCGCACCAGGGGCGCAAGGTGTGGGCCTTCCTCGGCGACGGCGAGATGGACCAACCCGAGTCGCTGGCGGCGATCTCCCTGGCCGGCCGCGAGCGGCTGGACAACCTGATCTTCGTGGTCAACTGCAACCTGCAACGTCTCGACGGCCCGGTGCGCGGCAACGGCAAGGTGATCCAGGAGTTCGAGGGCCTGTACCGCGCCGCTGGCTGGAACGTGATCAAGGTGGTCTGGGGCAGCGGTTGGGACGCGCTGTTGGCCAAGGACCACAGTGGCCTGCTGCAGCAACGGATGATGGAATGCGTCGACGGCGAGTACCAGACCTACAAATCGCAGAATGGCGCCTATGTGCGCGAGCATTTTTTCGGCAAGTACCCCGAATTGCTGGCCCTGGTCAGCGACCTGTCCGACGAGCAGATCTGGAAGCTGGCCCGCGGCGGCCATGACCCGGTCAAGGTATACAACGCCTACGCCACGGCCATGCGCACCACGGGACGACCCACGGTGATCCTGGCCAAGACCGTGAAGGGCTTCGGCCTGGGCGAGGCCGGCGAGGCGCAGAACATCAACCACCAGTTGAAGAAAATCGGCGCCGATGCGGTCAAGGCTTTCAGCGACCGCTTCGGCCTGGCGCTGGACGAAGCGCAACTGGGCGAACTGCCTTACCTGCGCCCGGCGCCGGACAGCCGCGAAGCCGAGTACCAGCGGGCGCGCCGCGCCGCGCTGGGCGGGCAGGTCCCGGCACGCCATGCCCAGGTGGCAGCGCTCAGGGTGCCGCCGCTGGCCGCACTGGAGGCGCAGCTAAAGGGCACTGGCGAGCGGACCATCTCCACCACCATGGCCTTCGTGCGCATCCTCAGCACCCTGCTCAAAGACCCCGAGATAGGCCGCCTGGTAGTGCCCATCGTGCCGGATGAATCACGCACCTTCGGCATGGAAGGCCTGTTCCGCCAGATCGGCATCCATTCCGCCGTCGGCCAACTGTACACGCCCCAGGACGCCGGCACGCTGTCGTACTACAAGGAGAGTGTCGACGGCCAGATTCTCCAGGAGGGCCTCAACGAATCAGGCGCCACCTCGTCGTGGATCGCCGCCAGCACCGCTTATGCCAACCACGGCGTGATGACCGTGCCGTTCTACATCTTCTACTCGATGTTCGGCTTCCAGCGGGTTGGCGACCTGCTATGGGCAGCCGGCGATGCCCGTGCCCGGGGCTTCCTGCTGGGCGCCACCTCCGGGCGCACCACCTTGATGGGCGAAGGCTTGCAGCACGACGATGGCCACAGCCATGTCATGTCGGCCACCGTGCCCTGCTGTATCTCCTACGACCCGACCTACGCCTACGAGCTGGCGGTGATCGTGCAGGACGGCCTGCGGCGCATGTACCAGGAACAGGAGGATGTGTACTACTACATCACCCTGCTCAACGAAAACTATGCGCACCCCGACCTGCCCACAGGTGCCGAGGCGAACATTCTCAAGGGTTTGTATCGCCTGCCCATCGAGCGCAAGGTGCTTGCAGGTCGGCATGTCCAACTGGCCGGTAGCGGCGCGATCCTGCCCGAAGTGATCGCCGCAGCCCAGATACTGGCCAGCGATTACCAGGTCAGCAGCGAGATCTGGAGCGCCACCAGCCTCACCGAAGTGCGCCGCGAGGCCCAACAGGTGGAACGCTGGAACCTGCTGCACCCGCTGGACACCCCCAGACTGCCGTTCGTCACGCAGTTGCTGCAAGCCCATGAAGGACCGCTGATCGTCGCCACCGACTACATGAAGATCCACGCCGAGCAGATTCGCCCCTGGGTCGGCGCGCGTCGCTTCGTGCCCTTGGGGACCGATGGTTTTGGCCAGTCCGATACCCGCGAAGCGCTGCGTCGGCATTTCGAGGTAGATCGGCAGTTCATCGTGCTGGCGGCGCTCAAGGCCCTGGCCGATGATGGCGCGTTGCCGCGCGAGGTGGTGGCGCAGGCGCTCGAGCGCTTGCAGATCGCCGTGGACAAGGCGGACCCGGCCGGCGTCTGACGGTTCTCCTCGAAGATTGTCAGGGCTGCGTTGCAGCCCTTTCGCGGTTTGTGCGAACTGAACGAAAAACCTGGGAATTTTAAACTTATTTACACATTCCTCCTAGACACTTACAGCCCTTCAACACGCATTAAAATTCTTTCACTAAAACCCCCTCAAACTGTCTGATCTGTTAATTGAATTAATTTTTTCTCCCGCCGACAATCAGTCGCCGGCCAACCTTGGTCGGCACTTGCCTTCCTGTGCCAGCCCAGGCGCAGACTTCTGAACCCAAGGGCCACGCCCCGCGACCTCAGTTAAATGTTTAGTTGAGGCCAAACTTCTCACACAACTTTTACATCCCCTCAAGAGATGTAAAGCAGGCAACTCATTGCCGAGGAAACTTATGAACGCCCCCGCCACTGGTGCGACCATCACCGTTATTCCACCGCACGAATGCATTCTGCTGACGGGCGCCACCGGCTTTCTCGGTGGCTCGGTGGCCGCCCAGCTGATCGCCAGCGGCCATGGCCCGGCCCTCGCCTTTCTGGTCCGCGGCCAAACCCCCGAGCAAGGCCTGCAACGCCTGCGCGACAACCTGCGCCAACACGGTGTCAGCGCTGCCCAGAGCAGGGCCCTGAGCGCGCAGCAGATCATCCTCGGCGACTTCCTCGACACCGCCTGGCTGGCCCGCGAAACCCCGCGCCTGATGCAGGTCGACCGGGTGATCAACTGCGCCGCGGTGGCCTCGTTCTCGAAGAACCCGACCATCTGGCCGGTCAACGTCGAAGGGACCTTCGCCTTTGCCCAGGTGCTCAGCCGCTCGCCACGCCTCAAGCGCTTCCTGCATGTCGGCACCGCCATGTGCTGCGGCCCGCAGCGCGAATCGCCGATCAGCGAATCCTGGGAATTCCCCGAGGCCGAGCAGCAACTGGTGGACTACACCGCGTCCAAGGCCGAGATCGAGCGGCGCATGCGCGAAGCGCTGCCCACCCTGCCGCTGGTGGTGGCGCGCCCGTCCATCGTCGTCGGCCACCGCAGCCTGGGCTGCCAGGCATCAGGCAGCATCTTCTGGGTATTCCGCATGGGTTTTGCCCTGGAAAGCTTCACCTGCGGCCTGGACGAGCAGATCGACGTGATCCCAGTGGACTACTGCGCCGAGGCGCTGATCGGCCTGACGCTCAAGCCGGCGCTGGGCCATGACCTCTATCACATCTCCGCAGGCCACGGCTCGGCCTGCACCTTCGCCGAGATCGACGAGGCCTTTGCCCTGGCCAATGGCGCACAACCGGTGGGCGAGCGCTACCGCAAGGTCGACCCGGACGACCTCAAGTCCCTGGCCAGCAGCTTCGAAACCCGCATCGGCCCGGCCAACCCGCGCCTGGTGCTGCGCGCACTGCGCCTGTACAGCGGCTTCGCCGACCTTAATTACTTGTTCGACAACAGCCGCCTGCTCGAAGAAGGCATCGCGATGCCGCCGCGTTTCACCGATTATCTGGATGTCTGCGTGAAGTCCTCCAATGGGGTGAGCATCGCCACGCAAATGCAGGCGGATTTCAAGTAAGCCTGGGGTTGCCTGCGCCAGGGCACCGGCTGGCGCCGGTGTTCGCCGGCAAGGCCGGCTCCTACAGGGGTTGGCCTTGCCGGCGATGACAGCCCGGCACCGGCGTGCTAGTCTCCGCGCGCCCCGGTTTGCGGGGCGCGTCGTTAGCTCAAGGAGTCAGGCAATGGACCTGCTGTTTCTCGGCACCTCTTCCGGGGTGCCGACCAAGGCCCGCAATGTCAGCGCCACAGCGGTGATCGAGGCCAGCGGCACGGGCTGGTACCTGGTCGACTGCGGCGAGGGCACCCAGCACCAGTTGCTGCACAGCCCGCTGTCGCTGCGCGAGCTGCGCGCCATCTTCATCACCCATGTGCACGGCGATCATTGCTTCGGCTTGCCAGGCTTGCTGGCCAGTGCCGGCATGTCCGGGCGCAAGGAGCCCTTGCTGCTGGTGATGCCCGCGGCCCTGCAGGCGTGGGTCCGGCAGAGCCTGGCGGTCAGCGAAAGCTACCTGGCATTCGAGCTGCGCTTCACCGATCTGGAGACCTTTGCCGGGATGGCATTCGACAATGTGCGGATCAGCGCCTTGGCGCTGTCGCACCGGGTGCCGTCCTGGGGCTTTGTGTTCGAGGAAAGCGACCCGCAACCGCGCCTTGATACTGAACGCCTGCGTGCCGAAGGTATTGCGCCGGGGCCGCTGTGGGGGCAGCTGGCCCACGACCAGGCCGTCGAGTACCAGGGGCGTAGGCTCGAACCGCGCCAGTACCTGCTGGCCACGCGCCCGGTGCAGCGTTTCATCGTTTGCGGCGACAACGACCGCCCGGAGCTGTTGGGCGAGTGGGCGCGGGATGTCGATGTGCTGGTGCACGAAGCGACCTTCACCCAACCGGTGATCGAGCGCGCCCAGGGCAGTTTCGGCCATAGCACGGCCGCCGCGGTGGCGCGCTTTGCCGAGGGGGCTGGGGTAAGGAACCTGGTGCTCACGCATTTCAGTGCCCGCTACCAGGACAAGGGCGGGCGCGGGGGTTCGATCGAGGAAGTGCGCCAAGAGGCTCGCGCCTGCTACAGCGGACACTTGATCCTGGCGCGAGACTTGCGGCGATATCGGTTGGGGCGTGACGGTGTGTTGGTGGAGGCAGGGTGAGGGTTTAGCGGAACAATGGCTGAGCCTTGTAGTTGCAGCGCTCTTGAGATCGAGCGCTGCATTGACTGCGTGGCAACAGCGATCATGCCGAGCCTTTTCGCTTTATCAAACCTGAATAATATTTACTCTCAGAAGGTGTAGAGTTTCGAAAAACATAGGTTTCGTTCGTGACGACCAGGACCGTTTCATGACGATTGTACGATTCGTCAATCGTCACAAAATAAAATTTCTCTGGGCCTGTGGGTTGAACCCCCGAACTATAGAAACCACCTATATAGCTGAACGTTAGGTGCTCGCCGCCGACGTCCCCTTTCAATTTTACGTAATCAAACTCCCTGACAGGTGCGAAACTATGGAACCACCAACAATGACTCCATACACGAGAGCCTTCAAGGCTACTCCCTACGTGAAATAAATTGTCCCCACTCGGAATAGTGGTAACGGATCGGATTTTCTTTTTACTACTTAGGCTCAAGTTGAATACGCTGACCTGCGAGTTATAGATCCATTCCGAGAGCCCTTCCGAATATGAGATCTCGTTCTTGCCCCGTTTCAGGCTGATGGTAAAGGGAGTGTTCGATGGAACGGTCGTTAATCCGGGTAGCCAATGAGGTCCTCTTATTTGACTTTTGTCAATTCCCATTGCAGCTTTGGGAGCACCGAGTGCAACTTCATTGGTGTCGTGCAACGCTCCGTCAAGCTCAAGGCACGCCTTCAGGGTAATCGCTGTTTTATAGTTTTCCTCGAAAAGAAAAGTTACTAAACTTTGTTGCGGCGCATTGTCGACAGCCCGTTTGTCTCCAAGGTCGATTTCGACTCTCTCACAGCGAGAGAGCACCTTGCCCGACTTAACGTCAATCCATTCCAAGTGGCTCAACTGCTCTGCCGATAACGTCACTAATCGACCCTTGGTGTCTTTCGTTTCGATCAACACCTGCAGGTAGCGTTTCTCGGACGCCATGTCGTTGCCATCGATAACTTGTTGGAGTTCATAGGCTTGAAACGAAACAACTTCTACAGCTGAATTGCTATTGCTAAGTGCGGTCATGGGTCGTTTCCTTACTAGGGTCGATGAAGCGAAGGCTTCCTACTCTGTGCCTTAACCTACCCCCCCTCGCGCGCCGCGTAACCTAGCAAATTTACCAGTGTCCGTTGGCACACCTGAACCAGGCGTCAACGCGGCAATGTGTTTGGTCACTGCTGCATCCCGACTTCTCCGGCCGCCAGACAATAGCGATCCCGCCCCTGGCGCTTGGCCTGATATAACGCCGCATCCGCCGCCGCCATCAGGTTCTCAGGCGTCACTGCTTCCACCGTAGGTGCGCCCACCGCAATCCCGGCGCTGGCCGACACCTGCCCCAGCGGGCTGCCAGCGTGCGCCATGCCCTGGCGGCGCAACATGGCCAGGATCTCCTGGACGATCTGGCTCGCCCCCTGGGCATCGGTATTGGGCAACAGCAAGGTGAACTCCTCGCCGCCATAACGCACCGCCAGGTCCCCTGGGCGCTTCAACGCCTGGCGCAACACCTCGGCGAAACGCCGCAGGCACTGATCACCGGCCGGGTGCCCGTAGCGGTCGTTGTAAGCCTTGAAGTAGTCCAGGTCGAGCATCACCAGCGCCAGGGCAGAGCCCTGGCGGCGCGCCCGGCGGATTTCCGGCTCGAGCACCGCATCCAGGCGCCGCCGGTTGCCCAAGCCGGTCAGGCTGTCGGTCAGCGCCAGGGCCTTGAGGGTCTGGTGCGCCTGGTGCAGCGCGCGCTCGATGACGATCCGTTCACGCAACTGGCGCAGGACGATCCAGCCAAAGCCAGACAAACCGATCAACAGCAGCAGCAACACCAGTACCGACTTGATCATGTCGTGCCGCCATGGGGCGAGGATCGATTCGCGCGACAGGCCCGCCTCGACCACCAACGGATAGCTCGACAAGGCCCGGAAGCCATACAACCGCGGCGTGCCGTCGACCACCGCCACCGCCTCGACCACCCCCTCGCTGGCGTAAGGCAGGTACTTGCGGAAGATGTCGCTGGCCGACAGATTGCGGCCGATCACCTGTTCGACGAACGGCCGGCGCACGAGGATGGTGCCGTCGCGCTTGGCCAGCACCAGGGCGCCCCGCTCGTCGATCTTGAAATCGCCGTAGTAGCGCACGAACCAGTCGACCTTGATGGTCCCCAGCAGGACTCCGGCGAAGCTGCCGTCCGGGTGATCCAGCCGCCGCGAGATAGGGATGATCAAGTCGCCGGTGGAGCGACTGCGCACCACCGAGCCGATGCGCACCTGGCGGTCGGCATGGGTACGGTGGTAGATGAAGTAGTCGCGGTCGGCATTGTTGGCGTTGGCCGGCACCACATCCTTGTCGGTGACGATCCAGCTGCCATCGGCGCCATACACGAACAAGCCATGCAACTGCGGCATGATCTGCGCCTGCTGCTTGAGCAGCGCGTGCAAGCGTGGCCGGTCGATAAGGGCGAAACCATCACCCTCCAGCCGTTCGGACAGCGCGGCGGTGATCGCGTCGACCTGGCGCATGGCATCCTCGGCGTGCTGGGCTGTGGCGCGAGACAGGTTGCTCACCGCGTTCTCGGCATTGATGAAGACCTGGCGATAGTCGCGCCAGATCCGCCAGCCCTCGACCAGCACGAAGGCGAGCATCACCACCGCCATGAAACCCAGAATCAGGCGGAACAACGACACCGCGCGGGCCTCCCCCGTCACCGGGAAGACACCGTCGTCGGTCTGTTTCCTGGCTGTGCGCATTGAAGTCCCTTGTCATCGAGCTTTTGCCGCAAATGACTATAGTTCAGCGGCGTGCGCCCATCCCCAGGGGCTGGGCAAGGAGTTGCGGGACCACTACAGAGGCGAGAAAGTTGGCGCCTACGCTTCGTTTGCAGCAATGCCAGGTGATCAG
The DNA here is from genome assembly GCF_004519305.1 of Pseudomonas sp. RIT623. Taxonomy (GTDB): domain Bacteria; phylum Pseudomonadota; class Gammaproteobacteria; order Pseudomonadales; family Pseudomonadaceae; genus Aquipseudomonas. The sequence continues at coordinate 61,572 of NZ_SOZA01000008.1, read as the reverse complement.
CGCTGTTCGCAGGCGGCCAGGCGCCGGCGCATTTCCTCGCTCGCGCCCTGGGCCTGGGCAAGCATGGCCCGCAGCCCCTGCACCTGGGCATCGCGCTGTTCCAGTTGCTGCGCCAACACGGCTTGTTGCGCCAGGGCTTGGCGCTGCTCGGCGAGCAGGCGCTCGTTGGCGCGATTGAGCTGGGTCGATTCCTGCTGGTGGGCCAGCGCGCCCTGCTGCAATGTCTGCAACTGCCCTTGCACCTGGCGCACCTGGGTATCGATGCGGCGCTGTTCCTGCTCGCGCTGGGTGCGGTATAGCTCCAGCGCTTCGCGGGCATCGCGGTGCTTGGCTTCCAGGGAGCGGATCTGCTCGTCCTTGTCGGCCAGGCGCAGTTGCACCTCGCCCAGTGCCTGCTTGAGGCTGGCGCTGTGCAACTGCTCGGCCTGTAACCGCTCCTGGGCCGTCGCCAGTTGCCGTGCCTGGGCCTCGTTGTGCTGGTGCGCGGCGGCAAGGGCACGCTGGGCCAAGGCCAACTGCGCCTGCAACTGCTCGCCCTGTTGGTTGAGCGCCGCTTCGGCAGCCTCGATCCGCGCCTGCCCTTCTGCCTGCAGTTGGCTGGCCAGTTGCTCGACCAACGTGGCCAACGGCTGGCTGAGGCAGGCCGTGCCTTCAAGCCCGGCCTTGGGCTGCCGGCCAAGTTCGCGCAGGTAGCGATGGATGGTGGTCTTCGAACCGGTATTGCCCAGCTCGATACGTACTGCATCGATACTGGGGTGTACGCCCCGGGCCAGCAACGCATCGCGCGCCCGCTCCACTACACCTTTATCGATCCCCGCCCTGGCCATTCGTTACTCCGCTTAAGCGTACCATGGTACGTAACATGTAATACGAGGTAAATGATGAGCCAAAGGCGCGCACAATTCAACACACCTCAGCCCTCGAGCCCCTCGAGAAAGTCCACGCTCGGCACGAAGAACAAGCCACCGGTCACGGCCCGGCTGTAGTCCAGCAAACGGTCGTAGTTGCCCACCGGCTTGCCGACGAACATGTTTTCCAGCATCTGCTCGATGGGCGCCGGTGAACGGGCATAACCGATGAAGTAGGTGCCGAACTCCCCCGCGCCGGGGCGACCGAAGGGCATGTTGTCGCGCAGTATCTTGATTTCCTCGCCGCCCTCTTCCAGGGTCGTCAGCGAACTATGGGAGCAACTTGGCTTGATCGCGGCATCGAGTTCGATATCGGACAGTTTGGTACGGCCGATGATATGTTCCTGTTCGACCGTGGATAACGCTTCCCAACCGGCCATGTCGTGCAGGTACTTTTGCACCAGTACATAACTGCCACCGGTGAAGTTGGCATCTTCCTCACCCACCAGGGTGAACTTGGCCACTTGCCGTGGGCCGGGATTTTCGGTGCCGTCGACGAAACCGATGATGCTGCGCATGTCGAAGTAACGAAAACCCTGAACTTCATCGACCACCGTCACCGTCGCGCCCAGGCGCTTGACCACCAGCGCGGCCAGTTCGAAACACAGGTCCATGTGCTCGGCGCGAATATGCAGAAGGATATCGCCCGGTGTCGCCAGTGCCTTGCGCTGGCCGCTGCCGAATTCGCGGAAGGCGTGCAGTGACGCGGGCCGTGGCGCGCCGAACAGCCCTTCCCATGCCGCAGCGGCAAAGCCGATCACGCACGACAGGTTGCCTGTTGGCACCCGTTTGCCCACCGAACGGACCAGCCCGCCCAAGTCACCGCACAAGGCCCGCACCTGCTCGCGGGCCGGCTCGCCAGGGTTCAGCGTGGCCACCAGGAAAATCGCGCTGCGGGTCACCGGGCTGTCGACGGATTGGGATTCGATGTCTTGGACATCCATGGCATTCATACCTCGCGTGAAGAGTGGGAAACTTCGAATTATTGCGTTGCATTCAACTAATTCAATACCATGACAACCCGTGTGGTATAGCACACCTGGTTATCACGAAAGTGCATGATCGATAATATCTATCAACTCATCCAAGCTATCGATTTGACTGCGTCAAATTGCCTCAGATAACGTGCCGTCCTGTTCGAAGTTGCTTCAGAGATTGCCGTCGCCCTGCCCTTCGCCCCATCTCCCAGCGCCCCAGTTGTTCAACCCCGTATTGCGGTAGGCCCTGTGCCACCGCCGTGCCTGCGTTCGAGTTGCCACATGTCCGTCATTGCCCCGTCCCAGATCACCGAGCTCGTCATCGAAGCTGGCGTGAAGAAAGCCCACCTGCCCACCCGCGCCACGCTGATCCTCGGCTTCCTCGCCGGCGCGTTCATTTCGCTGGGGTTCCTCCTGGCGATTCATGTCAGCACGATGATTCCCGCGCAATGGGCGTCGTTCGGCAACTTGTTGGGTGCAGCGGTGTTCCCGATCGGCTTGATTCTGGTGATCCTGGCCGGCGGTGAACTACTGACCGGCAACATGATGAGCCTGCCACTGGCGATGTTCGCCCGGCGCATCGGCCTCGGCGCGGTAGCGCGCAACTGGTTGCTGGTGACCCTTGCCAACCTGATGGGCGCACTGTTCGTCGCCTGGTGCTTCGGTCACCTGCTCGGCCTCACCGAAGGCCCCTACCTGGGCAAGACCCTGGCCGCGGCAGCCAGCAAGGCCAGCGCCGACTTCGTCCATGCCTTCGTCTCGGGCATCGGCTGCAACTGGCTGGTGTGCCTGGCGGTCTGGCTGTCGTATGCCAGCCGCGAAATGAGCGGCAAGATCCTCGGCATCTGGTTCCCGATCATGGCTTTCGTCGCCATCGGCTTCCAGCACGTGGTGGCCAACATGTTCCTGATCCCGGCGGCGATCTTCGCCGGTTACTTGGACTGGGCCCAGTTCGCCCACAACCTGCTGGCGGTGTTCCTGGGCAACGCGGTGGGCGGGGCGATCTTCGTCGGCCTGGCCTATTACGTTTCCTACGCTGAGCCTGCAGCTAAGCAGCAAGCCGCGCAGTAGCCCCTCCTTTTGCTGTGAATCGCCCCCGCTCGCGATTTACTTAACATCTTCATGAGGCGCATGATGCCGGAACCTTGTTCGAGGTTTTGGCATCTGCCGCTTTCCCGCCATCTCCAGCCCATACCAGGCTGGCACCCTCGATCAAAACCCTGGCAGCCACAGGCAAGACACCTACCGATCGTTAGGTGCTCAATGCCGATCACAGCCAGCGCTTGTGCAAGCCCTGCTTTCCAATAATTCCAACTGTCCAGGCTGCGCCATGATCAACATAGAAACGCCCACCTATTACACCGCCACCAAGAAGTACAACTTGAGCTTCCCGACCCTGGAAAGCGACATAGACGCCGACGTGGTGGTCATCGGCGGCGGTTTCTCGGGCATCAACACCGCCCTGGAACTGGCCGAGAAAGGCATCACCAACGTCGTCGTGCTCGAAGCCCGCTACCTGGGTTTCGGCGGCACCGGGCGCAACGGCGGGCAGATCATGGCCGGCATCGGCCACGACCTGGAGAAGATCAAGAGCAGCGTCGGCGACCAAGGCCTGCGCGAGATCTTCGAAATCAGCGAGCTGGGCGCCGGCATCATCAAGGACCGCATCGCCCGCTATGCCATCGACGCCGACTTCTGCCACGGTTACGGCTACATGGGCTTCAACGCCCGCCAGGAGAAAACCTTGCGAGCCTGGGAAAAGGACTTCAAGGCGATCAACAGCAAGGATGAGATTCGTTTTCTCGGCGGCTCGGAGGTCAAGCAGATCATCGGCTCCGACGCCTACAGCAGCGCGCTGCTGCACATGGGTGGCGGGCATGTGCATTCGCTGAACCTGCTGCTGGGCGAAGCCCAGGCCCTGGTCGGCCACGGCGCGCGGATCTTCGAGCACAGTCCGGCGCTGCAAGTGCACTACGGCGAACGCATCACCGTGCGCACCGGGCGTGGCTCGGTCAAGGCCGGCAAGCTGCTGTGGGCCTGCGACAGCTTCCTCAACAAGCTCGAGCCCGAACTGCATGCGCGCACTGTCAACACCTATGCCTTCCAACTGATGACCGAACCACTGTCGGACGAACTGATCCAGCGCATCAGCCCGATCCGCGGCGCCTACAGCGACATCCGCCCGGTCATCGACTACTACCGGGTGACCCGCGAGAACCGCCTGCTATTCGGTGCCGCCACGCCTTTCGTCGAGCATATCCCCAAGGACCTGAAGGCCTGGAACCGCAACCTGATGCTGAAGATCTTCCCCTACCTCAAGGACGTGCGCATCGACCTCGCCTGGGGCGGGCCGATGGCTACCAGCGCCAACCTGTTCCCGCAGATCGGCACCTTGAGCGATCGCCCCAATGCCTTCTACGTACAGGGTTATTCGGGCTTTGGCGTCACCCCCAGCCACATCATTTGCAAGATTCTCGCCGAAGGCATGAGCGAAGGCTCCAGCCGCTATGACCTGATCAGCTCGGTCAAGCATGCGCGCATCCTCGGCAAGGACCATATCCGCCCGCTGCTGCTGACCGCCGGCAAGACCGTGCATCAGCTGTCAGGCTTCTTCAACGGCCGCCGTTGATTCCTTTTGAACAAGACCAGGAGAACCACCATGACCCTCACCGCCGTCCGCCAGGGTGTGCAACTGTCCGAACTCGACGCCTGGGGCACCGTTGCCGACCTCGGCTCGACCATCCTCGAAGGCGAGCTCAAGTGCTACGGCAAGATGACCCATGGCGCGCCGACCGATCCGCTGAGCAGCGCCTATTTCGGCACCACCCAAGGCAAGTTCCGCATGGTCTATCCGTTCAATGAACAGGCGGTGATCGTCACCGGCGAAATCCAGCTGACCGACGAATCCACCGGTCAGGTGACGCGCTACAAGGCGGGCGATGCCTGGTTCGTGACCAAGGGTACGCCGGTGCTGTGGGAGGTGCTGAGCGAGACCTTCGTCAAGCATTACCTGGCGATTGCCTGATCCACCGCAGGGCCGCGCTGCGGCCCGTTCGCGGCGCCCCCGCATCCTGCATCTGCAGGATGGTCTTGCCCCTCCCCCTTTGGCGATACTCCCCCCAGGCCCTGACAACAACAAGAACGTCGCAGCCAGGTACCGCCCATGTCCGATTTCCTTGCGTCCCCCGGCTTCATGCTGTTCAACGCCCTGGTGCTGGAACTTCAGCGCCTGGCCCAGGAACAGCCGCTGCAACGCTTTCACGACCAGATGCTCGAGCGCAGCGGCGAGCTGCTGCCGTTCGCCAAGGCCTGGTGGGGGCGGGCCGCACTTATAGACGGCCTGCCCCATGAACACAGCAGCCATGTCTACGGCCTGCCGGCCAGCTATGTGCAGGACTGGCAATCGATCCGCGACCAGGACATCACCGTACAGCGGGTGCATGCCCACCCTGGCCACGCGGTGATCGTCGACAGCCAGGCCACCGATGCCCCCGAAGGCCTGCGCTGGCTCGGCGCCCGCCATGGTTTCGGGCAGTTCCTGTGCATCATCCATATCGACCCGCAAACCCGCCTGAGCGTGCACCTGACGCTCTATCGCGGCCCCGGCGACACCCCGTTCAGCGACGCCGAACGCTGCCTGCTCGAACACCTGATGCCACACTTGGTCGCCGCTGAAGGCGCCAACCAGATCCGCGCCCTGGTGGCTCTGCGCGAGACGCTGGACGGCGCCAACACCTTGTCGCTGGCAGTGTGCGACCGTCTCGGCACCCTGCACCACGCCGAGCGCGGTTTCGTCGAGCGCCTGCTGCTGGAGTGGCCACGCTGGAGCGGCCCGCACCTGCCCGCCGAAGTCAGCCCTAGCCATTATCGCGGCCAGCACCTGCAACTGGAGGCCACCGCGGTGGGCGACCTGTTCCTGCTCGCCGCGCGGCCGCGCTCGGCGCTGGCCCAGCTCAGTGCTCGCGAGGCGGACGTGGCCGAACGCTTCGGCGGCGGCGGCACCTACAAGCAGATCGCCCGCGAACTGGGCGTGGCGCCCAACACCGTGCGCCACCACATCCGCAGCATCTACTCCAAGCTTGGGGTCAACAACAAAGCCGGCATCACCCACTTGCTGCACCACCCACCGCTCTAGGCCATAGCCACTTGCACCCGCCATGCACCATGGCGGGCCGGGGAAGCTTTGCCCGCTGTTCGCCAATTACAACAACAAAAGGAACACGCCCATGCTCGCTCGCCTCGCCCGAACCCTGCCACTGACACTCGCCCTGACCGGGACGGGCGTCGACGCCGCCGACCTCAATGCCCGCGATTTCGTCAGCGCCCCGCTGGGCACCCACCTGGGGGTCGCCTACCTGCCGTTGACCCGCGCCAACGACTACCACGGCACCGCCGACAGCCGGGGCAACGCCGACCTCGCCGTGAATGCCGTGGCCTGGCGCCAGTTGTGGTTCAGCGATATCTGCGGCGCCCTGTGCACGCCGCAGTTCATCGTCTCCTATGTCGACACCGAGGCTCGCCTGCCCGGCAGCGACCGGCACAGCCGCGAGCGTGGCATCGGCGACCCGCAGGTCGGCGGCACGCTGTTCTTCATCAACGACCCGCAAACCCGCACCTACAGCGGCCTGCTCGCGCTGCTGAGCGTGCCGGTCGGCGAGTACCACGGCAACAATCCCGGCGTCTCGCCCGGCGCCAACCGCTGGGCCTTGCACCTGAATTACAACTACACCCAGGGCGTCGGCGAGCGCTGGCTGCTCGAGGCCAACCTCGAAGCCCAACTGTACGGGCGCAACAACGACTACTTCGACAGCACACTCAAGCAGAAACCGCTGTACCGCCTGCAGGCCTTCGCCTCCTATGACTTAACGGCAACCACCTACGGCGCGTTGCGCTTGATCCATGCCGATGGTGGCGAGCTCGAACTGGGCGGCCGGCGCCTGGATGACAGCCACCAGCGCTATACCCAGGTCGGCTTCGAGCTCGGCCACTGGCTCGACAAGCGCAACCAGGTGCTGCTGGGCCTGACCCGCAACGTCGCCACCGACAACGCCTACGCCCAGGACAACCTGCTGCTGCGCCTGGTCCATGTCTTCTGAGGAGCCGCCATGCCCACGTTCAATGCTTTCGGCCTGCCCCCGCTGCGCTTGCTGGCCATCATCCTGTTCGCCGCCGTGGTCCCCGCCGTCCTGATGACCGCACCGGCGGTCGCCGCCCAGTACGCCAGCCAGTTGGGCCTAGGGCCCGCGCGCATCGGCCAGCTGTTTGGCGCGGAGCTGGCGGCCATGAGCCTGGCCACCCTGCCCGCCTACTATTGGCAGCCGCGCTGGGACTGGCGACAAGTGGCGCGGCTGGCGGCACTGCTGTTCATCCTCGCCAACCTGGCGTCGGCATTGTGCGACGGCTTTACTCAGTTGCTGGCCCTGCGCGTGCTCAGCGCCCTCGCCGGTGGCACGCTGATGGTGGTATGCATCGCCAGTGCCGCCAGCAGCCAACAGCCGGACCGGGTGTACGGTCTGTGGGTCAGTGGCCAGCTCATTCTCGGTGCCGTTGGCCTATGGCTGTTACCGCCGTTGTTCGCCGAGGTCGGCCTGAAGGCGCTGTATCTGGGCCTGGCCCTGCTGATGGGGTTGTGCCTGCCCTTGGCCGAAGCATTCCCGGCTGCGGTTGGTCAGGCCGAACGCTCTGTTCAGGCGTCCACGACGCGTTGGTTGCCCGGCCTGTGCGGGCTGTTCGCGCTGTTGCTGTTCTACTCCGGGCTCAGCGCGGTGTGGACCTTCATCGGTAGTGTCGCCGCGGCGGCTGCCATCGACCCGGCGAGCACTGGCCGCATCCTGTCGCTCGCCACCCTGATGGGCATCGTCGGCTCGCTCTGCGCCACGGCCATCGGGCCACGCTGGCCGCGCAACCTGTTACTGCTACTAGGCCTGGGCCTGATGGCCGCGGCGATCGGCCTGCTGCTGGGCCGCCCGAACCTGCCGCGCTTCGCCCTGGCCGCCCTGCTGTTCAAGTACTGCTGGACCTTCGCCCTGCCGTTCATCCTCGCCTGCCTGGCCGAACACGACCGCCAGGGACGACTGATGAGCAGCGCCAACCTGGTCATCGGCGGCGGCCTGGCCCTAGGCCCGGCCATCGCCGGGCCGCTGCTCGAATCTCGCCATGGCATGCCTGCCGTATTGCTCGGCGCCATCGCCTGCCTGCTGCTGGCGCTCATCGCCCTGATGCTCGCCCGCCGCTCTCGTTCCTTCGCCACCACTGGAGTTCACCCATGAGCCGCCGTACCGCGTTTTTTTCCGATGAGCTGTGTTTCTGGCACAGCGCCGGGCTGCATGCCCTGACCCTGCCGGTCGGCGGTTGGGTGCAGCCCCCCGCCGCCGCAGGGTTTGCCGAATCTCCGGAAACCAAACGGCGGTTGAAGAACCTGCTGCAGGTGTCGGGGCTGACGCGGCATTTGCACCTGCACGGTGCCGAGCCCGCCAGCGAGGCCGACCTGTTGCGCGTCCATCCTGCCGATTACCTGCAACGCTTCAAGACCCTGAGCGATGCCGGCGGCGGCGAGCTGGGCCTGCAGGCGCCCATCGGCCCGGGCACCTACGAGATCGCCAAGCTGTCCGCCGGGCTGGCCATCGCCGCGGTGGACTGCGTGCTGCGCGGCGAGGCCGACAACGCCTATGCGCTCTCGCGCCCGCCAGGGCACCACTGCCTGGCCGACCAGGCGATGGGCTTCTGCTTCCTGGCCAATATCGCCATCGCCATCGAGGCCGCCAAGGCGCGTCATGGATTAGGCCGGGTGGCGGTGATCGACTGGGATGTGCACCACGGCAATGGCACCCAATCGATCTACGCGCAGCGGGCTGATGTGCTGACCGTCTCGCTGCACCAGGAACATTGCTACCCGCCCGGCTACAGCGGCGCCGAGGACCGTGGCGTGGGCGATGGCGAAGGCTGCAACCTGAACATTCCGCTGCCGGCCGGTACCGGGCATGCGGGGTACCTGCAGGCGATGGAACGGATCGTCTTGCCGGCATTGCAGCGGTTCGAGCCGGAATTGATCCTGGTGGCCTGCGGCTACGACGCCAACGCAGTCGACCCGCTGGCGCGGATGCTGCTGCACAGCGAGTCGTTCCGGGTCATGACACGGATGCTGCGCGAGGCCGCCGAGCGGCTTTGCGCGGGGCGCTTGGTGATGGTGCACGAGGGGGGATATGCCGAGGCGTATGTGCCGTTCTGCGGGTTGGCGGTGATGGAGGAGCTGGTGGGCGTGAGGACGGCGGTGGAGGACCCGATGCTGGCGTTCATCGAGTTACAGCAGCCGGGGGCGGAGCATGGGCGGTTTGTGGCTGATTATGTAGAGAGGCTGGCTGCGCGTCTGGCTTGAGATTGCTGGGGCCGCTTTGCGGCCCTTTCGCGGCATAACCTGTGGCAGCGATGAGGATCAGCGCCCTGCCATCAGGGCCATGGCCCGATAATCCTTCGGCGACTGCTCGAAGTGCTTCTTGAATGCCCGGCTGAAATGCGCCGAATCGGTGAACCCCCACTTGTAGGCAATCGAAGTGATCGATTCGCGCTTTAGGAACGGGTTGGACAGGTCGTCGGCGCTGCGCTTGAGCCGCGAACGCTGGATGTAGCGGCAGACGCTGTCGCCCTCCTCCTCGAACAGGCGGTATAGATGGCGCACCGAAATGCTCAGGCGCTCGGCCAGGTTGGCCGGGGTCAGGCCAGGCTGGCCCAGCGACTCATCGATGACTTTCTGCACATAGCCACGCAGGTTCGCGCCACCAAGTCCCGTCAGCGCCCCGGGGTGGTCCTCGCCGCGCTCGAAACCCGGTGCCAGCAAGGCGATGAACGCCGATTGCAAGGCTTCGCCCTGGGTCTCGCCGTTGTCGTCGCCCTCGCGGCACAGCTGGTCCATCAGCAGGTGCAGCATGCGCCCGCAGGCATTGGTCGAGGAGATCTTGCCGAAGGTCGGCCCCGGTCCGGTCAAATGCTTGCGCACCTGTTCGCGGGACAACGACAGCGAGACATGCTCGATCAAGCCGAACGGGGTGATCTCGCAGGGCCCCACCGAATCCATCAACAGCACTTCGCCGGGCGACAACTGGATGCTGACGCCGTCCTGGGTGATCTGCGAATAACCCATGCGCTGGCTGACCAGGAAGCAGTGCTGGTCGTCGTCGCAGTCGGCGTTGTCGCCCAGCCGGCGAATATTGCCGGCGTTGGTACGCAGGTTGGCCAGGGCCAGGCCGGCGCGGTTGAAGGTGGCGATTTCGCCGATGAACAGCGAGCGGTTGAACGCAAGTTCGGTCTGGAAACGGCCGCAGACTTGCTGCATGGCGGTGGTCCAGCGCTCCAGGCCGTCGGCGGCCAGGGTTGCGCTGTACGGAGAAGTGGACTGGGGCATGGCTACCTCCACACGCAACGGTTGTTGTTATGGGGTAATTGTTAACATGTTATCTATAAAGGTACAACCATGATTGCCTCTGAAAATGGCGCACACGCCCTGTGGGAGCGGCCTTGCGTCGCGAAAGGGTTGCGTAGCAGCCCCGTGGTTACTGAAATCCTGGGGCCGCTACGCGGCCCTTTCGCGACGCAAGGCCGCTCCTACAGAGGGGCGCGCCGGGTTCAGAGGGCTTGCAGGGTATGCAGCAGTATGTCGAACGCCTGCCAGAGCAGGCGCCGCTGCTCGGCGTCGAGGGGAATGTAGCGACGCAAGGCGGGCATGCGGTTGACCACCTCGCTTGCGCCCATGTGTTCCAGGCTGACCCGCCACTCACCTTCGATGCAGTCGATGAGCAGGCGCTTGAAATCCAGGGGCATCAGTGCGGCGTCAACCTCCCCAAGACGGGCCTTGAGCGCATTGAACAACGTCGGATCGCCACCCCGTAGTCGGCAGGCCAGGCCGGTGCGGCGCAATACGCCGGTATGTTGAAGTTCGACGCGTAGCGTCCCCTGGCCACTGGCAGGCAGACGCAGGATGAACTCGCACATCACCAGGTGCATCAACAAGTGGCTCTCGGTGCGTTCACGCACCTCGATCAGCGGGCCATCCTCCCGGTAGGTAAAGCTGCGCGCATCCTCGACGCCGAGGTTGCGCGCCACCCGCGCCAGGGTCGCCCCCGGCCGGTATCCGGCCGGGGCGCGCGGCGCGCTCAGGCGCTCAAGCCAGCTTGCCGACATGCTGCACCTGCTCGCTGTGGGCCTGGCCGGGTTCGGCGGCGAATTCCTTCTCCAGCACGTCTTCGACCCTGGCTGGCTTGAACGGGTTGACCTTCTGCACGCACAGGGTCCAGAACAGCGCATAGGCCGCCGTGGCGCCCAGCATCACGGCAAAGGGCACATAGACATCGGCGGGGTTCATGCCCGGCGGGGTGATGAACCACATGCCCAGCAGGATGCCGATGCTGGAGACGATCTGCGGCAACGGGAACAGCGGCGAGCGATAGGCCCGCGGCAAGTCTGGGCGACGAATGCGCAGCAGCACCACCGACAGGGTCACCAGCAGGTACGCGGTGCTCCAGGCGCACACCGCCGCCAGCACCAGGTGCAGGATATTGTCGGTATTGCCGCCCAGGTACCAGGCATGCAGGCATGGGATCAGCGCCACCACCAGGATGCACAGCAGCGGCGTCTTGAAACGCGGATGCAGGTAGCTGAACACTTTCGGCAGCGCGCCATCCACCGCCATGCCGTAGAGAATCCGCGGCACGCCGGCCATCAGCGTGTTGATGGTCGCGGCGCCGGCGAACAGGAAGCCGATGCCCAGCCATAGCGGGCCGATATCGCCCATCACCTGTTCGGCGAAGCGCGGGATGGCCATGGGCGTATCCAACAGGTGCACGCCGCTGGCGGCGTCGAGCACCACGTTCTCCACCTGGCGCTTCATCGCCGCGCCATAGATGAACATGCAACTGGCCACGCCGAACAGGCCCAGGGCCATGGCCTTGGGCATCACCCAGGCCGAGCGCTTGAGTTCCGGGGCCAGTGGGGTGACGAACTCGCAGCCGACGAACATGAACATGGCCATGCCCACCAGCGAGAGGATGGTCATCAGGTCGGTGCCGACCAGCGATACGCCGAACGGCCCGTCCAGCTGCACCGCCGGCGCCGCCAGCAGGCCAAGCACGCCGAACACCATCAGCGTGGTCCACATGCCAAAGGTCAGCACCACTTCGGCGCGGCCGAAGGCACTGACGCCAAAGGCATTGAGCACGCCGAACACCAGTACGAAGCCGACCCCCAGCAGCCAGGAGCCGCCGGCCGACTCGGCCAGGGTGTTGAGGTGTTCGAAGTTCACCAGCGCCATCACCCCGGAGAGGATGGTCTCGGCGGTACCGGCGAAGACATGGACGATCAGGTAGGCCGAAAGCGTGCCGGTGATGGCGAAGAAGCGGCCCAGGCCGCAGTTGATGTAGTCGTACACGGAACCGGTGGTCGGCAGGATCGCCGCCGCCTCGGCGAAGGTGGTCGACTGGGCCAGCATCATCACCGCGGCGATCACCATGGCCACGGCGAAGGCGCTGCCGCCGATGCCGAAGCCCATGGTCGCGGTGAGGATCACGGGGCTGGCCATGATCAGGCCGACAGTGCTGGCCAGCGCGGTGGGGAAACCGACGCTGCCGCGGTTGAGGTGCTCGGTGAGCTTATTGTTGATTGTCATGGCTGGGCCCTGGGTGGACGAGGGAAAGATGACCGCTTGCCCGGCGCGCCGCAAGTGCTGGCGATCGCCGGGTCGTCCCTGTCACTTTGCGGCCTGCACCCGGGCGGGTCTTGCCACTGCCTGCCGCCGGTCTTGATCCGTGTTGCCAGGTGCCAGGTGCTGCAACTCTTGCGTCGAACACCTCGAAACAGTTACCCCTGCGCGCAACGGTCCAACAATGCATGGGGCATAACCCTGGAATAGGCCCCCTGGTGATAAAGCAGCGGTGAATGCCCCAGGTCGTCGAACGCCAGCACCCGGCCGATGAGAATCCAATGATCACCGCCATCGATCTGCTGGAGCTTCTCACAACGAAAACGCGCCGAGCAGCCCGGCAACAGAGGCGCGCCACCCTCCCCGGTCTCGTGCTCGATACCGGCGAAGCGGTCGTCGCTGGGCCGAGCGAAGGTGTTGGACAGCTCGATCTGGTCGGCGGCCAGGACGTTGACGGCGAAATGCCCGGCGGCCTCGAACACCGGATGGCTGCTGGAGCGCTTGTCGATGCTCCAGAGCACCAGCGGCGGATCGAGTGACACCGAGTTGAAACTGTTGGCGGTGACGCCCACCTTGCGCCCCGAGGCATCGGTGGCAGTGATCACCGTGACGCCGGTGGCGAAGTTGCCCAGGGCGCGGCGCAAGGCGCGGCTATCGAAAGAAATGGCCATGCAAGGCTCCTTGATTGTCGTGGGTCTGGGCCGGCGCGGTTGTTCCGACCACGGTCAGCTGTTGCGGCTCAGGTCATCGCCGGATCCGGCTCCAGGCCCATCAGCTCACGGCCAAGGATCTGCGCGCAGACGTCGTAGTCGGTGTAGGCATGGGCCCCGGTCATGTGCGCGTCGCGGAACAGCCGCTGCAATTCGTTGCTGTCGAACCAGGCGCCGCCACCGGCCGCCGCCATCAACCGGTCCACCGCCTGGATGCAGAGTTTGACCGCATAGCCCTGGTTGGTGCGCCAGAACGCAAGCTCGGTGCGGGTCGGGTACTGGTGGCGGGCACTGTAGTCGGCGATCTGCTCCCAGCTCTTTTCCAGCAACGCCCGTGCCGCGGCCACCTGGTGGGTCGACTCGGCCAGGCGCATCAGCGCCGGGGTGGCGGCGCCCACCGCAGCCCCGGTGTAGGCGCGCACGCGGTTGCGGGTCTTGTCCTTGAATACCTCGAGCATGCGCTCGGCGATACCCAGGCTGACGGTGGAGAAGCCGCTGGCGAAATAGGGCCGGTACGGGTTGAAGTAGATCGCGCTGTCCGGGTACAGGCCGAAACCTGCCGAGGTGCCTTCCATCATGTCCTTGGCCCTCTGGATACGGTGCTCGGGCACGAAGGCACGGTCGACGATCAGCGTGCGGCTGCCGCTGGCGCGCATGCCCACCGCGTACCAGTCGTCACGGATCTGATAATCGCTGCGTGGCAGCACGGCGAAGCAATAGTCCTGGCCGCCTTCGCCATTGGCCCGGCGAAATCCCATGATCGCCCACTCGGCATGGTCGCAGCCGCTGCTCCAGCCCATCTCGCCACTGAACAGCACGCCGCCGTCGACCTCCTCGGCACGGCCAAAGGGGGCGATGCTGCTGCTGGCGGTGGCGTGTGGGTCGCGGCCCCAGACTTCATCCTGCAAATGTGCCGGGAACATTGCCAGTTGGTGGCTGTGGGTACATAGCAGGCTCATGGCCCAGGCAGTGCTGGCGCAGGTACCGGCCAGGGCGGCAATGCATTCGGCGAACTGCGCCAGGCTGATTTCAAGGCCACCGTAGTGCCTTGGCTGAAAAGCCCGGTGCAGGCCAACGCCTTTGAGCGCGGCGATGTTCTCGGCAGGGACCGTGCGCTCGCGTTCGGCCTGGTCGGCACGGGCGGCAATGGCCGGCAGCAGGGGCTTTAAGTCTTCGAGCAGGGCGTTTGGCTTTTTCATGGTCTGGCTCATTGTTATTGGACCTTGGCGAGCGTCGGCACGGAGCAGGCTGCCCGCCGCTGAATGCCAGGCCAGTATGGGAGCCAGCCAGGGTGTGGAAAATGCAAGTTCCGCAGCTCGCATTGCACTTTTCCTCGAGTTGGCAGGCTCGGTCATGGGGGTGGCATGGGCAGACAAGAAGCCAACGCCGCTAGAGCCGTAATCTGCGGGCAACCGGGGCCGCTGTGGGCCCATCGCTGGCATGCCAGCGCATCCATTGTCCGGAGCCACGCCATGAGCGACATTGCCCTTCTCCCCGCCGTCAGCGCCTTCCTCGCCCGCGACCACGGGCTGTACATCCACGGCGAGCACGTCGCCAGCCAGGCCAGCGCTCGCCTCACGGTGTACAACCCGGCCAACGGCCAGGCCATCGCGCAGATCGCCGACGCCAATCAGGCCGACGTTGAGCGTGCCGTGGATTCCGCGCGCCAGGGCTTTGCCAGTTGGTCGCGCAGCAGTCCTGCCGCCAGGGCCTGTGTGTTGCTGCGCCTGGCCGACCTGCTCGAAGCCCACCGTGAAGAGCTGGCACAGCTGGAAACCCTGCAATCGGGCAAATTGATTGGTATCGCCCGCGCCTTCGAGGTCGAGCAGGCCGCGCACTTCCTGCGCTACTACGCCGGCTGGGCGACCAAGATCACCGGCCAGACCATCACCCCGTCGCTGCCCTCCTTCGCCGGCGAGCGCTACAGCGCCTTCACCCTGCGCGAACCGGTGGGCGTGGTGGCCGGTATCGTGCCGTGGAATTTCGCCACCATGATCGCCTTGTGGAAGCTGGCGTCGGCGTTGACCACCGGCTGCAGCATCGTGCTCAAGCCCAGCGAGTTCACCCCGCTGACCCTGCTGCGCATCGCCGAGCTGGGCAGCGAAGCCGGGCTGCCGGCTGGTGCGCTCAACGTGGTGACCGGCGCCGGTCACGTCGGCAAGGCGCTGGTCGAGCACCCCGGCACCGACAAGGTGTCGTTCACCGGCTCAGTGCCCACCGGCATCGCCGTCGGCCAGGCGGCCATGGGCGCCAAGCTGACCCGCGCGACCCTGGAACTGGGCGGCAAGAACGCCGTGGCCTTCCTCCCCGACGTCGGCCTGGACAAGGCGGTGGACGGCATCATCGAGGCCGGCTTCCTGCATTGCGGGCAGATCTGCGCCGCCGGCGAGCGTTTCTACGTCCATCGCTCAAGGCTCGAGCCCCTGCTCGAAGCGCTGTGCCAGCGCCTGGGCCAGTTGAAGATCGGCTCGCCACTGGACGAAACCACCCAGTTCGGCCCCGTGGCCAACAAGCCGCACCAGCAAAAACTCGGCGAGCTGTTCGCCACCGCCCGCGCCGAGGGCAACCGGATCGTCCACGGCGGGCGCCTGGGCGACGGCCCGGGCTGCTTCGTCGAGCCCACGGTAATCCTTGCCAACCAAGCCAGCGACACCCTGCTCAACCAGGAAACCTTCGGCCCGGTGGCGACCTTCCTGCCCTACGACGACGAGGACGAGTTGCTGCACCTGATGAACGCCTCGCCCTACGGCCTGAGCGCGAGCCTGTGGACCAACGACCTGGCCAAGGCCATGCGCCTGATCCCCGAGATCCAGGCCGGCACGCTGTGGGTGAACATGCACACCCTGCTCGACCCGGCGGTGCCGTTCGGCGGCATCAAGGCCTCCGGCATCGGCCGCGAGTTCGGTTCGGCCTTCATCGACGACTTCACCGAGCTCAAGTCGGTGATGATCCGCTATTGATCATGGCTGGCAGCGGGCAGGACCTTGGCCGCTACTGCCTGCAGGCGTTCAGCCAGCAGGTGCCGGCGTCGCTGGCGGCCTTTTATCGCATCGACGCCGAGCAGCAGGCCTGCGACTTCCTGTTGCAGGACCTGCAAGCGCCCATGCATGCGCGTTACCTGGCGCACTACCGAGCCTACGACCCACTGCAGCCGAGTCGCTGCATGGCCATCGGCAGGCCGGTGGTGTCGCTGGGCCAGGGCCTGGCCTGCCTGCCCGAGGCCCAGGGGCAGACTTACCGACGCTTTCTGGCCCAGCACCAGGTGGTGGATGTGGTGGAGATCATCGCCCAGGTCGATGCGCGCCCCATGGCTGGCGTGTCGCTGTTGCGCTGCCCGGGGCTCGGCGCGTTCCAGGCCGACGAACTGGAACGCCTGCTACCGCTGCATGGCCTGATGCAACTGGCACTGGCCAGCCAGCCGCCGGCCAGGCGGGCCCTGCCTGAACTGACGCCAAGAGAACAACAGATCGCCGAGTTGCTGCGCCAAGGTTGCAGCAACAAGCTGATTGCCCGCGCCCTGGACCTGGGCCTGCCGACCGTCAAGACCCACCTGATCAACCTGTTCCGCAAACTGGACGTGCGCAACCGCACCGAGTTGGTGACGCTGCTGTACCTGTGACTCAACCTTCCGGTTGATACCGCCAGCCTCTGCCGCATTGCACCCTGTGAGCCTTTCAACCACAGGAGTCACCGCCATGACCAAGCACGCCGACTGGATTACCGTGGGCGCCCTCGCCGAAGGCTTCGCCCCGGACGCCTTCATCCTGCCGCAACTGGCCGACCTGTCCGGGCGCAGCCTCACCCTGCACTTCGCCAACGGCTGGGTCATCGAACACTGCTTCGAAAGCCAACGCCTGCACTGGCAGGCCGCCGATGGCCACAGCAACGGCAGCGCCGCTTATCGCGCCACCTCCGTGCGGCCAGGCATCTACCTGGTCGATTTCATCAAGCACGAAGGCGGCCAGGCCTGGTCGGTGTCGCTGGTGCTCGACACCCACACCCAGGCCTTCACCGCCGTGCTCGGCCGTTTGCCCGACCAGGCCCGCACGCAGCGCGGGCTGTACCAACTGGCCCTGGCCGGCGAGCCACTGACCGGGGTCGAGGCCACCTTCCTGCATGGCAGCCTCGACCTGCCCTGGCAGCCCGGCGCCTGCCCGCATGCGCCGACCACCGAGCTGGTGGGCCTGCGCAACCATTACCGCTACAGCCCCACCGAGGAATACGAGCACCTCTACCTCAACCCCAACCATTACAGCTGGCAGTGCCTCAAAGGCGTCGAGCAGGGCCTGTGCGACACCGACCGGGCCTACTACTACAAGATCGCCGAGCAGCTGTACCTGTTCGTCTGGTGCGAGAAGATCGTACCGACCCTGGGCTTGGTGATGATCGACCTGGCCCAGCACCGCAGCGACGGCAAGATCTTCGGCTACCAAGGCGGTGGCTTCGATGCCTTGGCCAACTTCCCGGTCTCTTCCTATTGCCAGGTGGTCAACCGCACGGAGTACCCGCTGTGAGCCGCAGCGTGTTGATCACCGGCGCTGGCAGCGGCATCGGCGCCGCGTGCGCCCAGCGCCTGGCCCGCCAGGGCTGGCAGGTGGCGCTGGTCGGCCGGCGCCAGGCAGCACTGGAGCAGGTGGCGCTGGCCACGGAGGGCCTGGTACTGGCCGGCGACGCGGCGGACAGCGCCACCTGGCCAGGCTTCATCGGCCAGGTGCGCGAACGCTTCGGCGGACTCGATGCGGTGATCGCCTGTGCCGGTGGCCATGGTCTTGGCCGTGCCGGTGATATCGATGACGCGGCCTGGCGTGAAGCGCTGCGCAGCAACCTCGACAGTGCGTTCCACACCGCCCGCGCCTGCCTGCCACTGTTGCGCGAACGGCGCGGCAGCCTGGTGTTGCTGGGCTCCATCGCCTCGCTCGCGGCCGGCCCCGAGGTGTGCGGCTACACCACCGCCAAGCACGCCCTGGTCGGCCTGACCCGCTCCCTGGCCCGCGACTATGGCCCGTACGGGGTGCGGGTCAATTGCGTCTGCCCGGGTTGGGTGCGCACCCCCATGGCGGACCAGGAGATGCAGGCGCTGATGGACCACCACCAGGAGGACCTGGATGCGGCCTACCGGCGGGTCAGCGCCGATGTGCCGCTACGCCGCGCCGCCAGCAGCGACGAGATCGCCGCGGTGTGCCAGTTCCTGGCCAGCAGTGATGCCAGCATCGTCACCGGCGCGGTGATCACTGCCGATGGCGGCGCCACCGTGGTCGATGTGCCGACCTTGGCCTACACCCGCCTGGCGTCACAGCCATGAATGCCCGCTACGACTTTGCCGGCAACCGGGTACTGGTCACCGGCGCGGCCGGCGGCATTGGCCAGGCCATCGTCGAGGGATTCGCCCGTGGCGGCGCCCAGGTGCTGGCCGTGGACCTCGATGAGCATGCGTTGCAGAGCCTGGCGCAGCGGCATTCGGCGTTGGGCCATGAGGTGCAGGCCCATGCCCTGGACCTGGCCGCCCCTGGCGCCATTGCCAGCCTGCTGGCGAGCCTGGAACGCCTCGACGTGCTGGTCCACAACGCCGCGTATTTTCCGCTCACGCCGTTCGCCGAACTCGACCCGGCACGGCTGCGACGTACCCTGGCGGTGAACCTGGAGGCGCTGTTCTGGCTCACCCAGGGCGCCTTGCCGCTGTTCGCCCGCCAGGGTGGTGGCTGCGTGCTGGTCACCTCGTCAGTGACCGGACCACGGGTGGCCTATCCCGGCCTCTGTCACTACGCCGCGTCCAAGGCCGGGGTCAACGGTTTCATCCGCAATGCCGCGCTGGAACTGGCGCCGCTGAAGGTGCGGGTCAACGGTGTGGAGCCGGGAATGATCCGCACCCCGGCCATGGACAACCTGGGTGATGCGACGTTGAACGCGAGGATCGGCGCCGGGGTGCCGCTCGGGCGATTGGGCGAGCCGGCTGATATCGCCGCGGCGATGTTGTTCCTGGCATCCGATGCGGCGGCCTATGTCACCGGCCAGACGCTGGTGGTCGACGGTGGCGCGACCCTGCCGGAGACCTTGGCCGGCCAAGCCCTGTAAGCGACATGATTCTGTGAGAGCGGGTTAGCCCGCTCCCACAAGGGACAGCGCACTCTACATGGCGCAACCCTGGCGGCGACAGCCAAGCCGCCTGGCAGCCACGAGCAAGACCGCCGCCTGGCTTCCAGGCGCTAATACCCGCGCAACCTGCCTCCACAACAACGCGGCAACCAAGACCGCACACAACAAACGAGGATCGCTCCATGCGTCTGAACCCACGTCGCACCGCCCTGGCCGCAGCCCTGACCTTGCTGGTCCACGGCCCGGCCAGCTCGGCCTATGAACTGTACGCCGACGACGACACCCATCTGAATGCCGACCTGCTCGCCGTTTGGGGCATGTTCAATAGCCGTCACAACTACGATGGCAGGCCCGGCGGCTCGACCTGGCGCGAAGGCTTCGTCAAGTACGGGCTCAGCGGCGACCAGGGCCTGGGCAGCAACGGTACGCTGTACGGCTCGCTGCAGTGGGTCAGCTCCGGCGCCTGGGGCGATGGCGATGCCGGCGGCAACCAGGACGGCTCCGAGCGCACCACCAAGATCGAGGACGCCTACTTGGGCTGGCGCTCCGGCGCACTGTTCCCGTTGCTGGGCCAGGACGGCGTGGACATTTCCGGCGGCCGCCAGGTGATCCAGCTGGGGAGCGGCTTTTTGATCAACGATGACGGCCCCAACCTTGGCAAGGGCCCGGCCGATGGCCAGCTCAACCGTGGCGGGGGGTTCTATCTGGGGGCTCGCCATGCCTTCGACCGCACCGCGGTACTGCGCCTGGGCGGCAAGGAAGGCCTGCACGGCAGCGTGCTTTGGCTCAAGTCCGATAACCGCGCCCAGGCCGAGACCGAGCTGGCCGCTGGCACCCTGGACTATACCCACGACCTGGGCACCCTGGGGCTGACCTATATTCACGGTATCGATGTCGCCGACCAGTGGGCCAGCGAGTTCCAGAAGGCCCGTGAAGGCATGGATGTATACAGCCTGCGTGGCGAAGGCAGCGCCGGGCTGGAAAACACCCGTTTCGCCTTCGAATACGCCTGGCAGGACAAGCGCGGCGGCAGCGAGACCGCCTGGTACGGCGAGGCTGGCTATACCTTCGCCGAAGCGCGTTGGGCGCCGCAACTGACCTACCGCTACACACGCTACTCTGCGGGCTGGGACTTGCTGTTCACCGGGTTGTCCAGCGGCTACGGCACCTGGATCCAGGGCGAGGTGGCCGGCAACTACGCCGGCCCCTTCAACACCAACAGCGGCATCCACCATGTCGGCCTCAAGGCCACGCCGCGGGACGATGTCACCCTCGGCGCGCTGTACTTCGACTTCAATACCGTGCGCAGCCGCGACCACCTGAACCTGGATGCCCAGGAGCTGGACCTGTATGTGGAATGGGCGGTGACCCCGCACCTGATCGTCACCCCACTGCTGGGGCTGTTCAAGCCGCGCAAGGATCAGAGCAATGGCGGCAATCAGGTGGGTAGTGGCACTAACCTGTATAGCCAGCTGACGGTGGCGGTGCCGTTCTAGGCTCTGTACGAAAAGCCTTGATACTCGTTCATGCTGCGTTGAAAACAGCCTCGCAATGCTCATGTACTCCAGTACACTGCGCTTGCTCGGCTGTTTTCGCCTTGCCTGACCTCCGTCTCAAGACTTTTCATACAAAGCCTAGGGCGCCGCGCACCAGGCAAGGCGATGCTTGGCTCCAGCGCAGGCCATTGCTGGATTCAGCCCAGCAGCAAGCTCAGGTCGGCGCCTTCAGCAGCCAGTGGCGGGCACCAGTAGTAGCCGCCGCTCAACGGCCGGCTGAAGCGGTACAAGCCGTCGATCACGCCATCTTCCAGCCCGCTCATGCGCCGCAGCTGCACTTCGAAGGCGTCCAGCGAGAAGCCCAGGGCAACGAATGCCAGGCCCGCGCCGCGCTCGTCGGCCCAGGCCAGCGAACGGCGTACCACGAACGCCTCGGGCTCGAAGCTCTCCTGGGCGGTACGCTTGACATGGGCCGATGCCGGCGCGTCGTCGAGCTCTTCGTTGTCGCTCAGGCGGCGACCGATGATGTTGTCCTGCTCGGCCTGAGGCAGCGACTTGAAGTAGTTCAGGTCATGCTTCCACAGCTGGAAAGCGGCGAAGCTGGAGCCGGCCAGGCCCGGCATATCGCCAGGCACGATGGCGGCGGCCACGGCGTCTTCGTCCACCGGGTTCTCGGTGCCGTCTTCATAACCGGTCAGGTCGTGGCCACCGCGATGCAGGAAGCCGTCGACGCTATCGACCAGGCGCAACGCCGGGGCCAGCAACTGGCGCAAGGCTTCGGCGCGCAGGAACAGCTCGCCGCGCTCGTCACCGCGCAGCCACAGCCACAGGGCGTGCTGGGTCGCCGGGTTCTCCACCACCGCGTCCAGTTGCGGGAAACTGCGCAGCCCCGGCACTTCACGGCCCAAGGCTTTGACCAGGGGCGCGCCGATAGCGAGGATCAGATTCTGGCCGTCGACCTGGGTGATCAACTGGTCGAGTACCCCTGGCAGGGCCTCGTGCGAATCCAGGGCAAAAAACAGGTGGCGGGCATGGGCCGGCACCGGGGTGGCAAGCAGACCTTGCTGGAACGGCATGACGGGCGAATCCTCGGCAAAAGCGCGAATGCTACTGCGCCAGGCGCCTGACCGCAACGCGACGCGGGCGCACAGCCTTGGTAATAAACGGTTACCAAAGCTCGCGCATTGCAATTAGCTATCGTTCAGGCGCCGCCTACACTCGAAAAATCCTTCGCCCGAGAACCCGCCCATGACCGCCTCGCCCCTGCTGACCGCCATCCTGCCCCTGGCCCTGGGCATCATCATGCTTGGCCTGGGCCTGTCGCTGACCCTGGCCGACTTCGCCCGGGTAGTGAAGTACCCCAAGCCGGTGGTAGTCGGCCTGGCGTGCCAGATCCTGCTGCTGCCGCTGGTGTGCTTTCTGATTGCCAACGGTTTTGGCCTGGAATCGGCGCTGGCGGTGGGCCTTATGCTGCTGGCCGCCTCGCCGGGCGGCACCACCGCCAACCTGTTCAGCCACCTGGCCCATGGCGATGTGGCGCTGAACATCACCCTGACCGCGGTCAACTCGCTGATCGCCATCCTCACCATGCCGTTGTTGGTGAACCTGTCGCTGACCTGGTTCATGGCCTCCGACCAGGCCATCCCGCTGCAATTTGCCAAGGTCATGCAGGTGTTCGCCATCGTCCTGTTGCCAGTGGCGCTGGGCATGCTGATACGGCACTGGGCACCGGGCTTCGCCGCGCGCATGGAGAAACCCATGAAACTGGTGGCGGCGCTGTTCCTGGCCTTCACCATTGTCCTGGCGCTGGCCAAGGACTGGCAGACGGTGGTCGAGTACGCGCCGATCGTTGGCGGCGCAGCGTTGCTGTTCAACCTGCTCAGCCTGGGGGTGGGCTACTGGCTGCCACGGCTGTTGCGCATTCCCAAGCGCCAGGCGATTGCCATCGGCATGGAGATCGGCATCCACAACGGCACCCTGGCCATCGCCCTGGCGCTTAGCCCTTCGCTGCTGAACAACGCCACCATGGCGGTGCCGGCGGCAATCTACAGCTTGATCATGTTCTTCACCGCGGCGGGGTTCGGCTGGTGGGTCAGCCGCGGGCAGCGCGCCGCGGAAGTGGTCGCCCCACTGCCACCGGCACCCTAGACGCCAACCTTGCTGGCGAACCAGGCCCGCCTCCGGTAACCGTGCGCCTCAGCCGCGCCGCTGCTTCAACTGCCGCTTCAGCACGCGCAGCGGCGGCGCATAGAAGAACCCGAACGACACGCAGCCCTGGCGCCCCTTCACCGCATGGTGCAGGCGGTGCGCACGGTACAGGCGCTTGAGGTAGCGATTGACCGGTTTCGGCGCCCGCGGCCAGTGCCGGTGGAAAAAACCATCGTGGGCCAGCACATAGGCCACGCCATACCCTGCCACCCCTGCGCCGACCCACTGCAGCGGCGCATGCCCGGCCTTGCCCAGCGCCACCAGGGCCAAGGCGACAAGGCCCAGGGCAACCAGGTACAGGTCGTTGGTCTCCAGCATGCCCAGCTGCGGCTCATGGTGCGAACGGTGCAACCACCAGCCCCAGCCATGCATGACGTACTTGTGGGCCAGCGTGCCGACGCCCTCCATGGCCACCAGGGTGCCGAACAGCACGGCGAGATTGAACAACATCAGACGATCCGGGGGTTGGCAACGAAAGCCGCAAGGGTAACATTGCCGGCAGGTCATTCGGAGGGGTTTTCCATGAAGGATGTACACGCAGCAGCCAGCACCGGCTACACCCGCTACTCGGGCAACTACGAGCAAGGCCGGCCGGACTATCCCGCCGCCTTGCAGGACTGGCTGCGCCACACCTTGGGCATTGCCAACGGCACAGCGGTGCTGGACCTGGGCGCCGGCACCGGCAAGTTCACCCGTCTGCTCAGTACCCTTGCGCCGCGGTTGACGGCCGTCGAGCCGGTGGCGGCGATGCGCGGGCAGTTCACCGAACACCTGGCGCAGGTGCCGGTGCTCGACGGTACCGCCCAGCACATCCCGGTGGCCGACGCCAGCCAGCAGGTGGTGGTGTGCGCCCAGGCCTTTCACTGGTTCGCCGACAGCGCCGCCCTGGCCGAGATGCACCGGGTGCTGGCCTCCGGTGGCCGCCTGGGCCTGGTGTGGAACGTGCGCGACGAGTCGGTGGACTGGGTGGCGCGCATCACCGCGATCATCACCCCCTACGAAGGTGACACACCCCGTTTCCATACCGGGCGCTGGCGCGACGCCTTCGATGGCCGCTGGTTCAGTGCACCGCAGTTGACCACCCTGCCCCACGCCCACGTCGGCAGCCCGCAAACGGTGATTCTCGAACGCCTGCGCTCGGTGAGCTTCATCGCCGCCCTGCCCCAGGCCGAACAAGACAAGGTCATGGGCCAGTTGCAGGCCTTGATCGATAGCCACCCGGACCTCAAGGGCCGTGACAGCATCGCCTTCCCCTACCAGACCCAGGCCTACGTCTGCCAGCGCCTGGCGTAACACAATCGTCATGCGCCACGCCTTGACCCCGAGCAGGTCGAGGCGTATGGTCCGCCGCGCACTCAAGCATCCCCTCACAGGAGACCCCTGCATTGGACAGTAGCCCCAGTCGATTGCGACAGGCCCACACGGCGAGCTAGTCCGGCAGCGTCCCTGCCACTGTCTTGCCGCACACGGTAGACGGTGGTTCCCCGGCCCTTGGCGGCCGGTTCTTCCCCCTGTTTCCTCATACCTTGCCCGCTGACGGGCCGGGTCGGTGGTCCTGCGCATTCGTTGCTTTCAATCGCGCCGCCTTTGGACCGGCGCCTGAACGGGTATTCACCCGTGGAACGAGGTTCGCTATGGATTGGAAAGTCTTTCTGCTGCGCGTCAGCGTGGCCCTGCTGCTCGGCGCGCTGATCGGCGCCGAGCGTCAACTGCGCCAACGCCTGACCGGCCTGCGCACCAACGCGCTGGTCAGCACCGGCGCCTGCCTGTTCGTGCTGATGACCCAGGCGGTGCCGGGCATGGCCCCCACCGATGCCTCGCGCATCGCCGCCTATGTGGTGTCGGGCATCGGTTTTCTTGGCGGCGGCGTGATCATGCGCGACGGCTTCAACGTGCGCGGCCTGAACACCGCCGCCACTCTCTGGTGCACCGCCGCGATCGGCGTACTGTGCAGCCTCGGCCTGCTGCTCGAGGCCAGCCTGGGCAGCCTGGTGGTGCTGTGCGCGAATATCCTGCTGCGCGACCTGGCCCAGCGCCTGGACCGCCAGGAAGTGCTGCCGGCCAGCGAGGTGGAGCAGCGCTTTGAAGTGCGCATCGTTTGCCGCTCCGAAGACGAGATCCAGGTGCGCAGCCTGATGCTGCACAGCCTGAGCGACCCAGGGCTACGCCTACAGTCGCTGCACAGCGAGGACCTGGCCGACCCTGCGCGCCTGGAAGTGCGCGCCGAACTGCTCGGCACGCCGCAGGCGCCGACCCAGCTGGAGCGCCTGGTCGGCCGGGTAAGCCTGGAGAAAGGCGTCAGCTCGGTGCGCTGGCAGCTCCAGGTCCAGGGTCTGAACAGCGACTAGACGTCATCGCGCACATGCCGCTCGCGCAACTCCTGGCGCTCCTTGGCCTCGATGCACAGGGTGGCGGTGGGTCGCAGCAACAGGCGGCGCAGACCGATCGGCTCGCCGGTCTCGGCGCACCAGCCGTAGTCCCCTCGGGCCAGGCGCTCCAGCGCCTGGTCGAGCTTGTCCAGCAGCTTCTTTTCCCGCTCCAGGGTGCGCAGTTGCCAATGCCGCTCTTGCTCGGCGCTGCCGATGTCGGCAGGGTCGCTGTGCACCTCCTGTTCGCGCAAGGCACGGAAATCTTGCTCGATACGTACCTGCAAGGCTGCGCGCTGGGCCAGCAGCAGGTTGCGAAAGTACTGGCGCTGCGGTTCGTTCATGTAGGCGGTGGCGGGTTGTTGCAGCAGTTGTTCTTCAGTCATGGAAAACATCCCAAAAGCCAGGCGCCAAGCGCCTTTTCGCGGGGCAAGCCCGCTCCCACAGGGCTGCGACGCAGCCCCACGCTGTCAGCGGTCGAACAGCAATGGCAGGCCCTGGCACTGATCGCGCACCCGTCCCAGGTGCCAGGCCAGTTGCCCCGACACCACCGTGCTGCGCACTACGTGGTGGAAGCTGCGCTGCTGGAATGGAGTCCAGCCGCAGCGCGCCAGCACCGGGTCGTCGGCTGCCGGACGCGGCGTGGTCAGGCGCTCGACCAGGGCGAAGTCGGCCCAGTAACCCTCGCGCAGAAAACCCCGCTCGCGAATGGCGAACAGCTCGGCCACCGCGTGACTGGTCTTGCGCACCACCTGGGGCATGCTCAACACCCCCTCACTGACCAACTCAAGCGCTGCCGGCAGCGCATGCTGCACCAGCGGCAGTCCGGCCGGGGCACGGGTGTAGACCCGGCGCTTTTCCTCCAGAGTGTGCGGCGCATGGTCGGTGCCGATCACGTCGATCAGGTCGCAGGCCAACGCCCGACGCAGGGCATCGCGGTCGCTGCCGGTCTTGACTGCCGGGTTGCACTTGAGCAGATGCCCAAGGGTGGCGTAGTCGCTGTCGTCGAACAGCAGGTGATGCAGGCACACTTCGGCGGTGATGTGTTTGCCGGCCACAGGCCCCGGTTGGAACAACCCAAGCTCGCGCGCGGTGGTCAGGTGCAGCACGTGCAGGCGCGTGCCGAAGCGCCGGGCCAGCTCCACCGCCAGGCTGGATGAGCGGTAGCAAACCTCGGCGTCGCGGATCAATGGGTGCGCCGCCGGCGGAATGAACTCGCCGTGGCGGCTGCGCCACCAACCCTCGTTTTCGAGGATGCTCGGGGTGTGCTCGCAATGAGCCAGGACAATGGTCGGCGCATAGATGAACAGCTTCTCCAGCACCTGCGGGTCGTCCACCAGCAGGTTGCCGGTGGAGGCGCCCATGAACACCTTGATCCCGGCCACTACGCAGGGGTCGAGGGCGGCGATGGTGTCGAGGTTGTCGTGGCTGACGCCGAAGTGGAAACCGTAGTTGGCCCTTGAGCCGGCGGCCGCGCGCCGCTGCTTGTCGGCCAGAGCCTCTAGGGTCAGGGTCGCGGGCTGGGTGTTGGGCATGTCCATGAAACTGGTGATGCCACCTGCCACCGCCGCCCGCGACTCGCTGGCGATGCTGCCTTTGTGCGGCGCGCCCGGCTCACGAAAATGCACCTGGTCGTCGATCATCCCCGGCAACAGCCAGGCCCCTGCGGCATCGAGCTCCAACGCCGCCTGGACGTTGCCGAGGCTACCGGCGATCCGCTCGATGCGGCCATTGCGCACCAGCAGGTCGGCTTCGAATTCGCGCCCCTCATTGACCAACCGGGCGTTGCGCACCAACAAGTTGTTCATCGTCAGAACTCGTTCTGCAGGGCCTTGTAGCCCTGGACCAGGTCGATGTTGGTGCGCGCCACGTCCTCGGAGAACTCCGCAGCCGATACGCTGACCGGCGGGTAGCTGGTCAGGTCGGTGTGCGGGCCGATGTGCTCGGTGGGCGGCACGTAGAAGCGCGGCGGCAGGTCCCGGCCGTCGACCACCGAGTTGTGCCGCACCACGCTGCCGTCGCCGACCTTGCAGTTGAACAGCACGCTGTTGAAGCCGATGAACACCCGGTCGCCCACCTCGCAGGGGCCATGCACGATGGAGCGATGGGCAATGGAGCTGTACTGGCCGATGCGCACCGCGGCGCCGGACTTGGAATGGATCACCACGCCATCCTGGATGTTGGAGTTGGCGCCGATGACGATCGGCTGCATGTCGCCACTGGCGTCCACCTCATCGGCGCGGATCACTGCGTAGGGGCCGACGAACACGTTGGCATGGATAATCACCTTGCCGCAGATGATGGCGGTGTGGTCGATGTAGGCCGACTCGGCGATTTCAGGGAGATGGCCGGAGGGGTTCTTGCGGATCACGGGGGCGGTCCTGGGCAAAAGGAAGAGCCTGGATGTTACGTTATAACAATTACATTGCAACACCCTTGCACGAGGATCTGGCACACTCGGCCCTTTGTAGGAGCCGGCCTTGCCGGCGCCATTCACCCTGTGGCCTGGTTCGCCAGCAAGCTGGCTCCTACCCCCCAAGTCTCACAACCAGGCCTTTACCATGCGCATTCGTCCCACCCTCACCCGCGACGTAGCCCTGCTGCCCGCCCTCGAGCGTTCGGCCGCCCAGGCCTTCCGGCAACTGCCGACCCTGGCCTGGCTGGCCGACAGCGCCGTCATGGCTGAAAGCGACCACCTGGCGTATGTCAGCGCCGCCAGCAGTTGGGTCGCGGTGGATGAACTGGACACCCCGGTGGGTTTTCTCTGCGCGACGGTCGCAGGCGACGCCCTGCACATCGACGAGCTGTCGGTGCGCCTCGAGGCCCAGGGCCATGGGCTGGGGCGGCGCTTGCTCGACCAGGCCGGCGCATACGCCCGCCAGCACGGCCAGCGCTGCCTGACCCTGACCACCTTCGCCGAGGTGCCCTGGAACGCCCCGTTCTACCAGCGCTATGGTTTCGTCTCGCTACCCGCCCGGCAACTCGACGCGCGCCTTTCAGCCGTGCTCGCCGCGGAACTCGCCCACGGCCTGCAGAACCGCTGCGCCATGCGCCTGTCGCTCACCCTGTGAGCTGCGGTTTCCAAGGCCCCGCCTCTCACGTAAAGTCAGCTGACCTGCGGTAACGGACAACCCGATGGATAAATTCGCCCCTCGCCAGTGGCTGCCCCACGAAAAGCCCAGCCTGCCCGGTTCGCCTTCCACGCCCCTGCACGCACCGGCCAAGCGCCTGGCCTTCGGCGTGGTCGGCCTGCTGGTGGCCATCACCGGTGGCCTGGGCAACGCGTTGGTGGTGGCCAACCTGCCGTTCCTGCAAGGCGCCCTGGGCGCCACCAGCGCCGAGATGGCCTGGCTGCCGGCCGCCTTCGTGATGACCAACGTGTCGATGAACCTGCTGCTGGTGAAGTTTCGCCAGGAGTTCGGCCTGCGCGCCTTCACCGAGGTGTTCCTGGTGCTCTATGCCCTGGTCACCTTCGCCCACCTGTTCGTCAACGACCTCAACTCGGCCATCGCCGTGCGCGCCGCCCACGGCATGGTCGGCGCCGCGCTCAGCTCGCTGGGGTTGTACTACATGATCCAGGCCTTCCCCGCCCAGTGGCGGCTCAAGGCCATGGTGTTGGGCCTGGGCGCCTCCCAGCTGGCGGTGCCGTTGGCGCGGATCTTCTCCGAGGATCTGCTGCAGATCGCCGAATGGCGCGGGCTGTACCTGTTCGAACTGGGCCTGGCGCTGGCGGCGCTGGGTTGCGTGCTGCTGCTCAAGCTGCCACCGGGCGACCGCTTCAAGACCTTCGAGCCGCTGGATTTCCTCACCTTCACGCTGATGGCCAGCGGTACCGCCCTGCTCTGCGCGGCGCTGTCGCTCGGGCGCATCGACTGGTGGCTGGATGCGCCGTGGATCGGCGTGGCACTGGCGGCGGCCATCGCCCTGATCTTCTCGGGGCTGGCCATCGAGCATAACCGCAGCAACCCCCTGTTGATGACGCGCTGGCTGGGCAGCGGCGCGATTATCCGCCTGGCCCTGTGCGTGATCCTGATCCGCATGGTCACCTCCGAGCAATCCACCGGCGCGGTGGGTTTTCTGCAGGCGCTGAACATGAGTAGCGAACAGATGCGCACGCTCTACGCGATCATGCTGCTGGGCGCTATCGCCGGGCTGGCCAGCAGCGCCCTGACCATCAACCCCGCCCACCTGGTGCTGCCGCTGTTCATCTCGCTGGCGGCGATGGCCACTGGCGCCTTCATGGACAGCAGCTCGAGCAACCTCACCCGCCCTGCGCAGATGTACCTGAGCCAATTCCTGCTGGCCTTCGGCAGTACTTTCTTCTTCGGCCCATCGATGGCCCTGGGTATCAGCCATGTGCGCGCCAACCCGCGCAACCTGGTGAGTTTTTCGGTGCTGTTCGGTATCTGCAACAACCTCGGCGGGCTGATCGGCTCGGCGCTGCTGGGCACCTTCCAGACCCTGCGCGAGAAGTTCCATTCCAGCACCCTGGTCGAGCAGCTCAGCAGCCTCGAACCCCTGGTCGGCGCGCGAATCCAGGGCGGCGGCGCCAGCTATGCCGGGGTCATCGTCGACCCGGCGCTGCGCAACGAGGTGGGCATGCGCCTGCTGGCCAACGCGGCAACCCGCGAGGCCAACGTGCTGGCCTACAACGATGTGTTCATGCTGATCGGCGTGATCGCTATCCTGACCATGATCTGGATCTTCATCCGCAGCCTGTACCTGCGCTACCTCAACTCCACCAGTGGTGCCCCGACCCGATGACCCAGGAAACGCCAACGACCACCACAACCGCCATCGCCGAAACCCCAGAGGGCAGCTCGCCACCCAGCGAGCCAAGCAGCCCGGCGCGCACCCGGCGGGTACGCCTGCTGTCGTCGCTGAGCTTCGCTGCCGTGGCCCTGGCTGGCATCCTGCTGGTGCTCTATGCCTGGCGCCTGCCACCGTTCAGCAGTGCCGTCGAAAGCACCGAGAATGCCCTGGTACGCGGCCAGGTGACGATCATCGGCCCGCAGTTGGGGGGCTATATCGTCGAGGTGCCGGTGCACGACTTCCAGTTCGTCAAGCAAGGCGACCTACTGGTGCGCCTGGATGACCGCATCTACACCCAGCGCCTGGCCCAGGCCATTGCCCAGCTCAAGCAGCAGCAGGCGGCGCTGGCCAACAACCTGCAGCAACGCAATAGCGCCGAGGCCACCATCGCCCAGCGCCAGGCGGCAATAACCGACGCAGCCGCTCAGGCCGACAAGGCCCGCGCCGACTTGCAGCGCAACCAGGCGCTGGTCAGCGACGGCTCGGTGTCGCGCCGCGAACTCGACCTCAGCCGCGCCAGCCAGGCCGCCGCCATCGCCAGCCTGGCCCAGGCCAAGGCGGCGCTGGAGATCGCCCGCCAGGACCGCGAAACGGTGATCGTCAATCGCGCCGCCCTGGAGGCTTCGGTGGAGAACGCCAAGGCTGCCGTGGAGCTGGCCCGCATCGACCTCGACAACACTCGGGTCAAGGCCCCGCGCGACGGCCAGCTCGGCCAGATCGGCACTCGCCTGGGCGCCTACGTCAACCCAGGCGCGCAGTTGATGGCGCTGGTGCCCGACACCCTGTGGGTGATCGCCAACATGAAGGAGACACAGATGGCCAACGTGCGCATCGGCCAGGCGGCGACCTTCACCGTCGATGCGCTCAACCATCTCAAGCTACGCGGTCATGTGCAGCAGATCTCGCCAGCCACAGGTTCCGAGTTCGCCCTGCTGCAAGGCGACAACGCCACCGGCAACTTCGTCAAGATCGCCCAGCGCATTCCGGTGCGCATCACCGTCGACGCCGACCAGGCCGATGCCCGGCACCTGAGGCCGGGGATGTCGGTGGTGGTGAGTATCGATACCCGCGAACGATGATAGTCCTTGGCCGTCACGATCACTGCTCGTTAGCGCTTATCGCCTAACTTTGTGCCCGGTGTGGCAAGACGCGAGGTTCAGCCATCCTGTCCGTCATGTATTTGCGGCTGCGCAATGAACGATGTGAGTTTCAAGAGTGTGTCCTGGGTGGATACGATGAAATCACCCAGGTCACTTTCCCACCAGATGCAACTGACATGCTCCGACAGCTCGCAGACTTCTAGGGGTTCGCTCTTAGGGTAAGACATATCATCCCAGGCATCTTTGATCGCTTGCGGCGAGCCGTCCTTTAACCTGTAGGCGTAGATCCGCAGCAACGGTGTCGATGTTGCCAGAGAAACTGGATCGGGCTGGTTGTTGCCACGACGGTTTTCCTTGAGCAACGATGGGTCCGTCAACACCCTGAACTGGATCGCGACCTGCTGGATATCGTCAGTGCGGGTATAGACCAGGTTGGCGTTGAGCAAGGGCAGAAAATCCCATGACCATTTACTTGTAGGTGACGTATACGAGCGGCATGGACGATCAAAATCAATCGGATTCCAATACCAGAAATTGGCACCAAACTTGGCCGCCAAACTGTCCAGCGTCATCAGCAGCCGACCATAATAGCCCGCCAGCAATCGGTGGGCGCCTTGAACTTGTCTGACCAGCGCGGCTGCCTCATTTTGAGTGATTGTCACGGTTGCATGCCCTCATCCGTTGTGACTGCCGTTATGCGAATATCCACCCCCATGCCGCGCCCATCCAGGCACGCCGGCCAACATCGCAGAGCATCTAGTGCGCAATGTAGATCGCCAAGCCTGAGCGCCGGAGCAAGCAAGTCTCTGAAGGGCAAGGCCTCGACGCTCATGCCGAACAGGCGAAATGCCTGGAGCCACTCGTCATACACCCTCGCATCCCGGCCCTGGGACCGAGTGCTGTGCGCCACCAGATCCTTATGCAGCGCCTTCCACTCCCGACATACCACGCGCAGCTGGCGATCAGCGTATTCGCTCTGCAAGGTCGCGACCCACTGTTTCCATCGAGCAGGATTGTTCCCTAGTGCGAGCAGCACCGTTTGCTTGGAGTCGTCATCCTGTAAATACAGAGCCTGCAGCTCGACACGCCATTGAGCGAGTGACTGTTTTCCTCCTGCCGGTGGTTTCACTTCGACCAGAATCCTGTGCTGGGTGTACTCGATGACGACATCCGGTTCAACGAATCCAGCTCCCTCCTTGCCCAACTTCGGCCAGAACGCGATATCCTCCAGGGGACCCAATGCCTGGGCGATTTCCTGCCCCAATAGCAAAGTGGCGAAATGTGCTTGAGCCTGATCTGACAAGTACGGCATTCGCCCGAACAAAACGGCGCTGAGCAAATCCTCACGTCGGCGGAATACTTCGCGCCAGCTCAACGATTGTCCATCCAGCCCCACTCGCCCTGCCTTCCCATGCAATATTGCGGTCAGCATCGTTATCCTCGTTGATACAACTTACTCGGGGGCTTTGATCCTTGCGATCAAACAGAAGGGGGCATTGTCCAGTAAAATCGGCAATGCGCAACTCGACACCCGCGCCGCGCAGGGCTCGCTTAAGCTCCACTCGCAGGTCGGCGAAGGTGACATCGATGCAGGATACCGAACAACTTCGACGTTTGGCTGCTCAGCACGGTCAGGACTATGCCGTTCATAAAGCCTTAGCAGATCGGCTTGCACAGAAGTTCGGTGATGAAGCCCTGGCGCAGCAGCACCGACCGCGACGCAGGTAAGCCCCGACACCAGGGCCATGGCACTGACCAGGATGATGGCCGTGAACGGATCGCCAGCGCCCGCAGGCCGGGCAACCAGCGCTCCCACCTGCCGCATCGACAGCGGGCCTGAAAGTGCTGTCGTGCATGCTGCCCTCCGGAGTCAAAAGCACTCGGCAACCATCTTGAACGGATAAGGCTGGGCCTTGTATTTACCGATCTTGCCGCGCTTGGGCAGCACCACTCTGTGTTCGCCGCGCAGGTCCTTGTAGGGGATCTGCTGCAACAGATGGTTGATGATGTTCAGCCGCGCCTTGCGCTTGTCTTCCGAGCGCGCCATGTACCAGGGGGCCCAGGATGAATCGGAGGCGGCGAACATGTCGTCGCGGGCGCGGGTGTAGTCGTCCCAGCGGGTATAGGACTTGACGTCCATGGGTGACAGCTTCCACAGCTTGCGTCCGTCGTTGATACGGTCCTGCAGGCGCCGGGTCTGCTCCTCGGCGCTGACTTCGAGCCAATACTTGATGAGGATGATCCCCGATTCGACCATCATCCGCTCGAACATCGGCACCACGGTGAGGAACTTGCGCGCCTGCTCGTCGCTGCAAAAACCCATCACCCGCTCGACCCCGGCGCGGTTGTACCAGCTGCGGTCGAAGATCACCACCTCGCCGGCGGCCGGCAGGTGGGTCAGGTAGCGCTGGGCGTACATCTGGGTCTTTTCCCGCTCGGTGGGCGCTGGCAGCGCCACCACGCGGAACACCCGCGGGCTGACCCGTTCGGTGATGGCCTTGATCGTCCCGCCCTTGCCGGCACCGTCGCGGCCCTCGAAGACGATGCATACCTTAAGGCGCTTAGCCAACACCCACTGCTGGAGTTTGACCAGCTCCACGTGCAGGCGTTTGAGCTGCGCCTCGTAGGGCTTGCGTCCGAGCTTTTCCGACCCGTTGTCGCGCTTGCGTTTGCTGCCCCCGGCCTTGGTCATCGCCTGCTCCTCGTTGACGGGCCCCGGTGCAACCGGGGCGGATCAGAAGAGTATGGATGAGCACAGGCAAATTGCCGGGCAAGCAGCAGTCGCGACGCCAGCGTTCTTTGCCAAGCGCCGCACAACCTCGCCGATATGTCGTCTTGCCATGATTGCGGGGGCTCTGGGGCACGGGTTTTAATCCTGGCGTCGTACATTCAAGGAAGCCTTACGATGGACAGGAAGCTCATAGTGCTGGCACTGCTGGCCACCTTGGCCGGCTGCTCGGAGGGCCAGCAGCCCAACGAAGCCGACCTGCGCCAGGCCGCCCAGGCCTACCTCGATACCCAGTACCCCTACTGTTTCGTGATCAGCGCTTTTCCTACCCGCACCCGCGACTTCGATGTCGAGGGAACCAACCAGGCCCTGCATGCGCTGGCCCAGGTCGGTGTGGTCAGCGAACGCGAGATCAGCCGCACCGAAGTGCCCGAGCGCCTTTGGCAACCGGCGCGCACCGATATCTACTATGCCTACGAGCTCACCGACGAGGGCCGCCGCTACTACAAGCCCTAGGTGCGCCGGAACAAGGCTGGCAGCCTGGGTGGGTTGTGCTTTGGCAAGGCCGAGGTCACCGCCATCAAGGGCTTCAGTGAACCCAGCGAGCGCCAGGGACGCACCCAGGCACAGGTCACCTATAGCTACCGGGTGACCGACCTGCCGAGCTGGGCCGCCGATCGCGCGGTGCAGGCGGGCATCGCCGGGCTTGGCCAGGCGGTGGCCAGCGCTGGCCAACCCTTGGAGGAAACCCGCGGCATGGTGCTGACCGAACAGGGCTGGGTGCATGAGCGGTTGCTGGTCAATTGAAATAGGGGTGTTTGCCGCAAATCAGGCTGCATCTGGGGCACCGAGTGCCGTCCGTGCGGGCGGCGCTCGGTGCCCCAGGCGCTGTAAATGCCAGGACAAACACCGCTGCGGCCTCTCGTCGCAGGCACCTCCCCCTTGGCAAATCCGCCACACACCGTAAAATCCCGCCTCCTTTTCCCGTCGCCCCCGGCCTTGCGCCTCCTGCCCAAGCGCAGCGCTCGCACGCCGACACGGCGTACATCCGCGTGTTCCAACTTGAGGTACGTATGTCTGCGCGTTTGCTGGCGATGGCGCTGGCCCCCCTGCTCGGCTTGTTCATCATTGCCCTGGGCAATGGCTTCCTGTCGTCCCTGACCACTCTGCGCCTGGGCGCCGCCGGCGAATCGGCAACCACCATCGGTATCGTCTCCTCGACCTACTTCATCGGCCTGACCCTGGGCGCGGTGTTCAACGACCGGTTGATCCTGCGCATCGGCCATATCCGCGCCTACAGCAGCTTCGCCGCGTTGATCGGTGCGACCATCCTGCTGCAGGGGCTGTTCTACGACACCATCTGGTGGTCGGTGCTGCGCCTGATCAACGGCTGGGCCGCAGTCGGCGTGTTCCTGGTCATCGAGAGCTGGTTGCTGCTGGCCGGCGACGCCAAGATCCGCGGTCGCCTGCTGGCGCTGTACATGATCGCCTTCTACGGCGCCGGAGTGATCGCCCAGGCCGGCCTCGGCGAGATCACCCGGCTGGGCGATACCGCGCCGTTCATGCTCGCCGGTATGCTGGCCACGCTGTCGGTGCTGCCGATCGTGATCCTGCCGCGGGTATCGCCGCTGCTGGACCAGGTCGAGCCGCTCAAGCCGCGCCAACTGTTGGGCGTGGCGCCGACCGGGCTGGTCGGCTGCTTTGGCTCCGGCGTGGCCATTGCCGCGATCTACACCCTGCTGCCGCTGTACTTGCAGCGCATCGGCATGGATGTGGGTGAGGTCGGCGGGATGATGGCCTGGGTGATCCTCGGCGCCATGCTGTTGCAATACCCGGTGGGCCGCTGGTCCGACCGCAAGGACCGGCAGACCGTGCTGATCGCCCTGGCGGCGCTGTGTACCGTGCTGTCGCTGCTGATCGTGCTGCTGCCGACCGACACCGTGCTGCTGCCGGCCCTGCTGTTCCTGCTCGGCGGCGGCGTGTTCGCGCTGTACCCGGTGGCGGTCAGCAGCGCCGCCGATCGCGCCCCGGCCGATGCGCTGGTCCCGATGATCCAGGGCCTGCTGCTGATCAACTCACTGGGTTCGGCACTGGCGCCGCTGGCCATTTCGCCAATGATGACCTCCTACGGCGAGGTCGGGCTGTTCTGGGCCTTCGCGGTGATCAACCTGGCCATGGTCGGGTTCTTCCTGTGGCGCCGTGGCAAACGCCCGGCCCCGGAACACCCGGCGCCGTTCGCGCCGACGGCGACCTTCTCGCCGACCGGTGCCGAACTGCGGGTCACCGAGGACCTGATGCACGCGGCCCAAGAACATCCGACCCTGGATGCGATGCAGGCCGCGCCCCCGAGCGCTCAGGCCGACCTCGGCTGAGCCCGCCAAGGGCCGCTGCGCGGCCCTGCTCATGACCGGTCGTCGCGCCGCCGGCACCCCGGCGCCGCATCGACGGCCAAAGCCATGACAGTTCATCCGACAGGAGACGCATCATGGTCCGTAACCGCCCCCTCGCCGTCCTGCTGGCCCTGGCCATGGGCCTGGCCTCGACCGCCAGCTTCGCCGCCACCGACATGCACGGTGGTTCCAGCCACAGTGAACATTCATCGGGGGATCAGCCCAAGGGCAAGACTGCCGGCGAGGATGGCAGCGTGAACGCTCCCGGCGGCGGCCGGAGCAATGACAGCAACGATACCGGCAGCGGTGCGGATGCCGCCGACGGGGCCGCTGGCGGCTCCAATAGCACCGGCGAGGCAACCGGCAGTGGCGCTGGGGCATCGGGAGGTACCGCCGAGGACCAGGACAGCCGTTAAGGTTTGAGGCAATTGCCGTAGGAGCTGGCCTTGCCGGCGAACCAGCGGCGCCCTCGGTGCCAGGCACCGGGGCGCGTGATTCGCCAGCAAGGTTGGCGCCTGCCGGCAGGGCCGCCAATCAGGCCGTTCAACGCCAATACCGCGCCTGCTCCACCACCCGCTCGTGCTCGGCGAACAGCAACGGCAACTGTGCCTTGAGATAATCCAGCCAGGTGCGCACCTTGGCATCCAGGTAATGCCGCGACGGGTAGATCGCATAGATCTCGCGCTGGCGCAGCCGATGCGGGGCCAACAAACGCAGCAGGCGGCCTTCTTCCATCGCCAGGCTCGCCGAATAATAAGGCAGCAGCCCGATCCCCATGCCCAGCTCCGTGGCCTTGAGCATCGCGTCGGCGACGTTGGTCAGGAAGGTGTCCTGCGGCACGATCACGCACTCCTGCGGGTTACCTTCGAACGACCAGTCCTCCTCGAACAACGGGTCGACCGTGCGCAGGCAGACATGCCCGTGCAGGTCTTCAGGGCGCCGTGGCACGCCCTGGCGCTCGAGGTAGTCAGGCGAGGCGCACAGAATGCTGTGGATGCTGCCCAAGGGGATGGCGATCAGTTGCGAGTCCGGCAGGCCCTGGCCGATGGCGATCACCACATCATGCCCTTCGGCCAGCGGGTCGGGGTTGCGCTGGGACAGGGTCAGCTCCATGACCACTTCCGGGCAGGTCGCGTTGTAGCGCGCCACCAGGGGCATCATCAACAACCCCAGGCCGTGGGTGCAATGGATGCGCAAGCGCCCACGCGGAGTCAGGTGGGCACCACGGGCCTCGTCCATGGCTTCTTCGGTGAGCAACATGATCTGCCGGGCACGTTCCAGGAAGCGCTCGCCCGCCTCGCTCATGCGCAGGCGTCGGGTGGTGCGATGCAGCAGGCGGGTCTGCAACTGGTTCTCCAGTTCGGCAACGATCCGTGACACCTGCGCCGCCGAGATGTCCAGGGCCGTGGCCGCCGCCGCGAAGCTGCCGCATTCCACGACCCGGGCGAATGTGCGCATTGCATGCAGCATATCCATGAGCTGATGCCTCATTCATACATAATGGGCATGAATCTATCACGGGATAGCCCATTTATTGTGAAACGTAAATGAATGGATCATGAGGCATGTTTCATAAACAGGAGCTGCTCATGAAATCTTCACTCGCCTTCATCGCCCTTTGCACTTCGCTGGCTTCGTTCGGCGCCTTTGCCGCCACCGAAGCGCAAACCTACGAATACGGCATGCCGCTCGACGTGGCCAAGGTCATCTCGATCACCCCGGCGAGCAACGCCGCCAGTTGCCAGCTCGGCACCGCGCACATGGTCTACATCGACCGCCAGGGCCAGACCCGCGAAGTCGACTACCGCGAAATGGGCAACTGCTCGCAGCAGTGAGCCGCGGGAAAAATACCAGCCAACGTGCTGAAAGTGCATTTGCCCTGCCCTCGCCGCACCGCATGATCTTCCGGGACAACAACAAGAACAGCCCGGACCATGAACCCGACCGATACCTCCGCCGCGCCCCGCGCGCTCGCCTCGTCCAGCGCCCATGCCCGTGTTACCTGGCGGCTGATGCCGCTATTGCTGGTGTGCTACCTGTTCGCCCACCTGGACCGCATCAACATCGGCTTCGCCAAGATGCAGATGAGCGCCGACCTGGGCTTTTCCGACACGGTCTACGGCTTTGGCGCCGGGCTGTTCTTCATCGCCTACGCGCTATTCGGCGTGCCCAGCAACCTGGCCCTGGAACGGGTCGGGCCGCGCCGCTGGATCGCCACGCTGATGATCACCTGGGGGCTGCTGTCCAGCGCCATGATGAGCGTCGAGGGCGCCACCGGGTTCTATGCCCTGCGTTTTTTGCTGGGGGTGGCCGAAGCGGGCTTCTTCCCCGGCATCCTGGTGGTGCTCAACCGCTGGTACCCGGCCCGACGCCGGGCCCAGGTGACCGCGCTGTTCGCCATCGCCGTGCCGCTGGCCGGGGTGCTCGGCGGGCCGCTGTCCGGCGCTATCCTCCAGGCCTTCCATGACCACGGCGCGCTGCGCGGCTGGCAGTGGATGTTCTTGATCGAGGGCTTGCCGGTGGTCCTGCTGGGCCTGTTGGTGCTCAAGGCCCTGCCGGACAGCTTCGAGCAGGTGAGCTGGCTGAGCACCGCGCAAAAGCATGCCCTGCGCACGGAAATGGCCGGCGAGCAGCGCCGCAAACCGGTCACGTCCTGGCGCGGGCTGTTCAGCGATGCCCATGTGTGGTTGCTGGTGGCGGTGTATTTCGCGGTGATGCTGGCGGTCAACACCCTGGCGTTCTGGATGCCCAGCCTGATCCATGGCGCCGGTATCGGCAGCGACGGCCAGGTCGGCCTGCTCAGTGCCATGCCCTACCTGGCCGGCTGCCTGTTCATGCTGGCCTGCGGGCGCTCGTCCGATCGCCTGGCTGAACGTCGTTGGCACCTGTGCGTGCCGCTGCTGATGGCCGCCGCCGGCATCGCCCTGGCGGGCCTGGTGCCAGCTAGCCCGGTGCTGGTGATGGCTGGGCTGGTGGTCGCCGGCATGGGCGCCAGCGCGGCTCTGCCGATGTTCTGGCAACTGCCGCCGGCGTTCCTGGCGGGCGCTGCCCAGGCCACCGGGATTGCCATGATCAGTTCGTTCGGCAGCATCGCGGCGTTCCTGGCGCCTTACCTGATCGGTTGGATGCGCGATACCGCCGGCAGCCCGGGGCTGGCCCTGCAGGTGCTGGCGGTGGCGATCATGCTGGGAGGCTTGCTGGTGCTCAAGGTGCCGGCGGCACTGGCGAATCCGCGGTGATCGCCTTAGGCGCCGGCCAGCCTGGTTCCTATGGTTAGCGGGGTGTCGCGCGCAGCAATCAGCCCAGCAGCTCGCTGATCCAGCGGGCCTGCTGGGTCATCTCACGTACTTTCTCCTCCGGTACCGCCTGCCGTGCCCGGGCGAAGTTTTCCAGGGTCTGCTGCTTCTGGCGCAGCATGCGCCGCCATTTCACCAGGAACGCCGGGCTGCGCGCCGCCATCAGCAACGGGCCGAAATACAGCTGCTCGGCGCTATAGCTCACCGCCTCGCTGCGTTCGGCAACGATGATCTCGTAGTCGAAACGGTTCTCGCGCAGCACTTCCTCGACCAAGATCCGATAGCCGTTATCCATCAACCACTGACGCAGCGCCTGCTCGCCGCCGTTGGGCTGCAGGATCAGGCGCTCCTGGCCGCTGAGATACGCCTTGCCCGCCTCGAGGATGGCGCGGATGGTCTCGCCGCCCATGCCGCAGACACTGACCGCGGTGATGCCATCCTGCGCCGCGATCGCCGCCAGGCCATCGGCGTGACGCACGCTGACCTGCGCCTGGAGGCCGTTCTCACGCACGGTGCGCTGCGCCGAAAGAAACGGCGTCAATGCCACCTCGCCGGCCACCGCGGCGCTGATCGCCCCACGGCGCACCAGCGCCACCGGCAGGTAGCCGTGGTCCGAGCCGATATCGGCCAGGCGCGCGCCCGCCGGTACATGGGCCGCCACGCGCTCAAGGCGCGCGGACAATCTGTGTTGGTTCAACTGCTGCCTCTCTCACAACCTGGCCCCGGCGCCTACGGCCGGGTCGGGGCGCGATTCTGCCGGGCCTGGCCGTGCATTTCAAATGCCCGCGACCAGCACCCGCCTCGACCTGCCCGGCGCGCTCAAGTAGGCTTGGCGCTTTCCTTCGGTTGCAAGGCGAGCCCCCATGGCCAATAACGACATCATCTACACCCCCGACCCGGACACCGACTCGATTTCCTCGGACGTCGCCGAGTACAACGGCATCCTGGTCAGTACCCAGATCCCGGTGCGCGCCGACGGCAGCCTGGAACTCGGCGACATCACCACCCAGTGCGAATGCACCCTGCAGGCGCTGAAAGTCGCCCTGGAGCGCGCCGGCAGCTCGATGGACCGGGTGCTGCACCTGACCATCTACCTCACCGACATGGCCGACCGCGCCGCGTTCAACGAGGTCTATCAGCGCTTCTTCAGCAAGCCATGGCCGGTACGCGCGGCCGTAGGCGTGGCTGCGCTGGCGTTCGAAGGGATGCGCGTGGAAGTGACGGCGATGGCGGCCAAGGGCTGAGCTGCGTTGGGCTCTTGTTTATTCTTGAAGGATTCAAGAGCCCAAGCGTCTGTTTTTAGTAGCTGACTACACGTCTTGCTGCAACGTCTGGAAAGATGTGTCAAAAATCCGATTAACCGCTTCAACCTTAAACTGCTGAGCGACCACCAGGTTCGAGGTTTTTGTGAGTTCATTTTTTAAAAACGGCAGCTTCTTTACGTCATCATCCGAGAATTCCATACCTAACTGCGCAAGCACCCCCTTCAATTCAAAAACACTCGAGAACCAAGCGCTCAGCGTCGCACTCTGCTCATAAATTCGTGCCAATCTGAACCGTTCTATATTGTTATTTTTACAGGGCGAACTCTGCGACCTCAAGCGAATATTCAATGACAGAATGGAACTACCATTATCTAGATAGTCAAACAAGAATAGTGCTTCATCATCCATACTCTGCACATGAGGATGTGCATGCATAAGCATGGGGTGGTTTTTTTTACTTTTCTGATTGCATACAACCCCAGAGGGAATCAAGTTATACAGCGAAACAGCAAGATAAGGGAAACGAGAGCGAGGATAAAAATGGTCAAGATCAGGACGACTCGATACCGCCTTGTAAATACCGATTTCTTCCACCGCGCAATAGGGGCAGATAGCCAATTCAAGATACTCGCACAAGCTCAAGCCAAACGCGGCTGAGACCTGTTCAAAGTCAAAGCATGTCCAAAAATTCTTTACCCAGCCTGGAAACATTGCTTTTTCTTTCACTGACAACTTATAGCGCCCCTGCCTTGCGGCGCTCAGGCGCTGCAACATACGACGCTTTTTATTAGGTGCCACATCCGATCGTAGAAATTCGATCAAACTCTCCACGTAGCGAAACGGTCGAGATTTCTTGATGCCTTCCAGTTGAACGATCGCTTCTTGAACCCAGTACTCCAATCGTTTCTGCCCAGATGGGAGGCCCTCAGAATCTGGCAGGCTTACAAGGTCCACCGACTCAAGCAACAAAGCCGGGCAATAGTACTCCAGTAGTTCAGGGAAAGCCTCCGACACGTCGAAGATCAACTTTTCAAGTTTATCGGCAGGGGCCAGAACAATAGAGGTAAGCGCCGCAGTACTGAAATACGTCAATACGCGCTTCTGGAGGGCGTATGGTTCATCCTTGACCAACAGACGCAGCTGCGGCAACACGACCTCTCGAACCGCAAAGTCGACATAAGACTGCACAAATGATGTAGGATATTTCTTATTGATTTTTATCATAGCTTAATAAAAAACCCTTCACAGTCTCACTTGACACCTCTGCAATCAGTTCTCGATCTTTTTCCGAAAGCGAGTTGTTTTTTGCCGCTTCAATAAGATGGGTTAACCTTCTCCGAGCGTGCTCGCCAAAGGTGGAGCTCAGGTGCATGTCTTGCATATAAATATCGACCACACTGCATCCGAAACCTGATGATTTACCGAGCGTAAAACCACCAAACTCGTCACGATTAATTGAAGTTATATCACGCGCCAAAAAATCGCTGACTATGATTGGAGAGTGTGTAGATATCACCAACTGCGGCTTGAAACCTGGCTTGTACGCCTCGATCAAACCAAACATCCGGAGCATATCGCTTAAAAATGTTCTCTGCCACTCAGGATGCAGATAAAGATCCGCTTCGTCGATAAGAATGATGGGGCGCGCACTGGAAGCCGCCCGTTCCAAGTATCCGTACAACTGTGAAAATATATGCATTTTGGCTAATTCGCCACTGCTGACGCCTTGCCACCCCCAGGTGATGCCTGCCGATAGGTTTCGAGGCAACTTATTAATCGCATCAATCAACGAAGTGATGGTTCCATAATCTTCAACCTTGACCTGCTTGAGGTTCAGGTGCTCGCCATCATAACACTGATAAAGAATGACTTCGACCAGTGCCTGGTAACTGTCCCATATCGACCACAACTGTTCCAGAAGATTATTTTCCAGCTCATCGATAGCGCCTTGCGCTGCTAATTTTTCATCCGCCAACCGCATATCCCTAAGCACTTCGCGAACCGCAAGCTCTACCTTGTGGTGTATGGCTTCACCCTGCGGCGAGACATAATATTTAAAAAACGCTATTGCCAACAGATCAAAAGATGCCGAGACGCCAAAGGCACGTTTCGAGATAAGGTTCAAAATTGAGGGAATGTTTGTGCGCACCAAACAATGAAAAACCTCATGGGCCGTACAGTCTTCCAACTCAAAACTGATCGTATTCAACCTCATGACATCGCTCACCGCGGCCTGTTCAAATCTCTCTCTGTCCAACACCGCGTACAACTTATCCCACATACCCTGCGGCGCTCCTGGAAACGAGAATCCAAAACAGGGTTCATCCAGACGCTCGGCATACGGATAGTTACGCAAGTAGCTAAAAATCTGATCAAAGTACTTCTTCTTTCTACCCTCGCTCTTTAGCACCTCGCCTGAAATAAGATTTTTAATGTATGCCTTTTCTTTAGCCTCCGAAACGCCAGCAAGAAACGCCGACGCCGGCGGTAACGTGTTAATCGATACAACCTGAACGTTGTTATGCGCAAAAAATCTTTCAACCTTCAGCACCTGCCTGAACTTCTTATCTGCGCGCACATCACCAAATAATTCAGGAGTGCTATTGGCATAGCAAAAATTATAAGTATCCGTTTTCGCATCAAAAAAAATCGCCAACAAGACTGATTCACTGTCCTTGTCGAAGGCTGATATGAAGTCCAAAACCGTTGACTTGCCAGAACCATTGACACCAATTATTGCCGAACAGGCGTAACCATTATAAAAATCCCATGAAGCTGCGCACTCCTCAACTTCAATTGCCTCCCTTGGCGACACCCTGCAAGCAAATCTCCCATTTATTGGCACATTCAACCTGCGAATAGCCTTGTGCTCATGTATATATAAATGGATCAACATCATAGATACGTTCCATCCCTCTATAAATACTCTAAAAATCGGAGCGATGTCATTATGATATTCGACGTATGGCTGTGTCAGGAAGCCTGATCCCAGCAGTCCGTCGATACGCGTGAAAAACGCCACTGTGCAAGCTACAATGCCCGCCTCACCGTGAAGCCCGACCTATAACGACATGTCCCTTCCAAAGCACCACCTGGAACTGCTCAGCCCTGCCCGTGACGTGAGCATCGCCCGCGAGGCGATCCTGCACGGCGCTGACGCCATCTACATCGGCGGCCCGAGCTTCGGCGCGCGCCACAACGCCTGCAACGATGTCAGCGACATCGCCGGCCTGGTCGAGTTCGCCCGGCGCTATCACGCCCGGGTGTTCACCACCATCAACACCATCCTCCACGACAACGAACTGGAACCCGCGCGCCAGCTTATTCACCAGCTGTACGACGCCGGCGTCGACGCGCTGATCGTCCAGGACCTGGGGGTGATGGAGCTGGACATCCCGCCAATCGAGCTGCATGCCAGCACCCAGACCGACATCCGCACCCTGGAGCGGGCCAAGTTCCTCGACCAGGCCGGTTTTT
The DNA here is from genome assembly GCF_004519305.1 of Pseudomonas sp. RIT623. Lineage (GTDB taxonomy): Bacteria > Pseudomonadota > Gammaproteobacteria > Pseudomonadales > Pseudomonadaceae > Aquipseudomonas. Next base: position 17,059 of record NZ_SOZA01000008.1, on the reverse strand, counting down.
CCCAGCTGGTGCTGGCCCGTGAACTGAACCTGCAGCAGATTCGCGCCATCGCTAGCGAAACCGACGCGGCCATCGAGTTCTTCATCCATGGCGCGCTGTGCGTGGCTTTCTCCGGCCAGTGCAACATCTCCCACGCCCAGACCGGGCGCAGCGCCAACCGTGGCGACTGCTCCCAGGCCTGCCGCCTGCCTTACACCCTCAAGGACGACCAGGGCCGCGTGGTCGCCTTCGAAAAACACCTGCTGTCGATGAAGGACAACAACCAGACCGCCAACCTGGCCGACCTGGTCGATGCTGGCGTGCGCTCGTTCAAGATCGAGGGCCGCTACAAGGACATGGGTTATGTGAAGAACATCACCGCCCACTACCGCAAGGAACTCGACGCCATTCTCGAAGGCCGCCCGGAACTGGCTCGCGCTTCCAGCGGGCGCACCGAGCACTTCTTCCTGCCCGACCCGGACAAGACCTTCCACCGCGGCAGCACCGACTATTTCGTCACCGACCGCAAAGTCGACATCGGCGCCTTCGACTCGCCGACCTTCACTGGTTTGCCGGTGGGCGTGGTGGAAAAAGTCGGCAAGCGCGACCTGCAAGTGGTCACCGAGGTGCCGCTGACCAACGGTGACGGCTTGAACGTGCTGGTCAAGCGCGAAGTCGTAGGTTTTCGCGCGAACATCGCCGAGCTCAAGAGCGAGTCCGAGGAGGACGGCCAGAAGCGCTACCGCTACCGCGTCGAACCCAACGAAATGCCTCAGGGCCTGGACAAGCTGCGGCCGAACCACCCGCTGTCGCGCAACCTCGACCACAACTGGCAGCAGGCCCTGCAGCGCACCTCGTCCGAGCGCCGTGTCGGCGTCCAATGGCACGCGGTGCTACGCGAACAGCGCTTGCTGCTGACCCTAGGCAGTGAGGAAGGCATCAGCGTGCAAGTAGCGCTGGACGGCCCATTCGGCGCGGCCAACAAGCCACAGCAGGCGTTGGAGCAACTGCATGATCTGCTCGGCCAGCTGGGTACCACGATGTACCACGCCAACGCCATCGAGCTGGATGCGCCACAGGCGTACTTCATCCCCAACTCGCAGCTCAAGGCCCTGCGCCGCGAAGCCATCGAGGCACTGACCCAGGCCCGCGTCCAGGCCCACCCACGCGGCTCGCGCAAGGCCGAAACCACGCCACCGCCGGTGTACCCGGAGTCGCACCTGTCGTTCCTGGCCAACGTCTACAACCAGAAGGCCCGCGACTTCTACCATCGCCACGGCGTGCAACTGATCGACGCGGCGTACGAAGCCCACGAGGAGCACGGCGAAGTGCCGGTGATGATCACCAAGCACTGCCTGCGCTTCTCGTTCAACCTGTGCCCCAAGCAGGCCAAGGGCGTCACCGGGGTGCGCACCAAGGTAGCGCCGATGCAACTGATCCAGGGCGACGAAGTGCTGACCCTGAAGTTCGACTGCAAACCGTGCGAGATGCATGTGATCGGCAAGATGAAAAGCCACATCATCGACTTGCCGACCCCCGGCAGCGCGGTAGCCCAGGTGGTCGGGCACATAAGCCCGGAAGACCTGCTCAAGACCATCCCACGCGCCCCTCACTGATCCAGTAGCAGCCAGCTTGCCGGCGAACCAGCGGTTCGCCGGCAAGACGCATCAGTAAATTTGAGTCTTTTTAGTCTCATATGGCACACTTGATCTTCTTTGGCATAGCCAGACATCGACTCGAGGCCACCCATGCGTATCACCCTCCAAGAAGAACGCCTGCTCAAGGCGCTGGCCCACGCCATCGTGGTCCACCCCCGCGCCACCCTGAAGGAACTGGCAGAAACCGCTGGTGTCAGCAAGGCCACCCTGCACCGCTTCTGCGGCACCCGGGAAAAGCTGGTGAGCATGCTCGAAGACCATGGCGAACAAGTACTCAACCATGTCATCCAGGAAGCTGACTTGACCCAGGCCGAGCCGCTCAACGGTATTCGTCACCTGATCGCCGAACACCTCAAGCATCGGGAGATGCTGGTGTTTCTAATGTTTCAGTATCGCCCCGACACCCTGCTCAATGACGCCGAGGACCAGCGCTGGCTGGCCTATACCCAGGCCATGGACGCCTTCTTCCTGCGCGCCCAGCAACTGGGCGTGCTGCGCATCGATATCAGCGCGGCGGTATTCACCGAGATGTTCATGACCATGATCTACGGCATGGTCGATGCCGAACGCCGCGGCCGAGCCGCCAGCGCCAACACCGCCCAGACCCTCGAGCAGTTGTTCCTGCACGGGGCCCTGGCGCCAGCCTGAAGCCAGCGGCAGCTAGCGCTCGGCGAGCACCTTGTGTCGCCTATCAAGCCGAGTGCCGCGCGGGCAGCGCTCGGCTTGATAGGCGCTGCATCTGCGTCGTCGAACACCTGTCAGCCATCACGCAAACCCCAAGCCCCTGTCTCACTCCGTCTCATTCTGCGACACCCCGCGCCAACCCCAGCCCGCGCCACCCAGGACCAAACCCTTTAGCGCCGGGCCCCATCGCAACACCACAGCCCTTGGCACGCCCCTTGCCAAAGCCCTGGCCACCCCCAAAAGCCAAGAGGCACCGTCCCATGAATACCGAACTGCCGATCCTCCCCGCTACCCGCGCCTTCCTGGCGCGCAAGCTGAAGATGCGTATCGGCGCCGAGTGGCAGGATGCCGCAAGTGGCCAGACCATGACCTTCCGCAACCCGGCCACCGGGGAAGTGCTTGGTGAAGTGCCCTCGGCCCAGGCCCAGGACGTGGACCGCGCGGTACAGGCCGCGCGCCAGGCCTTCGACGACTCGGCGTGGAGCCGCATGCGCCCCCGCGAACGGCAGAACCTGCTGTGGCGCCTGGCCGACCTGATGGAGCGCGATGCCCAGCAGCTCGCCGAACTGGAGTGCCTGAACAACGGCAAGAGCGCCGTGGTGGCCAAGGTGATGGATGTGCAATTGGCCATCGACTTCCTGCGCTACATGGCCGGCTGGGCCACCAAGATCGAAGGCAGCACGGTCGAGCCTTCCATGCCACTGATGCCCGAAGGCGACTTCCACGCCTTCGTCCGCCGCGAAGCCGTGGGCGTGGTCGGCGCCATCGTCGCCTGGAACTTCCCGCTGCTGCTGGCCTGCTGGAAACTCGGCCCGGCCCTGGCCACCGGCTGCACCATGGTCCTCAAGCCCGCCGACGAAACCCCGTTGAGCGTACTCAAGCTCGCCGAGCTGGTGGATGAAGCCGGCTACCCGACTGGGGTACTCAACGTGGTCACCGGCACTGGCCTGAACGCCGGCGCGGCCCTCAGCCGCCACCCCGGCGTGGACAAGCTGACCTTCACCGGCTCCACCGAGGTCGGCAAGCTGATCGGCAAGGCGGCCATGGACAACATGACCCGTGTCACCCTCGAGCTGGGCGGAAAGTCGCCGACCATCGTCATGCCCGATGCCAACCTGCAGGAAGCCGCCGCCGGCGCCGCCATGGCGATCTTCTTCAATCAGGGCCAGGTGTGCTGCGCGGGCTCGCGCCTGTACGTGCACCGCAAGCACTTCGACAACGTGGTGGCCGACATCGCCGGCATCGCCAATGGCATGAAACTGGGTAACGGCCTGGACCCTTCGGTGCAGATGGGCCCGCTGATCTCGGCCAAGCAGCAGGACCGGGTCACCGGCTACATCAACCTGGGCCGCGAACTGGGCGCGACCCTGGCCTGCGGCGGCGAAGGCTTCGGCCCGGGCTACTTCGTCAAGCCCACGGTGCTGGTGGATGTCGATCAGCGCCACCGCCTGGTGCAGGAGGAGATCTTCGGGCCGGTGCTGGTGGCCATGCCGTTCGATGACCTCGACGAAGTGGTGCGCCTGGCCAACGACAACCCCTATGGCCTGGGCGCGAGCATCTGGTCCAACGACCTGGCGGCGGTGCACCGCATGATCCCGCGGATCAAGTCTGGTTCGGTGTGGGTCAACTGCCACAGCGCCCTGGACCCGGCGCTGCCGTTCGGCGGCTACAAGATGTCCGGCGTGGGTCGGGAAATGGGCGCGGCGGCGATAGAGCATTACACCGAGCTCAAGGCGGTGATGATGAAGCTCTGACGGCCCGACCTCAAGTGCACCTGTAGGCGCCAGCCTTGCTGGCGCACCACACGAGAGCAGGCGCCCGGTGGCTCAGCCGGGCAGCTGCTTGAGCTTGCGGTACAGCGTCGCCCGGCTGATGCCCAGGGCCCCGGCGGCGGCCGAGACATTGCCCTGGTGCCGGGCCAGGGCGGCGCGGATCAACTCCATTTCGTTGTCGCGCAGGCTGCCGGAGGGCGCCGCCTCACTGGCCAGCTCGTCGAGCAGGCAATCGGTGAGGTGACCGAGGGTCAGCACCTGTTCATCGACCTCGCGCATGGCCAGGGCGGTGCGTAGGACCATCTCCAACTGGCGGATGTTGCCTGGCCAGTCGAAACCGTCGAGCAACGCGGTCAATGGCGGGTCGAGGCTCACGCCACGGCCGCCAGACTTATCCAGCAAGCCCCGGACGATCGCCGCCAGGTCCTCGCGTTCGCGCAAGGCCGGCAGGCGCAGTGATACACCGTTGACCCGGTAGTACAGGTCTTCGCGAAAACGCTGCTCGGCCACCAGGCGCTTGAGGTCGCGGTGGGTGGCGCAGATCAGCGCGACGTCGATGTCTTGTTCGTCACCGGCGCCCAGCGGCGCGACCCGGCGCTCCTGCAGCACACGCAACAGGCGGGCCTGCAGGGCCAGTGGCATGTCGCCGATCTCGTCGAGGAACAACGTACCACCATGGGCCTGCAGCAACCGCCCGACCATGCCGCCCCGCCGCGCCCCGGTGAAGGCGCCGTCGCGATAGCCGAACAGTTCCGACTCGATCAAACCTTCGGGGATCGCCGCACAGTTGACCGCCACGAACGGCTTGTCGGCGCGCGGCCCGGCCTGGTGCAGGGCGCGGGCGGTGACTTCCTTGCCGGTGCCGGTCTCGCCCAGCAGCAACACCGGCAATCCACTGGCAAGGCCTTGGCGGGCCATGCGCAAGGCCCGGGCCAGACGCGTGTCGCCACCGGCCAGAGCCTCGAGGGCCTGGGCCTTGGCCGTCGACGTCGACCGGGGCGGCGCCACCGCGCCCTTGAGCGCCGTTTGCCGCGGCAGTTGCAGGGCACGGAAGAAGAATTCGCCGCGGGCGGTCTGCGCACTGCTCACCCCGCCCTGCCACAGACGGGCGATGAATGCTGGCGAGCGTTCGCCCAGCAGGTCACTGGCATGCTGACCGAGCAGGGCCTGGCGGCTTGTCCGCAGCAGTTGGCAGGCATTGTCGTTGGCGGCCAGCACCTCGCCGTCCAGGCTCAACGCCAGCAAGCCCTGCCAGGCGCTGGCCAGGTACTGCGGGCGGCTATGGAAGGCCAGCACCAGGTGCTCGGCCTGTTGCAGCGCGAACAACCGGTTCTCGATCTGCCCGGCGGCCAGCAGCAGCGTCGACAGGCTGTCCTGGGGCTGGGCCATGACGCCCTCGCGCGTCACGTCGAGCACGCCGACCACCTCGCCTTGCGGGTCGCGAAGTGGCACCGAGGTGCAGGAGAACGGGCTGAGCCGGTCGAGGTAGTGCTCGCCGCAGTTGATCAGGGTCGGTTGGCCTTCGACCACCGCCGTGCCAATGGCGTTGGTGCCGCGCAGCGCCTCGCTCCAGCAACTGCCTGGGTGCAGGTCGCGCAGGCCCTCGCGGGCCAGCACCTGCTTCTGGCCCTCGATGGCCAGCACATTGGCCTGGGCATCGCCGAGAATGACGATGCCGCTCTTGCCCTGGCGCTTGACCAGGTAATCCAGCTCCGGGGTGACGGCATCGATGAGCTGGCGGTTGTGCTCCAGCAGCGTACGCAGGTCCAGGCCCTGGTCGGTGCCAAGGCCCACCTGCTCGCCTTGCAGGCAGTCCAGACCATGGCTGAGGCTGCGCCGCCAGGAGGCGTCGATCTCGTCACGCAGCATGCCCGAGGGCAGCTCGCCTTCATTGGCCAGTTTCAAACGCACCAGGCGCGATTGCTGCAGGGGGTCGCTGGCGTTGGGGGTCGAGGTGTTGGGTCGCGCCATTGGCATGCTCCTGCGGTGTCTCGTGGGGACGAGGCATCGGATTTTTCGGCAGTGTGCGTCAGAAATGGCTTGGCGTCATCTGCTGTTGGCGTTGAGAGGGATCTACCGTTAGATACTCGGCGCCTATGCGACCGAGCACCGGCTCCCCCCGCGCGTCAAAACCCGCGGGGCCGTCGCAGCGTCTCGCTCGGCAACTCGCGAAACAGCTGCCGATAACTCTCGGAAAACCGCCCCAGGTGCCAGAACGACCAACGCATGGCCACTTCGGCTACCGTCACGCCGTCTTCGCGCAGCAGATCGCGCCGCGCGCCATTGAGCCTGCGCAAACGCAGCCAGTGCGCCGGCGGCAAGCCGGTGAAGGCCTTGAACGCCTGCTGCAACTGGCGCAACGAGACCCCGGCAACCCGGGCCAGCTCCAGCAGGTTGAGGGTTTCCTCCGGGCAATCGGCGGCCCATTCGCTGACTCGGCGCATGATCGCCCGTTCCTCGTCGCGCCGCCCCAGGGCCTGGCCTTGCAGGCGCTGGCCGGCGTTGTCGAGGATGAACAGGCAGTCCTCCAGCAGTTGCTCGGCCAGCACCCGCCCCTCCAGCGGGCGCTCAGCCTGCCCCAGGCGCGTCAGCGTGGCGCTCAGCCAGTTGCCGAACAGGGCGTTCTGCTGGCAGCTCAGCGGCACCATGAACAGCCCGCGCAAGCGCTCCAGGTCCAGGCCATGGCTGGCCAGGAACGGCTGTTCGAACACCACCGCCACCTCCTGGTAGTTCTCCGGGGTGATCCAGATATTGCGGCTGTCTTCGTTGAGCAGGTACAGGCTGTTCTCGCTGCGGTCGAAGCAGAACGCCAAGGCACCACTCGGCGCCCGGAAAAACTGCTCGACCCGGGTGTTCAGGCGCTCTTCGTAGACCTCCACGCCCTCCAGCTCGAGCCAGCGCAACTGCCCGTTGAAATGCCCCGGGGACATCTGCCGGTACTGCTGCTGCCAACCTGGGGTGGCGCGGATCTGCTCGGTCACATCGGTGGTCCGTAAATCCTGGACCTGCAAGGCGGTTGGCGTATTCACGCACGGTCCTATTGCACTCTTTTGGTGCATTAAACAGCGAAGAAAGTGGATAGATCGCCCCGCGGGGCTGCGCCCAAGATAGCCCTCAGCGTCACCTGTGGGAAGTGCCCCACGGCACAGCGCGCCTTGCGTCCCACCACAACAACCCAACCAAGAGGTCTGTATGAACGCCCCCTTCGATCAGCTGTCCACCTGGCTGAAAGAACACCGGATCACCGAAGTCGAATGCGTGATCAGCGACCTGACCGGCATCGCCCGCGGCAAGATCGCCCCGACCGCCAAGTTCCTCCACGAGCGCGGCATGCGCCTGCCTGAAAGCGTGCTGCTGCAGACCGTCACCGGCGACTACGTCGATGACGACATCTACTACAGCCTGCTCGACGCCGCCGACATCGACATGGTCTGCCGCCCCGACCCCACGGCGGTATACCAGATCCCCTGGGCCATCGAACCGACCGCCATCGTCATCCACGACACCTTCGACAAACAGGGCAAGCCCATCGAGCTGTCGCCGCGCAACGTCCTGAAAAAAGTGCTCAAGCTTTACGCCGACAAGGGTTGGCAGCCGATCGTCGCGCCGGAGATGGAGTTCTACCTGACCCAGCGCTGCGAAGACCCGGACCTGCCGCTGCAAGTGCCAATGGGCCGTTCGGGCCGCGCCGAAAGTGGTCGCCAGTCGTTCTCCATCGACGCGGCCAACGAATTCGACCCACTGTTCGAAGACGTCTACGACTGGTGCGAACTGCAAGGCCTGGACCTGGATACGCTGATCCACGAAGACGGCCCGGCGCAGATGGAGATCAACTTCCGCCACGGCGATGCCCTGGACCTGGCCGACCAGATCACCGTATTCAAACGCACGATGCGCGAGGCGGCGCTCAAGCACAATGTCGCCGCCACCTTCATGGCCAAGCCGATCACCGACGAACCGGGCAGCGCCATGCACCTGCACCAGAGCGTGATCGACATCGCCAGTGGCAAGCCTATCTTCGCCAACGAAGACGGCAGCATGAGCGAATTGTTCCTGCACCACATCGGTGGCCTGCAGAAGTACATCCCCAAGCTGCTGCCGATGTTCGCGCCGAACGTCAATTCGTTCCGCCGCTTCCTGCCCGACACTTCGGCGCCGGTGAACGTCGAGTGGGGCGAGGAAAACCGCACCGCCGGGCTGCGCGTGCCAACCTCCAGCCCCGAGGCCATGCGCGTGGAAAACCGCCTGCCGGGCGCCGACGCCAACCCCTACCTGGCCATCGCCGCGAGCCTGTTGTGCGGTTACATCGGCATGGTCGAACGACTCGAGCCGAGCGCCCCGGTGCAAGGTCGCGCCTACGAGCGGCGCAACCTGCGCCTGCCGATCACCATCGAGGACGCCTTGCAACACATGGAGGACTGCGAGGTGGTGCGCCAGTACCTGGGCCAGCAATTCGTCCAGGGCTACGTGGCGGTCAAGCGTGCCGAGCACGAAAACTTCAAGCGCGTGATCAGTTCGTGGGAGCGGGAGTTCCTGCTGCTCAGCGTCTGATCAATTACACACCTTGTGGGAGCGGGCTTGCCCCGCGACGAGACCTTCAACCCGATCGCGGGGCAAGCCGGCTCCCACGACGTCCCAACACCGAACCATCACGACCCAGAACAAGACCAACGAGGTGTCGACATGCGTCATCCACAAGCCCTGCTTCCCGCAACCTTCGCCCTGCTGTTCGGCGCCAGCGTCCAGGCCCAGCCGACGGTGAGCGTTTACAACTGGACCGACTATATCGGCGAGACGACCCTCGCCGACTTCCAAGCCAGCAGCGGCATCAAGGTGGTCTACGACGTGTTCGACTCCAACGAGACCCTGGAGGGCAAGCTGCTGGCCGGGCGCACCGGCTACGACGTGGTGGTGCCCTCCAACCATTTCCTCGCCCGCCAGGCCCAGGCTGGCGCGTTCCTGCCCCTGGACCGCAGCAAGTTGCCGAATTGGCGGCACCTGGATCCGAAACTGCTCAAGCAACTGGAGCAGAACGACCCTGGCAACCAGTACGCCGTGCCCTACCTGTGGGGTACCAACGGCATTGGCTACAACGTCGACAAGGTCAAGGCCGTGCTGGGTATCGACAAGGTCGACTCCTGGGCCGTGCTGTTCGAGCCGGACAACCTGAAGAAGCTCAAGCAGTGCGGCGTGGCGTTCATGGACTCTCCCGACGAACTGTTCCCGGCCATGCTCAACTACCTGGGCATGGACCCACGCAGCGAGAAGTCCGACGACTACAAGAAGGCCGAGGCCCGCCTGCTGGAGCTGCGCCCGTACATCACCTACTTCCACTCCTCCAAGTACGTCTCGGACCTGGCCAACGGCGATGTCTGCGTGGCCTTCGGCTACTCCGGCGACGTGTTCCAGGCCAGCCATCGCGCCGAGGAAGCCGGCAACGGCGTCAAGGTCGCCTACAGCATTCCCAAGGAGGGCAGCAACCTGTGGTTCGACCTGCTGGCCATCCCCAAGGATGCCAAGAACGCCGACCAGGCCTTGGCCTTCATCAACTATCTGCTCGAACCGAAGGTGATCGCCAAGGTCAGCGCCACGGTCGGCTACGCCAACGCCAACCCGGATGCCAAGGCCGACATGGCCCCGGCGCTGGTCGACAACCCCGAGATCTACCCGCCCCAGGAGGTGCTGGACAAGCTGTATGTCTCGACCATGCCCAGCCCCGGGATCCTGCGGCAGATGACCCGCTCCTGGAGCAAGATCAAGTCCAACCGCTGAGCCGAGCCCGCCCATGCCACAGATGAATGAACACACCGCGTCCTACTACGCCGCCAGCGCGCGTCAGGGCACGACCTACCCCACGCTGGACCAGGACCTGCAGGTCGATGTCTGCGTGGTCGGCGGCGGCCTGACCGGGGTCAACACCGCCCTGGAGCTGGCCGAGCGCGGCCTCTCGGTGATCCTGCTGGAGGCCCGCCGCATCGGTTGGGGCGCCAGCGGGCGCAATGGCGGGCAACTGATCCGCGGCATCGGCCATGACGTCTCGGGCTTTGCCCGGCACGTCGGCCAGGAGGGCGTGCGTTACCTCAAGCAGGCCGGCATCGACTCGGTGGCGCTGGTCGCCCGCCGTATCGCGCAATATGGCATCGACTGCGACCTGCGCTGGGGGTTCTGCGAGCTGGCCAACACTCCTGCCCAGTTCGCCGCATTCGAGGACGAGCAACGCGACCTCGCCGACCTGGACTATCCGCATGAGACCCACCTGGTCGGCCCCGAGCGCATGCACGAGATCGTCGCCAGCGACCTGTACGCCGGTGGCCTGGTCGACATGGGCTCGGGCCATCTGCACCCGCTCGACCTGGTCCAGGGCGAAGCCCACGCCGCCCATGGCCTGGGGGTGCGCATCTTCGAGCAAAGCCCGGTACTGCGCATCGAACAAGGCAGTACGGTCACCCTGCACACCGCCCGCGGCAAGGTGCGCGCGCAGAGCCTGGTACTCGGCTGCAACGCCCACCTCGACGAACTGGAGCCACGCTTGACTGGCAAGGTGCTGCCGGCGGGCAGCTACGTGGTGGCGACCGAGCCACTGCCCGAAGGCCTGGCGCGCACGCTGATCCCGCAGAACATGGCGCTATGCGACCAGAAAGTGGGCCTGGACTACTACCGCCTGACCGCCGACAACCGCCTGCTGTTCGGGGGCGCCTGCCACTATTCCGGACGCGACCCCAAGGACATCGGCGCCTACATGCGGCCCAAGGTGCTCAAGGTGTTCCCGCAACTGGCCGAGGTACGTCTGGACTACCAGTGGGGCGGCATGATCGGCATCACCGCCAACCGCTTCCCCCAGGTCGGCCGGCTCAGCCAGCACCCCAACGTGTTCTATGCCCAGGGCTACTCCGGGCATGGCCTGAACGTCACCCACTGGACGGCGAAACTGCTCGCCGAAGCCATCGCCACCGAGCAAAGCCATGGCTTCGATGTGTTCCGCGCGGTGCCGCACCTGACCTTCCCCGGCGGCAAGGCACTGCGCTCGCCGCTGCTGGCGCTGGGAATGCTGTGGTACCGCTTGCGCGAGACACTGGGCTGACGGCCCACCGTCAAAGAATGGCCTGCAGCCCCTTGTCGGCAATGATGTTCAGCAGCTTCAAGGCCGGCCCGGCCGGGCGTGTTTCGCCCTGCTCCCATTTGCGCACTGTCGATGCGCTGGTGTGCAGGTGCAGGGCGAACACCGGTTGGCTGAAGTTAAGGGCTTCACGCAGGTGGCGGATGTCCTGGGCAGTGAACGCTCGCACCGGAGCCGGGCAGATCGCCTCGAAGTCCCTCAGCGTGACCTTGCCGACAGCACCGGCCTGCTCCAGGGCCGACAGGTCGGCACGCAACGACTCAATGAGTTTGCTGGTCACAGTGGACCTCCATCAATACCCCACAGCCCAATGCCCAATGCCTTGGCCAGGGCGTGGGGTGATAATTCCAGAAATACCTTGCCGGTAAACTGCAGGGCCTTTTGCTCGGCCGGCGTGACATTGGCCAGGTCGCTTTTGGCAAATCCATGCAGGAACACATATCGATCGCCTATACGAGCCGACAGTAGCGTGCGGTAACCACCTCGCTTGCCACTGCAAAGGCCAGCAATGCGCTTCTTGAACAATAAACCGCCAAGACTCGCGTCAAACAACCCACTCTGCATTTCTGCAACTGCCCGGCAGAGCAGGTGGTCCGGCAAGCACTCCCTGGCTTGCCAGCGGGCAAACTCCCTACGCTTGTAGACATCCATGATCAACACTCGAAACATACCCGTAAAGGGCATACTTTTCCACTATCAGTGACGAATGGATAGTCAGCTCAATCAGGTTGATCAGTAGGAAACGGCAACCGTCGACACCCGAACGCTGGCCTTCGGCCCACCACCTGCTAGCGTTGTTCTGGCCCCTTCCCTCATGGACCTCGTCATCATGAAGCACCTGCCTCGCACCACCCTGCTGTGCGCTGCTTTGTTGGCCCTGGTTGCCTGCTCCAGCAACCGTGTCGATCCCAAGGACTATTCCGGGTTTCTCAAGGACTACAGTCGCCTGAAGCCGGCCGAAAGCGTCTCCGGCGCGCCGGTGATGCGCTGGATCGACCCGGACGTGAAGGCCAGCCAGTACACCAAGGTGTTCATCGAACCGAGCCAGTTCTATCCCAAGCCCCAGCCCACCGACGTGATCTCGGCGCAGACCCTGCAAGAAATCACCCGCTACTTCAACGATGCGATGCGCCGGGAGCTGGGCAGCGTGCTGACCCTGGTCAAGACCCCCGGGCCGAATACCATCGTGGTGCGCCCGGCGATCACCGCCGTGTCCACCAGCACGGAAGGCCTAAAACCTTATGAAGTGATCCCTATCGCACTGGTCGCCGCCGCGGTCAACACCGCCGCCGGTGGCCGCGACCAGCAAGTCGACATCGCCGTGGAAGCGGCTTTCCTCGACGCTGCCAGCCAGAAGGTCGTGGCCCAGGTGGTGCGCAAAGGCAGCGGCAAGGAACTGGAGAACAAGACCACCCAGTTGACCCTGAACGACGTCAAACCGGTGCTCGATGGCTGGGCTAGCGACATGCGCCGCAGCTTCGTGGCCCTGCGACAGAAAGCCAAGTGAGGGTGCACAGCGCCTGAGCGGTGAAACCCGCGCGGGACAAACTCACCCCACGTCCGGATCATGACGTCGGGGCGAGTTTGTCCCGCGATGCTTTAGCGCCTCAGGCGATGAAACTGTAGAAAATCGCCGACAGCGTGATCAGGCCGATCAGCACCACGAACACATTCGACAGCCGCCCCGAATACTGGCGCAGCGCCGGCACCCGGTGCACGGCGTACATCGGCATCAGGAACAACAGGCAGGCGATCACTGGGCCGCCCAGGCTCTCGATCAGCCCAAGGATGCTCGGGTTCAGGGTCGCCACCGCCCAGCAGGTCAGCACCATGAACAGCGCCGTGACGCGCTCCAGGCGCTTGGCCGGCCAGGCTTTGCCACGCCCGCGCAGACTCTTGACGATCATGCCCTGGAAGCCTTCGCTGGCACCGATGTAGTGGCCCAGGAACGACTTGGTGATCGCCACCAGGGCGATCAGCGGCGCGACGAAAGCGATCACCGGGGTCTGGAAGTGGTTGGCCAGGTACGACAGAATCGAGATGTTCTGCGCCTTGGCCGCGGCCAGGTCGCCGGGACTCAGGGCCAGCACGCAACTGAAGCAGAAGAACATCACCGTCAGCACCATCATCACGTGGGCGGTGGCCAGGGTGCGGCCGCTCTTGCGGTCGGCATCGCCACCGTAGCGGTGCTTCTGGTCGACGGCGAAGGCCGAGATGATCGGTGAGTGGTTGAACGAGAACACCATCACCGGAATCGCCAGCCACAGGGTCAGCAGCAGTTTCGAGGCGCTCAAGCCCTCGTTGGCCTGGGCGAAGAAGGCGCCATTCCAGTTGGGGATCAGGCTCAGGGCCAGCAACAGCAGCGAGGCGACGAAGGGATAGACCAGCACGCTCATGGCCTTGACGATGATCTGCTGGCCACAGCGCACCACGATCATAAGCCCGCAGATCAGCAGCAACGCGAGCAAGGCCCGGGGCGGCGGCTCGATGTGCAACTGATGCTCGAAGAAGCTGGTCAGGGTATTGGTCAGCGCAACGCTGTAAACCAGCAAGATCGGGAAGATGGCAAAGAAGTACAGCAAGGTGATCAGCTTGCCGGCACCCGTGCCGAAGTGCTCTTCGACCACCTCGGTGATGTCTTCGTTGCCGCCCTTGCGCCCGGACAGCACGAAGCGGGTCAGGGCGCGGTGGGCGAAGAAGGTCATCGGGAAGGCCAGCAGTGCCAGGATCAGCAATGGCCAGAAACCACCAACCCCGGCGTTGATCGGCAGGAACAGGGTGCCGGCGCCGATGGCCGTGCCATACAGGCCCAGGGCCCAGGTGGTGTCGTGACGGTTCCAGGTGGTCGAGCCCGCAGCCGGGGCAGCAGAATCCGCACGCATGCGCGTGGTGCTTTGTACATCAGTCATGGGTATCGCCTTGTAGTTGTTTTTGTCGCAGGTACAGCGGGTATTGCAGGTTCATTCAGGTTTGCGGGGCACTGCGAGGGAGCAGGCTAGCCCCGCGATGGGTTTGCCATCGCCGGGCAAGTCGCATCGGCGCACCGCCGCTCCCATGCAGTCAGCGCGTGTTTTTCAGCACTCGACGAAAGCGACGGCCAGGCCGCCGCGGGAGGTTTCCTTGTAGTTGGCATGCATGTCGGCACCAGTGTCGCGCATGGTGCGGATTACCCGGTCCAGGGAAATGAAGTGCTCGCCATCGCCGCGCAGGGCCATCTGCACGGCATTGATCGCCTTCACCGCGGCGATCGCGTTGCGCTCGATGCAGGGAATCTGCACCAGGCCACCGACCGGGTCGCAGGTCAGCCCCAGGTTGTGCTCCAGGGCGATCTCGGCGGCGTTCTCCAGTTGCGGCGCGGTGGCGCCCAGCACCTCGGCCAAGCCGGCGGCGGCCATCGAGCAGGCCGAACCGACCTCGCCCTGGCAACCGACTTCGGCACCGGAAATCGAGGCGTTCTTCTTGCACAGGATGCCCACCGCGGCGGCGGCCAGCAGGAACGCCACCACGTCGTCGTCGCAGGCACCGGGATTGAACTTCATGTAGTAATGCAGCACCGCCGGGATGATCCCTGCCGCACCGTTGGTGGGCGCGGTGACCATGCGCCCGCCAGCGGCGTTCTCTTCATTGACCGCCAGGGCGAACAAGTTGACCCACTCCATGGCGCTGAGGGTCGAGCCGATCACGTTGGGCTTGCCCAGTTCCTGCAAGCTGCGGTGCAGGCGCGCGGCACGGCGCTTGACCTTGAGCCCACCGGGCAGGATGCCCTCGTTGCGCAGGCCGTTACTGACGCACTCGCCCATCGCCGCCCAGATCTTCAGCAGCCCTTCGCGCACTTCGCTTTCTGGCCGCCAGGCGCATTCGTTGGCCAGCATCAGCTGGCTGACGCTGAGGTTGTGGGCCTTGCACAGGGCCAGCAGTTCGGCACCGCTGGAAAACTCGTAAGGCAGCTCGACCTGCCCACCCCCACCCTGCGGCGCCTCGATCTCGCTAGCCTCGACAATAAAACCGCCACCGACCGAATAATAGGTCTGGCTGAACAGGCTGGCCTGGCCGGCGAAGCTTTCGACGGTCATGGCATTGGGATGGTAGGCCAGATTCTCGTCGAGCAGGCGCATGTCGCGGGCATACTGGAATTCGACTGGATGGCTGCCATCGAGCAGCAGGCAGTTTTCCTGCATCAGTTGGTCGATGCGTGGCTCGATGCTCTGCGGGTCGATACGGTCGGGCCACTGGCCCATCAACCCCAGCAGGCACGCGCGGTCGGTGGCATGCCCCACGCCAGTGGCCGACAGCGAGCCATACAGGCGCACCTCGACCCGCGTCACCTGGGCCAGCAGGCCTTGTTCACGCAGGGCCTGGGCGAAGGTCGCGGTGGCGCGCATCGGGCCGACGGTGTGGGAGCTGGACGGGCCGATGCCAATCTTGAAAAGGTCGAAAACACTGATAGCCATGCTAATGCCTGACCATGACGCACAACAGAAACACGCCATGGCTCTCTGAAAAAATTGAACGGTATTACAAAGTTGCGCGATACTGCCGCGCTCAGGTCGGCTTGACCAACGAAACTTCCTACACAAGCCTTTAGCAGGACTAAACGATGAAAGGGCCGCTCAATGGCCAGGTGTTCGTCTGGCTGCATGTGTTTTCCTGCGCCGCGCGGCACCTGTCGTTCACCCGCTGCGCCGAGGAACTGCACATCACTCCCGGCGCGGTCAGCCAGCAGATGCGCCAGCTCGAGGAGCGCCTGGGCTTTCGCCTGTTCCTGCGTCGTGCCCGTGGGGTCGAGCTGTCGGCCGAGGGGCAGCGTCTGGCCCAGACCGTGGCCGAGGCCTACGGCAGCATCGAAGCCGAACTGCTGCGCCTGGATGCTGGCGAAATCCGCGGTACCCTGCGCCTGCGCTCGATCCCCTCGTTCCTGGCCAAATGGCTGACGCCGCGCCTGCCGCGCTTCCAGCAGCGCTACCCGGACATCGAACTGCGCCTGGTGGCCGAGGACAGCAACCAGGCCCTGCATCCGCAGGACTTCGACCTGGCCATCGACCTCAACGACGGCAGCTACCCGGGCATGCTCTCCACTCCGCTGCTGGACGAGCAGATCTTCCCGGTCTGCTCCCCGGCACTATTGCGTGGCCGCCCGCCGCTGCATGGCCCGGCCGACCTGGCCCACTATCCGCTGCTGCACGACATCACTGCCTGGCGCGGCAGCTCGGAGTACGCGGAATGGGAGTTTTACCTCGACGGTATCGGTGCCGCCGGGCTGGACGTGCGGCGTGGACATACGTTCAACCGCAACCACCTGACCATCGAGGCGGCCATTGCCGGCATCGGCGTGGCCATCGCCCGGCGCACGCTGCTCAACGACGAGCTCGAGCGTGGCGCCTTGATCGTGCCGTTCGGCGTGCCGATCGCCAACCACAAGCGCTATGTGCTGCTGTACCCGCCGGGTGGGTTGAACCAGCCAGGCGCACGGGCGGTGCATGACTGGCTGGTGGAGGAAGCGCAAGGTTTCAGATCGATGTGGGAACGAGGCTGACGGCTGATGGCGGCCGTTGCCGTTGCCGTTGCCGTTGCCGTTGCCGTTGCCGTTGCCGTTGCCGTTGCCGATCAAAAGGCTAGCGCCAACCCCAGCGAGCGACAGCTGCGCCAGTGCAAGCGCCGCTCGTAACTTCGCGACTTCAGGAGGCCGAACGCAGGCCTTGCGCAGGGAGGTGACGGGCATGGATGCCCGTCAAGCGCTGGGGCCCAGGATGGGCCCTACAGCGCGGTCCTCCCGGGAGCAAGGCCGGAGTGAGGGAACCCCGGAGCGAAGCGCAGGGGCCGGATGAATGGAGCGCACGGTTTTTGGTTCC
>NZ_SOZA01000078.1 GCF_004519305.1 Pseudomonas sp. RIT623 | reverse complement strand
GGGCACCGATAACCAGGGCGACAAAGTCTCGGTCACCATCGTCAGCAAAGGCGATGTCACTGAAGACCAGCAGCCGGCCTTCACTGTCAAAGTCAGCCAGAAGCTCGACCACGACCTGACCGTTACTCTGTCCAACGGTGACAAGGTGGTGATCAAGGCTGGTGAAACCGAAACCGAGTACAAGGCCAAAGCCCAAGGTGATGACGTCTTCAAGGACGGCGATACCCTGACCGTCGGCATCACCGATGCGGCAGTGGATGGCAAGACCTTCGAAAACCTGGAGCTGGGTGGCAACGCCAGCGTCCAGATCACCGACACCATCAGTGAAGTCATCGCAACCCTGACCGCGGACAAGACCACTGTCGCTGAGGGTGGCCAGATCACCTACACCGTGACTCTGACCAACGGCCAGGGCCTGTCGGTCGTCGGCCACAATGGCCTGACCTTCACCCTGACCGATGGCACCAAAGTGACCATCCCAGCGGGCAGCGCCACTGGCACCATCACCGTCAATGCACCGGATGATGTGTTCGTCGGCGGTCAGCCGACCATCGTCAATAAACTGGAAGGTGTCACTGGCGCGGATAACTTCGAAAAACTCACCCTCGGCAAAGAGGAAGTGAAGACCGAAGTCACCGACGAGCCGGGCACGGGTACCCCAGGCACCGACAACCAGGGCGACAAGGTCTCGGTCACCATCGTCAGCAATGGCAACGTCACCGAAGACCAGCAGCCAAGCTTCACCATCAAGGTCAGCCAGAAACTGGCGCAAGACCTGACCGTGACCCTGGACAACGGCGACAAGGTGGTAATCAAGGCCGGCCAGACCGAGGCCGAGTACAAGACCACCGCCCAGGGCGACGACGTGTTCAAGGATCCGGGTTCGGTATCCGTCGGCATCAGTGATGCCAGCGTGCCGGGCAAGACCTTCGAGAACCTCGAGCTCGGTGGCAAGGCCACCGTGCAGATCACCGACACCGTCAGCGAAGTGGTCGCGACCCTGACCGCCGACAAGTCCACCGTGACCGAAGGCGGCCAGATCACCTACACCGTGACCCTGACCAACGGCCAGGGCCTGTCGGTCACTGGCCACAACGGCCTGACCTTCACCTTGAGCGACGGCACCAAGGTCACCATCCCGGCCGGCAGCGCCAGCGGTACCGCCACCATCACCGCCCCGGACGACGTATTCATCGGTGGCCAGGCCACCATCAGCAACAAGCTGACCGGCGTCACCGGTGCCGACAACTTCGAGAAACTGACCCTCGGCAAGGACGAAGTGAAGACTGGCGTCACCGACGAGCCAGGCTCGGGCACCCCGGGCACCGGCAACCAGGGCGACAAAGTCAGCGTGACCATCGTCGGCAACGGCGATGTGAACGAAGCCGAGCAAGCCTCGTTCACCGTCAAGGTCAGCCAGAAACTCGACCAGGACCTGACCGTCACCTTGAGCAATGGCGACAAGGTGGTGATCAAGGCCGGCCAGACCGAAACCGAGTACAAGGCCAAGGCCCAGGGCGACGACGTGTTCAAGGACGGCGGCCCGCTGACCGTCGGCATCAGCGATGCCAGCGTGGTCGGCAAGACCTTCGAGAACCTCGAGCTCGGTGGCGCGGCGACCGTGCAGATCACCGATACCGTCAGTGAAGTGGTCGCGACCCTGTCGGCCGACAAGGCCACGGTCAGCGAAGGTGGCCAGATCACCTACACCGTCACCTTGAGCAACGGCCAAGGTCTGTCGGTGACCGGCCACAACGGCCTGACCTTCACCCTCACCGATGGCACCAAAGTGACCATTCCGGCCGGCAGCGCCACCGGCACCATCACCATCAATGCCCCGGACGACGTATTCATCGGCGGCCAGCCGACCATCAGCAACAAGCTGACCGACGTCACCGGCGCCGACAACTTCGAAAAACTGACCCTGGGTCAGAACGAAGTGAAGACCACCGTCACCGACGAGCCGGGCTCGGGTACTCCAGGCACCGGCAACCAGGGCGACAAA
>NZ_SOZA01000077.1 GCF_004519305.1 Pseudomonas sp. RIT623 | reverse complement strand
AACTGCCGGACTACATGGTGCCGACGCACTTCATCTACCTGCCGGCGTTGCCGGTGAGCCCCAACGGCAAGCTGGAGCGCAAGGCGTTGCCGGCGCCGGACATGACCCAGCACCAGCGCGCCTACGTGGCACCCCAGGGCGAGCTGGAGCAAGGCATCGCGCAGATCTGGCAGCAGGTGCTGGGCATCGAGCAGATCGGCATGGACGACAGTTTCTTCGAACTGGGCGGCCATTCGCTGCTGGCCACCCAGGTCAGCGCGCGCATTCGCGAGCAGCTGGCGGTCGAGGTGCCGCTGCGCGAACTGTTCGTCACTGCCGACCTGCGCGCCTATTGCGCCCGGGTCGAGGCCCTGCGCGGCGCGCTGCAACCCCTTCAGGATGAATTGGCTAAATCCTTGGAGGCCCTCAAACGTCTATCTGGAGCGGAACTTGAGAAGCTAATTTCTTAGTAAGGAGTACGGGTGTGCAAGAGTTGATCGGGGCGGTTGGACAACTGTCGCCAAAGGAACGCAAGGCGCTGGCGGTGCTGCTCAGGCAAAAAGGCATCAATCTCTTCAGCGTCGCCCCGATCTTCAAACGGCATGCCGAGGAGCCGTTGCTGCTGTCCTATGCCCAGGAGCGGCAATGGTTCCTCTGGCAGCTCGATCCGCAGAGCAGCGCCTACAACATACCCATGGCCTTGCGCTTGCAGGGCGAGCTCGATGTCGAGGCGCTGGAGCGCAGCTTCAGTGCCCTGGTCGAGCGCCATGAGACCTTGCGCACTCGTTTCGACGACAGTGGCGAACAGCCGTTGCAGGTCATCGAGCCGGCGTGGCCGATACAGCTGGAGCTTGAGCAATTGAGCGACGGCAGCGATCAGGCGATCCGCCGTCTGGTCGAGGCCGAGGCGCGTCGCCTGTTCGACCTACGCGAAGGCCCGCTGCTGCGGGTCAAGCTGGTGCGCCTGGACGAGCATGACCATGTGCTGGTATTGACCCAGCACCATAGCGTTTCCGATGGCTGGTCCTTGCAGATCCTGGTGCGTGAGCTGGTGGCGTTGTACCAGGGCTTGCGCGAAGGTCGGCCAGCGCAGTTGCCGCCCTTGCCGGTGCAGTACGCCGACTACGCCTCCTGGCAGCGCCAGTGGATGGAGTCGGGCGAGCGTGAGCGGCAGTTGGGCTACTGGCAGCAACTGTTGGGCGGCGAGCAGCCGCTGCTGGAACTGCCTTTGGATCATGCTCGCCCGGCGGAGCAGCGCTTTGCCGGGGCGCGGCTGGCGATCGAGTTGGCGCCGGAGCGGGCGCGGCGCCTCAAGGCGTTGGCGCAGCGCGAGGGCGTGACGCTGTTCATGCTGTTGCTGGCGTCGTTCCAGGCGCTGTTGCACCGGCTCAGTGGCCAGGACGACATCCGCGTCGGCGTGCCGGTGGCCAACCGCGGCCGGGTGGAGGTCGAACACCTGATCGGATTCTTCGTCAACACCCAGGTGATGAAGGCCGATATCGAGCCGGGGCAGTCGTTCAAGGCGTTCCTGGCCCAGGTGCGTCAGCGTGTATTGCAGGCCCAGGATCACCAGGACCTGCCCTACGAGCAATTGGTCGAGGCGCTGCGCCCGCAGCGCACCCTCAGCCACAACCCGTTGTTCCAGGTGATGTTCAACCACCAGAGCGAAGGGCAGCGCTCGGGTGCCGAACAACAGTTGGGGGCGTTGGCGTTGCGTACTCTGGAGTGGGACAACGACACGGCCCAGTTCGACCTGGCGCTGAACACCTTCGAATCCGAGGCCGGCCTGGCGGCGAGCATGGTCTACGCCACCGATCTGTTCGAGCGGGCGACCATCGAGCGATTCGCCGCTGCCTGGCAGTGCCTGCTGGATGCCATTCTGGCTGATCCCGAACAGCCGCTTGCCGGGCTGTCGTTGCTGGATGATGCGGCGCGCGAGCAAATAGTCGGGCAGTGGAACGCCACTGCCGTCGACTACCCGCTGGAGCGCTCGATCCAGCAACTGATCGAAGCCCAGGTGGACCGCACGCCAGAGGCCGAGGCCCTGGTGTTCGGCGATACCCGCCTGAGCTACGCCCAGTTGGATGCCCGCGCCAACCAGCTGGCCCGTCACCTGATC
>NZ_SOZA01000076.1 GCF_004519305.1 Pseudomonas sp. RIT623 | reverse complement strand
ATACAAGGCCAAAGCCCAGGGCGATGACGTCTTCAAGGACGGCGACACCCTCACCGTTGGCATCACCGACGCGGCAGTGGATGGCAAGTCCTTCGAAAACCTGGAGCTGGGCGGCAACGCCAGCGTGCAGATCACTGACACCATCAGCGAAGTCGTCGCGACCCTGACTGCGGACAAGACCACCGTCGCTGAGGGTGGCCAGATCACCTACACCGTCACCTTGACTAACGGCCAGGGCCTGTCGGTCGTCGGCCACAACGGCCTGACCTTCACCCTCACCGATGGCACTAAAGTGACCATCCCCGCTGGCAGCGCCACCGGCACCATCACCATCAATGCCCCGGACGACGTCTTCGTCGGCGGCCAGCCTTCGATTGTGAACAAACTGGAAGGTGTAACTGGCGCGGACAACTTCGAGAAACTGACGCTCGGTAAGGACGAGATCAAAACCGAAGTCACCGACGAGCCAGGTACCGGAACCCCAGGCACCGACAACCAAGGCGATAAAGTCTCGGTCACCATCGTCAGCAAAGGCGATGTCACCGAAGACCAGCAACCCGCCTTCACCGTCAAAGTCAGCCAGAAGCTCGACCACGACCTGACCGTTACTCTGTCCAACGGTGACAAGGTAGTGATCAAGGCTGGTGAAACCGAGACCGAATACAAGGCCAAGGCCCAGGGCGATGACGTCTTCAAAGACGGCGATACCCTGACTGTCGGCATCACCGATGCTGCGGTCGATGGCAAGACCTTCGAGAACCTGGAGCTCGGCGGCAACGCCAGTGTTCAGATCACCGACACCATCAGTGAAGTCATCGCAACCCTGACCGCTGACAAGACCACCGTCTCCGAGGGTGGCCAGATCACCTACACCGTGACCCTGACCAATGGCCAGGGCCTGTCGGTCGTCGGCCACAATGGCCTGACCTTCACCCTTACCGATGGCACCAAAGTGACCATCCCGGCGGGCAGTGCTACTGGCACCATCACCGTCAATGCACCGGATGACGTATTCGTCGGCGGTCAGCCGACCATCGTCAACAAGCTGGAAGGCGTCACCGGTGCGGACAACTTCGAAAAACTCACCCTCGGAAAAGAGGAAGTCAAAACCGAAGTCACCGACGAACCGGGCACCGGCACCCCAGGTACCGGCAACGAAGGCGACAAGGTCACCGTGACCATCGTCAGCAAGGGCGATGTCACCGAAGACCAGCAGCCTGCCTTCACCGTCAAGGTCAGCCAGAAGCTGGACCATGACCTGACTGTCACCCTGTCCAACGGCGACAAGGTTGTCATCCCGGCTGGTCAGACCGAAGCCGAGTACAAGGCCAAGGCGCAAGGCGATGACGTCTTCAAGGACGGCGATACCCTGACTGTCGGCATCACCGATGCCGCCGTCGATGGCAAGACCTTCGAGAACCTGGAGCTCGGCGCAGACGCCAGCGTGCAGATCACCGACACCATCAGTGAAGTGGTCGCGACGCTCAGCGCCGACAAGACCACCGTCAGCGAAGGCGGCCAGATCACCTACACCGTCACCCTGACCAACGGCCAGGGCCTGTCGGTGACCGGTCACAACGGTCTTACCTTCACCCTGAGCGACGGTACCAAGGTCACCATCCCGGCCGGCAGCGCCAGCGGTACTGCCATCATCACTGCCCCGGACGATGTGTTCATCGGCGGCCAGGCCACCATCAGCAACAAGCTGACCAGCGTCACCGGTGCCGACAACTTCGAAAAACTGACCCTGGGTCAGAACGAGGTGCAGACCTCAGTCACCGACGAACCGGGCACCGGTACCCCTGGCACCGGCAACGAAGGCGACAAGGTCAGCGTGACCATTGTCAGCAAAGGCGATGTCACCGAAGACCAGCAGCCAGCCTTCACCGTCAAAGTCAGCCAGAAGCTCGACTATGACCTGACCGTGACCCTGTCCAACGGCGACAAGGTTGTCATCCCGGCCGGGCAGACCGAAGCCGAGTACAAGACCAAGGCCCAGGGCGATGATGTCTTCAAGGACGGCGACTCGCTGACCGTCGGTATCACGGATGCCTCCGTGCCCGGCCATGCCTTCGAGAACCTGGAACTCGGCGGCGATGCCACCGTGCAAATCACCGACACCATCAGCGAAGTCGTCGCGACCCTGACCGCGGACAAGACCACCGTCTCCGAGGGTGGCCAGATCACCTACACCGTGACCCTGACCAACGGCCAAGGCCTGTCGGTCGTCGGCCACAATGGCCTGACCTTCACCCTCACCGATGGCACCAAAGTCACCATCCCGGCCGGCAGCGCCAGCGGCACCATCACCATCAATGCCCCGGATGATGTATTCGTCGGCGGTCAGCCGACCATCGCCAACAAGCTGGAAGGCGTCACCGGCGCGGATAACTTCGAAAAACTCACCCTCGGCAAAGAGGAAGTGAAGACCGAAGTCACCGACGAACCTGGCACCGGTACTCCAGGCACCGACAATCAAGGCGACAAGGTTAGCGTGACCATCATCAGCAAAGGCGATGTCACCGAAGACCAGCAACCCGCCTTCACTGTCAAAGTCAGCCAGAAGCTCGACCACGACCTGACCGTTACCCTGTCCAACGGTGACAAGGTGGTGATCAAGGCTGGTGAAACCGAAACCGAATACAAGGCCAAGGCCCAGGGCGATGACGTCTTCAAAGACGGCGATACCCTGACCGTCGGCATCACCGATGCGGC
>NZ_SOZA01000075.1 GCF_004519305.1 Pseudomonas sp. RIT623 | reverse complement strand
CCAGTTTCACTGCTGGTTATTCAGGCTAAGGTAAAATTTGTGAGTTCTGCGCGAAAGCGCAACGTACGAATTTTCGGCGAATGTCGTCTTCACAGTATAACCAGATTGCTTGGGGTTATATGGTCAAGTGAAGAAGCGCATACGGTGGATGCCTTGGCAGTCAGAGGCGATGAAAGACGTGGTAGCCTGCGATAAGCTTTGGGGAGTCGGCAAACAGACTGTGATCCAGAGATCTCTGAATGGGGGAACCCACTCAGCATAAGCTGAGTATCTTGTACTGAATACATAGGTGCAAGAGGCGAACCAGGGGAACTGAAACATCTAAGTACCCTGAGGAAAAGAAATCAACCGAGATTCCCTTAGTAGTGGCGAGCGAACGGGGACCAGCCCTTAAGCTGGTTTGAGATTAGTGGAACGCTCTGGAAAGTGCGGCCATAGTGGGTGATAGCCCCGTACACGAAAATCTCTTGCCAGTGAAATCGAGTAGGACGGAGCACGAGAAACTTTGTCTGAACATGGGGGGACCATCCTCCAAGGCTAAATACTACTGACTGACCGATAGTGAACCAGTACCGTGAGGGAAAGGCGAAAAGAACCCCGGAGAGGGGAGTGAAATAGAACCTGAAACCGTATGCGTACAAGCAGTGGGAGCCTACTTGTTAGGTGACTGCGTACCTTTTGTATAATGGGTCAGCGACTTATATTCAGTGGCGAGCTTAACCGAATAGGGGAGGCGTAGCGAAAGCGAGTCTTAATAGGGCGCTTTAGTCGCTGGGTATAGACCCGAAACCGGGCGATCTATCCATGGGCAGGTTGAAGGTTAGGTAACACTGACTGGAGGACCGAACCGACTACCGTTGAAAAGTTAGCGGATGACCTGTGGATCGGAGTGAAAGGCTAATCAAGCTCGGAGATAGCTGGTTCTCCTCGAAAGCTATTTAGGTAGCGCCTCATGTATCACTGTAGGGGGTAGAGCACTGTTTCGGCTAGGGGGTCATCCCGACTTACCAAACCGATGCAAACTCCGAATACCTACAAGTGCCGAGCATGGGAGACACACGGCGGGTGCTAACGTCCGTCGTGAAAAGGGAAACAACCCAGACCGTCAGCTAAGGTCCCAAAGTCATGGTTAAGTGGGAAACGATGTGGGAAGGCTTAGACAGCTAGGAGGTTGGCTTAGAAGCAGCCATCCTTTAAAGAAAGCGTAATAGCTCACTAGTCGAGTCGGCCTGCGCGGAAGATGTAACGGGGCTCAAACCATGCACCGAAGCTACGGGTGTCATCTTTGATGACGCGGTAGAGGAGCGTTCTGTAAGCCTGTGAAGGTGAGTTGAGAAGCTTGCTGGAGGTATCAGAAGTGCGAATGCTGACATGAGTAACGACAATGCGAGTGAAAAACTCGCACGCCGAAAGACCAAGGTTTCCTGCGCAACGTTAATCGACGCAGGGTTAGTCGGTCCCTAAGGCGAGGCTGAAAAGCGTAGTCGATGGAAAACAGGTTAATATTCCTGTACTTCCAGTTATTGCGATGGAGGGACGGAGAAGGCTAGGCCAGCTTGGCGTTGGTTGTCCAAGTTTAAGGTGGTAGGCTGAGATCTTAGGCAAATCCGGGATCTCAAGGCCGAGAGCTGATGACGAGTGCTCATTAGAGCGCGAAGTGGTTGATGCCATGCTTCCAAGAAAAGCTCCTAAGCTTCAGATAACTGGGAACCGTACCCCAAACCGACACAGGTGGTTAGGTAGAGAATACCAAGGCGCTTGAGAGAACTCGGGTGAAGGAACTAGGCAAAATGGCACCGTAACTTCGGGAGAAGGTGCGCCGGCGAGGGTGAAGGACTTGCTCCGTAAGCCCATGCCGGTCGAAGATACCAGGCCGCTGCGACTGTTTATTAAAAACACAGCACTCTGCAAACACGAAAGTGGACGTATAGGGTGTGACGCCTGCCCGGTGCCGGAAGGTTAATTGATGGGGTTAGCGCAAGCGAAGCTCTTGATCGAAGCCCCGGTAAACGGCGGCCGTAACTATAACGGTCCTAAGGTAGCGAAATTCCTTGTCGGGTAAGTTCCGACC
Source organism: Pseudomonas sp. RIT623 (assembly GCF_004519305.1). GTDB lineage: Bacteria > Pseudomonadota > Gammaproteobacteria > Pseudomonadales > Pseudomonadaceae > Aquipseudomonas. The sequence continues at coordinate 1,214 of NZ_SOZA01000075.1, read as the reverse complement.
TGCACGAATGGCGTAACGATGGCGGCGCTGTCTCCACCCGAGACTCAGTGAAATTGAAATCGCTGTGAAGATGCAGTGTATCCGCGGCTAGACGGAAAGACCCCGTGAACCTTTACTATAGCTTTGCACTGGACTTTGAGCTTGCTTGTGTAGGATAGGTGGGAGGCTTTGAAGTGGGGACGCCAGTTCTCATGGAGCCATCCTTGAAATACCACCCTGGCAACCTTGAGGTTCTAACTCAGGTCCGTTATCCGGATCGAGGACAGTGTATGGTGGGTAGTTTGACTGGGGCGGTCTCCTCCCAAAGAGTAACGGAGGAGTACGAAGGTGCGCTCAGACCGGTCGGAAATCGGTCGTAGAGTATAAAGGCAAAAGCGCGCTTGACTGCGAGACAAACACGTCGAGCAGGTACGAAAGTAGGTCTTAGTGATCCGGTGGTTCTGTATGGAAGGGCCATCGCTCAACGGATAAAAGGTACTCCGGGGATAACAGGCTGATACCGCCCAAGAGTTCATATCGACGGCGGTGTTTGGCACCTCGATGTCGGCTCATCACATCCTGGGGCTGAAGCCGGTCCCAAGGGTATGGCTGTTCGCCATTTAAAGTGGTACGCGAGCTGGGTTTAGAACGTCGTGAGACAGTTCGGTCCCTATCTGCCGTGGACGTTTGAGATTTGAGAGGGGCTGCTCCTAGTACGAGAGGACCGGAGTGGACGAACCTCTGGTGTTCCGGTTGTCACGCCAGTGGCATTGCCGGGTAGCTATGTTCGGAAGAGATAACCGCTGAAAGCATCTAAGCGGGAAACTTGCCTCAAGATGAGATCTCACTGGGATCTTGAATCCCCTGAAGGGCCGTCGAAGACTACGACGTTGATAGGTTGGGTGTGTAAGCGCTGTGAGGCGTTGAGCTAACCAATACTAATTGCCCGTGAGGCTTGACCATATAACACCCAAGCAATTTGCTTACGCAGATTGTGGTGGTGAAGACGAAAGACCCGAAGATTCGTAAGGCCACAAATTCACATATCCGAATTGGCTGAGAGTGCTGCAAGGCATTCACGGCAACCGAATTTCTTGACGACCATAGAGCATTGGAACCACCTGATCCCATCCCGAACTCAGTAGTGAAACGATGCATCGCCGATGGTAGTGTGGGGCTTCCCCATGTGAGAGTAGGTCATCGTCAAGATTCATTTCGCAAAACCCCTATCTGCG
>NZ_SOZA01000074.1 GCF_004519305.1 Pseudomonas sp. RIT623 | reverse complement strand
GAGCCGGAAAAGTGGTTCACTTCCGAGCGTTCCGTAGCCAATTGCCACTACTGCTGCAAGGCCGCCGGATGCAACGGCTGCCATGGGCTTTCACAAAACAACAGCAATTGCCCGAATAACCCGTATTTTTTCCCTAACGAAAATGTAAAATTCGATTTCGCATACCTATAACAAGTTGGGAGCTTCACCATGTTTGCCTTCTTCCGCCCTGCCGCGCACCAGGCGCCGCTGCCCGACGAGCGCGTCGACAGCACCTACCGGCGCCTGCGTTGGCAGATTTTCGCCGGGATCTTCTTCGGCTACGCCGGCTACTATCTGCTGCGCAAGAACTTCTCCCTGGCCATGCCCTACCTGATCGAAGAAGAGGGCTACACCCGTGGCCAGCTGGGCTTGGCGATCTCGGCCATCGCCATTGCCTACGGCCTGTCCAAGTTCCTCATGGGCCTGGTCTCGGACCGCTCCAACCCGCGCTACTTCCTGCCCTTCGGCCTGCTGATCTCGGCCGGGGTGATGTTCATTTTCGGTTTCGCGCATTGGGCCACCTCCAGCGTGGCGATCATGTTCGTGCTGCTGTTCATCAATGGCTGGGCCCAGGGCATGGGCTGGCCACCGAGTGGGCGGACCATGGTGCACTGGTGGTCGCAGAAGGAGCGCGGCGGCGTGGTGTCGGTATGGAACGTCGCCCATAACGTCGGCGGCGGCCTGATCGGCCCGCTGTTCCTGCTCGGCCTTGGCTGGACCAACGACTGGCACGCGGCCTTCTATGTACCCGCCGCGGTGGCGGTGCTGGTGGCGGTGTTCGCCTTCGTGATGATGCGCGACACTCCGCAGTCGGTCGGCCTGCCGCCGGTCGAGCAGTACAAGAACGACTACCCCGAGGGCTACGACGAGAGCCATGAGCAGGAGTTCAGCGCCAAGCAAATCTTCGTCGAGTACGTGCTGCGCAACAAACTGCTGTGGTACATCGCCCTGGCCAACGTGTTCGTCTACCTGCTGCGCTACGGCGTGCTGGACTGGGCGCCGACCTACCTGAAGGAAGCCAAGCACTTCAGCGTCGACACCACTTCGTGGGCGTACTTCTTCTACGAATGGGCCGGCATTCCCGGCACCCTGCTGTGCGGCTGGATGTCCGACAAGATCTTCCGCGGCAACCGCGGCCTGACCGGCATCGTGTTCATGGCCCTGGTGACCGTGGCCACCCTGGTGTACTGGCTCAATCCGCCAGGCAACCCGACCATCGACATGATCGCCCTGTTCTCCATCGGTTTCCTGATCTACGGGCCGGTGATGCTGGTCGGCCTGCAGGCCCTGGAGCTGGCGCCAAAGAAAGCCGCCGGTACCGCCGCCGGGTTCACCGGGCTGTTCGGCTACCTCGGTGGCTCGGTCGCGGCCAGCGCGGCGATGGGCTACACCGTCGACCACTTCGGCTGGGACGGTGGCTTCGTGATGCTGGTGAGCGCGTGTGTGCTGGCGATTGCGTTCCTGATCCCGACACTGCGCCATACCAAGGCGGCAAGCGCCGGGCGTGAAGCGACGGCTTGATGCATCTGACAGCATGAAAAAAACCCGGGGCATGTGCCCTGGGTTTTTTTTGCCTGCCAGGCCTGTAACTGCGCGCCCAGCCCACCGTCACCCTGGCGCGCAGTGAGCTTGCCCACGACGGATCGCTTCACGCCGCCTGGAACAACCGGGTAATAACCGGCTGCTGGCGTTGACGGGCCTGCCAGATGTCGTAATCCACCTGGATCGTCAACCATAGCCGTGCCGTACTGATACCTGCCATTTCCAGCCGCACCGCCAAGTCCGGCGAGACCGCCGCGCGAGCGTGCAGTACACGGGATAGTGCCTCGCGCGAAAAACCCAGGTGCGCGGCAAACGCCTTCACCGTCAGCCCAAGGGCGGGCAGAACATCTTCACGCAGCGTTTCGCCGGGATGAGGCGGATTGTGCATAGGCATGATAGGGACTCCTGATCAGTGATAGTCGAGGTAATCGACCAACTCGACGTCGCAACCTGTGAAGCGGAACACCAGCCGCCAATTGCCGGACACGCTGACCGACCATGAGCCCGCACGCTCACCCTTGAGTGGATGCAGTTGCCAGCCGGGAATGCACAGGTCGGCGGCGACCGCGGCACTGTCAAGAAACTGCAGTTGCCGTGGCAAACGCTGCGCATGCGCAGGCTGGATACCTCGGGTGTTGCCTGTCTCGTGGAAAAGCCGCAGTCCTTTGTGGCGAAAGCTGATGATCATGGGAGCACACCGTATCCGTGTTGTGCGAAACGGTGAGTGTGACCCCAGGCATCACAGTGGGCAAAATAACATATGTGACGCAATGCGTCACACTCCCCGGCGACAGCGCAAGCCTGTCAGCTGGTGCTGACAACGCGTGGCTGCAACAGGGTCACAGGTTGAATGTTCTCGCCCGATCCCGCGCTGGACACTGCGCCCGGTGCAGGTTCAACGCCGTATTGATGATGCCGATATGGCTGAACGCCTGCGGAAAATTCCCCAGCATCCGTTTGCCCACCGGGTCGTACTGCTCGGCCAGCAATCCCACGTCATTGCACAAGGCCGTGAGCCGCTCATAAAGCGCCTGCGCCTCCTCCTGCCGCCCCAGCAGCACGTAGACATCCGCCAACCAGAACGAACACACCAGGAACGTCCCCTCCCCTGGCGTCAGACCGTCGCTGCAACTATCGCTGTCATAGCGCAGCAGCAGGCCGTTGCGCAGCAGGCGTGCTTCGATCTGTTCGAGGGTGCGCAGGAAACGTGGATCATCGGCGGGCAAAAAGCCGGTCAGGGCGATCTGCAGCAGGCTCGCGTCCAGCTCGGTCGAGCCGTAGGCCTGGACGAAGTGACGCCCGTCGGCAGCCAGCCCACGGCGACAGACCTCGTCACGGATCTGGTCCGCCACCTGGCGGTAATGTCGCCCCCGCTCACGCCCTTCCTCGGTGGTGTCGGCCAGGCTCGCCGACCGGTCGAAGGCGACCCAGGCCATGACCTTGGAGTGCACGAAGTGCTGGCGCCCCCCGCGCACCTCCCACAGCCCTTCGTCCGGCTCACGCCAGATGCTTTCGAGGTACGGCAGGATCGAGCGGGCGATGGCGGCGCTGCGCGGATGACGCGGCAGCCCGCCCTTGATGGCCTGGGTCATGGCGTCGGCCAGTTCACCGTAGATATCCAGCTGCAACTGCTCGGACGCGGCATTGCCGACCCGCACCGGCTGCGAATGCTCGTAACCGGGCAGCCAGGGCAGGCTGAACTCCGGCAGGTCGCGCTCGCCGGCCAGCCCGTACATGATCTGCATCTGCTCGGGGTTGCCCGCCACCGAGCGCAGCAGCCATTCGCGCCAGGCCTGGGCTTCGTCGAAGTAGCCGAGGTTCATCAGCGCCAGCAGGGTCATGGTCGCGTCGCGCAGCCAGCAGTAACGGTAATCCCAGTTGCGCTCGCCGCCGACGCGCTCGGGCAGCGAGGTGGTGACGGCGGCAACCATGCCGCCGGTTGGCGCATAGGTCATGGCCTTGAGCGTGAGCAGCGAACGGCGCACCAGCCCGGTGTAGGGGCCGACCTCGGGGCAGCGGACGGCGAAGGCCTGCCATTGGTCGATGGTCTGCTCGAGGTCGTGGTCGACATCGCAACCGGGCTGCACGGGCAGATGCGAGGCCTGGTGGCACAGGCTGAACACTTGGCGTTCACCTGGGCCTACGCGAAAGCGGGCGACGCTGTGGTGGTCGCGGCCGTGGGTTTGGGTGGTGCTACGCAGGATCAGGCGGTCGGGGCCGGCGACGGCGCTGAGGGTCAGGGGGTCGAGTTTTTCGACCCAGGGCACGCTGCGGCCGTAGTCGAAGCGCAGCACCAGGTCCATCTCGAACGCGGTCTCGCCGGCCAGGCCTTCGACGATGCGCAACACGGCGTTGTGTTCGCCCAGGGGCATGCAGTCGAGCACCCGGGCGCGGCCGCTGGCGGTGGTCCAGATGGTTTCCAGCACCAGGGTGTCATCGAGGTAGCGGCGTGTGCTGTGCTCGACGGGGTCGCTGGGGGCGATGCGCCAGCGGCCGTTCTCTTCGTTGCCCAGCAAGGCGGCGAACACGGCCGGGGCGTCGAAGCGCGGCAGGCACAGCCAGTCGAGGGCGCCATCGCGGTTGACCAGGGCGGCGCTACGGCAGTTGCCGATGAGGGCATAGTCTTCGATCTGGGCGGGCATCGCGGGACCTCGAGTGGGGGGCTTGAGGTTGGATGCCAAGGCACGATGGCGGGTTCCATCGACGCACCCAATGCGGAGTGTGTCGTTGCCGTTGCCGTTGCCGTTGCCGTTGCCGTTGCCGTTGC
>NZ_SOZA01000073.1 GCF_004519305.1 Pseudomonas sp. RIT623 | reverse complement strand
CTCAAAAAAGACACGCCTCGCTTTATGGCTCAGGTCGTAGGATCTTTACCTATACCGATAACGTTGGCATTATTGTGCCATCAGTGATCTTTCGTGTCTGGTAAAGGGGTTTGGAATGTTTGATGATTATGTATATAAGAATATAGAGACACGAGTCCGTTTTAAATTTATTCAAAGGCGAGATGAGCCGCTTTATCCTTGGGAGATAGCTAGTTTCCTAAAGGGTTTCAATACTGTTTATTATAAATTTGAACTGCTAAATTCTATTTGCTCTGCATTAAATCATGGGGTTGCTGCTGAGGATATAATTATTTTTGATCACTCTCTGCCGCTATATGAGCGTTATGCAGAGATGAATTTGATATCGGAAGCGTATGCTGCCAAGCTTTTCTATCCAATTGGGCTCCCGGTTGCTTTGGTGCCAAGTGAGTGGTCAAGGAATTATAGGTACTTGTATCTGGCCTTTAAGTCGGTAAATTCGCTATTAAAAATTCGTCGCGTACAGCCTCTGAGACTGGAGGCTGTTGTGGGGTTGTATGAATCTTTAGGTGTCGAAGGGGTCGAGTTGGTAAGGTCGCGCCTCATAGACTTGGCTTTGGATCAGGCGGAAAAAAGCTATAGAATTGCGGTTGAAAAAGGTAAGAAAAAGAAAGAGCTGAAGCGGGGGGATGTTGAGCGCGCATTGGTTGAGGCGGATAAATTTAGGCGTCAGTCAGATAAAGATTTACTGCAGCTTTCTGGATTGACAGACGACGAACGGCTGGAGTTATTGACTTCGAATGCTCGTGATGAGCGGCGGCTTGCTAATTTTCTCACTTCCTTTTTTGATAAGTTTGATGCCACTGTTAGGCCTCTGGTGTGCGCGAGAGTCGGTCATGGTAAATTAAGAGTACTTGGGCGTTCGCTGGTCAATAAGCAAGAGCGCACGGGGCTAGAGTTAAAGGAAATTAAGAAAAATAGCCCGTTAGGTGCGCTATTTGAAGCGGGTGTAACGGCTTATCAAGCTTTTCAACAAGAGAAGCGTGCTAAGGAGTTACATGAAATTGATAAGAAGATAAAAGCTAAAGAAATTGAGCTTCTGGATGCAAAAATACATGGTGAGAAGATTAAGAATTTCGAGCTTGAGATGCAGGCGGCTGATTGTTATTTGAAAATTGCGCGTGAATCAGACTTGACGGCGCTAAAAGGTCTTCCGCCATCCTTTGTTCAGACGCAGATAGTTAAGGCTTATGGAATTGAGATGAGTAATGCGGCTGGGGTTTTGAATAAACAGGACTTAAGGATGGACTATGGTTCAATTCAAACTATTGATCTTAATGTCTAATGCTTCTGATAAATCGTCAGTATAAAATCTTACATGGGTGGCTTTCCGTTGCCACCCTGGATTTTAGGCGTAGGCTGATAAGTCTTCTTCTGTTTTGTCTTTACTAAGGCTTTCTAATTTCATGCTTATTATATGAGCTGCAATCTGTTTTGAAATGAGTGGTGGGACCGAATCGCCGATTTGATTATATTTTGCGGAGAGTTTGCCTTCGAAAACATAATTTTCCGGGAATCCTTGCAGCAGGGACATCTCGCGAACGCTCAGCAGCCTATCTTGTTCAGGATGAAGATACCGACCATTCCCCGTGTGGCCACATTCGCGTGTGATCGTGATGGCAGGGCGATCCCACCACAGGCGGCCATATACATCAGGGAATGAACCGGGTCTTGCTCTAAACATGGCAGGGATAAGTAAATATTCTTTATCCTCCGCGGTGAGCTTTGGGTCATTCATGATGTCAGACCATGAGCCACCATTTTTAGGTGTCGCGCGAATTCTATCTAGAACTTTCGATGTATTCCCTGGGGCTATGTGCATGGGATCGAAAGGGTCCTGCTCCCCTGCGAGTAAATGCGGAAGATGTGCAATTGTCTCCCGCACTGTTACCGGGGGGAGTTTTCCTTTTGGCAAGGGCTTCACCGTACCGTCTCGCCAGGCAATGAGAAGGAAACGGATGCGACGCTGGGGCAGCCCAAGCTCGGCGAGATCGTGAACTTCGTACCAGACCTTGTATCCAAGTTCGTTTTCAAGCCTATTTAGAAGTACATTGAAATGATGCTTTTGCTTGCCTTGAAGAATTTCTTTGACATTTTCCATTACCAAAAATTCTGGCAGAAACTCTTCTACAAAGTCGCCGGTGCGCACAACGAGCTGGTTGCGAGGATCATCCTCAACGTGGTTCTTAGAGTTTTTTTGCGAGAAACCAGTGCAAGGGGCGCAAGATATCAATACGTTTAACTCTCCACGCCTTAGATTAAGTTCTTGGCGGTAGGCGCTAGGAGATAGGATCGAGAGGTCAGCATTTTTGGGTTCGATCCCTATGTTTCTTGCGTATGTAGGGTTGCACTGAGTCGAGGAGCCGGGGCTTTTCCCTTTGCCAGGCTTGCCTTTTTGCAGGTCGACTGCACCAATTATTTTAAAATGGTCCTTATGACTATAGAACCCGTGGCTCATCCCGCCACAGCCAGAGAATAAGTCGACGACGGTCCAGTGCATTGGGTAGGTCCTGCAAGGTTTAGATAAAAACGAAAAATAATAGCACGGATTAATTTCCATTGCAATAATGGCGATTTTTTCTCGACATGGTAATATGCGGTTTAAGATTAAATAGTTTGTTGTAAAAACTAAATTAATATTGGATCGATGTATGTCATATCTTACTGATCTCGAGTTTCCAGCAGTAGAGGCTTTGATAGGCGGGGATGAAGAGTCCGCCTGGGTGCTAGATCGTGAGCGAAAGGTCGACCTTATTGTAAAAAATTATGGCATTTATTCGGCGCTTTCCATCAGACTGCTCGCAGTTGGCGGGCTCTATCGATGCAATCCAGAGATACTTCTGACAGAGAAGCATGCTGCAGATTGGTATATAAGTTTAGCGGGTTATTCAATAAAAACCCTTCGAAATTTGTCTGGTAGGTGTAGGCAGTTTGGTTTGAACCGACGACCTGAAGGTATGGTTAAAAAACTCAGAGAAGGGGGAGTCGTTTTACCAGCACAAATGCAAGCATTCTCTGATTGGGTGAACTTTGAAATTGACTCGCAGTTTGCTCCTGATAGCTGTGATGACAGAATGTTGGCGCTTTCTGTTGTGCTTATGATTCTAGGCGGGAGAATCATTGGTCAGAGTCAAAATATTGGTGGTAACGATGCGGTTGATATTCTTAAAGCATTGATTATTCAATGGTTCGAAGCTAGGGGCAGGGCAACTGATGTTGAGGTTGTATATGGTCTAGAGGAGTGGGTTGCACACTCTGCGTCTGTTTCAATTTCGGAAGTGAAGCGTATTCGTATTTCAGGGGTTCTGTTCTTCGAGTTTGTGAGTGGGGGAGATAGGCCTGATGTTAGAGTATTTAACCGGTCGGTGGAAGTGGCCGTCGGAGAAATTAAAGGTAGGAAAGATCTTTCTAATGCGTGGGAAAGTTGGCTGCCTGGTCTTTATAACCATTTGCGTACTTGGGCGGCAGAAAATATCGATCGCGGCCGACTGTTCTTCGGGACCTTGATTTCAGAAGAGATGGTGACAGGAAAGACTAGCCGAGGTACGACACATAATGGGCTTAAAGCCATGAAGAATCAAGGGCTGCTTCAAGGGGCATTTAATTTGTCAAATATTGTGAGTGGGGTGCCGCATGCGGTCGAACATTTTGATGGTCTGATGAAGCGCTTTGATAACTTGATTGCTCTTGACTGATAAATCTGTAGGGTATGTGTGGCTGAGTGTTTTGGTCTGTGCATTGGGGTATGTTGTTGTTTGTTTTTCACTGTGTCTGCTTGTGTGCTGGGTAGGATCGGTCCCTAGTATGGCGTAACAATATTTAACTAGCAGGCCCAGGGCGAACTTAGGATTATTCCTACTTTTTTGTAGTACATTTCCCAAGCATACTAATATGGTCTTACTGTCTGTTGCTGCTCGTCTATCAGACGGCTAGTCTCGCCAAGTCGCTACCAATCCAGCGACCGGCTTTGACAGGCCGCAGGTAGAACGAAGTCTCGTAGCAAGCCGTTATGGCGGCTGTACGTGGGGCACCTCGTGTGCGCCGGGTTTTCTTCGTCTCCTCGGTCTGTCAACCCACGTACAGCTGCCACCCTCTGTTTGACAGCAGGGTGTGGTGGCTCCACCGAGACGGAGAAACAACATGCTAAAGATCGTCCCCGATCCCCCCCTACACGACAAATACACCACCCACACCCTCGAAGACCTCCTGGTCCAGATCTCCGAATACCTCGTCTGCGCCCTGACCGTCAGCCAGCAGACCGTCCTGCTCCACGCCAAACCCCCAGGCCAGGTCCTGACCCTCGCCGCCATGCACGAAATCGACAGCGCCCGCACCTTGGTGGAAGTAGCGCTGAGCCGCGTGCAATCCCGGCACTGACCTGGCAAGCCTGGGCTCGCACTTGATCTTCACCGATCAGGCCCCGCGCTGTTCGCGGGGCCGCAGGAGGAATGGTATGGAGAAGGAATTGCAAATCCCGCGCATCAAGAAACTCGCCACCACCGGCGTCGGGCATTTCGGCGAAGGCGCGCAGGCGGGTGTGCAAGACCCGCTGTTCCGCGTGGTGGCGGGGCATCCGCTGGACCATGCGGTGGAGCAGGCGACCGTGCTGATGTGTGCGGTGCACAAGATCAGCGATCTGGCGATGGTGGAGACGGATCATCTGCCCACGCTGCTGACGGCGGTGCATTACCTCAGTGGCATGG
>NZ_SOZA01000072.1 GCF_004519305.1 Pseudomonas sp. RIT623 | reverse complement strand
ATCCCTCCCCAGACGCCCCAACCCATGGGCCCGTATGCAGGAGGAAGCAACTCATGCACCGACCGACACCCCACCCGCTGGCCGTGGCGATCTTCGCCGGCCTGCTCCAGCTACCGGCCCAGGCTGCGCTATACGCGGTCGACAGCGGCCCCTACGCGCTGCCCACCGGCAAGTTCCCCGCCTGGTACCAGGACAGCCACGGCCGGGTGCTCGACCTGTGCCTGTCCAAGGCTGTCAGTTCGCGCGTCGCCGGCGCCCCCGGCGCGCCGTCGTACATGTGCACCCTGCTGCCGACGCCCGGCGTGTTCGACGACAGCCGCCCCATCGTCTTCCCCAGCAACTTCCCCGACGAAGCCTTCTGGTTCACCGCCGACGCGGCGGTCGTCGACGCCGCCCGGGGCATCGACCTCAGCTACGGTTCGGCCATCGAGGCGGCCTTCAGCGCCGAGGAACCCAAGGACGGCGACCAGCTCAGCTTTGCCCGGGTGCGCATCCGCGTCGATGTGCCGGTGGCCGGCACCTATGTGGTCACCCACCCCTATGGCGTCGACGTGTTCGACGTGCCGGCCGGGGGCCGTCGGGCGATCAACATGACCCGCGACATCGGCATCGGCTCGCCGGGCGACTTCAGCGGCGCGCTCAAGGGCGACGTCGGGCCGTTCCTGCGCAGCGTCAATGGCCCCTACAGCGAAACCAACCCGGACACCGGCGCCAGTGAGCGCTACGTCGGCGACCCGAACCTGGAAGAGCCGGTGACCGGCAGCCCGTTCAACACCAACTTCGTGCGCATCGAAGGGCCCAACGGCATCGACCTGCGCACCGAGCTGTTCGCGGTATCTGGCAAGTTGTCCACGGTCAACCGCCCGACCCCGCTGATCCCGCAGCGCAGCACCTACTCGCGACACAGCGAGAACGGCGACCTGCGCGCCCAGCAGGATGTGTTCGTCATGGCCCCGCCAGCCCCGGCCACGGTGACCCTGAGCAGCCAGACCCCGGCCCTGGCCCTGGGCGAAGCCAACGGCACCGGCGCCTGGTACGTCCAGTCGGCGCTCAACCCGAGCTTGCCACTGACCTTGCAGGTGACCGCCGACAACAGCCTGGCCATCGCCACCAGCACACCGACCAGCGCGGCCATGCCCCTGGTCGACCTGGTGACCATCAGCCGTGCCGAGTACAGCCTGGCCAGCGGCCAGCTGACCCTGGTCGCCAGCAGCAGCGACCAGACCAGCCCGCCGGCGCTCACCGCGCGCACCAGCAACGGCAGCTTGATCGGCAGCCTCAGCGGCAACGGCGCGGTCAAGACCCTGACCACCGGGCTTGCGCCGATTCCGCCGGCACGGGTGCAGGTCAGCAGCGCCAATGGCGGCAGCGACAGCGAAGACGTGGTGCTGGTGCCATGAACAGACAAAGGCCCCGCCCTCAAGGAGGCAGCATGAACACTTGGTCACGCCGTGCCCTGTGCGCCGCCGGCTTCACCCTCACGTTGAGCAGCGCGGCCTGGGCCGCGCTGTCCGAGGTCGACCCCGGCCCCTACACCTTCGCCACCGGGGGCTACCCCATGTGGTACAAGGACCACACCAACCTCGCCCTGGAGTTGTGCCAGTCGCGCGCCACCAGCACCCGCGCGCCCGGTGCGCCGGGCGCGCCGGCTTACCTGTGCACCCTGCTGCCGGAGCCGGGGGTCTACGATGACACCCTGCCACTGGTGTTCCCCGACAACTGGCCACCCGAGATGTTCTGGTTCCTCGCCGAAACCGAGATCCCGGCGGTGGGCAACAGCGGCTACGAGCTGGAAGTCTACGTGGCGGGCCTGGAGGCCGCGTTCGCCGCCGAGAACCCGGTCGACGGCGACCAACAGAGCTTCGCCCGCATTCGCATTCGCGCCTCGGTGCCCCGCGCCGGCACCTACACCATCACCCATCCCTACGGCGTGGAAACGGTGAACGTCGCCGCCAACCAGGTTGGCCGACGGGCGATCAACATCACCCGCGACATCGGCATCGGCGCCCCGGGCAATTTCAGCGGCGCCCTGACCGGCGACCTCGGCCCGTTCCTGCGCGGCGTCGGCGGCCCGTACACCGCGGTCAACCCCGACACCGGCGCCAGCGAGACCTTCATCGGCGACCCGAACATCACCGAAGCGGTGACCGGCAGCCCCAACAACACCAACTTCGTCCGCATCCAGGGCCCGGCGGGGACGATCCAGACGAACGTCTTCACGGTTTCCGGCAAGGTTCTCGACCAGCGCCAACAAACCCCGGTGAGCCTCGAGCGCGCCACGTACCAACGCAATGCCGCCGGTACCCGCGTCGAGGTCTACGCCAAGGCGCCGAACAGCGCCAGCCTGTGCCTGCGCAATGGCCTGGCGCTGGTCGGCACACCGCCGTCGCCGTGCCAGTTCAACATGCTCGCCGACAACAATGGGCTGTTCTTCAGCCAACAATTGAGCCAGGCCGTGCCCCCCCCAGTGATAGTGGTCACCGCCAGCAGCCCCACCGGTAGCACCCGCCCGACCTCGCTGTCGAGCAAGCTCAGCGACGTGGTCAAGATCGGTACCGCCCGCTATGACTGGGCCAACAAGCGCTTGCTGATCGAGGCCCGTTCCAGCGACGAAGTGCTGGTGCCCGACCTGCTGGTGCAGGGCTTCGGGCGCATGTCCAAGGCTGGCGTGGCACAGAGCCTCACGGTCAACGACCTGGGTCAGCCGCCCGCTTCGATTACCGTCAAGTCGGCCCACGGCGGCAGCGATGTCGAGCCAGTGGTGGTGGTCGGCAGCGCGCCAGTGCAGGCCGAGAACCAGGCACCGATCGCCCACGCCGACGCGGCCAGCACCAGCGTCGGCGTCCCCGTGACCCTCAACCTGCTGGCCAACGACAGCGACCCGGACGGCAACGTGCCGCTGTCGATCAGCGACCTCAGCCAACCTGGCACCGGCCTGGGCGGCGTGGTCCTCAATGGCACCACCGCCGTCACCTACACCCCGCCACCCGGCGCCACCACAGCACTGGTGGCTACCTTCAGCTACCGCGCCATGGACGCCAAGGGCCTGAAGTCGACGCCGGCCACGGTGACCGTCAACGTCGCGCCGAACCAGCCGCCCAGCGCGGTCGCCGACAACGTCGCCACCCTCGGCGTGCCGCTGACCATCAACGCCCTGGCCAACGACATCGACCCGGAAGGCAACCTGCCGCTGAGCATCGCCAGCGTCACCCAGCCGGCCACCGCCGGGCGCGGTACGGTCAGCACCGACGGCAACGTCATCACCTACACGCCGCCGGCCTCGATCGCGAGCGGGTTCACCACCAGCTTCAGCTATATCGCCCGTGATGCCCTTGGCGCGCTGTCCAGCCCCGGCACGGTCACCGTGCAGGTGTCGCCACGGCCAGCCCAGGAGACCTTCGCGGTCACCGCGGCAACGGTCACCGCGCGCTCGAACAACCGCTTCAACTGGGACATCAGCGGCACCTCCTCGGTAACCACCGGCAACACCATCACCGTGCGGGTAACCACCACCACCGGCGTGCAGACCCTGGGCACCACCACGGTGCCGGTCACCGGGCGCTGGCGCCTGGCAGTGAGCAACAGCACCACGGCCGTGCCGACCGCGACGCCCACGGCCACCGTGACCAGCAGCCAGGGCACCACCCGCACGGTCAACGTGACCGTGCAATAGCACCGGAGGACGCCATGAAGCGCCTGCATTCGCTGTTGCTGTGCCTGGCCCTGGTCGGCCAGGCCCAGGCCGACGACCTGGTGGACAACGCCGACCTCGCCGCCGGCAACGACCTCGGCGAACCGCTGGTGGTGCGCCTGCTGCCCCTGGCTGCCGGCCAGGCAGCGCTGATCGAGCAACAGGGCGCGGGCAACCGCGCCGCCCTCGACCAGGCCGGCCAGGCCCTGCTGGGCCGCATCGTCCAGGCCGGAGGCGCGCAGGAGGCGTACATCCTCCAGCAAGGCAGCGACCTCAGCGCGACCATCAGCCAGCAGGGCTACGGCAACGACGCGTCGATCCGCCAGAGCGGCAGCAGCAACAGCGCCGCCATAGAGCAGGTCGGCAACCACAACAGCGCCAGCATCGACCAACGCGGCACGGGCCTGAACAGCACCGTGACCCAGGCCGGCAATGGCCAGCAGATCCACATAACCCAGTACCGCTAGACAGACCTGGAGGCATCACCATGCATATGCTCGCCCCCCTGAGCGCCGCCATTGTCCTGGCCCTTGCCGGCCAGGCGCAGGCCGATGACAGCAACTCGACCCAGTCCCAGCAGGGCAACCAGAACATCGCCGAGGTCAAGCAAATGGCCGCGCCGTTCGCCTCGGCCACCCAGACCCAGACAGGCCAGGGCCACAACCACATGGCCCTGCAGGACAACAGCACCAGCCATATCCAGCAGAGCGCCAGCGGCTCGTACAACGCCGGCTACGCCGAGCAGTTGTTCGAAAACGGCAGCCAGATCACCCAGCGCGCCGGTGGCAACACCAACGATGCCTTCGCCAGCCAGTCGGTGGGGATCAACAACGAGGCGCTGCAGGTGCAGCAAGGCAGCGGCAACCGCTCGGTGATCTGGCAGGACACCCAGAACACCAGCCAGGCCACCACCCTGCAGTCCGGCCACGGCAACGACGCGACCATCGAGCAGTTGTTCGGTGGCACCAACAACAAGGGCCTTATCCAGCAAGGCGGCACCGGCAACCAGGCCGCCGCCGAACAGATGACCCACCTGGACGGCGATATCGCCATCTACCAGGAAGGCAAGCAGAACTGGGCCTATGGCGACCAGCGCGATGGCCTGGGCGGCAGCATCGGCATCAACCAGTACGGTACCGGCAACTCGGTGGAGGTGTGGCAGGACAACCAGTCCGCCAGCTATGCCAACGTCCATCAGAATGGCCAGCAGAACGAAGGCTACATCGACCAGAGCTTTGGCCAGGGCAATACTGCCGGCCTGAGCCAGACCGGGCGTGGTAACGCCAGTTGGTCGGACCAGTTCGAGACCAGCCAGTCGGTGACCAGCATTTCGCAGATCGGCAACAACAACCTGCACTTCACCTACCAGACCGGCGACAACCATAGCCTGAGCATCAGCACCCAGGGCAATGGCAACCAGATCATGGCCAGCAACTGGAAGGGCGCGAAGTCGGGGGGGCAGTTCGGCGACAGCCAGCACGCCGAGATCAACCAGGCCGGCAACGGCAACGGCGTGAACATCACCCAGGAAGGCAGCAGCCAGCAGGCGCGGTTGAACCAGTACGGCAACCGCAACCAGATGGAGACTCGCCAGGGCGACAGCAACAACGAGTTGTATTTCGAGCAGAACGGCAGCGACAACCTGCTGATCGCCGACCAGCGCGGTAGCGCCAACTACGCCGAGGGCCTGGCCGGGGGCAATGGCGGCAGCATCACCCTCGATCAGTCCGGCAGTGGCAACCAGAGCTACACCTACCAGCTGTATGGCCAGGGCAACCAGGCCACCATCAAGCAGACCGACGGCGTCAACCTGGCCTACGTGACCCAGGGCGGCAATGGCAACCAGGCCTTTGTCGACCAGAGCGGGGCCAGCCAGACCGCCACCATTACACAGTACGGCAATGCCAACATGGCGACCGTTACCCAACAGTGATGCCCTTTCCCCTTGGACCGCGGTGTTGGCCTCTCCCTGGCACCGCGGTTCTTTTTTTCTCGGAGCTGTTCTGATGTTTTGGATTATGTAGGCGCATTTACTGGCGGGGGCGAGGCATGAATACCTTTTCGACTTTACGGTGGCCGGTTTTTTCTCTGGTACATGGGTTTTAGACGTCGTCGATGAATGCGTTTATATCTGCAAAAATCCACGTCGAACGACTTTGACTTTGACTTTGACTTTCAGAGCGTGGGTTTTGAAAGTTATACGCT
>NZ_SOZA01000071.1 GCF_004519305.1 Pseudomonas sp. RIT623 | reverse complement strand
ACTGGCGCCGTTGCAGGAGGGCATTCTCTACCACCACCTCAGCTCGCCCGAGCACGACCCCTATGTGCTGCAATCGCGCATGGCCTTCGCCAGCCATGAGTGCTTGCAGGCGTTCGCCGCCGCGCTGCAAACCGCCATCGACCGCCATGACGTGCTGCGCACCGCGGTGCTCTGGGAGGGCCTGGCGCAGCCGCTGCAGGTAGTCTGGCGCCAGGCAGCGCTGCAGGTGGCGCCGCTCGCCGGACAAAACCTGCAACGCATGGAGCTGAGCCAGGCACCGCTGATTCGCTTGCTGCACCAGGAGGTGGGCGGGCGTATCGAAGCCTTGTTGCAGTTCCACCATATCGTCCTCGACCACACCGCCCTGGAGATCGTCGGCGCCGAATTGCTCGGTTATCTGCGCGGCGCTGCTGCACCGGCGCAACCGCCGGTGCCGTACCGCAACTACGTGGCCCAGGCGCGCCTGGGCGTCAGCCAGGCCGAGCACGAGGCGTTCTTCCGCGCGCAACTGGGTGATATCGACGAACCGACCCTGCCGTTCGGCCTGAGCGACGTGCAAGGCGACGGCCAGGCCATCGAAGAGGCCCAACTGTGGCTGGACGACGCCTTGGCCTTGCGCCTGCGCCAGCAGGCCCGGCAGCGCGGCATCAGCGTCGCCAGCCTGTTCCACCTGGCCTACGGGCGCCTGCTGGCGGCCGTCAGCGGCCGTGACAGCGTGGTGTTCGGCACTGTGCTGCTGGGCCGCCTGGAGGGCGGCGAGGGTGCCGAACGGGCCCTGGGCATGTTCATCAACACCTTGCCACTGCGCCTGGACCTGGCCGGCGTCAGCCTGGGCGATGCGCTCCAGGCCACCCAGCAGCGGCTCAGCGCGCTGCTGGCCCACGAGCACGCCTCGTTGGCCCTGGCCCAGCGTTGCAGTGGCGTGCCGGCCCCGGCACCGTTGTTCAGCGCCATGCTCAACTACCGCCACGGCCAGGTGGCCGACGAGGCGCGGCGCCTGGACTGGCAAGGTATCGAGTTCCTCGACGGCCAGGAACGCAGCAACTACCCGCTGAGCCTGAGCGTCGATGACATGGGCGAGCGCCTGCGCCTGGTCGCCATGGCCCCGGCCACGGTGGGTGCGATGCGGGTGTGCGAGCAACTGCAGCAGGTGCTGCAGGCGCTGGCCGACGGGCTGGACAGCCAGCCTGGGCAGGCGCTGCTGGCGCTGCCGGTGCTGCTCGCCAGCGAGCGTGAGTACCTGCTGCAAGGCTGCAATGCCACGGCGCGGCCCCATGACCTTGGGCAACCGATCCAGCGGCTGTTCGAGCAGCAGGCCGCGCGTACCCCGGATACCATTGCCGTGCAGGCCGCGGGGCAGTCACTGAGCTACTCCCAGTTGAACGCCCAGGCCAACCAGTTGGCCCACCACCTGATCGAACTGGGAGTAGGCCCCGACGCGCGGGTGGCGATCTGCGTCGAGCGTGGCTTGCCGCTGGTGGTCGGTTTACTGGCCATTCTCAAGGCTGGCGGCGCCTATGTGCCGCTCGACCCGGACTACCCGGCCGCACGGGTGCGGCACATGCTCGACGACAGCCAACCCCGCGCCGTGCTCGTGCAGGGCGCCACCCGCGCGTTGCCGGGTGAACCGGCAGTGCCGCTGGTCGACCTCGACCAGCCGGGCTGGAGTGACCAGCCCAAGGACAATCCGCAGGTCCCTGGCCTGACCGCCAGCCACCTAGCCTATGTGATCTACACCTCCGGCTCCACCGGCGTGCCCAAGGGCGTGATGGTCGAGCACCGCAACCTGGTCAACCTGGTGCACTGGAGCCAGCGGCAGTTTCCGGCCGGTGGCGCGATGCTGCACAAGACCCCAGTGAGCTTCGACGCCTCGGTGTGGGAGCTGTTCTGGCCGCTGTGCAGCGGCCTGCGCCTGGTGCTGGCGCGCCCGGATGGCCAGCGCGACCCTCGATACCTGGTCGAGCTGATCGAGCGTCAGCAGGTCGGCGTGGTGCAGTTCGTGCCGGCCTTGCTCCAGCAGTTCCTCGATCTGCCCGATAGTGCCCGCTGCGCCAGCCTCAGCGATATCGTCTGCGGCGGTGGCGAGCTGACCGAAGCGCTAGTGCGCCAGGTGCGCGAACGCCTGCCGCAGGTGCGCCTGCACAACGTCTACGGCCCCACCGAGACCACCGTGGATTGCAGCATCCACACGCTGCACCCCGACGACCCAGTGCCCCAGGGCGCGCTGCCGATTGGCCGGCCGATCGACAACACCCGCCTGTATGTGCTCGATGCCCACGACCAGCCCGTGCCTTGGGGCGTGGCCGGTCAGTTGCACATCGGCGCCGCCGGTGTGGCGCGTGGTTATCTTGGCTTGCCACAGCAGCAGGCCGAGCGTTTCATCGCCAGCCCGTTCAACCCCGATGAGCGCCTGTACCGCAGTGGCGACCGGGTATGCCAGCTGGCCGACGGCACCTTGCAGTTCCTTGGCCGTATCGACCACCAGGTCAAGCTACGCGGCCTGCGTATCGAGCCTGGCGAGATCGAAGCCTGCCTGAACCGGGTGCCCGGTGTCGGCGAGGCGCTGGTGCTGGTGCACGAGCACCCGCACAGCGGCCCGCGGCTGGTCGCCTACCACACAGGTCAAGCGCAGGCCGCCGACAGCCTGCGCGCGGCGCTGCTGCTGCACCTGCCGGAGTACATGGTGCCGGCGCTGTTCGTCCACCTGGCCGCCATGCCGCTGACCCCCAACGGCAAGCCCGACCGCAAAGCCCTGCCAGTACCTGACGTGCAGCCGAGCGAATACCAGGCGCCCGAGGGCGAGACCGAAACCTTGCTGGCGGATATCTGGGCGCAGTTGCTGGGCGTCGAGCGGGTCGGGCGTCACGACAACTTCTTCGCCCTCGGTGGCCACTCGCTGCTGGCAGTCAGCCTCACCGCGCGCCTGCGCCAGGCCGGGTTGCAGGTGGATGTACGCACCTTGTTCAGCCAGCCGAGCGTCGCGGCCCTGGCGGCGACCCTTGGCCAAGGCCACGAGGTGCCGGTGCCGGCCAACCTGATCCCGGCGGGCTGTGGCCGCATCACCCCCGAATTGCTGCCGCTGATCGAGCTGGACCAGGCAGTCATCGAGCAGATCGTCGCCTGCGTGCCGGGCGGCGCGGCCAACGTGCAGGATATCTATCCGCTGGCGCCGTTGCAGGAGGGCATCCTCTACCTGCACCTGAGCAGCGCCGCCGCCGACCCCTATGCCTTGCGTGCGCACCTGCGCTTCGACAGCCCCGCGCGCCTGAGCGCATTCGCCCAGGCTCTGGAGCAGGTCATCGCCCGCCACGACATCTTGCGCACCGCGGTGCTCTGGGAAGGCCTGGCGCAGCCGGTGCAAGTGGTCTGGCGCCAGGCACCGCTGCAGGTGCTGCCACTGGAGGAGCGCCAACTGGCGCGCCTGGACCTGGCCCAGGCGCCGCTGATCCGCCTGTTGCATCGCCCCGAGGCGGGTAGTACGCGAGTCGAGGCGGTGTTGCAGTTCCACCATATCGTCCTCGACCACGTCGCCATGCAGGCCGTGCAGGCCGAGATGCGTGGCTACCTGCTGGGGCAGGACCTGCCGTTGCCGCCTTCGGTGCCATATCGCAACTACGTGGTGCAGGCGCGCCAGGGCGTCAGCGAGGCGCAGCACGAGGCGTTCTTCCGCGCGCAACTGGGCGATATTGACGAGCCGAGCCTGCCGTTCGGCCTGCGCGAGGTGCAGGGCGATGGCCTGGCCATCGAGGTGGCCGAGGTCGAGTTCGTCGGCCAGCGCTACCAGCGCCTGCGCGAACAGGCGCGCCAGCTTGGGGTGAGCAGCGCCAGCCTGCTGCACCTGGCCTGGGCACGCCTTCTGGCGGCCGCCTGCGGCAAGGACCGAGTGGTGTTCGGTAGCGTGCTGCTGGGTCGCCTGCAGGGCGGCGAGGGCAGCGAGCGGGCACTGGGGATGTTCATCAATACCTTGCCGTTGCGCGTCGACCTGGCCGGCGTCAGCGTGCGCGAGGGCGTGCAGGCGCTACAGCGCGACCTGTCGGCGCTGCTGGTGCATGAGCACGCCTCGCTGGCCCTGGCTCAGCGTTGCAGCCAGGTGGCCGCGCCGTTGCCGTTGTTCAGCGCCATGCTCAACTACCGCCAAAGCAGTCGGGCGAGCGCGCAGGCTGACGCCTGGCAAGGCATCGAGACCCTGGGCAGCGAAGGGCATAGCAACTACCCGCTGGCCCTGGATGTCGATGACTTCGGCGACAGCCTGCGCCTGGGCGTGAGGGTGACGCCACAGGTCGGCGCGCAGCGCGTCTGCGAGCAGTTGCTGCACGTGCTCGACGGCCTGTTGCAGGCCTTGGCACACCAGCCCGACAGCGCCTTGACCGAGGTGCCGGTGCTGGCGCCGGCCGAGCGCCGCCAGGTGCTGCAAGGCTTCAACGACACGGCGCGGGCTTACCACCTGGAGCAAACGCTGCATGGCTTGATCGAGGCCCAGGTGCGGCGCACGCCGGACGCGCTGGCGGTCACGGCCGAGGAGGGTGTGCTCAGCTATCGCCAACTCGATGAACAGGCCAATCGCCTGGCCCACCACTTGATCGGGCTGGGGGTCGAACCCGACGATCGGGTGGCGATCTGCGTCGAGCGCGGTTTGTCGATGGTGGTCGGCCTGCTGGCCATCCTCAAGGCCGGCGGCGCTTATGTACCGGTCGATCCTGAGTACCCGGCCGAGCGCATTCGCCATATGCTCAGCGACAGCGCGCCGGTGGCGGTGCTGGTGCAGGCGGCCACCGGCACGGTGGCCGAGGGCGCACGCCTGGTCGATCTCGACCAGCCCACCTGGCTGGCGCAGCCGGCCACGGCGCCGCAGGTGGCCGGGCTGACCCCGCGCCACCTGGCCTATGTGATCTACACCTCCGGTTCCACCGGGCTGCCCAAGGGCGTGATGAACGAGCACGCCGGGGTGGTCAACCGCCTGTTGTGGATGCAGGACGCCTATCCGCTTGGCGCCGCTGACGTGGTCCTGCAGAAGACCCCGTTCAGCTTCGACGTGTCGGTGTGGGAGTTCCTCTGGCCGCTGCAAACCGGCGCCCGGCTGGTGATGGCCCGCCCCGGTGGGCACCGCGACCCCGAATACCTGCGCGAGGTGATCCGCGCCGAGCAGGTCACTACCTTGCACTTCGTGCCATCGATGCTGGATGTGTTCCTCGCCCATGGCCAACTGCAACCTGAACGCCTCAAGCGTGTGCTGTGCAGCGGCGAAGCCCTGCCCGGCAGCCTGGTGCGCAGGTTCCAGGCGCAGTTGCCGAGCGTCGAGCTGCACAACCTCTACGGCCCGACCGAAGCGGCGGTGGATGTCAGCGCCTGGCACTGCGTGACGGCGCCGGACAACACGCCGATCGGCAAGCCGATCGCCAACACCACCCTGTACGTGCTCGATACCCATGGCCAACCGGTGCCGCGCGGCGTGCCGGGTGAGCTGTACATCGGTGGCGTGCAGGTGGCCCGTGGCTACCTCAACCGCGCCGAACTGACCGCCGAGCGCTTCATCGACGACCCATTCGCCAGCCGTGCCGGCGCGCGCCTGTACCGCACCGGCGACCTGGCCCGGCACCTGGCCGATGGCAACCTCGAATACCTCGGGCGCAACGACGACCAGGTCAAGATCCGTGGCCTGCGCATCGAACTGGGCGAGATCCAGGCCTGCCTGACCCGTGTCGAGGGCATCAAGGAAGCCGTGGTGCTGGCCCGCGACCAGCGCCTGGTGGCCTACTACACCGGTGCCGCGCAAACTGTCGACACGCTGCGCGCCGCGCTGCTGGGCCAGTTGCCGGAGTTCATGGTACCTGCTTCGTTCACCCACCTGGACGCGCTGCCGCTGAGCCCCAACGGCAAGCTCGAGCGCAAGGCCCTGCCAGCGCCCGACGTGCCGCAACAGGCCTACGAGGCGCCGCAGGGCGAGGTCGAGACGCTGTTGGCGCAGTTGTGGAGCGAACTGCTGGGCGTGGCCCAGGTTGGCCGGCATGACAACTTCTTCGAGCTGGGCGGCCACTCGCTGCTGGCCGTGACCCTGACCGCGCGGCTGCGCAAGGCCGGCCTGCGCGCCGACGTGCGCGTGCTGTTCGGCCAGCCGACTCTGGCGGCGCTGGCCGCGGCGGTGGGCGGCGAGGCGACGACGCAGGTGCCGGCCAACCGCATCCCGGTGGGCTGCACGCGCATCACCCGCGACATGCTGCCGTTGGCGAGCCTGGAGCAGGCGGCGCTCGACAGCCTGGTGCAACGCATCCCCGGCGGCGCGGCCAATGTGCAGGACCTCTACGCCCTGGCGCCGCTGCAACAGGGCATCCTCTATCACCACCTGGCCAGCGCCGAGGTCGACCCCTATGTGCTGCAGATGGGCTTTGCCTTCGCCGGCCAGGCCGAGCTGGACGCCTTTGTCGCGGCGCTCAACCAGGTGATCGCGCGCCACGACATCCTGCGTACCAGCGTGCACTGGCAAGGGCTGGACGAGGCCGTGCAGGTGGTCTGGCGCAAGGCGTGCCTGGCCATCGAGCCGGCGCAGGAGGACGTGCGCCTGGACATGGGCCGCGCGCCGCTCATGCACCTGAGCAGCCGGGTGGAGCATGGCCGCTTGCAGGCGACCTTGCTGCTGCACCATATCCTGCTTGACCACGCCGCCCTGGAACTGCTGGTGGCCGAAGTCGCCGAGGTGCTGCTGGGCCGTGAGCCCCAGGGCGACAGCGTGCCGTACCGCAACTACGTGGCGCAGGCCCGCCTGCGCGACGATAGCCAGGCCCAGCAAGCGCTGTTCCGCGAGCTGCTCGGTGATATCGACGAGCCGACCCTGGTGTTCGGCTTGCGTGAGGCCCTGGGCGATGGCCGCCAGGTGCTGGATTACCGCCAGCGCCTGGACGACCACCTGGCCGCGCGCCTGCGAGAGCAGGCCCGGGCCTTGGGCGTCAGCGTCGCCAGCCTGGTCCACCAGGCCTGGGGCCAGGTGCTGGCGCAACTTTCCGGGCGTGCGGAGGTGGTGTTCGGCACCGTGCTGCTGGGTCGCCTGCAAGGCGGCGAAGGCGCCGAACGGGCCTTGGGCATGTTCATCAATACCTTGCCGCTGCGGGTCAGCGTCGGCTCGGCGAGTGTCGCCGATGGCGTGCGCCTGACCCACCAGCGCCTGGCGCGGCTGCTCGCCCATGAGCAGGCCTCGCTGGCCCTGGCCCAGCGCTGCAGCGGCGTGCCGGCGGCGCAGGCGCTGTTCACCAGCCTGCTGAACTACCGCCATAGCGCGGCGGGCAACGCCGAGCAGGCGCGGGCCTGGGACGGCATCGAGCTGCTGGCCGCCCACGAACGCAGCAACTACCCGCTGGTGGTCAGCGTCGACGACCTGGGCAATGGCTTCTTGCTGACTGTACAGGCGGTGCCCGAGGTGGATGGGGCGCAGGTTGGCCAGCTGTTGCAGGCCGCCCTGTCGGGCCTGGCCGAGGCGCTGGAAGCGGCACCGGCGACGCCATTGCAGGCCGTCGTCGCGCTGCCTGCGGCAGAGCGCGAGCGGGTGCTGCGGCAATTCAACGACAGCCGACGCGAATACCCGCACCAGGTGGCGCTGCACGGGCTGTTCGAAGCCCACGCCAAGGCCAGCCCCGAAGCGCTGGCGGTGGTCCATGGCACGCGGCGCTGGAGCTACCAGGCGCTGAACCAGCAGGCCAACCGCCTGGCAGGCCACTTGCTGGAAATGGGCGTGCAGGCCGGCGACCGGGTGGCATTGCTGCTGCCACGTTCGTTCGACCTGCTGGCGGCGCAATTGGCCGTGAGCAAGTGTGGCGCGGTGTTCGTGCCACTGGACGGCAACGCCCCGCTGGAGCGCCAGGCGTTCATGGTTGCCGACAGCCAGGCGCGATTGCTGTTGACCCACAGCGATCAACCGCAGGTGGAAGGTACACGCCGCATCGAATTGGACCGACTCGAGCTGGAGCGCTATGCCGGCGAGGACCTGGAACTGGCGGTGAACGCCGGCAGCACGGCCTACATCATGTACACCTCGGGCTCCACCGGCAC
>NZ_SOZA01000070.1 GCF_004519305.1 Pseudomonas sp. RIT623 | reverse complement strand
CCTTCAAAAAGGGACCCGCCGTAAGGGCGGAAAGGTGATTATGTAGTGGTCAACTGATCCCGGACACGGCTTTGAGTTTTTCTTCAGCTTTCGCCGGAGCCAGTCCATCGTTGAATTGATGGGGGCGGATCCAGTTGTAGTGGTTCATCAGGTACTGGCTAATGTCTCGCTGAGCTTGCTGCCCGGTCAGGTAGCCCGTGGCCGGTATCCACTCTGATTTCAAGCTGCGAAATACTCGCTCCATCGGCGCATTATCCCAGCAGTTGCCTCGGCGGCTCATACTCTGGCGCATGCGGTAGCGCCATAGTCTCTGACGGAACTGACGGCTGCCATATTGCGATCCTTGGTCGGAGTGGAACAGCAGCCCTTGGGGCTTTCCGCGTTGTTCGTAAGCCACGTCCAGAGCTTTGACCACGAGGTCGGCATCCGGCTTTTCTGATAAGGCCCAGCCCACCACTCTGCGTGCATAGAGATCCAGGACAACTGCCAGATAGTGCCATTTGCCCTGCGCCCAAACGTAAGTGATGTCGCCACACCAGACCTGATTTGGCGCTTCGACATCAAACGCTCGGTTCAAGATATTCGGAATATCTGGCCGCTCCACTGTGGCCTTTTTGTACGCATGTGATCCTGGCTGCTTGCTGACCAGCGCCAGCTCACGCATCAGGCTGCGCACCTTGAACCGCCCGATTTGCTCACCCTCTTCTTGCATCATTGCCTTGATGCTACGGCTGCCGGGCGCACTTCGCCCTCGCGTGAACAACTCATTAACTCGACTGCGCAATCGCAGTCGCTCAACGTCCGGAGCTCGTCTTCTATGACGATGTGCGTAGTAACTTGAGCGAGTGACTTCGAACACTTCGCACAAACAATCAACTGGCTCATGGGCGCTGAGCTGGCGGATCAGCGAATACGCTCGAGATCTTCCGACATCAAGAGCGCGGTAGCCTTTTTTGTATCGACTTCTCGCGTTCAAGGCGAGTGATTCGAGCTTCCAGCTCTTGGATTTTTTGTTGCTCTGGCGTCAATGCCTTGCTGGTCGGCGTGATGCCGCCGCGCTCCTGTTGAAGCTGATTAACCCAACGGCGCAGGGCCGACTCGACCAAGCCGAGCGAGCGGGCTGCTTCGGCATGACTGTAGCCTTGGTCGAGCACCAGGCAGGCGGCTTCGCGCTTGAACTCAGGGGTAAAGGTACGGCGTTGCTTGGTCATCGGACACCTCTCTGTGGCGAGCATTCTCGCCTAAATGGGTGTCCGGTTTCATTAGACCACTACATTATGCGTCGCCATCGCCAATGAATGAGCGTATAACTTTCAAAACCCACGCTCTGAAAGTCAAAGTCAAAGTCAAAGTCAAAGTCAAAGTCGGTCTGCGTCTGTTTTAAAAGTTGTAAGCGCCGGCGTTTTTCAAGGTAGTTGTCGCGTCAACCATCTAACTATGCGGCTTGCTTCACGTGCTGTTGTTCCCTCACTGCGGCCTTGCTCCCGGGAGGACCGCGCTGTAGGGCCCATCCTGGGCCCCAGCGCTTGACGGGCATCCATGCCCGTCACCTCCCTTCGCAAGGCCTGCGTTCGGCCTTACGGGCGGCGCTTGTACTGGCGCAGCTGACGCTCGCTGGGGTTGGCGCTAGCCTCTCGTTCGGCAACGGCAACGGCAACGGCAAGCGTTGGCACTCGCCTGAAAGGCCGTTAATCGTTAATGCAGGATCTGCTTCAAGAACGCCTGCGCCCGCGCCGTCCGGGGCTGTCCGAAGAACACCTCCGGGCTACTGTCCTCGATGATCTGCCCGCCCTCAAGAAACAGCACCCGCTGCGCCACTTGCCGGGCAAACCCCATCTCGTGGGTCACGCAGAGCATGGTCATCCCGGTGTCCGCCAACTGCACCAACACCTCCAGCACCTCGGCGACCATCTCTGGGTCCAGCGCCGAGGTCGGCTCGTCGAACAGCATGATCCGCGGCTTCATGCACAGCGCCCGGGCAATCGCCACCCGTTGTTGCTGCCCACCGGAAAGCTGGCTGGGATACTTGTGCGCCTGGTTCTCGATACCCACCTTGCTCAGGTACAGCCGCGCGCGCTCCTCGGCCTCCCGGCGCGACAAGCCACGCACGCTCATCGGCGCCAGCAGGCAGTTGTCGAGCACGCTCATGTGCGGGAACAGGTTGAAGTGCTGGAACACCATGCCGATCTCGCTGCGTACCTGGCTGGCCTGGCGGCTGTTGCCCGCCAGGTCGATACCGGCCACCTGGATGCTGCCCTGCTCGGCGACCTCCAGGCGATTGATGCAGCGAATCAGCGTCGACTTGCCCGAGCCAGAAGGGCCACAGAGCACGATACGCTCACCCTCGCGCACCGACAGGTCGATATCGTGCAGTACATGGAAAGCACCGTAATGCTTGTTCAGGCCCTCGATGCGGATCAGCTCCGGGCGCGGGTCGGGGGCAGGGGACAGGCTGGCAAGGCTCAAAGGGGCGGTCATGTTGTTGTTCTCCCGCAGGGGCGTCAGTCGAAACGCGCGGCGCTGTAGGGCGCCGGGTCGGTGAAGGGAGGCGCGCCGGTCAGCAGCTCCGCCAGCAGGCGGCCACTCACCGGACCCAGGGTCAGGCCATGATGGGCGTGGCCGAAGTTGAACCACAGGTTGCGGTGCCGGGGCGCCGGGCCGATCACCGGGCGCATGTCCGGCAGGCATGGGCGACGGCCCAGCCAGGGTTTGTCGTCCAGGCGCTCGCCCAGGGCCGGGAACAACTTGCGCGCCAGGGCCTCGCAGCGGCGCAGCTGGATTTCATTGACGGCGGCGTCGCTGGCGGCAAACTCGATGCCAGTGGTCAGACGCACGCCCCGGGCCATTGGCGCCAGCACGTAGCCGCCCTGGGTGTCGCACACCGAATGGCTGAGTTCGGCGCCGCCGCGGGTGCTGTAGTGCATGTGGTAGCCGCGCTTGATGCCCAGCGGGAAGTGGTAGCCCAGGCGTTCGTACAGCTCGGCCGACTGCGGGCCCAGGCAGGCCACCACCTCGTCGGCGCTGACCGTGCCACGGCGGCTGTCCAGCTGCCAGCCAGCCTCGACCTGGCGCAGGCTGCGGGCATCGCCGTGAAGGAACTGTCCGCCGCGCTGGACGAACAGCGCCGCATAGCCGCGGGTGAGGCCACCGGGGTTGCTCACGGTCTTCGGGTCGAGCCAGTGGATACCCCCCTTGACGTCGCCGTCGAGCTGCTGCTCGCGGGCCTGCAGCGCCGCGCGATCGAGGATCTCGTAGCGCAGGCCATAACGGGCCAGGCCCGGCAGTTCCTGCTTGGCCTTGGCGAACAAGGCGTCGTCGCGGTACACCTCGATCCAGCCCTTGGCCTGGACCAGGGCTTGCAGGCCGGCGGCCTCGATCAGCGCGTCGTGTTCCTCGACGCTGCGTTGCACCAGCGGCAGCATGTCTGCCGCGGCCTTGGCCAGGCGCCCCGGCGCCGACTGCTGCCAATAGCGCAGCAGCCAGGGCGCCGCCTGGGGCAGGTGGGCCAGGCTGTAGCGCACGTCGGGCTGGCGGTTCAGGCCGTAGCGCAGCAAGGCGCTGAATTGGCGCGGGAAGGCGTAGGGAATCACGCTGGAGCGTTCGATCAGCCCGGCGTTGCCATGGCTGGTGCCACTGCCGGGCTCGTCGCGGTCGATGAGGATCACCTGGCGCCCGCGGGCTTGCAGGTGCAGGGCGGTGCAGACACCGACGATGCCGGCGCCCAGGACGATGGTCTGGCAATACATGGAACCCTTCCTTCAATCAGTTCAGGTGGCGGCCCAGGCGGGCCTCCAGGTGTTTCAGGGCGCGCCTGACGATCTCCACGATCAGCAGGTAGAGCACCGCCGCCCACAGGTAGATCTGGAAGTCGAAGCTGCGCGAGAAGGCCAGCTTGGTCACCCCCATCAGGTCGTAAATGGTCACCAGCGAGGCGATGGCGCTGGCCTTGATCATCATGATCAGCTCGTTGCCCAGTGGGCCGATGGCCACCAGCAGCGACTGCGGCAACACCACCTTGAAGAAGGTGGTCGAGCGCTTGAGGTTCAGGGCCCGGGCCGCTTCGTACTGGCCGGGGGCGACGGCCATCAGGCTGGCGCGGAAGATCTCGGCCTGGTAGGCGGCGGTGTTGAGGGTGAAGGCGAGCAGCGCGCAGTACCAGGCTTCGCGGAAGAACCACCACAGCCCGAGGTCTTGCCAGAAACCCTTGAGCGAGCCCAGCCCGTAGTACAGCAAGAACAGCTGGGCCAGCAGCGGCGAGCCACGGAAGAAATACACATAGCCGGCGGCCAGACGGCGCAGGGCGACGCTGCGCGACATCCGCGCCAAGGCCAGCAGCATGCCCAGCAGCGCGCCAAGGGTGAACGAGATCGCCACCAGCTTGGCGGTCACCAGCAGCCCGTCGATGAAGCGCCCGCCGTAACGTTCCAGCAGGTCGGGGTCGAGCACATAGGCCAGCAATTGCTCGAAGGTCATGGCCGGGCTCCTAGCAGGTGACGGTTGCTGCGCCGCTCCAGCAGGGCGAAGACCTGCCCCGATAGCGCCGAGAACAGCAGGTAGACCAGGCAGGCCACGCCATAGAACAGCATCGGCTGCTTGGTCACGCTGACCGCCAGGTTGGTCTGGCGCATCAGGTCGATCAGCGAGATGGTCGAGACCAGCGAGGTGTCCTTGAGCAGGCTCAGCCAGTTGTTCGACAAGCCTGGCAGGGCGATACGCGCCAGTTGCGGCAGTTGCACTTTGAAAAACGCCGTGCGCCGGCTTAGGCCCAGGGCCGAGCAGGCCTCGAGTTGCCCCTTGGGCAGGGTCTTGAAGGCCATCAGCCAGATCTCGCTGGAGAAGGCGGCGAACACCAGGCTGAAGGCGGCCATGGCGGCGAGGAAGGTGTTGATCAGCACCTCGCCTTCATAGCCCATGGCGGCGAGGATCTTCTGCGCGGCGATCTGGCAGCCGTAGTAGATGATCAGCAGCGTAAGCAGTTCGGGCAGGCCGCGGAACACCGTGGAAAAGGTGGTGGCCCAGGCCCTTGGCAGGCGTTTGCGCGAGCGCGCCGCCAGGGCCACCAGCAGCCCGAGGGGCAGGCCGATGGGCAGGCAGGCCAGGGCCAGCGATACGGTGACCAGGGCGCCGGCCAGCAGCGCCTGGCCCCATCCGCCACTGGCGAAGGACAGCAGGGAGAGTTGATCGAGCATGGATTGAGCCCTCGAGGTCGGCGAATCCGAGCGCGCTTGCGCCCTTCGCGACACCAGGCCGCCCCTACAGAGGCGCGCGGTCGCTTGTAGGAGCGGCCTCGCGCCGCGAAAGGGCTGCGTAGCAGCCCCAGGAATCTGTCAGGCCAGCGCGTCAGTTGTAGATATCGAAGGCAAAGTACTTGCTCGCGATCTTCTGGTAGGTGCCGTTGGCGACGATTGCCGCCAACGCCTCGTTCAGCCGCGTGCGCAGGGCCTGGTCGTCCTTGCGCACGGCGATCGCCGCGTCAGCCTTGGTGCCGTCGACGTCACCGAGGAGCTTGCAGCAGTCCTGGCCGTTCTTGTTCAGCCACTCATGCAGCGGGAACTTGTCGGCGATCACCCCGTCCAGGCGCCCGGCGGCAAGGTCGGCGTTGGCTTCGTCGAGGGTCGGGTACAGCTTCACGTCCGCGCCGGCCTTGCCGTAAACGTCCTCGGCGTAGATCGCCTGGGTCGAGGCGGACTGGGCGCCGACCGTGTAGCCCTTGAAGTCGGTCTGCGCGTCTTTGATCTGGCTGTCCTTGGCCACCGCCACGGTCAGTGGGGTGCGGTAGTAGTGGTCGGTGAAGGCGATCTTCTTGCGTCGCTCCTGGGTATCGATCATCGAAGCCACCACCGCATCATACTTGCGCGCCATCAACGCCGGGATGATGCCTTCCCAATCCTGGGCCACCAGGGTGCATTCGACCTTCATCTGTTCGCACAGGGCATGGGTGATGTCGACATCGAAGCCGTGCAGCTTGTTGTCGGCATCGACGTAGTTGAACGGGGGGTACGCGCCTTCCGTGGCGAAGCGCAGGGTTTCGGCACTGGCGTGGCTCGCCAGCAGCAGGGCGCACGCGCCCACCATAGCCATGGTTCTTTTCATGTTGCACCTCTGTACCAGCACTCTTGCTATTGTTGTTTGCCCACCGGCCACGAGGTGTAGCCGACGAACTCGTTATGTAGAGCGGCAGTTGCTTCCAAGCGTGTTTCAACATCCGGTCCGAGCTTCTTGCAGACCTCGTTGACCATCAGGTGCACCCACGACAGCATCGTCGCGGTGGACTCCCAGAACAGATTGAATTCGGTGGGGATACGGAACACCTCGTCGGCGTTGTCGTCGGCCCAATCGCAGAAGGTATCGGTGACCAGGGTCACCGGGATGCCCCGCGCGCGCGCCTGCTGGCACAGTTGCAGGGCATGGCGTGAATAACGACGCGCCTCGAACACCACCAGGGCGCTGGCCCGCGGTTGGCCGAGCAGCACTTCGCCGAAATGCCCGGCGCTGCCATCGACCCGTTGCACGCCGTCGCGCAGGTATTGCAGCAGGTGGACCATGCACATGGCCACGCCGCGCTCGGTCTGAAAGCCGGCGATGAACACCCGTGGCGAATCGGCCAGGCGTCGGGCGACCTGGTGCCAGGCCTCGGTGCGGCTGTATTCGTGCACGCGCACCAGCGCGGCGATTTCCTTTTCCAGGCAGCCGTCGTGGTCGGACGGGGCAGTGGCCTGGCGGTATTCCTGCAGGCGATCGCCTACCAGCCAGGGGCCTTGGCCCAGGTCGCTCTGCAAGTCCTGCTTGAGCGCCTTGAGGTGGGCATAGCCGAGTGCGCGGCAGAAGCGCCCGACACTGGACTCGCTGACATCGAGCTTGGCGGCGATACTGGCGGAGGTCTGGAACGGCAGTTCATGCAGGTTGGCGAGCATGTAGCTGGCGATCTTGCGGCCGGAGGCTGCACTGCTGTGCAGGCTGCTTTCCAGGCGTTGCCTGATCGATGCGCTCATGGGCGGCTCCGGCTGATTTCTGGCTTGGAGAAGAAAATGGCTGTTTTCTGTCATCAAGTCAATATTTGACAGATAGCTGTCATTCGCGGGAGAGTCGGGGGCGTTGCGCTGTAGCGAATCCAATTCCAATAAAGGAGCTCCAGATGTCCGCACCTACCACCGGCGCAGTCGTGCGCGTGCCGTTTGCCGAACTGCAGGCGCTGTTGCAATCGATCTTGCAGCACCACGGTTGCAGCGAGGCCGTGGCCGCCGTGCTTGCCCACAACTGCGCCAGTGCCCAGCGCGATGGCGCCCATAGCCATGGGGTGTTCCGCATACCCGGTTATGTCTCGACGCTGGCCAGTGGCTGGGTCGATGGCAAGGCCCAGCCGGTGGTGAGCGATGTGGCGGCGGGGTATGTGCGGGTGGACGCCCAGGGCGGTTTTGCCCAGCCGGCCTTGGCCGCGGCCCGCAGCTTGCTGGTGGACAAGGCGCGCAACGCCGGCATCGCCGTGCTGGCCATCCATAATTCCCACCATTTCGCTGCCTTGTGGCCGGATGTCGAGCCGTTCGCCGAACAGGGGCTGGTGGCCTTGAGCGTGGTCAACAGCATGACCTGCGTGGTGCCCCATGGCGCGCGCAAGCCACTGTTCGGCACCAACCCCATTGCCTTCGCCGCGCCTTGCGCCGGGCATGATCCGATCGTGTTCGACATGGCCACCAGTGCCATGGCCCATGGCGATGTGCAGATCGCCGCGCGGGCGGGGCAGTCATTGCCTGAGGGCATGGGCGTGGATGCCGGCGGACAGCCGACCAGCGATCCCAAGGCCATCCTTGAGGGTGGCGCCTTGTTGCCGTTTGGCGGGCACAAGGGTTCGGCGCTGTCGATGATGGTCGAGCTGCTGGCGGCGGCGCTGACCGGCGGGCATTTCTCCTGGGAATTCGACTGGTCCGGGCACCCGGGGGCGAAGACGCCCTGGACTGGGCAGTTGCTCATCGTCATCGATCCGTCCAAGGCTGAAGGCGAACGCTTTGCCCTGCGCAGCCGCGAACTGGTGCGGCAGATGCAGGCGGTGGGGCTGAGCCGGATGCCGGGG
>NZ_SOZA01000007.1 GCF_004519305.1 Pseudomonas sp. RIT623 | reverse complement strand
GGTGAAGCGAAATGACCGACCAGCGCAAAGGCGACCACGCCGAACCCACCACCCACTTTGGTTACCAGGACGTGCCGGAAAGCCAGAAGGCGAAGAAAGTCGCCGAGGTCTTCCACTCGGTGGCCGCCAAATACGACCTGATGAACGACGTGCTCTCCGGCGGCATGCACCGCCTGTGGAAGCGCTTCACCATCGAACTGTCCGGTGTGCGCAGCGGCAACCGCGTGCTGGACATCGCCGGCGGTACCGGAGACCTGGCGGCCAAGTTCTCGCGTCTCGTAGGCCCGAGCGGACAAGTGGTGCTCGCCGACATCAACGAGTCGATGCTCAAGGTCGGCCGTGACCGCCTGCTCGACCGCGGCGTGTCCGGCAACATCGAGTTCGTCCAGGCCGACGCCGAGAAGCTGCCGTTCCCGGACAATCACTTCGACTGCGTGACCATCGCCTTCGGCCTGCGCAACGTGACGCACAAGGACGCGGCCATCCGCTCGATGCTGCGCGTGCTCAAGCCCGGCGGCCGGCTGTTGATCCTGGAGTTCTCCAAACCGACCAACAAGCTGATGTCCAAGGCCTACGACGCCTACTCGTTCGCCTTCATGCCGCTGGCCGGCAAGCTGATCACCAACGACTCGGAAAGCTACCGCTACCTGGCCGAATCGATCCGCATGCACCCCGATCAGGAAACGCTCAAGAGCATGATGGTCGAGGCCGGTTTCGACCGCGTCAGCTACCACAACATGACCAGCGGCATCGTCGCCGTGCACCGGGGAATCAAGCCCTGATGCTGCTCGCCGGCCTGCTTGCCAGCGTCGAGCACGGGCTCAACCGTGTGCTGCGCATGGACAGCACCGCGATGCCGCGCCTGGCCGCGCTGGAAGGCAAGGTCATCGAGATCGACTGTGTGCAGCCAGCGCTCAAGCTGTTCGTGCTGCCCGACGACGAGGGCCTGATGCTCGCCGCCCATTGGGAGGGCGAGGTCGACTGCACCCTGCGCGCCCCCGCCGGGCGCCTGGCGCAGTTGGCCCTGGCACAGGACAAGACCGCGGTGCTGCACAGCCCCCAGGTGGCGTTGCATGGCGACAGTGCCGTGCTGCTCGACCTGGTCGGCGTGCTGCAGGATCTCGAGCTGGACTGGGAGTACGAGCTGTCGCGCTGGCTAGGCCCGGTGGCCACCGCGTTGATCGCCGGCCACGTGCGCCTGCGCACGCGCTGGACCCGGCAGGGCTTGAGCCGCTTCAGCCAGAACCTCTCCGAGTACCTGGCCGAAGAATCCCGTACCCTGGTCGGCAAGCGCGAGGCCGAAGCCGCCTTCAGCGAGCTCGACGCCCTCAAGATCGACATCGAACGCCTCGAGGCGCGCCTGCGCCGCCTCGCCGCCCATTCTCCTGATACCAGCGATAACGCATGAAGCTGCTCGCCGTCCGCCGTCTGTTGCGCATCCAGCGCGTCGTGATCCGCTACCGCCTCGATGACTTGCTGTTCGAACAACCCCTGCTGCCCTGGTGGCTGGCCAGCCTGCGCCTGCTGATGCCCTGGCGCTGGTTGCCGCGCAAGCCCTCCGCACTCAGCCGTGGCGCTCGGCTGCGCCTGGCCTTGCAGGACCTGGGGCCGATCTTCATCAAGTTCGGCCAGTTGCTCTCTACCCGCCGTGACCTGCTGCCCACCGACATCGCCGACGAGCTGATGCTGCTGCAGGACCGCGTGCCGCCGTTCGACCCACAACGGGCCGTGGCGCTGATCGAGGAGCAACTCGGCGCCAAGGTCGGCGAAGTGTTCAGCCGCTTCGATGTCGAGCCGCTGGCCTCGGCCTCGGTGGCCCAGGTGCACGCCGCGCGGCTCAAGAGCGGTGAAGAGGTGGTGGTCAAGGTGGTGCGCCCCGGCCTGAAGCCAGTGATCGCCCAGGACCTGGCCTGGCTGTTCCTGATCGCCAAGGCCGCCGAGCGCGCCTCGGCCGACGCCCGCCGCCTGCACCCGGTGGAAATCGTCGGCGATTACGAGAAGACCATCTACGACGAGCTTGACCTGCTGCGCGAGGCGGCCAACGCCAGCCAGCTGCGGCGCAACTTCGAAGGCTCCGAGCTGATGTACGTGCCTCAGGTGTACTGGGACTTCTGCCGGCCCAAGGTGCTGGTGATGGAGCGTATCTATGGCGTGCCGGTCACCGACATGGCCACCTTGGCCGACCAGCGCACCGACATGAAGATGCTCGCCGAGCGTGGCGTCGAGGTGTTCTTCACCCAGGTCTTCCGCGACAGTTTCTTCCACGCCGACATGCATCCGGGCAACATCTTCGTCAGCACGGTCAAGCCGTGGAGCCCGCAGTACATCGCCATCGACTGCGGCATCGTCGGTAGCCTGACGGCCGAGGACCAGGACTACCTGGCGCGCAACCTGATCGCCTTCTTCAAGCGTGACTATCGCCGTGTCGCCCAGTTGCACATCGATTCTGGCTGGGTACCGGCACAGACCAAGGTCAACGAGTTCGAGGCGGCGATCCGCACCGTGTGCGAGCCGATCTTCGAGAAACCGCTCAAGGATATTTCCTTTGGCCAGGTGCTGATGCGCCTGTTCCAGACCGCGCGGCGCTTCAACATGGAAGTCCAGCCGCAGCTGGTGCTACTGCAAAAGACCCTGCTCAACATCGAGGGCCTCGGTCGTCAGTTGTACCCCGACCTGGACCTGTGGAGCACCGCCAAGCCGTTCCTGGAGCGCTGGATGCGCGAGCGCATGAGCCCCAAGGCGGTGATCGGCAACCTGTACAGCCAGGCCGAGCAACTGCCGCACCTGGCCGACATGACCCGCGACCTGCTCGAGCGCCTGTCGCAGCCGCACCTGCACGACCCGCAACTGCCCGAGCGCCGCCGCGCCGGTGACAACTGGGCGCTACGCCTGCTCGGCGCCGGCCTGCTTGGTGGTGGCGCGACCCTGGCCGCCGGTGCCGCCAGCCTCAGCGCCCCGGCCGCCTGGCCCGCCTGGTTGATGCTGGCTGCCGGCCTTTACCTGATCGTGCGCCGATAGCCAGCCGCGCGGCTGGCTGGCACACTAGCGCACAGGGGCCCGGTACGGGAGCGGGCCCGTTTGGAGTCGACGATGAAAGACTGGCTGGACGAGATCAAGTGGAACAGCGAGGGCCTGGTACCGGCCATCGCCCAGGACCACAAGACCGGGCGCGTGCTGATGATGGCCTGGATGAACCGTGAATCCCTGGCCCTGACCGCCGCCGAGCATCGCGCCATCTACTGGTCGCGCTCGCGGGGTAAGCTATGGCGCAAGGGCGAGGAGTCCGGCCATGTGCAGAAACTGCACGAAATGCGCCTGGACTGCGACGCCGACGTGATCATCCTGATGGTCGAGCAACTGGGCCATATCGCCTGCCATACCGGCCGTGAAAGCTGCTTCTACCGGGTCTTCGAGGACGGCCAGTGGAAAACCGTCGATCCGGTCCTGAAGGATCCGCACGCCATCTACAGCGCAGGGCACTGAACATGAGCGACACGCTAAATCGCCTCGCCGAGGTGCTCGAGGAACGCAAACACGCGGCGCCAGACAGCAGCTACGTGGCCAGTCTCTATCACAAGGGTCTGAACAAGATCCTCGAGAAGCTCGGCGAAGAGTCCATCGAGACCATCATCGCCGCCAAGGATGCCGCCGCCAGCCAGGATTACCGCGATGTCATCTATGAAACCGCGGACCTGTGGTTTCATAGCCTGGTCATGCTCAGCGCGCTGGGCCAGCATCCGCAGGCGGTGCTCGATGAGCTGGAGCGCCGCTTCGGGCTTTCCGGGCATGACGAGAAGGCGGCGCGGCAGCCGTCTGCCTGAATGATTGCAGAGGGGCGCGTTGCGCCCCTTTCGCGGCGCAAGGCCGCTTCCTACAGGGGCCGTGCCGCGATGGGCTGCACAGCAGCCCCCAGGGCCCGATAGACCGACACATATTTTTCAGGAGTACGAAATGGGCATTTTTGACTGGAAACACTGGATCGTCCTGCTGGTCGTCGTGGTACTGGTGTTCGGCACCAAGAAGCTGAAGAACTTCGGCAGCGACCTGGGCGAGTCGATCAAGGGCTTTCGCAAGGCCATGAACGAAGAAGAAACCAAGCCGGCCGAGCAGACCCCGCCGCCAGCCCAGCCAGTGCCGCCGGTGCAGAACACCGCGCAACAGGCTCAGGGCCAGACCATCGAGGGCCAGGCCCAGCCGGTCCAAGAGCCGCAGCGGAAAGACTGAGCCATGTTCGGCATCAGTTTCAGCGAGCTGCTGCTGGTCGGCCTGGTCGCCCTGCTGGTGCTCGGCCCCGAGCGCCTGCCGGGGGCCGCGCGCACCGCCGGGCTGTGGATCGGCCGCCTCAAGCGCAGCTTCAACGCGATCAAGATGGAGGTCGAGCGCGAGATCGGTGCCGACGACATCCGCCGCCAGCTGCATAACGAGCACATCCTGCAGATGGAGCAGGAGGCCAAGCGCATCCTCAACCCTCTGGCGCCCGCTCAGCCCCCGGCCAGCACCGAGACGCCCGCCACACCTGCCGCCGAGTCTGCGCCCACGCAGCCAAGCGCAACGCCATCCTCCGAACCGTCACCACCGCCGCGAGCCCCATGAGCGAGAATCCGGAACATGACCAGCCAATGCCGCTGGTCTCGCACCTGACCGAACTGCGCACCCGCCTGCTGCGTTGCGTCGCCGCCATCTTCCTGATCTTCGCTGGGCTGTTCTCCTTCGCCCAGCAGATCTACACCCTGGTCTCGGCGCCGCTGCGCGCGCACTTGCCGGCCAATGCGACGATGATCGCCACCGACGTGGCCTCGCCGTTCCTGACACCGTTCAAGTTGACCATGATCGTTTCGCTGTTCCTGGCGATTCCGTTCATCCTGCAGCAGATCTGGGGCTTCATCGCGCCGGGCCTGTACCGCCACGAAAAGCGCATCGCCATCCCGTTGCTGGTGTCGAGCATCTTCCTGTTCTATGCCGGCATGGCCTTCGCCTACTTCCTGGTGTTCCCGCTGATCTTCGGTTTCTTCGCCAGCGCCACCCCTGAAGGCGTGTCGATGATGACCGATATCGCCAGTTACCTGGACTTCGTCATGACCTTGTTCTTCGCCTTCGGGGTCGCTTTCGAGATCCCGGTGGCGGTGGTGCTGTTGGTGTGGATCGGCGTGGTCGATGTGCAGTACCTGAAAAAGATCCGCCCGTACGTGATCATCGGTTGCTTTGTGGTCGGCATGATCCTCACCCCACCGGATATCTTCTCCCAGACCCTGCTGGCCGTGCCGATGTGGATGCTGTTCGAGGTCGGCGTGCTGTGTGGCAGCCTAATCCGCAAACGCAGCCATGCGCGCGAAGAAGCCGGTAACGACCATAACGACCAGCCGCCAGCGACCCAATCGTGAACCTGTTGCTCCTCGAAGAGGCCGACTTCGTGTCGGCCGACCGCGTCATCCTGGCCGATCGCCGTTTCACCCACATGCAGGAAATCCACCGCGTGGCGGTGGGTGACAGCCTGCGCGTGGGGCGTATTGGCGGGCTCATGGGCAAGGCCGAGGTGGTGCGCCTTGCAGGCCATGAAGCCGAATTGCAGGTGGCTTTCGACCAGCCCCCTCCGGCCAAGTTGCCACTGACCTTGGTGTTGGCCGTGCCACGGCCGAAGATGTTGCGCCGGCTGTTTCAGACGGTCGCCACCCTGGGCGTGCCGCGGCTGATCCTGGTCAACAGCTACAAAGTGGAAAAGAGCTTCTGGCAGACGCCGTTCCTCAACCCCGAGAGCATCCGCGAAAACCTGATCCTCGGCCTTGAGCAGGCGCGTGACACGGTGCTGCCTGAGGTGATCATCGAGAAGCGCTTCAAGCCGTTCGTCGAAGACCGCCTGCCCGCGATCGCCGCCGGCACCCTTGGCCTGGTCGGCCACCCCGGGCCTTATCCCGCCTGTCCGCGCGCTGTTGAGCAAGCGGTGACCCTGGCGATTGGCCCGGAAGGCGGCTGGATTCCCTATGAAATCGACCTGCTGGGCAAGGCCGGGCTGGCGCCGGTACAGCTAGGCGACCGGATCCTGCGAGTAGAAACGGCTGTGACTGCCTTGCTTTCGCGAATTTTCTGACAAGCAGGTCAGCTTTTTCTCATCAAGTTTCCCCGACGCGCGCCGATGGCCTGTGCAAGAAAACAATAATCCGCACTGCCACGCGTCGGGGAGTCGTCTATGTACCGTTGGTTCGCCCAGTCTCTGGGAAATATGAGCGTCAACCGCAAGCTGGGGATAGGTTTCGGCCTGGTCCTGCTGCTGACCCTTGCCATCACCTTCACCGGCTGGCTGGGCCTGGACAGCGTAACCAGCCGTGGCGACAAGCTCGGCAATATATCGGTGATCCACCAGTACACCCAGGACCTGCGCATCGCCCGCCAGCACTATGAGCGTAACCGCGACCAGGCCGGCGTCACCGAGCTGGAGAAGGCCCTGGCCAACCTCGAGCGTCAGGTGCAGTCCATGCTCGGCCAGATCGAACTGCCAGCCGACCGCCAGCGCCTGGAGCAGCAGCGCGATGCCGTGCGCCAGTACCAGCAGGCGTTCAACGACCTCAAGCAGGCCGACCAGCGGCGCAGTGCCAGCCGCCAGGTGCTGGGCGACAGCGCCGACCAGGCCGCCGAGCTGATCGGCGAGGTCCAGCAGCGCCTGCTGCAGGCCGGCGATATCAGCCAGTACCAGCCCGCCGTGGAAGTCAGCACGCAGTTGCAGCAGGCGCGCTTCCAGGTGCGCGGATACACCTACAGTGGCAAGGCCGAGTTCCAGCAGACCGCGCTGCAGGCCATCGACCAGGCGCTGGCGGTGCTCAAGGCGTTGCCAACCAAGCTACCCGCCGAGTACGCCGCCGGCCTCGACGACGCCGCCAGTGCCTTGGCCGCGTACCGTGATGCCGTGTTGCAGGTGGGTAACGCGCAGGCTGCCAGTGAACAGGCGCTTGCGCATATGGCTGCGCAGGGCACCGTGCTGCTGGACACCAGCCTGCAAATGAGCGCCTCGCAGACCCAGGTTCGCGACCAGGGTACCCAGCAAGCCAAGACCCTGCTCGCCGGTGCCACCGCCCTGGCCCTGCTGCTCGGCGTGCTGGCCGCCTTCGCTATCACCCGGCAGATCATCGTGCCGTTGCGCCAGACCCTCGCCGCCGCCGAGCGGGTGGCCGGCGGTGACTTGCGCCAGGACCTCAAGGCCGAGCGCCGCGACGAACTGGGTCAGTTGCAAGCGAGCATGCAACGCATGACCCAGAGCCTGCGCGAGCTGATCGGTGGCATCGGTGACGGCGTCACGCAGATCGCCAGCGCGGCCGAGGAGCTGTCGGCGGTGACCGAACAGACCAGCGCCGGGGTCAACAACCAGAAGGTCGAGACCGACCAGGTGGCCACCGCCATGAACGAGATGGCCGCCACCGTGCAGGAAGTGGCGCGCAATGCCGAGCAAGCCTCGGAGGCGGCGTTGGCGGCTGACCAGCAGGCCCGTGAGGGCGACAAGGTGGTCGGCCAGGCCATCGCCCAGATCGAGCGCCTGGCAAGCGAAGTGGTGAACTCCAGCGAGGCGATGAATCAGCTCAAGGCCGAAAGCGACAAGATCGGCAGTGTGCTCGACGTGATCAAGGCGGTGGCCCAGCAGACCAACCTGTTGGCACTCAACGCCGCCATCGAGGCGGCCCGGGCCGGCGAGGCCGGGCGCGGCTTCGCCGTGGTCGCCGACGAGGTGCGTAGCCTGGCCCAGCGCACCCAGCAGTCCACCGAGGAGATCGAGGAACTGATCGCCGGTCTGCAGAGCGGCACCGAGCGGGTGGCCAACGTCATGGACAGCAGTCGCGCGTTGACCGACAGCAGCGTCGAACTGACCCGTCGCGCCGGTGGTTCGTTGGCCACCATCACCCACACCGTGTCGTCGATCCAGGCGATGAACCAACAGATCGCCACTGCCGCCGAGCAGCAGAGCGCGGTGGCCGAGGAGATCAACCGCAGCGTGATGAACGTGCGCGATATCTCCGACCAGACCTCGGCGGCCAGCGAGGAGACCGCCAGCTCCAGCGTCGAGCTCGCGCGCCTGGGCACCCACCTGCAAGGCCTGGTCGGGCGCTTCCGTCTGTAAACCGCGCCGTTGCGGGCCGCAGGAATTTTCCTTCAGCCCGCAACGACTCTTCCTACCCGAATTGCAGGCCCCGTCCGGCAGCTTCTCTGTCGATGAGCGATGACCATAGCGGCAAAGTGCCGCTATGGCCTTCTCTCAACTGGACGGAGACCCGCCATGTTCACTTATCTCGACCGCAAACTCGGCAACCTCGGCGTCAGGCACAAGCTCGCCCTGGGCTTCGCCGTGGTGCTACTGCTCACCCTGGCCACTACCATCAGTGGTTGGCGCGCGCTGGATGGCTCCATCAGCCGCTCGGTACAGCTCAGCGAGATCGGTGCGATCAACGATCTGACCAAGGACCTGCGGGCTGAGCGCATCACCTTTCGCGTGCTCAACGACAACAACAGCAAGGCCCGTATCAGCAGCGTGCTCGACCAGATGCAAAGCCGCCTGAGCACGTTGCATCAACGCAGCAATGTCGACGAGTCACGCCAGTTGCTGGACCAGATGATCGAGCTGTTGCAGCGGCTGCAGGACGACTTCAGCGCCCTGCAGCGCGCCGTCGACAGCCGCGAGGGCCTGCGCACGGCAATGCTGGAGCAACTCGAGACCCTGCAGAAGGTCGTCGACGACCTGCAAACCCAGGCGCTGTTGAAAATGCCTGGCGATGGCCAGCAGGGTAGCGTCCTGGGGTTGATGGACACCCTGAGCCGCCATGTCGAAACGGCTAGCCAGCAGAGCAAGGTGCCGGCTTACTCCTTCGGCCCACGTGAAAGCTTCGCCAAGGTAGGCGATGCCGCGCTGGAAGCGGCGGACACCAGTCTCGAACAGTTGTTGCGCGGTGTCGCGCCGCTGGAGTTATCGACGCAGTTGACCCAACGTCCCGGCACCGAACTTGGCCGTTATCGCACCAGTCTGCAACGCTATCGCACGGTCGCGCTGGAGGTGGAGCGGCTGCAGGACGACATGGAGAAGATGGGCGAGCAATTGCGCGCTGCCAGCCTGCAGCTGGGCGATCGCAAGATCAAGCAACGCGATAGCGAGGCCGTGGCCGACCGCTCGCTACTGACCGGCGTTGCGGTATTGGCATTGCTGGTGGGCGTGATTGCCGGTTGGGTCATCACCCGTCAGATCACCGGCCCGCTGCACCAGGTGCTGGCACAGGCTGCGCGCATTGCCCGGGGCGACCTCAGCAAGGTGGAGACGGTCGAACGCCGCGATGAGATGGGCCAATTGCAGGCCAGCATGCGGGAAATGACCCTGAGCCTGCGCGATCTGCTCGGCGGCATCGACCAGGGCGTTGGCCACCTGTCCCGGGCCGCCGCGGAGCTGGCGACTTCCAGCGTCGACACCCGCGAGCGGATCAACCAGCAGCGTGAAGAAACCGACCAGGTGGCCACGGCGATGAACCAGATGAGCGCCACGGTGCAGGAGGTGGCGCAAAATGCCGAGCAGGCGTCGATGGCCGCGACCACCGCCGATAGCCAGGCACAGTTGGGTGACCAGGTGGTGGCCGAGGCAATCTCACGCATCGAGCAACTGGCCGGGCAGATGGACCACTGTCTCGAGGCCATGGGCCACCTGTCGGGCGAGAGCCAGCGGATCGGCTCGATTCTCGATGTGATCAAGTCGGTATCGGAACAGACCAACTTGCTGGCGCTCAACGCCGCCATCGAGGCGGCGCGGGCCGGTGAGGCCGGGCGGGGGTTCGCCGTGGTCGCCGACGAGGTGCGCGGGCTGGCCCAGCGTACGCAGCAGTCGACCGAGGAAATCGAGCAACTGATCGACAACCTGCATCGCGGTACTGACGAAGTGACCCGCTTGCTCGACAACAGCAAGGACCTCACCAGCAAGAGCGTCGAGCTCAGCCGCAAAGCCGGCGACGCGCTGGGGCAGATCACCGCGACGGTGTCGACCATCCAGGGCATGAACCAGCAGATCGCGACGGCCAGCGAGCAACAGAGCGTGGTGGCCGAGCAGATCAACCGCAGCGTGATCAATGTGCGCGATGTGTCCGATCGAACCAGCGTGGCCAGTGAGCAGACCGCGGTGTCGAGTGGCGAGTTGGAGCAGCTGGGGCAGCAATTACGCGGGATGGTGGGCCGGTTCAGCCTGTGATGCCCGCATCGCATCGCATCGCGCCGCGGTGATGGGCAGCGGCTGAGCTGGCGCGCCGGCTTGTAGGAGCCAGCCGTGCTGGCGAACCAGACGCTGCGGTGGATGGCACCGACTATGCCGGTGTTCGTCGGCAAGCCGGCTCCTACGCATCTGCGACCTGCCTGCCCGTAGGAGCCAGCCTTGCTGGCGAACCAGGCGCCGCGAAGGCCGCTTGCTACGCCTCCAGGTAGCGCATCGCCAGTTGCTCCGCAGCCTTGCGCGCCGGGGCGTGCAGGTGTGGCGCCACCAGCATCATCACCTGGTACACCACCACCCCCACGTCACCCTCGCGGCCCAGCACCCGCTGGTAATCCAGCGAGCACATCAAGGTTAGGGTGATCTGTTCCACCAACTGCCCCAGCGCCTGGGTTTCGCTGGTCACCTGGCCCTGGCTCTTGAGGCTGGCCAACAGCGCGGCGAGGGTGCGCTTGAGCGCGTTGATCAGGCTGCGCATGCCCCGGGCCAGCTTGGGCAGGCGCCCGGTGAGGTTGGATAGGTCCTGGAACAGGAAGCGGTACTGCGCCATGCGCTCGACGATCAGGTGCAGGAACAGCCAGTAGTCCTCGGCGTCCAGGCGCACGTCCAGCGGCGGATCGAGCAGCGGCATCAGCTGCTCCTCGAAGCGCTCGAACAGGCCTATCACCAGCGGCTCCTTGCCGTGAAAGTGGTAATACAGGTTGCCGGGGCTTATGCCCAGTTCATTGGCGATCTCCAGG
Source organism: Pseudomonas sp. RIT623 (assembly GCF_004519305.1). GTDB lineage: Bacteria > Pseudomonadota > Gammaproteobacteria > Pseudomonadales > Pseudomonadaceae > Aquipseudomonas. The sequence goes on along the minus strand of NZ_SOZA01000007.1, from coordinate 180,775 downwards.
GTCGAAACATTTGGCTCGCCTTGGCGGTTGAACAGTTGCAAGGCACATTCGAGGATTCGGTCGCGGGTCTTCATCCGGTCAGCGGGCCAGTACGTAGGTGCCTGGCGCGGGGCCCAGCGGTGGATAGGTGGCGTTGCCCAATTCGGGGCGCGGCGCCTTGAGCGTGCCGGAGCGCTGGCTGATCCAGTCCAGCCACAGCGGCCACCAACTGCCGTCGCGCCGCTCGGCGTCGTGGAACCAGGCGCGCGGGTCGCTGGAAAGCTTGGGGTTGTGCAGATAGTAGGCCTTGGGGTTGCCGGGCGGGTTGATGATGCTCTGGATATGCCCGCTGTTGGCCAGGATGAAGCGCCGTTCGCCGCCCAGCAGCAGTGCCGAGCGGTACACCGCGTCCCACGGGGTTATGTGGTCGTTGCTACCGGCAACGGTGAAGCTGTCCAGGGCGACCTGCTTGAGGTCGATCGGCGTGCCGCACACCTCCAGCCCGGCAGGGAAGGTCAGCGGGTTGAGCTTGAAGAAGTCCAGCAGGTCGCCGTGCAAGGCCGCCGGCAGGCGGGTGTTGTCGGCGTTCCAGTAGAGGATGTCGAAGGCCGGCGGGGTCTTGCCCATCAGGTAGTTGTTGACCCAGTAGTTCCAGATCAGGTCGTTGGGCCGCATCCAGGCGAAGATCCGCGCCACCTCGCCGCCGTCCAGCACGCCACGCTGGTAGGAGCGGCGCTTGGCCGCCTCGATGGTCTGCTCGTCGGCGAACAGGCTGGCGGGGCTGTCGAACTGGCTGTCGAGCAGGCTCACCAGGTAGGTGGCGCTGCGCACCTTGCGCAGTTGTTTTTTCGCCTGCAGGTGGCCTTGCAGCGCGGCCATGGTCAAGCCACCAGCGCAGGCGCCCATCAGGTTGGGATCGCGGCTGCCGCTGATGCTGCGGCAGGCGTTGAGCGCCTCTTCCAGGGCCTGTACATAGCTCGACAGCCCCCATTCGCGGTGGCGCGGGTCGGGGTTGCGCCAGCTGACCATGAACACCTGCAAGCCCTGCTTGAGCATGTATTGGACAAAGCTGTTGGTCGAGCCCAGGTCGAAGATATAGAACTTGTTGATCTGCGGCGGCACCACCAGCAGCGGGCGGGCATATTGCTTCTCGCTCATGGGTTTGTACTGGATCAGCTCCAGCAGCTCGTTGCGAAACACTACCGCGCCGGGGGTGGCGGCCAGGTTGCCGCCGACCTCGAAGGCGCGCTCGTCCACCTGGCGCGGCAGGCCATCGTTGTGGCGCAAGTCGTCGAGCAGGTGGCTGGCGCCGCGCAGCAGGCTCTGCCCGCCGCTGTTGAACAGCTCCTTGATCGCCAGCGGGTTGAGCAGCGAGTTGCTCGGCGACACGGCATCGCTGACCAGGTTGAACAGAAACTGCGCGCGGGCGCGGTCGTCGTCGCCCAGGCTGCTTTCCTCGATCCACTGGCGGGTCTGCCGCTGCCAGGCCAGGTAGGCTTGCAGGCCACGGCGGTAGAGCGGGTTGTGCTGCCAGGTCGGGTCGCTGAAGCGAGCGTCCCGCGGGTGTGGCTGCAGCGAAGAGTCGCCGATCAGCACCCGGCCCAACTGGCCGCCCAGGCTCAGCAGGTGATGCGCGGTGTGCAGCGGGTTGCGCAGGCCGATCCGGCCGACCTGGCGCAAGGTCGAGATCAGGTCACGACCACGCAGGCCGGTGATGGCGTTCTGCACGTTCATGCTGGTGGCGGGCACCGGTTTGTCTTTCATGCCAACACTCCATCGTTTAGCAATCCGGCCGATCGCGGGGCAAGCCCGCTCCCACGCCAGCTCCTCAGGTGCGCGCAGCGGGTCGTGGGTGCATGACCGCGCGTTGGCGCTCCTGCTGGAGGAATTTCATGATGATCGGGGCGACGGCCTCGGCTCGGGTGATCAGGAACAGGTGGCCGTCGTCGATTATGTGTAGCTGGGCATTGGGAATTCGCCAGGCCAGCAGGCGCATGTTGATCAGCGGGATCAGCGGGTCGTCGTCGCCGGCCAGCACCAGGGTTGGCTGGTGGATCTTGTGCAGCCAATGGATGCTGGTCCAGCCCAGGCCTGCGAACAGCTGCCAGTAGTAGCCCAGCTTGCCGCCGGAGCGCACCTTCGAGGCATGGTGCATGGCCAGGTCCGGGTCGCGGCGAAAGCCTCCACCGTAGATCAGCGGGGCGATGCGGATCACGTGGGAAGGCTGGATATAGCGTCGGGGGCTGGCCATCATCCACAGCACCTTGGGTTTGCCCGGCACCATCACAGCGCCGGCGGCGGTGGCGGCCAGCACCAGCTTCTTGCAGCGCTCGGGGTAGTCGTGGGCGAACTGCTGGGCCAGGGCGCCGCCCCAGGATACGCCGATGACATTGACCTGGCCGTAGTCCAGGTAGTCGAGCATGCGCGCGGTCAGTTTGGCCAGGCCAGGAAAGCGGTAGGGGTGGCGCGGGGTGGACGAGCCACCGACCCCGGGCACGTCGAAGGCGATGACCTCCAGGTCCGGGTCCAGGGCCTCGATGAACGGGAACACCAGTTCAAGGTTGGCGCCGATGCCGTTGAAGATCAGCAGCGGCGTCAGGTGTGGCTTGCCCGGGCGGACCGCGGTACGGATGGACTGCTGGTCCAGCTCGACGGTCCTGAAAATGTACGGTTCCGGCATGCGCGTGACTCTGGGGTGAAAGTAGCGCCGCGCGAGGCCGGTAGGCTGCGCGGCGGTTCAGCTCAACGTTCGTGGACGTAGGTACCGGGTGCGGCTTCGCCTGCGCCATAGGCGCGATTGCCCAGCCGTGCCGGCGCTTTTTTCAGCTCGCCAGCGCGCTCGCCCAGCCAGGTTTGCCAGTGCAGCCACCAGGAGTCGGCGTGCTTGACCGCGTTCTCCTGCCAGGACAGCGGGTCGTCAGGGCGGTCCTCGCCGGTCATGAAGCGCGCCTTGGGGTTGCCCGGTGGGTTGAGGATGCTCTGGATATGCCCGCTGTTGGACAGCACGAACTCGATCTTGCCACCGAACAGGTGCGCCGAGCGGTAGCACGACTGCCAGGGCGTGATGTGGTCGGCGGTGCCGGCCACGCTGTAGATGTCGCACTCGACTTTCTTCAGGTCGATGGCGGTGCCACAGACTTCCAGGGCATCGGAGCGGGTCAGCGGGTTGTTCTTGAACATCTCGATCAGGTCGCCGTGGAAGGCGGCCGGCAGGCGGGTGGTGTCGTTGTTCCAGAACAGGATGTCGAACACCGGCGGTTCGTTGCCCAGCAGGTAGTTGTTGACCCAGTAGTTCCAGATCAGGTCGTTGGGGCGCATCCAGGCGAACACCTTGGCCATGTCGCTGCCTTCGAGCACCCCGGCCTGGTAGGAGTGGCGCTTGGCCGCCTCGAGGGTCTGCTCGTCGACGAACAGCGCCACCTGGGTGTCGACCGTGGTATCGAGCACGCTGACCAGCAGGGTCAGGGCATTGACCTTTTTCTCGCCCAGCGCGGCGTAATGGCCCACCAGCGCGGTGCAGGTGATGCCGCCGGAGCAGGCGCCGAGCATGTTCAGGTCCTTGCTGCCGGTGATCGCCAACACCGCGTCGACCGCTTCCTTGAGGGCGTCGATGTAGGTGGACAGGCCCCACTCGCGCTGGGCCTTGGTCGGGTTGCGCCAACTGATGATGAAGGTCTGCTGCTGCGAGCGCAGGCAGAAGCGCGCCAGGCTCTTCTCCGGACTCAGGTCGAAGACGTAGAACTTGTTGATTTGCGGCGGCACCACCAGCAGCGGGCGGCTGTGCACCTGCTCGGTGATGGGCTTGTACTGGATCAGCTCCAGCACATCGTTGCGGTACACCACCGCGCCTTCGCTGGTGCCCAGGTTCTTGCCCACCTCGAAGGCTTCCATGTTGACCTGGCTGGGCATGCCGCCATTGTTGACCATGTCCTTGGCCAGGTGGGACAGGCCATCGAGCAGGCTCTTGCCGCCGGTTTCGAAGAAGCGCTTGATCGCCGCCGGGTTGGACAAGGTGTTGGTGGGCGCCATGGCCTCGGTCAGCAGGTTGATGACGAACTGGCCGCGGCTGATGTCCTGCGGCGACAGGTCGCTGCTGCCGATCCAGTCGTTGAGCTCCTTGCGCCAGGCCAGGTAGGTTTGCAGGTAGCGGCGATACAGGGGGTTCTGGCTCCAGGCCGGGTCGCTGAAGCGACGGTCGTCGCCCTCCGGTTGCAGGGCCGACTTGCCCAGCAGCACGTTTTTCAGTTCCAGGCCGAAATGCGCCATGTGGCGGGCGCTGTGCAACGGCTGGCGAACGGCCTGGCGCAGCACCGTGCGCGCCGAGGTCAGCAGGTCCTTGCGGCGAATGCCGATGACCGGATTGAGCCCCAGGGTGTTTTCCGAGGCCTGCCGCTGCAACTCATCGTTGTTCTTGTTACTCATCTACGACGCTCCGTTGTCCTGAGACGAGTACCGGCGTGCTGTGACAGCCCGGTACTGCTACTCGGGTGACCAGTGATAAGGAACAGCGGTGCTGCGACCGGATGCGTGGCGGTGATGAGCTGCGGGGGTTGGTGCGTATGAAGACAACCTGCTTTCGCTCGCGACCTGTACATACCGGCCTGGCCCTGCCTGCGTGAAACACAATGCAGGGAACTTGCCAGCCCCATTGGTTACCCGACTTTCGTGTAATGCGCAAGACAGCCAGTCATTGGCTGCCATTTAGGCATTCAAGCAGATGAGATTAGAAAATGCGCTCTAAAGCCTGGTGGCCTTGCGCTAGAGCATCAGTTTAACCACGGATTCGGACGGGTCGCGGGACTTCCCGGCCTTGTGCAGTTCATCGAGATATTCGTCCCACAGCTGTTGCTGGCGCAGGCACAGTTGCTCGAGGTACTCCCAGGTGAACAATCCTGAGTCATGGCCATCGTCGAAGGTCAGTTTCAGTGCGTACTGACCGGCCGGTTCCAGGCCGTTGAGGCCGACGTTGATCTTGCCGAACTGCAGGATCGGGTTGCCGTGGCCCTGGACCTCGGCAGAGGGGGAATGCACGCGCAGGAATTCGGCAGGCAGGTGGTAGACCTCGCCGGGGGCGTAGGTGAGGGTGAGGGTCTTGGAGGCTTTGTGCAGGTTGATGGCGGTGGGCAGGCGGGCCATGGGTTATCTCTCTTGAGCGTCAAGCTGCAAGCTTCGAGTGATTCCAGGCATTGTGCAAGGGGGCTGCTCCTACAGGGAAACGCGATCCTCTGTAGGAGCGGCCTTGTGTCGCGAAAGGGCCGCAAAGCGGCCCTCTGCGGTCTTACAGGATGTAGCGCGACAGGTCTTCGTTCTGCGCCAGCTCACCGAGGTGGCTGTTCACGTACGCCGCGTCGATGTTGATCGGCGTCTCTTCGTGGGCGCTGGCCAGGTCACCGGCGCTGAACGACACCTCCTCGAGCAGGCGCTCGAGCAGGGTGTGCAGGCGGCGGGCACCGATGTTCTCGGTTTTCTCGTTGACCTGGTAGGCGATCTCGGCCAGGCGCTTGAGGCCCTCGTCGGCGAACTCGATGTGCAGGCCCTCGGTCTTGAGCAGCTCGCGGTACTGTTCGGTCAGCGAGGCGTGCGGCTCCTTGAGGATGCGCTCGAAGTCTTCCGGGGTCAGGGCCTTGAGCTCGACACGGATCGGCAGGCGACCCTGCAGCTCGGGCACCAGGTCGCTCGGCTTGCTCAGGTGGAACGCGCCGGAAGCGATGAACAGGATATGGTCGGTCTTGACCATGCCCAGCTTGGTATTGACGGTGCAGCCTTCGATCAGCGGCAGCAGGTCGCGTTGCACGCCTTCACGGGATACATCGGCGCCGCCGACGTTGCCACGCTTGGCCACCTTGTCGATCTCGTCGATGAACACGATGCCGTGCTGCTCGACCGCTTCCAGGGCCTTGGCCTTGAGGTCTTCGTCGTTGACCAGGCGGCTGGCTTCTTCGTCGCGGACCATCTTCAGGGCATCCTTGACCTTCAGCTTGCGCGCCTTGCGCTTGCCCTTGCCCATGTTGGCGAACAGGCTCTGCAGCTGGTTGGTCATTTCTTCCATGCCGGGCGGCGCGGCGATCTCGACGCCCACGGCATCGGCGACTTCGATCTCGATTTCCTTGTCGTCCAGCTGGCCTTCGCGCAGGCGCTTGCGGAACAGCTGGCGGGTGTTGGAGTCGCTGCTCGACTGCTGGGCTTCCTCGCTGAAGCTGCTGACCCGCGCCTGCGGCAGCAGGACGTCGAGGATGCGGTCTTCGGCGGCGTCCTCGGCGCGGTGGCGCACGCGCACGATCTCCTGCTCGCGTAGCATCTTCAGCGCGGCATCGGCCAGGTCGCGGATGATCGATTCGACATCACGGCCGACATAGCCGACTTCGGTGAACTTGGTCGCTTCGACCTTGATGAACGGTGCGTTGGCCAGCTTGGCCAGGCGCCGGGCGATTTCGGTCTTGCCGACCCCGGTGGGGCCGATCATCAGGATGTTCTTCGGGGTCACCTCGGCGCGCAGCTCGGCCGGCAGCTGCATGCGCCGCCAGCGGTTGCGCAGGGCGATGGCCACGGCGCGCTTGGCGTCGTCCTGGCCGATGATGTGACGGTTGAGTTCGTGGACGATCTCGCGGGGGGTCATGGACATGATGAAAATGGTCCTCGAGCAGAGTGATTCAGCGTGGGAAGGCCCCATCACCGGGATGGGGCGCCAGAACAGCTGATCACTCGGCCAGGTCCTGCTCCTCGATGGTCAGGTTGTGGTTGGTGAACACGCAGATGTCGCCGGCGATGTTCAGGGCAGTCTCGGCGATTTCGCGGGCTGAGAGGTCGGTCTTGTTCAGCAGGGCGCGGGCCGCGGCCTGGGCGTAGGCACCACCGGAGCCCATGGCGATCAGGCCATCCTCGGGCTCGACCACGTCGCCGTTGCCGGTGATGATCAGGGACGCGTCCTTGTTGGCCACCGCCAGCATCGCTTCCAGGCGGCTCAGGGAACGGTCGGTACGCCATTCCTTGGCCAGCTCGACGGCGGCGCGCACCAGGTGCCCGGAGTGTTTCTGCAGCTGGGCTTCGAAGCGCTCGAACAGGGTGAAGGCGTCGGCGGTGGCACCGGCGAAGCCAGCGATGACCTGGCCGTTGTACAGGCGCCGGACTTTCTTGGCGTTGCCTTTCATCACGGTGTTGCCGAGGGAAACCTGGCCGTCGCCGCCCATGACGACTTTGCCGTTACGGCGGACAGAAACGATGGTAGTCAAGGGAGAGTCTCCACGCAGCGGGGCGAAAATGCCTGATGCAGACTCATATGGGGGGAGGGGGGAAGGATTTCAACCACAGTGGATGAATGGTTGCTGCCCGTCTGGGCTGGAGGCGGTCACTGTAGGAGCGGCCTTGTGTCGCGAAAGGGCCGCAGAGCGGCCCCGGCGATTTCCGCATGATGCCGAGATCCGGGGGCCGCTACGCAGCCCTTTCGCGACACAAGGCCGCTCCTACAAGAGCAGGTTGCGAGCTTTGTCAGGCCTCGTGGCAGACGTGCCCATCGACCAAGGTATAACGCACCGCGCCCGGCAGGCAGTGGCCGATGAACGGGCAGTTCTCGCCGCGCGATAACCACTGCTCGCCGGCCACGGTCGAGGCCTTGGGATCGAACAGCACCAGGTCCGCCGCACCGCCCACCTTCAGCTCACCCGCCGGCAGGCGCATGGCCGCCGCCGGGCCGCTGCTCAAACGTGCCAGCAGCGTCGGCAGGTCGAGCAGGCCGTCCTCCACCAGGGTCATGGCCAGCGGCAACAGCAGCTCGACACTGCTGATGCCTGGCTCGGTGGCACCGAACGGCGCCAGCTTGGCATCGCGCTCGTGGGGCTGGTGGTGGCTGGAGATGGCCTGGATCACCCCCGACTTCACCGCCTCGCGCAGGCCGTCGCGGTCGGCGGCGGTGCGCAGCGGTGGCTGCACGTGGTAGAGGCTGGAGAAGTCACGCAGGGCTTCGTCGGTGAGGATCAGCTGGTACAGCGCCACGTCGGCGGTCACCGGCAACCCCAGTTGCTGGGCCTGGGCGATCAGCCGGGCACCACGGGCGCTGGTGATCTGGGTGAAGTGGGCACGCACCCCGGTCTGCTCGACCAGCAGCAGGTTGCGGGCCAAGGCCACGGTCTCTGCGGTCTCGGGGATGCCGGGCAGGCCCAGGAAGCTGGCCATCGGGCCTTCGTGGGCCAGACCGCCCTGGGCCAGGTCGCGGTCTTGGGAGTGGAACACCACGGTCAGGTCGAAGGTGGCCGCGTATTCCAGCGCACGGGCCAGGGTCCGGTGGTTGGGGATTTCCTTGAGGCCGTTGCCGAAGGCCACGCAGCCGGTGTCGCGCAGGGCCACCAGCTCGGCCAGTTGCTCGCCGTCCAGGCCCTTGGTCAGGGCGCCGATCGGGTAGACCTTGCTGTTGGACGCTTCGCGCGCGCGGTCGAGGATCAGCTCGGCCACCGCCGAGGTATCCAGCACCGGCTTGGTCTGCGGCGGGCAGCACAGGCTGGTGACGCCGCCGGCGACCGCGGCGCGGGTCTCGCTGGCGATGCTGCCCTTGCGGCTGTAGCCCGGTTCGCGCAGCGACACGCCGAGGTCGACCAGGCCCGGGGCGGCCACCAGGCCGTCGGCCTGGATCACGCGGCTGGCGCTGAAACCGCTCGGGGCGGCGCCGATGGCGGCAATGCGCCCGCCGTCCAGGTGCAGGTCGGTGACCTGGTCCAGGCCGCTGGCAGGATCGATGACCCGGGCGCCGATGATGCTGATGGTCACTGGGCGTTCTCCTGCTCGAATTGACGTTGCGCGTTCTGCCCGCTCATGGCCATGGACAGCACGGCCATGCGCACGGCGATGCCGTAGGTGACCTGGTTGAGGATCACCGAATGCTTGCCGTCGGCCACTGCCGACTCGATCTCGACGCCACGGTTGATCGGCCCCGGGTGCATGACGATGGCGTCAGGCTTGGCCCCGGCCAGGCGCGCGGTGGTCAGGCCGAACAGGCGGTAGAACTCGCCCTCGCTGGGCAGCAGGCCGCCGGCCATGCGTTCGCGCTGCAGGCGCAGCATGATCACCACGTCGACATCTTTCAGGCCTTCGGCGAGGTCGGTGTAGACCTTCACGCCGTATTGCTCGATGCCCACCGGGATCAGCGTCTTCGGGCCAATCACGCGGATGTCCGGGCAGCCGAGGGCCTTGAGCGCGAGCATGTCGGAGCGGGCCACGCGCGAGTGCAGGATATCGCCGACGATGGCCACCGACAGGTTCTCGAAGCTGCCCTTGTGCCGACGAATGGTGAGCATGTCGAGCATGCCCTGGGTCGGGTGGGCGTGGCGGCCGTCACCGCCGTTGATCACGGCCACGTCCGGGCATACGTGCTCGGCGATGAAATGTGCGGCACCGGAGTCGGAATGGCGCACGACGAACATGTCGGCGGCCATGGCCTCGAGGTTGCGCAAGGTGTCGAACAGGGTCTCGCCCTTGCTGGTCGAGGAGGTCGACACGTTCAGGCTGATCACGTCCGCCGACAGGCGCTGGGCGGCCAGCTCGAAGGTGGTGCGGGTACGGGTGGAGTTCTCGAAGAACACGTTGCACACGGTCTTGCCGCGTAGCAGCGGGACTTTCTTCACGGCTCGGGCGCCGACTTCGAGGAACGAGTCGGCGGTGTCGAGGATCTCGGTGAGCAGTTCGCGGGGCAAACCGTCGAGCGAGAGAAAATGGCGTAGCTGGCCCTGATCATTGAGCTGCAGCGGGCGCTTGGCGTCGAATGGCGTCATCGCGGGGGACTCTTAAAGGGCTGGTGCAAAAGCGAGGTCCTGGCGCTCGAGGGCGAGCGGCGTGGGTCCGGTCAATTTTACCCGTTCATGGGCCGCCAGGGACAGGGTGGCGCCCAGCACGTTGGGGCGAATCGGTAGTTCGCCGGCATCCAGGTCGAGCAGGCACACCAGTGTCACGCTGGCGGGGCGGCCATAGTCGAACAATTCGTTGAGGGCGGCGCGGATGGTGCGACCGCTCATCAATACGTCGTCCACCAGCACCAGGTGCTGGCCTTCGATCTCGAACGGCAGCTCTGATGGGCGCACCTGCGGGTGCAGGCCGTTCTGGCTGAAGTCGTCGCGGTAGAAGGACACGTCCAGGGTGCCCAGCGGGCTCTGCTCGCCGAGTTCGGCCTGCAGGGCCTGGGCCACCCACACGCCGCCGGTGCGGATGCCGATGAAGCGTGGCTCGGCGATGGCGCGGCGGGCCAGGTGGGCGCGAAGGTCGACGGCCATCTGCCGGATCAGCTCGGCGGGATTGGGTAGGCTCATTGCGTGCTCCTCGGGAAGGCGGGCGCCGGCAGGCCGCCGGCGGCAAAGCGGATTTAAGTGTTGGCCTCCAGCCAGCCTTGCAGCAGCAGGGCCGCGGCAATGGCGTCGACCGGGTTGTCGCGGTAGCTGCCGTGTCGGCCGCCGCGGGCCATCTGCTCGCCCTTGGCTTCGAAGGTGGTGAGCCGTTCGTCGTGGGTGTGTACGGGCAGGTTGTAGCGGCCGTGCAGGCGACGGGCGAACTTTTCGGCGCGTTCGCTCATCTCGCTGGGCGTGCCGTCCATGTTCAGCGGCAGGCCGACGACGATGGCGTCGGGTTTCCATTCCTTGATCAGCTTCTCGACCTGGTTCCAGTCCGGCACGCCGTTCTGCGCCCTGAGCGTGCACAGTTCACGGGCCTGGCCGGTGATGACCTGGCCGACGGCCACGCCGATCTGCCGGGTGCCGTAGTCGAAGCCAAGCAGCAAGCGCAGTTCGGCCATCAGGCGTGGCCCGCCTGGCTGGTCAGCAGGCTGAGGTTTATCCCCAGGCTGGCGGCGGCGGCGTCCAGGCGCATGTCGCTGGCCATGCCGAAGATGATCTCGGGGTCGAACGGGCAGTTGAGCCAGGCGTTGTCGGCAAGCTCTGCCTCCAGCTGGCCGGCTTCCCAGCCCGCGTAGCCCAGGGTGATCAGGCTCTTGCGCGGACCTTCGCCGGCGGCGATGGCGAACAGCACGTCCTGGGAGGTGGACAGCGACAGGTCCTCCAGCTCGACCGTGGCCTGGTAGCTGCGGTCGTTGCTGTGGAGCACGAAGCCGCGGTCGGTCTGCACCGGGCCGCCCTGGTAGATCGGGATGTGCAGGGTGCTGGCAGGCGGCTCATCGTCCGGGCGCAACTGCTCAAGGATGTCGGCCAGGTTCAGCTCCTGCGGGCGGTTGACCACCAGGCCCATGGCGCCGTTGGCGTTGTGCTCGACGATGTAGGTGAGGGTCTGGGCAAAGTTCGGGTCGGCCATGTGCGGCATGGCGATCAGGAACTGGTGCTTGAGGTAGCTGGGGGCGAGGGTTTTCATGTCCGCTAGTGTGGCGCCAGGTGGCGAGGCTGACAAGGTGCGCGAGTGGCTGTCGGTGACCCTCGCGGGACCGGCAAGCAAGCCTTGCGTCAATTGCTCGACAGCTTGTCACCCCGGGCAAACCGCCAGGTGCGGATGATCTCCAGCCGGTCGAACTCGGCCAGGTCGCCGGTGAACGGCGCGAACGGCGCCGCCAGGCGCACGATGCGCTGGGCCGCCTGGTCCAGCACCGGCTGGCCGGAGGACTCCAGCACCAGCACTTCGTACAGCGAGCCGTCGCGGTTGATCGACACCATCATCCGCAGGCTGCCGTACATCTGTTGACGCCGGGCCTCTTCGGGGTAGTTGAGGTTGCCGATGCGCTCGACCTTCTTGCGCCACTCTTCCTTGTACCAGGCGCCCTTGTCGCGCATGGTCGAGGCGGCGTTCAGGCGGTGGATGCGCGGGCGCTTGGCATACAGCTGCTGTTCGTGGGACAGCTCGGCCTCGAGGCTGGCGATCTGGCTGGACAGCTGCGAGCTGTCGAAGGCCGGCACCTTGGTCTCGGGCTTGGGTTGCGGTTTGCTTTCCTTCGGCCTGGGCTCGACCTTCTGCGGTTTCGGCGCCTGGGTGGCGACCACCGACTTGGCGGGCGCCGGCGGCGTTTCCGGACGGGCGGCCGGGGGCGGGGTGATCTTGTTGATCTTGCTGTCCTGAAACGGCGCGGCCTCGGTGGTCTTGGGCAGCGCCTTCTTGTCCAGGGTGCCGCTGCCCTGCTGGTTGTCCTGGGCCTGGAAATCGGCCTTCTCGGGCGCTTTCTCGCTCTTGAAGGTGGCCAGGGTGATGTCCATGGTGTGACGGATATCGGCCGGCTTGACCACCGTGAAGCCCACGCCAAGGATCAACGCCAGGTGCACCACGGCAGCCAGGAACAGGGTGAAACCGAGCCGGTCCACCGGGCGAATGCGCGGTGGCAGCAGGTCGGCGGGAATATCGGCGGGCAACGTCATCGGGTATCCAGCAACCGCGAGGCGGGGCAGTGGTTCAGTCGAGAGGGACCGGCATCATACCCCACTGCGCGGCTTTGCCACCTGTCCTCGGTCAGCGCGCCTGCAGCTTGCGATCAATGGCATCCATCAACTGGCCGCCAATGTTGGTGTTATACGCGGCGTCGATCTCGCGGATGCAAGTTGGGCTGGTGACGTTGATCTCGGTGAGGTAGTCGCCGATCACGTCCAGGCCAACGAACAGCAGGCCCTTTTCGCGCAGGGTCGGGCCAACCTGGGCGGCGATCCAGCGATCGCGTTCGCTCAGCGGACGGGCCTCGCCACGGCCACCGGCGGCCAGGTTGCCACGGGTCTCGCCGCTGGCCGGGATACGCGCCAGGCAGTAGTCCACCGGCTCGCCGTCAATCATCAGGATGCGCTTGTCGCCATCCTTGATCGCCGGCAGGTAGGCCTGGGCCATGATCTGCTGGGCGCCGAGGGCGGTCAGGGTCTCGAGGATCACCGACAGGTTGGGGTCACCGGCGCGGTGACGGAAGATCGAGGTGCCGCCCATGCCGTCCAGCGGCTTGAGGATCACATCGCCGTGCTTGGCGGCGAACTCGCGGATGATGTCCGGACGGCGGCTGACCAGGGTCGGCGGGGTGCACTGCGGGAACAAGGTGGCGAACAGTTTCTCGTTGCAGTCGCGCAGGCTCTGCGGGCGGTTGACCACCAGCACGCCCTCGGCCTCGGCCTGCTCCAGCAGGTAGGTGCTGTAGACGAACTCCATGTCGAAGGGCGGATCCTTGCGCATCAGGATCACGTCCAGCTCGTTCAGCAGGCTGTCCTGTTCCTCGCCCAGCTCGAACCAGCGGGCCGGGTCGGCGAACACCTTGAGCGGGCGCATGCGGGCGCGGGCCTTGCCTTCGCCCTGGTACAGGTCGCGCTGCTCCATGTAGAACAGGCTCCAGCCACGGGCCTGGGCAGCCAGCAGCATGGCCAGCGAGCTGTCCTTTTTATAGGCGATGGACGCGATGGGGTCCATGACAATCCCGAGGCGAACGCTCATGGGGTAGTTCCTCTTGGCGGCGCTTGGCCGCGATGGCACGAAAGAAAAAGTGGCTCAGGGTGGCGCCGGGCGCGCCCACGGTCAAGGGGCGGGCGGATGGAATGGCCCTCGGGAGTGTGCTAAAAAGGCCAGGCACATGGCCTGCACGGCCTTTTGGCGAATTCGCTCCCAGGCAGAAGCGCAACTATGGAACAACCCCTGAAGGTGATGGTGATCGACGATTCCCGCACGATCCGCCGCACCGCGCAGATGTTGCTCGGCGAGGCAGGCTGCGAGGTGATCACCGCCAGTGACGGCTTCGACGCCCTGGCCAAGATTGTCGACCACAAACCGCGGGTCATCTTCGTCGACGTGCTGATGCCGCGCCTCGACGGTTACCAGACCTGCGCCATCATCAAGCACAACAGCGAGTTCAAGGACACCCCGGTGATCCTGCTCTCTTCCCGCGACGGCCTGTTCGACAAGGCCCGCGGCCGGGTGGTCGGTTCCGACCAGTTCCTGACCAAACCGTTCAGCAAGGAAGAATTGCTCGACGCGATCCGTGCCTGCGTGCCCGGCTTCGCCGCGCAGGATCCACACGCACCCTGACGCCGCCCACGCAGGGCGGCGTCTCTCTTTTCCTGATGGGGAAACAGCATGGCCCGAGTTCTGATTGTCGACGACTCGCCGACAGAAATGTACAGATTGACCGAATGGCTGGAGAAGCACGGCTATGGGGTGCTCAAGGCCGACAACGGCGCCGACGGCGTGGCCCTGGCGCGACAGGAGAAGCCCGACGCGGTGCTGATGGACATCGTCATGCCCGGCATGAACGGTTTCCAGGCCACCCGCCAGTTGAGCAAGGACCCGGAAACCAGCGCCATCCCGGTGATCGTGGTCACCACCAAGGACCAGGAAACCGACCGGATCTGGGCCCAGCGCCAGGGCGCCCGCGACTTCCTGACCAAACCTGTGGAAGAAGACGCGCTGATCGCCAAGCTCAAAGAAGTGCTGCAGGCTTGACCACCCGGCCCCAGGGCGCGTCGCTGACCGCCTTCGAGCTGCTGCTGGACATCGACCGGCGCTGCCGCCTGCTGGTGGCCGACCAGCCACCGCAGGATATCCGCCTGCAACAATGGAGCGGCATCGGCTTTCGTGTTGCCGGACAGTGGTTCGTCGCGCCCATGGGTGAAGTCGCCGAAGTGCTGCGCGAGCCCCGCAGCAGTCGGGTGCCGGGGGTACAACCCTGGGTCCGCGGGGTGGCCAATCTGCGCGGGCGATTGTTACCGGTGATGGACCTGTGCGCATTCTTCGGCCTCGGCCCTGCCGCTGCCGGCAAGCAGCGCCGGGTGCTGGTGCTGGACCACGAAGAGCTGTTCGCCGGGTTGCTGGTGGACGAGGTAGTGGGCCTGCAGCACTTTGCCCTGAGCAGCCTCGAGCTGTCGCCGCCGCAACCGCTGATTCGCGCCGCCGTGCCCTTCGTGCAGGGGCATTTCCCCCGTGAACGCAATTGGGCGATCTTCAGCCCGTTCGCCCTGGCCCAGGCGCCGGGTTTTCTCGATGTGGCGCTGTAGAGGACTTTTTCGTGAGCCAGCCTGTTCCCACTGCCAGCATCCCCGCCGCCGTGTCCCCGGCCGCCGTGGCCCAGCGCCCGCGCAGCACGGCGCAGATCACCGTGCTGTTCGTGGTGCTGATCCTGTCGATCGTCCTGCTGTTCGCCAACTTCGCCTACCTCAACACCCAGGCCAACCACGACAAGCAGTACATCGGCCATGCCGGCGAGCTGCGCGTGCTGTCGCAGCGCATCGCCAAGAATGCCACCGAGGCGGCGGCGGGCAAGGCCCTGGCGTTTCGCCTGCTGAGCGATGCACGCAATGACTTCGAGCGGCGCTGGCGCTACTTGCGCGAAGGTGACCAGACCACCGGCCTGCCGGCCGCGCCAGCGACAGTGCGCGACGAGATGGACGCGGTGCGCCAGGATTGGGAAAACCTGCGCAAGAACACCGACACCATCCTTGCCAGCGAGCAGACCGTGCTGTCGTTGCACCAGGTGGCGGCGACCCTGGCCGAGACCGTGCCGCAGTTGCAGGTGGAGTACGAGAAGGTCGTCGAGATCCTGCTGCAGAGCGGTGCCCCGGCCAGCCAGGTAGCGGTGGCCCAGCGCCAGTTGTTGTTGGCCGAACGCATCCTGGGCTCGGTCAACACCGTGCTGGCCGGCGATGAAACCTCGGTGCAGGCCGCCGATGCCTTTGGTCGCGACGCCAGCCGCTTCGGCCAGGTGCTCGAGGGCATGCTCGCCGGCAACCCGGCCCTGCAGGTCACCCGGGTCGAGGACGCCGACGCCCGGGCGCGACTGGCCGAGATCGCCGAGCTGTTCCAGTTCGTCGCCGGCTCCGTGGACGAGATCCTCGAGACTTCGCCGGAACTGTTCCGGGTGCGCGAGGCAGCGAGCAATATCTTCAGCTTGTCGCAAACCCTGCTCGATGAAGCCTCGCACTTGGCCAACGGCTTCGAGAACCTGGCCGGCGGGCGTACCCTGGATACCGTCGGCGGCTATGTCCTGGGCCTGCTGGCGCTGGCCTCGATCATCCTCATCGGCCTGGTGATGGTGCGCGCCACCAGTCGCCAGCTGCGCGACACGGCAGAAAAGAACGAGCGCAACCAGCAGGCGATCATGCGCCTGCTCGACGAGATCGAGGAGCTGGCCGACGGCGACCTCACGGTCACCGTGTCGGTCACCGAGGATTTCACCGGCGCCATCGCCGACTCGATCAACTACTCGGTCGATCAGTTGCGCGACCTGGTCGCCACCATCAACCACAGCGCCGAGCAGGTGGCCGCCGCGGTGCAGGACACGCAGAACACCGCGCGCCAACTGGCCAAGGCGTCAGAGCACCAGGCCGAGCAGATCAGCGAAGCCTCCGAGGCGGTGGGCGACATGGTCGAGTCGATCGACCGCGTGTCGGCCCACGCCTACGAGTCGGCCAAGGTGGCCGAGCGTTCGGTGGCCATCGCCAACAAGGGCAACGAAGTGGTTCACAATACCATCCATGGCATGGACAACATTCGCGAGCAGATCCAGGACACCGCCAAGCGGATCAAGCGCCTGGGCGAGTCATCCCAGGAGATCGGTGATATTGTCAGTCTGATCGACGACATTGCCGATCAGACCAACATCCTCGCCCTCAACGCGGCGATCCAGGCCTCGCTGGCCGGCGAGGCCGGGCGCGGCTTTGCCGTGGTCGCCGACGAGGTGCAGCGGTTGGCCGAGCGCTCGTCCTCGGCGACCCGGCAGATCGAGGCGCTGGTGCGCACTATCCAGGCCGATACCAACGAGGCGGTGATCTCCATGGAGCAGACCACCGCCGAGGTAGTACGCGGCGCGCGCCTGGCCCAGGACGCCGGGGTGGCCCTGGCCGAGATCGAGGGCGTGTCGCAGACCATGGCCGAGCTGATCCACAGCATTTCCGACGCCGCCCAGCTACAAACCTCTTCCGCCGGGCAGATTTCCCACACCATGGCAGTGATCCAGCAAATCACCGCGCAAACTTCCGCCGGCTCAGGGGCCACCGCCGACAGCATTCGTCACCTGGCGCGCATGGCCAGCGAGATGCGCCGCTCGGTGTCCGGTTTCACCTTGCCAAAACCGGCAGAGCGGTCGTGAGGGCGCGGGCATGACGGCAACCGCGCTGCACCACGCGCGTCACGACACGGTCGCCCTGGCCTGGGCCCGGGCGCCGATCCTCGACTGTCTGGGGCAGGCCCGTCAGGCCCTGGAGCGTTTTTCCGGTGAGCCGGGCGACCTGTCGTTGCTGGCGTTCTTTGTCGACAACCTGCACCTGGTGCACGGCTGCCTGCGCATGCTCGAGCTGCCTGGGGCCACGCGCCTGGCCGAAGAACTTGAGCTGTTGGCCCGGGCCATCGCCGATGGCCAGGTGAGTCCGCGCGGCGACTGCCTGGGTGCGCTGTTCCGCGGCCTCGAGCAGTTGCCGCCGTACCTGGACCGCTTGCGCGGCGCGCGGCACGACCTGCCACTGGTGGTGCTGCCGCTGCTCAACCAGTTGCGCACCTGCCGCGGCGCCGAGCCGTTGGCCCAGGCCAGCCTGCTCGGCGAACTCGGCCAGCGCATCGCCGGGTCGGCGGACCTGGCCGACCTTGACCTGTCCCTGGGCAACTGGCGCGAGCACATGCAGGCCGGCCCCGGTCGTGATGCCTTGCGCTCGGTGGTGATGGCGCTGTGTGACGACCTGATGCGCATCAAGGACCGTCTCGACCCCTTCGTCGGCGGCGAACGCCCGCCCAAGGAGCCGCTGCAGGCACTGCTCGCGCCGCTGCGGCATGTCGCCGATACCTTGGCCGTGCTGGGGTTTCAGCAGCCGCGGCGGGTGATCATCGACCAGGTGCTGGCGCTGCAAGCCCTGGTCGAGCAGGACGGCGCGGTGGACGAGGCGGTGCTGATGGACGTCGCCGGGGCGCTGTTGTACGTGGAGGCCACCCTCAATGGCATGGTCGGCCCACTTGAGGAGACCACCCCAGGTAACCTGCCGGGCTCCGATCTGGCCGAGATCCGCCAGTTGGTGCTCAACGAATCGCTCAATGTCCTGCAGCAGGCCAAGGACCTGATTGGCGACTGCCTCGAGTCGGACTGGTCGCGTCAGCGCCTGCAGGCCTTGCCCGGCCTGTTGCAGCAGGTGCGCGGGGCCCTGGCGATGCTGATGCTGCCGGTGGCCGGCGAAGTGTTCGGTGCTTGTGCCGGTTACGTGCAGGGCTGGCTGGTGCACCTGGAAGACGAGCCGCTGCCCGATGAACTGGCGCACCTGGCCGATGCCCTGAGTGCCGCAGAGGCCTGGCTGCAATGGCAGGTGGCCGATCCGCTTGCCGATGCCCAGGGTTTCATCGACATGGCCCATGCCAGCCTGGGCGCATTGGGTGTGCAGTGCCAGCGGGTGGAGACGGCCGCTGACGCCCCAGCGCTGGACGGCATCGACGACGAGCTGCGTGCGGTGTTTCTCGAAGAGGCGGGCGAGTTGTTGCCGGAGATCGAGCGGCACTGGTTGCGCTGGCGCGCCGACAACGACCTGCGCGAGGCGCTGGTGGAGGTGCGCCGGGCCCTGCACACGCTCAAGGGCAGCGGTCGCATGGTGCATGCCGAGGCCGTGGCGGAGCTGGCCTGGGGCGCTGAGCACCTGCTCAACCGGGTGCTCGAAGGGCGCATCCTGCTTAGCCCCGAAGGGTTGGTGGCGTTGCAGCAGGTATTCGTGCGCCTGCCCGACCTACTGGCCGACTTCGCCGCCGGGCAGATGCCGGCGAGCCGCGAAATTGAACAACTGGCCGGCCACCTGCATGCGCTTGCGCGCAACGATGTGCCGCCCAGCGCCAATATCGACGGCCTCGACCCGCAGTTGCTGGAGATCTTCCGCAACGAGGCCCAGGGCCACCTGGCCGGGCTCGACGCCTTCTTGCACAGCCTCGACGCCCGCGGCACGCCGGTCAGCGATGGCTTGCAGCGTGCGCTGCACACGCTCAAGGGCAGCGCCGCCATGGCCGGGGTGATGCCGGTGGCGGAGCTGGCCACCGCCCTTGACCGCCTGGTACGCGAATACAAGGGCCACCAGTTGCCCCTGCAGGTGGTCGAGGCCGAACTGCTGGAGGCCGCCCGCGCGTTGTTCCACCTTGGCCTGGCGCAACTGGGCAGCACGCCGCTGGCGCCGATTCCGGGGGCCGCGGCGCTGATCGAGCAGGTCGGTCAGGTGGTCGATGCCCGGCTCGCCCAGCATCAGACCGAGGGCCATCCGCAGCGCCGGCAGCGGCGTGACCCGCAGATGATCGCCAGCTTCCTGACCCTGGGCATGGACATTCTGCTCGACGCCGAGACCCGCCTGGCCAACTGGCAGGCCCAGCCGGCGCAGCACCATGAACTGCAAATGCTGCTCGACGAAATGACCACCCTCGGCCACGGCGCGCACCAGGCTGAACTGTGGCAGGTGGATGAAATCTGCGAAGGCTTGCTCGACCTGTATGGCGCGGTGGAGGAGGGCAGCCTGGCGGTGACCCCACGGATATTCGAGGTGGCCCGGCAGTCCCACGAGGCCTTGTTCGACCTGTTCGACGAAGTGGCCGCCGGCCAGGACCTCAGTGCCCGCCCGGAATGCCTGGCGGCCTTGCATGGGCTGCTTGACGATGCCCTCGACCCTACTGCCATGGGCGTGGTCGGTGCCCAGGGGGTGACGCCGCTGGCACCGCTGGGCGACCTGACCGACCCGGCGGTGGTCGACCTGTTCCTGGAGGAAGCCGGCGATATCCTCGATGGCGCCAACCAGGCGTTGCAGCATTGGCAGCACGACCCGGACAGCGTCTCGGCGCTGTCCACGCTGCAGCACGATATCCAGACGCTCAAGGGCGGCGCGCAGATGGCCGCGATCGGCGCCATCGAAGTGCTCGCCCAGGAACTGGCGTTGCTTTACGAGGGCCTGGTCGACCGCCGCCTGGGCGCCAGCCCGGCACTGTTCGAGCTGCTGCGCCGCAGCCATGGCGCGCTGGCCGAGATGCTGCACAGCCTGGGCGAAGGCCATGCCCCACTGTCGGCTGTGGCGCTGCTCGGCGAGCTGCGTGAGTTTCGCCATCATGCGCCGCCGCCGGGCCAGCCCGAAGCGCTGGACGATGAGCAGAGCGCCGAGGGCGACAAGGAACTGCTGGAAGTCTTCCTCGAGGAAAGCTCGGACATCGTCGAGAGCGCCGCCGAATCGCTGGCGCGCTGGCAGGCCGACCCGCGCAGCACAGTGGAGGTGGAAAACCTGCTGCGCGACCTGCACACCCTCAAGGGCGGCGCGCGCATGGTCGAGATCGCCGCGATTGGCGACCTGGCCCATGAGCTGGAATTTCTCTACGAACTGCTGGCCGCCGGGCGCCTGCCGCCGACCCCGGCGCTGTTCAGCCTGCTGCAGAACTGCCACGACCGCCTGGCGCACATGCTCGATGCCGTCCGCTTGGATCAGCCCTTGCATACCGCTGCGGCGTTGATCGACTACATCCGCAACTTCTCCAGCGCCGCCTTGACCGACAGCGCGACCACCCAGCCCCAGGCCGAGGCCGCTCCCGCCGAGGTGCCGGCCGCCGCGACGGAACGCGCCGGGGACATGGTCAAGGTCGACGCCGAGTTGCTCGACGACCTGGGCAACCTGGCCGGTGAGCATTCGGTGATCCGTGGGCGCATCGAGCAACAGGTCAATGATGCCCAGTTCGCCCTGAATGAAATGGAAACCACGCTGGAGCGCATGCGCGACCAGCTGTTGCGCCTGGATATCGAGACCCAGGGGCGAATTTCCAGCCGCCAGCAGTTCGAGGGTGACGCCTACGACGACTTCGATCCGCTGGAGATGGACCGCCATTCGCAATTGCAGCAATTGTCGCGGGCCTTGTTCGAGTCCACCTCGGACCTGCTCGACCTCAAGGAAACCCTGCTCCAGCGCACCCAGGAGGCGCACAACCTCCTGCAACAGCAGGCACGGGTCAACAGCCAGTTGCAGGAAGGCCTGACCGCCACCCTGATGGTGCCGTTCGAGCGCCTGGTGCCGCGCTTGCAGCGGGTGGTACGGCAGGTGGCCAGCGAGCTGGGCAAACAGGTCGAACTGGTGGTCGGCAACGCCGAGGGCGAGCTGGACCGCAGCGTGCTCGAACGCATGGTCGCCCCCCTGGAGCACATGCTACGCAATGCCGTCGACCATGGCCTGGAATCCCGCGAGGCGCGCCTGGCGGCTGGCAAGCCGGAGCTGGGCACCATCCACCTGAACCTGCTGCACGAAGGCGCCGACATCGTCATCGAAATGAGCGATGACGGTGCCGGGGTGCCGTTGACGGCGGTGCGCGAAAAGGCGATCAAACGCGGTCTGCTCGATCCGCAGGCGCGCCTGAGTGACCACGAGATCCTGCAGTTCATCCTGCGCCCGGGGTTCTCCACCGCCGAGAAGATCACCCAGATCTCCGGGCGCGGCCTGGGCATGGACGTGGTACACGAAGAGGTCAAGCAACTGGGTGGCTCGATGAGTATCGAGTCCAGCCCCGGCAAGGGCGCGCGCTTCTTGATTCGCCTGCCGTTCACCGTATCGGTGAACCGGGCGCTGATGGTGCATGTCGACGACGAACAGTACGCCATCCCGCTGAACACCATCGAAGGCATCGTCCGGGTGCCGCCGGCCGAGCTCGAGGCCTGCTACAGGCTGGATCCGCCGCGCTACACCTACGCCGGGCACGACTACGCGCTGCGCTACCTCGGCGAGTTGCTGCAGGGCGGCGGCCAGCCGAACCTGCTGGGCCTGAGCGTGCCCTTGCCGGTGCTGCTGACCCACTCCCACGAGCAGTCGTTCGCCATCCAAGTCGACAGCCTGTCGCCAAGCCGCGAGATCGTGGTCAAGAGCTTGGGGCCGCAGTTCGCCGCTGTACCGGGGCTGTCTGGCGCGACCCTGCTCGGTGATGGCCGGGTGGTGCTGATTCTCGACCTGCTCGGCCAGTTGCGTGGCCAGCAGCGTCGCCTGGCGCGCCTGCCCGGCGCGCTCGACAGCCAGCGTGCGCTGATCGGCCCGGCGCCACGGCGGCCCTTGCTGGTGATGGTGGTGGACGACTCGGTCACCGTGCGCAAGGTCACCAGCCGCTTGCTGGAACGCCACGGCATGAGCGTGCTGACGGCCAAGGATGGGCTAGATGCCATGGCTTTGCTCGAGGAGCATCGCCCCGATGTGTTGCTGCTGGATATCGAGATGCCGCGCATGGACGGTTTCGAGGTGGCGACGCGAATTCGTCGTGACGAGCGCTTGAAGCAGTTGCCGATCATCATGATCACCTCGCGCACCGGCCAGAAGCACCGCGAGCGGGCCATGGCCATTGGCGTCAACGAATACCTGGGCAAGCCGTATCAAGAGTCGCTGCTGTTGCAGAGCATCGCCCACTGGAGCCAGCACCATGCTTGAACATATCGCCGGCCAACGCAGTAGCCTGACCGGTTTGTTGTTGCCGCTGGGCGACCGCACGCTGGTGCTGCCCAACGTGGCGGTGGCCGAGTTGATCGGCCATCGCGCCATTGCCTGCGAGGCGGGCGAACCGCAGTGGCACCTGGGTTGGGTCGACTGGCGCCAGCAACGCTTGCCGTTGATCGGTTTCGAGGCCGCCTGCGGCGGGCAGAGCCTCTGTGGCGAGCGGGCGCGGATCGTCGTGCTCAATGCCCTGGGCGATACCGGGTTGCGTTTTCTGGCGGTGTTGCTGCAGGACATTCCGCGTTCGTGCAAGCTCGACAGCCAGCTCAACTACGTGGACGTGCCCCTGGCCGCGTTGGAACTGGCGGCGGTACAGGTGGGCGAGCAGGTGGCTCGGGTCCCGGACCTGGCGGGGTTGGAGCGGATGGTGCGCGAAGCTGAGCTTCGCTAGCTTCAAGTTGTAAGCTTCAAGCGGCAAGCTGATGAGGGCAGGTTGGCCGCGCGGGCAGGACCCTCGTGTATGCGATCTGCTCTTTCTTGACGCTTGTAGCTTGAAACTTGAGGCTGTGGGGGAGGTCTGTGCTTGCATGTACTACGGTGAACGTTTCAATGCCTGGACCCACCTGGTCGGTGCTGTCCTGGCCTGTATTGGCGCGATCTGGCTGATCGTCGTGGCCGGGTTGCAGGGCGATCCCTGGAAGATCGTCAGTTTTTCCATCTACGGCACCACCTTGCTGCTGCTCTACAGCATCTCCACCCTCTACCACAGCACCCGCGGCCGGGCGAAGAGGGTCATGCGCAAGCTCGACCACCTGTCGATCTACCTGCTGATCGCCGGCAGCTACACCCCATTCTGCCTGGTCAGCCTGCGCGGGCCCTGGGGTTGGAGCCTGTTCGGGGTGGTCTGGGGGCTGGCGCTGATCGGCATGCTGCAGGAGATCAAGCCACGTTCCGAGGCGCGGATCCTGTCGATCGTCATCTACGCGGTGATGGGCTGGATCGTGCTGGTGGCGGTCAAGCCGTTGCTGCGTTCGCTCGGTACCGCCGGCTTTGTCTGGCTGGCGAGTGGCGGAGTGCTGTACACCGTGGGCATCATCTTCTTCGCCCTCGACAGCCGCTTGCGCCATGCCCACGGCATCTGGCACCTGTTCGTCATCGCTGGCAGCCTGATGCACTTCGTGGCGGTGTTTTTCTACGTATCCTGACCGGTCCTCAGGGCCAGGTCAGTTGTAATTCCCCATCACGCAGCTGTTCGGGTGGCTCTGGCACAAGCGCTGGGTGGTTCTGAGGTGGTCATGGAAGCGTTCGGCGTGCTCGCTCCACCAGTGCTCATTGAACCGCCGCAGGGTCTGGACGATGTGACCGCCTTGCGCAGGCGCTTCGGGGGTGGGGTCTGTCTTGATCAGGGGCCAGAGGGCGTTGAACTCGGCGATCAGTGCTTGGCGTGTGCTGTCGATAGTGGCCGGGTCGGCAGCCGGGTGCTCGCGGTTGAAGTCCGCCAGCGCCAGGCCGACGTACTGCTCCAGCACCGGCGGTGGCCTGAGCGCCTGGGCACCTGCGAGCAGCGTCGCGTGCAGCCCTGGCGTCAGCGCGTCGATGTAGCAGAAGCCAAAGTGCATCCTGGGTTTACCGTCATGTCCGCGCTGCTTCATCGCGGCCTTGCACAACGCGAGTTTTTGCTCGTGGGGCTGCACTGCAGGGCAGGGCGCGTCCGCTTTGCAGGGGGCCGGCCCGGGCTGCAGTGCCAGCGTGTTGCGCTCGAAAAATAGCAGGCCGGTCAGCACGCAAACGGCCAGGAACCCAAGCAAGGTCAACATTCTCATCGCCGCCACTTCCGGAAGTTTCCACAATCGGGAACCTTATGAGAGCGGCCTGCCGGGCGCTACTGGCAAAACTGCCAGTGGCTGTTTGGCATGAGTTTTTCGGAAAAGTCCGAGCTAAACCCTGGCATAGGCGGGTGGCGGGTCAGAAATCTCCCCAAAGCTGCTGTGCCACCGACAGCGCCACCACCGGGGCTGTCTCGGTGCGCAGCACGCGGGGGCCAAGGCGCGCGGCATGGTAACCAGCGGCCTTGGCCTGCTCGACCTCGGCGTCGCTCAGGCCGCCTTCGGGGCCGATCAGGAACGCCAGGTTGGTCGGTTGCTCGTGGCTGGTAAGCGGCGCCGCCACCGGATGCAAGACCAGCTTGAGGTCGGCCTCGGTGCTTTTCAGCCATTCGGCCAGGGTCACCGGCGGCTGGATTACCGGCAAGGTCGAGCGGCCACATTGCTCACAGGCGCTGATCGCCACCTGGCGCCAGTGGGCCAGACGCTTGTCGGCGCGTTCGTCCTTCAGGCGCACCTCGCAGCGTTCGCTGACGATCGGGGTGATCAGGTTGGCGCCCAGTTCGGTGGCTTTCTGGATCGCCCAGTCCATGCGCTCGCCCCGGGACAGGCCCTGGCCGAGGTGGATATGCAGCGGCGACTCGGCAAGGCCTGGCAAGGCCTGGTCGAGTTGCACGCGCACGCTTTTCTTGCCCACCTCCAGCAACTGGCCGAGGAACTCCTGGCCACTGCCGTCGAACAATTGCACGGCGTCGCCGGCGGCCATGCGCAGCACGCGGCCGATGTAGTGGGCCTGGGCTTCGGGGAGGTCGTGCTCGCCGAGGCTCAAGGGGGCGTCGATGAAAAAGCGGGAAAGTCTCATGGGGCTACTCGGAATCTGATGAAGGCATCGTTCCTGTAGAGCGGCCTTGTGCCGCGAAAGGGCTGCGCAGCAGCCCCAGGTTTTCAGCTTCGCGGCAGAAACTGCCGGGGCTGCGGCCCTTTCGCGACACAAGGCCGCTCCTACAGGAGGCGGCGTAAAGGCATGGGGTTTAGCCTGGGTCGCGGAAGTCGGGGTAGAAGTTGGCCGGCACCGCCACGCTGAGGCTATCGCGGGTGGCGATGTCGATGCCTTCGCTGGCCACCTCGGCGAGGAAGTCGATCTGCTCGGGGGTGATCACGTATGGCGGCAGGAAATACACCACGCTGCCCAGCGGGCGCAACAGCGCGCCGCGGCTCAGGGCGTGCTCGAAGACCTTCAGGCCGCGGCGCTCCTGCCACGGGTAGGCGGCTTTGCTGGTTTTGTCCTGGACCATCTCGATGGCCAGGGCCATGCCGGTCTGGCGGATCTCGGCGACATGGGCGTGGTCGGCCAGGTGCGCGGTGGCGCTGGCCATGCGCGCGGCCAGGGCCTGGTTGGCCTCGATCACGTTGTCTTGGGCGAAGATATCCAGGGTCGCCAGCGCCGCGGCGCAGGCCAGCGGGTTACCGGTGTAGCTGTGCGAGTGGAGGAAGGCGCGCAGGGTCGGGTAGTCGTCGTAGAAGGCCTGGTACACCTTGTCGGTGGTCAGGCAGGCCGCCAGCGGCAGGTATCCGCCGGTCAGGGCCTTGGACAGGCACAGGAAGTCCGGACGGATGCCGGCTTGTTCGCAGGCGAACATCGTGCCGGTACGGCCGAAGCCCACGGCGATTTCGTCATGGATCAGGTGCACGTCGTAGCGGTCGCAGGCCTCGCGCAGCAGCTTGAGGTACACCGGATGGTACATGCGCATGCCGCCGGCACCCTGGATCAGCGGCTCGACGATAACCGCCGAGATCGTCTCGTGGTGTTCGGCCAGGGTGTGTTCCATCGCGGCGAACAGGTTGCGCGAATGTTCTTCCCAGCCCATGCCTTCAGGGCGGTGGTAGCAGTCGGGGCTGGGTACCTTGATGGTGTCCAGCAGCAGGGCCTTGTAGGTCTCGGTGAACAACGGCACATCACCCACCGACATCGCGGCGATGGTTTCGCCGTGGTAGCTGTTGGTCAGGGTGACGAAGCGTTTCTTCTGCGGCTTTCCAGTGTTCTGCCAGTAGTGGAAGCTCATCTTCAGCGCCACTTCGATGCACGACGAGCCGTTGTCGGCGTAGAACACCCGGTCCAGCCCGGCCGGCGTCATCGCCACCAGGCGCTCGGACAGTTCGATCGCCGGCTGGTGGCTGAAACCGGCGAGGATCACATGTTCGAGCTGGTCGACCTGGTCCTTGATGCGCTGGTTGATCCGCGGGTTGGCGTGGCCGAACACGTTGACCCACCAGGAGCTGACGGCGTCCAGGTAGCGTTTGCCTTCGAAGTCCTCGAGCCAGACCCCTTCACCGCGTTTGATCGGGATCAGCGGCAGTTGTTCGTGGTCTTTCATCTGGGTGCAGGGGTGCCACAGGACCTTGAGGTCGCGTTGCATCCACTGATCGTTGAGGCCCATGGGCTTTGCTCCTGGCGTTACGGCGAGTTTGACCGCGTAAGCCTAAGCAAAGCCGGAGGGCAGGACAACCGCTGGATAACCGCTCAATGCAGACGCAGCGGTGACCATTGCAGGGAGCGCAGGTGCACGGTCGATTGCGGGCCGGTAGAGAGGGTCAGGCTGCACAGGGGGCTGGATTGTTCGTGCAGGTGGTGGCCGAACTGGGTGGGGCTGGGGACAAAGACATTGTCACCGTCAAAAAAAGTCAGCCAGTAGGCATGCACGACTTGCGCGCCAAAACGACAAATTTTCGTATCCAGCGATAGATCGTGCACGGGGCGGCGGAAGTCGATGGTGACGTCGCATTCACCGGTAAGTGTGAGCTGAACGGCGCGCTCACCCTGTGCTGTCATGTAGTGCGACCATAGCACATCCCCCTGGGTCGAGATTTTCCAACCCGTCGAGCGGTTCCAGTCATGTCTTGATGATAAGGCGTGCGCGGTTTGGCTCACGGTGATGAGTCCGATACTGATGGGGCCCTGCCCAGATTGCTAGCCAAGCGGCGAGTGGGCAACTGACAAAATTACCAGTTGCCAAAAGCACTTGATGTCACTGCGCTGGCAGGGTCTGCGAGGGTGACGTATTCTTAACGCATCTCTCCCGGGGCGTTCTTCCCCGATCTTTCTGTCGTTCTACAACCGGAGTTCGCCATCATGGCTGCTGCTTGGGTGCGCCTGTGCGCGTTGGTATTGATTGGTGTGTCCAGCGGTGCCGCGCTGGCCAAGGACAAGACGGCAATCGTCGTCGGTGGTGGCCTGGCGGGCCTGACGGCGGCCTATGAGCTGCAGAACAAGGGCTGGCAGGTGACCCTGCTGGAGGCCAAGTCAGGCATGGGTGGGCGTTCGGGCCTGGCCACCAGCGAATGGATAGGCAACGACAAGACCCAGCCGGTGCTCAACCGCTATTTGCAGCAGTTCAAGGTTGCGACTTTGCCGGCGCCGGAGTTCGTGCGGACCCCCGGCTACCTGATCGACGGCGAGTACTTCAGCGCCGCTGACCTGGCCGCCAAGCAGCCAGCCACCGCCGAGGCGCTCAAGCGTTACGAGAAGACCCTCGACGACCTGGCCCGCTCGATCGACGACCCGCTCAACCCGGCGGCCAACAGCACCTTGTTCGCTCTCGACCAGATGAACGTCTCCACCTGGCTCGACAAGCTGCAATTGCCCGCCACCGCTCGTCAGCTGGTCAACCAGCAGATCCGTACCCGCTATGACGAGCCATCGCGCCTGTCGCTGCTGTATTTCGCCCAGCAGAACCGCGTCTACCGCAATGTCAGCGACCGTGACCTGCGCGCCGCGCGCCTGCCTGGCGGCAGCCCTGTATTGGCCCAGGCCTTCGTCAAGCAGTTGAAGACCATCAAGACCAGCTCGCCGGTCACTTCCATTGTCCAGGACAAGGATGGCGTGACCGTCAAGGTCGGCGCGGTGGGCTACCAGGCCGATTACCTGGTCATGGCCGTGCCCCTGCGCGCGCTGGCCAAGATCCAGATGACCCCAGGCCTGGACAACCAGCACCTGGCGGCGCTCAAAGGCACCAACTACGGCTGGCGCGACCAGCTGATGCTCAAGTTCAAGAACCCGGTCTGGGAAAGCCGCGCGCGGATGTCCGGTGAAATTTTCAGCAACACTGGCCTGGGCATGCTGTGGATCGAGCCTGCGCTCAAGGGCGGGGCTAACGTGGTGATCAACCTGTCCGGCGATAACGCTCGCCTGTTGCAGGCGTTCGGTGACAAGCAGATGGTCGACCAGGTGCTGATCCGCCTGCATGCCTTCTACCCGCAGGCCCGGGGCGCCTTCACCGGCTACGAGGTGCGTCGCTACAGCACCGACGCCGGCATGGGCGGCGCCTACCTGGCCTTCGGCCCAGGGCAGATCAGCAAGTACTGGCGCCTGTGGGAGCGTCCGGTGCAGCGCATCGCTTTTGCCGGCGAGCACACCGATGCGCTGTATCCCGGTACTCTCGAAGGCGCCCTGCGCAGTGGCCAGCGCGCCGCCGGGCAGGTCCAGGAGCTGGCCGCGGGCAAGTCGTTCGATCCGGTCAAGGCCGCACCGGTAGCGGCGGCGGCTGTCGGTGCCGCAGCGGCGAAAGACCAGGGTGGGTTCTTCTCCAAGCTGTTTGGAGGCTCTGCCAAGAAGGCCCCGGCCCAGGCCGAGGCGGCCAAGGATGACAAACCAGGCTTCTTCTCGCGCCTGTTCGGGGCGAGCGACAAGCCCGAGGCCAAGGCCGCGCCGATCGCCAAGGCCGAAGAGGTCGCGCCGGCACCTGCTGCGGCGCCTGCGCCCGTGGCCCCGGCACCGGTGGTCCAGCAGCAACCGGTCAAGGTCGCGCCGGCCAAGCCTGCCGCCGCGCATAAACCGGCGGCCAAGCCTGTGCATAAACCTGCGGCCAAGCCAGTACCGGCGAAAAAGGCCACTGCCAAGGGTGAGCCTGCCAAGAAAGCTGTGGTCAATACCCAGGCCAAGGCCAACTGATCGATAGCTGCCAGCTCGCCAAGCCCGCTCCCACCTCTCGAGGTGGGAGCGGGCTTGGCCGCGATCGGGTCCTGGCATCTCCCCTTTGAACGTCTATCGTTAATGTTTCCTTAATAGGAAGCTTGCAGACTTAATATCGGATTTCTCGATCATCCGAAGCAATTTTTTCCGCTTTTATTCGATAAGTTACGCGCTAGTCTTGTGCACAGCTTTCACGGGGAAATACGCCAACATGCAACTGCGCAATTCATCTTCTCGCTATGGCCTGGTCAGCATCATCCTGCACTGGGGCGTGGCGCTGGCGGTCTTCGGCCTGTTCGGCCTGGGGCTGTGGATGGTCGGCCTGGACTATTACAGCCCATGGCGCAAGTCCGGCCCTGATCTGCACAAGAGCATTGGCCTGGTGTTGTTGGCGATGATGCTGCTGCGCGTGCTCTGGCGTTTCGTCAGCCCGCCGCCACCGGCGCCGGTCAACCACGGCAAGGCCACGCGCCTGGCCGCCAAGCTGGGGCACCTGGCGCTGTATTTGGGGTTGTTCGCGGTCATGGCCGCGGGCTACCTGATCTCCACCGCCGACGGTGTGGGTATACCTGTATTCGGCTTGTTCGAAGTGCCTGCGCTGGTCAGTGACCTACCTGACCAGGCCGATACCGCTGGCGTTATCCACTTGTGGCTGGCCTGGGGCCTGGTGATTTTCGCCGTGCTGCACGCCTTGGCCGCCATCAAGCACCATTTCATCGACCGTGACGCGACCCTCACCCGCATGCTGGGCCGCAAAGCTTGAATCTCAACCTCAATTGCAAAGGAAGGAAGTAAGGATGTTGAAAAAGACTTTTGCCGCTCTGGCGCTCGGTACCGCTCTGATCTCCGCTGGCCAGGCCATGGCTGCCGAGTACAAGATCGACAAGGAAGGTCAGCACGCGTTCGTTGACTGGAAGATCAGCCACCTGGGCTACAGCTTCATCCATGGCACCTTCAAGGACTTCGACGGCAACTTCACCTGGGACAGCGCCAAGCCTGAAGCCAGTAAGATCAGCGTCGACCTGAAGACTGCCAGCCTGTGGTCCAATCACGCCGAGCGTGACAAGCACATCGCCAGCAAAGACTTCCTCGATGTGAAGAAGTACCCGGATGCCAAGTTCGTCTCCACCAGTGTCAAGTCGACCGGTGACAAGACCGCCGACGTGACCGGCGACCTGACCCTGCACGGTGTGACCAAGCCGGTCACCTTCAAGGCCGTGTTCAATGGCGAGGGCAAGGATCCGTGGGGTGGCGAGCGCGCCGGCTTCAACGCCAAGACCACGCTGAACCTGAACGACTTCGGGATCAAAGGCCCAGGCCCGACTTCGCAAACCCTGGATCTGGATATCAGTGTCGAAGGCGTGAAGCAGAAGTAATCCGCGTTAGTTGAACGACCGAGGGGCCGCTACGCGGCCCTTTCGCGACACAAGGCCGCTCCTACAAGTTCAGCGCAGCCCTTTGGCGGAGCGCAGTACCTGTAGGAGCGGCCTTGTGTCGCGAAAGGGCTGCATAACAGCCCCTCGGTGTTTCAATCAGCCTTTGCGCGTCAGCAGGGCCGGGCGCTCGCCGCGTGGGCGAGCTGGCAGGTCGTCCAGTTGCTCGGGCGTCGGGTAGCGGTCGAGCTTGGATTCCTTGCGGATGATCACCGGCGCGCTCTGCGACTCGCGCGGGTTGCGCACTGCCGGTTCCTGGCGGGCCGAGTCGTCACGGCGGTTGCGACCGGCATTGTTGTCACGACGGGCGCCGCCATTGCCGCCGCCGTTGCGCGGACGCTTGTCGCCACCCTGGCCTTGACGCTGCTGGCCAGTGCCACGGGCTTGCCCCTGGCCTTGGCCACCACCACTGCGCTGCCCCTGGCCTTGAGCCTGGCCACCGCCACCTGGACGGCGATTGCGGCCCTGGTTCTTGGCGTTCTGGTAGGGGCTGACGTAGTCGGCGCGGTTACCAAAGTTGTCGACGTCGTCGTCGAGGAATTCTTCCGGGTCACGGTCGGCAGGTACCGTTGGCATGGCCTTCTGGCCTTGGGCAGACTGCTGCTGGCGGGGTTTCTTGTCCCGCGGCTTGCGTTGCTGGCCTTGCTGCTTGTCGCCGGACTTTTCCTTCTCGGCAGGCTTCTCGGCCGCAGGCTTGTTACGGCCCTTGTCCTTGCCCTTGTCCTTGCGACCACCGCTGTCCTTGCTGCCTTCGCCGCGCGGCTGCTGGTTGCGGCCACCGCGACCGTTGTTTTGCGGGCGCTCGCGTACTTCCGGCTTTTCCGCTTCGACCTGCGAAGCGTCGAAGCCCATCAGGTCGCCGTCCGGGATCCGCTGCTTGGTGACGCGCTCGATGCTCTTGAGCAGCTTCTCTTCATCCGGGGCGACCATCGAGATGGCCTCGCCCGAACGACCGGCGCGGCCGGTACGGCCAATACGGTGAACGTAGTCTTCCTCGACGTTGGGCAGTTCGAAGTTGACCACGTGGGGCAACTGGTCGATGTCCAGGCCGCGGGCAGCGATATCAGTGGCCACCAGCACGCGCACGGTGTTGGCCTTGAAGTCGGCCAGGGCCTTGGTGCGGGCGTTCTGGCTCTTGTTGCCGTGGATCGCGGCGGCGCTCAGGCCGTGCTTTTCCAGGTACTCGGCCAGGCGGTTGGCGCCGTGCTTGGTACGAGTGAACACCAGCACCTGTTCCCAGGCACCCAGGGTGATCAAGTGCGCCAGCAGCGCGCGCTTGTGGCTGGCCGGCAGGCGGTAGACACGCTGCTCGATGCGCTCGACGGTGGTGTTCGGCGGCGTGACCTCGATGCGCTCGGGGTTGTGCAGCAGCTTGTCGGCGAGGTCGGTGATGTCCTTGGAGAAGGTCGCCGAGAACAACAGGTTCTGGCGCTTGGCCGGCAGGCGAGCCAGCACTTTCTTGACATCGTGGATGAAGCCCATGTCGAGCATGCGGTCGGCTTCGTCCAGCACCAGGATCTCGACGCGAGACAAGTCGACGCTGCCCTGGCCGGCCAGGTCGAGCAGGCGGCCCGGGCAGGCGACCAGTACGTCGACGCCTTTGGCCATGGCCTGGACCTGTGGGTTCATGCCGACGCCGCCGAAGATGCAGGCGCTGATGAAATTCAGGTCGCGGGCGTAGATCTTGAAGCTGTCATGCACCTGGGCGGCCAGCTCGCGGGTCGGCGTCAGCACCAGCACGCGCGGCTGGCGCGGGCCGTGGCGTTGCGACTTGTCGGGGTGGCCACCCGGGAACAGGCGCTCGAGGATCGGCAGGGCGAAGCCGCCGGTTTTACCAGTACCCGTCTGGGCGGCGACCATCAGGTCGCGACCTTGCAACACGGCGGGAATCGCCCGCTGTTGCACCGGGGTTGGCTGGGTGTAGCCCGCAGCCTCGATAGCGCGGACAAGAGCCTCGGAGAGACCGAGGGAAGCAAAGGACATGGGCAATCCTGTTCTCGTGGGGGCTGGGCCCGATGGGGTGTTCTGCCTGGCGCGACGGGCATCGGTGGGATGCGATCGCGTCCGGTCCAGCTGGGCGTTCACTACGCATCCTGGAGGCGGCGGGCGGGCACCAGGGGTGCGCTGCTGCGGGTCGAGATGCCGATGGCGAGGCCGAGCGTCCGGGCGTAAGCCGGGCGGGAAGGCTCGAGTATAACAGAGCAATCAGCGTGTGCCGCTTTCCTGCTGCTCAACGGCGAAAGGAAAATCCTGCTGGCCGAGGTAGCGGGTGCTGATCGCGGCATAGGCCGGTTCCTGCTTGAAGCGTCGCAGTTCCTCGGCGAAGGCCTGGGCCAGGGCCTCGCGCCCAGGCTTGCGGGCCAGCCCCAGGTACTGTGGGTGGCGGCTGATTACCAGCGGCAGCGCTTCGACGGCGTGCTCGATGCCCAGTTGCCGACTCAGGTAGTGGCCGAGACGGCGATCGGTCACCAGCAGGTCGATGCGCCCGCGCATCAGCTTGCCAAAGTTGGCTTCATGGCTGGGGGCCGATTCGCGACGGAACAGCGGCGAGTCGCTGAAGGCGGGGTTGTAGGCGTAGCCCGGCGAGGTGCCCACGGTCAGCCCGGCCAGGTCTTCCAGGCGCTGTACCGGGTGTGGTCGGCTGCGAGCCTGGTACAGGACGAATTCGACCTGCGACATTGGTTCGTTCGGGTAGACCAGATAGTCGCGGCGCGATTCGACCTGGAAGATATCCATCACGCCGTCCGCCAGGCCTTGCTCGACCATGGCCAGACAGCGCCGCCAAGGCAGGAACTGCCACTGCACCTCGATGCCCAGGCGTCGGAACACCTCGTTGGTCACTTCGTAGTCGATGCCCTGGGGCTGGTTGTTGGCTTGGAACAGGTAGGGCGCCCAGTCGTCGCTGACAATGCGCAAGCGTTCCGCCTGTGCCAGCGGGCTCAGGCAGGCGAGCAGCAACAGCAGGAGGGAGGGGATCAGCAGGCGCATAGCGCGAGATTACGCTGGCAGCCCAGGCAAGACCAGTGGGCTTTTGTCGCTGGGTGTTGGCATGGGCAAGGCGCTGGCCGGGGCCAATGCCTTGCCCGCGACCATCAGCGGGGCAGCTTCAGGTTGTTCCAGATCGCCAGGCTCGGCTCGGCCTGGTTCAAGGTATAGAAGTGCAGGCCTGGAGCGCCGCCTTGCAGCAGCTGTTCGCACATGCGGCTGATCACTTCCTCGCCGAAGGCCTGGATGCTGGCGGTGTCGTCGGCATAGGCTTCCAGCTGCTTGCGGATCCAGCGTGGGATCTCGGCGCCGCAGGCGTCGGAGAAGCGCGCCAGCTTGCTGTAGTTGGTGATTGGCATGATGCCCGGCACCACCGGGATGTCCACGCCCAGCTTGCCTGCGCGCTCGACGAAGTAGAAGTAGCTGTCGGCGTTGAAGAAGTACTGGGTGATGGCGCTGTCGGCGCCGGCCTTGACCTTGTGCACGAAGTTGGCCAGGTCCGCCTCGAAGTTGCGTGCTTGCGGGTGCATCTCCGGATAGGCGGCGACTTCCAGGTGGAAATGGTCGCCGGTTTCCTGGCGGATGAACTCGACCAGGTCGCTGGCGTAGCGTAGCTCGCCGCTGGCCATGCCCATGCCCGAAGGCAGGTCGCCGCGCAGGGCGACGATGCGCTTGATGCCGGCGGCCTGGTACTCGGCCAGCAGGGCGCGCAGGTCGTCCTTGCTGTCGCCCACGCAGGACAGGTGCGGGGCGGCCGGAACCTTCACTTCGTTCTCCAGCTGCAGCACGGTGTTCAGCGTGCGGTCGCGGGTCGAACCACCGGCGCCATAGGTGCAGGAGAAGAAATCCGGGTTGTAGCTGGCCAGCTGGCGGGCGACGCCCATCAGCTTTTCGTGGCCGGCGTCGGTCTTGGTCGGGAAGAATTCGAAACTGTAGCGGCGTTCTTGGGACATCACTCGTTCCTCAAGCAGCAAGCTTCAAGCGGCAAGCTGCAAGTAAAAGCCAGATCGGTGATGGCCGATCTGGCTTGGGCGCATTACAAGAGCTTCCAAGGCTGAGTCGCAAGCAGCAACGACACGGTCTGCCGTATCTTGCCGCTTGCAGCTTCAAACTTGCCGCTTAGTAGCGGTAGGCGTCCGGCTTGAACGGACCTTCGACGGTCACACCGATGTACTCGGCCTGCTGCGGGGTCAGCTGGGTGACCACGCCACCGAAGCCGCGGACCATTTCCAGGGCCACTTCTTCGTCGAGTTTCTTCGGCAGCACTTCCACGGTCAGGCGTTCGGCCTTCTTCGCGGCTGGCAGTTCGGCGAACTTCTGCTCGAACAGGAAGATCTGTGCCAGCACCTGGTTGGCGAACGAACCGTCCATGATGCGGCTTGGGTGGCCGGTGGCGTTGCCCAGGTTGACCAGGCGGCCCTCGGCCAGCAGGATCAGGTAGTCGTCGTTCTGCGGGTCGAACACGCCAGCGCCGGTGCGGTGGATCTTGTGCACCTGCGGCTTGACCTCTTCCCATGCCCAGTTCTTGCGCATGAAGGCAGTGTCGATCTCGTTGTCGAAGTGGCCGATGTTGCAGACCACGGCGCGCTTTTTCAGGGCCTTGAGCATGTTGGCATCGCAGACGTTGACGTTACCGGTGGTGGTGACGATCAGGTCGATGCGGCCCAGCAGGTCGGCGTTGATGCCGGCTTCGGTACCGGTGTTGATGCCGTCCTTGAACGGCGAGACCACTTCGAAGCCATCCATGCATGCTTGCATGGCGCAGATCGGGTCGACTTCGGTGACCTTGACGATCATGCCTTCCTGGCGCAGCGACTGGGCCGAGCCCTTGCCCACGTCACCGTAGCCGATCACCAGGGCCTGCTTGCCCGACAGCAGGTGGTCGGTGCCGCGCTTGATGGCGTCGTTCAGGCTGTGACGGCAGCCGTACTTGTTGTCGTTCTTGCTCTTGGTGACCGAATCGTTGACGTTGATCGCCGGGACTTTCAGCTCGCCCTTGGCCAGCATGTCGAGCAGGCGGTGCACGCCGGTGGTGGTCTCTTCGGTCACGCCGTGGATCTTGTCCAGCATGGCCGGGTATTTCTTGTGCAGGATTTCGGTCAGGTCGCCGCCGTCGTCCAGCACCATGT
The DNA here is from genome assembly GCF_004519305.1 of Pseudomonas sp. RIT623. Taxonomy (GTDB): domain Bacteria; phylum Pseudomonadota; class Gammaproteobacteria; order Pseudomonadales; family Pseudomonadaceae; genus Aquipseudomonas. The sequence continues at coordinate 145,141 of NZ_SOZA01000007.1, read as the reverse complement.
TGGCATCCCATGGCTGGCCATCTTTCAGGATGGTCTGCTCGATGCACCACTCGTACTCCTGCTCGGTCTCGCCTTTCCAGGCGAACACCGGGATACCGGCGGCGGCGATGGCGGCAGCGGCCTGGTCCTGGGTCGAGAAGATGTTGCAGGACGACCAGCGTACTTCAGCGCCCAGGGCGATCAGGGTCTCGATCAGCACGGCAGTTTGGATGGTCATGTGGATGCAGCCGATGATCTTCGCGCCCTTGAGCGGTTGTTCGGCTTGGTACTTGCGGCGCAGGCCCATCAGTGCCGGCATTTCCGATTCGGCGATGATGACTTCCTTGCGGCCCCAGTCGGCCAGGGAGATGTCGGCGACCTTGAAGTCGGAAAAACCAGCAGGCGTGTTTACAGCGCTCATCGAGAGCCTCCATTCGTAGTGTGCGAATGGGCGCCGTTGTGCGTTGAGCGTCCGCTTGGCGGACAACGCCCCAACCGAGCCTGACAGGACGAACCTGCTGCAGCGCCCCTCGGTCGGGTGGCGGGATGGCCGCCCCAGCGGGGGCCATTTGAATCGGCGGAGATTATAGCCGTGGGCAGATGACACACCCAAGACTTTCTGTCGATTTATCGAGACGATAGTCGATGTTCAATGGAGCGTGACCAGGTGGTCTGCCATCATGGCTGCACGTTAGCCAAGCCGGTCAGGAGTAAAGATGAACTTTCACACCCGCAAATGGGTAAAACCCGAAGACCTCAACCCCAACGGCACCTTGTTCGGTGGCAGCCTGCTGCGCTGGATCGACGAAGAGGCGGCGATCTACGCCATCGTCCAGCTGGGCAACCAGCGGGTGGTGACCAAGTACATCTCGGAGATCAACTTCGTCAGCGCCTCGCGTCAGGGTGACATCATCGAGCTGGGCATCACCGCCACCGAGTTCGGTCGCACCTCGATCACCCTCAAGTGCGAAGTGCGCAACAAGATCACCCGCAAGGCGATTCTCACGGTCGACAAGATGGTCTTCGTCAACCTCGGCGAGGACGGCCTGCCAGCGGCGCACGGGCGTACCGAGATCAAGTACATCCAGGACCAGTTCCCGGACTCTGCGGTGGAATGACGATCCCGGGGCTGCTGTGCAGCCCTTTCGCGACACAAGGCCGCTCCTACAGAGCACGCGATCCACTGTAGGAGCGGCCTTGTGTCGCGAAAGGGCCGCGCAGCGGCCCCAGAGTCTCAAGGTTGTGTGCTGACCTTGCGCACCACCTTGCCGACCGTCAGACCCTGCACCAGGATCGACGACAGCACCACGATATAGGTGATCGACAGCAGCAGGTCACGCTCCTCGCCTTGTGGCAGCGACAGCGCCAGGGCCACCGATACGCCACCGCGCAGGCCGCCCCAGGTCAGCACGCGGATGGTGCCCTGCGGTACTTTGCGCCAGCGGCGCAGCAGGACGATCGCCGGGGCCACGGTCAGCAGACGCGAGGCCAGCACTGCCACCGCCAGCACGCCACCGGCCGCCAAGTGCAGCCAGTTGAACGGCAGCAGCAGCAACTCCAGGCCAATCAGGGCGAACAGCAGGGCGTTGAGCATGTCGTCGATCAACTCCCAGAAACCGTCCATGTAGCGGCGGGTCATATCGTTCATCGCCAGGTTGCGCCCCAGGTTGCCGATGATCAGGCCGGCAACCACCATGGCGATTGGCGCCGAGACATGCAACTCGTAGCACATGGCCGAGCCGCCGATCACCAGCGCCAGGGTCAGCATCACTTCCACCTGGTACTGCTCGACGCTCTTGATCATGCGATAAGTGGCGTAGCCGATCAGGCCGCCGAAGGCAATACCGCCAAGGGCCTCGCGGGCGAACAGGATGGCGGTGTCGGCGACGCTTGGCGTTTCGCCCAGCTGGATGATGCCCAGCAGCACGGTGAACACCACCACCGCGGTGCCGTCGTTGAACAGCGACTCACCGACGATGGTGGTCTTCAGCGGCTTGGAGGCATTGGCGGTACGCAGCGCCCCGAGCACGGCGATCGGGTCGGTCGGCGAGATCAGCGCGCCGAACAGCAGGCAATAGATCAGCGGCACCTGCCAGCCGAACAGGGCGAACACCCAGTGCGCCAGGTAGCCGATCACCACGGTGGCGATCAGCACGCCGAGGGTGGCCAGCAGGCCGATGGGCCAGCGGTAGCTGCGCAGATCGCTGAGGTTGACGTGCAAGGCGCCGGCGAACAGCAGGAAGGAGAGCATCCAGTGCATCAGCAGGTCGTTGAAGTCGATCTGGTTCATCAGGCCTTCGACGCGTTCTTCCAGGCCAGGGAAGCCGATCAGGCTCAAACCCTGCAGGATGAGGGAGAACAGCAAGGCGGTGACCATCACGCCGATGGCCGGCGGCAGGCCGATGAAGCGGTAGTTCACATAAGTGAGGAGGGTGGTGAGGCAGATAAACGCGGCAACTAATTCAAGCATCCCGAATCCTGTGACAGTGGCTTCCAAGTCGTTACCCGAGTGGCTCGGGCAGTTCTTTGATGATCTGGCGCGGCGTTCGGGACACACCTTATGACCGGATTTCTCCAATTGGTTCCTGTCAGGCAATGGCGTGGGAGCGGGCTTGCCCCGCGATGGGCCATAACATGCCAGGCGCTATATAGTGGTCCCCACCAAACGACAACAAGGATTCCAAGGCGTGCTGGCAACTTCCCTCGTACTGGTCGCAGCCCTGCTCCATGCCACCTGGAATACCTTGATCAAGTTCAGCGCCGAGCGGCTGCTGGTGATCGCCAGCATGGACGTGGTGGCGCTGAGTTTCGCCATGCTGGCGGTAGCCTTCGTAGATTTCCCGCCCGCCGAGATCTGGCCCTGGCTGTTGGCCTCGGCGCTGGCCGAGCAGCTGTACCGCTTTCTGCTGATCCAGGCCTATCGGGTTGGCGACCTGGGCCTGGTCTATCCGTTGATGCGCGGCCTGTCGCCGCTGGTGGTGCTGGGGCTGACCCTGGCCTTCGCCGGCGAGTCGCTGAGCCAGCAACAGATCATCGGCATCCTGCTGATCCCCTGTGGCATGGCGTGCTTGCTTTGGCAGGGCGGCGGCGGCGACCGCCTGCCCTGGTCGATGCTGCCGGTGGTGGCGCTGATTGGCCTGTGCATCGGCTGCTACACCTGGTTCGACGGCCAGGCCGTACGCCTGTGGGGCAAACCGTGGGATTACCTGGTGTGGCTGAGCCTGCTCAGCTCCTGGCCGTTCCCGCTGCTGGCCGTGGTGGCCCGACGTGGGCCGTTCATGCTGTTCTGGCGAACCCAATGGAAGCTGGGCCTGGCGGTCGGATTCTGCGTATTGTTCAGCTACGCTCTGGTGCTCTGGGCCATGCACCTGGGCTCGGTGGCTGAAGCTGCAGCGTTGCGCGAGTTGAGCGTGATCCTCGTGGTGCTGTTGGGCATGCGCTACCTCAAAGAACCTTTTGGCGGGCCAAGACTCCTAGCTTGCGGGCTGGTGCTGGCCGGCATGCTGGTGATGAAGCTCTGAAGCGAATCTCTATGAACAAGGAGTCCTGTAGATGACCGTAGCCCTGTGGTGCATTCTCGTCGCGCTGGTCCTGCCGCCGCTGTGCGCACTGATCGCCAAACTCAGCAGCGGGTATTTCGGCCTGCGTGCCAATCACGACCCGCGTGCGTTCCTGGACAAGCTCGAAGGGCTGCCCCGGCGGGCCCATGCCGCTCAGTTGAACGGCTACGAGGCGTTTCCCGCGTTTGCCGCGGCAGTGCTGGTGGCCGATATCGTCGGCAATGCCGAACAAGTGACCCAGGACGTGCTGGGCGTGATGTACATCACCAGCCGGCTGCTCTACATCATCTGCTACCTGGCGGATTGGGCGGTGCTGCGTTCGCTGGTGTGGTTCGTCGGGATGGCGCTGATCGTGTCGTTCTTTGTCGTGTCGATCTAGCCTCGCGCGGGGCTGATTCGCCCGTAGGAGCCGGCTTGCCGGCGAACACCGGCATAGCCGGTGTCATGCACCGAGGCACGTGGTTCGCCAGCAAGCTGGCTCCTACAGGGTGGGGTTCGGGGGCGTCATGGGGCCTTCGGCACCTCTGGCAACGGCTGGCCCTTGGGCCACAGCATCCAGATCTGTCCCTGCTGCTTCATGTTCCCTGCCAACTCGCCGGCCTCGGGCCCGGTGCCCCAGAACAGGTCCGCGCGCACCTCGCCGGTAATCGCGCCGCCGGTGTCCTGAGCGCCGACCGGGCGTACGACCGGCGAGCCGTCTGGCCGTGTGGTCGACAGCCACAACAGGCTACCCAGCGGAATCACCTTGCGGTCGATCGCCACGCTGTAGCCCGCAGTCAGCGGCACGTTCAGCGAGCCGCGCGGGCCTTCGTTGCTGTCCGGGCGGGTGCTGAAGAACACATAGCTGGGGTTGCTCGCCAGCAGCTCCGGTACCCGCTGCGGATTGGCCTGGGCCCAAGCGTGGATGCTGCCCATGGTCACTTGCTCCTTGGGCAACTGGCCCTGTTCCACCAGCCAGCGTCCGATCGGACGATAGGGGTGGCCGTTCTGGTCGGCATAGCCCAGGCGCAGTTGGCGGCCATTATCCAGTTGGACCCGCCCCGAACCCTGGATCTGCAGGAACTGCAAGTCCATCGGGTCCGTCAGCCAGGCCACCACCGGTGCCTTGGCGCCGTCACGGTTGATCACCTCGGCGGTGTCGTAGGGCTTGAGGACCCGGCCCTCGAGGCGCCCGCGCAAGCGCTTGCCCTTGAGCTCGGGATAGACACTGGCCAGGTCGACCACGATCATGTCCTCGGGCACGCCATACACCGGCACCTGCGCCGCCTCGGTGCGTGCCAGGCTGCCGGGGTAGACCGGTTCGTAATAGCCGGTGATCAGGCCGTTGGCGTTGTTGTCGGCAGCACGCAGGCCATACACCTGCAGGTTCTGCTCGAGGAAGGTACGCACCTGGGCGGCGCTCGCCATGGCGCTGCCCGCTGCTTCGCAGGTGGCGGCCCACACTGGGTCGCGCTTGAGTTTCTCGCAGCCGCTGCGCCAGGCGTAGAAGCCGGCCAGCAGGTCGTCGTCGCTGACCTGGGGCAGGTCCTTCCAGGTGGCCGGTACGTAGGTGGCGATGGCGTGAGGTTGCGGCTTGGCGCTTTCGCCACCGTTGCAGCCGGCCAGCAGCGCCAAGGCCGGCAGGGCCCAGGCGAGATGGCGCAATGCGGATTTCATCGGATCGGTCCTGTGTGGGGCGAAACATGAATATTCGCCCTTGTTTTCTGTGTGGCTATTGGTCTTTGCCCGGTGCGGGGCGATACTGGCCGCCCGTTTTCCTGGCCAAAGAGACCGTGATGTACAAGCGATTGACCGTGGTACTGCTCGCCGCCCTTGCCTTGAGCGCCTGTGATGGCGTCGACCCCAACTCGCCGCTGGGCCAGCGCAAGGCGATCTTCAAGCAGATGCTCAAGACCAGTGAAGACATGGGCGGCATGCTGCGCGGGCGGTTGCCCTTCGATGGCGTGAAGTTCGCCGAGGGCGCGGTGAAGCTGGATACCCTGGCCCATGAGCCGTGGCAGCACTTCCCGCAGGTGCGCGACGAGGGTGACAGCAGCGCACGGGCGGATGTCTGGGAGCGTCAGGCGCGGTTCCATGACCTGGCTCGGCAGCTCGAGGGCGTCACCGGCGAGCTGGTCGCGGTGACCCGCAGCCAGCCACTGGACGCCGCGCAGCTCAAAGCACCGATGGACAAGGTCGAGGCGGCGTGCAAGGCCTGTCATAGCGAGTTCCGCAATCATTGATGGCATGTTGTAGCGAACGCTCTCGACATCCAGGCGCTGCCGCAAATCCCTGTAGGAGCGGCCGTGTGTCGCGATGGGCCGCACAGCGGCCCCAGGATTTCAGCCTCGATGCGTCAATCGCCGGGGCCGCTGCGCGACCCGTTCGCGACACAAGGTCGCTCCTACACTGACCGCGTTTGGCGCGGGGCTCAGCGGTCGAGGTCGTCCACTGCTTCCTGCAATTCCTTGCGCGACTCGGCCAGCTTGTCCTTGCGCTTGTTGATCTTCTCGGAGTCGCCTTTCTTCTCGGCTTTTTTCAAGTCTTTCTCGCGCTGCGCCACTTCGTGACGGGCATCGAGCACCTTCTGCTCGCGTTCCTTGCGCAGGCTGGCATCGGTGCAGTTTTCGACCCCGCGCAGCGCTTCTTCAAGGCCTGCAACCTGGTCGGTATTGCGGTGGTCACGGGCGATCTTCAGTTGGTTTTCGATGGCGCTGCGTTTGGCGGCGCAACCAGTCAGGCCGGGATCGGGTTGGGCGGCCTGCGCGACGCCGGCGAGCAGGCCGACGGTTGCCAGCACGGCGAGAATGGAAGTGCGTTGCATGAAAGCCTCCTTGACGGGGCGGGCGGCAAAAAAGTAGGGGCAAATCCTGCCTTGGTTTTTCCGGTTTATAAACCCTGGGTAGCGGTTTCTTGCCCAGGATCAGTTATTTCGCGATGTTTCTTGGCCATTTGGTCTTTTGTGCCAGATGTTAAAAAGCCCCTGCTGATCGCTCGGCAGGGGCTTTCATTGCTGCTGAAGGCTTACAGGCCGGCGGCGTCGCGCAGGGCGTCGGCGCGGTCGGTGCGCTCCCAGGTGAAGGTGGTGAAGGTGTCGTCACCGACGGTCTTTTGCTGCGGAGTACGGCCGAAGTGACCGTAGGCAGCGGTTTCCTGGTACATCGGGTGCAGCAGGTCGAGCATGGTGGTGATGGCGTAAGGACGCAGGTCGAAGCACTCGCGCACCAGCTGGATGATCTTGTCGTCGGAAACCTTGCCGGTGCCGAAGGTGTTGATCGAGATGGAGGTCGGCTGGGCCACGCCGATGGCGTACGACACCTGGATCTCGCATCGCTCGGCCAGGCCGGCGGCGACGATGTTCTTGGCCACGTAGCGACCGGCGTAGGCAGCCGAGCGGTCGACCTTGGACGGGTCCTTGCCGGAGAACGCGCCGCCACCGTGGCGGGCCATGCCGCCGTAGGAGTCTACGATGATCTTGCGGCCGGTCAGGCCGCAGTCGCCCACCGGGCCACCGATGATGAAGTTGCCGGTCGGGTTGATGTGGTACTGGGTGCCCTTGTGCAGCAGTTCGGCCGGCAGGGTGTGCTTGACGATCAGCTCCATCACCGCTTCCTGCAGGTCTTTTTGCGAAACCTCAGGGTTATGCTGGGTAGACAGCACCACCGCATCGATGCCGACCACCTTGCCGTTTTCGTAACGGCAGGTGACCTGCGACTTGGCGTCCGGGCGCAGCCACGGCAGCAGGCCGGACTTGCGCGCCTCGGCCTGGCGCTCGACCAGGCGGTGCGAGAAGCAGATCGGCGCTGGCATCAATACTTCGGTTTCGTTGCTGGCGTAGCCGAACATCAGGCCCTGGTCGCCGGCACCCTGGTCCTCCGGCTTGGAGCGGTCGACGCCCTGGGCGATGTCCACCGACTGCTTGCCGATGATGTTCATCACGGCGCAGGTGGCGCCGTCGAAACCGACGTCGGAGCTGTTGTAGCCGATGTCGATGATCACCTTGCGCACCAGGTCTTCCAGGTCGACCCAGGCCGAGGTGGTGACTTCACCGGCGATGATGGCGACACCGGTCTTGACCAGGGTCTCGCAGGCCACGCGGGCGTATTTGTCCTGGGCGATGATCGCGTCCAGGACCGCGTCGGAGATCTGGTCGGCGATCTTGTCCGGATGCCCTTCGGACACGGACTCGGAAGTGAAAAGGGAGTATTCGCTCATCTCGAGGGGTTCCTAAAATTTACCGATGTGTGTGTCGCCAGTGGCCCGCTGGAAATGCCGGACCTGGATCTGGAAACCGTTACGCAAGCCCACGTAGAGGCTGTCCCCGGGGGTCAGCCCAGCAGCGTTGGCCCAACGGGCCAGGTCGTCCTGCTCGAAGCCCAGCCAGAGGTCGCCGCAGGCTTCGCGGGCCCACCCCTGGTCATGGCTGCACAGCTCGGTGACCAGCAGGCTGCCGCCTGCCTTCACCCGTTTGGCCAGCAGGCGCAAGGCCAGGGCCGGGTCGCTGAAATGGTGCAGGACCATGTTCAGCACAACGCAGTCGGCTTGCACATCCGTTGCACCCAGTGCATCGGCCAACTGCAGGTTTACGTTATTCAGGGCGTGGCGCACGCAGACCTGGCGGGCCAGCTCGAGCATGGTCGGGCTGTTGTCCATGGCCGTGACCTGCGCGAAACGCTGCGCCAGGTCAGGCAGGAAACCGCCGTCGCCAGGGCCGACCTCCAGGGCACTGGCGCCAGCCTCGAAGCTCAGCTTGTCGAGCAGTGCCAGCAGGCTTTCGCGGTACTGCGGCAGGCCGGCGATCAGGTCTTGCTGGGCGCGGAACTTCTCTTCGACCTTGAGGAAGAAGTCTTGGCTGGTGGCGGCGCGGCGCTGCTGCACCTGGGCAATACGTGCCTGCACCTCATGGCTCAGGCCGAGGCCATCGACCTCCTCGAGCAGCGCCGAGTGCAGGCGGCCGCCCAGGCGCTGGCTGTCGGGCAGGGCGCGGCGGTAGAAGATCGCGTTGCCCTCGCGGCGGGTGGCCACCAGCTCGGCCTGGGCCAGCACCTTGAGGTGATGACTCATGCCTGACTGGCCGATGCCGAAGATCTGCGCCAGCTCCAGTACGCCGAACGAATCGTTGGCCAGCGCGCGCAGCACGTTCAGGCGCAGCGGATCGCCGCCGGCCTTGCACAGGGCGGCCAGCTCTTCGCTGCGGTGAGGGGTAATGGGCGCGTGCAGGTTCATGGGGCGGGAGTCTAGACAGGCAACGGTAGCCTAGCAAGGCCAATATCAAAAAGTTTTGATATTGCCGATAAGCTGCAAGTGGCAAGCACCAAGCTGCAAGAGAAAGAGCGTATCGGGTGTCCGTCTAGCGTGGCTTGCAGCGTGAAGCTTGCCGCTTGGCGCTTAAAAGTTTGCCCCCGGCCCCCCCAGTGGGCGAAAATGGCCACCTTTTTTCGCTTCACCACCTAATTCAAGCCTCAGGAGACTCAGCGATGCCCAGCCGTCGTGAACGTGCCAACGCCATTCGTGCCCTCAGCATGGATGCCGTGCAAAAGGCCAACAGCGGCCACCCAGGTGCCCCCATGGGCATGGCGGATATCGCCGAAGTGCTGTGGCGCGACTACCTGAAACACAACCCGAGCAACCCAAGCTTCGCCGACCGTGACCGCTTCGTGCTGTCCAACGGTCACGGCTCGATGCTGATCTACTCGTTGCTGCACCTGACCGGCTACGATGTCACCATCGATGACCTCAAGGCCTTCCGCCAACTGCACAGCCGCACCCCGGGCCACCCGGAGTTCGGCTACACCCCGGGCGTCGAGACCACCACCGGCCCGCTCGGTCAGGGCATCGCCAACGCCGTGGGCTTCGCCCTGGCGGAAAAAGTACTGGCCGCGCAGTTCAACCGTGAAGGCCACAATATCGTCGACCACAACACCTACGTGTTCCTCGGCGATGGCTGCATGATGGAAGGCATTTCCCACGAAGTCGCCTCGCTGGCCGGCACCCTGGGCCTGAACAAACTGATCGCCTTCTACGACGACAACGGCATCTCCATTGACGGCGAAGTGCACGGCTGGTTCACCGACAACACCCCGGCGCGCTTCGAAGCCTACAACTGGCAGGTGATCCGCAACGTCAACGGTCACGATGCCGACGAGATCAAGATGGCCATCGACACCGCTCGCAAGAGCGACCGTCCGACCCTGATCTGCTGCAAGACCATCATCGGCTTCGGCTCGCCGAACAAGCAGGGCAAGGAAGATTGCCACGGCGCACCGCTGGGCAACGACGAAATCGCCCTGGCCCGCAAGGAACTGAACTGGAACCACGGTCCGTTCGAGATCCCGGCCGACATCTATGCCGAGTGGGACGCCAAAGCCGCTGGCGCCAAGGCCGAAGCTGCCTGGAACGAGCGCTTCGACGCCTACGCCAAGGCTTACCCGGAACTGGCTGCCGAGTTCAAGCGCCGTGATGCAGGTGACCTGCCGGCCGACTTCTCCGAGAAGGCCCAGGCCTACATCAACGAAGTCGCCGCCAAGGGCGAAACCATCGCCAGCCGCAAGGCCAGCCAGAACACCCTGAACGCCTTCGGCCCGCTGCTGCCGGAGTTCCTCGGTGGTTCGGCGGACCTGGCCGGTTCCAACCTGACCTTGTGGAAAGGTTGCAAGGGTGTCGAGGCCAATGACGCCAGCGGCAACTACGTGTTCTACGGCGTGCGCGAATTCGGCATGACCGCGATCATGAACGGCGTCGCCCTGCACGGCGGCCTGGTGCCTTATGGCGCGACCTTCCTGATGTTCATGGAATACGCCCGCAACGCCGTGCGCATGTCGGCACTGATGAAGCAGCGCGTGATCCACGTCTACACCCACGACTCCATTGGCCTGGGCGAAGACGGCCCGACCCACCAGCCGATCGAGCAACTGACCAGCCTGCGCAGCACGCCGAACCTGGACACCTGGCGCCCAGCCGACGCGGTGGAATCCGCCGTGTGCTGGAAGCACGCCTTGGAGCGCAAGGACGGCCCGTCGGCGCTGATCTTCTCGCGCCAGAACCTGCAGCACCAGACCCGCGACGCCCAGCAGATCGCCGACATCGCCCGTGGCGGTTACGTCCTCAAGGACTGCGCCGGCGAGCCTGAGCTGATCCTGATCGCCACCGGTTCCGAAGTGGGCCTGGCCGTCCAGGCGTTCGACAAACTGAGCGCCGAGGGCCGCAAGGTCCGCGTCGTGTCGATGCCGAGCACCAGCGTGTTCGACGCACAGGACGCTGCCTACAAACAGTCGGTCCTGCCACTGGAAGTCGGTGCGCGTATCGCCATCGAGGCTGCCCATGCCGACTTCTGGTACAAGTACGTCGGCCTCGAAGGTCGCGTCATCGGCATGACCACCTACGGCGAGTCGGCCCCGGCCTCCGCGCTGTTCGAGGAGTTCGGTTTCACCCTGGACAACATCCTGGGCACCGCCGAAGAGCTGCTGGAAGACTGATTCAGACTGTGCGAGGCGAGGGCGTTGCCCTCGTTTCGCGACGCAAGGCCGCTCCTACAAGGTATGGCGTACACCGTACCCTGTAGGAGCGGCCTTGTGTCGCGATGGGCCGCAACGCGGCCCCAAAAGCCATCATGCGCTAGCGAGCCATCGAATGCCCCACCCGCGTCCCTACAAAGTTGCACTCAACGGTTACGGCCGCATCGGCCGCTGTGTCCTGCGCGCACTGTTCGAGCGGGGAGCGAAGGCCGATTCCGAGATCGTCGCGCTGAACGACCTGGCCGATCAGGCCAGCCTGGAATACCTGACGCGCTTCGACTCCACCCACGGGCGTTTCCCCGGCGAGGTGAAGGTCGACGGCGATTGTCTGCATATCAATGGCGGCTGCGTGAAAGTGCTGCGCAGCGCCACCCCCGAAGGCATCGACTGGGCCGCGCTGGGCGTCGACCTGGTGCTGGAGTGCTCGGGCGCCTACAACACCCGTGCCGACGGCCAGCGCTTCCTCGACGCCGGCGCGCCGCGGGTGCTGTTCTCCCAGCCCATGGCCAGCGAGGCGGATGTCGACGCCACCGTGGTCTATGGCATCAACCAGGATTGCCTGACCGGTCGCGAATTGCTGGTGTCCAACGCCTCCTGCACCACCAACTGCGGCGTGCCGCTGTTGCGGGTGCTGGACCAGGCGTTCGGCATCGAGTACGTGCAGATCACCACGATCCACTCGGCGATGAACGACCAGCCGGTGATCGATGCCTATCACCACGAGGACCTGCGTCGTACCCGTTCGGCGTTCCAGTCGGTGATCCCGGTGTCCACTGGTCTGGCGCGTGGTATCGAACGCCTGCTGCCGGAACTTGCCGGGCGAATCCAGGCCAAAGCGGTACGCGTGCCGACCGTCAACGTGTCGTGCCTGGACATCACCCTGCAGACCGCCCGCGACACCAATGCCGCAGAGGTCAACCGGGTGCTGCGCGAGGCCGCCCTGGATGGCCCGCTCAAGGGCCTGCTGGCCTACACCGAGCTGCCCCACGCCAGTTGTGATTTCAACCATGACCCGCATTCGGCCATCGTCGATGCCAGCCAGACCCGCGTTTCCGGCCCTCGCCTGGTGAATCTGCTGGCCTGGTTCGACAACGAATGGGGGTTCGCCAACCGTATGCTCGACGTCGCGGAACACTATCTGCGCGTCGTTCACCCAACCCGCAGCAAACAGCCCTGAAGGACTGCATTCATGACCGTGTTGAAGATGACCGACCTCGACCTGCAAGGTAAGCGCGTACTGATCCGCGAAGACCTCAACGTCCCAGTGAAGGACGGTGTGGTAGCCAGCGACGCGCGTATCCTGGCAGCGCTGCCGACCATCAAGCTGGCCCTGGAAAAAGGCGCGGCGGTGATGGTCTGCTCGCACCTGGGCCGCCCGACCGAAGGTGAGTTCTCTGCCGAGAACAGCCTCAAGCCGGTCGCCGATTACCTGAGCAAGGCTCTGGGCCGCGACGTGCCGCTGGTTGCCGACTACCTCGACGGTGTCCAGGTGCAGGCCGGTGACCTGGTGCTGTTCGAGAACGTGCGCTTCAACAAGGGCGAGAAGAAGAACGCCGACGAGCTGGCGCAGAAGTACGCCGCCCTGTGCGACGTGTTCGTCATGGACGCCTTCGGTACCGCCCACCGCGCCGAGGGTTCCACCCACGGTGTCGCCAAGTTTGCCAAGGTCGCCGCCGCCGGCCCACTGCTGGCTGCCGAGCTGGACGCCCTGGGCAAGGCCCTGAAGGCCCCGGCCAAGCCGATGGCCGCCATCGTCGCCGGCTCCAAGGTGTCGACCAAGCTGGACGTGCTCAACAGCCTGAGCGCGGTCTGCGACCAGCTGATCGTCGGCGGCGGCATCGCCAACACCTTCCTGGCTGCCGCCGGCCACCCGGTCGGCAAGTCGCTGTACGAACCTGACCTGGTCGAGACCGCCAAGGCCATCGCCGCCAAGGTCAGCGTGCCGCTGCCGGTGGACGTGGTGGTCGCCAAGGAATTCGCCGAGAGCGCCGAAGCCACCGTCAAGTCGATTGCCGATGTGGCCGCCGACGACATGATCCTGGACATCGGCCCGAAAACCGCCGAGCAGTTCGCCGAGCTGCTGAAGACCTCGAAGACTATCCTGTGGAACGGCCCGGTCGGCGTGTTCGAGTTCGACCAGTTCGGCAACGGCACCAAGGTGCTGGCCAAGGCCATCGCCGACAGCGCCGCGTTCTCCATCGCCGGTGGTGGCGACACCCTGGCCGCCATCGACAAGTATGGTGTCGGTGCCGATATCTCCTACATTTCTACCGGTGGCGGTGCGTTCCTCGAGTTCGTCGAGGGCAAGGTCCTGCCAGCGGTGGCAATCCTGGAAGAGCGGGCCAAGGCCTGATTTTGACGGCGCCTGGCAAAGGGAGCGACCTGATGGTCAAGCAATTGCCTGTGATGATCGTGGCCATGCTGCTGGGCGCCTGTTCCAGCGGCAAGGGCAGCGATGCCGATCCGGCGCAGCCGCCCAAGGGCGGTTGCTACCAGTCCCAGTGGCAGGCCGAAACAGTACCGGTGATCAACAAGCGCTTGGGCCCGGATGGCCTGGAAAAGTACGACGACGAACACCAGCGCAAGGCGCCGGGCTGCCCTTGATCGGGGCCTGGGCAACCTAACGCAGGTTTTGTGGTCTTGGACATTGGGGCTGCACAGCAGCCCCCGACGAGGTTTAGCGGATGAAAGCGCTACTGGCCCTGTTGGCCTTGGCACCCCTGGCAGGCTGCGCGCTGTTGCAACCGGCCAAACCCGCCCCGGCGGATAACTGGACCCGCTGGGTCTGCGACAGCCAGGCCGAAGTGCTCTGGCGCTTCGCCGACGCACAGCAGGACGCGGTTGACGTGCGCCTTGGCGGCTCTGACCAGGTCTACCGGCTCAAGGCCGAGCCGGGCGCCTCGGGCGCGCTGTACAGCGATGGCATGCTGGCCTTCCACACCAAGGGCGAGGAAGGCCTGGTGTACTGGGTGGCGACCAACGATCTGATTGGGCGGGGCTGCAAGGCACCGTGACTGGCCGGGCCGCGCAGGTGGCCCACACTACTTGAACAGCAAGCGCCCCTGCGGCAGGCTTGCACGAAACAAACGACGCTTGTCGGGAGAGAGATACACCATGGCACTCATTAGCATGCGCCAGATGCTGGACCACGCCGCCGAGTTCGGTTACGGCGTGCCGGCTTTCAACGTCAACAACCTCGAGCAGATGCGCGCCATCATGGAAGCCGCCGACAAGACCGACTCTCCGGTCATCGTCCAGGCTTCCGCCGGTGCCCGCAAGTACGCCGGTGCCCCATTCCTGCGCCACCTGATTCTGGCGGCCATCGAAGAGTTCCCGCATATCCCGGTGTGCATGCACCAGGACCACGGCACCAGCCCTGACGTGTGCCAGCGCTCGATCCAGCTGGGCTTCAGCTCGGTGATGATGGACGGCTCGCTGGGCGAAGACGGCAAGACCCCGACCGAATACGAGTACAACGTTCGCGTTACCCAGCAGACCGTTGCCATGGCGCACGCCTGCGGCGTTTCGGTAGAGGGCGAGCTGGGTTGCCTGGGTTCGCTGGAAACCGGCATGGCCGGTGAAGAAGACGGCATCGGCGCCGAAGGCGTGCTGGATCACAGCCAGATGCTGACCGATCCGGAAGAAGCCGCCGACTTCGTCAAGAAGACTCAGGTGGACGCCCTGGCCATCGCCATCGGCACCAGCCACGGCGCCTACAAGTTCACCAAGCCACCGACCGGTGACGTGCTGGCGATCGACCGCATCAAGGAAATCCACAAGCGCATCCCCAACACCCACCTGGTGATGCACGGTTCGTCCTCGGTGCCGCAAGAGTGGCTGGCGATCATCAACCAGTACGGTGGCGACATCAAAGAGACCTATGGCGTACCGGTCGAAGAAATCGTCGAAGGTATCAAGTACGGTGTACGCAAGGTCAACATCGACACCGACCTGCGCTTGGCTTCCACCGGCGCCATGCGTCGCCTGATGGCGCAGAACCCGAGCGAGTTCGACCCACGCAAGTTCTTCGGCGAAACCGTCAAGGCCATGCGTGACGTGTGCATCGCTCGCTACGAAGCCTTCGGCACCGCCGGCAACGCCTCGAAGATCAAGCCGATCTCCCTGGAAGGCATGTTCCAGCGCTATGCCAAGGGCGAACTCGCGGCCAAGATCAACTGATCCGGCACTGCTCGAAAAAACCCGCAGCGATGCGGGTTTTTTTGTGCCTGGGCCCCCAGTCAGCCGGCGCCATCCAGCACGGTTCTACCGTTAGTCGGCTAACACCATCACGCATGGCTTATAGCCATCTGCAGCCATTGCGTCTTTGCCCGCCGGGGCTAGAGTAACCATCGGATCCAATCGCAAGTCGCAGTCGGACTTACTTAGAGAAGCAACATGGATGGCGCTTATTCATATACCCCGGAAAGCAGTTCGGTGCTGCTGGTCGTAGACGACTATCCGGAGAACCTCATCAGTATGCGGGCCTTGCTGTCCCGCCAGGATTGGCAGGTCGTGACTGCCAGCTCAGGGATGGAAGCCCTGAGCGCCCTGCTCGAACACGACGTCGACCTGGTCCTGCTCGACGTGCAGATGCCCGAAATGGATGGTTTCGAGGTCGCCCGGCTGATGCGTGGCAGCCAGCGCACGCGGCTGACGCCGATCATTTTCCTGACCGCCAACGAACAATCCGAAGCCGCCGTGCTCAAGGGGTACGCCAGTGGTGCGGTGGACTATCTGTTCAAACCTTTCGACCCGCAAATTCTCAAGCCCAAGGTGCAGGCCCTGCTGGAACAGCAGCGCAACCGGCGCATGTTGCAGCGGCTAACCCGTGAGCTGGAGGCAGCGCGGGCGTTCAACGCCTCGATCCTGGAAAACGCCGCCGAGGGCATCCTGGTGGTGGACGAGGCGGGCACCATAGGTTTCGCCAACCCGGCCATCTCGCGGCTACTCGATGCGCCTGTGGAAAAACTGCAGGGTGCCCATGTGCTGGACTTGATCCAGTTGCCCTGCGCCAGCCTGTGGCACGAGTCGGACTTCTACCAGGCCTACCTCGGGCGGCAGATTTTCCGCGTGCATGACGCCCAATTGCGCACCCTGGCCGGGCAGTTGGTGCCGGTGGCGCTGTCCTGCGCGCCGTTGCCGGCCGAACAGAAGGCCATGGTGGTGACGGTGCTGGACATGTCGGTGGTGCGCAGCCTGCACCAGCAACTGGAATACCAGGCGGTGACCGATCCGCTGACTGGCCTGCTCAACCGTCGGGGTTTCTACCAGGCCGCCGAGGGCGCATTGTTGCGCAGCGAACGCTCGGACAAGGCCCAGGCCCTGATGTACATGGACCTGGACGGCTTCAAGCGGATCAACGACCTGCTGGGCCATGATGCCGGTGACAAGGTGCTGCGCTGGGTCGCCGAGCAGCTCAAGGAGTGCCTGGGCAGCGAGGCGTTGCTGGCGCGCATGGGCGGAGACGAGTTCACCGCGCTGTTCGATGGCCTGCCGTACCCCGAGCAGGCTGGGCGCCATGCCGAAAAGTTGCTGGAACGCATGTCGAGCTTCCAGCAAGTGGATGGCTTGGACGTCAGCCTGGGGGTCAGCATAGGCATCGCCACCTACCCCGACTGCGGGGCCAATGTCGAAGGGCTGCTGCGCGCGGCGGATGCCGCGATGTACGCCGCCAAGCAGGCTGGGCGCCAGCAGTATCGGTTCTACGACCAGGAACTGAACGGTCGCGCCCGCTCGCGGCTGATGCTCGAAGACAGCGTGCGCACGGCCATCGAGCAGAACGATTTCAGCCTGGTCTACCAGCCGCAGGTGGCGTTCGACGATGGCCGGCTGCGGGGCTTCGAGGCCTTGCTGCGCTGGAAGCACCCGAGTGTCGGCGACGTGCCGCCAGGGCTGTTCATCCCACTGCTGGAGGAGGCCCGCCTGATCAACCGCCTGGCCAGCTGGATCTACCGCAAGGGCGCGGCCCAGCGCCGGCTCTGGGGCGAGCGCTTCGGCCCCGAGCTGGTGCTGGGCATCAGCCTCAGTCGCGCACAGTTCACCATGCCCGGGCTGGTGGATGAATTGGCGCGGGTGATCGATGAGCAACAACTGCAGCCTTCCCAGCTCGAGGTAGAGGTGGCCGAGACCTCGCTGATGTACAACATTGACGCAGCGGTGAAACAGGTGCACCGCCTGCGCGACTTGGGTATCCGCGTGGCGCTGGACGACTTTGGCGCCGGCGACTGCTCGTTGCGCATGCTGCGCGACCTGCCCATCGACACCCTCAAGCTGGATCGCCATCTGGTGGCGCGTCTACCGGGTTCGGCCACCGATATCGCCCTGGCGCGCAGTGTCATCGGCCTGTGCGCGGCCTATGGCATCACCGTGATCGCCGAAGGGGTGGAGACCCAGGCCCAGGCCGAATGGCTCAAGGACAACGGTTGCGCCTACGTACAAGGCTTCCTGGTGGCGCGGCCGATGACCGCTGCGGATGCTGGCAACTTCCCGGCGGTTTTCCCATGGGCCTCGTGATTGGCTAAACTCGCGTCTCCTTGTGCCGACCCGCCTGCCATGACTGCCCTACGTTACCTGCAAGCCTACCCGCCGCACCTGCAGGAACAGGTGCGCCAGATGATCGCCAGCGATCGCCTGGGCGACTACCTGCGCCAGCGCTATCCCGAACGCCATGACGTGCAGAGCGACAAGGCCCTGTACGGCTATGCCCAAGAGATCAAGCAGCAGTACCTGCGTAGTGCGCCGCCGCTGGACAAGGTCCTGTTCGACAACCGCCTGGACCTCACCCACCGTGCATTGGGCCTGAACACGGCGGTATCGCGGGTGCAGGGCGGCAAGCTCAAGGCGAAGAAGGAGATCCGCGTCGCCTCGTTGTTCCGCGAGGCAGCGCCGCAGTTCCTGCGCATGATCGTGGTGCATGAGCTGGCGCACCTGAGGGAGCGCGATCACAACAAGGCGTTCTACCAGCTCTGCCAGCACATGGAACCGGACTACCATCAACTGGAATTCGACCTGCGCGTCTACCTGACCTATCGGGAGCTGCCGGGCAACACCTGAGGGACACGTACCCCATGACCATGGAAGTGAGCAAGACTCGCAGCAGCTTTTACCGCCGCCTGTACGTGGCCTGGTTGATCGATAGCCAGACCGCCACCAGCGTGCCGGCCTTGATGGAGGCCACCGGCATGCCGCGGCGTACCGCCCAGGACACCATCACCGCGCTGGCTGACCTGGACATCGTCTGCGAGTTCGAGCAGCAGGCCGGGGCACGCAACCATGCCGGGCATTACCGGATTCGTGACTGGGGGGCGATCGACAAGCAGTGGATCATCCAGCACCTGCGCCAGATCAGGGATGTGCTGGGCTATCCGTGATCTCTGTGTGGTCGCAGTGGGGCAACGCTCCTACTGGCCTTGAAGGTGACGCGCCCCCGGCGCTTTCAGCCCTTGCGCATGCCGATATGAGGAATGTCGTCCTCGAGGTATTCCTCGCCCACCACCACGAAGCCATGCCGGGCGTAGAACGCTTGCAGATGAGCCTGCGCAGACAAGTACACCGGGGTGCCGGGCCAGCAATGCTCGGCCGCCTCCAACCCCTTGAGCAGCAGGGGGTGCCCCAATTTCTGATCGCGCACCTCTGCGGCCGTCACCACCCGCCCGATAACCACCTCACCGCTCTGTGATTGTGGGTCGAGCAAGCGCAGGTAGGCCACCAACTGCTCGCCGTCCCAGCCCATCAGGTGCAGGGTGTCGCCACACAGATCCAGCCCGTCGACCTCCTGGTAGGGGCAGCGTTGCTCGACCACGAACACTGCGGTGCGCAGTTGCAGGATGGCGTAGAGTTGTTCCTTGGTGAGGTCGGTATGGTGCTTGCAGATCCATTCGATGGACATGGACAGGGACTCCTTGGATTGACCGTCGATCATCGCAAATCCAGCTCGGCCCAACCACCGTACCAGGTTCGGCCAAAATAGAGGCTAAATGACACTATCGTCCGCTGTCGCCAGGATGCGGCTTGTGTAATCTGCAATCGTGGTTGCAAATAGAGATCGCCATCACCAGCGTGGGCCCCCAACTGCGAAAGGATTTGAGCATGCGGCCACTGCTTTGCGTTCTTGGGTTACTGGGACTGTTATGCGCGGGGCCAGCCATGGCCCATGGCAAGCTGCGGCTGGTGGCCGACAGCTGGCCGCCGTTCACCGACAGCGCAATGCCCGGCGGCGGCCTGGCCACCAGTATCGTCACCACCGCGCTGACCCGCGCCGGCTATGCCACCGAGTTCGAGGAGGTGCCCTGGGCCAGAGCGCTGATGGGGGTGGGCGAGGGACGCTACGATGTTTTGATCAATGCCTGGTACAACCAGGAGCGCACCCTGATCGGCCAGTTCTCCGCGACCTACCTGGTCAACCGCATCCGCCTGCTCAAACGTGAAGGCGAGGCTTTTGCCTATGTCCGTCAGGCTGACCTGTACCCCTACACCATCGCCGTGGTGCGCGATTACGCCTATTCCCCCGAATTCGACCGCGACGAACGCCTGAACAAGGTGCTGGTGCGCAACTTTTCGTCGGCGGTGCGCATGCTGGCGGCCGGGCGGGTGAACCTGGCGGTGGAGGATGAATACGTGGCGCGCTACAACTTGCAGCGCGAGCCGCAGCAGGTGCGTGAGGGCGTGGCCTTCGTCGACCCGCCGCTGGGCGAGAACAGCCTGCACATCCTGGTAAGCCTCAAGCACCCAGAGCACAAGAAGATAGTGGCGCGTTTCGAAAAGGCCATCGCCACCATGAAGGCCGACGGCAGCTACGCCCGCCTGTTGCGCCAGCATGGTTTCTGAGCCCGCCGCGCGATCAGGCGGGTTGACCTTCCTTGATCAGATGCCCGGCCAAGGTCCGCAACGGCCCCAGCTGGCGACAGATCAGCGCCAATTGCGTCTGCACCAGGCGCTGATGCTCGTCCAGTTCCTCGGGCATCTGCTCCAGGGTGTTGGCCAGGGCTTCCTCGGCATCGCTGTGGATCGCCACCGGTAGCCGCGCCGCTAGCCCATTGGCAATTTCGTCGAGGCTCGCCGCCAGGGCTTTCCCGGCGCCATCGATCAAGTGCTCATGCACCTCCGCCGGCAGCGCGGTATCACGGTGCGCGCCCAACCCCGACAAGTAGCTGAGCAAGGTGTGCGACAGCACCAGGAAGCGGAAGCCCACATCGGCTTCCTTACGGAAATGTCCGGGCTCCATCAGCATGTTGGCCAACGTGGTGGACAACGCCGCGTCGGCGTTGTGCGCATTGCGCCGGGCCAGGCGGTAGGCCAGGTCGTCGCGCTTGCCATGGGCGTACTGCTGCATGATCTGGCGCAGGTATTCACTGGCGCAGGCCAGGGTGTTGGCCAGCACCTTGTTCAAACGCCGCCCCTGCCAGTCGGGCAGGAACAGGAACACCGCGAGGATGGCGATCAGGCTGCCGACCAGGGTGTCGAACAGGCGCGGCAGGAACAACCCGTAGCCATCGCCGATCTGGTTGAAGCAGAACAGCACCATCAGGGTGATCGCGGCCGTCGCCAGGGTGTAGCGGGTGGTGCGGTTGACGAAGAACACCACCCCGGCCACCACCGCGAACGCCGATTGCACCAGCGGGTTGGGGAACAGGTCGAATAGCGCCCAGCCCACGGTCAGGCCAACGGCGGTGCCGAAGATGCGCTGCACCAGCTTGCGCCGGGTCGCCCCATAGTTGGGCTGGCAGACGAACAGGGTGGTGAGGATGATCCAGTAGCCCTGGGTCGGGTGGATCAGGTGCACCATGCCGTAGCCTACTGACAATGCCAGCGACAGGCGCAAGGCATGACGGAACAGCAGCGAGGTCGGCGTCAGCTGGGTGCGCAGGCGCTTCCACACGTCCTTGAGGTTGCGCGGCGAGCGGTCGAGCAGGCTGCTGTCGCTGGCATCGGCCAGGCTGTCCGGGTTGCTGGCGGCGCTGAGCAGGCGGTCCAGGGTCGACAGGTTTGCGGCCAGGGCGCGCAGTGAGCGTAGCAGGCCGCGCCAAGCCGGGTTGTGCTGGGTGCGCAGGTGCTCCAGCGAGGCGTTGAGGTCTTCCAGGGCCTCGGGGTAGCCGCTGGCCAGCACGAACGGCTGGCGCAGGCGGATCGAGCGGGCCAGTTCCTGGCAGGACGCGCCCTGTTTGCGCAGCAGACGCTGGCAGCGGAACATCACGTCGCTGTGGAAGAAGGCGTCGGTCAGGGCGTTGTACGGATAGTGCGAGGCGCTGACCCGCTCATGGATGTCCTGGGCCAGGAAGTACAGCTTGAGGTAGCGGCTGACCTTGGAGTTGGGCTGGCTGTTGCCGACCCGGTGCAGGATGATTTCCTTGGCGGCGTTGAGTGCCGCCACTACCTTGCCGTTCTGCCGGGCCAGCTCCAGGCGCGTGGCCTCGACGTCGAGGGTGCGCACCGGCTCGAACAGGCTGGCCTTGAGCTTGAGGTAGCTCCCCAGCTCGTAGAACAGCCTGGCCAGGCTTTGTTGCACCGGCTGGTTGGAAAACAGCGCCTGCCACAGCACCGACAGCATTCCGTACCAGGCCGCGCCGGCCACCAGTAATAGCGGTTCGTGCCAGAAGTCGCTGACCTGGCCACCGCGCTGGTCGACGCCGATCATGGTGTACACCGAGAGGATCAGCGTGGCCGAGGCGATTGCCCCGTAGCGTTCGCCCAGGGCACCGAGCATGGTCAGACCGAAGGCCGCCAGGGCCAGGGCGATGGCGAAGATCCAGGGGTAGGGGAACAGCAGCTCCACCGACAGCGCGGCGATGGCGAAGCACACCAGGGTCACGGCCAGGGCGCTGAGGCGGCCTTGCCAGCCGTCGTCGGTCTCGGCCAGGGCGCTGGCGATGATGCCGAGGAACAACGGGATCAGCAGGCTCATCTCGTTCTGGTACCAGCACCAGGCCATGCTGCCGGTGAGGGCGATGGTCACGCGGATGGCGTAGCTGAACTTGTCTTGGCCCCACAGGCGACGCAATGAATGGCGGAACGAGCTCGATGACATGATGGCCCTGGGCTGAGATCGGTTGAGTAGCTTCGAGGCCGTTCGCCGGCAAGCCGGCTCCTACGGGGGATTGCGCTTTCCTGTAGGAGCCGGCTTGCCGGCGAAGGGCTGCAAGGCAGCCCCGAAATGGCACTCCGAGCACAGACCAGCAAGAAGCGTTCCGTGCTGCTGAATGGATTCTACTCTATACGAACTGCGCCGCCGCGTTGGCCGATGCCCAGGCCCACTGGAAGTTGAAGCCTCCCAGGTGCCCGCTGACATCCAGTACCTCGCCGATGAAGTACAGCCCCGGGCTTTTCAGCGATTCCATGGTCTTGGAGGACACCTCGCGGGTATCCACGCCACCGAGCGTGACCTCGGCGGTGCGATAGCCTTCGGTGCCGGCCGGGACCACCTGCCAGGCCGACAGCTGTTCGGCGACCTGGGTCAATTCCGCCGGTGTGTACTGCTTCAGCGGTTTCGAAACGAACCACTGCTCGGCCAGCAGGTTGGCCAGCTTGCGGGTGAACACCTCGCCCAGCACGGTCTTCAGCTCGCTGTTGGGACGTTCGGCCTGCTGGCCTTGCAGCCATTGCAGCGCGTCGCGATCGGGCAGCAGGTTGATTTCCACCGTGTCGCCGGCCTCCCAGAACGACGAGATCTGCAGGATCGCTGGCCCACTCAGGCCGCGGTGGGTGAACAGCAGGTTCTCGCGAAAGCTCGTGCCATTACAGCTGGCGATGCAGTCCAGCGAGGTGCCCGACAGCTCGGTGCACAGTGCCTTGAGCTGGGGCTCGGTGATGGTAAATGGTACCAGGCCGGCGCGGGTGGGCAGCAGTTCGTGGCCGAACTGGCGGGCAACCTGATAGCCGAAGCCACTGGCGCCGAGCGTCGGGATCGACAGGCCGCCGGTGGCGATCACCAGCGACTGGCAGATGAATGGGCCGGCGCTGGTCTGCAGGGTGTAGCCGGCCGCGGTCTTTTCGATCTTGTCGATGCTGGTGTTCATGCGCAGCTCGGCGCCGGCCTGGTCGCACTCGGCCAGGAGCATGTCGAGGATGTCGCTGGACTTGTTGTCGCAGAACAGCTGGCCGAGCTTCTTCTCGTGGTACGGCACGCCGTGCTTGCACACCAGCTCGATGAAGTCCCACTGGGTGTAGCGGGCCAGCGCCGACTTGCAGAAGTGCGGGTTGTGCGAGAGGAAGTTGGCGGGCTCGGTGTACATGTTGGTGAAGTTGCAGCGCCCGCCGCCGGACATGAGGATCTTCTTGCCCGGTTTGTTGGCGTGGTCGAGCACCAGCACCCGGCGCCCGCGCTGGGCGCTGAGCAATGCGCACATCAGGCCGGCGGCGCCGGCGCCGAGGATGATCACGTCGGTGGAGTGCACGGTGTTACCTCTTCAGAATTGCCGGGGCTGCTGTGCAGCCCTTTCGCGGCACAAGGCCGCTCCTACAGGATGTACGCGATCCCCTGTAGGAACGGCCTTGTGCCGCGAAAGGGTCGCGAAGCGACCCCAAAATAGGTCAGACGATACGGACTTTCAGGGCCCGGCCCTTGATCTTGCCGCTGTTCAGGCGCTGCATGGCCTGTTTGGCCACCGCCCGCTCCACGGCGACGAACGCCACGAAGTCGAAGATGGCAATCTTGCCCACCTGCTTGCCCGGCAGCCCGGCGTCGCCGGTCAGCGCGCCGAGGATGTCGCCCGGGCGCAGCTTGTCCTTGCGCCCGGCGCCGATGCACAGGGTGGTCATCGCCGGCAGCAGCGGCTCGCCGCCCTTGCTCTTGAGGTTGTCCAACTGCTCCCAGCGCAGCGGCTTGCTCTGCAGGTCCTCGATGGCCTGGGCGCGGTGGCCTTCGGCTGGAGCCACCAGGCTGATCGCCACGCCTTTCTCGCCCGCGCGGCCAGTGCGACCGACGCGGTGCACGTGGATCTCGGCGTCACGGGCCAGCTCGACGTTGATCACCAGGTCCAGGCCATCGATGTCCAGGCCGCGGGCGGCGACGTCGGTGGCCACCAGTACCGAGCTGCTGCGGTTGGCGAACATCGTCAGCACCTGGTCGCGGTCGCGTTGCTCCAGGTCGCCGTGCAGGGCCTGGGCGACGATGCCCTTGGCGGTGAGGTGGGCAACCACGTCCTCGCACTGCTGCTTGGTGAAGCAGAACGCCACGCAGGACTGCGGGCGGTAGTGGCCGAGCACACGGGTTACCGCCTCCAGGCGTTGCTGCGGGTCGATCTCGATGAAACGCTGCTCGATCTGGCTATCGCTGTGCAGCGCCTCGACCTTGACCTGCTGCGGCTGGCGCATGAAGTCCTTGGCCAGTTGCTCGATGCCGGCTGGGTAGGTGGCCGAGAACAGCAGGGTCTGGCGGCGCGTCGGGGTCTTGCCGATGATGTTGGCGATGGCGTCGAAGAAGCCCATGTCGAGCATGCGGTCGGCCTCGTCGAGCACCAGGGTGTTGAGCCCGTCGAGCACCAGGGTGCCCTTGTCCAGGTGTTGCTGGATACGGCCCGGGGTGCCGACGATGATATGCGCGCCGTGCTCCAGCGAGGCGATCTGCGGGCCCAGCGAGACGCCGCCGCACAGGGTGAGGATCTTGATGTTGTCCTCGGCGCGGGCCAGGCGGCGCAACTCCTTGGCCACCTGGTCGGCCAGTTCGCGGGTTGGGCACAGCACCAGCGCCTGGCAGCCGAAGTAGCGCGGGTTGATCGGGTTGAGCAGGCCGATGCCGAAGGCGGCGGTCTTGCCGCTGCCGGTCTTGGCCTGGGCGATCAGGTCCTGGCCTTTGAGGATGACCGGCAGGCTCTGGGCCTGGATCGGGGTCATCGAGGCATAGCCCAGGGCGTCCAGGTTGGCCAGCATGGCGGTGGACAGCGGGAGGGTGGCAAAGGCGGTGTTTTCAACGGTCACGAGGCGGGCCTGTTGTGCAAAGCGAAAAATGTCGCACAGTCTACCAGCCTCATGGCCATTCGCCCTACGACTCGACGTGCTCTTCCGGACGACGGGCGCGCCTTCCGTCTGTCGGCGCCAGTTGCAGGAAGATCGCCGCCGCCAGCATGGCCATCACGCCAATAGTGACGAAGGTCAGCTGGAACGCGCCCAGGGTGGTCTCCACGCCATCGGCGCTGCCGGCGGCGGTGAAGCCGCCGAGCAGGGCGCCGGCGCAGGCCACGCCCAGGCTCAGCGACAGTTGCGCGACCACCGACAACAAGCTGTTACCGCTGCTGGCGCTGGCGTCGTCGAGGTCGATCAGGGTCACGGTGTTCATCGCCGTGAACTGCATCGAGTTCACCGCGCCCAGCATGGCCAGCTGCGCCAGCAGCACCGCATACGGCGTCTGCTCGTCGACCAGCCCGAGGCTGGCCAGTAGCAGACCCAGCAGCAGGGTGTTGCCGGTGAGCACGATGCGGTAGCCCAGGCGCTCGATCAGCGGCCGGGCGACCGACTTGGCGAGCATCGCCGCCGCTGCCAGCGGAATCATGCTCATGCCGGCCTGGGCCGGCGAGTAGCCCAGCGCCACCTGCAGCAGCAACGGCACCAGAAACGGCAGCGCGCCGCTGCCCAGGCGGGCGAACAGGTTGCCGAGGATACCGATGGCGAAAGTGCGCACGCGGAACAGTGACGGTGAGAACAGTGGCTCCGGGTCACGTCCGGCGCGCAGCCAGTAGGCGGCCAGGCAGGCCATGCCGGCGAACAGCAACAGCATCACCCGCAGGTGCGGCAGGTGCAGTTCGCCCAGGCCCTCCATGGCGATGGTGATCAGCACCATCGCCGCGCCGAACAATAGGAAGCCCGGCCCGTCGAAGGTGGTGCGCTCGGCGCCGCGCAGGTCGGGGATGAACCTCCACACCGCATAGCAACCCACGGCGCCCACCGGAAGGTTGAGCAGGAAGATCCAGTGCCAGCTGAGGATTTCCACCAGCCAGCCGCCCACCGTCGGGCCGAGTAGCGGGCCGAGCAGGCCTGGGATGGTGATGAAACTCATGATCCGCACCAGTTCGCTGCGCGGGTAGGCGCGCAACACCACCAGCCTTCCGACCGGCAGCATCAGTGCGCCGCCGAGGCCTTGCACCACCCGGGCGAAGATCAGGAAACCGAGGCTGTTGGCCATGGCGCACAACAGCGAGCCGAAGCTGAACAGCAGGATGGCGCTGAAGAAGATGCGCTTGGTGCCGAACCGATCGGCGATCCAGCCCGAGGCCGGGATCAACAGGGCCACCGTGAGCATGTAGGCGATGATCACCCCCTGCATGCGCAGCGGGTCCTCGGCCAGCGAGCGGGCCATGGCCGGCAACGCGGTGTTGAGGATGGTGCCGTCCAGCGATTGCATGAAGAAGGCGATGGCCACCACCCAGGGGATCCAGCGAGCGGTGACGGGGTCCAGCGGGGCACGATCGGGCATTGGCCTCTCCTGTTGTGCGTTCCGAGCTGTTCGCCGGCAAGCCGGCTCCTACGGACAACCTCCTGTAGGAGCCGGCTGGCCGGCGAACAGCTCGATCCTGCTGATCACAAGGTCAGGGTCAGCCCTTTGACCAGCGCCCCAGGCAGATGACTCGACCCGGTGCTGCGTTCGCTGTAGGTGCTGGTCGACAGGATCATCTCGCGCTCCTGGGTCAGGTCCTCCAGCTGGCTGCCCAGCAGGTTGTACAGGCTGTCGTCGAAACGCATGGTGCTCACCGGCCCCTGGATCTGCCCGTTTTCCACCCAGAAGGTGGCGAAGCGGGTCAGGCCGGTCATGCGCGCCGCTGGCAGGTCCGAGTAGTTCAGATACCAGAGGTTGCTGATATAAAGGCCGGTGCCCAGGCGTTCAAGAATCTGCTCGCCGGGCAGGTTACCCGGTGCCAGGCTCAGCGCGCAGGGCGACTCGTAGCTGTCGGCGCCATTGGCCTGGAGGGCGAACTCGGCGGCGCTGCGGGCGCTGACCAGGCGTTCCCGTGCCTGGCCTTCGTTGATCAGCAGCAGGTCGCGGCGTGGTGAGCCTTCATCGGAAAACGCCGGGCTCAGCGAGCCGCTGATCTGTTCGCTGAAGCACACCTGCGAGCTTAGCCGCGCATCGCCGTTGTACAGGCGCTGCAACGGGCTGTTGCCGGTGGCCAGGGCCTGGGCCGAGAAACCGCCCCAGCCAAGCATGCCGGCGATCTCGTCCATCGCCGCCGGGGCCAGGTAAGCGCGGTAGCTGCCGGGCTTGAGAGTGATCGCCGGGCGGCCGAGATGCGCAAGCTGCTCGCGGGCCTGGCGCAGGCGCGCGACGAAGGTCTCGGCGCTCCAGTGCTGGCCGGCATAGTTGGCTTTGACCGCCTCGCCATTGGCGTGGAACAGGCTCCAGTCGATGTTGAAGCTGTTGGCCTGGTGCCAGCCGAAGGCACCGAAGGAGCTGGCGAAACCCCGGCAGATGGGGCCGGCGGCATGGATGCCGACCAGGTCCAGGTCGCCGGCTTCGCGCGCGATCAAGGCCAGCACTTCGTCCAGCTCAGGCAGCGTCGGCTGCAGCAGGCTGTGGCTGTGCCAGGCGCTTTCGTCGAGGCTCAGGTAGGGGTCTAGCGGCAGCAGCGGCAGGGTCTGGCGCAGTTGCTCGAGGCCTTCTTGCAGGCGCTGGCGGTCGAGCCCGACATCGTCGCCCAGGGTGATGTGCTGCTCGGCCTGACGGCCTTCGCGAACCAGCCGCAGCTGTACGCTGGCCTGGCTGACCAGCCCGGCCTGGCGCACCTTGGCATGGTTCAGGCGCACGAACTGCGAGTGCTCGGCGCTGTAGCCGAGGGTGAACTGCTCATCTGCCGCCACGGCGTCACGCAGGGCGCCGAGCAGGTCTTCGAAACGTTGTTGATAACTGCTCATCAGGCGTCTCCCCCGAATACGTCGATCTGGCGGAACACGCAGGCCGGCGAGGCATGGCCAACCCGCACCACCTGGTTGGGCTCGCCCTTGCCACAGTTGGGCGTGCCGAGCACCTGGAAGGTGCTGCGATCACCGACCGCCGACAGGTTGCGCCAGAAGTCGGCGGAGATGCCGCGGTAGTTCGGGTTCTTGACGATGCCCTTGAGCTCGCCGTCTTCGATCAACTGGCCCCACTCGCAGCCGAACTGGAACTTGTTGCGCGCGTCGTCGATGGACCACGAGCGATTGGTGCGCATCAGGATGCCGTGCTCGATGCCGGCGATCAGTTGCGCAAGCGTCTGCTCGCCCGGCTCGATGTTGAGGTTGGCCATGCGGTCGATCGGCGCGCGGTTCCAGCCGCAGGCGCGGCTGTTGGCCACGCCGTCCAGGCCTGAGCGCAGTTGCGACAGGGCGCCGCCCAGCGGGCGCTGCAACAGGCCGTCGCGGATCAGGAACTGCTTGCGGGCCGGGGTGCCGTCGTCGTCGAAGCTGTAGCTGGCCAGTTCTTCGCCGATGGTTGGGTCGAAGGTCACGTTGAGCAGCGTCGAGCCGTATTGCAGATGGCCGAAGTCGCTGACCTTGACGAAGCTGGTGCCGGCGTAATTGCGTTCGTCGCCGAGAATGCGGTCCATTTCCAGCGGATGGCCGATGGACTCGTGGATCTGCAGCATCATCTGGTCGGGCATCAGCAGCAGGTCGCGGGTGCCGCTGGGTGTATTGGGCGCCAGCAGCAATTGCAGCGCTTCGTCGGCCACGCGGCGGGCCGCGCCGACCAGGCCACAGCGCTCGATCACCTCGAAACCACCCTGCTGGCCGAAGTTGTCGCGGCCCAGGGTGCGGCTCTGGCTGTCCTGGCCGTTACTGGCGGTGACGCCCAGGCCTGGGTAGATGAAGCGTTGGGCATGGCGCAGTTCGGCGCCGGCGGAGTTCAGGTAGGTCTGCTCGACCAGGCTGATGCCCAGGCTGGCCTGCCAGTCCACCAGGCGTTCGTCCTTGGGCACGCTGGCCGATTCGGCGGCGAGCAGATCAAGGCAGTCGGCGAGGTTTGGCAGGGCTTGCGCGAAGTTCGGCGAGACATGGTCGTGGCGCGCGCTTGGCGCGGGTTGGCCGCTGAGGTCGAGCAGGCTGTGCGCCTTGATTCGCCGGGCCAGTGCCTCGGCCTGCTCCAGGGCCCTTTGCAGGCCGCCCTGCGACAGGTCGGCGGTGGCCGCGTAGGCCTCGACGCCAGCAACCCGTACGGTGAGCATGGCGCCTTCGTCGCGGCTGAAGTACGGCGGTTCGGCGACGTTGCGTCGAACCGACAGGGACTGGTGCGATTGCTTCACATGGCGAAGCGAGAACACTTCGGCCGTGCTGCGCAGCGCGGCGAAGCGCTGGCGCAGCAGGGCGCTGGAATCGAACATGCGGGAACCTCCGTGTGCGCGGTGGCTCCCCCTAGAACCACCCCTCTTGCATTGCGAGGCAAGTGTCGTCGCGGGCCTCGAGCAACGCGAGGTCATTATGGCAGCCCGGTACTTCCCAGGTGAGGAAATAACGCGCGGCCTGGAGCTTGCCCTGGTAGAAATCGCGGTCGCCGCCCTTGAGCAGACCGACTTCGGCATGAATGGCCTGCTCCAGCCAGCGCCAGCCGAGCACGCAATGGCCGAACACCTTGAGGTACAGCGCCGAGTTGGCCAGTGCGCCGGCGACTTTACCCTGGGCTAGATCGCCGAGCAGGACGAGGGTCACACTCTGCAGGCGATTGACCAATTGCTCCAGCGGCTGGCGCAGTGTGTCGAGGTTCGGGTGATGGCTGGCGCGCTCGCAGGTGCCGGCGATCAGGCGGATCAGCTGCTTGAGCCCGGAGCCGCCGCTCTGTGCCAGCTTGCGGCCCAGCAGGTCGAGAGATTGGATGCCCTCGGTGCCTTCGTGGATCGGGTTGAGGCGGTTGTCGCGGTAGTACTGCTCGACCGGGTATTCGCGGGTGTAGCCATGGCCGCCGAGGATCTGGATTGCCAGTTCATTGGCCTTGAGGCAGAACGCCGAAGGCCAGGACTTGACGATCGGGGTGAGCAGGTCGAGCAATTCCTGGGCTTGCTGGCGGGTGTTTTCATCCGGCGCAGAGTGGGTGTCGTCGAACAGCCGGGCGGCGTACAGGCCCAGATCGAAAGCACCCTCCACGTAGGCCTTCTGCGCCAGCAGCATGCGCTTGACGTCGCTGTGCTCGATGATCGGCACGGCGGGGCTGTGCGGGTCCTTGTTGTCCGGCAGGCGGCCCTGTGGGCGTTGGCGGGCGTACTCCAGTGAATACAGGTAACCGGCGTAGCCGAGCATCACCGCGCCCATGCCGACGCCGATGCGCGCCTCGTTCATCATCTGGAACATGCAGGCCAGGCCCTGATGCGGCTGGCCGACCAGGTAGCCGACGCACTGGCCGTTGTCGCCGAAGTTAAGCGCGGTGGAGGTGGTGCCGCGCCAGCCCATCTTGTGGAACAGGCCGGCCAGCAGCACATCGTTGCGCGGACCCAGGCTGCCGTCGGGGTTGACCAGGTACTTGGGCACGATGAACAGCGAGATGCCCTTCACCCCGGCTGGTGCGTCCGGCAGCTTGGCCAGGACCATATGCACGATGTTCTCGGACAACTCGTGGTCGCCGCCGGAGATGAAGATCTTGTTGCCCTTGAGCCGGTAGCTGCCGTCGCCTGCGGGTTCGGCGCGGGTGCGGATATCGGCCAGTGACGAGCCGGCATGGGGCTCGGTCAGGGCCATGGTGCCGAAGTAGCGGCCCTCGATCATCGGCTGCAGGAACAGGCGCTTCTGTTCTTCGCTGCCGAAGCTCTCGATCAGGTTGGCCGCGCCCATGGTCAGGAACGGGTAGGCCGTGGTGCCAGCGTTGGCCGCCTGGAAGTGGGCGAAGCAGGCTTGCGATACCAGGCTGGGCAGCTGCATGCCGCCGACTTCGAAGTCGCGGTTGGCGTTGAGGAAGCCCGCTTCGAGGAAGGCGTCCACGGCCGGTTTCACTTCCGGGATCAGCTCGGCGTGCCCGTCCACGTAGCGGGGCTCGTTTTCATCGCCTTTGCGGTTGTGCGGGGCGAAGTACTTTTCGGCAATGGTGCGGGCGGTGGTCAGCGCCGCGTCGAAGGTCTCGCGGCTGTGCTCGGCGAAGCGCGGACGCTGGGTCAGGGCCTCGGCGTCGAGGACTTCGTAGAGTTCGAAGGCGAGGTTGCGGCTGCTGAGGAGTTGCTCGGACATGGCTGCATTCCTGGTTCGGGATGCAGCGAGTCTAGGCGGGGTGGTGGGGCAGGGGACAGGTTAATTGGTGTGGGTGATATGGGGGCAGAAGTTGCCATCGCCCAGGCCTCCCTGGGTTGCGCCGGGCGCTATGGACCTGGGTGTTACTCGTCGCAAAGTCTTGTCACGCAATTGCCCTTATATCGATATCGATATAGTTTTATCGTTGCCGCTCATGGAGAGCTTACGCCTCCGATAAGGACAAGCCAGGCAAGTGCATTGGCGGGAGCGTGCAGGATGCATGATGAGCAAAAGCCAATCGAATGGTTGGGTAGCAGCAAGCAGGACCTGCGGGACTTTCCGATTGTGGCAAGGCAGCGGGCCGGGTACCAGCTGGAGCTGATTCAGGACGGTGAAGACCCCTTCGACTGGAAGCCAATGGAAAGCGTTGGTCCGGGGACGCGAGAAATCCGCATCAAGTGTCGGGACGGGGCATTTCGAGTGTTCTACGTCGTGAGTAGACCAGAAGCGGTTTACGTCCTGCACGCGTTTCGCAAGACGACCGAGAAGACGGAAAAGCGTGATATCGATCTGGCGAGAGCGCGGTACAAATTGTTGGGCGCCTGCTGAGCCAGAACCGGCAGTACTGTATGAACGAGATGGATGCACAGAGGGATTTGCGATGACAAACGAACGCTCCACTTCAGTATGGGATGCGCTGTTCGACTCACCCGAAGAGGCCGAGAACCTGCGGCTTCGGGCGAAGCTGATGCGGGTGTTGACCAAGATGGTCCGATCCTGGGATCTGCCGCAGAAAGATGCAGCACGGCGACTGCATCTGACTCAGCCACGCTTGAGTGACTTGCTCAATGGCAAGATAGACAAGTTTTCGCTGGATGCACTGGTGAATATTCTGGCGAACGCCGATCTGGAAGTTGATTTTACGGTGAAAAAGAAGTCGGCCTGATGGCCGCTTAGCCTCAAATTGATCGCAGTTTTCCAGTCACCCCTATGGCTCTGATGGCCGAGCCGAAGTGCGTTTCCTACGCATATTCCAAGACTTTCCCTATTCCATGTAGTCCAATTCCCAAACATACTGCCAAGCCCTTTCAAGCCATTGCGGTGCTCTGGGTTGGTCTCTAGTCTCGGACGGTCGCTGCAAAATCAGCGACCGGCTTTGACAGGCCGACTCAAATACGAACCGTATGGCTTTGTCTTTATGGCGGCTGTGCGTGGGGCATCTTTGGGTGCGCCGGGTTTCCTCTATTTGACCGGTCTGTCAACCCATGTACAGCTGCCACCCTTTGTTTGACAGCGAACGGTGATGGTTCCATCTCAAATTGAGGATTCATCATGCTGAAGATTGTCCCCGATCCACCCCACAACCCTCACTCCCTCGAAGACACCCTCATCCAGGCCACCGAATACGCCCTGTGCGCCTTGACCGTGGCCCATCACGCCGTACAGCTCAAACCCAGGTCGCCGGCCGCCGTGTTGATGATGGCGTCGATGCATGAAATGGAATCGCTGCGTGTGTTGCTCGAAGCGGCGTTGATCCAGGTGCAGATGCCAGCGCAGGCGCCGACGTTGCATTGAGTCACATCGCGGGGCACCGACCATTTCAGGGAGAACAACCATGACCACAGGCAACACCCCCACCACCGCCGGCAAGACCAAGTTCTATCAAGGCGAAGGCATGACCGACCCGCTGTTCTGCATCGAGCCCGGCATCCCCTGCCAGCACGCCCGCGACCAGGCCTCGGAACTGATGGGCTGCGTACGCGACCTGACCATCACCGGGATCATGGAGGAAAAGCCCCAGTTGCTCTGGGCGTCGTATTACCTGAGCGCGCTGGCCAAGGCGCTGATGGACGATGCCGAACTGGGCATGGGGCGTTAACGCCCCAAAAGGACATCGAGGGGCAACCCCGCTCTCACGCCACTGGGTACTGCTGCGGGAGTGGGGCTGTCTTGATATCGCGCCAAGCGCCGGTTTGGGACGGCTCCTACATGGCAGCAGGATTTAACGCTGTTCTGCCGCTGCGGGAATTCCGGTTCCATATCCACCTTTCCCAACGGCAATCAGTTCTCCAAATAGTTTCAGGGTTCGGCCTTGCGAGTTGTACGCAAGTTTGTACAATGTTTGGCAGGCAGGTTGTACAGCGCCGACCTGCCATCAAGGCCTGTTGACCACCGAGAACTGATCCAGGCGGTACCTGGAAAGGAAAGAAAAATGCATGTACTGACGTTCAGCCAGGCACGCGCCGACCTGAAGCAGACAATGGACGACGTATGCCGGGACCATGAGCCGGCAGTCATCACACGTCAGCGTGGCGAGCCGGTCGTGATGATTTCGCTCGAGGACTACAACGGCATGCGCGAGACCATGTACCTGCTGGAGTCGTCCGCGAACGCCAAGCGTCTTCGCGCTTCCATTGCTCAGCTCCGGGCTGGTAAGGCCGTTACCCAGGAACTGGCACTCGATGAATGTGAAAGCCAAGCAACGAAACAAGACTGAGGCGCGAAGCACCACAAGCGTGGCCTTCACTGCCGAGGGGTGGGAAGACTACGGCCACTGGCGAAACAGTGATGTCGCTATCTTCCAGCGCATCAACACGATGATCTGTGAGTGTCTGCGCAGCCCTTTCAAAGGCACCGGCAAGCCAGAGCCGCTCAAAGGCGACTTGTCAGGTTTCTGGTCTCGCCGTATCACTCGCGAACACCGATTGGTCTACTTCTACGAGGCGGGAACCCTGACCATCCTGCAGTGCCGTTACCACTATGACGATTAGGCCTAGCGCCCACAAAAAAGGAGAGCCGAAGCTCTCCTTTTGTTAGACCGTCGGTGTCAGCCGATGGTCATCAAGCTGGCGTTACCACCCGCTGCCGCGGTGTTCACGCTCACCGCCCGCTCGATCACCAGGCGCTCCAGGGCGATCTGGTGATCGCCGCTCGACAGCCCATGCACGCCGACGATCGCGCCGGCACGCTTGGCCACCTGTTCGCAGACGCCGCGCAGCTGGTCGGAGTGACCGTGGTGGATGACCGCGTCGAAGGCCACCTCGTCCTTGCTCCAGTCAGCCACCAGCTTGATCTTCGCTTGCAGCTCCTTCGGCAGACGAGCGCGCACGGTCTTGGCCGGCTCGCCGTCCTGGAACACCGCCGAGCTGCCCACGGCCAGTACCGCCGCCAGTTGGGCCAGCAGGTCGGCCTCGTTGTCGGCCAGGCACAGCACGTGTTCGCGTGGCAGCACGCTGTAGGTGTTGCGCTCGCCGGTTGGGCCTGGCAGCACGCGGCTGATGCCGCTCTGCGACTGCTCGGCGAACTGCTCGCACAGCGCGGTCAGGTCGCTCATCTGGCTGCTGGCCGCCCAGGTCGTGAGGGTGGTCAGCGGCTTGAGCTGCTGGTCGCGCAGAGTGGTGTCGGCGGCAACGCGCGCGTCGTCGGCCTGGAAGTGGCGGGCGATGGCGTCGGCCGGGCGGGTCGACAGCAGGCGGTACAGGTACAGCGGGCCGCCGGCTTTCGGGCCGGTGCCGGACAGGCCTTCACCGCCGAACGGCTGCACGCCGACCACGGCGCCGACGATGTTGCGGTTGACGTACATGTTGCCGGCGTTGACGTTGTCCACCACCTTGGCGATGGTCTCGTCGATGCGGGTGTGCACGCCCAGGGTCAGGCCGTAGCCGGAAGCGTTGATCTGCTCGATCAACTGGTCCAGGTCCTTGCGGTTGTAGCGCACCACGTGCAGTACCGGGCCGAAGATTTCGCGCTTGAGCTCGTCGAAGCTTTCCAGTTCGATCAGTGTCGGCATCACGAAGGTACCGCGCTTGATCTCTTCACCCTCGGCGATGGCCACCTGGTAAACGCTGCGGCCTTTGTCGCGCATGCCCTGGATGTGCTTCTCGATGCCGGCCTTGGCTTCGGCGTCGATCACCGGGCCAATGTCAACGGACAGGCGCTCTGGGTTGCCCAGGCGGCTTTCGGCCATGGCGCCCTTGAGCATCTCGATCACGCGGTCGGCGGAGTCTTCCTGCAGGCACAGCACGCGCAGGGCCGAGCAACGCTGGCCGGCGCTGTCGAAGGCCGAAGACACCACATCGATCACCACCTGCTCGGTCAGCGCCGAGGAGTCGACGATCATCGCGTTCTGGCCGCCGGTTTCGGCGATCAGCGGGATCGGACGGCCCTGGTTGTCCAGGCGTCCGGCAATGTTGCGTTGCAGCAGGCGGGCGACTTCGGTGGAGCCGGTGAACATCACGCCCTTGACGCGCTCGTCACCGACCAGGCCGGCGCCGACGGTTTCGCCCTGGCCCGGCAGCAGTTGCAGCACGCCTTCGGGGATGCCGGCTTCGAGCATCAGGCGCACGGCCTGGGCGGCGACCAGCGGGGTCTGTTCGGCCGGCTTGGCCAGCACCGGGTTGCCGGCGGCGAGGGCCGCGGCCACCTGGCCGGAGAAGATCGCCAGCGGGAAGTTCCACGGGCTGATGCACACCACCGGGCCCAGTGGGCGGCAGCTGTCGTTGCGCAGGTCGTTGCGTGCCTGCACCGCGTAGTAGCGCAGGAAGTCCACCGCCTCGCGCACTTCGGCGATGGCGTTGGCGAAGGTCTTGCCGGCTTCGCGCACCAGCAGGCCCATCAGCGGCTGGATATCGGCTTCCATCAGGTCGGCGGCGCGTTCGAGGATCGCGGCGCGCTCGGCGGGCGGAGTGGCCTGCCAGATCGGTGCGGCGTTCAGTGCGCACTGGATGGCATTGTCGACGTCGGCGACGGTGGCTTCCTGCACATGGCCGACCACATCGCGATGATCGGACGGATTGAGCACCGGCGCGGTCGGCTGCTCGCTGGCGGCGCAAGCCAGCAGCGGGGCGGCTTTCCAGTCGTTGTGGGCGGTGGCCAGCAGGGCGCACGACAGCGACGCCAGGCGGTGTTCGTTGGCCATGTCGATACCGGCCGAGTTGGCCCGTTCGCTGCCATACAGCTCACGCGGCATCGGGATGCGCGGGTGCGGCAGGCCGATGCTGCCTTCCTGGGTGCCCATGCGCTCGATGCTGGCGACCGGGTCGGCAACCAGTTCCTGGATGGAGATCGAGTGGTCGGCAATGCGGTTGACGAACGAGGTGTTGGCGCCGTTTTCGAGCAGGCGGCGGACCAGGTAGGCCAGCAGGGTCTCGTGGGTGCCGACCGGTGCGTACACGCGGCACGGACGGTTCAGCTTGCCCTCGGAGATTTTGCCCACGACTTGCTCGTACAGCGGTTCGCCCATGCCGTGCAGGCACTGGAACTCGTACTGGCCCGGGTAGTAGTTCTGCCCGGCGATGGTGTAGATGGCCGACAGGGTGTGGGCGTTGTGCGTGGCGAACTGCGGGTAGATCGCTTCTGGCACGGCCAGCAGCTTGCGTGCGCAGGCGACGTAGGACACGTCGGTGTACACCTTGCGGGTGTACACCGGGTAGCCTTCCAGGCCCTCGACCTGGGCGCGCTTGATCTCGCTGTCCCAGTAGGCGCCCTTCACCAGGCGGATCATCAGGCGGTGGCGGCTGCGCTTGGCCAGGTCGATGACGTAGTCGATCACGTACGGGCAGCGCTTCTGGTAGGCCTGAATGACGAAGCCGATACCGTTCCAGCCGGCCAGCGACGGCTCGAAGCACAGGCGCTCGAGCAGGTCCAGCGACAGCTCCAGGCGGTCGGCTTCCTCAGCGTCGATGTTCAGGCCGATGTCGTATTGCTTGGCCAGCAGGGTCAGCGACAGCAGGCGCGGGTACAGCTCGCTCATCACGCGCTCGTACTGGGCGCGGCTGTAGCGCGGGTGCAGGGCCGAGAGCTTGATCGAGATGCCCGGGCCTTCATAGATGCCACGGCCGTGCGAGGCCTTGCCGATCGAGTGGATCGCCTGCTCGTAGGAGGCCAGGTATTTCTGCGCGTCGTGCTCGGTCAGCGCGGCTTCGCCGAGCATGTCGTAGCTGTAGCGGAAGCCCTTGGCTTCGAACTTGCTGGCGTTGGCCAGGGCCTCGGCGATGGTCTCGCCGGTGACGAACTGCTCGCCCATCAGGCGCATGGCCATGTCGACGCCCTTGCGGATCATCGGCTCGCCGCTCTTGCCGATGATGCGGGTGAGCGAGGAGGTCAGGCCGGATTCGTTGTGGGTGCTGACCAGCTTGCCGGTAAGCAGCAGGCCCCAGGTCGCCGCGTTGACGAACAGCGACGGGCTGTTGCCCAGGTGCGGCTGCCAGTTGCCGGTGCTGATCTTGTCGCGGATCAGTGCGTCACGGGTGCCTTTGTCGGGGATGCGCAGCAGGGCTTCGGCCAGGCACATCAGCGCCACGCCTTCTTGCGAGGACAGCGAGAACTCCTGCAGCAGGCCCTGGACGATACCGGCGCGGCCACCGGCGCTCTTCTGGTTGCGCAGCTTGTCGGCCAGGCTTGCGGCCAGCTTGTTGGTGGCTTCGGCCTGGGCGGCTGGCAGGCGTGCCTGCTCCAGCAGCATCGGCACCACTTCCTGCTCGGGGCGACGGTAGGCGGCGGTGATCGCCGAGCGCAGTACCGATTGCGGCAGGATACTTTCGGCGAACTCCAGGAAGCACTGGTGGGCGTGGTCGGCGGCGACTTCGCCGGCGTCGTCGCCAGCGGCGGCATGGCCGTTGAGGTCGTTCAGGGTGGCGCCACCCTCGAGCTTCTCGAGATAGTTGAAGATCGCTTGCTTGATCAACCAGTGCGGCGTGCGGTCGATGGACTGCGCAGCTGCTTTGAGTCGCTCACGGGTCGGGTCGTCGAGTTTGACCCCAAGGGTGGTCGTCGCCATTTCTTATCCTCGTTATTGGCCACGGATGTGGCCTAAGCTGGCGGCAAGATTAGCCTGTAGGACAATTGGGGTGCAACCGGGTGCAACCCGAATTTTTCGTGCCTTGGGTGCAACTCGTCTGAAGGGCGTTTCTGAACAGCCGAAATGGCCATCTTTGGTGCATTTAAGTATGAAAAAGGCTGTTTTTGCTCCGAAATGGAGCAAGAAAAGGGTTTTTTCTGAAAATGCAGGGTCGGGTGCAACTTGCAAATGAAAAATGGTTGCACCTGATTCATGTTGTTGCATAGGATGCGCCGCCTGGGTGCAACCGTCTGCTGCACGGCGGTCGCAAGAGATAAAAACAACGCCAGGGCACAACTCATGGGCAATCCACTAACGATCACCTTCGTGGTCTACATTGCGGCAATGGTGCTGATCGGCTTCGCCGCCTATCGCTCCACCAAGAACCTTTCCGACTATATTCTCGGCGGCCGTAGTCTCGGCAGCGTGGTCACCGCGCTTTCCGCCGGCGCATCGGACATGAGCGGCTGGCTGTTGATGGGCCTGCCGGGCGCCATTTACTTCGCCGGCCTTTCCGAGGCCTGGATCGCCATCGGCCTGACCGTCGGCGCCTACCTGAACTGGTTGTTCGTCGCTGGCCGTCTGCGGGTGCAGACCGAGCACAACGGTGACGCCCTGACCCTGCCGGACTACTTCTCCAGTCGTTTCGAAGACCAGACCGGCCTGCTGCGGATCATCTCGGCAATCGTCATCCTGGTGTTCTTCACCATCTACTGCGCCTCCGGCATCGTTGCTGGCGCCCGCCTGTTCGAAAGCACCTTCGGCATGCCGTACGAGACCGCCCTGTGGGCCGGTGCCGCGGCGACCATTGCTTATACCTTCGTCGGTGGCTTCCTGGCGGTGAGCTGGACCGACACCGTGCAGGCGTCGCTGATGATCTTCGCGCTGATCCTGACCCCGGTGATCGTGCTGATCTCCACCGGTGGCTTCGACCAGACCTTCGCCGCCATCGAGGTGGTCAACCCGGCGCACTTCGACATGTTCAAGGGCGCTACCTTCATCGGCATCATTTCGCTGATGGGCTGGGGCCTGGGCTACTTCGGCCAGCCGCACATCCTGGCGCGCTTCATGGCCGCCGACTCGGTCAAGTCGATCGCCAACGCCCGTCGCATCTCCATGACCTGGATGATCCTGTGCCTGGCCGGTACCTGCGCCGTGGGCTTCTTCGGCATCGCCTACTTCTCGGCGCATCCTGAGCTGGCAGGCCCTGTCACCGAGAACCACGAGCGTGTGTTCATCGAGTTGGCCAAGATCCTGTTCAACCCGTGGATCGCCGGTGTGTTGCTGTCGGCCATCCTGGCGGCGGTGATGAGCACCCTGAGCTGTCAGTTGCTGGTGTGCTCCAGCGCCCTGACCGAAGACTTCTACAAGGCCTTCCTGCGCAAGAACGCTTCGCAGAAGGAACTGGTATGGGTCGGTCGCATGATGGTGTTGGCCGTCGCGCTGATCGCCATCGCCATGGCCGCCAACCCTGAGAACCGCGTGCTGGGCCTGGTGGCCTACGCCTGGGCCGGCTTCGGTGCCGCCTTTGGTCCGGTAGTGCTGATCTCGGTGCTGTGGAAGGGCATGACCCGTAACGGTGCCCTGGCCGGCATCATCGTCGGTGCCCTGACCGTGATCCTGTGGAAAAGCTACGTCGGCCTGGGTCTGTACGAGATCATCCCAGGCTTCCTGTTCGCCAGCATCGCGATCTTCGTGGTGAGCAAGCTTGGCAGCCCGTCGAACAGCATGGTTTCGCGCTTTGAAACCGCTGATGCGCAGTATCACGCCGACAAGTAATACCTGCTGACTCGGCGTTGTCCCTATCGTGGGGCAAGCCCGCTCCCAGGCGCCCTCGGGCATTTGTGGGGGCGGGCTTGTCGGGCCGCCGCATCGCTCGCGATGCTTTTTGCCGGCTGCAAGGCAAGGTAAACTTGGCGCTCCCGCAGGAGTCCTCATGAATTATCGTCACGCCTTCCACGCCGGCAACCACGCCGACGTCCTCAAGCACATCGTGCTCACCCGCCTCATCGCCCTGATGTCGCGCAAGGAACAGCCGTTCGCTTATATCGATACCCATGCAGGGCTTGGTCTGTACGACCTGCAGGGCGACCAGGCGAGCCGTACCGGTGAATACCTCGAAGGCGTCGCCCGCCTGTGGAATCGCGATGACCTGCCGGCCGTCACCGCCGACTACCTGGGCGTCATCAAGCGCCTGAACAAGAACGGCGAGCTGCGCTACTACCCAGGCTCGCCTGAACTGGCTCGCCGCCTGATGCGCGAGCAGGACCGTGCACAGCTCAACGAAAAGCACCCTGAAGACGGCGTGCTGCTCAAAGAGAACATGAAGAAGGACCCGCGAGTCACCGTGCACCTGGGCGAGGGCTGGCATATCCCGCGGGCGCTGCTGCCGGTGCAAGAAAAGCGCGCGATCATGCTGATCGACCCGCCGTTCGAGCAGGCCGACGAACTCAAGCGCTGCACCGTGGCGATGAAGGAGGCGATCGGTCGCATGCGCCAGACCGTCGCGGCCATCTGGTACCCGATCAAGGACCAGCGCTCGCTGACCCGCTTTTACCAGGACCTCACCAGCACTGGCGCGCCGAAGCTGTTGCGGGTGGAGCTGTATGTGCATCACCAGGACAGCCCCCAGGGCCTGAACGGCTCGGGCCTGGCCATCGCCAACCCGCCGTGGGGCCTTGAGGACGAGCTCAAGGCACTGCTGCCGTGGCTGGCCAAGGAACTGGCACAGACCGCCGGCAGCTACCGCATGGACTGGCTGATCGCCGAGTAGCCTGGGGTGCGCGCCCCTCTGTAGGAGCGGCCTTGTGTCGCGAAAGGGCTGCAAGGCAGCCCCCTGCAATTTCAGCTGCGAAGCTGAAACTCTGGGGCCGCTTCGCGCCCCTTTCGCGACACAAGGCCGCTCCTACAAGGGGGCGGTGTGTCCGCCATCTTTGCGTTATAATCCCGCCCTTTAGCCGCCATCCGCCTGAATGGCCGGTGGCGCACTTCATACCGATTTGAGAGGCTAACCCCTTGGCACTGACGATTCTTGGCCTGTCCGGCGCCCTTAGCCATGACCCTTCCGCGGCCCTGTACATCGACGGCAAGCTGATTGCCGCCGCCGAAGAAGAGCGCTTCGTGCGTGACAAGCATGCGAAGAATCGCATGCCCTACGAGTCGGCGAAGTTCTGCCTGGAGCAGGCCGGCATCAAACCGTCGGACGTCGACGTGGTGGCCATTCCATTCGCCCCGATCAGCCTGTTCGGCAAGGCCCGCTGGCACTACGCCAAGCGCTACTGGTACGCCCCGGATCGCGCCCTCGACGCGCTGCTGATGGGCAACCGCCGTTACAAGCGCTATCGCAAGAAGATCGTCTGGTGCCTGGAGCAGCTGGGCTTCGATCCGAAGAAGATCAAGATCGAGCCGGTCGAGCACCACCTGGCCCACGCCTCCAGCGCCTACCACTGCTCGGGCTTCAAAGAGAAGACCGCGATCCTCGGCATCGACGGCAAGGGTGAGTACGCCACCACCTTCTTCGGCTATGGCGAAAACGGCAAGATCCACAAGATCAAGGAATTCTTCGATCCGGATTCCCTGGGTGGCCTGTATGGCGCGATCACCGAATTCCTCGGCTTCGAGATGCTCGATGGCGAGTTCAAGGTCATGGGCATGGCGCCGTATGGCGATGCCAGCAAGTATGACTTCTCGCGCCTGGCCAGCTTCGAAAACGGCGAGCTGGTGATCAATACCGAGTACGCCAACGTCATCGGCCTGCGCCGCTACAAAGAAAAGGGCAAGGGTTTCTACTTCTCGCCCAAGCTGATCGAGTGGCTGGGCCCGAAACGCGAAGGCGACATCGCCGACGAGCCGTACATCCACTACGCCGCCAGCATGCAGGCACTGTTCGAGAAGCTGGCGCTGCAGATGATCGACCACTACCTGGGCGACACCCTGAAAGAGACCGGCAAGCTGGCCTTCGCCGGTGGCTGCGCGCTGAACGTCAAGCTGAACCAGAAGATCATCGCCCGCGACGACGTCAAGGAGCTGTTTGTCCAGCCAGCGTCCGGCGACGCAGGCACCGCGGTCGGCGCCGCTGCCTACGTATCCCACGCCCGTGGCGTGCCGGTCGAGAAGATGGAGCACGTCTACCTGGGCCCCGCGTACTCCAACGAAGACGTGATCGCCGCCTGTGCCCGTCACCCGAACCAGCCCGCCTGGCGCAAGCTCGAGAACATGCCCGAGCAGATCGCCAAGATCATGGTCGATGGCAACCCGGTG
This sequence comes from Pseudomonas sp. RIT623, assembly GCF_004519305.1. Taxonomy (GTDB): domain Bacteria; phylum Pseudomonadota; class Gammaproteobacteria; order Pseudomonadales; family Pseudomonadaceae; genus Aquipseudomonas. Next base: position 102,905 of record NZ_SOZA01000007.1, on the reverse strand, counting down.
GCCTGGTTCCAGGGCCGCATGGAGTTCGGTCCGCGCGCGCTGGGTGGGCGTTCGATCATCGGCTGCCCGAGCGTGCCGGGCGTGGCCGATCGCATCAACCACCAGATCAAGTTCCGCGAGCGCTGGAGGCCTTTCTGCCCGTCGATGCTCGACACCGTGGCGCCGCAGATGATCAAGATCGATCATCCGGCACCGTTCATGACCTTCACCTTCGAAGTGGCAGAAGAGTGGAAGACCCGTGTGCCGGAAGTGGTCCACGAGGACGGCACTTCCCGTGCCCAGGTGCTCAAGCGTGAGTACAACCCGCGCTACTACGACATGATGAAGGCCCTCGAGGACCTGACTGGCAACGGCGTGTCGCTGAACACCTCGCTGAACCGTCGTGGCGAACCGATGATCTGCTCGCCGACCGATGCCCTGAACATGTTCTTCGGCTCGGACCTGCAGTACCTGATCATGGAAGACATCCTGGTAGTCAAAGACGGTGCGCCGGCGTATGCCGACGCCTGAGGTGCTGATCAGCCTGGTCATGCCGGCCTACAACTACGCGAACCTGTTGCCACGGGCGCTGGATTCGGTGTTGTGCCAATGGGCGGATGACCTGGAGCTGATCGTGGTCAACGATGGCTCCACGGACAACACCCGTGAAGTATTGGCGGGCTATGCCGCGCGCTATCCGCAGCTGCAGGTGCTCGACCAGGCCAATGCGGGCGCGGCAGCCGCGCGCAACCACGGCATCGCGCAGGCGCGCGGTGCCTATGTGCTGCTGCTGGATGCCGACGACGAACTGACCGCGCACGCCATTGCCATCCTGCGCGAGGTGCTGGCCGCCAACCCGCAGGCCGGGCTGGTGCTGGGGGCGCAGATCTCGGTGTTCCCCGACGGCGAGGAGCGTCTGCGTCTGCCGACGCCCGTGCCGCGTGCCGGGGCCCTGGCGCTGGCGCGGCGCTACCTGCTGGAAAAGCGCATTTCCATTTCGCACTGCTGCACCTTGTTCGCCCGCGACCTGTTGCTGCGCCGTCCGTACCCACAGGGGCTGCGTACTGGCGAGGATATCCCGGTGTTCGCCTACCTGCTGGTCAATGCCCAGGTCGCATTGACCAATCAGCCGTTGGCGCGCATCCACAAGCATGCCGACAGCCTGCGCCACAACCGCGACAACGAAGAAGAATACGCCCTGGGCATGGTCCGGGAAGTGTTCTCCAGTTTGCCTGCCGAGTGCCAGGTGCTGCGTCGGCGCTATACGGCGCAGCGCTACCTGTCGCTGTTCCGCGCCGCGTTGCTGGCTGGCGACCGCCGCTCGGCAAGGCGCTTCTATGCCAAGGCCCTGCGCCTGAGCCCTTTGCAGGCTGCGCGTTGGACCTATTTGCGCAAGGCCCTGCGTTTGCTCAAGGCCTGAAACAAACACACTTAACTGTTGAACAGGATGGGGAACGCGGTGGGTTCTTACGTTTCAAGGATGGTCGGCACCTACCCGGTACGACTGGCATTTATCGGTAGCTTGTTGCTTTCGTTGATCGCCGTGTTGGGTACCAGCGCGCTGGGCCGCGACGCGGCGCTCTACATGAGTGTCGCCCAACGCATCAGCAGCGAAGGCCCGCAGGTGGCCTGGCAGGCGTTCGACTGGCCGTGGTTCACTTTCCTGCTGTCCGCCACCCATGGCGTCACCCGGTTGCCGATGGAGTGGTGCGCCTACCTGTGGTGCGCGTTGTTCATGGCCGGTACCTGTGCGCTGCTGGTCGACTCGGTACGCCAGCGCGTGCCGGCCGCCGCCGGCTGGGCGTTGCTGGTGGTGCTGGCAATGCCGGCGGTCAATCAGTTCCGCAACGACATCATTCGCGAGTATGGCTTCTGGTTCTTCAGCGTGCTGGCGCTGTGGCTGGCCTTGCAATGGCAGCTGCGGGGCGGTTGGTTGCGCGCGGCCAGCATCCATGTGGCGATCGCCGGTGCCGTGCTGTTCCGCCTGGAGGCGCTGATGCTCGAAGGCGCGTTGGGCCTGTGGATGCTGGTTGGCCTGCGCGAACGCAGCAGCCTGAAGGCATTCGTCCAGTTCATCTGCGTGCCGCTGATTGCCGGTATCGCGGCGGCCATGGTGCTGTTGGCCAAGGGTGGTTTGTCGTTGGGGCGAGTGGACTACTTCCTCGGCTTGGTCGACCCGCGCAAGGTGCTGACGGCTTTCCAGGCATTGGCGGAGCAGTTCGGTGACAGCCTCAAGCACAAGTATTCCCGCGACGAGGCCGGGCGAATCGTGTTCTTCGGCTTGCTGGCGGCCCTGATCATCAAGTTCATTGCCTTGAGTGGACCGTTCTGCCTGCCGTTTCTGCAGCGTGGCACCTGGCAGGCGCTGCGCACCTACTTGCGCGAGTTCCGGCCGTTTGCCTGGGCTGCGCTGATCTATGGCCTGGTGCTCTTGCTGTTCTTCATCGCCCAGCAGTTCATGAACAGTCGTTACCTGAGTTTCCTCAATCTCCTGGCGCTGCCGCTGCTGGCGGTGGGCGCGATGCTGTTTGCCCAGCGCTTCCCGCGGCTGGGCAAGGCGTTGGTGGCGGTGGCGCTGCTGGTCATGCTGGCCAATGTCATCTCCACCGGTGCCGGCAAGCCACATATCGTCGAGGCGGGGCGCTGGGTCGCCGCCAACGTCGATCCGCAAGCCAAGGTCTATTTCGAAGACAGCCGTGTCAGCTACTACGCGGGTCGCGGATACCCCACGTTGCCCGCGCGCGAGCAGGTGCTGGAGGGGCCGAAGGCGCAGCAGTACAACTACTTCGTGTTCGAAGCCCGGCCAGACGAGCCCTGGCTGACGGCCTGGCTGGAGCAGCACCAGATGCGCGTGCTGGCCAGCTTTGCCAACCGCAAGAAAGCGACCTTCGTGGTGATTGGTCGCTGACGGCTCAGCCGAGCAACTGACGCAGGTTGCTCAATAGGCGCGGGCGGGGTTTGTGCTGGCCCCGCTCCAGCTCCTGGCAATAACCCTGCAGGAAGGTGGCGCCGCCATCCTCGCCCAGCAGCCACTGGCGGTCCTGGGGGTAGCGCAGCATATGGTGGAAGTTGCGCTCGCGCTGGCTGTCACGCAGGGCTCGGCGCTGGTGCTGCAGGTCGGCGATGTCGATCAGCCCCAGCTGGTTGTCGGGGGTCAGCACCACGTTGCCCAGGTGCAGCGAGCGGAAATACACCCCGGCTTCGTGCAGGCGCGCAACGAACTGCCCCAGTTGCCTGCGCAGCGGCTGGGCCTGGGCTTGATCGTCCAGCAGCTGGCGCAGGGTGTCCCCGGGCAATGGCCGGTAGTACACGGCGTCGCGCTCGATGCTGGCGATGCGATAGGTGGCCAGTACTTCGGGGCAGGGAATGCCCAAGTCACGCAAGGCCTGGGCGTTGCGCTCGAAGCGTCCCGCGTAGGGGAACAGCAGCGCCGAGCTGAGCAGGCGCTTGCGCCGGAACAGCTTGAGCATCAACCCGTCACGCAAGCGCAGCACCTTGTCGCCGGAGCCGTCGGCTTCCAGCACCTGGGCGCCCTCGCGCAGGGCCAGGTAGGTGGGATGATCCATTGCTTGCATGCGTAACCTCCGATCGACAGGCCGGCTATCTTAGCCGACTTGTCGCGACCTGGCCCGTGCTCGGTTTCATTGGCGAAAAACACCCTGTGTTATGATCGCCTCCTCATTTTCGTGTGCGGATTCCCATGAGCAGTCCTGAACCTCGCCCCCAGTCCACATTGGCGATCTATTTCCGCCTGCTGACGTATGTGCGCCCTTACCTCGGGCTGTTCCTGCTCAGTATCGCCGGCTTCCTGCTGTTCGCTTCGACGCAGCCGATGCTGGCCTACATCCTCAAGTATTTCGTCGACGGCCTGGCCAACCCGGATGCGGTGCTGTTCCCCAACAATCCGTACCTGGGCGAGTTGCGTTTGCTGCAGGCGGTGCCGTTGATGATCGTGGCCATCGCCGCCTGGCAGGGCGTGGGCTCCTACCTGGGCAACTACTTCCTGGCTAGGGTTTCTCTGGGCCTGGTGCATGACCTGCGGGTGGTGCTGTTCAACAAGCTGCTCGAGCTGCCCAACCGCTACTTCGACCAGCACAACTCCGGGCACCTGATTTCGCGCATTACCTTCAACGTGACCATGGTCACCGGCGCGGCCACCGACGCCATCAAGGTGGTGATCCGCGAGGGCATGACCGTGGTGTTCCTGTTCTGCACGCTGCTGTGGATGAACTGGAAGCTGACCCTGGTGATGGTGGCGATCCTGCCGATCATCGCCCTGATGGTCAGCAGCACCAGTCGCAAGTTCCGCAAGCAGAGCAAGAAGATCCAGGTGTCCATGGGCGACGTGACCCATGTGGCGTCCGAGACCATCCATGGCTATCGAGTGGTCCGCAGCTTCGGCGGTGAAAGCTACGAGAAGGCACGCTTCCAGCAGGCCAGCCAGAGCAACACCGAGAAGCAGCTGTCGATGACCAAGACCGGCGCGGTCTATACCCCCACCCTGCAATTGGTGACCTACAGCGCCATGGCGGTGGTGATGTTCCTGGTGCTGCTGCTGCGTGGCGAGGCCTCGGCCGGCGACCTGGTTGCCTACATCACCATGGCTGGCCTGCTGCCCAAGCCGATTCGCCAGCTGTCGGAGGTCAGCTCGACCATCCAGCGTGGCGTGGCTGGCGCCGAAAGCATCTTCGAACAGCTCGACGAAGCACCCGAGGTGGATAACGGCAGCATCGAGCGTGAGCGCGTGCAGGGTCGCCTGGAGGTGCGCAACCTCAGTTTCGAGTACCCCGGTACCGACAAGAAGGTGCTCGACGACATCAGCTTCGTGGTCGAGCCCGGGCAAATGGTGGCGCTGGTCGGTCGCTCCGGCAGCGGCAAGTCGACCCTGGCCGGGCTGATCCCGCGCTTCTACCAGCATGAGCAAGGGCAAATTCTGCTCGATGACGACGAGGTGCAGGCATTCACCCTGCGCAACCTGCGTCGGCACATTGCCCTGGTGAGCCAGCAAGTCACCCTGTTCAACGACACCGTGACCAATAACATTGCCTATGGCGACCTGGCCGGCGCGCCGCTCGAGGCGGTGCGCAAGGCCGCCAGCGAAGCCTATGCCGACGAGTTCATCCGCAAGATGCCGCAGGGCTACGACACCCTGGTGGGCGAAAACGGCGTGCTGCTGTCCGGCGGCCAGCGCCAACGCCTGGCGATTGCCCGTGCCTTGCTCAAGGACGCACCGCTGCTGATCCTCGACGAGGCGACCTCGGCGCTGGACACCGAATCCGAGCGGCATATCCAGGCGGCGCTGGACCATGTGATGCAAAACCGCACCACCCTGGTCATCGCCCACCGCCTGTCGACCATCGAAAAAGCCGATTTGATCCTGGTCATGGAGGAAGGACGGATCGTCGAGCGCGGTTCGCACAGCGAGTTGTTGGCGCGCAACGGCCACTACGCCCGTTTGCATGCGCGAGAGTTCGAGGACGACGACGGTAAACCTGCACAAGCGGTCGATGCATGCTGAGCCTGTTGCGCGTATGGCGGGAGCGGGGCTGGCAGGAAATCGACCAGGCAGACTACGCCAGGGCCTGGCACCAGTTTGGCGGCAGTTTCGCCACGCACCCCGAGGTGGTGGCGCGGCTGTCGGCGTTCATCGGGTTACCGGTGCGCTACCTCGGCTGGCACGTCGACGGCCAGTTGCTGGCCGCGATGCCGTGTTCCGGACGCTACCTGGCGTTGGCCAAGGAAGTGCTCAAGCGCGAAGGCAAGCGCCACCTGCTGGACTTGGGCAACGCCGAGATCATCCTGCCAGTGGCCGAAGCGCTGCAGGTGCCGGTGCGCCAGCGCATGCGCTATGTGTCCGAGCTCAATGCCGGGCGCATCGCCACCCTGCGCAGTCAGCCCGAAGGCTTGGCCCTGGCCCGCGAGCCCGAGGACTATTCAAAGAAGTTCCGCTACAACCAGCGCCGTGAACTGCGCCTGCTCGAGGAAGCCGGCGGGGTGTTGCGGCCGATGGCGGATTTCACCCCCGCCCAGCAGGCGGCCATGTATACCGAGCTGTTCGAACGCCGCTGGGGCTTCGAGGTGGCGGGCAAGCAAGGCCTGGTCGAGGTGTTTACCCTGCTGCGCGAATTCATGACCGGTTCGGTGGCGCTGCTGGCGGATGTGCCGGTGGCGATCCAGGTGCTATACCGTGTCGAAGCGCCGGGCTGGGTGTCGCTGGAGTACATCAACGGTGGGGTCGATCCGCAAAGTCGCGAATTCAGTCCCGGCAGCGTGCTCAGCTTCGTCAATACGCAGCAGGCCTGGGCCGATGCCAGGGCCGTGGGCAAACCGCTGCGCTACTCGTTCGGGCGTGCCGATCGCGAATACAAGGACCGCTGGTGTCGTACCGTGCCGGTCTATCAGGTCTGAACCATGAGCGCACGCAAGCAACTGCTGTTGAAAAAACACCGGCGCGCCAAACGCATCGCCCTGCTGGTAGCCCTGTTGGCGTTGCTGGTGGTGGGGGTGACCTTGGCCTGGTGGCTGGTCCCGCTGCTGCTGGTGCTGGGCTGGGTGGCCCATGAGGCATGGTTCGCCGACCACCTGTTCTACCGCGGCAGCGACGACTACCAGTACGCTTTCCCTGACGATGCCGCCAGTCAGGCGGTGAGCATTGTCGGTGGGCGGGTGCGCTTGTCCGGCGAGCTGGCCGAGGGCGAAACCCTGGTACTGGCGCTGCGCGTGCGTCATGGCTGGCTGGGGCGCTGGCTGGACCCGTTCGTCGAGGTGGGCGACGACCGCCAGGACTTCGAGCGCGGCGTGAACGGCCTGCGCTACCTGAATCTGTCCGGTCAGCGCGAGCGCTTGGCCAGTGGTGAGCTGGCGTTGCGTGGCCGGCGTTGCCGACTGGCCGGCGAGGGCGAACTGCATGTTATGCGCAACCCGGACTATAGCCGTCAGCGCACGCTGATCCTGGCGCCCCATGCCGACGATGCCGAGCTGGCTGCGTTTGGCTATTACAGCCGCTGCGCCGACGTGGCCATCGTTACCCTGACCCAGGGCGAAATCGAGGCCGAGGCCTACCAGCGGCTGGGCTTGTCGCAAGCCGCAGCCGCGCGGCTCAAGGGCCGCCTGCGCAGTTGGGACACCCTGGCCGTGCCGTTGTGGGGCGGGGTGCCGGCCAGCCATTGCGTGCAGCTGGGCTACTACTGTCTGCAACTGCCGCAGATGGCTGCCCAGCCGATGCAGGCGTTCGGCTCCCGCGAGTCCGGCGAAAGCGATATCCGCAGCGTGCGCCAGCACAATCCGCTGCTGTTGCCGGGCGACCAGGATGGCGCGCCCACCTGGCACAACCTGGTGGCCGACCTGGTTGCGCTGCTGGAACACTACCGTCCCGAGGTGGTGATTACCCCGCACCCTGAGTTGGACCCCCATGCAGACCATGTCGCCACCACCCAGGCGATTGTCCAGGCCATCGCCCTGAGCAGCTGCAAACCGGATACCGCGTTGTTCTATGCCAACCACCTGCATGACAACGACCGCTGGCCGATGGGCCCGGCAGGCATGGGCATCGCTTTGCCGCCAGCGATCGAGGCGTTGCCTGCCGATCGCTTGTGGAGCCCACTGCTTGACCAGGCGCAACAGTTGGATAAAGCCATGGCTCTGGGCATGCAGCACGACTTGCAGGGACCACTGCCGCTCAAGCGCCGCTTGCGCCGCTGGCTCCAGCATTGGCTGGCCGGACGTCGCTGGCCGGCCAGTGGCGAAAACGAGTTCTTCCGCAAGGCGGTGCGCCGCCATGAGCTGTTCTGGGTGCGTCGGATCGGCAGTTGAAGTGGTGACATTGGCCCTGTGCTAATATCCCGCCCCTGTTCACTTTTTCAATATGGGTTGCCCATGAAGTTGTCCATGCCGCGTTTCGATCAAGCCCCCGTATTGGTGGTCGGCGATGTCATGCTCGACCGCTACTGGCATGGCGGTACTTCACGTATTTCGCCTGAAGCGCCGGTGCCGGTGGTCAAGGTCGATCAGATCGAGGACCGCCCCGGCGGTGCGGCCAACGTTGCCTTGAACATCGCCGCCCTCGGCGCGCCAGCGGCGCTGGTTGGCGTCACCGGCCAGGACGAGGCTGCCGACAGCCTTGCCAACAGCCTGCAAGCCGCAGGCGTGCGCTCGATCTTCCAGCGCATCGCCCACCAGCCGACCATCGTCAAGCTGCGGGTGATGAGCCGTCACCAGCAACTGCTGCGCATCGATTTCGAAGAGCCCTTCGCCACCGACGCTCTGTCGCTGGGCGCCGAGGTCGATGGCCTGCTCGAAGGCGTCAAGGTGCTGGTGCTGTCCGACTACGGCAAGGGCGCGCTGAAGAACCACCAGGCGCTGATCCAGGCGGCTCGGGCCAAGGGCATCCCGGTGCTGGCCGACCCCAAGGGCAAGGACTTCTCGATCTACCGCGGCGCCAGCCTGATCACCCCGAACCTCAGCGAGTTCGAGACCATTGTCGGCCGTTGCGCCGATGAGGCCGAGTTGGTCGGCAAAGGCCTGAAGCTGCTCGAGGAGCTGGACCTGGGTGCCTTGCTGGTGACCCGTGGCGAGCACGGCATGACCCTGCTGCGCACCGGCCATCCGGCCCTGCACCTGCCGGCCCGAGCCCGCGAGGTGTTCGATGTCACCGGCGCCGGTGACACCGTGATCTCCACCCTGGCCGCCGCCATCGCCGCGGGCGAGGACCTGCCCCACGCCGTGGCCCTGGCCAACCTGGCCGCCGGTATCGTCGTTGGCAAGTTGGGTACCGCGGCCATCAGCGCGCCTGAGCTGCGTCGGGCGATCCAGCGCGAGGAAGGTTCCGAGCGCGGTGTGCTGGGCCTGGAGCAGTTGTTGCTGGCCATCGACGATGCCCGCGCGCACAACGAGAAGATCGTCTTCACCAACGGCTGTTTCGACATCCTGCATGCCGGCCATGTCACTTACCTGGAACAGGCTCGCGCCCAGGGCGATCGGCTGATCGTCGCAATCAACGACGATGCCTCGGTCAGCCGCTTGAAAGGCCCTGGGCGGCCGATCAACAGCGTCGACCGGCGCATGGCGGTGCTGGCCGGCCTCGGTGCGGTGGACTGGGTAATCAGCTTCCCCGAGGACACCCCGGAGAACCTGTTGCGCCAAGTGAAACCTGATGTGCTGGTCAAGGGCGGCGACTATGGCATCGACCAGGTGGTTGGCGCCGATATCGTCAAGGCCTATGGCGGCACGGTGAAGGTGTTGGGCTTGGTGGAAAACAGCTCGACCACGGCGATCGTCGAGAAGATCCGCAAGCACTGAGGCGGATCAGCGTGGTGCCTGGCACCGGCTGTGCTGGTGTTCGTCGGCAAGCCGGCTCCTACAGCATCCATCGCCCGTAGGAGCCAGCCTTGCTGGCGACCCAGGCGCTGCGGTGTTCGCCGGCAAGCCGGCTCCTACAGCATCCATCACCCGTAGGAGGCAGCCTTGCTGGCGAACCAGGCGCTGCGGTATTCGCCAGCAATGCCGGCGCCTACAGGACGCGGGCGAGCAGTTTTTTGGCCTTTTCGCTGAAGCGCTCCAGGTGCGACGCCGGTTCGCGCTTGCGCTCCACCAGGCCCTGCAGTTTCAGCCAATCCTTCCAGCGTACCCGTTCATCCCGCACCACCCAGCCCTCCTGCTGCGCAAAGCTCTCGGCCAGCCACAGGCCGCGCGTGCTCGCCTGTATCAACTGGTCTTTCTTCAGGGTGTACAGCTCAGCCAGCGGTTGACCTTCTTGCAGCGGCATCAGGTAGAGATCCGGCCGCTTGCGGTTGAGCCGCGCCACCAATTGATCGCCTTCGAGCCGTTCGTCGACATGGAACAGGCTCAGCCCCTTGGCCTCGCGTGGCACTTGCAGGCGCAGGTCGTAGATCAGTTGCAGCGATGCGGTGGGCAGGTGGACATAGGCCCGCGGCCGTTCCAATAGCATCAGGTTGGCGCAGTGCACCGGGCGAGCGGCACCGGATTCGGGCGTCAGCACGAAGGGCAGGGCTTCGCGGTAATGCAGGGCGGCAGCGTAGGGCGCTGGCAGCCAGGTGTCGTTGAAGCGCCCGCCCAGCCAGCCCTCCGGGGTTTCCAGCAGGCACTCCTCGGCGACTTCCTGGATGGCGGTGTGCAGCGGTAGATTCAACTCGTGGGCGGGCACGTAGCCGGAGATCAGCTTGAGCACCACGTCGCCGCGGTCCTGGCGGCGCTGGCGCACCAGTACCCAGTAGTCGCGGCCTTGCCAGTGCAAGGTCAGGCGCACCGACACGCCGAGGTTGGCCAGCTCGACCACGAAGCGCTGCGAGTCGGCCAGCTGGATGGCCTTGCGCCGCTGCAGGGTCTGGGCGAAGTTCAGCGGCATGCCGATGCTCTGGTAGCTCAGGCCCTCGGGGCTGGCTTCAACATGCAGCGGCAGGGTCTTGAAATTGCTCGGATTCTTGCGGATCAGCGTGCGCGGCACGAGGCTCCTCCTTGCGTTGACTCCGGCCCGGGCGGCTCAGGGCCGGCCGAGAATGCGGGCGACGGTGGCCACGTTATGGGCCAGGTGCAGCGGATTGATAGTGCCGACGATGGCACTGCTCACGCCGGGGTGGGCAAACAGCAACTCGAAACTGGCCTGCACCGGGTCGACCCCGGGGGCCAGGCAGATATGCCCGCTGGCGAGTGCCTTCTTCACCAGGATGGCCTTGCCGTGTTCGGCAGCGTAGTCGAGCACCGGGCGTTCCGCCTGCTCGTTGAGGTTGTAGGTGACCATGGCGCAATCACCTTGCTCCAGGGCTTTCAGGCCGCCAGCGACGGTCTTGCCGGACAGCCCATAGCCGAGGATCTTGCCTTCCTGCTTGAGCGCCGCCAGGGTTTCATACACGCCCTGCTGCTCGAGGATGGCCAGGTCGTTGCCGTCGGAGTGCACCAGTACCAGTTCGATACGGTCGGTTTCCAGGCGCTTGAGGCTGCGTTCCACCGACCGGCGGGTATGGGCGGCGCTGAAGTCGAAGTGCGACTGGCCGGCGTCGAACTCTTCGCCGACCTTGCTGACGATCACCCACTGCTCGCGCTGGCCGCGCAGCAATGGGCCGAGGCGTTCCTCACTGCGACCATAGGCGGGTGCGGTGTCGATCAGGTTTATGCCCAGCTCGCGGGCCTGGGCCAGCAGCAGGCGGGCGGTATCGTCATCGGGGATGGTGAAGCCGTTGGGGTATTTCACCCCCTGGTCGCGGCCAAGCTTGACTGTGCCCAGGCCCAATGGCGAAACCCGCAGGCCGGTGCTGCCCAGCGGGCGGTGATGATTGTGCAGGGTTGGCAGACTCATGGCAGCAGTTGCTCCCAGGCCGGCACGCCCAGCGCCGGGCGGGGCAGGTCGGCGAGCTCTGCCTGAGCGGCTGGGCGGATGCCATCGCGTTCGAAGCTGGCCATTACGCGGTCGGCGAAGTCCGGCGCCAGGGCCAGCTTGGTCGGCCAGCCCACCAGCAGGCGCTGCTGCTCGGCGAGGAAGGCGTTGTCCGGGCGCACCAGGCCCGATTGCGCGGGCTCGGCGCGGTCGATACGCAGGGTTGCCCAGCGCATCTGGCTTTGATCGACCCAAGGCATCAGGCTGGCGACTTCCTTTTGTGCCGCGGCGATCTGCGCGGCAGGCTCGCGGGCCACGCCATCGGCCTCGGCCAGGTCGCCACCGAGGTACCACACCCACTGGCCGTCGGCCGCCGGGTGGGTAGTCACGGTGATGCGCGGCTTGGGCCCGCCACCGAGGCAGTGGGCGTACAACGGCTTGAGGTTTGGGCCCTTGGCCAGGACCATGTGCAGCGGCCGGCGCTGCATGGCTGGCTGGCTGAGGCCGAGGGCGCGCAGCAGTGCTTCGGTGCCGCCACCGGCGCTGAGGACGATGCGTTGCGCGCGAATCTCGCGGCCATCGACGGTCAGCCCGACCAGCTCATCGCCGTCGCGCAGGGGTTCGATTCGCTCGCCGGCCAGCAGGCTGTCACCCGCCAGTTGCGCGAGGTTGGCCAGCAAGCTGGGTACGTCGATGACCAGTTCGGCCAGGCGGTAGACCTTGCCCTTGAACGCGCGGTCTTGCAGGGCCGGCGGCAGTTGCTCGCCCTTGACCTGGTCGACCCGGCCGCGCACGGCCTTGCTGGCGAAGAAACTGCTGAGGTTGCCGGCCAGGGTGCCGGGGGACCAGAGGTAATGGGCCTCGGACAGCAGGCGGGTGCCGCTCAGGTCCAGCTCGCCGTTGCCGGCCAGCGCTTCGCGCCAGCGCCGCGGCATGTCGGCGATGGCCTCGGAGGCGCCGGTCAGGGCGCCGTGCAGGGCGTACTTGGTGCCGCCGTGGATGATGCCCTGGGATTTGATGGTCTGTTCGCCGCCAAGGCTGGCGCGTTCCACCAGCACCGTCGAGTAGCCCTGGCCGCGCAGGCGGGCGTTGAGCCAGAGGCCTGCGACCCCGGCGCCGACGATCAGCACGTCAGTGGAAATGGCAGATGGCATGCGGGCACCTCGAAAGCTGGGACAGGTGCGCAGTATACAGCGTCGGGCCGGCGTGGGCTTTGCGATCCTGGGGCTGCAAAGCGGCCGCATAATCCTCAGGGGAGCATCAATGCCCCGCGGTGTTGGAGAACACCTGGATCACCACCACGCCGCCGACGATCATGGCCATGCCCAGCATCGCCGGTATATCCAGCTTTTGCCCGTAGATCACCAGCGCCGCCACGCTGATCAGCACGATCCCCAGGCCCGACCAGATGGCATAGGCGATGCCCACCGGAATGCTGCGCACCACCAGGGTCAACATCCAGAACGCCACGCCATAGCCGCACACCATCAGCAACAACGGCAGTGGCGTGCTCAGGCCTTTTACAGCCTTCATGGACGCGGTGGCGATGACTTCGGCGCAGATGGCGATGGCGAGATAGGTGTAGGCGTTCATGGTGCGGGTCCTCCGTTGCTGGATGGGCATTCTAGGGAATCCCTGGATGCGGTAAAGTCATTTCCTATCTGTTTTGGAGATAGGTCGCCATGCCTGAGCAGTGGAACCTGGAGCAGCTTCGTCTATTCGTGCGCACCGCCGAGCTGCGTTCGTTCTCCGCCGTGGCCCGCGAGCAACACAAGGCGCAGTCGGCGGTGAGCACTGCCATCGCGCTGCTCGAGGCCGACCTGGGCGTGACCCTGTTCGAGCGCAGCAGCGGCCGCCAGCCACGCTTGACCGAGCGCGGCGCCGCGCTGCTCGAGGATGCTCGCGAGCTGCTGCGCCAGTGCGAGCGCCTCGACGGTCGCGCGCTGGCATTGATGCGGGGGCAGGAGGCGTTGCTGCGGGTGGCTCAGGACGAGGCCATGCCTTACCAACCGGTGATCGACAGTCTGGATGAACTCGCCGCCCGCTATCCGTACCTGGAAGTGCAACTGGCCAGCGGCGCCCAGGGCGATGTGGCGCGCAAGCTGGTGGAGCGGCGCGCCGACCTGGGGCTGTTTTTCCACCACGAAAGCATACCGGCCTCGTTGGAGCGACGGGCCCTGGGCAGCGTCGAGATGGTCACGGTCTGCGCCATCGATCATCCGTTGGCGCACCTGGCCAAGGTCACTCGCCAGCAACTGGCGCGCCACCGGCAACTGCTGATTACCCCGCAGCAGAGCGGTTACCCTGGCGGCGAGGCGATCAGCCCGCAAGTCTGGCGTTGCGACAGTTTCTACGCCATGGCCGAATTGCTGATGCGTGGCCTGGGTTGGGCCTGGCTGCCGCGCCATGTGGTGCAGTACCCCACCTACCAGACGCAGATGGTCGAGCTCGACAGCGAGTGGCGCCCGCCAGCGCTGGTGGTGGAGCTGGCCTGGCGCCGCGACGAACCCTTGGGCCCGGCGGCGCAATGGTTGGCCGAACGCTTCGCCGTGCACCTGCGGGCGATCGGTTGAGGCTTGACTGGGTGCAGGCCTTTTGCCGCGCTTCCTAGTAAACTCCGCCGCCATGAACAGAACTCTCTATACCTTGCTATTTCACCTGGGCCTGCCGCTGGTCGCGCTGCGCCTGTTCCTGCGCGGACGCAAGGCGCCAGCCTACCGCCAGCGCATCGGCGAACGCTTCGCCTGTCGGCTGCCGGCGCTGCGCCAGGGGGGGATCTGGGTGCATGCGGTGTCGGTGGGCGAAAGCATCGCCGCCGCGCCAATGGTCCGCGCCCTGCTCAAGCAGTACCCGGATATGCCGATCACCCTCACCTGCATGACGCCGACCGGCTCCGAGCGCATCCGCGCGATGTTCGAAGGCGAGCCGCGGGTACAGCATTGCTACTTGCCGTACGACCTGCCCTGGGCGGCCGGGCGCTTTCTCGACCATGTGCGCCCGCGGCTGGGGGTCATCATGGAGACCGAGCTGTGGCCCAATCATATCCACCAGTGCGCCAGGCGCGGCATCCCGGTGGCGTTGGCCAATGCGCGGCTGTCCGCGCGCTCGGCCCGTGGCTATGCCCGCTTCGCCGGTCTGACCCGGCCGATGCTCGAGCAGATGAGCCTGATCGCCGTGCAGACAGAGACCGAGGCGCAGCGCTTCCGCGACCTGGGCGCGCGTCCTGCGTGCGTGCAGGTGACCGGCTCGATCAAGTTCGACCTGAAGATCGACGAGCAATTGTTGCCCCGCGCCCAGGCGCTGCGCGGGCAGTGGGGCGCCACGCAGCGCCCGGTGTGGATCGCCGCCAGTACCCATGAAGGCGAAGATGCGCTGATTCTCGAGGCCCACCGTGAACTGCTCAAGGTGCACAGCGACGCGTTGTTGATCCTGGTGCCGCGACACCCCGAGCGGTTCGATGCCGTGCATGGGTTGTGCGCCGGGCAGTTCGCCACGGTGCGCCGCTCGGGCGGCGCGGCGGTCGAGGCCGGCACCCAGGTACTGATGGGCGACACCATGGGTGAACTGCTGTTCCTGTATGCCTTGGCCGATATTGCCTTCGTCGGCGGCAGCCTGGTGCCTACCGGCGGGCACAACCCGCTGGAGCCGGCGGCGCTGGCATTGCCGGTGATCATGGGGCCGCACGTGTTCAACTTCCTCGAGATCAGCGCCATGTTGCGCGAGGCCGGGGCGTTGCAGCAGGTGGACGATGCCGAGGGTTTGGCTGGCGCGGTGCGCCGCTTGATCGAGCTGCCGCAGGATGCCCGACGCATGGGTGAGGCGGGCAGGGCGGTGATGCAGGCCAACCAGGGGGCGTTGCAGCGGTTGCTGGATGGCTTGGCTGCGTTGATCCGCTGATCTGTGAAATGCTGCGATCCCTGTAGGCGCGGCCTTGCCGAGGCGTCGGGCCGGTCGGATAGGGGGGCGAAGCGCCCCCAGGATCTGCGCACTCCCGCAGGATCGCCGGGGCCGCTGTGCGGCCCTTTCGCGACACAAGGCCGCTCCTACACCGCCCGCGTGTTTCCTTGGCTCAAGGCCTGCGCTCGAAGTTCTTCGCTGCCGCAGCTGCCAGGTCCGGCGGCAGGAAATCCTTGTCCGGGTTGTAGTCAGCCTTCAGGTACCGGCCCAGGTCCTGCAGGTCCTGCGGGCTCAGGGTGCCGGCGGCCTGCTTGAGGCGCAGGTTGTCGAGGATGTAGTCGTAGCGGCTGTTGTTGTAGTCACGCACCGAGGTGTACAGCTGGCGCTGTGCATCCAGCACGTCGACGATGTTGCGGGTGCCGACCTGGTAGCCGATCTCGGTGGCCTCCAACGCGCTCTGGTTGGAGATGATCGACTGCTTGCGCGCCTGCACCTGTTCGACATCGGTGTTCACCGCGCGGTGCAGGTTGCGCGTGTTCTCCACCACCTGGCGGCGCAGGCTCTCGCGTTGCTGCTCGCTCTGGGTCAGCCGCGAGTAAGCCTCGCGCACCTGGGAGCTGGTCAGGCCGCCGCTGTAGATCGGGATATTCAACTGCAGGCCGACGCTGGTCTGCTCGACGTCACCGCCATAGCGCACGCCGTTCTGCGAGGGGTTGGTGAAGCCCAGGTTGTCGTTGTCGCCTTTCTGGTACTTGGCCACTGCGTCCAGGGTCGGTGCGTGGCCAGCCTTGCGCTGGCGTACCGTCTCTTCGGCCGCGGCCACGGCGTGGTTGGTGGCCAGCAGGTTGAGGTTCTGCCGCCCGGCGGTCTCGACCCAGGCCTTGGCGTCGTTGGGGATCGGCACCTGCACCGGCAGGCTGTGGACCACGCCCTGGATCGCCGAGTACTGACGGTTGGTCAGGGTGATCAAGGCTTCGAAGGCATCTTGCACCTGGCGCTCGGCGATGATCCGGTTGGCCCGGGCGGTATCGTAGCTGGCTTGCGATTGCAGCACATCGGTCTTGTCCGAGAGGCCGACGTCGAAGCGCTCGTTGGACTGGTCCAGCTGGCGCTTGAACGCCGCCTCCTCGGCTTTGGTGGAGGCCAGGTTGTCCTGGGCGCGCAGCACCGCGAAGTAGTTCTCGGCGGTTTGCAGGATCAGGTTCTGCTCGGTGGCCGACAGCTCCAGCGCGGCTTGTTCGTTGACCGCTTCGGCCGCCTGTAGCTGGAACCAGCGGTCGGCGCGGAAGATCGGTTGGGCCAGGGTGGCGCTCCAGGCATTGCCACTGCGGTTGGAGGTGACCGACGGTTCGTCGAGCTTGGTGCGGGTGTTCATCATTTCGGCGCCGGCCGAAAGGTTGGGCAACAGGCCGGCACGGGCCTGGGGCACCACTTCGCGGCGGGCGCCATAGTCGGCGCGGGCGGCCGCCAGGTCGGCGTTGTTGTCGACCGCTTCCTGGTAGACGCTGACCAGGTCGGTTTTCACCGTCGTGGGCGTGTCCACTGCCCACGCCACTCCGTTGGTCGCACAAGACACGGCAATCGCCAGTGAGAGTTTGCGCAGCATAGGGCAATCCTTGATCGAGATTTATTTACTGTACTGTCGGGTATCGAGCGATTGGCCAGTGTAGTGCCACGCGCTTTCGCCAACAATCCGCTGCTTGCGCCATTTATCGCGCCTGGATATACCCGCTTGGCTTTGCCGACCACTCCAGTCTAGACTGCGCATGTTCTTGTCGGGGTGCCTTGAAGCAAAGGCTGAGATCGCAGAGGTGCGGATCCCGTTGAACCTGATCAGGTTAGCGCCTGCGTAGGGAACAAGATTGCTCTCAAGTCCCGGGAGCCTCTTGTGCCAGGTCCGGGATCGCCACAGCTGCTTGCAGCCCAGGGCACCCCACATCCGGCACTGCACTCGTCACCCCGAGTGCGTCCACGCCTTTCAGGTTCACCCCGACATTCCACCGCTGGAAGCTGTCTGGAGAGCCTGTGATGAGCAAACAAGAAAAATCGATCCACCTCAGCGAGTCGGCGCAAGTCGATCAGCAGTCCGTGCAACCCTTGCCCAATTCGCGCAAGGTCTATGTCCAGGGTTCGCGCCCCGACATCCGCGTGCCCATGCGCGAAATCAGCCTGCACGACACCCCGACCGATTTCGGCGGCGAGAAGAATGCCCCGGTGCTGGTGTACGACACCTCGGGTCCCTACACCGACCCCGAGGTCATCATCGACGTGCGCAAGGGCCTGGGCGATGTGCGTTCGGCATGGATCGACGCCCGTGGCGACACCGAGCGCCTCGCGGGCCTGAGCTCGAACTTCGGCCAACAACGCCTGAACGACGCCGAGCTGGCCAAGCTGCGCTTCGCCCATGTGCGCAACCCGCGCCGGGCCAAGGCCGGCGCCAACGTCACGCAGATGCACTATGCCCGCCAGGGCATCATCACCGCCGAGATGGAATACGTCGCCATCCGCGAGAACATGAAGCTGCAGGAGGCCCGTGCCGCCGGCCTGCTCAGCCAGCAGCACGCCGGCCACAGCTTCGGTGCCAGCATCCCGAAAGAGATCACCGCCGAGTTCGTCCGCGAGGAAATCGCCCGCGGCCGCGCGATCATCCCCGCCAACATCAACCACACCGAGCTTGAGCCGATGATCATCGGCCGCAACTTCCTGGTGAAGATCAACGGCAATATCGGCAACAGCGCCCTGGGTTCCTCGATCGAGGAAGAAGTGGCCAAGCTGACCTGGGGCATTCGCTGGGGCTCGGACACGGTCATGGACCTGTCCACCGGCAAGCACATTCACGAAACCCGCGAATGGATCATCCGCAACTCGCCGGTGCCGATCGGTACCGTGCCTATCTACCAGGCCCTGGAGAAGGTCAATGGCGTGGCCGAGGACCTGACCTGGGAGCTGTTCCGCGACACCCTGATCGAACAGGCCGAGCAGGGTGTGGACTACTTCACCATCCACGCTGGCGTCTTGCTGCGCTATGTGCCGCTGACCGCCAAGCGGGTCACCGGCATCGTCAGCCGTGGCGGCTCGATCATGGCCAAGTGGTGCCTGGCGCACCACAAGGAAAACTTCCTGTACACGCACTTCGACGAGATCTGCGAAATCATGAAGGCCTACGACGTCAGCTTCTCGCTGGGTGACGGCCTGCGCCCGGGTTCGATTGCCGACGCCAACGACGCGGCGCAGTTCGGCGAACTGGAGACCCTTGGCGAGCTGACCAAGATTGCCTGGAAGCACGATGTGCAGTGCATGATCGAAGGCCCCGGCCACGTGCCGATGCAGTTGATCAAGGAGAACATGGACAAGCAGCTCGAATGCTGCGACGAGGCGCCGTTCTACACCCTAGGCCCGCTGACCACCGATATCGCTCCGGGCTACGACCACATCACCTCCGGCATCGGCGCGGCGATGATCGGCTGGTTCGGCTGCGCCATGCTCTGCTACGTCACGCCCAAGGAGCACCTGGGCCTGCCGAACAAGGACGACGTCAAGACCGGCATCATCACCTACAAGATCGCCGCGCATGCCGCCGACCTTGCCAAGGGGCATCCGGGCGCGCAGATCCGTGACAACGCGCTGTCCAAGGCGCGCTTCGAGTTCCGCTGGGAAGACCAGTTCAACCTGGGCCTGGACCCGGACACCGCGCGCTCATTCCACGATGAGACCCTGCCCAAGGAATCGGCCAAGGTCGCGCACTTCTGCTCGATGTGCGGGCCGAAGTTCTGTTCGATGAAGATCACCCAGGAAGTCCGTGAGTACGCCGCCAAGATCGAAACCGTGGATGTCACGGTCGAACAGGGCATGCGCGAGCAGGCCGAGCGGTTCCGCCAGGAAGGCAGCCAGCTTTACCAGAAGGTGTAAGTAGACCTTGGGGGCCGCGTTGCGGCCCTTTCGCGGCACAAGGCCGCTCCTACAGGAGACCGCAACTCCCTGTAGGAGCGGCCTTGTGCCGCGAAACGAGGACCTAGTCCTCGCCAACGCCACCCCCAACATTCCGGCGAACTTCCCCATGACTTCAACTAGCCACTTCTCCCCCGACCACCCCGTCCCCACCCACCATCGCCAGTTCGGCGCCCGCGACCTGTTCTCGCTGTGGTTCTCCCTCGGTATCGGCCTGATGGTCCTGCAGGTCGGCGGCCTGCTGGCGCCGGGCCTGGGCCTGGCGGGCTCGATCCTGGCGATCACCTTGGGCACGGCGGTGGGGGTATTGCTGCTGGCCGCGGTGGGGGTAATCGGCAGCGATACCGGCCTGTCGGCCATGGCGACCTTGCGCCTCACGCTCGGTAGCCACGGCGCGCGCCTGCCGGCCGTGCTCAATCTGCTGCAACTGATCGGCTGGGGTTCGTTCGAGATCATCGTCATGCGCGATGCCGCGAGCCTGCTGGGCGCACGCGCGTTCGGCGAGGGCAGCGGCTGGAGCAGCACGCTGCTGTGGACCCTGTGCTTCGGCGTCCTGGCCACCCTGTTGGCGGTCAGCGGGCCACTGGCGTTCGTGCGCAAGGTGCTGCGCAAGTGGGGGATCTGGCTGTTGCTCGGCGCCTGCGTCTGGCTGACCTGGAACCTGTTTGCCAAGGCCGACCTGGCCGCGCTGTGGCGCCGCCCGGGTGATGGCTCGCTGTCCCTGGCCCTGGGCTTTGATATCGTGATTGCCATGCCGCTGTCATGGTTGCCGCTGATCGCCGACTACTCGCGCTTCGGCCAGCGTGCCAGCCGGGTGTTCGGCGGTACCGCGCTGGGCTTCTTCATCGGCAATGCCTGGCTGATGAGCCTGGGCGTGGCCTACACCTTGGCGTTCGCGCCCAGCGGCGAGGTAAATGCCCTGCTGCTGGCACTGGCCGGCGCCGGGCTGGGAATTCCATTGCTGCTGATCCTGCTGGACGAGACGGAAAACGCCTTTGCCGATATCCACTCGGCGGCAGTGTCCACTGGCCTGCTGGTGAAAATGAAGGTCGAGCACCTGGCCTTGGCTATCGGCGTGCTGTGCACGCTGATCGCCCTGCTGGCGCCGTTGGCCCAGTATCAGAATTTCCTGCTGCTGATCGGTTCGGTGTTCGCGCCGTTGTTCGGTGTGGTGCTGATGGACCACTTCGTGGTGCGTCGTCGGCGTTCGCCGACGCTGGTCGAGGGGCTGCGCTGGCAGGCGCTGCTGGCCTGGACGGCAGGGGTGGTGGCTTATCACCTGATGGCCAACCTGGCGCCGCAGTTGGGCGCGACCCTGCCGGCACTGCTGCTGGCAGGGGGGCTATACCGGCTGCTAGCGATCAGCCACGGCCGGGAAACAGCTCGGGCTTGAGCACGCCGTTGAGGCGCGGGTAGGGGATCTTCAGCTCGACGTGGCCCATGGAGTAGGGCGCGATGGCATAGACCTCGTACTTCACGATCAGCGCGCCGTAGGTCAGGGCGATGTGCGGCGACTGCTTGAACGGCCAGGTCTTGACGAACTCGGGGTCCTTGTCCATGCCGGTGCTGATCAGCCAGGCCCGGTGGGACTCCTCGGCGGTCTTCCAGAAGGTCGCGGCCTGGCCGGGCAGTAGCATGTCATCCAGGGTCAGCACCTTGTCCAGCTTGCGCGAGTAGTTGATGAAGCCACGCCCCGGCATGCCGTGGGCGCCGCCGCTGTCGAGGTAGCTGGACAGCTCGACGATCACCAGCCCGTCATGCTGTTCGCGTACCTTGGCCTGCAGGTAGCTGCTGTTGCGTTTGTCGGCGCGGGCCAGGTAAGCCTGTTCATAGGCTTGCAGCGAGCTTGGCGCAGTGCCGCGCTGGTTGTCCTCGGTCAGTTGCAGCAGGCGTTTCTCGACGATGGCGTCGAGTTTCGGCAGCGCCGGGAAGTGCACGGTGTCGATGTTCACCAGCGGGCAGTCGCTTTCGCTGCAGCCGGGTTTCACGTGCTCCCAGGCCTCGCGCTTGACCTCGAGCGGGGCCCGGTAGTTGGGCGTGAACAGGCTCTGGCAGGCGCCGAGCGCCAGTGCCAG
Organism: Pseudomonas sp. RIT623; assembly: GCF_004519305.1. Lineage (GTDB taxonomy): Bacteria > Pseudomonadota > Gammaproteobacteria > Pseudomonadales > Pseudomonadaceae > Aquipseudomonas. The sequence goes on along the minus strand of NZ_SOZA01000007.1, from coordinate 81,677 downwards.
AACGGCCACGGAAGTCAGTTTGACTAGCCTCATGTTGATCCTTGCGGGGCAGTGATGATCGGCCTTGGACCGCCTGCGCGGCCTTCGGTTCGCCACTAAGCTAACAGAGAGCGTCGCGCCTGTCCCGGCCGCCCGAACGGTCGACGCAAAGGGGTGAAACCGGGCGGTTGGCAGAGTAGGATTGCGCGATGCGGTAAACGAGGTATCAAGGAGTTGGCATGACGGACACGTTGAATTCAGTACCGACGCAGGTCGAGATCGCGCGGCGGGAGCCATTGTTCAAGGGCTTTTACAAGCTCGACAAGCTGCACCTGCGCCACGAATTGTTTGCCGGGGGCATGAGCCGCGAGTTCACCCGTGAACTGTTCGTGCGCCATGACGCGGTCTGCGTGCTGCCCTACGATCCTCAGCGCGACGAGGTGGTGCTGATCGAGCAGTTTCGCGTTGGCGCCATGGGCAAGGTGGCCAACCCCTGGCTGATCGAGATGGTCGCCGGGCTGATCGACAAGGACGAGCAACCCGAGGAGGTTGCCCACCGCGAAGCCGAGGAAGAAGCGGGCCTGACCTTCTCGGCGCTGTGGCCAATGACCAGGTACTTTCCGTCACCGGGCGGCAGCGACGAGTACGTCCACCTGTTCCTGGGCCGTTGCATCAGCGAGGGTGCCGGTGGCCTGCATGGCCTGGAAGAAGAAAGCGAGGACATTCGCGTGCGCGTATGGTCGTTCGAGGATGCCCTGCAGGCCGTACGCGACGGGCGTATCTGCAACGCCGCCACGATCATCGGGTTGCAATGGCTGGCGCTGAACCGAGACGAAGTACGAGGTATGTGGAAGTGAACCTGCTGCGCGAGCGCTATCGGGTCGACCTGGTCGGGCTGCAATCGGCCTGCGAGGCCAACTATGCCCGCCTGATGCGCCTGTTGCCTGACATGCGCACTACGCAGAGCTCGCGCCGTATCGGCATGACCCAGGGCGACCAGATGCTCGGTGTGCTGGTGCTTGAAGTGCTATTGGCCTGCCCCTACACCACCACGCTCAAGGTGCGCCAGGAGCACAGCCTGCCCTGGCTGCCGGTGCCCGAGCTGGAGGTGCAGGTCTACCATGACGCGCGCATGGCCGAGGTGGTCAGTGCCGAGCATGCGCGTCGCCTGCGCAGCATCTACCCCTATCCCAACACGGCGATGCACCAGCCGGACGAGAAGGCCCAGCTCAATCTGTTCCTCGGTGAATGGCTGAGCCACTGCCTGGCCTGCGGCCACGAACTGGAAGCCGTGCGCTGAAATGTGATGCGCGTCGGTTTCGAGTATTTGCTCGAAAGCAATCCGCCGCCATAATCCGTGCTGAATCCGTTCGAGGAGACGGCCGTTGCCGCAACCACTTTCACCCCCGTCACCTGTCCATGTGGTGCAACTGACCGATGCCCATCTGTTCGCCGACCCGGCGGGCACCTTGCTGGGCCTCAATACCCGCGCAAGCCTCGGGCACGTGGTCGGCCAGGTACGCCGCGAACAACCGCGCATCGACCTGCTGCTGTGCACGGGCGATCTTTCCCAGGATGCCAGCGTCGAATCCTACGTGGCCTTTGGCGAGTTGACGTCGACGCTCGGCGCGCCAGCGCGCTGGCTGCCGGGTAACCATGACGAGGCGCGGGTCATGACCGAGGTGGCGCCGGAACTGGTGCAGGCAGTGACCGATATCGGCGCCTGGCGCATCGTCATGCTCGACTCGGCAGTGGTCGGTGCCACCTTCGGTCTGCTGGCCGACGACCAGCTGCTCGTGCTGGACCAGGCGCTGAACGGTGCGGGCGAGCGCCATTGCCTGGTGTGCTGCCATCACCAGCCGGTGGATATCGGGTGCGCCTGGATCAAGCCGATCGGGCTGCGTAATGCCGATGAGCTGCTGCGGCGTCTGCGCAGCTATCCACAGGTGAAGGCGCTGCTGTGGGGGCATATCCACCAGGAATGGGACGAAGTGCGTGACGGCATCCGTTTCCTTGCCACGCCTTCGACCTGCATCCAGTTCGCGCCGCGCAGCGAGGACTTCAAGGTCAGCGAGGAACAGCCGGGTTACCGCTGGCTGCGTCTGCATGCCGACGGGCGGTTGGAGACCGGGGTAGAGCGGGCGCGGGATTTCGTGGTGAAGCTGGATTTCGACAGCCCCGGCTACTGAAGGGCCGCGCAGTTGCCCCTGTCATTTGAAGATTTTGTTGCGAAAATCCCCAGGCTGCGCCAATGACCATCGAACACGCTACACTGCGCGTCTTTGCGTTCGGGGGCAGCATGTCGGGTTCCATCCTCTATATCCATGGCTTCAACAGCTCGCCGCTGTCGAAGAAAGCCCGTCAGCTCGAGGCGGTGATGCAGCAGCTCGGCCTGTCCGAGCAACTGCGCGTCCCGGCCTTGCACCACCACCCGCGCCAGGCTATCGCCCAGCTGGAGGCAGCCATCGGTGAGCTGGGTGCGCCGCTGCTGGTCGGCAGCTCCCTCGGCGGCTACTATGCCACCCATCTGGCCGAGCGCCACGCGCTCAAGGCGTTGCTGGTCAACCCGGCGGTGGCCCCGCACCGGCTGTTCGACGGCTACCTCGGCACCCAGCGCAACCTCTATACCGATGAAGCCTGGGAGCTCACCCACGACCACGTGGACGCCCTGGCCGAACTGGAAGTGCCGGCACCGCAGGATGCCGCTCGCTATCAAGTGTGGTTGCAGACCGCCGATGAAACGCTGGACTATCGCCAGGCCGAGCACTACTACCGCGCCTGCGCCCTGCGTATCCAGGCCGGTGGCGACCACAGCTACCAGGGCTTCGCCGCACAGCTGCCGGCCCTGCTGGCGTTCGCCGGTATTGCCCGCGGGCAGTATGCGGCGCTGGATTTTTCTGTATTTTGACTTTTGCACTCACCAGACTGACGACGAGAACCCATGGCCAATCCCAGCGCTAGCGCCTATAACGCAGACGCCATCGAAGTCCTCTCGGGCCTTGACCCGGTCCGCAAGCGGCCGGGCATGTACACCGACACCAGCCGGCCCAACCACCTGGCCCAGGAAGTCATCGACAACAGCGTCGACGAGGCCCTGGCAGGCCACGCACGGTCCGTGCAGGTGATCCTCCACGCCGACCACTCGCTGGAAGTCAGCGACGATGGCCGCGGCATGCCGGTGGACATCCACCCCGAGGAGGGCGTATCCGGTGTCGAGTTGATCCTTACCAAGCTGCACGCCGGTGGCAAGTTCTCCAACAAGAACTACCAGTTCTCCGGCGGCCTGCACGGTGTCGGCATCTCGGTGGTCAACGCCCTGTCGAGCCAGGTCCGCGTGCGCGTAAAGCGCGACGGTAACGAGTACCAGATGACCTTTGCCGACGGCTTCAAGGCCAGCGAGCTGGAAGTGGTCGGCACCGTCGGCAAGCGCAACACCGGCACCAGCGTGTACTTCAGCCCCGATCCGAAGTACTTCGATTCGCCGAAGTTCTCCATCAGCCGCCTCAAGCACGTGCTCAAGGCCAAGGCGGTATTGTGCCCGGGGCTGTCCATCAGCTTCGAGGACAAGGGCACCGGCGAGAAGGTCGAGTGGCACTACGAGGACGGTCTGCGCTCCTACCTGGTCGATTCGGTCAGCGAGTTCCAGCGCCTGCCCGACGAGCCGTTCTGCGGCAGCCTGGCCGGTAACAAGGAAGCCGTGGACTGGGCTCTGTTGTGGCTGCCCGAGGGCGGCGACAGCATTCAGGAAAGCTACGTCAACCTGATCCCCACCGCCCAGGGCGGTACCCACGTCAACGGCCTGCGCCAGGGCCTGCTGGATGCCATGCGCGAGTTCTGCGAGTTCCGCAACCTGCTGCCGCGCGGGGTCAAGTTGGCCCCCGAGGACGTCTGGGAGCGAATCAGCTTCGTGCTGTCGATGAAAATGCAGGAACCGCAGTTTTCCGGCCAGACCAAGGAACGCCTGTCGTCCCGCGAGGCGGCGGCGTTCGTCTCCGGCGTGGTCAAGGACGCCTTCAGCCTGTGGCTCAACGCCCATCCCGAGCTGGGCATGCAACTGGCGGAGCTGGCCATCAGCAATGCTGGCCGCCGCCTGAAGGCGAGCAAGAAGGTCGAGCGCAAGCGCATCACCCAGGGCCCGGCGCTGCCGGGCAAGCTGGCCGACTGCGCCGGACAGGACCCGATGCGCGCCGAGCTGTTCCTGGTCGAGGGTGACTCGGCCGGTGGTTCGGCCAAGCAGGCACGGGACAAGGAGTACCAGGCGATCCTGCCGCTGCGCGGCAAGATCCTCAACACCTGGGAGGTCGATGGTGGCGAGGTCCTGGCCAGCCAGGAGGTGCACAACATCGCCGTGGCCATCGGCGTCGACCCCGGCGCCACCGACCTCAGCCAACTGCGCTATGGCAAGATCTGCATCCTCGCCGACGCCGACTCCGACGGCCTGCACATCGCCACCTTGCTGTGCGCGCTGTTCGTCCAGCACTTCCGTCCGTTGGTCGAGGCCGGGCACGTCTACGTGGCCATGCCGCCGCTGTACCGCATCGACCTGGGCAAGGAAATCTACTACGCCCTGGACGACGCCGAGCGTGATGGCATCCTCGATCGCCTGGTCGCCGAGAAGAAACGCGGCAAGCCGCAGGTTACTCGCTTCAAGGGCCTGGGCGAGATGAACCCGCCGCAACTGCGCGAAACCACCATGGACCCGAACACCCGCCGTCTGGTGCAGTTGACCCTGGACGACCTGGCGGGCACCACCGAGATCATGGACATGCTGCTGGCCAAGAAGCGTGCAGGCGACCGCAAGAACTGGCTGGAGACCAAAGGCAACCTGGCCGAGGTCCTGGTTTGATGCGTCTGCTGCTGGCGGCCTGCCTGGCGTTGTGCGCCCTGCAGGCCCAGGCGGACAGCTGGCCAGAGCTCAAGCTGAGCAGCGAACACGTGGTCGAAGGCATGCGCGGTGGCAACCTGTCGGGCCTGGCGTTCTGTCGCGGTGCGTTGTGGGCGGTGTCCGACCGCGACGACGACCGCATCTACCGACTCGACCAGGAGCCTGGCCCCTGGCATGCCCAGCCGCTGACCTTCACCCCGCCCGAGGCACCGGACACCGGCCTGCCCTGGGGGCTGAAGTCGCGCAACTGGGCGGCGTCCTATATCCGAGGCGGCGCGCTGGATTTCGAAGGCATCACCTGTGACCAGGTTGGCAATATCCTGATCGTCAGCGAGGCCCACGCCGCAGTGCTGCAGTTGCCAGTGGAAGGCGAACCGGACTGGTTGCGCATCGATCAGGCCATGGTCCGCCAGGCGCGGGCCAGCGGCATGCTGCTGCACTTCAATGCGTTGTTCGAAGGCCTGGCGATCAACCCGGCGGGCGACCGCCTGTGGCTGGCCGCCGAGCGCGAGCGCCGCGGGCTGTTGTCGGTGCAGCGCCAGCAGTCGGTGTGGACCTGCGGGCGCAGCTGCGTACTGCTCAGCGAGGCCGGGGTCGAGATGCAGCCGCCGCAGTTTCCCGGCGCGCGTCCGGTAGCGCGGGATTTCGCCGACCTGGCCTGGTTCGAGGGCAAGTTGTACACCCTCGAGCGTAATGCCTATCGCATCTGCCGGCGTGACGCCGACAGTGGCGCGGTGGAGCGTTGCTGGTCGTTCGCCGCCGAAGCGTTGCAGGACAGCCGGCGCTACGACCAGGCCTATGGCCTGACCGAAGCTCTGGTTATCGACAAGGATGGAGCCTGGATTGGCGTGGACAACAACGATCGTCCGCGCGCCGACGGTGAAAGCCGGCCGGTGGTCTGGCGCTTCGCCGCGCCGCAAGGTGGCTGGAGCGCCCGGCCATGAGCCAGCCGCCGGGCAAGCGCGCGGGCAGGGTGTTGCTGATCGTCGCCTGGGCGGCGGCGATGTTCCTTGCCACGCGCTTTTTCGGCCAGTGGGAAGACCGCCAGCAGAATCCCAATAGCGTGGTGCGCAGCGAAAAGGGCGACGGTTTCATCGAGGTGCGTCTGCTGAGCAATGGCCAGGGGCATTTCGTCGCCGATGGCGCGATCAATGGCCAGGTGGTGCATTTCATGCTCGACACCGGCGCCACCGATGTGGCGATCCCCGAGGCCCTGGCGCGCGATCTGGACCTGGTCCGTGGCGCAGCGGTGCAACTGAGCACCGCCAATGGCCGTACCGAGGGTTACCGCACCCGGCTCGATAGCCTACGGCTAGGCGATATCCAGCTGCGCGACGTGCGCGCCTTGGTGGTGCCCGGCCTGGATGGCCAGGCCGTGCTGCTGGGCATGAGCGCCCTGAAACAACTTGAATTTACCCAGCGCGGCGGCACCATGCTGCTGCGCCAGAACCTGAAATGACGAGGCCCGCATGAGCGACTCACTCGAACTCAGTCTCGAAGGCGTCGAACGCCGTTCCCTGGCTGACTTCACCGAACAGGCCTACCTCAACTACTCCATGTACGTGATCATGGACCGCGCCCTGCCGCATATCGGTGACGGCCTCAAGCCGGTGCAGCGGCGCATCGTCTATGCCATGAGCGAGTTGGGGCTCGACGCCGATTCCAAGCACAAGAAGTCGGCGCGTACCGTCGGCGACGTGCTCGGCAAGTTCCACCCCCACGGCGACTCGGCCTGCTACGAGGCCATGGTGCTGATGGCCCAGCCGTTCAGCTACCGCTACACCCTGGTCGACGGCCAGGGCAACTGGGGTGCGCCGGACGATCCGAAGTCGTTCGCCGCCATGCGTTACACCGAGGCGCGCCTGTCGCGCTACTCCGAGGTACTGCTCAGCGAGCTGGGCCAGGGCACCGTCGACTGGGTGCCGAACTTCGACGGCACCCTGCAGGAGCCGGCCGTGCTGCCGGCGCGCCTGCCGAACATCCTGCTCAACGGCACCACCGGCATCGCCGTGGGCATGGCCACCGACGTGCCGCCGCACAACCTGCGGGAAGTAGCCAGCGCCTGCGTGCGCTTGCTCGACGAGCCCAAGGCCACCCTCGAGCAGCTCTGTGAACATATCCAGGGCCCGGACTACCCGACCGAAGCCGAGATCGTCACCCCGCGCGCCGACATCCTGAAGATGTACGAGAGCGGCAAGGGCTCGATCCGCATGCGCGCGGTGTACCGCATCGAGGATGGCGACATCGTCGTCACCGCGCTGCCGCACCAGGTCTCCGGGGCCAAGGTGCTGGAGCAGATCGCCGCGCAGATGCAGGCCAAGAAGCTGCCGATGGTCGCCGACCTGCGCGACGAGTCGGACCACGAAAACCCCTGCCGCATTGTCATCATCCCGCGCTCCAACCGAGTGGATGCCGCCGAGCTGATGCAGCACCTGTTTGCCACCACCGACCTGGAAAGCACCTACCGGGTCAACGTCAACATCATCGGCCTCGACGGCCGGCCGCAGTTGAAGAACCTGCGCCAGCTGCTGCTGGAATGGTTGGAGTACCGGGTCGGCACCGTTCGTCGCCGCCTGCAGCACCGCCTGGACAAGGTCGAGCGGCGCCTGCACCTGTTGGATGGCTTGCTCACCGCGTTCCTCAACCTGGATGAAGTAATCCACATCATCCGCACCGAGGAGCACCCCAAGCAGGCGTTGATCGCCCGCTTCGACCTGACCGAGATCCAGGCCGACTACATCCTCGAGACGCGCCTGCGCCAGCTGGCCCGCCTGGAAGAGATGAAGATCCGTGGCGAGCAGGACGAACTGCTCAAGGAACAGAAGCGCCTGACCACCCTGCTGGGCAGCGATGCCAAGCTGCGCAAGCTGGTACGCAGCGAGCTGCTGGAAGATGCCGAAACCTACGGCGACGATCGCCGCTCGCCGATCGTCGAGCGTGCCGAGGCCAAGGCCCTGTCGGAAAACGAGCTGATGCCCACCGAGCCGGTCACCGTGGTGCTGTCGGAGAAAGGCTGGGTGCGCTGCGCCAAGGGCCACGATATCGACGCCACGGGGCTGTCGTACAAGGCGGGCGATGGCTTCAAGGCCGCCGCCGCCGGCCGCTCCAACCAGTTCGCGGTGCTGATCGATTCCACCGGCCGCAGCTACTCGCTGGCCGCCCATAGCCTGCCGTCGGCCCGTGGCCAGGGCGAGCCGCTGACCGGTCGCCTGACGCCGCCGCCGGGCGCTACCTTCGAGTGCGTGCTGCTGCCCGAGGACGATGCGCTGTATGTGGTCGGCTCCGACGCCGGTTACGGCTTCGTGGTCAAGGGCGAGGACCTGCAAGCCAAGAACAAGGCCGGCAAGGGTCTGCTCAGCCTGCCCAATGGCGCCAAGGTCATGACCCCACGCCCGGTGACCAACCGCGAGCAGGATTGGCTGGCCGCGGTGACCACCGAGGGCCGCCTGCTGGTGTTCAAGGTGGCCGACCTGCCGCAGCTGGGCAAGGGCAAGGGCAACAAGATCATTGGCGTGCCGGGCGACCGGGTGGCCAGTCGCGAAGAGTATGTCACCGACCTCGCGGTGATCAGCGAGGGGGCGACCCTGGTATTGCAGGCCGGCAAGCGTACGCTGTCGCTCAAGCCGGATGACCTGGAGCATTACAAGGGCGAGCGTGGGCGTCGTGGTAGCAAATTGCCGCGTGGTTTCCAGCGCGTCGATGCCTTGCTGGTGGAAACCCCCGCTTGAGTGAATGGGCCGTCCGCAGCGGCGCTTTCGGCGCCGCTTGAGGCGGAAATGCTGGAGTCTGGCGGCTATTTCGCGGATGATAGGGCCCTTGCGGCGCCGGCGTGGCCGAGTGCCCGATTGAATCTACACGAGTATCACTGCGGTCTGTCCGTGACGACCGCCTGGATGGGATGAATGAAATTTCTGCGCCTTCCATTTGCGCTGCTGATGACTGGCCTGCTGGGCCTGAGTGGGTGCAGCATGCACCAGCCAGTCGCCCTGTATCAGCTCGACAGCGGTGAACCCGGCCAGCCGACCCAGGCGGCGGGCATGGCGGTGGTGCTTGGCCCCGTGTCGGTGGCCGATTACCTGCAACGCGAAACCTTCTTGCAGCGCCAGACCGATGGCAGTCTGACCGCTGCGACCGACGGTCGTTGGGCCGGCAGCCTTTCGTCGGATATCGACCAGTTGCTGGTGCGCCAGCTGGCTTGGCGCCTGGACAGCCAGCGCGTGGTCCTGGCACCGGCCAGCGCCGGCTTCACCCCGGACGTGCAGGTGCTGCTGTCGATCACCCGCCTGGACTCCGGCAAGGACCAGCCAGCGATCCTCGATGCCCAGTGGCGTGTGCTCGATCGCCGTGGCCAGGTGCGTGACAACCGCATCGTTCACCTCGAGCAGCCGCATGCCGGCAGTGAGTCGGCCCAGGTCCAGGCCCAGGGACAATTGCTGCAAAAGCTGGCCGAACAACTGAGCACGGCGGTCAAGCCGCTGGCCAACCAGCCGGCCATCGCCGAAGAGACTCCGCGCAAGCAGGCCGCGCCGGTACAGGTGAAGAAAGAACCGGAGAAGCCGAAGATCCCGATGGCCTCGCCGATTCGCACCGATATGGAAGTGTTCCGCTTCTGATGGCGACAGCCACAAAAAAGCCCGCAGCGATGCGGGCTTTTTTGTGTGACTTGTCCCAGCCAGGAGCACGATCCCCTGTAGGAGCGGCCTTGTGTCGCGAAAGGGCTGCAAAGCAGCCCCAGGGGATTTCAGATAGAACGAAGATCCTGGGGGCGCTTCGCACCCCTTTCGCGACACAAGGCCGCTCCTACAGGGATCGCATAACCCCCAAATCTCAGCCCCGGTGCTCGTCCATCCGCGCCAGCTGGCGCTCGAGCATCGACGGGTAAGGCTCCATCAGGCGTTCCACGCAGCATGCGCCTTCTGGGCTGGCGATCGGGCGGATGCGGGCACGCTGGCGGACCAGAGCATCATCGCTGATACGGCGCTCCACCAGCAGCAGGTTGCGGCTGTGCTGTGACAGGGCCAGGGCGTCCTGAGCCTGCTCGGTCATCAACAGATCGACCTGATCCAAGCCCTGCAGGTCGTCGGCCAGCACCAGGCCCAGTTGCAATTGCAGGGTGATGCCGCTATCGGCCACCTCGATCTGCAGGGCATGCCCCAGGGCGCGCAGCAGTTCGCCGCAGCAGATGGCGTTGGTCAGGTAGTCTTCACCGCTGTCACGGCTGTGGAACAGCAGCAGTGTACTGCCGTCGTTGAGGGTGTGGATTTCCCCTTCGTACAGCGAGGTGGCCTGGTCCAGGCAGTCGCGGTAGCGCTCCAGCAACTCGGTCAGGCGCGTACGCGGCAGGCGCCGCAGTTGCTCCTGGGAGCCTAGCTGCACGGCCAGCACGGCGCTGTGCTGCGGCTCGTCGGACTCGACCACGGCCGGCTTGGCCGGTTCGCTCTGCGGGTCCATCAGGTCGGCGAAGGCATCGTCGTCATCCTCATGCGCCTGGGCCTGGGCCTGGGCCTGAGGCTGGGCAACGGCCGTCGCCCGCGGCGCCGGCTTGGGCGCGGGCAGCTCGTCGAAGTCGTCTTCATCGTCCTCGACTTCGGGCTCCGGCGGCGGCGGCGGGGCCAGGCGCGCGTGCAGTTGGCGGGCGAGGTCGCCGATTTCGTCCTGGCGGTCGATGGCCGGGGTGTAGGGGTGCGGGTCGCGCAGCCATACGCGCAGTTGCAGCAGCGGCGTGGAGATGAAGCGCCCGAGGCGCAGGCTCAGGGTCAGCGCCAGGGCCAGCAAGATGGCGGCAAGGATGCCCATGCTCTGCAGGCTGATCAGCATCGGCTGCTGGAACTGGCTCATGTCCAGGCTGATACGCAGCTGGCCGGCAGTCACATCCTGGAAGGTGATCTTGGTCTGGTACACGCCCTCGGCTTCGCCCAGCAAGCTGTTGCGCGGGCGCTGGCCGGCCTCGGCGAGGATTCGGCTGTCCACGCTGTAGATGGCGGCGTGGGCCACCAGCGGGTTCTTAACCAGGTTGCCGAGCAGCACGTTGAGGCTGAGGATGTCGTTGGACACCAGCAGCTCGGTCGCCGAGGTGGCAGTCTGCGTGGTCAGGCTCTGACCCACGGCGTCGGCCTGCTCATGCATGGCCTGCTTGAACTGCAGGCCCATGACGCAGGCATAGATCACCAGGGCCAGGGCCACCAGGAAAATATTGTGGCTGGCGATACGCAGGGCCAAGGGGATTCGGCGCTGGCTCAGGGCTCGGTAGATCATCAGGAAGAAGTTGTCGGGTTTGACGGGCGTGGGCCGGTTCACAGAGCGCGGCTCTTCATGGCGAGAAAGTTGCTGCGCAGTATAGCGATACGTGTTTTGTCGGCAAAGTGGCGTTGGCACCCGATGGTCACGGAAAATCGGTAGAATGCGCATTTTTCATCGAGTTGGAGCCCGGTCTTGCGCGAAATCGTCCTGATCAACATCACTGGGGAGGACCGTCCAGGTCTTACCGCGGCCATCACCGGCGTCCTGCTCCAGGGCGGTGTGAACATTCTCGACATCGGCCTTGCTGTCATGCACGGCACGCTGTCGTTCGGCATTCTGGTCGACATCCCCGACAACGAGGTGGCCACCGCGCTGCTGCAGAGCGTACAGGCCAAGGCCCATGAGCTGAACCTGCAGGCGCGCTACACGCCGATCTCCGAGGCCGACTACCAGCACTGGGCCGACAGCCAGGGCGAGGCACGCCACATCGTCACCCTGCTCAGCCGCCGAGTCACGCCACAACAGTTGCAGCGGGTCAGCGCCATCATCAGCCAATACGGCCTGACTATCGAGCGCATCGAGCGCCTGTCGGCCCGCGTGGCGCTGGGTGCCCAGATCGAGAAGGGCAAGTCCGCGCTGGAAATCTCCGTGCGTGGCGAAGCCAGCGACGCCCAGGCCCTGCGCGGCGACTTCTTCGCCCTGTCCGAAGAGCTGAACATCGACATCGCCTTCCAGCGCGACGACCTGTTCCGCCGCAACCGCCGCCTGGCGGTGTTCGACATGGACTCGACGTTGATCGAGGCTGAGGTCATCGACGAGCTGGCCAAGGCTGCCGGTGTCGGTGAACAGGTCGCTGCGATCACCGAGCGCGCAATGCGTGGCGAGCTGGATTTCCGCGCCAGCTTCAAAGAGCGCATGGCGCTGCTCAAGGGCCTGGACGTCGGCGTACTGGACCAGATTGGCGCCTCGCTGCGCCTGACCGAGGGTGCCGAGCACCTGTTCGCCGAGCTCAAGCGCCTGGGCTACAAAACTGCGATCCTTTCCGGCGGTTTCTCCTACTTCGCCAAGCAGGTACAGGCACGCCTGGGCATTGACTACGTATTCGCCAACGAGCTGGAGGTGGTCGACGGCAAGGTCACTGGCGTGGCCGTCGAGCCGATCGTCGATGCGCAGCGCAAGGCTGATCTGCTACAGCAACTGGCCAGTGAAGAAGGTCTGCAGCTCGAGCAGACCATCGCCGTGGGCGATGGCGCCAACGACCTGCCGATGCTGTCCCTGGCCGGCCTGGGGGTGGCCTTCCGCGCCAAGCCGCTGGTGCGTCAGTCGGCCAAGCAGGCGATCTCGACCCTGGGCCTGGATGGTGTGCTGTACCTGCTCGGCGTACGCGATCGCGAAGCGCGCGGTTGATCTTGAGCCTTGGGGCTGCGCTGCAGCCCTTTCGCCGGCAAGCCGGCTCCTACAGAGGTTTGCGTTCTCACTGTGGGAGCCGGCTTGCCGGCGATGGACCGCGTAGCGGTCCCAATGAAAAAGGCCCTGCTGAGCAGGGCCTTTCTTGTTGCAGCAGTCAATCAGGCCTGGGCCGGTTGCGCCAGCAACTCACCCATGCGCACGGCGGAGCCGGCACCGAGGTTCTCGGCCCACTTCACCTGCTCTGGCCCGAACAGCACGATGGCGGTGGAACCCAGCTTGAAGCGGCCCAGTTCGGCGCCTTTTTCCAGGTGGATCGGCGCACGGCTGGCGTCGTCATAGCGGAAAGTCTTCAGCTCGCGCTTCGGCGGCGTGACCAGGCCGGCCCAGACAGTCTCGATCGAGGCGACGATCATCGCGCCAACCAGCACCACGGCCATTGGCCCGCGCTCGGTGTCGAACAGGCATACCACGCGCTCGTTGCGGGCGAACAGCTCCGGTACGTTCTCTGCGGTGGTCTGGTTGACCGAGAACAGCCGGCCCGGCACGTAGACCATTTCGCGCAGGGTGCCGGCCAGCGGCATGTGCACGCGGTGGTAGTCCTTGGGCGACAGGTAGATGGTGGCGAATTCGCCGCCCATGAACGGCGCGGCCAGGGCCGGGTCGCCGCCCAGCAACTCCAGGGCGCTGTAACCGTGGCCCTTGGCCTGGAAGATGCGGCCGTGCTCGATCGGGCCGAGCTGGCTGACCGCGCCGTCGGCCGGGCAGAGGATCGCGCCGGGGGTCTCGTCCAGCGGACGGGCGCCGGGCTTGAGGGCACGGGTGAAGAAGGCGTTGAAGTGCTCGTAGGCGCTGAGGTCTTCGACCAGTGCCTCGGACATGTTCACCTGGTAGCGCTTGGCGAACCAGGCGGTGAAGGCGTTCTTGAACCAGCGCGCGCGGCACTCGGCGACGCAGCCGGCCAGCCGCGACAGCAGGTGGTGCGGCAGCAGGTACTGGCTGATGATGAACAAGCGGGATTTCATTGAGCGTCCTTAAACTTCGACGGGCGTGTCGGGGTGGTTGCCCCATTCGCCCCAGGAACCGGCATAGCCCTTCACCCGTGGATAGCCGAGGGCCTTGGCCACGAGGTAGGTGAAACCGGAGCGGTGGTGGGTCTGGCAATGGGTGATCACTTCCTTGTCGGGAGTGATGCCCAGGTTTTGCAGGACTTCGGCGATGTCCTTGCGGATGCGCAGGTGGTCGTTGAGGTCCATGCCGGCGGTCCACTCGAAGTTGATCGCGCCGGGAATATGCCCACCCTTGGCCGCCAGGACTTTCTCGCCACGGTACTCTCCAGGTGCACGAGCATCCCAGATAGCCAGATCGGTGGCGCCCAGGCGGCTCTGCAGGTATTCACGGGTGGCAGTGGGTTCGTCATGCAGTCGTAGGCTTACCGTGCCGTCGGCGTTTTCAGGCGCCTCGGTGGACAGTGTGTCCGCCGGCCAGGCCTGGATACCGCCGTTGAGGTAGTGGTAGGCCTTGTGGCCGATCACGTCGAGCAGCCAGATGAAGCGCCCGGCCCAGCCGCCGCCTTCGTCGTCGTACACCACGTATACCGCGTCGTCGCGGTGGCCGAGCTCACCGAACAGTTTTTCCAGGTCGGCGCGAGCCGGCAGCAGGCCCGGTGCCGGTGGCTGGCCCAGTTGGGTGCGCTTGGGATCGACGAAACGGGCCCCGGGGATGTGGCCGCTGCCGTAGCGGTTGACGCTGGTCAGATCGACCAGGATCAACTGCGGCGAATCCAGACGCGGCAGCAGGTCCCCGGGTTCGATCACCAGGGGCAAGCCGGAAAAGTCAGTCATCCACGGTCTCCAGGGTGCAAAGGGGGCGATTGTAGCGCAAGGCTCATCAATTGCGGTTGCCGAAGGTGGCCAGGGCGCGCTCGATGCATTGCGCGGTTTTACCGAAGGCCTGCACGCTGACATCGGCCAGGGGCTTGCCGGCCTGGTCGGCCACCGCCAGCATCAGCACCTGGTCGCCGACCGCCAGCGAGCGCAGCAGCAAGTGTTCACCACGGAAGAAGGCGCGCAGCGGCGCCGGCAGCAAGGCGCTGAACTGGGCGTGGTTGTCTGGCGTCAGGCGCAGTTGGCCGGCCTTGCTCATCAGTTTTTGCAGCAGCTTGTGCTGTGGCAGCGACAGCGCCATGGCCGCGGCCTCTTTCGGCAGGCCGGCCGTTTGCTGCACGCGCAGGTAGTCGCTGGCCTTGTCCAGGCTCAACAGCATCACCCGTTGCATGCCGCAGGCCAGCAAGGCATCGCGGGCCTGACTGGCCAGGTGCACGCCGTTGCTGAATGGGCTGGGCTGGGCCAGCAAGGTCTGGCACAGCGCGCGCCAGCGGCCGAGGTCCTCGGTGCTGGGCGGTGGCGGCGTGAGCATGTCCGGGTGCGGGCGGCGCTGGTGCCACGGCCAGATCAGTGCCTCGGCCGGATGGAACAGGGCATGCCGGGCGTGATGGCGGGCACTGGCCGCGGCCTGCTGGTGAACCTGCTGCTGGACGTCGTCCAGGCTGGTTTGCAGGTATAGCGCGGTGAGCAGCTGCCAGCGCAGCAGGTGCGGGTTGTCCCAGCCGACCTGGGCGGCCAGGGCCAGGCCGTTGGCCAGCAACACGGTGTTCGGCGGCTGGTTGAACCAGCGACGCAGGGCCGGCTGTTCATCCAGGCGTTGCTGCTGCGCCAGTGGGTCCTGTTCGCGGGCGATGGCCAGCACCTGGGCCAGTTGCTCGCGCTCTTCGAGCAGCAGGCGATAGCCCTGGATGACCCACTCGGGCAGGCGCCAGTGTTCGGCCAGGCTGCGGCACAGCTGCATCAGGCGCACTCCGAACAGCTCCTGCTCGACTGCGGCGGCGTCCTCGCCCTTGTGGATAACCCGCAGTTCCCAGGTGTCGAGCAGCTTGGGGTAGGCCAGGGCCAGCGGCCACATCGGCGAGAGGAACAGCAGGCTGCCCCAGTGGATTTCTTGCCACAGGCGCGCCAGGCGGCTGGCGAACAGGCCGTTGGCCTGTTGCGTGGCGTGCTGGCTGATCAGCAGGAACTGGCGCAGCACCGGCGGGATCTCGTCGGCCGGCAGCGCTGGCAGGCGCGCCAGCAGCTGGCTGGTGCGTGCAAGGCCGAGGCGGTTGAGGGCGATTTCCAGGCTTTCGGCGGGCTCGGCCTGGCTGGCATTGGCCGAATGGTTGGCCTCGCGCATCACGCACAGCACCAGCGCGGGGCTATCCTGCATCAGTTCGGCAATGTCGCGCAGGGATCGACGGCTGTCGTTGATGGCCTGTAGAACGCGGTCGTGGCTGTCTTTGGGCACGGGTACTCGAATCCCGTCGAGCAGCTTTACCCAGGCCTCTAGACTCGATGGCGGCTGACTTGGCACCTTGGTTTCAATTGGCATATTGACATCAGTCCGAACTGGCTTTTCGCAATGAGTGGCTATAGTCTGGCGCAGTTCTGCCGATAAGTAGAAGAAGAGTTTTCAAGCTTCCGTCCCCCATCCTGACCACGACAGCAAGTGCTTCCAACTTATGGCTAAAATTATCGGCATCATCGTCGTATTCGCGAGCGTGCTCGGCGGCTACGTGCTTTCCCACGGCAAGATCGCGGCCCTGATCCAACCGTTCGAGGTGCTGATCATCGGCGGTGCGGCCTTTGGTGCGTTCCTCCAGGCCAACCCTGGTTACATGACCATGCATGTGATCAAGAAGTCGCTGAAGATGTTCGGCACCCGTTTCACCCACACCTTCTACCTGGAAGTGCTGGGCTTGGTGTACGAGATCCTCAACAAGAGCCGTCGTGAAGGCATGATGGCCATCGAGGGCGACATCGAGGACGCGGCGGCCAGCCCGATCTTCGCCAAATATCCCGCGGTACTCGGCGATGAGCGCATGACCGCGTTCATCTGCGACTACCTGCGCATCATGTCCACCGGCAACATGGCGCCCCATGAGCTCGAAGGCCTGTTCGACATGGAACTGCTGAGCATGAAGGAAGAGCTCGAGCACCCGTCGCACGCGGTCACCGGCATCGCCGACGGCATGCCCGGCTTCGGTATCGTCGCGGCGGTACTGGGCATCGTGGTGACCATGGCCTCGCTGGGGGACGGCGACCAGAAGTCCATCGGCCTGCACGTGGGTGCGGCGCTGGTCGGTACCTTCTTCGGTATTCTTGCCGCCTACGGCTTCTTCGGGCCGCTGGCCAACTCCCTGCGCCACGACGCCAAGGAAGAGCTGAACGTCTATGAGGCGATCAAGGCCTCGCTGGTGGCCTCGGCCTCCGGCATGCCGCCGTCGCTGGCCGTGGAATTCGGGCGCAAGGTGCTGTTCCCGGCGCACCGTCCGAGCTTCGCCGAGCTGGAACAAGCAGTACGCGGTCGCTAAGCCATGGAGAACAATCAGCCCATCATCGTCAAGCGCGTCAAGCGCTTTGGCGACGGCCACCACGGCGGGGCCTGGAAGATCGCCTTCGCCGACTTCGCCACGGCGATGATGGCGTTCTTCCTCGTGCTGTGGCTGCTGTCCACCGCCACGCCCGAGCAGAAGATCGCCATCGCCGGTTACTTCAAGGACCCGATCGGTTTCTCCGAGAGCGGCACCCCGTACATCATCGACCTGGGCGGCACGCCGCAGTTGGCGCCGGAAAGGACCATCAACCCGGAAGAGAAGTCCGAGCCGACGCCTGATACCAGCCTGCAGCTGGACAAGGACAAGGTCGAGACCATGGCGGAGCAGGTTGAGCGCGAACGCCTGGAGCTGTTGCTGCAAGAGCTGCAGAACAAGGTCGAGGAAAATCCGCAGCTGCAGAAGTTCAAGGACCAGATCCTGTTCGAGATCACCCAGGACGGCCTGCGCATCCAGATCATGGACGCCGAGAACCGGCCGATGTTCGACCTGGGCAGCGCGCGCTTGCAGCCGTACTTCGAGGACATCCTGCTGGCGATGGCCGACACCATCAAGGCGGTGCCGAACAAGATCAGCATCAGTGGCCATACCGATGCCAAGCCGTACTCCGGTACCGGCGACTTCGGCAACTGGGAGCTGTCGGCCAACCGCGCCAACGCGGCGCGTCGTGCGTTGGTCGCTGGTGGCTATCCGGATGAACAGGTGGCGCGGGTGGTCGGTTATGCGTCGTCGTCGCTGTTCGACCGGGCCAACCCGTTCAACCCGGTCAACCGGCGCATCGATATCATCGTCCTGACCAAGAAGGCCCAGCGCGATATCGAGGGTGAGCAGGGCAAGCCGGACGCTGCGCCGCCTGCCGCTGAAGCACCGCCCGCGGGCGCTGAATCAGGTGCGGCCGCGACACCGGGCGATACGCCGATGCAGCCGCGCGAGCTGCGCCAGAAGCTGAACATCTTCGAGGATGGCGTGTTGAAGATGGATGAGGCCAAGGATCAATAAAGAAACGCTGCATGCGCCAGCGTGCTGCGGTTGAGCTTTGTGGGAGCGGGCTTGCCCCGCGATAGCGGTGGCCTGGTTTGACGCCATCGCAGGACCAGCCCGCTGCCACTCGGTCGTTCCCTGCTAAAGCCTGCTTGCCTGGCGCTTAGAAGCCGCGCCTGATCTTGGCCTTGAGGTCGGCATGGAAGAAGTCCGCATTGTCCCGATCTGCCGCGCCCCCTCGTGGCATCGAGGGGTGGATCCCTCGGCCGAACGTCCGCTCGTCGTGGTAGGCCCACACGAACAAGTCGATGTGCTCGCGCTCGCGCATGACCGGCCACTTGCCCAGGCGTGAAGGCGCTTCAGCTGTGCAGCCCAGATAGAAACTCACGCGCCGGCCCGTCATTGCGGCTGCGCCGAGTAGCCAGGCGGTCCACCAGTCTCCCTCGTCGCCGGCGGTCAGCACGCCGACCCAGTGCGTGGCATCGGCCAGTTGTTGGCAAAAACCGCCATGCAGGTCGTCGAAGGTTTGCCCCAGGCTATCGACCATCACTAGTTGTGTGGTAATGCCTTCGAGCAGCAGGCGCTCGTTGAGAATGAAGGCGTCGAGTCGTCCAGCGTGGCGATAGCTGATAAATACCGGCATTGGCATGCCCTCCCTGATCCAGGCCAACATGAAGCCATGAACATCGGGGAAAGCCTGGAGCGGGACAATAGGCGACCGCAAAACCGGAGCGGTCCTACGCCGCTCGGTAATGCGCCCTACATCCGAGTGGATTAGTAGCTGTCTTCCGGCAGGCTGGCGATGATCGAGCGGTAGCTGTTCATGCGCTGTTGCGTGACGCTGCCGTCCTCGAGCGCCTTGAGCAGCGCGCAGCCTGGCTCGCGGTCGTGCTTGCAGTCGCGGAAGCGGCAGTTGCCGATCAGTTCGCGGAACTCGATGAAGCCATCCTCGACATCATCGCGGCTGACATGGCCCAGGCCGAATTCGCGGATGCCCGGCGAGTCGATCAGGTCACCGCCATTGGGGAAATGGTAGAGGCGTGCGGTGGTGGTGGTGTGGGTGCCCTGGCCGGACCATTCCGACAGGTCGCCGACACGGGTGCCTGCATCTGGCAGCAGGCTGTTGACCAGCGAGGACTTGCCCACGCCCGACTGGCCGACGAACACGCTGATATGGCCATCGAGCGTCTGCTGCAAGCGCTGCATGCCATCGCCCTGGTGCGCCGAAACCTCCAGCAGCGGGTAGCCCAGGCCACGATAGACCTCGAGCATGGCATTGAGGGTCGGGGCGTTCTCGTCGTTGATCAGGTCGGCCTTGTTCAGCAGCAGCAACGGGCGGATGCCGGCATGCTCGGCGGCGACCAGGTAACGGTCGATCAGGTTGGGGTGCGGTTCGGGGGCCGGGGCGAAGACGATGACGATCAGGTCGACGTTGGCTGCCACCGGCTTGAGCTGGCCATGGTTGTTCGGCCGGCACAGCTCGGTGCTGCGCGGCATCTGCGCGACGATCACGCCGATGCCCTGGTTGCCGGCGCGCCAGACCACACGGTCACCGGTCACCAGCGCCGGCAGGTTGGCCCGCAGGTGGCAGCGGAAAACCTGGCCGGCGGCTTCGCCGTCCTGGGCCTCGACCTCGACCTGCACGCCGAAGTGGGCAATCACCAGGCCCAGTTGCTCCGGCCCCAGGTCGCCGCCTTCCAGCTCTTGCAGCACGTGCTGCTCGCGTTTGGCGGCGCGGGCGGCGCGTTCACCCTGGATCTTTTCGATGCGCCAGTTCTGGCGGCGGTTGAGCTGGCGTTTGGCCATGAAGGTTCCGTGTCGGCGGGGCAGAAAGAAAACGGCGGCAGTTTAGCACGCTACGCCCATGAGCCGCCTGGCTAGGCTAATATGACGGGCTATTCGAGGAGCACCTGCATGCACAACCCACAGAACCTGATCTGGATCGATCTGGAGATGACCGGCCTGGATCCGGACAACGATGTCATCATCGAGATGGCCACCATCGTCACCGACAGCGAGTTGAACACCCTGGCCGAAGGCCCGGTGATCGCCATCCACCACAGCGACGAAGTGCTGGAGCGCATGGACGAGTGGAATACCCGCACCCACGGCGCCTCGGGCCTGACCCAGCGCGTGCGCGAGAGCAAGGTAAGCATGGCCGAGGCCGAGGCGCAGACCATTGCCTTCCTCGAGCAGTGGGTGCCGAAGGGCAAGTCGCCGATCTGTGGCAACAGCATCTGCCAGGACCGCCGTTTCCTCTATCGCCACATGCGCGAGCTGGAAAACTACTTCCACTATCGCAACCTCGATGTGTCCACGCTCAAGGAACTGGCCGCGCGCTGGGCGCCGGAAGTGCGTGACAGCTTCAAGAAGGGTGGTACCCATCTGGCCCTGGACGATATTCGCGAGTCCATTGCCGAGCTGCGTCACTACCGCGAGCATTTCATCAAGGTTTGACCTGCCGGGCGCCGGCGATTGTCGGCGCGCCCTCTTTTGGTGCCGCGTGCGACTGGGTAGACTGCGCGCCTTTCCTGCTCGGGGCCGCACCATGTTGTTGATGCTCTACCTCATCGCCATTACCGCTGAAGCCATGACCGGCGCGTTGTCTGCCGGCCGACGGGGCATGGACTGGTTCGGCGTGGTGTTGATTGCCTGCGTTACCGCGCTGGGTGGCGGCTCAGTGCGTGACGTGCTGCTCGGGCACTACCCGCTGACCTGGGTGAAGCACCCTGAGTACCTGGTGCTGACCAGCTTCGCGGCGCTGCTGACCATCTTCATCGCGCCCTTGATGCGCCATCTGCGGTCGTTGTTCCTGGTGCTCGACGCCCTGGGGCTCGTGGCGTTCACCCTGATCGGCTGCATGACCGCGCTGGAGATGGGGCAAGGGTTCCTTGTCGCTTCCATCAGCGGGGTGATTACCGGGGTGTTTGGCGGCATCCTGCGGGACATCTTCTGCAACGATATTCCGTTGGTGTTTCGGCGTGAGCTATATGCCAGTGTTTCGTTCGCGGCGGCTTGGTTCTATCTGGGGTGTGTTTACTTCAAGGTGCCGGCGGAGCAGGCCATGCTCCTGACCTTGTTCGGTGGTTTTCTCGTGCGGTTGTTGGCGATTCGGTTTCATTGGGAAATGCCGAAGTTTCATTACAACGATCAACAGTGACATCGGCAATGCGTTGAAGTTTTCAGTTTCCCTGTAGGAGCCGGCTTGCCGGCGAGAGGTCATCACTGTATGTACGCAGCAGTGCTTCGATAGCCGCTCAAGGTTCTTGCTCTTGCTCTTGCTCTTGCTCTTGCTCTGTTTTTGATTTTGCTTCTAAGCGCGCGATAGTTCAGGCGACACAAATTGCGACTTCAGGAGGCCGAGCGGAGTTCTTGCGTAGTGGGGCGACGGCCATGGATGGCCGTCGAGCGCTGCGCCCCAGGATGGGGCGTACAGCGCGGTCCCCACGGGAGCAAGAACGGAGCGAGGGAACCCCGGAGCGAAGCGTAGGGGCCGGATGAATGGAGCGAGGATTTTTTGGTTCCTTTTTGATCCTTCAAAAAGGGACCCGCCGTAAGGGCGGAAAGGTGAGTGTGCGTCGCCATCGCCAATGAATGCGCGTATAACTTTCGAAACCCACGCTCTGAAAGTCAAAGTCAAAGTCAAAGTCAAAGTCAAAGTCAAAGTCAAAGTCAAAGTCAAAGTCAAAGTCAAAGTCAAAGTCGTTCGGTGTGGGTTTCTACAGGTGTAAGCGCATTCATTTGCTATGTCGACGCTCAATCACCTTTCCGCCCTTACGGCGGCTCACTTTTTGAAGGATCAAAAAGTAAGCAAAAAATCCTCGCTCCATTCATCCGGCCCTCCGCTACGCTCCGGGTTCCCTCACTCCGGCCTTGCTCCCGGGAGGACCGCGCTGTAGGGCCCATCCTGGGCCCCAGCGCTTGACGGGCATCCATGCCCGTCACCTCCCTACGCAAGGCCTGCGTTCGGCCTCCTGAAGTCGCGAAGTTACGGGCGGCGCCTGCACTGGCGCAGCTGTCGCTAGCGAGTGCTGTGGATAACCTGATGATCGCCAAAGCCAAAGCCAAAGCCAAAGCCAAAGCCAAAGCCAAAGCCAAAGCGAGAGGGGTGAGTGGGTAGTAGGCTGCGGGCTACGTTAAAGGGCGTTGTGGCGGGCCAGCGCCCATTCCACATGCTCGCGTACCAGCTCCGAAGGATCATCCCGTCGGGCATTGAGCGCCTCCAGTACCGGGATGGTCGAGGGCGCATTACCAAGCCCCACCGCAAGGTTACGCAGGAACCGTTCATACCCCGCCCGGCGCAATGGCGAGCCTTCGGTACAGCCGAGAAAGCGCTTTTCATCCCACAGGAACAGCTCGGCCAGCTCGATATTGTCCAGCCCCCGGCGCGGCATGAAGTCGTCTTCTGTAGTGGTCTTGGCGAAACGGTTCCACGGGCAGACGATCTGGCAGTCGTCGCAACCGAACACCCGGTTACCGATCAATGAGCGCAGTTCCAGTGGAATGGCCCCGCGCAATTCGATGGTCAGGTACGAGATGCAGCGCCGGGCATCGAGCTGATAGGGCCCGACGAACGCCTGGGTCGGACAGATATCCAGGCAGGCCTGGCAACGCCCGCAATGATCGCTGCCCTGCACGCCGTCGATCGGCAGCGGCAAGTCGACGAACAGTTCGGCGAGGAAGAAATAGCTGCCCGCCTTGCGGTTGAGCAGCAGGGTGTTCTTGCCGATCCAGCCAAGGCCAGCCTCTTGGGCCAGGGCCTTCTCCAGTACCGGGGCGCTGTCGACGAAGGCGCGGTAGCCGAACGGGCCGATGGCCTCCTGGATGCGGTCGGCGAAGTGCTGCACGCGCTTGCGCACCAGCTTGTGGTAGTCGCGGCCCAGAGCGTAACGCGAGATGTAGGCTTTTTCAGGGTCCGCCAGGCGCTTGGCCATCTGCGTGTCGCCGGGCAGGTAGTCCATGCGCAGCGAGATCACCCGCAACGTACCGGGGATAAGCTCGGCCGGGCGCGAGCGCTTGCTGCCATGCTCGCCCATGTACTCCATCTCACCGTTGTGGCCGGCGGCCAACCAACGCTGCAGGTGCTGTTCGTGCTCGCCAAGGTCGACACCGGCGATGCCGACATGGGCAAAACCGAGTTCGCGGCCCCAATCCTTGATCGATTGGGCCAGTGTGGCGATGTCTGGAAGGTCGGCGGACATGGATGAACAAGCATTACAAGCGGAGGTGCGTATAATTCTGCCAGACATCGGAGCCTTTGACCCCATGCCTCAGACCAAACACCCCCCATTACCGCTCAGCAGCCTGACCTTGGCCAGGTTGCCGCCACGTGCCGCTGATGCCCACAAGGGCGATTTCGGCCATGTGCTGGTGGTCGGTGGCGACCTCGGCACAGGCGGCGCGGTCATGCTCAGTGGCGAGGCGGCGTTGCGTTGCGGCGCCGGCCTGGTCAGCGTGGCTACCCGCCCCGAGCACGTAGCTGCGGGGCTGACACGCCTGCCCGAGACCATGTGGTTGGGCGTGAGCTCGGCCAACCAGCTGATGGCGTTGCTCGAGCGTGCCACGGTGCTGGTGGTCGGCCCTGGTCTCGGCCAGGCCGGTTGGGGGCGCAGCCTGTTGTCGGCGGTGGCCAATGCCCACCGGCCACAGGTGTGGGACGCCGATGCGCTCAACTTGCTGGCACGCACGCCACTGGCACTGCCCAGCGGCAGCATCCTCACCCCGCACCCCGGCGAGGCCGCGCGCCTGCTGGGGATTTCCACCGAGGCGGTGCAGGCCGACCGGCCGGGTGCGGCACGCAAGCTGGCGCGTCGCTACGCCAGCGTCTGCGTGCTCAAGGGCGCCGGCACGTTGGTGGCCGACCCTGGCGGGCAGTTGGCGTTTTGCGGCCGTGGGCACCCAGCCATGGCCGGTGCCGGATTGGGCGATGTGTTGACCGGCGTGCTGGCAGCCTTGCTGGCCCAGGGGCTGGATGCCTGGCAGGCCGCGTGCCTGGGGGTGTGGCTGCATGCGTGTGCCGGCGAGCGGTTGGGTGTCAAAGGTAGAGGGCTGGCGGCCAGTGATCTGGTGCCGGTCATAAGAGCGTTATTGGAGGAGCATTCAGCGTGTCAGGCATAACCCTGTTTCTGGGCGACGAGGACGCCACCGTCGCCTTTGGCGCGAAACTGGCCGAAGTGACCAAAGGTCATGGTGTGATTTTTCTCGAGGGCGACCTGGGGGCCGGCAAAACTACCCTGTCCCGAGGGCTGATTCGTGGCCTGGGCCATATCGGGCCGGTAAAAAGTCCGACATTTACCGTGGTTGAACCCTACGAGATTGGCGAGGTTCGCGCCTTCCATTTCGACCTCTATCGCTTGGTCGACCCGGAAGAGCTCGAGTTCATGGGCATTCGCGATTATTTCGAGGGCGATGCATTGTGCCTGTTCGAATGGCCCGATAAAGGCGCGGGCGTTTTGCCAAAGCCTGACCTGACCATTACCATAAGCCCGCAAGCGGGCGGACGTTCGCTGAACCTGTCGCCGCAGGGGGCTCGCGGCGAAGCCTGGTGTGCCGTTCTGGCCAAAGAATTCATACAGTAAGTGGGGAAAGGTATGCGCATACGCGCACTGGTCGCTGTCGTTGGGCTGCTGCTGACCGCGGTGACCGTTGACGCTCTGGCCGTCACTCAAGTCAAGAGCATGCGCCTGTGGCGCGCTCCGGACAACACGCGGCTGGTCTTCGACCTGTCCGGGCCTGTGCAGCACAGCGTCTTCACCCTGACCGCTCCCGATCGCCTGGTGATCGACATCAACGGCGCCACCCTGGGCGCGCCGCTGAACGTCTCCACCTCGAACACGCCGATCACCAGCGTGCGTTCGGCGCAGCGCACGCCTACCGACCTGCGGGTGGTGGTCGACCTGAAAAAGGCCGTGTCGCCGAAGAGCTTCACCCTGGCGCCGAATGCCCAGTACGGCAATCGCCTGGTGGTCGATCTGTACGACCAGGAGGCCGACGCCATCGCCGCCAGCAACCCGACGCCGCCGCCGACACCGCAGCCACCGGCCACCACGCCGGCGGTGCCCGTCACTCCGGCGCAGCCGGCGATCAAGTTGCCACCGCCACCGAGTGGCAAGCGTGACATCGTCGTCGCCATCGATGCAGGTCACGGCGGTGAAGACCCAGGCGCGTCCGGCTCGCGTGGCCAGCACGAGAAAGACATCGTGCTGCAGATCGCCAAGGAGCTGCAGCGCCAGATCAACACCGAGAAGGGCTACCGCGCCGAACTGACCCGTACCGGCGACTACTTCATCCCGCTGCGCAAACGCACCGAGATCGCTCGCAAGAAAGGTGCCGACCTGTTCGTCTCGATCCACGCCGACGCCGCGCCGTCCAAGGCCGCCTTCGGTGCCTCGGTATTTGCCCTGTCCGACCGTGGTGCCACCTCCGAGACCGCGCGCTGGCTGGCCGACACGGAAAACCGTTCCGACCTGATCGGCGGTGCCGGCAACGTCAGCCTCGACGACAAGGACCGCATGCTTGCAGGCGTGCTGCTCGACCTGTCGATGACCGCCACCTTGAGCTCCAGCCTCAATGTCGGGCAGAAGGTGCTGGGCAACATGGGCCGGGTCACGCCGTTGCACAAACAGCGCGTGGAACAAGCCGGATTCATGGTGCTGAAGTCGCCGGATATCCCGTCGATCCTGGTCGAAACCGGGTTCATCTCCAACGCCAACGAGGCCGCCAAGCTGGCCACCCGTGGCCACCAGCAGGCCCTGGCTCGCTCGATCCACACCGGGGTTCGGCAGTTCTTCCAGCAGAACCCGCCGCCAGGCACCTACATCGCCTGGCTGCGTGACAGCGGCAAGATCGCCCAGGGCCCGCGCGAGCACACCGTGCGTCCCGGCGAGACCCTGGCGATGATCGCCGTGCGCTACCAGGTGAGCGTTGCTGCCCTGCGCAGCAGCAACAGCCTCAAGAGCGACGAGCTGAAAGTCGGCCAGCACCTGGATATCCCCACCACTGCCTTGGCGTCGCAATAATGAGTGGTGGTTCGCGTATCCAGCTGCTCAGCCCACGGCTGGCCAACCAGATCGCCGCCGGCGAGGTGGTCGAGCGCCCCGCCTCGGTGGCCAAGGAGTTGTTGGAGAACAGCCTGGACTCCGGGGCCCGGCGCATCGAAGTCGAGGTAGAACAGGGCGGCGTGAAGCTGCTGCGGGTGCGTGACAATGGCAGTGGCATCGCCCCCGATGACCTGCCGCTGGCCCTGGCGCGTCACGCCACCAGCAAGATCCGCGAACTGGAGGATCTCGAAGGCGTACTTAGCCTTGGGTTTCGCGGCGAGGCCCTGGCATCGATCAGTTCGGTCGCCCGGCTGACCCTGACCTCGCGCACCGCCGAGGCCAGCGAGGCCTGGCAGGTGGAGACCGAAGGCCGTGACATGCTCCCACGGGTGCAGCCCGCGGCGCACCCGGTCGGCACCTCGGTCGAGGTCCGCGACCTGTTCTTCAATACCCCGGCCCGGCGCAAGTTCCTCAAGGCTGAGAAGACCGAATTCGATCACCTGCAAGAAGTGATTCGACGCCTGGCGCTGGCGCGTTTCGACGTAGGCTTCCACCTGCGCCACAACGGCAAGACCATCTTCAGCCTGCATGAGGCTGGCGATGAGATGGCCCGGGCTCGGCGGGTCGGCACCATCTGCGGCCCGGGCTTCCTCGAACAGGCGCTGCCGATCGATGTCGAGCGCAACGGCCTGCGCCTTTGGGGGTGGGTGGGCTTGCCGACCTTCTCGCGCAGCCAGGCCGACTTGCAGTACTTCTTCGTAAATGGCCGCGCTGTGCGCGACAAGCTGGTCGCCCACGCGGTGCGCCAGGCCTATCGCGACGTGCTGTTCAATGGCCGGCACCCGACCTTCGTGCTGTTCCTCGAGTGCGACCCGACCGGGGTGGACGTCAACGTCCACCCCACCAAGCACGAAGTGCGCTTTCGTGAAGGGCGCATGGTCCACGACTTCCTCTATGGCACCTTGCACCGGGCCCTGGCCGATGTGCGCCCGGAAGACCAGCTCGCGGCCCCGGCGGCGGCGAGCGAAATGGTCCGTCCCAGCGGCCAGCAAGCTGGCGAGTTCGGCCCCCAGGGCGAGATGCGCCTGGCTTCGCCGGTGCTCGAGCAGCCCCAGGCCGAGCAACGCCCGACGTTCTCCGGCGGTGGCTCGGGTGCGGGCTATCAGTACCAGTACACGCCGCGACCTGCGCAGCCTTTGAATGTCGGCGAGGCCCAGGCGGCCTATCGCGAATTCTACGCGCCGCTGGATACCGCCAGCGCTGCGCCCAGCAGCCTGCCGGATAGCCAGGGCGACATTCCGCCGCTGGGCTACGCCCTGGCTCAGCTCAAGGGTATCTACATCCTGGCTGAAAACGCCGTCGGCCTGGTGCTGGTGGACATGCACGCGGCCCATGAGCGCATCATGTACGAGCGCCTCAAGGTGGCCATGGCCAGTGAAGGCCTGAGCGGCCAACCGCTGCTGGTGCCGGAGTCGCTGGCAATGAGCCAGCGCGAAGCCGACTGCGCCGAGGAGCATGCCCAGTGGTTCCAGCGGCTGGGCTTCGAACTGCAGCGCCTGGGCCCCGAGACCCTGGCGATCCGGCAGATTCCGGCGTTACTCAAGCAGGCCGAGGCCAACCGCCTGGTGCAGGATGTGCTCGCCGACCTCATGGAGTACGGCACCAGCGACCGTATCCAGGCGCACCTCAACGAGCTGTTGGGGACCATGGCCTGCCATGGCGCGGTGCGCGCCAACCGGCGCCTGGCCATCCCGGAAATGAACGCCTTGCTGCGCGACATGGAAAACACCGAGCGCAGCGGCCAGTGCAACCACGGCCGGCCGACCTGGACCCAGATGGGCCTGGACGACCTGGACAAGCTGTTCCTGCGGGGTCGATGAGATGAGCGCGAAACCCCCGGCGATATTCCTGATGGGCCCGACCGCGGCCGGCAAGACCGACCTCGCCATCGAGCTGACCAAGGTGCTGCCCTGTGAGTTGATCAGCGTCGACTCGGCCCTGGTCTATCGCGGCATGGACATCGGCACCGCGAAGCCCTCCAAAGCAGTGCTGGCCGCCCACCCGCATCGGCTGATCGACATCATCGACCCTGCCGAAAGCTATTCGGCCAAGCGCTTCTGCACTGATGCCCACGAGGCCATGGCCGAGATCACCGCGCGCGGCAAGATCCCGTTGCTGGTCGGCGGCACCATGCTTTATTACAAGGCGCTGGTAGAGGGCCTGGCCGACATGCCGGCCGCCGATCCGTCAGTGCGCGCCGAGCTCGAGGCCCAGGCCGGCACGTTGGGCCTGGCCGAATTGCATCGGCAACTGGCCGAGGTCGACCCGGAATCGGCCGCGCGTATCCATCCGAATGACCCGCAACGGCTGGTTCGCGCGCTTGAAGTGTACCGTGTGAGCGGCCAGACAATGACCGCCCACCGCCAGCGTCAATTCGCGGAAAGTCGCGGCGCAGACGCAAGCGCGGGCGAGCATTTGCCCTATACTGTCGCCAGCCTGGCGATAGCGCCTACAGATCGTCACATTTTGCATGAGCGAATTGCGTTACGATTTTCGCAGATGCTGGAACAGGGCTTCGTCGACGAGGTCCGAACGCTGCGGGCCAGAAGTGACTTGCACGCGGAACTGCCGTCTATACGGGCAGTGGGATATCGACAGGTCTGGGACTATCTCGACGGCAAGCTGTCTGAGAATGAGATGCGTGAACGCGGTATCATTGCCACGCGCCAGCTGGCCAAGCGCCAATTCACCTGGTTGCGCGGCTGGGAAGGCGTGCACTGGCTGGATAGCCTGGCCTGCGACAATCTGTCCCGCACCTTGAAATACCTGGGGACCGTCTCCATATTGAGCTGAGTCCCTGCCAAATGCCGTCTATTCTTGCGAAGGGGCGGCATAATTTATCGATTTTCTTGATTTTCTACTATTGATCCTTACAGGAGTGCGGCATATGTCAAAAGGGCATTCGCTACAAGACCCTTACTTGAACACCTTGAGAAAAGAAAAAGTCCCGGTTTCGATCTATCTGGTCAACGGGATCAAGCTGCAGGGCCAGATCGAATCCTTCGACCAGTTCGTTGTGCTGCTGAAGAACACCGTCAGCCAGATGGTTTACAAGCACGCCATTTCGACTGTCGTCCCTGCCCGTCCGGTTCGCCTGCCAAGCCCGACTGATGCCGATCACGGCGATAGCGAGCCAGGCAACGCTTGAAAGTAGGAGCCTGCATTGTTCTTTGAGCGCCACGGTGGTGGTGAGCGAGCGCTGCTCGTTCACTTGGAAGGTCAGAACCCTGAGGCGCGCGAAGACCCGCAGGAGTTTCAGGAGCTGGCGCTGTCGGCCGGAGCCGATATCGTCTCGCTGGTAACAGTGGCGCGGCATCAGCCCACCGCCAAGTTTCTGATCGGCAGCGGCAAGGTCGAGGAGCTACGCGACCTGGTCCATTCAGCCGAAGCCGACCTGGTGATTTTCAATCACACCCTCACGCCCAGCCAGGAACGCAACCTCGAACGTGTCTTCGAGTGTCGCGTGCTGGACCGTACCGGGCTGATTCTCGATATCTTCGCCCAACGGGCGCGTACTCACGAAGGCAAGCTGCAGGTCGAACTGGCCCAGCTCGAGCACATGAGCACGCGGCTGGTGCGCGGCTGGACCCACCTTGAGCGACAGAAAGGTGGTATCGGCCTGCGCGGCCCGGGTGAGACCCAGCTGGAAACCGACCGCCGTCTGCTGCGGGTGCGCCTGCGCCAGATCAAGGCACGCCTTGAAAAAGTGCGCAGCCAGCGCGAACAGGCCCGTCGCGGGCGCAAGCGCGCGGACATTCCATCGGTGTCGCTGGTGGGCTACACCAACGCCGGCAAGTCGACCCTGTTCAACGCCCTCACCCAATCCGAGGTGTATGCCGCGGACCAGCTGTTCGCCACCCTCGACCCGACCTTGCGCCGGCTCGAGCTGGCCGACCTGGGGCCGATCGTGCTGGCCGACACCGTGGGCTTCATTCGCCACCTGCCGCACAAGCTGGTCGAGGCATTTCGGGCTACGCTCGAAGAGTCGAGCAACTCCGACCTGCTGTTGCACGTGATCGACGCCCATGAGCCCGAGCGCATGGAACAGATCGAGCAGGTGCTGGCGGTGCTGGGCGAGATCGGCGCCGAGAGCTTGCCGATCCTCGAGGTGTATAACAAACTCGACCTGCTCGAAGATGTCGAGCCGCAGATTCAGCGCGATGCCGATGGCAAGCCGCAACGGGTCTGGGTATCGGCACGCGATGGACGTGGCCTGGAGCTGGTTGGCCAGGCGGTGGCCGAGTTGCTGGGGGACGACTTGTATGTCGGCACCCTGTGCCTGGAGCAGCGATTTGCCCGCTTGCGCGCGCAATTCTTTGCCCTGGGTGCCGTGCAGAGTGAAGAGCATGATGAAGAAGGGCGCAGCCTGCTGAGCGTGCGACTGCCCAGGGTCGAGCTGAATCGCCTGGTCAGCCGCGAAGGCATGGAGCCGCAAGTGTTTGTCGAGCAACACACTTTGCAATAAATGCCCGTCGAGGTCGGCGGGCAGCGGTGACAGGCATTCTGTAGCATTGGACGGCGCGCCGTGGGCGCGTCTTTGCTTTATCAGATGGAGAGCGCTATGGCTTGGAACGAGCCGGGTGGCAACTCGAACAATCAGGATCCCTGGGGCGGTCGCCGTAATGGCGGCGGCGGTGGTGGCGACAAGAAAGGTCCACCGGATCTGGACGAGGCCTTCCGCAAGCTGCAGGACAGCCTGAACGGCATGTTCGGCAGTGGCAAGAAACGTGGCGGCGGCGGTGACCGCAATATCGGCAAGGGTGGCGGCTACGGCCTGCTGGGCATCGGCCTGGCGGCTCTGGCGGCAATCTGGCTGTACAACGCCGTGTACGTGGTGGACGAGCAGGAGCAGGCCGTGGTGCTGCGCTTCGGCAAGTACTACGAGACCGTCGGTCCCGGCCTGAATATCTATTTCCCGCCGATCGACCGCAAGTACATGGAAAACGTGACCCGCGAGCGGGCCTACACCAAGCAGGGGCAGATGCTCACGGAAGACGAGAACATCGTCGAAGTGCCGCTGACCGTGCAGTACCGCATCAGCAACCTGCAGGACTTCGTGCTCAACGTCGACCAGCCGGAAGTCAGCCTGCAGCATGCGACCGACAGCGCCCTGCGCCACGTGGTGGGTTCCACCTCGATGGACCAGGTGCTGACCGAAGGCCGCGAGCAGATGGCCGTGGACATCCGCGAGCGTCTGCAGCGTTTCCTCGACACCTACCGTACCGGTATCACCGTCACCCAGGTCAACGTACAGAGCGCGGCAGCCCCGCGTGAAGTGCAGGAAGCCTTCGACGACGTGATCCGTGCCCGTGAGGACGAGCAGCGTGCGCGCAACCAGGCCGAGTCCTACGCCAATGGCGTGGTGCCGGAGGCCCGTGGCCAGGCGCAGCGCATCATCGAGGACGCCAACGGCTACCGCGACGAAGTCATCGCCCGCGCCAAGGGTGAGGCCGATCGCTTCAGCAAGCTGGTCACCGAGTACCGCAAGGCGCCGGAAGTCACGCGTCAGCGCCTGTACCTGGACACCATGCAGGAGGTCTACAGCAACTCCAGCAAGGTCCTGGTCACGGCCAAGGACGGGCAGAACAACCTGCTCTACCTGCCGTTGGACAAGATGGTCGAAGGCAGCCGCAGCAACCCTGCAGCGCCGGTCAGCAGCGTTTCGCCGTCGGTCAATGACGCCGCCGCGCGCGCCGCCCAGGACCTGCAACCACAACCGCCGCTGCGTTCCAGGGAGAGCCGCTGATGAGCAATAAATCGCTGTTCGCCCTGATCGGCGCCGTGGTGCTGGCGATCGTCGCCTGGAACTGCTTCTACATCGTCTCGCAAACTGAACGCGCGGTACTGCTGCAGTTCGGTCGCGTGGTCAAGGCCGATGTCCAGCCTGGCCTGCATGTGAAGGTTCCTTACGTGAACCAGGTGCGCAAGTTCGACGCCCGCCTGATGACCCTCGACGCCCCGACCCAGCGTTTCCTGACGCTGGAGAAGAAAGCGGTGATGGTCGATGCCTATGCCAAGTGGCGGGTGAAGGACGCCGAGCGTTTCTACACCGCGACCTCGGGCATGAAGCAGATCGCCGACGAACGCTTGTCGCGTCGTCTGGAAAGCGGCCTGCGTGACCAGTTCGGTAAACGTACCCTGCACGAGGTGGTTTCCGGTGAACGTGACGCGCTGATGGCCGACATCACCGCTTCGCTGAACCGCATGGCCAGCAAGGAGCTGGGCATCGAGGTGGTCGACGTGCGCGTCAAGGCCATCGACTTGCCGAAGGAAGTCAACCGCAGCGTGTTCGACCGCATGAGCACCGAGCGTGAGCGTGAGGCCCGCGAGCACCGCGCCAAGGGTAACGAACTGGCCGAAGGTATTCGTGCCGACGCCGACCGTCAGCGCCGCGTGCTGCTGGCCGAAGCGTACCGTGAAGCGGAAGAGACCCGCGGTGATGGCGACGCCCAGGCGGCGGCCATCTATGCCAAGGCCTACACCCAGGACGCCGATTTCTACGCGTTCTACCGTAGCCTCAAGGCCTATCGCGAAAGCTTCTCCAGCAAGAGCGACGTGCTGGTCCTGGACGCGAAGAACGAGTTCTTCCGCTACCTGGACAAGAGCAAGCCCTGATGGCGCCCGCATGAGGGAACGCCCCGTCTGGCAGCTAAAATGCCAGGCGGGGTGCATCCTGAATGAAAAGGGGTGTATGATGCGGCAGCCGGGAAATTCCCGGCTTTTTTGCGTCTGCAAGGTTGATTGGCCGCTGGCCTGTTGACGGTTTGGTCAGGACGCAAGGCAATTCGAGGGTATTGGCTACGGTGGTTGCGCTGGGATCGGTGCTGCCCGCTATTGTGCGCCAATGCCTGCTTTACTCACGGCTCGCCAGCTGGCAGGCCGCCCGGACCAGAGGGGAAATGGCGTAATGGCAACGGTAGACCGCTGGCTGCTGCCAGATGGCATCGAGGAAGTACTGCCACCTGAAGCCGCGCGCATCGAAATCGCGCGTCGCCAGGTGTTGGACCTGTTCCAGAGTTGGGGTTACGAACTGGTCGTCACGCCGCATATCGAGTACCTGGAGTCGCTGCTTACCGGCGCCGGCCAGGACCTGGACCAGCGCACCTTCAAGGTGGTCGACCCGCAATCGGGCCGCCTGATGGGCTTCCGCGCCGACTTCACCCCGCAGGTGGCGCGCATCGACGCCCACACCCTGCGCCGTGAAGGCCCGAGCCGCCTGTGCTACGCCGGCAGCGTGCTGCACGCCCAGCCACGTGCTTTGTCCACCTCGCGCAGCCCGATCCAGCTGGGCGCCGAGCTGTACGGCGACGCCAGCCCGACCAGCGATGTCGAGATCATCAGCCTGATGCTCGCCACGCTGCAGCTGACCGACGTGGCGGATGTGCACATGGACCTCGGCCATGTCGGTATCTACCGTGGCCTGGCCCGTGCTGCCAACCTGTCCGGCGCGGTCGAGCAGCAGCTGTTCGACGCCTTGCAGCGCAAGGCCGTCGATGAAGTGCAGGCGCTGACCGCCGACCTGCCCAAGGACCTGGGCAACATGCTGCGCGCCCTGTGCGAGCTGTGTGGTGGCCGTGAGGTGCTGGCCGAGGCCCGCGTGCGTCTGGGCCGCGCCCCAGCCAGCGTGCTGGCGGCGCTGGACGACCTGTTGGCGATCGCCGACCGCCTGGCCGCGCGCTACCCGCAGTTGCCGCTGTACTTCGACCTCGGCGAGTTGCGCGGTTACCACTACCACACCGGCGTGGTGTTCGCCGTGTTCGTCCCGGGCGAGGGTCAATCGATCGCCCAGGGCGGGCGCTACGACGACATCGGCGCCGATTTCGGCCGGGCCCGCCCGGCCACCGGTTTCTCCACGGATTTGAAGACCCTGGTCACACTGGGGCGAGCGGAGGTCGTATTGCCAACTGGCGGCATCTGGATGCCCGACAGCAGCGATGCGGCCCTCTGGCAGATGGTCTGCCAGTTGCGCAACGAGGGCCAGCGTGTGGTCCAGGCTCTGCCTGGCCAGCCGCTGAGTGCTGCTCTCGAGGCGGATTGTGATCGGCAATTGATTCAGCAAGACGGGCGCTGGCAGGTTCTGCCGCTGACCCATTGAGATTCTGCGCCGGCAATGGGCCGGCAACCAAGTTTGCGTGAATGAGGACAAGTGTTATGGGTAAGAATGTCGTCGTCCTGGGCACCCAGTGGGGTGATGAGGGCAAAGGCAAGATCGTCGATCTGCTGACCGAACATGCTGCCGCCGTAGTGCGCTACCAAGGTGGCCACAACGCGGGTCACACCCTGGTGATCAACGGTGAGAAGACCGTTCTGCACCTGATTCCTTCGGGCATCTTGCGTGAAGGCGTACAGTGCCTGATCGGCAACGGCGTGGTCGTTGCACCGGACGCCCTGATGCGTGAAATCACCAAGCTCGAAGAGAAGGGCGTACCGGTGCGTGAGCGCCTGCGCATCAGCCCGGCCGCGCCGCTGATCCTGTCCTACCACGTGGCGCTGGACCAGGCCCGTGAGAAGGCCCGTGGCGAAGCCAAGATCGGCACCACCGGCCGTGGCATCGGCCCAGCCTACGAAGACAAGGTCGCTCGCCGTGGCCTGCGCGTCGGCGATCTGTTCCACCGCGAACGTTTCGCCGCCAAGCTCGGTGAGCTGCTGGACTACCACAACTTCCAGCTGGTCAATTACTACAAAGAGCCGGCCATCGACTTCCAGCAGACCCTGGACGAGTGCATGGCCTACGCCGAGCAGCTCAAGCCGATGATGCTCGACGTCACCGCCGAGCTGCACAACCTGCGCCGCGCCGGCAAGGACATCATGTTCGAAGGCGCCCAGGGCTCGCTGCTGGACATCGACCACGGCACCTACCCGTACGTCACCAGCTCCAACACCACCGCCGGCGGCATCTCCACCGGTTCCGGCGTTGGCCCGATGTACCTGGACTACATCCTCGGCATCACCAAGGCCTACACCACCCGCGTCGGTTCCGGCCCGTTCCCGACCGAACTGTTCGACGAGACCGGCGCCACCCTGGCCAAGCGTGGCCACGAGTTCGGTTCGACCACCGGCCGTGCCCGTCGCTGCGGCTGGTTCGATGCCGTGATCCTGCGTCGCGCCATCGACGTCAACAGCATCTCGGGCATCTGCCTGACCAAGCTGGACGTGCTGGACGGCCTGGAGACCATCAACATCTGCGTGGGCTACAAGAACGAGAACGGCACCGTCATCGACGCGCCTTCCGACGCCGACAGCTACATCGGCCTGGAGCCGGTGTACGAAGAGATGCCAGGCTGGAGCGAATCGACCCTGGGCGTGAAAACCCTGGAGCAACTGCCAGCCGCCGCGCGCGCTTACATCAAGCGCATCGAGGAGCTGGTGGGTGCGCCGATCGATATCATCTCGACCGGCCCGGACCGCAACGAGACCATCGTGCTGCGTCATCCGTTCGCCTGATCAGCTACCCCGCTAGCCGACTGAACGCCGCGCCCCCGCAAGGAGGCGCGGCGTTTTCATGTGGGCAGCCCGCGTGCGCGCACAAATGCCTTGCCTCGCGCTTCCCTTTGGCGTTTATGCCTGCTGCCTCCGGCACAACCCTTGCTGTAAGAAGTTTCTGTAAATGCCATCAAAGTAATGGCCCCAGAAACACGAGGGTTACAACGTGTCCGCCATCCTTTCACTGTTACGAAGCCGCCTGTTGCGGCCTGTGTTTGTTGCGCTTGGTATCGCTCTTCTGGTGCAGGTGCTGGTTGCCGTCGCACTGACGCGGAGCACGGTCACCGCCTTGGAGGCCGATTTGGGGGCGCGCCTGGGCAATGACAGCCAGAAACTGGCTGGCGAACTGGAACAGGCCGGGGAGGATGTCCGGGCTGGGCTCGACAGCCTTTCGGTCAGTACGCGCCAGCGTTTGAGTGCGGGCCTGTCCAGCCGTCTGCAGGATGAGCAGCAGCAGCTGCGCGCAACGCTGGAGGAAAATCTCAGGGACTCGGCCCATGAAATGGCCGATCTGTTGGCCTCGGTCGCGCCACGGGCGATCTGGGACAACGACGTGCCGATGCTCTCGGACTTCGCTCGCCGTGCCCAGCGCAATCCCAATGTGCTGTTCGTGATCTACGACGATGTCCAGGGCCAGCACCTGACCCGCTACCTCAACCGGCAGAACCCGATCAACCAGGCATTGATGGAAAAGGGCCAGGGTGAGCGCGCGTTGGACAAGGTGCTGGATGCCGCGCGCAAGGATCCGTCGGTGTACTTCGTCGAAGCGTCGATCAACCCCAACGGCGCAGAGATCGGCAAGGTGCTGATGGGCGTGTCCACTGCGGGCATCGACCAGGAACTGAAGGCCCTCGATCAGCGCTTCGCGGCCTTGATCGCCAGTGGCGAGCAACTGGTCGGGGACAGCCTGGTGGCCGCCGCCGCCGACAGCGGCAAGGCCTTGCGTGCGCGCCTGGAGACAGCACAGCACAGCGCCACGGCGATGCAGGCCAATACCGCGCAGACCGTGCGTGATGCCGCCGCCGAGCTACGCTGGCGCATCGGCCTGGGCCTGGTGCTGGTAGGGTTGGGTGTGTTGCTGGTGGTGGCCGTGGTGCTCGGGCGCCGTGTACTCAGCAAGCTTGGCCTGCTGATCGCCGCGTTGAACGACCTGGCCGCCGGCGAGGGCGACCTGACCAAGCGCGTCAAGCTCGACAGCCGCGACGAGATCGGCGACATGGCCTCGGCGGTCAACCGCTTCGTCGACAAGCTGCAGCCCATCGTCCGCGAAGCTGGCGAGGTGGCCCAGCGTACTGGCGTGGAGATCGACAGCATGGCCCAGCGCAACGCCGGGGCCGATGCCGCCGCCGCGTTGCAGCGCGACGAAGTGGCTGCCAGCCTGCGCGACCTGTCGAGCATGGCTGACGAGGCCCAGGCCGAGAGCCATGCCATGCAGGCGGCATTGCAGCAGGTGGTGGGCATTCGCCAGGCCACCGATGAGAACAGCCAGGCGACCACGCAGCTGGCGCGGCTGATCGAGAACCTGGCCGGCGAGGTGCAGACCGGTTCCCAGGTGATCGAGCGGCTGGCCCAGCAGAGCGAGCAGATCGAGGTGGTGCTGACGGTGATCCACGGCATCGCCGAGCAGACCAACTTGCTGGCGCTCAATGCGGCCATCGAGGCGGCGCGGGCGGGGGAGACCGGGCGTGGCTTCGCCGTGGTGGCCGATGAGGTACGTGCCTTGGCGAGCAAGACGCAGAGTTCGACCGGGGACATCCAGTCGCACATCGCTGCCCTGCAGCAGGGCGCCAAGGAGGCGGTGGCGACCATCAGCCAGGCAGGGCGCCAGGCCAGCGAAGGCTTGCTGGTGCTGCGCGACAACGAGCGGCGTCAGCAATCGGTGCAGGCTGCGGTGGAGCAGGTGCATGCGGCGATCGGCCTGGCCACCCGCGCGGCGGAGCAGCAGGCCAATGGCGCGCAGGCGGTGCGCGGGCGAGTGGAAACCATCCACGCTCAGGCCGAGCGTTCGGCCGAGGTGGTGATGCAGACCACCGCCAGCAGCAAGGTGCTGGATGACCTGGCCGCGCAGTTGCGCGCCAGCCTGGGGCAGTTCAGGGCCTGAGGTGCGCCGGCAAGCCGGCTCCTACACGAGACCCCTGTTCGCCGGCAAGCTGGCTCTTACACGAAACCTGTAGGAGCCGGCTTGCCGGCGAACAGGGGCTCACGCCTTGTTCAGATACATCCGCGTAGTCAGCAGGTACACCGGCAGCCCCGACACCACGATCAGCAACGCCGCATAAGGCGCCGCCGCCGCGAACTCGACGTTGGCGGTATGCGCCCATACCTCGGTGGCCAAGGTGGTCATGCCGGTGGGGCTGAGCAGCAAGGTCGCGGTCAGTTCCTTCATCGCATCCAGGAACACCAAGGCGAACGCCGCCGCCATCGCCGGGAAGATGATCGGCAGGGTGACCCGACAGAACGCCGCGAAGCTGCTCGCGCCCAGGGTTCGCGCCGCCTCTTCCAGGTTCGGCGAGGCCTTGTTCAGCGCCGTGCGCACCGGCGACTGGGCCAGCGGCAGGAATAGCAGCGCGTAGGCCAGGATCAGCAAGGCGGTGGTCTGGTACAGCGCCGGCACATAGTGCAAGGCGAAGAACACCAGGGTTAGCGCGATCACCAGCCCGGGCAGGGCGTGCAGCAGGTATGGCAGGCGTTCGGCCCAGATCGCCAGGCGCCCCTTGTAGCGCACCACCAGGAAGCTGATCGGCAATGCCAGCAGCACGCAGAAGCCGGCGCCACCCAGCGACACCGACAACGAAGTGACCAGGGCCTTGCTGATGGCCGCAACCGGGAACGCCGCCGACGAGCCGACGCTCAGCCAGTAGCCGAGCATCGCCAGCGGAATGCCGCTGCCCAGCACCGCCAGCGCCAGGCAGAACAGCTGCCCCAGGGGCATCCAGCCACGCAGGCGCAGCGGCTGGGCGCGGCGCGCCACGCCCTGGCCGATGCGCACGTGGCGGGCCTTGCCGCGCACCCGCAGCTCCAGCCACAGCATCGCCAGGCACAGCGCCAGCAGCACGGCCGAAAGCATCGCGGCATTGGCGTTGCTGAACTCCAGCTCGAACTGCTGGTAGATCGCCGTGGTGAAGGTCTGCAAGCCGAGGATCGACAGCGCGCCGAACTCCACCAGCATGTGCAGGGCGATCAGCAGCGCGCCGCCGAGCATCGATGGCCACAGCAGCGGCAGGGTGATCTTGTGGAATACGCCCCAGCGGCTGCAGCCCAGGGTGCGCGCAGACTCTTCCAGCGCGGTGTCGAGGTTGCGCAGGGTGGCGGCCACCGGCAGGAACACCAGCGGGTACTTGGACAGCGCCATCACCAGGATCGCCCCGCCGAGGCCTTCGAAGTCCGAGCTCAGCGACACCCAGGTGAAGCTGCTGACGAACGACGGCACGGCGAACGGCAGGCACAGCACCACGCCCCACAGGCGACGGCCCGGCAGGTCGCTGCGCTCCAGCAGCCAGGCCAGGGCCACGCCGACCACCAGGCACAGCGCGGTGACGCCGACCATCAGCAGCAGGGTATTGCGCAGCAGGCCCCAGACGAACGGGCGCCACAGCAGGCGCAGCGCCTCGTGCCAGCCGGCATCCCAGGCCTTGAGCCCGACGTACAGCAAGGGCAGCACGCTCATGGCCACCAGGAACAGCACGGGCAGTACCACCCAGACGGATGGGCGCTTGCGCCGTGGAACGAAGCGGGCCAGGGCGGGCGAGGGCAGGGCGGCGGTCATCAGAGCAGGCCAACCTCACGTTCGAGCTCGATGGCCTCCTCGGCGTTGCCCAGGTCGGCTGGCGAGATCTGCGGTGGGCGCAGTTCGTCGAATGGCTTCAGGCCACGATCGGAGACCATGCCCTTGTGCAGTGGATACTCGGCGGTGGTCTGGGTGATCACGCGCTGGCCTTCTTCACTGGCCATCCAGTTGAGCAGGGCCTGGGCTT
The DNA here is from genome assembly GCF_004519305.1 of Pseudomonas sp. RIT623. Lineage (GTDB taxonomy): Bacteria > Pseudomonadota > Gammaproteobacteria > Pseudomonadales > Pseudomonadaceae > Aquipseudomonas. Next base: position 42,203 of record NZ_SOZA01000007.1, on the reverse strand, counting down.
GCTTGGGGTGTTTGCTGGCCTTGACCACCGCGGCGCCGGAAACGGTGACCAGGTTGCCGGCATCGCCATCGGCCAAGTAGTAAAGCTTGGAGTCCAGCTTGCCGCGCTCGCGCTCAAGGGCATACCAGTAGTAGTTGTTCACCAGTACCGCGGCCACTTCGCCTTTTTCCACGGCCTTGAGGGCAACCATATTGTTGGTGTAGGTCTTGCCGAAGGCTTTCAGGCCGGTCAGCCATTCCTCGGTGGCTTCGCGCCCGTGCATCTTCAGGATGGCCACGGCCTGTTCCTGGAAGGCGCCGCTGGTGGGGACATAGCCGACGCGTCCGTCCCATTCAGGGCCGGCGAAGTCCATCACCGTCGTCGGCAGGTCTTTCTCGTCGATCTTCTTCGGGTTGAACACCACGATGCGGGTGCGGGCGGTGATGCCCATCCAGGTGCCGTTGGCGCCTACATATTCCTTGGGCATCATGTTCGCGGTGGCGTCATCGATCTTCGCCAGCAGGCCCAGCTCGCCCAGGTTGTTCAGGGGCGGGGATTCCTCGGTGTAGATGATGTCGGCCGGCGAGCGCGCGCCTTCCTCGATGATCTGGCTGGCCAGCTGGTTGCTGCTGCCCTTGCGGATATTGATGTGGATGCCGGTCTTGGCCTCGTAGGCCTTGGCTATGGCTTCGCCGATTTCCTTGTGCTGGCCGTTGTACATCGTCAACGTGACGGGGTCGTCTGCCAGGGCGGCCGGAGCGCCGATCACCAGGCTCAGAACTGCAGCGGCCAGGGTGCGCATCAGCGGTTGCGGGCGGATCGTCATGCGGGTACTTCCTCGCTTACGGCTACATATTTGGAAACAATGGTAAACGAAATCGTTTCTCAAATGGGCGCATGACGGGAAATTCATGAGTTTGTAGGAGAGGGCTTTGGTTGCCTGCAAAAAAACGCAGGCAAGAAAAAACCCACTAGCAAGCTAGTGGGTTTTTGTATGGTGCCCAGGAGAAGACTCGAACTTCCACGACCGTTAAGTCACTGATACCTGAAACCAGCGCGTCTACCAATTCCGCCACCTGGGCAAAGCTTTGCATCATCTGTCGAAGGCGACTATCGTACGCTTTCACACAGTAGTAACAGATCCTTGGTCATCTGTTACTTGAAAAATTTTGGTGCCCAGGAGAAGACTCGAACTTCCACGGCCGTTAAGCCACTGATACCTGAAACCAGCGCGTCTACCAATTCCGCCACCTGGGCACACATTCGAGATTAAAGAGGCTTTACAGCGTCGTTGATCTCTACTACAACTTCGGGGTTGTCCGTCGTTGTGGTGCGCACTATACGGACGCTCCTGATGCCTGTAAAGCCCCCGATCAAAAAAAATCTCAAAAAATTCAACTTGTTGATTCCGCAGGCCTATTGTCGCTCGCCAAGCACCGTGTCGGGGCTGTCCAAGGCTGAGATTTCCGGTTTCAATACGCCTATGCCAGAATTCCTATCTATATACCCCAAGGTGAACCCCTTCTGATGGCCGATTGGCAATCCCTCGATCCCGAGGCCGCTCGCGAAGCGGAAAAATACGACAATCCTATTCCTAGCCGTGAGCTGATCCTGCAGCGCCTCGCCGACCGCGGCGAACCGGCAGCCCGCGAACAGCTGGCCGAAGAATTCGGTCTTTATGAAGAAGACCAAATTGAAGCCCTGCGTCGCCGCCTGCGCGCGATGGAGCGTGACGGTCAGCTCATCTATACCCGGCGCGGCACCTATGCCCCGGTGGACAAGCTCGACCTGATCTGCGGCCGTGTCTCCGGCCACCGCGATGGCTTTGGCTTCCTGATCCCCGACGACGGCAGCGAGGACCTGTTCCTCAGCCCGGCGCAAATGCGCCTGGTGTTCGACGGCGACCGTGGCCTGGCCCGCGTCTCTGGCGTCGACCGTCGTGGCCGGCGCGAAGGCGTGCTGGTCGAAGTCATCTCCCGTGCCCACGAAAGCGTGGTCGGCCGCTACTTCGAAGAAGGCGGCATCGGCTACGTGACCCCGGACAACCCGAAGATCCAGCAGGAAGTGCTGGTCACCGCCGGGCGCAACGGTGGGGCGAAGATCGGTCAGTTCGTTTCGATCAAGATCACCCACTGGCCAACCCCGCGTTTCCAGCCGCAGGGTGACGTGGTCGAGGTGATCGGCAACTACATGGCCCCGGGCATGGAGATCGACATCGCCCTGCGCAGCTACGACATCCCGCATGTCTGGCCCAAGGACGTGATCAAGGAAGCGCGCAAGTTCCGCTCCGAGGTCGAGGAGAAGGACAAGGAGAGGCGCGTCGACCTGCGCCACCTGCCGTTCGTCACCATCGATGGCGAGGACGCCCGCGACTTCGACGACGCCGTCTACTGCGAACCCCTGGGCAAGCTGCGCCTGTTCTCCGGTGGCTGGCGCCTGTACGTGGCGATCGCCGACGTGTCCAGCTACGTGCGCCTGGGTTCGGCCTTGGACGTCGAGGCCCAGCAGCGCGGCAACTCGGTGTACTTCCCCGAGCGGGTGATCCCGATGTTGCCCGAGGAACTGTCCAACGGCCTGTGCTCGCTGAACCCGCACGTCGATCGTCTGGCCATGGTTTGCGAAATGACCATGAACAAGGCCGGTCAGATGGTCGACTACCAGTTCTACGAAGGCGTCATCCACTCCCATGCGCGCCTGACCTACAACAAGGTCAGCAGCATGCTCGAGCATGCTCGTACCCGTGAGGGCAAGGCGCTGCGCGAGGAGTACAAGGAGGTCCTGCCGGACCTGAAGAACCTGTACAACCTCTACAAGGTGTTGGTCGATGCCCGCCATACCCGCGGTGCGATCGATTTCGAAACCCAGGAAACCCGGATCATCTTCGGCGATGACCGCAAGATCGACGAAATTCGTCCGACCGTGCGCAACGACGCCCACAAGCTGATCGAGGAGTGCATGCTGGCGGCCAACGTCGCCACCGCCGAGTTCCTGCAAAAGCACAATGTGCCAGCGCTGTACCGCGTGCACGACGGCCCGCCGCCGGAGCGCCTGGAAAAACTGCGCGCCTTCCTCGGCGAGCTGGGCCTGACCCTGCACAAGGGCAAGGACCCGTCGCCCAAGGATTACCAGGCCCTGCTGGCGAGCATCGCCGGACGCCCGGACTTCCACCTGATCCAGACCGTCATGCTGCGCTCGCTGAGCCAGGCGGTGTACAGCGTCGAGAACAACGGCCACTTCGGCCTGAACTACGAGGCCTACACCCACTTCACCTCGCCGATCCGCCGCTACCCGGACCTGTTGGTGCACCGTGCCATTCGCAGCGTGATCCGCTCCAAGGTCGACACCCCGCACGTCAAGCGTGCCGGCGCCATGAGCATCCCCAAGGCGCGTATCTACCCGTACGACGAGAACAGCCTGGAGCAGATGGGCGAGCAGTGCTCGATGACCGAGCGTCGCGCCGACGAGGCCACCCGCGACGTGGTCAACTGGCTCAAGTGCGAATACATGCGCGACCGCGTGGGCGAGACCTTCCCCGGGGTGATCACCGCGGTGACCGGTTTTGGCCTGTTCATCGAGCTGACCGATATCTATGTCGAGGGCCTGGTCCACGTCAGCGCCTTGCCGGGCGACTACTACCACTTCGACCCGGTGCACCACCGCCTGTCGGGTGAGCGCAGTGGCCGCAGCTTCCGCCTGGGCGACACCGTGGAAGTCAAGGTCATGCGCGTCGACCTCGAGCAGCGCAAGATCGACTTCGAAATGTCCGAAGCCACGGTCAACGCGCCGGTCGGCCGCAAGCCCGCCGCCGCAGGCAAGGCTGCTGCAGCCGGCAAGGCTGTGTCCGAGCCTGCCCCAGCGTCCGAGGCGAAGATTTCGCCCAAGCCGCGCAGCCGCAAGAGCGAGGCCGCCGAGGCGTACTTCCCGAAAGACGCCGTGCAGCGCAACGCCGAAGTGCGCAAGAGCCGCGAAATGAAAAAGGCCCTGATGGGCGAAGCGCGCCATGCCGGCAGCAAGCCGGAGAAGGGCGCCAAGGCGTCGGGCAAGACCAAGCATCGCAAGGGGCCGTCGAAATCCGGCGCGCCACGTAAGGGCAAGAGCAAGTCATGAGTCAGCTGGAAAAGATCTACGGCGTGCACGCCGTCCAGGCGCTGCTGCAACACCACCCCAAGCGGGTCAAGCAGATCTGGCTCTCCGAGGGGCGTAGCGAACCGCGTATCCAGGCGTTGCTGGAGCTGGCCGCGCAGAACCGCGTGCAGGTCGGCCAGGCCGAGCGCCGCGAGCTCGATGCCTGGGTCGAGGGTGTGCACCAGGGCGTGGTCGCCGAGGTGAGCCCGAGCCAGGTGTGGGGCGAAGCGATGCTTGACGAGTTGCTCGAGCGCAGCGAAACCCCGCCGCTGATCCTGGTGCTCGATGGTGTCACCGATCCGCACAACCTTGGCGCCTGCCTGCGCACCGCCGATGCTGCCGGCGCCACCGCGGTGGTGATTCCCAAGGACAAGTCGGCCACGCTCACCGGCGTGGTGCGCAAGGTCGCTTGCGGCGCTGCCGAGGTGATGCCGCTGGTGGCCGTGACCAACCTCGCCCGTACCCTGGAGAAACTCCAGCAGCGCGGGTTGTGGGTGGTCGGCACCGCCGGTGAGGCCGAGCAGGAGATCTACCAGCAGGACTTGACCGGCCCGCTGGTGATGATCATGGGCGCCGAAGGCAAGGGCATGCGCCGCCTGACCCGCGAGCACTGCGACTTCCTGGTGAAGCTGCCGATGGGCGGCAGTGTCAGCAGCCTGAACGTCTCGGTGGCCACCGGGGTGTGTCTGTTCGAGGCCGTGCGTCAGCGTCAGAAAACCTGAAAGCTGGCGTTATCTCTGTAGGAGCCGGCCTTGCCGGCGAACACCGGCGTAGCCGGTGCCATGCACTGTGGTGCCTGTTTCGCCAGCAAGGCTGGCTCCTACAAGAACGATCGATGCCGGGTTGTTCAAATAATCGCCAATCACCTTGCTTGTCCCTGCGGCCTTCTCTACAATTGCGCCCCTTGCCGAGTTGGCAGGCGCGCATGCGCCTTCGCTCAGGGCAAGACATACAGTGTCATTCACTCCTTGTCTGACCAGGTTGCTGGCAGACTACTAACCCGTAAGGAGCATTCATGCGTCATTACGAAATCATCTTCCTGGTTCACCCGGACCAGAGCGAGCAAGTCGGCGGCATGGTTGAGCGTTACACCAAGCTGATCGAAGAAGATGGTGGCAAGATCCACCGCCTGGAAGACTGGGGCCGCCGTCAGCTGGCCTACGCAATCAACAATGTTCACAAGGCTCACTACGTGATGCTGAACGTTGAGTGCACCGGCAAGGCCCTGGCCGAGCTGGAAGACAACTTCCGCTACAACGATGCCGTGATCCGTAACCTGGTCATCCGTCGCGACGAAGCCGTCACCGGCCCGTCCGAGATGCTCAAGGCCGAAGAGAACCGCAGCGAGCGCCGTGAGCGTCGTGAACGTCCTGAAAATGCTGATGGCGCCGATGGCGACGACAGCAATGACAGCGACAACAGCGACAACGCTGACGAGTAATCCACGGACCTTCTTGAGGAGCCAATCACATGGCACGTTTCTTCCGTCGTCGTAAATTCTGCCGCTTCACTGCTGAAGACGTGAAAGAGATCGACTTCAAAGATCTCAACACCCTGAAAGCTTACGTATCCGAAACCGGCAAGATCGTTCCAAGCCGCATCACCGGTACCAAAGCTCGTTATCAGCGTCAGCTGGCTACCGCTATCAAGCGCGCCCGCTTCCTGGCCCTGCTGCCCTACACCGACAGCCACGGCCGCTGAGACCGGGTCGTCGACTAGGTAGCAAGGGATACGCATGCGAGCGTTAGCTAGTTTCATCATGCGCGGTCGTGTGCAGGCCACCCTCGTGGTGGTCATCAGCGCGGTACTGCCGCTGCTGTTCTGGTTGAGTGCCGCCGCCGGGAGCCTGGTGTTCCTGCGGCGCGGGTTCAAGGATGCATCATCGGTCATTGCCTGGGGCCTTTTGCCTGGCGTGGCGATGTGGGTATTCGGCGAGCCAAGCACCTTGCTGGTGTTTCTGGGAACGTTGGGGCTGGCCGCGCTATTGCGCGCCGAGCACAGCTGGGCCCGGATACTGTTGTCGAGCATCGTGCTGGCATTGCTGTATGGCCTGGTCCTTGATGTGGTACTGCGTGACACCTTCGCAATGCTGGCCCAGGCGCTTGAAAAAGCCCTGCCGCAGTTCGAAGGCAAGCCGGTGCTGCCCGGTGAGCTGATCAGTCCGTTGCTGATCGCCTCCAGTGCGGTAATGCTGCAGTTGTTCAGTGTGCTGGCGTTGATGCTGGCGCGTTACTGGCAAGCGGCGTTGTACAACCCCGGTGGCTTCGGTCGCGAATTTCGCGAACTGCGGTTGCCGAAAGTGCCCATGCTGGCACTGGTGTCGCTGATGGTACTGGGTCCGTTTCTCGGGCCGCAGTTCATCGTGCTGGCATCGGCCTCCAGCCTGGTGCTGCTGCTGGCAGCCATCGCCCTGGTTCATGGGTTGGTGGCGCAGGGGCGACTCGCCGGCTTCTGGCTGGTGGGGCTGTACGTGACGCTACCGCTGCTCATGCAGCTGATTTATCCGTTGCTCGTGGTTCTGGCCATTGTCGACAGCCTGATTGATTTTCGCGGTCGCAAGTCCCCTTCACAGGGTGATGACTCCGCGAACGGTGAAGGTTAAAAGTTAAGAGGTTTTACCAAATGGAACTGATCCTGCTGGAAAAAGTCGCCAACCTGGGCAACCTGGGCGACAAAGTAAACGTTAAGGCTGGTTACGGCCGTAACTACCTGCTGCCGTTCGGCAAGGCCACCGTTGCCAACGCCGCCAACCTGGCCGCGTTCGAAGAGCGCCGCGCCGAGCTGGAAAAAGCTGCAGCAGACAAGAAAGCTTCGGCTGAAAGCCGCGCTGCCCAACTGGCCGAGCTGGAAGTGACCATCACTGCCACCGCTGGCGACGAAGGCAAGCTGTTCGGTTCGATCGGCACCCACGACATCGCTGACGCCCTGACCGCCTCCGGCGTTGAAGTGGCCAAGGCTGAAGTTCGTCTGCCGAACGGCACCATCCGTCAGGTTGGCGAATACGACGTAGCCGTGCACCTGCACAGCGACGTCGAAGCCACCGTACGCGTGGTCGTCGTAGCTGCCTAAGCGGCTTTAATCGACTGGCCCCTGGTGGGTCAGGCGGTTAACATCGGGCACGGTCCTGTTTCCTACAGGCCGTGCCCTTTGTCTTTTTCATCTTCCAGAATTTTTTCGTGGCCATGAACGAGATCACTACCTCCGAACAGCTCGACCTGCAAACCGCTGCGCTGAAGGTGCCGCCGCATTCCATCGAGGCCGAACAGGCCGTGCTCGGTGGCCTGATGCTGGAGAACAGCGCCTGGGAGCGGGTGCTGGACCAGGTTTCGGACGGTGACTTCTACCGGCATGACCATCGCCTGATCTTCCGCGCCATCCACAAGCTGGCGGACCAGAACCAGCCGTTCGACGTGGTCACGTTGCACGAGCAGTTGGACAAGGAAGGCCTGTCGACCCAGGTCGGCGGGTTGGCCTACCTGGCCGAGCTGGCCAAGAACACCCCGTCGGTGGCCAACATCAAGGCCTACGCCGCGATCATTCGCGAGCGGGCCACGCTGCGCCAGCTGATCAGCATCAGTACCGACATCGCCGACAACGCCTTCAACCCGCAAGGGCGCAATGCCGAGGAGATCCTCGACGACGCCGAGCGGCAGATCTTCCAGATCGCCGAAGCGCGGCCGAAGACCGGCGGCCCGGTGGGGGTCAACGAGCTGTTGACCATGGCCATCGACCGCATCGACACGCTGTTCAACTCCGACAGCGACATTACCGGCATCTCCACCGGCTACACCGACCTGGACGAGAAGACCAGCGGCCTGCAGCCGGCCGACCTGATCATCGTTGCCGGCCGTCCGTCGATGGGCAAGACCACCTTCGCCATGAACCTGGTGGAAAACGCCGTGCTGCGCAGCGACAAGGTGGTACTGGTGTTTTCCCTCGAGATGCCAGGTGAGTCGCTGGTCATGCGTATGCTCTCCTCGCTCGGGCGCATCGACCAGACCAAGGTGCGTTCCGGCCAGCTGGACGACGACGACTGGCCACGCCTGACCTCGGCGGTGAACCTGCTCAACGATCGCAAGTTGTTCATCGACGATACCGCCGGCATCAGCCCGTCGGAAATGCGCGCGCGTACCCGGCGCCTGGCCCGTGAACACGGCGAGATCGCCATGATCATGGTCGACTACCTGCAGTTGATGCAGATTCCAGGCTCTGCCGGCGACAACCGGACCAACGAGATTTCCGAGATCTCCCGCTCGTTGAAAGCCCTGGCCAAGGAATTCAACTGCCCGGTGATCGCCCTGTCGCAGCTCAACCGCTCCCTGGAGCAGCGCCCGAACAAACGCCCGGTGAACTCCGACTTGCGTGAATCCGGTGCGATCGAGCAGGACGCCGACGTGATCATGTTCGTCTACCGCGACGAGGTGTATCACCCCGAGACCGAGCACAAGGGCGTGGCCGAGATCATCATCGGCAAGCAGCGTAACGGCCCCATCGGCTTTATCCGCCTGGCGTTCATCGGCAAGTACACCCGCTTCGAGAATCTCGCGCCGGGCATGTACAACTTCGACGACGACGAATAAGCCACTGGCCGCTTCGCCGGCAAGCCGGCTCCTATGGGTGGATGCAGGAGCCGGCTTGCCGGCGAGCAGGCTGGTATCGCTCGCCCATGAATCCGACCATCACCGTCGGATTTGGTCAAAATTTGTGCTATATTCCGCGCCCGCGATTTTCCTGCACACCAGAACCGGTCACTGACATGCAAGCAGCCAAACCACTCTACGACTATCCCAAGTACTGGGCCGAATGCTTCGGGCCGGCGCCTTTCCTGCCCATGAGCAGGGAGGAGATGGATCAGCTCGGCTGGGATTCCTGCGACATCATCATCGTGACCGGGGATGCCTACGTCGACCATGCCTCGTTCGGCATGGCCATCATCGGCCGCCTGCTCGAAGCCCAGGGCTTTCGTGTAGGCATCATCGCCCAGCCCAACTGGCAGTCCAAAGACGACTTCATGAAGCTCGGCGAGCCGAACCTGTTCTTCGGCGTGGCCGCGGGCAACATGGACTCGATGATCAACCGCTACACCGCGGACAAGAAGATCCGCTCCGACGACGCCTACACCCCTGGCGGCCTGGCCGGCAAACGCCCGGACCGCGCCAGCCTGGTGTACAGCCAGCGCTGCAAGGAAGCCTACAAGCATGTGCCGATCGTGCTCGGCGGCATCGAGGCCTCGCTGCGCCGCATCGCCCACTATGACTACTGGCAGGACAAGGTCCGCCATTCGATCCTGATCGACGCCAGCGCCGACATCTTGCTGTACGGCAACGCCGAGCGCGCCATCGTCGAGGTGGCCCAGCGCCTGTCCCAGGGCGAGCGTATCGAAAGCATCACCGATATTCGCGGCACCGCCTTCGTGCGCCGTGACACCCCCGAGGGTTGGTTCGAGATCGACTCCACCCGCATCGACCGCCCGGGCCGGGTCGACAAGATCATCAACCCCTATGTGAACACCCAGGACACCCAGGCCTGCGCCATCGAGCAGGCCAAGGGCGACCAGCAAGACCCGAACGAAGCCAAGGTGGTGCAGATCCTCGACAGCCCGAGCGTGACCCGCGAGAAATCGGTCATCCGCCTGCCGTCGTTCGAGAAGGTGCGCAATGACCCGGTGCTCTATGCCCACGCCAACCGCGTGCTGCACCTGGAGACCAACCCGGGTAACGCCCGCGCCCTGGTGCAGAAGCATGGCGAGGTGGATGTGTGGTTCAACCCGCCACCCATTCCCATGACCACCGAGGAAATGGACTACGTGTTCGGCATGCCGTACGCGCGCATCCCGCACCCGGCCTATGGCAAGGAGCGCATCCCGGCCTACGAGATGATCCGCTTCTCGGTCAACATCATGCGTGGCTGCTTCGGTGGCTGCACCTTCTGCTCGATCACCGAGCACGAAGGGCGGATCATCCAGAACCGCTCGCACGAGTCGATCCTGCACGAGATCGAGGAAATGCGCGACAAGGTGCCGGGCTTCACCGGCGTGGTCTCCGACCTTGGCGGGCCGACCGCCAACATGTACCGCATCGCCTGCAAGAGCCATGACATCGAGAAGCACTGCCGCAAGCCGTCGTGCGTGTTCCCGGGCATCTGCGAGAACCTCAACACCGACCACAGCTCGTTGATCGAGCTGTACCGCAAGGCTCGCGCACTGCCGGGGGTGAAGAAGATCCTGATCGCCTCGGGCCTGCGCTACGACCTGGCGGTGGAATCGCCGGAGTACGTGCGCGAGCTGGTCACCCACCATGTCGGTGGCTACCTGAAGATTGCCCCGGAGCATACCGAGCGTGGTCCGTTGGACAAGATGATGAAGCCGGGGATCGGCACCTACGACCGCTTCAAGCGCATGTTCGAGAAGTTCTCGAAAGAGGCGGGCAAGGAGCAGTACCTGATCCCGTACTTCATCGCCGCCCACCCGGGCACCACCGACGAAGACATGATGAACCTGGCCTTGTGGCTCAAGGGCAACGGCTTCCGCGCCGACCAGGTGCAGGCGTTCTATCCCTCGCCCATGGCCTCGGCCACGGCCATGTACCACTCGGGCAAGAACCCGCTGCGCAAGGTCACCTACAAGAGCGAAGGGGTTGAGATCGTCAAGAGCGAGGAGCAGCGTCGCCTGCACAAGGCGTTCCTGCGCTACCACGACCCGAAAGGTTGGCCGATGCTGCGTGAAGCGCTACAGCGCATGGGCCGTGCCGACCTGATCGGGCCGGGCAAGCACCAGCTGATCCCGCTGCACCAGCCGCAGACCGATAGCTACCAAAGTGCCCGGCGCAAGAACTCGACCCCGGCCGGCAGCCACAAGGTGGGCAAGGACCAGAAGATCCTCACCCAGCACAGCGGCCTGCCGCCACGCGCCAGCGATGGCAGCAAGCCGTGGGACAAGCGCGAGAAGGCCAAGGCCGAGGCGTTCGCCCGCAACCAGCAGGCGGCCAAGGAGCGCAAGGAAGCGGCCAAGGGTGGTGGCGGCAAGGGCAAGAAGCCGCGTCAGCCGGTCATTCCGCGCTGATCATGCACGGGGCCGCGTTGCGGCCCTTTCGCGGCACAAGGCCGCTCCTACAGGTGAGCGCATTGCCCTGTAGCAGCGGCCTTGTGCCGCGAAAGGACCGCAAAGCGGTCCCCTTAGCGTTCAATCCGGTTTCTTGTCGACCCACTTCGGCGCCACCGGCGCGACGAATTGCTCCATCCCGTCCAGCAGTTCATTTGGTTGCTCCCCGAGCAACAGCATCGCCCGGTGCTGTGGGCGCACGAAGCCCTCTTCGACGATATGGTCGAGGAAACCACTGAGCTTTTCATAGAAGCCATTCACATCCAGTAGCCCCAGCGGCTTGGCGTGATAGCCCAGTTGCCCCCAGGTCCATACCTCGAACAATTCCTCCAGCGTGCCCAGGCCACCGGGCAGGGCGATGAAGGCGTCGCTGAGCTCGGCCATGCGCGCCTTGCGCGCATGCATGCCGTCCACCACTTCCAGGCGGGTCAGGCCCTTGTGGCCGATCTCGGCGTTCATCAGGCTCTGCGGAATGATGCCGATGACTTCGCCACCGGCGGCCAGCGCGGCGTCGGCGACGGTGCCCATCAGGCCGACCGCGCCACCGCCGTAGACCAGGGTCAGGCCGCGGCGGGCGATGGCCTGGCCGAGAGCGATGGCCGCTTCACGGTAGGCAGGGTTGGCACCGATACTGGCGCCACAGAAGACACAAACGGAACGTACAGGCATTGCTTATCTCCCTTTACATGCGCGCACAGGGTAAGGCGCATGCCTGTCGCTTCCAAGCAGATCATTCGGGGCGGGCGAACTCGCAGATGGCGCCACTGGCACCGTGGGCATAGGCGGCGAGCAGGCTGTTCATGAAACTGGCAAGGGACATTTCATTCAACTCCTAAATGAGAGGTTGTCCCATCGTCTATCAAGAGGGCATGATGTGCACTTTGATTGGTTGTATACAATCTATTGAACAAATTTACTGCCTGGCCACTTGACGGCTCTTGACCCATATCAGGGACGGGCGTTCCGGTTTCAGGCAATCTCGCAATTGATAAAACCCTGCCAAGGAGATTCATGATGTTTGCGAAAGCTGTAGCGGTATCCCTGCTGACCCTCGCCAGCGCCTCCGTCTTTGCCGCCGACTGCAAGGTGACTGTCGACTCGACCGACCAGATGTCGTTCAACACCAAGGAATTCACCATCGACAAGAGCTGCAAGACCGTCGAGATCGAACTGACCCACGGTGGCAGCCTGCCGAAGAACGTCATGGGCCACAACCTGGTCATCAGCAAGACCGCTGATATGCAGGCCATCGCGACCGAAGGCATGTCGCAAGGCCTGGACAAGGACTACATCAAGGCCGACAACGCCGCGATCATCGGCCACACCAAGATGATCGGCGCCGGCGAAAAAGACACCATCAAGCTCGACACCGCCAAGCTGGAAGCCGGCGGCGACTACAGCTTCTTCTGCACCTTCCCGGGCCACATCTCGATGATGAAGGGCAAGGTCGTCGTCAAGTAATCAAAACCTGACGCAATGCCCTGTGGGAGCGGCGGCGCACCGCCGCTCCCACAATTGTTTCTACACCTGATCAAGGGGCGAACGGCAGTTCGCGCTTGTGCTGGGTCTTGCGATAGGTGGCGACGATGATGTCGAACGCCTCCTGGCTCACCGACTCACCGTGCAGGAAGGCGTCGATCTGCTGGTAGGTCACGCCGTGGGACGCTTCGTCCGGCTTGCCCGGTTCGAGATCTTCCAGGTCTGCGGTCGGTACTTTCTCCACCAGCGATTCCGGCGCGCCAAAGCTGCGCGCGATGTCCCGCACCTGCTTCTTCACCAGCCCGCTCAGCGGCGCCAGGTCGCAGGCACCATCACCAAACTTGGTAAAGAAGCCCATTACCGCTTCGGCCGCATGGTCCGTGCCGATCACCAGGCCAGCACGGGCACCGGCGACGGTGTACTGGGCGACCATGCGCGTGCGCGCCTTGACGTTGCCGACGACGAAGTCGACCAGGGTCGGCGAGCCGTTTTTCAGTTCCTCGACCTCCGCCGCCAAGGCCTTTACGGCTGGGGCGATGTCGATGGTGTGCACCTCGTCGGCCTTGATCACGTCCAGGCAGGCCTGGGCGTCGTGCTCGTCGTGCTGCACATGGTACGGCAGGCGCACGGCGATGAAGGTATAGGCCTTGTCGCCGGTTTCGGCGCGCAGTTCGTTGATGGCGCGCTGGGCGAGCAGGGCGGCGGTCAGCGAGTCGACACCGCCACTGATGCCCAGCACCAGGGTCTTGAGCCGGGCATTGGCCAGACAGTCCTTGATGAACGCCACGCGCCTGGCGACTTCCGTCTCCAGCGCGGCGGCATCGGCGAACGGCGGCTGCACCTTCAGTGCCTGGGCAATCTCTTGCTGTACGGCTTGCATGGGTTACTCCTTGCTGGGGACTTTGAATACGTGGCGCATATAGGCGACGAAGTTGGCGTCGCGGCACTGGGTCTTGGCGGCTTCGTCGGAGATCTTCGCCACCGGCGAGCCGTTGCAGTCGGTCATTTTAAGCACGATGCTCATGGGCGCCACGCCGGGAATGTCACAGGTCAGGTTGGTGCCGATGCCGAAGCTGACATTGATGCGCCCACGCAGGGCGCGGAAGATTTCCAGCGAGCGGGTCAGGTTCAGGCCATCGGAGAACACCAGGGTCTTGGTCATCGGGTCGATGCCGAGCTTCTGGTAATGGGCGATGGCTTTTTCCGCCCACTGTACTGGGTCGCCCGAGTCGTGGCGCAGGCCGTCGAACAGCTTGGCGAAGTACAGGTCGAAGTCGCGCAGGAAGGCATCCATGGTGATGCAGTCGGTCAGGGCGATGCCGAGCAGGCCGCGGTACTCGCGGACCCAGCAGTCCAGCGCGGCGATCTGGCTATCGATCAGCCGTGGGCCGAGCTGCTGGTGGGCCATGATCCATTCGTGGGCCATGGTGCCCAGCGGCTTGATGTCCAGTTTCCAGGCCAGGTCGACGTTGCTGGTGCCGACGAAGCGCCCCGGGAAGTCATCGCGCAACACCTGCACCACCTCGGCCTGCACCCGGCTGGAGAAGCGCCGGCGGGTGCCGAAGTCGGCCACCTGCAGTTCGGCCAGCTCGTCGGCGCTGGCGTGGGCGCGCAGCCAGTCGAACTTGCGGTGCAGCTGGTCGCGGGCTTCGCTCAGGCGCATGCGCGGATGCAGGTGGCGGTTGCGCACTTCGCTGATGATCGCCAACAGCGGCACCTCGAACAGGATCACGTGCAGCCATGGGCCTTTCAGGCGCAGGAACAGCTGGTCGTTGTCGATGCCGATACGCACATAGCGCAGGTTGAAGCGGAACAGGCGCAGAAAGCGCAGGAAGTCCGGCTTGAGGAAGCTGATGCGCTCGAGGAAGGCCAGCTGGCTGTCATCCAGGGTGAGCTCGGCGAGCAGCTCGAGCTGGTGGCGGATCTCGCCCAGGTAGGGGCGCAGGTCCTCGCCATTGCGGCAACGAAACTCCCATTCGACATCGGCGTCCGGGTAGTTGTGCAGCACGGCCTGCATCATCGTCAGTTTGTAGAAGTCGGTGTCGAGCAGGTTGTGCACGATGCGCTCGGCGAATGCGCTCTCGCTCATCAGGGGGAAGCTCCAGGGCGGGCAATGCTGGGTATTGTGCCAGCCTTTGCGGCTTTGATGTGCCTCTTCGCCGGCAAGCCGGCTCCTACAGGCAACCTACACCTGGTGGCCGAGCAGGTAATTTTCCGTGCGCCAGCTAGCCTTCAAACAGTGCTCCCTGTAGCAGTCGCGCACCAGTGGTGTGCAGTTCGGTGACGTCCGCTGTTACAGCGTGGTTGCACGTTAACACTTGCCAGGGTTGCAATGATGGCACTCGACGGTTGCTCCTTGTCTAGGCGTGTCGGTGGCGCTTGCCTCATGGCAGACGGTTGCACGCTCAATAAAGAAAAGGCCGTCGGTCGCATCCCCGCGCCCTTCACAGTGTGTTTTCCCAGAAGACAAATCCAATGGCACGGCCCTTGCTCGGAGCAGAGGGCTGAGAAGTTGTAGTGCCAACCAAAAAAAATATTCTAGGAGCACCACCTCATGTCGCAGACGTTTTACAAGAAAGGTTTCCTGGCACTGGCTGTAGCCACCGCACTGGGTGTTTCTTCGTATGTTCAGGCCGACATCAAGATCGGCGTCGCGGGCCCGATGACCGGAGCCAACGCAGCGTTTGGCGAGCAGTACATGAAAGGTGCGCAGGCCGCGGCCGACGTGATCAACAAGGCCGGCGGCGTCAACGGCGAGAAGATCGTCCTGGTCAAGGGCGATGACGCCTGCGAGCCCAAGCAGGCCGTGGCCGTGGCCAACCGCCTGGTCGACCAGGACAAGGTGATCGGCGTGGTCGGCCACTTCTGCTCCTCCAACACCATCCCGGCCTCCGAGGTCTACGACGAGGCCGGGGTGATCGCCATCACTCCAGGCTCAACCAACCCACAGGTCACCGAGCGCGGCCTGAACGCCATGTTCCGCATGTGCGGCCGTGACGACCAGCAGGGCATCGTCGCCGGCAACTACATCGTCGACGTGCTCAAGGGCAAGAAGGTGGTGGTGCTGCACGACAAGGACACCTATGGCCAGGGCCTGGCCGACGCGACCAAGGCGCAGCTGGTCAAGCGCGGCGTCACCCCGGTGCTGTACGAGGGCCTGACCCGCGGCGAGAAAGACTTCAGCGCCGTGGTCACCAAGATCCGCGCCGCAGGTGCCGATGTCGTCTACTTCGGCGGCCTGCACCCGGAGGCCGGCCCGCTGGTACGCCAGCTGCGCGAGCAGGGCCTGAAGGACGTGGCGTTCATGTCCGACGATGGCATCGTCACCGACGAACTGGTGGCCACCGCCGGCGGCGCCCAGTACACCAACGGCGTGTACATGACCTTCGGCGCCGACCCGCGCCTGCTGCCCGACAGCAAGGCGGTGGTCGAGGAGTTCCGCAAGAACGGCACCGAGCCAGAAGGCTACACCCTGTATGCCTACGCCTCGGTCCAGGCCCTGGCCGCCGCGTTCAACGGCGCCAAGTCGAACAAGGGCGAGGACGCCGCCAAGTGGCTCAAGGCCAACCCGGTCAAGACCGTCATGGGCGAGAAGAAGTGGGACAGCAAGGGCGACCTGACCGTCTCCGACTACGTGGTCTACCAGTGGGATGCCAACGGCAAGTACCACCAGCTGGAAAAACAACAATAACAACGGCCTCCGGCCCGGGCGCGCGACGCCCCGGGCCGCTGCCCCGCGGTACCTGTCATTGTCAGTAGATGTGCACAGTTCTGCGCTGCGAGGGCCGCTGCATCCGGGCCCTGCGTGGTCGGCGCTCGTGCAATCTCAATCAGGTGAGATTGCGTTATGGATGGTATTTTCCTGCAGCAACTGGTCAACGGCCTGACCCTCGGGTCGGTCTACGGCCTGATCGCCATCGGCTACACAATGGTCTATGGCATCATCGGCATGATCAACTTCGCGCACGGCGAGGTGTACATGATCTCCGCGTACCTGGCGGCGATCAGCCTGGCATTGCTGGCCTATTTCGGCATCGAGTCGTTCCCGCTGCTGATGCTCGGCACGCTGTTGTTCACCGTCGTGGTCACCGGGGTCTATGGTTTCACCATCGAACGCATCGCCTACAAACCCCTGCGCAACTCCACACGGCTGGCGCCCTTGATCAGCGCCATCGGTATTTCGCTGATCCTGCAGAACTACGCGCAGATCAGCCAGGGCGCCCGCCAGCAAGGCGTGCCGACCCTGCTCGAAGGGGCCATGCGCGTGGAGGTGGGCACAGGCTTCGTGCAACTGACCTACACCAAGATCTTCATTCTCGTGGCCGCCTTCGTCGGCATGGGCCTGCTCACCTACGTGATCAAGTACACCAAGCTCGGACGCATGTGCCGGGCCACCCAGCAAGACCGCAAGATGGCCTCGATCCTCGGCATCAACACCGACCGGGTGATTTCCTACGTGTTCGTCATCGGTGCGGTGATGGCCGCGCTGGCCGGCGTGCTGATCACCATGAACTACGGCACCTTCGACTTCTACGCCGGCTTCATCATCGGCATCAAGGCCTTCACCGCCGCGGTGCTCGGCGGTATCGGCTCGCTGCCGGGGGCCATGCTCGGCGGGATTATCCTGGGGATCTCCGAGTCGCTGTTCTCGGGCATGATCAACTCCGACTACAAGGACGTGTTCAGCTTCTCGCTGCTGGTGATCATCCTCATCTTCCGTCCACAAGGCCTGCTGGGCCGCCCACTCGTGGCTAAGGTGTGAACATGTCTGTTGCCAATACTGCCCAAGCTATACAAAGCAAAGGTTTCGACCTCAAGCGCAGCCTGATCGAAACGCTGGTCGCCGGCCTGCTGGCGCTGATCGTGTTCGGCCCGGTGGTCGGCGTGGTGCTCGACGGCTATAGCTTCAATGCCCAACCCTCCCGCGTGGCCTGGCTGGTCGGCGCGGTGATGCTGGGGCGCTTCGTGCTCAGCCTGTTCCTGCAGACCGCCGCCGGCCAGCGCATCCAGCAAGGCTTCGACAGCGGCGGCTCCGGCGTGCATGTGCTGGCGCCCAACTACAAGACGCGGCTGCGCTACATCATCCCGGCGTTGATCGTGATCGCCATCGTGTTCCCTATCTTCGCCAACAAGTACCTGCTGACGGTGGTCATCCTCGGCCTGATCTACGTGCTGCTGGGCCTGGGGCTGAACATCGTGGTGGGCCTGGCCGGCCTGCTCGACCTCGGCTATGTGGCGTTCTACGCCATCGGCGCCTACGGCCTGGCGCTGGGCTACCAGTACCTGGGCCTGGGCTTCTGGAGCGTGCTGCCACTGGCGGCCATCGCCGCGGCGCTGGCCGGGTGCATACTCGGCTTCCCGGTGCTACGGATGCACGGCGACTACCTGGCCATCGTCACCCTGGGCTTTGGCGAGATCATCCGCCTGGTGCTGAACAACTGGCTGTCGTTCACCGGCGGCCCCAACGGCATGCCAGCGCCGGCGCCGACCTTCCTGGGCCTGGAGTTCGGCCGCCGGGCCAAGGACGGCGGGGTGCCGATCCATGAGTTCTTCGGCTTCGAATACAACGCCAACCTCAAGTTCGTGTTCATCTACGCGGTGCTGTTCCTGGTGGTGCTGGCGGTGCTGTACATCAAGCACCGGTTGACCCGCATGCCGGTCGGGCGCGCCTGGGAAGCGTTGCGCGAAGACGAGATCGCCTGCCGCTCGATGGGCCTGAACCATGTGTTGGTCAAGCTCTCGGCGTTCACCCTGGGGGCTTCCACCGCCGGCCTGGCCGGGGTGTTCTTCGCCACCTACCAGGGCTTCGTCAACCCGTCGTCGTTCACCTTCTTCGAGTCGGCGCTGATCCTCGCCATCGTCGTGCTTGGCGGCATGGGGTCGACCGTGGGCGTGGTAATCGCCGCCTTCGTGCTGACCGTGGCGCCGGAGCTGCTGCGCAGCTTCTCGGAATACCGGGTGCTGCTGTTTGGCGTGCTGATGGTGCTGATGATGATCTGGCGACCGCGAGGGCTGATCCGCATCAGCCGTACCGGCGTGGTCCCGCGTAAAGGAGTGGCGCCATGAGCGACGATATCATTCTGTCGGTCGACAACCTGATGATGCAGTTCGGTGGGATCAAGGCGCTCAGCGATGTCAGCCTGAAGGTCCGGCGCAACCAGATCTTCGCCCTGATCGGCCCCAACGGTGCCGGCAAGACCACTGTGTTCAACTGCCTGACCGGCTTCTACAAGGCCAGTGGCGGGTGCATCGAGCTGAACGTGCGCGGCAGCACCACCAATGTCATCCAACTGCTGGGCGAACGCTTCCAGGCGGCGGACTTCGTCTCCCCGGCGCGCTTCGCCAACCGCCTGTACTACAAGATGTTCGGCGGTACCCATCTGGTAAACCGCGCAGGCCTGGCGCGAACGTTCCAGAACATTCGCCTGTTCAAGGAAATGTCGGTGGTGGAAAACCTGCTGGTGGCCCAGCACATGTGGGTCAACCGTAACCTGCTGGCCGGGGTGCTCAACACTCCCGGTTATCGCAAGGCCGAGAGCGACGCGCTGGACCATGCCTTCTACTGGCTGGAGGTGGTCGACCTGGTGGATTGCGCCAACCGCCTGGCCGGCGAGCTGTCGTACGGCCAGCAGCGGCGTCTGGAAATCGCCCGGGCAATGTGCACGCGGCCGAAGATAATCTGCCTGGATGAACCGGCCGCTGGCCTCAACCCTCAGGAAACCGAGGCGCTGAGCCGCATGATCCGCGTGCTGCGCGACGAGCACGACATCACCGTGGTGCTGATCGAACACGACATGGGCATGGTCATGAGCATCTCCGACCATATCGTCGTGCTCGATCACGGCAACGTGATCGCCGAGGGCGCGCCGCAGGATATCCGCAACAACCCGACGGTGATCGCCGCCTACCTGGGTGCCGATGAAGAGGAACTGGTATGAGTGCACCCATTCTCGAGCTGAAGGACCTGGACGTGTTCTACGGGCCGATCCAGGCGCTGAAAAAGGTCTCGATGCACATCGACGAGGGCGAGACGGTGAGCCTGATCGGCGCCAACGGCGCGGGCAAGTCGACGCTGCTGATGTCGATCTTCGGCCAGCCGCGGGCGGCGTCCGGGCAGATCGTCTACCGCGGCACCGACATCACCCGCAAGTCGTCGCACTACATCGCCTCCAACGGCATCGCCCAGTCCCCGGAAGGGCGCCGGGTGTTCCCCGACATGACCGTCGAGGAAAACCTGATGATGGGTACCATTCCCATTGGCGACAAGCACGCCGATGCCGACATGCAGCGCATGTACGAGCTGTTCCCGCGGCTCAAGGAGCGGCGCAACCAGCGCGCGATGACCATGTCCGGCGGTGAGCAGCAGATGCTGGCGATTGCCCGGGCGTTGATGAGTCGGCCCAAGCTGCTGCTGCTTGACGAGCCGTCGCTGGGGCTGGCGCCGATCGTGGTCAAGCAGATCTTCGCGACCCTGCGCGAGCTGGCGCAGACCGGCATGACCATCTTCCTGGTCGAGCAGAACGCCAACCATGCGCTGAAGCTGTCGGACCGCGCCTACGTGATGGTCAACGGACAGATCCGCATGACGGGCACCGGGCAGGAGCTGTTGGTCAACGAGGAGGTGCGCAGCGCCTATCTAGGCGGGCACTGATTGAGTTTGCAAAGATCGCGGGGCAAGCCCGCTGCCACGGGTGCCTATTGGCTACGTGGCAGCGGGCTTGCCCCGCGATGCGTTTTATGCCAGACGGCAAATGTGGACAACTTGTCGCATATCTTTCTTGAAGCACTCCACAACCCCGCTGCAAGCCCTTGTTTCCACAGGTGGAAAACTTTCCACGGATTATGTGGAACCGCCTGTGGAAAACATGGTGGCATCTCTCGCTATCCCTTGATTCTCAAAGCCTGTAGCGAGTTGTTTGTTTTTTGATCAGTCCCCTTGCTGGCTGATTCCACAGCGTATTTTCGACCATTCGGCATTGCTGCCCAGCCTTGCTCAATGCTGTGGATAACTCTGTGCAAAAACCTTGGACAGACCGCCACAGGCAGCATGCTTGAAAGCCTTGAGCCATCATGGGCGGATTTCCGCGGCAGCCCTGGGTTCCCCTGACCCGACGAGTTGCCCCCAATCCATGGGGAAAGCCTTGTGGATAAGATGCGCATAGCCTTGGCAAAGCCATCTGTTGCGGGGGCTTGGTGCATCTGTTGGTTTTTTGCACAGTGCTGGAAACGGTTGTCGGCAAGCCGCGCGTTGGGCATGCTGCGAGGCTTGCAAAAGGCAACCCACCGCTAAGGAAAGGAGAAGAGCATGACGTCCACCGTATTCATCACTGGCGCGACTTCCGGTTTCGGTGAGGCCACCGCCCGCCGGTTCGCCGACGCCGGCTGGAAACTGGTGCTCACCGGTCGACGCAAGGAGCGTCTGGATGCGCTGTGCGAGGAACTGTCGGCCAAGACCGAAGTGCACGGCCTGGTGGTCGATGTGCGTGATCGCCAGGCGATGGAGGCCGCCATCGCCAGCCTGCCGCCGAGCTTCGACAAGCTCCAGGGGCTGGTCAACAACGCCGGCCTGGCGCTGGGCGTGGATGCCGCGCAGAACTGCAGCCTGGACGACTGGGAAACCATGGTCGACACCAACATCAAGGGCCTGATGTACACCACCCGCCTGCTGCTGCCGCGGCTGATCGCCCATGGGCGCGGCGCGTCGATCCTCAACGTCGGCTCGGTGGCGGGTAACTATCCGTACCCGGGCGCCAACGTCTATGGTGGCACCAAGGCTTTCGTCGGTCAGTTCTCGCTGAGCCTGCGCTGCGACCTGCGTGGCACCGGGGTACGGGTGAGCAACATCGAGCCGGGGTTGTGCGAAAGCGAGTTCTCGCTGGTGCGCTTCGGCGGCGACCAGGCCAAGTACGACGCCACCTACGCCGGTGCCGAGCCGATCCAGCCGCAGGACATCGCCGAGACCATCTTCTGGATCCTTAACCAGCCGGCGCACATCAATATCAACAGCCTTGAGCTGATGCCGGTGAGCCAGGACTGGGCAGGGTTCTCCATCGACCGCTCGGTCAAGGGCTGAATCTTGTGATGGGGCCCGCTTTGCGGGCCATTCGCCGGCAAGGCCGGCTCCTACAGGCATGGCGCCGATCTAGAACGTGACGCGGTCCCTGTAGGAGCGGGTTTACCCGCGAAAGCGTCAGTTCAGGCGCTGCAAGCCTTCCAGGCAGGTCGCCAGGTGATACGGCGTCGTCGATGGCATGTCGTGGCGGCTGACCGCGCCATTGCCATCACGGCACTCATGCCAGCCACCGTCATGCAGGAATCGCGATTCCAGCGCCTCTAGTTGCGCCAGCAACCTCACCTCGCTTCCTGGCCGCAAGGCCAGCGCCCGCAGGTACTCGGCCTGGGCCCAGATCCGTTGAGTGGCATCGATGACCTTGCCGTCCACATCCAGCATTGCCAGCACCGCCGTATCCTTCACTCCGCACTGCTCGGCGTAGTCGAAGGCGCGGGTGATGGAGGCGTGCAGCGCTGTCCCGCGCAGCAGCGGCGAGGTGTCCAGCAAGTAGAACCACTCGAACTGATGGCCCGGCTCGAACCAGTTATCCACAGCCCCGCGCGGCTTCTCCAGCATCAGGCCATGGGCCGGTTCGATGAACTGCGCCTGCAGCGCTTCGCACAGCCGCAGCAGCGAATCGCGAACGTCTTCGTCCTCACGGACGGCCAGCACCTGCAGGAAGGCTTCGGCCAGGTGCATCTGCGGGTTCTGCAGCGGGCCGCTGCCCAGGTCCGACCAATCCTCACCCAGGCTGGCCTCGTACAGGCCATCGTCGCGGGCGAACTGTTCGTGGATCACCTCGAGGGCGCCATTGAGCGTGGCTTGCACCAGCCCTTCGCCGACCTTGCCCAGGTAATGGGCGCAGGCGAAGACGATGAAGGCATGGGTGTAGAGGTCCTTACGCCGATCCAGCGGCTTGCCTTGGGCGTCGATGCTATAGAACCAGCCGCCGTGCTCGGCGTCGTGGAAATGCTTCTGCAACGAACGGAACAATGCCGCGGCGCGTTCGGCCGCGCCAGGTTGTTCGATGCGGCTGCTGAACAGGTACAGCTGGCGGGCGCAGGCCATGGCCCGATAGCGTTGCACTGGCAGTGGCCGGTGCAGGGTGTCCAGGGCTTCGTACGGCAGGGCCATGTCGGCGTTCCAGCCAGGCCCCTGCCACAGCGGCACGATGCGCTCGGCGAAATGCTGGCGGAAACGGGTCAATGCAAGGCAGGGGTTGGACATGGTGACGCTCGTGACGGTCGGGCAGGGCGCCATGGTAGCAGAAGTGACAAGGGGTTCGTTCCCACGATCCGGTTTGGGCAAAAGCGTCAACCAGGATTGCCCAGGCCCTGCCAGTGCCGCGCACCGACGAATATGAAGCGCAGTTGCTGGGTGATCTTTTCCTGTGCCGTCAGCGCCTGTGCATGGCCCGGTTCGGGGCTGTCGATCAGCTCGGGCAACGTGGCGAACACGGTCTTGACCACCAGGTCGGCCATCACCGCCAGGGCGGCGCCGTCCAGGTGTCGCCAGCGCGGCATGCGCGCAAGGTCGGTGGCCAGGTCGCTGCTGATGTCCTGGCGCAGGCGGGCGATGGCTTGGCGCACCGCTTGCGAACCGCCGTATTGCTCGCGGGCGAGGAACAGGAACTGCGCGCGGTGGGCGGTGACTACATCGAGGAAGATGCGCACCGAGGCGTCGGTGATGCCACCCAGCTCGAATTCGTTGTGCCGCACCAGGCGGATGGTCTGGCGGAACGTGGTATCGACCTCGGCCACCAGGGCCAGGCCCAAGGCGTCCATGTCGGGGAAGTGGCGATAGAA
Source organism: Pseudomonas sp. RIT623 (assembly GCF_004519305.1). Taxonomy (GTDB): domain Bacteria; phylum Pseudomonadota; class Gammaproteobacteria; order Pseudomonadales; family Pseudomonadaceae; genus Aquipseudomonas. The sequence goes on along the minus strand of NZ_SOZA01000007.1, from coordinate 18,664 downwards.
ACCGGTGGGCACGATACCGGCGGCCTTGGCCACCTCACGCAGGCTGATACTGCCAAAGCCTCGGCCGCTCTCCATGAGCTGGCAGGCGGCATCCAGCAGGGCCTGGCGGGTTTGTAGCTTCTGTTCGGCGCGCGGCAGCATGGGGCAGGCTTCTATGACGGTACGGCTGGGCATTCTGGATAGAAAAACGAAGCCCGGTCAATGGACCGGGCTTGGAGGGGAGCAGTTGCTGTGCGCAGGGCTGTTGTTTTCGGCCATGACGATCAGCTCACACGGCTGAGTTCGACCAGACGATCCGAGCCACCTTCGGCGACACGGTTGTTGCGTTCGATCAGGCGATCCGAGCCACCTTCGGCGACGCGGTTGTTGCGTTCGATCAGGCGATCCGAGCCACCTTCGGCGACACGGTTGTTGCGTTCGATCAGGCGATCCGAGCCACCTTCGGCGACACGGTTGTTGCGTTCGATCAGGCGATCCGAGCCACCTTCGGCGACACGGTTGTTGCGTTCGATCAAGCGATCCGAGCCACCTTCGGCAACACGGCCGGCGCGTTCTTGCAGGCGTTCGGCGCCACCTTCTGCCAGGGTGTTCAGCGGTTGCGCTACAGTGGCCGTGCTGGAGCGCGATTCAGCGTTCAGATGCTGGTCGGCGGCCGGCAGGGCGAAAGCGTTGGCAGCAAGGACAGACAGGGTCAGGCTCAGCAGCAGATGGCGTTTCATGATTCGGTGCTCCTCTCGGGGGCTGGAAAGTGGGTACGGAGCCAATGCTACGCTCGGTAACCACAGAGAGAAGTTCATCAGGATAATGGTAACAATCGACGTGATTGATACTGAGTCGCAGGCGCTCTGGCGCAATGTTTACAGGGCCCCCTCCAAGAAAGTGGCACGCCAATGACCCGGTAACAACGGCGATCGCCACCGACCAAAAGCTGAGAAAGGCGTCAGGAAAAACCTGGTTATCATGGCCTGCGGATTAAACCCGGCGGGTTTTCATCAGTCCGACATAATGAGTGCCATTATCGCGCCGCCCTTGTGCCATGCAGTCAGGAGAATCCCGCAATGACGCGCCCTGCCAGAATCCTCATCTGGACCTTCGCCACCCTCGCCACCTTGCTGGCGATCCTGGTGGTGGTCATCGCCACCTTCGACTGGAACCGCGTCAAGCCGCTGCTCAACGAGAAAGTTTCCGAGGCCCTGCACCGCCCCTTCGCCATCAATGGCAACCTCGCCGTGCATTGGCGCACCGAGCCCGAGGAGGGCGGCTGGCGGGCGTTCGTGCCCTGGCCGCATTTCACCGCCGAGGACCTGAGCCTGGGCAACCCCGATTGGCTCAAGGAGCCGCGCATGGTCGGCCTGGAACGGGTGGAGTTCCGCCTGGCACCGCTGCCGCTGATCGTCCAGCGCATCAGCATCCCGCGGATCGACCTGGTCAAGCCCACTGCCAGCCTGACCCGGCTGGCCGATGGCCGGGCCAACTGGGTGTTCGACTTCGGGCCCAAGGACGAGAACCAGGCACCCTCCAGCTGGGAGCTGGATATCGGTGCCATCGGTTTCGACCAGGGCAACATCAGCTTCGACGACCAGACCTTCAAGACCCGCATGAAGGTCCAGGTGGACCCCTTGGGCAAGCCGGTGCCGTTCAGCGACATCGTCGGCAAGGCCCGCGCCGAGAAAGCCGGCAATGCCCAGGACTACGCCTTCGGCCTCAAGGCCCAGGGTAGCTACAAGGGCCAGGCGGTGGTCGGCACCGGCAAGATCGGTGGCCTGCTGGCATTGCAGGACGCCGCCCAGCCGTTCCCCTTGCAGGCCGACGTGCGCATCGGCGACACCCATGTCGCCCTCGCCGGAACCCTGACCGACCCACGCAACCTCGGCGCCCTCGACCTGCGCCTGAAACTTGCCGGCAGCAGCCTGGGCAACCTGTATCCGCTGACCGGGGTGACCCTGCCGGATACCCCGGCGTACGCCACCGACGGCCACCTGACTGCCAACCTGCATGCGCCGCAGGGCGCGCGCTTTCACTATGAGGGCTTCAACGGCAAGATCGGCGACAGCGATATCCATGGCGACCTGGCCTTCGTCGCCAGTCAGCCCCGGCCCAAGCTGTCCGGCAACCTGGTGTCCAACCAATTGCTGTTCAAGGACCTGGCGCCGCTGATCGGCGCCGACTCCAACAGCGAGCAGAAGGCCCGGGGTGGCGCCAGCAAGCAACCGGCGGACAAGGTATTGCCGGTGGAGGAATTTCGTACCGAGCGCTGGCGGGCCATGGATGCCGACGTGACCTTCGCCGGCAAGCGCATCGTGCACAGCGAGAAGCTGCCGTTCAACGACCTGTCGGCCCATGTGATCCTCGAGGACGGCCTGTTGCGCCTGGAGCCGCTGCGTTTCGGCGTGGCCGGTGGCAACCTGGCGTCGAACATCCGTCTGGACGGGCGCAGCACGCCGATGCAGGGGCGTGCCCAGCTGACCGCGCGCGGCTTCAAGCTCAAGCAGCTGTTCCCCAGCTTCGCGCCCATGCAGACCAGTTTCGGCGAGCTCAATGGCGACGCCGACATCACGGGCCGGGGCAACTCGGTGGCAGCTTTGCTTGGCACCGCCAACGGTGACCTGCGCCTGTTGATCAACGACGGCGCGATCAGCCGCAGCCTGATGGAAATCGCCGGGCTCAACGTCGGCAACTACGTGATCGGCAAGCTGTTCGGCGACGAAGAGGTGAAGATCAACTGCGCGGCGGCCGATGTCGGCATCAAGGATGGCCTGGCCACTACCCGCTTGTTCGTGTTCGATACCGAGAACGCGATCATCTATATCAACGGCACGGCCAATTTCGCCAGCGAGCAGTTGGATTTGAAGATCACCCCGGAATCGAAAGGCCTGCGCTTGTTCTCGCTGCGCTCGCCCCTGTATGTACGCGGGCCGTTCGCCAAGCCCAGTGCCGGGGTGCAGGCGGTGCCGCTGGCGTTGCGCGGCGCCGGGATGGTGGCCCTGGGCGTGGTGGTCGGGCCGGCGGCGGGGCTGCTGGCGCTGATTGCGCCGAGCAGCGGCGATGCGCCCAACCAGTGCACGCCGTTGCTGCAGCAGATGCGCGCCGGCAAGGCGCCGGCGGCGGTGAAAGGCAAGAAATAGGGCCGCTTTGCGGCCCTCTCGGCTCCCACAGGTCCAGCACCAGATTCAGGGGCAGCGCCCCCAGAAATCACAGCCCCTGCAACAGATCGGACATATCGTCCGCGTGCTCTTCCTCCTGGGCCAGGATGTCCTCGAAGATGCGCCGGGTGGTGGGGTCCTTGTCGCCGATGTACTGGATGATCTCGCGGTAGCTGTCGATGGCGATGCGCTCGGCCACCAGGTCCTCCAGCACCATCTCCTTCAACGAACTGCCCGCCACGTACTGGGCGTGGGAGTTCTTGGTCAGGTTGTCCGGATTGAAGTCTGGCTCGCCGCCGAGCTGCACGATGCGCTCGGCCAGCTTGTCGGCGTGCTCGGCTTCCTGGTTGGCATGCTCGAGGAACTCGTCCGCGGCGACGCTGGCCTTGATGCCGCTGGCCATGAAGTAGTGGCGCTTGTAGCGCAGCACGCAAACCAGCTCGGTGGCCAGCGACTCGTTGAGCAGGCGCAGGATCTTCTCGCGGTCGGCGTGGTAGCCCTCGGTCACCGCGCCTTGCTCGACATGCTGGCGGGCACGTTCGCGCAGGGTCTTCACATCGGTCAGTTCAACGCTCATGTTCATCTCCGAAACGATCAGGGTGGTCATGGGGTGTCATGCGCCGTGCACGGCGTCGCTGTCTTCCTGGCGTTGCTTGCAGGTCTTGAAGCCCTTGGCATCGACGTGGCCGGTGGCGTCGAAGCGCACGTAGTAGGGCTGCTGGTGGCCGTCGCGGTTGAGGATGTAGTCGTTGCAGGTGCCGCCGTGGGGCAGGTCGATCACGTTCGACGGGCTGCCGCCGATGGCGATGACCTTCTGCATGGTCATGCCATGCTCCACCTGCTTGACCAGCGGTTCGTCGCGGTAGGTGACGTAGTCCACCGGGTTTTCCGGGCGGCTGCCGCAGGCCACCAGGGTGGCGCTCGCCAGAAGGATGGCCAGGGTCTGCTTGTACATGGTCCCGCTCCTTGCTCAGGGTCTGTTCTGCTTGGAACCGCAGGGGGCGCCGGGAGTTCGATTGCGAATGACCCGGGGCGCGCTGTAGTGTGGGTCGCTCGTCCACGGAAGAGGGCAAGGCTGATGAGTCAGGAGCTGGCCACGCGTTATCCACTGGTGCTGGTACCGGGCATGCTCGGCTTCGTCCGGGCGCTGGTGTATCCCTACTGGTTCGGCATCGTCCCGGCATTGCGTCGGGGCGGCGCGCAGGTGTTCCCGGTGCAGGTGTCGCCGCTGCATTCCAGCGAGGTGCGGGGCGAACAGCTGCTCGGCATCATCGAGGACATCTGCCAGCGCACCGGGGCCGACAAGGTCAACCTGGTCGGCCATAGCCAGGGTGCGCTCAGTGCCCGCTATGCGGCGGCGATTCGGCCTGAGCGGGTGGCCTCGGTGACCTCGGTGGCCGGCCCCAACCACGGTTCCGAGCTGGCCGATCACCTGGAGCGCACGGCGCCGGGCGACTCAGCCCGGGGGCGTATCCTCAAGGCCGCGCTGCATGCCTTGGCCATCGTGCTGGGCTGGCTGGAGACCGGCTGGCGACGCGATCCGCTGCCTATCGATGTGCATGCCTCGCACCAATCGTTGACCAGCGCCGGGGTGGCGCTGTTCAACCAGGCTTATCCACAGGGACTGCCGCAGGTCTGGGGTGGCGAGGGCGCGGCGCAGGTGAACGGGGTGCGCTACTACTCCTGGTCCGGCACCCTGCAGCCCGGGCGTACCGACCAGGGCCTGAATCGCTTCGATGGCAGCAACCGATTTTGCCGGCTGTTCGCCCGCAGTTTCGTCAGGGAGAAGGGGCAGTGCGATGGCATGGTCGGGCGCTTCAGTTCGCACCTGGGCCAGGTGATTGGTGACGACTATCCGCTCGATCACCTGGATATCGTCAACCAGTCGCTGGGTGCGGTGGGCAAGGGCGCCGAGCCGGTGCGGCTGTTCACCGAGCATGCCGCCCGCCTCAAGGCTGCGGGGCTGTGAGAAGCCTGGGGCGGTTTCGCAGCCCTTTCGCGGCACAAGGCCGCTCCTACAGGGAATTGCGTTCGCTCGTAGGAGCGGCCTTGTGCCGCGAAAGGAGCGCGTAGCGCTCCCGCTCTGTCAACGACGCACAGGCGTGGTCCAGCGCTCGGCCAGCAGCACGCCGACCAAGGTCAGCAGGCCGCCGACCAGGTGATAACTGGCCAACTGCTCATCCAGCACCGCCGCCGCAATCACCGCCGTGACCACCGGCAGCAGGTTGAAGAACAGCGTGGTACGGCTTGGCCCCAAACGGTGCACGGCCTGCATCCATACCAACGGCGCCACCATCGAGGCCAGCACGCAGGCGTACAGCACCAGGCCCAGGTTATGGCTGTTCAGGCCAGTCTTGGGCGACAGCACGAACAGCGGCAACAGCACCAGAATCGCCACCAGCACTTGCAGGTACAGCAGTTGCAGCGGCGGCAGGCGCAGTTGCCATTTCTTCAGCAGGAAACTGTACAGCGCATAGGCCAGGGTAGCCACCAGCATCAGCAGGTCGCCGCCGTTCAGGCCCTGGTGCAGCAGCGTCGCCGGCTGTCCGGCCGAGACCACCTCCAGCACGCCGACGAACGACACCAGCGCCCCCAGCAGCGCGCCGTAGCTCAGGCGCTGGCCGAGCCAGGCGATGGACAGCGCCAGCGACATCAGCGGCATCAGCGAAAGGATGATGCCCATGTTGGTGGCGCTGGTGATGCCGGCGGCAAAGTAGGCCAGGCTCTGGTAGATGGCCATGCCCAGCACGCCGAGGACGAACACCTTGCCCAGGTGCGGGCGAATCGCCGCGCGGTTGCGCCAGACCTTGGGCAGCAGGAACGGGGTGAACAGCAGGCCGGCCAGCAGCCAGCGATAGAAGCCGATCTCGGCGGGGAAGATGGCACCGGCGGACATCTTGGTGACCACGGTGTTGCCGGCCCAGATGAGGATGGCGAGGAGGGGGAAGAGGTAGTTCATGCTGCACAGGTTCTCGGTAATGCGGGATTTCCTGGGGGCCGCAAGGCCGTCCAGGCTGGCGATGATTATCGCCTGTCTGTTAGTAAGCCTATACTTCCATCCAGACAACCCGCCCCGCGAAGCAGACAGCATGGCCCGCAAATACCTCGACATTCCCCGTTTCGAGCAACTCCCGGCCCCGGTGTACTTCCGCTACGACGAGTTCGGCGCCGACACCCACAGCGCCCCCCATCGCCACCCTTGGGGCCAGCTCAACTATGCCTCCCATGGCCTGATGCACCTGGACGTCGAGGGCCAGCGCTTCATCTCGCCGCCGCACTACGCCGTCTGGGTACCGCCGGACACCGAGCACGGCTGCTACAACCCTCAGGCCATCATCTACCGCTCGGTCTACCTGGAGCGCAGCCTGTGCGCCGAGATGCCGACGCAGCCCTGCAGCCTGGTGATCAGCGACATCCTCAAGGCGATCCTTGGTGACTTTGCCCGTCGCGACCTGCACATCGCCCAGGACGAGCGTGACCAGCGCCTGGTCCAGGTCCTGATCGACCAGTTGCATCTGGCGCCGACCCAGGCCTGCTACCTGCCCTACGCCCGTAGCGAGGGCTTGCGCCGGGTACTCGAGGCGCTGCATGCCGAGCCCGGCGACAACCGCCCGCTGGCCGACTGGGCCGCCCAGGTGCATGTCAGCGAACGCACCTTGGCGCGCCACTGCCTGCGCGAACTGGGCATGAGCTTTGGCGAATGGCGCCTGCGCCTGCGTTTTCTGCGGGCCATCGAGGCGCTGGAGGCGGGCCTGCCGATCCAGGCCATCGCCTTCGACCTTGGCTACAGCAGCGCCTCGGCGTTCATCGCCATGTTCCAGCGTCAGGCCCACTGCACACCGGAGCAGTACCGGCGGCAAGCGCGGACAGAGATGTAAGAATTGTTGTCTACACTCTGCTCGACGACCGCGCATCGGGCGCGGGAACAAGGAGACCACTCCATGAAGCTGCTGCACGTACCTCTGCTGGTGTTGGGCATGTTGATCGCCGGGCAAGGATTCGCCGCCACCGCGCAACAGGAAAAAATGACCACCTGCAATGCCGACGCCACGGCCAAGGCGCTCAAGGGCGATGCGCGCAAGGCATACATGAGCACGTGCCTGAAAAAGGGCGAGCCGGCCAAGGCGATGACCCCGCAAGAGCGCATGAAAGCCTGCAATGCCGACCCCAAGGCCAAGGCCCTCAAGGGCGACGAGCGTAAAGCCTTCATGAGCGACTGCCTGAAGAAGAAATGACCTGCGCCTATGCCTCTGCCAGGAAGGCTGGCAGACTGCGGGTCTTTCCGCTGTCTGCCGTCGAGGCTGTATGACCTTCACCCCCCGCCAGATCACCCTTGCCAGCCTGCTCATCGTCGTCGCCGGGCTGCTGCTGGCGCTGCCTTTGAAGTTGCTGCCGAGCCTGCTCGCCGGGCTGCTGGTGTTCGAGTTGGTCAACATGCTCACCCCGCGCCTGCAGCCGCTGATCGCCGGACAGCGCGCGCGTTGGCTGGCGGTGGCGCTGCTCGGCACCTTGGTGGTGAGCACGCTGACGTTGCTGATCGCCGGCGCCTTCAGTTTCCTTCTGCACGAGGCCGAAAACCCCGGCGCCTCGCTGGACAAGTTCATGGGCCTGGTCGAGCGCGCCCGTGGCCAGTTGCCGCCGTTCATCGACGCCTACCTGCCGGCCAGCGCCGCCGAGTTCAAGGTGGCCATCGGCGATTGGCTCAAGAGCCACCTGAGCGAATTGCAACTGGTGGGCAAGGGCATGGCGCACATGTTCGTGACGTTGCTGATCGGCATGATCCTCGGCGCCATCGTCGCCTTGCAGCGCATCCCCGATGTGTCACGGCGCAAGCCGCTGGCCGCGGCCCTGTTCGAGCGCCTGAGCCTGCTGGTGCAGGCGTTTCGCAACATCGTCTTCGCGCAGATCAAGATCTCGCTGCTCAACACCGTGTTCACTGGCGTCTTCCTGGCCGTGGTGCTGCCGCTGTTCGGCGTGCACCTGCCGCTGACCAAGACCCTGATCGTGCTGACCTTCCTGCTCGGGCTGCTGCCGGTGATCGGCAACCTGATGTCCAACACCCTGATCACCATCGTCGGCTTGTCGCTGTCGATCTGGGTGGCGATGGCGGCGCTGGGGTACCTGATCGTGATCCACAAGGTCGAGTACTTCCTCAACGCGCGGATCGTCGGTGGGCAGATCAGCGCCAAGGCCTGGGAGCTGTTGCTGGCGATGCTGGTGTTCGAGGCTGCGTTCGGCTTGCCTGGGGTGGTGGCGGGGCCGATCTATTACGCCTACCTGAAGAGTGAGCTGAAGCGGGCGGAGTTGGTTTGATCCTGTTCGCCGGCTTGCCGGCGAACACCGGCGTAGCCGGTGCCATCCACCGCGGCGCCTGGTTCGCCAGCAAGCTGGCTCCTACAGGACGGGAGCCTCAGGCCGCGCCGTAACGCTTGCGCGCCTCGATCGCCAACCCGCTGCCGATGCTGCCGAAAATGTTGCCTTCCACATGCCGCGCATTGGGCAGCATCGCCGCCACGCTGTTGCGCAGCGCCGGAATCCCGCTGGAACCACCGGTGAAGAACACCGTGTCCACCTGCCCCTCGCTGACGCCGGCCTTGGCCAGCAACTCGCTGACGCTGCCACGCACCCGCTCCAGCAGCCCGTCGATAGCCTCCTCGAACAGCACCCGGGTCAGCTCGGCCGACAGCTGCGGCTCGATCCGGCCGAAGTCGATGCTCCGGCTGTCGCGCTCGGTCAGCTCGATCTTGCTGGCCTCCACCTCCATCGCCAACCAATGCCCGGCGCGCTGTTCGATCAGGTTGAACAGGCGGTCGATGCCCAGGGTGTCCTCGATGTCGTAGCGCATGCTGCCCAGGGCCAACTGCGATTTCTGCGAGTACAGGGCGTTGATGGTGTGCCAGGTGGCCAGGTTGAGGTGGTAGCTGGTGGGCATCAGTGCGCCGCTCTTCATTCGGCTGCCGTAGCCGAACAGCGGCATCACGCCCTGCAGGCTCAGTTGCTTGTCGAAGTCGGTACCGCCGATGTGCACGCCGCCGGTGGCGAGGATGTCGCTCTGGCGCTCGGCCACAAGGTGGCGCTCGGGCGACAGGCGGATCAGGGTAAAGTCCGAGGTACCACCGCCGATATCGACAATCAGTACCAGCTCTTCACGGCTGATGCCCGACTCGTAGTCGAACGCCGCGGCAATCGGCTCGTACTGGAACGATACGTCCTTGAAGCCGATCTTGCGCGCCACCTCCGCCAAGGTGTCCTCGGCCTCCTGGTCGGCGGCGGGGTCTTCGTCGACGAAGAATACCGGGCGGCCCAGCACCACTTGCTCGAATTCACGACCGGCGGCAGCCTCGGCGCGCTTTTTCAGCTCGCCGATGAACATGCCCAGCAGGTCCTTGAACGGCAAGGCGCTGCCCAGCACGCTGGTGTCGTGCTTGATCAGCTTGGAGCCCAGCAGGCTTTTCAGCGAGCGCATCAGGCGGCCTTCGTAGCCTTCAAGGTACTCGTGCAGGGCCAGGCGGCCGTACACCGGGCGACGCTCCTCGATATTGAAGAATACCACCGAGGGCAAGGTGATCTTGCCGTCTTCCAGGGCGATCAGCGATTCGACGCCCGGGCGGTGCCAGCCGACCGTGGAGTTGGAGGTGCCGAAGTCGATGCCGAGGGCGCGGGCCGGGGATACGTCAGACATGGGGGAGTGCTTCCGGAGGCAAAACGGCCGCGCAGTTTATGCCAGTCTGCGGCTAAATCAAGACCGGTCGTCTGCGATAGCGCAACCCCGGATGCACCTTGAAAGGCTATGCTTGACCCCAATCTTCAGTAGCAATACGCACATTCACATCGGTGATCCCCAGATGGACTTCAAAGACTACTACAAGATACTCGGCGTCGAGGCGAGCGCGGACGACAAGGCGATCAAGGCCGCGTACCGCAAGCTCGCGCGCAAGTATCACCCCGACGTCAGCAAGGAGCGCGACGCCGAGGACAAGTTCAAGGAGGCCAACGAGGCCTATGAAGTGCTTGGCGACAAGGACAAGCGCGCCGAGTACGACGAGATCCGCAAGTATGGCGGCCAGCATGGCCGGCCGTTCCAGGCACCGCCTGGCTGGCAATCACGTGGCGGTAATGGCGGCGGCGGTGGCTTCGAGGGCGGCGATTTTTCCGATTTCTTCAGCTCGATCTTCGGCGCCCGGGGTAGCAACCCCTTCGGTGGCGGCGGTGGCCGGCAACAACGCAGTGCTGGCAGGCGAGGGCAGGACGTGGAACTGGAACTGGCGGTGTTCCTCGAGGAAACCCTGAACAAGGAATCCAAGCAGATCAGCTTCCAGGTGCCGCAAACCAATGCCGCCGGGCAGCGCACCGGGTTCACCACCAAGACCCTGAACGTGAAGATCCCTGCCGGGGTGACCGACGGCGAGCGCATTCGCCTCAAGGGCCAGGGCGCGCCGGGCGTGGGTGGTGGCGCCAATGGCGACCTGTTCCTGACCATCCGCATGGCACCGCACCCGTTGTTCGATGTCGAAGGTCATGACCTGATCATCACCGTGCCCCTGGCACCGTGGGAAGCGGCGCTCGGCGCCAAGGTGGCCGTGCCGACCCTGACCGGCAAGATCAACCTGACCATCCGCCCCGACAGCCAGAGCGGCCAGCGCCTGCGGGTCAAGGGCATGGGCCTGCTGAACAAGCAGGGCGAGCGTGGCGACCTGTACGCCCAGCTCAAGGTAGTGATGCCCGCCCAATCCGATGACGCAACTCGCGCACTGTGGACCCAGCTCTCCGAGAAAGCCGCGTTCAACCCGAGGACTCAATGGAGTAAGTGATCATGAGCAGCACCCTGATCGTTCAACTGGACATGCGTACCCTGTGTCAGGAGGCCGATATCACGGCCGATTGCGTGATCGAGATCGTCGAGCACGGCATTGTTGAGCCTTCGGGGCGAACGCCGGAGGAGTGGGTGTTCGACGACCGCGCGCCGGTGACGCTCAAGCGCGCGGTGAAGTTGCATGAGCAACTGGAACTGGAGTGGGAAGGGGTGGCGCTGGCGCTGGAATTGCTGGAAGAGGTGCAGCAGTTGCGCAGCGAGAACAGCATGCTGAAGCAGCGGTTGGGGCGGTTTACCCAGATGTGACGGGTATGGCCTGTGAGATCAGATCCTGGGGCTGCTGCGCAGCCCTATCGCGACACAAGGCCGCTCCTACAGGAGATCGCGTTCCCCTGTAGGAGCGGCCTTGTGTCGCGATAGGGGCGCAAAGCGCCCCCAGGTTCATGAAGCTTTCGCGATCACCTTGAAGTACAACGCTGTAGCCCGGTACCCCCCTTCCGGCCCGCAGGCATAGTCCGGAATCTCCCCCGCCTTGCTGTACCCCAGCGCCCGATAGAACGCCTCCGCCGCAGACCCCGCCTCGGTATCGAGAAACAACATCCCCCGCCCAATCCGCCGCGCCTCGGCCTCCAGTGCGCCCATCAACTGCTGCCCCAGCCCAAGCCGTCGGGCATCGCTGTGCACCAGCAATTTCTGCACTTCGCCCCGGTTCAGTCCATTGGGCTTCAGGCACAGCCCCAGTTGCACGCTACCCAGCACCTCCTGCCCTTGCGCAATGACCCAGAGCAACTGCTCGTCACTGGCCAGCTTTGCCTTCACCTCATCGAAGTAGGCCTTGGCTTGCTGCTCATCGATATCGGCTAGAAAACCCACCGAAGCGCCCTGACGCACCGCATCGAGCAAAAGGTTCACCAGGCCGTCGCGGTAGTACGCCAGGCCTTCGTGGGTCACGCGGTGCGTTTGCGCGCTGTTCATGGGCTTCAGTTCCTTGAAGGGGGGAGAGGGTTGTCATCCAGGTAAAGCTGCATGAAGGTCAGGTCCAGCCAGCGCCCGAACTTCACGCCCACCTGTGGCATTTGCCCGGTGATGTTGAAGCCCAGGCGTTCGTGCAGGCGGATCGAGGCGGCGTTGCCGCTCTCGATGGCGGCGACCATCACATGCTTGTTGCAACGGCGCGCACGCTCGATGAGCGCTTCCATCAGGTCGGGGCCCAGGCCCTTGCCACGCTGGTCGCCACGCACGTAGACCGAGTGCTCGACGGTATGGCGAAAGCCCTCGAACGGCCGCCAGTCGCCAAACGAGGCATAGCCCAACACACCGGATTCATCGACTGCGACGAGGATCGGGTAACCCTGTTGCGCACGCGCCTCGAACCAGGCCAGGCGGTTGGCCAGGTCCACCGGGGTTTCGTTCCAGATCGCCGTGGTGTTGGCCACGGCGTCGTTGTAGATGTCGAGGATGCCCGGCAGGTCGTCGGGCAGGGCATCGCGCAGCTGATAATTCATGGTGCGGTCTCGCAAGGCGGAAGGCTGCAAACTGTGCTCGATGCTCAAGCAAGGCACGTGCCGGGCTGGGTAGGCGTGGAATTGTCCAGGGCGGGGCAATTTGTGCGCCGATTGGGTGCGCGGGTTTGAGTCCGCGCACTGTTAGTGGGCGTTGCCGGTGAACATTTTGACACACCCCAGTTACTTGAGTACCGTGCCGCACCGCAGTAGATTCTGCGGTTCGGGATTGGCGTCCCGGATTCGGAACCGGGCACTTCGCTCTCGCGAAATCTGTGCCCCGCATGGTTGCACCCGTTATGGGCGGAGCTGTGTGTGGGAGCCTTCGGGCTCGCCGGCCTTCCGACCGGTAACGCCAACCCGCACGGCTCCGTCCACCCATATTGGCGTATGGGCTCGGAGAAACACTTCGGAAATGTTGCAAGGAGTAGCACCATGCTCAAGAAGATCGTTCCCGATCCACCGTTCGCATTTATCGAGATCGCCGCCTTTCATCGAGAGGTGCAGCCATGAACCAGGAATCGCTGGTCAACCTCACCCCGCGCAAATCACGTCCGGTCACCGCCAGTTCCCGTTTCGGCACCTGCAATCACGCCCATGCCCCGATGCTTTCGGTACAGGCTGGCGTCGATAGCGAGGATGCGCTGGTGTGCGCCGTGGCGGCGTTGAAGGCGGCGTATGAGACCAATGCCGCCGCGCTGGAGAAGGCGGGGGAGCCGTTGCGCAGTTTGCTGACGGCGACGGAGAATTCGTTGGAGAAAGGCTTGGCGTTGGCCGAGGCGGTGCTCGAGGGGTTGGAGCAGGGTTGAGACAGTAGGGGTGTTGCGCGCCCATTCGCCAGCAAGGCTGGCTCCTACAGGTCCAGCGCAGGTTTCGGAGCGTGCGCTGTACCTGTAGGAGCCAGCCTTGCTGGCGAATGGGCTGCGCAGCAGCCCCCGCGATCAGCGGTTCGACGCCCCGCGCACGGCGGTACGCGGCTGGCGCCTGCTACGCACGAACTGATAGGTCACCGCCAGGATCAGGAACCAGATCGGCGTCACCACCAGCGCCGAGCGCGTATCGGCCTCCAGGCTCAACAGCACCAGGATGCCGGCGAAGAACACCAGGCACACGTAGCACATGAAGCGCCCGCCGGGCATCTTGTAGGTGGATTGCTCATGCAGCGCCGCGCGCTGCTTGCGGTAGCTCAGGTACGACAGCAGGATCAGCGTCCAGACGAACATGAACAGCACCGCCGACACCGTCGTCACCAGGGTGAAGGCTTCGATCACATTGGGTACCAGGTAGATCAGCACCGCGCCCAGCAGCAGGCAGGTGCAGGAGAAGTACAGGCCGTTGGCCGGCACGGCGCGGCGCGAGAGTTTCTCGAACGCCTTGGGCGCATCGCCCTCCTGGGCCAGGCCGAACAGCATGCGGCTGGTGGAGAACACGCCGCTGTTGGCCGACGAGGCCGCCGAGGTCAGCACCACGAAGTTGATGATGCTCGCCGCCGCCGGCAGGCCGGCCAGCACGAACAGCTCGACGAACGGGCTCTTGCCCGGCACCACGTCGCGCCAGGGGGTCACGGCCATGATCGCGATCAGGGCCAGCACGTAGAACACGATGATCCGCACCGGGATCGAGTTGATCGCCCGCGGCAGGGTGCGCTCGGGGTTCTTCGCTTCGGCCGCGGTGGTGCCCACCAGCTCGATGCCGACGAAGGCGAACACGGCGATCTGGAAGCCGGCGAAGAAGCCGAGCAGGCCGTTGGGGAACATGCCGCCGTCATTCCACAGGTTGGTCAGGGTGGCGGTATGCCCGCTCGGTGACTGGAAGCCGGTGATGACCATGTACAGGCCGGTGGCGACCAGGCCCATGATGGCGATGATCTTGATCAGGGCGAACCAGAATTCCATTTCGCCGAACATCTTCACCGTCACCAGATTCAGCGACAGCAACAGCGCCACGCAGCTCAGCGCCGGTATCCACTGCGGCAGGTCGGGGAACCAGAATTGCGTGTAGGCGGCGATCGCCACCACGTCGGCGATGCCGGTGACCACCCAGCAGAACCAGTAGGTCCAGCCGGTGAAGTAGCCGGCCCAGGGGCCGAGCAGGTCGGCGGAGAAATCGATGAACGACTTGTAGTTGAGGTTCGACAGCAGCAGCTCGCCCATGGCGCGCATGACGAAGAACAGCATGAAGCCGATGATCATGTAGACGAAGATGATCGACGGACCGGCCAGGCTGATGGTCTTGCCCGAGCCCATGAACAGGCCGGTGCCGATGGCGCCGCCAATGGCGATGAGCTGGATATGACGGTTGGTCAGGTTGCGTTGCAGGTGCTGCTCTTCGGAGGGTGTCTGGGAGGTCCGGGTCATAGGCTGCATTCCATTGAGGGTCAGTCTTTTTGTGAGCGAAAGCCGAGTAGGCTATCACGTCGCGTTCCAATCGCGGGTGTGGCAGATCGGCACGATCTTGGCGGTACAGCGCGGTGCTCGACATGACGGGAATCAATGATTGATTTCGCTGGCCCTTTCGCCGGCAAGCCGGCTCCTACGACGATCCCGTAGGAGCCGGCTTGCCGGCGAACAGGTCTCAAGCCTGGACCATGCCCCGGCGCCTGACCACCAGGCTATCCACCACCCACATCACCACCATGGACAACCCCACCAGCGGGAAGGCGACGCCCAGCACCAGCATCACCCCCACCGCCATCTTCCAGCGCGGCAGGTCATGACGCAGCGGCGGCACCCCCAATCCGCCGTTGGGCTTACGTTTCCACCACATCACCAGCCCGCTCACCGAGCCCAGCAGGATCATCAGGCACACCAGCAGAATGACGAGCTGGTTCAACGCCCCGAACATCTTGCCCTCGTGCAGCATTACCCCCAGCTCGGTGGCGCGGGCCACGGGGCTGTAGTCCTGCCAGCGCACGTCGGCCAGCACTTGGCCGGTGTACTGGTCGACATGCAGGGTGGCGTCGTTGCGCGGGTCGTCGGCGAACACCGCGATGGTGAACACGCCCTCGGCACTGGTCGGCAGGGTGATGCTGTAGCCCGGTTCGACCTTGCGCAAGGTGGCGACGTCCTCGACCTGCTGCAGGCTCACCTGCGGCGCCGCCGGGGCCTGGTCCATCATGTGGTGCCCGGCATGCTCGGCATGGGCGCCGGACACTGGCATTGGCGTGTTTTCCATCGCCCATGGCACGGTCTGGCGATGGGCACTGTTGAGGTCGCGCGCTTCTTTATCTGACTTGGGCACGTCATTCCACATGGCCGCCGGGAAGCGGTTCCACAGGTCGGCGTACTGCTTGCCCCACAGCCCGGTCCAGGTCATGCCGCTGAGCAGCATCAACAGCAGCAGGGCCGAACCCCAGAAGCCGGTGACGGCATGCAGGTCGCGCCACAGCAAGCGGCCGCGCGCGCTGAAACGTGGCCACAGCACGCCCGCGCTGCTGCGCCCGCGTGGCCACCAGAGATAGAGGCCGGACACCACCAGGACAATGCCCCAGCCTGCCGCCAGTTCCACCAGCCGGTCACCGACCGTGCCGACCATCAGTTCGCCGTGCAGGGCGCGGACAATGGCCTGCAGGTTCTGCTTGCCGTCCTGATCGCCCAGCACCTTGCCGCTGTAGGGGTCGACGAACACATTCAGCTCACGACCGCCGTCGTGCACCACGAACTGCGCGCTGCGCTCGGCGTCGATCGCTGGCAGGTATTGGCCCACCTGTCCCTGTGGATAAGCCTGGCGCACGTTTGCCAGTAGCGTATCGGCAGCCTGTCGGTGATGGCCGGCCTCGACCACCATCAGTTCGCGGTACATCAATGGGTCGAGCTGCGGCTTGAACAGGTAGATGATCCCGGTAAGCGCCAGCAGGATCATGAACGGTGCCACGAACAGCCCGGCATAGAAATGCCAGCGCCACGCCAGGTTGTAGAAGGAAACGTTTGGTTTGTTCATGGGAGGCTCCCGTAGACCTTGAGTGGGCGCGGTCAGGTCCCGCGCCCGTTTGTTGTTGTCAGAAGCTGAAGTCGACCTTGGTCCAGAAGGTCCTGCCTGGCTCGTTGACCGGCTGCACGCTGTTCGCCGGGTAGCCGAACCCGGCGTTCCCGGCCAGGTTCAGGTGCTCGGCGTAGGTTTTGTCGAACAGGTTGTCGACGCCCGCGCTGAGCTTGAGGTTGCTGTTGATCTTGTAGGCGCCGTTGA
Source organism: Pseudomonas sp. RIT623 (assembly GCF_004519305.1). Classification (GTDB taxonomy): domain Bacteria; phylum Pseudomonadota; class Gammaproteobacteria; order Pseudomonadales; family Pseudomonadaceae; genus Aquipseudomonas. Next base: position 2,021 of record NZ_SOZA01000007.1, on the reverse strand, counting down.
GCGAGAACACACCGAAGCCTGAGCTGGTGTCGTAGTCCTTGCCGACCACGTTGCCCTGGTTCTTGGCGATACGGTTCTGCTCCGCTACCAGCCGCCAAAGGGCGCCGACGCTCCAGGTGTCGCGGCTGTAGGTCAGGCCCAGGCGGCTTTCCAGCGGTGGCATTTGCGGTAGCGCCTTGCCATCACTGCTGTTCTTGCCCCAAGCGTAGGCGAGCGTGGCGTCGGCCTTCCAGTTCTCGGTCAGCTTGTAGGCCGCGCCCAGTTCGCCGCCCATGATGCGGGCGTCGATGTTTTGCGCCTGGGACACCAACTTGCTGCCCATGCCGCCTTTGCCCGGCACATAGTCGAACAGGATGTAGTCACGGATCTGCCCGACGTAACCCGAGGCCCAGGCCTCCAGGCGCTCGTCGCGGTACTGGATGCCGAAGTCGAGTTGGGTGGTCTTTTCTGGCTTGATGCCGTCGAAGGCGTTCACCGAACCGGTCGGGGCCAGGGTCGGCGAGAACAGCTCCCAGTAGTCCGGGAAGCGCTGGGTGTGGCCCAGGCCGATGTAGGTGGTGGCGGGCACGGCCGCCAGGTCGTGCTCGTAGCGCACGAAGCCGCTGGGCAGGGTGTCGGCGCGAGTGTCGCCGCTGGTGGCGATGCCTGTGCGCAAATCGCGGGCCGAGGCGCGGTCCAGGCGCGCGCCGGTGATCAACCGGTCCTCGCCGGTGGCGTACCAGGTCAACTCGCCGAACACGCCGTAGTTATGGAAGTCGGCGTCCTTGTCCCAGGGCTTGCCCTTGTAGGCGTCGATGCCCATGCCGCCGCGCTTGCGGTGTTCGTTGGTCTGCGCGTCGATGCCGCTGATCAACTGCATATCGGCCCAGCGCCAGGTGGCCTTGATCCGCGCGCCCAGGGTACGGCGGTCGACATTGCTGACCATGGCCATCATGCCGGGCGAGCGCAGGGTGTAGTTGTCCATCACATGATCGGCGTAGTTGTAGTAGACCTGCGCCTCGACCTTGTCGAGCACCTCGCCGATGTTGGATTTCTCGAAACGCAGCCCCAGGCTTTCACGCTTGAACTGCGAACCGTCCATGCCACGCCCGGCGGAGCGCGCCTCGCCATCGCCCTTGCCGGCGGTCAGTTCGAGCAGGGTGTCGGCGTCCGGGGTCCAGCCGAGGCTGACATCGCCGTTCCACTTGTCCCAGCGCGACGGCACGGTGTCACCGTTGCCGTCTTCGAAGTCATCCGAGTGCGACTGGTTGCCGACGAAGCGCACATAGCCAAGCTGGTTGCCGGCCGCGGCGTCGAGCACCTTGTCGAAGCGGCCGTTGGAGCCGGCCAGCACGCTGCCGTTTACGCGGCTGCCGAGCTCGCCGAATTTCTCCGGGTCACGCTCGAAGAGGATGGTGCCAGCGGAGCCGCCCGGGCCCCAGATCACGCTCTGCGGGCCCTTGATCACGGTGAGGCGGTCGTAGGTTTCCGGGGAGATGTACGAGGTCGGGGCGTCCATGCGGCCCGGGCAGGCACCGAGCATCATGCCGCCGTTGGTGAGGATGTTCAGGCGCGAGCCGAACATGCCGCGCAGCACCGGGTCGCCATTGGTGCCGCCAGCGCGGATCACCGAGAAACCGGGGATGGTCTTGAGGTAGTCACCGCCGTCGCTGGCCGGCACGGGCTGGCGCGGGTCCTTGGGGTTGGTGACCACGGTCAGCGGCGAGCTCGGGGCGATGGCGGTGATCACCGTCGGGCTCAGCTCGGCCGTGTCGTGGATGTGGTCTTCGTGGCCGGTTTCGGCGGCCAGGGCCAGTGGCGCGAGCAGCGAGCCGCACAGCACGGCGATGGTCCCACGCAGGGAAAGGGCAAAAACAGGGGTGCAGCCGGACATAATGATTCCAGTCGATCAGTCATGAGTCAGCGCGAAGCCTCCTGGCTTCGGGCGTTGATAGCGTTGTGGTCAGACCTGGATCGAAAGGGGTGGCGCGCGGCTGCGGGCGCCGGGGAATACAGCCTGCCGGGCATGGCCCTGGCGCGTG
>NZ_SOZA01000069.1 GCF_004519305.1 Pseudomonas sp. RIT623 | reverse complement strand
GAACCCCGCCCCGTAGGAGCCAGCCTTGCTGGCGAAGCAGGCGGCGCGGTGGTTGGCACCGGCTATGCCGGTGTTCGCCGGCAAGCCGGCTCCTACACGTTTGCGGCAAACCCCGCCCCGTAGGAGCCAGCCTTGCTGGCGAAACAGGCGGCGCGGTGGTTGGCACCGGCTATGCCGGTGTTCGCCGGCAAGCCGGCTCCTACACGTTTGCGGCAAACCCCGCCCCGTAGGAGCCAGCCTTGCTGGCGAACCAGGCGAAGCGGTGCCTCAAGTGCTTGGCGGGGTTGCTTCACACCTGGCCCTACCTGTAAATCCTCGCGGCTCGATATCAGTTATGCATCGATTGCATTTGTCCCTCGCGCCGAACCCATGGCATGAATGCAGGTCAACGCCTTTACTTGGCCGCATTCCGCCTTCCAGGAGATTCCGCGCATGAGCAAGCCCGAGTACATTCCGCCCAAGGTCTGGACCCACCAGGCCCCCTCTGGAGGCCAGTTCGCCAGCATCAACCGCCCCGTCGCCGGCCCTACCTACGACAAACCGTTGCCGATCGGCAAGCAGCCACTGCAGCTTTACTCCCTGGCCACGCCCAACGGCGTCAAGGTCACCATCCTCCTGGAAGAACTGCTCGCCCTCGGCCATGCCGGCGCCGAGTACGACGCCTGGTTGATCCGCATCGGTGAAGGCGACCAGTTCGCCAGCGGCTTCGTCGCGGTCAACCCGAACTCGAAGATCCCCGCCCTGCTCGACAACAGCGTCGAACCGCCCGTACGGGTATTCGAGTCCGGCTCGATCCTGCTGTACCTGGCGGAAAAATTCGGCGCCTTGCTGCCCAAGGCAGCGGCCGCGCGCACCGAGAGCCTGAACTGGCTGTTCTGGCAGATGGGCTCGGCACCCTACCTGGGCGGCGGTTTCGGCCATTTCTATGTGTATGCGCCAGAGAAGTTCGAATACGCCATCAACCGCTTCACCATGGAGGCCAAGCGTCAGCTCGACGTGCTCGACCGGCGCCTGGCCAAAAGCCCTTACCTGGGCGGCGACGAGTACAGCATCGCCGACATCGCCGTCTGGCCCTGGTATGGCCAGCTGGTGCGCGGCAACCTGTACGGCGCCGCCGAGTTCCTCGCGGTGGATGAATACCGGCATGTGCAACGCTGGGCCGAAGCCATTGCCCAACGCCCAGCCGTGCAGCGCGGCACCCGGGTCAACCGCACCTGGGGCGACGAAGCCAGCCAGGTGCCAGAGCGCCATTGCGCGGCGGACCTGGACTGACCCTGAGCGGCCTTGCCGAGGCGTCGGCAAGGCCGCGTCTGCAAGGACCGCGTGGCACGGCCAGAATGCCGCGCTGCAACGAAGCATTTCCCCACTGCATGCCTGCGCCCCTCGGGACCTTCTTGCTACACTCGCCGCCATGATTTTTCCACCTGCACAACTGTGGTGACAGCATGATCGAGGTAACCGAGGTTTCCATTGCCGAGCTGCGCGACGCGCTCGAGTCCGGCCGCACGACCGCCGTCGAACTGGTCAAGGCCTACCTGGCGCGCATCGACGCCTATGATGGCCAGGGCACCGCCACCGCACTCAACGCCGTGGTGGTGCGCAACCCTGAAGCCCTGAAAGAAGCCGAAGCCTCCGACGCCCGTCGCGCCCGTGGCCAGACGCTCGGCCCGCTGGACGGCATCCCCTACACCGCCAAGGACAGCTACCTGGTCAAGGGCCTGACCGCCGCCTCCGGCAGCCCGGCATTCAAGGACCTGGTCGCCCAGCGCGATGCCTTCACCGTCGAGCGCCTGCGCGCTGGCGGCGCCATCTGCCTGGGCAAGACCAACATGCCGCCGATGGCCAACGGCGGCATGCAGCGCGGGGTCTATGGCCGCGCCGAAAGCCCGTACAACGCCAACTACCTGACCGCGCCGTTCGCCTCGGGCTCCTCCAACGGCGCCGGAACCGCCACCGCCGCCAGCTTCAGCGCCTTCGGCCTGGCCGAGGAAACCTGGTCCAGCGGCCGCGGCCCGGCCTCGAACAACGGCCTGTGCGCCTACACCCCGTCACGCGGAGTGATCTCGGTGCGCGGCAACTGGCCGCTGACCCCGACCATGGACGTGGTCGTGCCCTACGCTCGGACCATGGCCGACTTGCTGGAGATCCTCGACGTGGTGGTGGCTGACGACGCCAACCAGCGCGGCGACCTGTGGCGCCTGCAACCGTGGGTGCCAATCCCGGCCGCCTCCAGCGTGCGCCCGCAGTCATACCTGGACCTGGCAGTGACCGCCGACTCGCTCAAGGGCAAGCGCTTCGCAGTGCCACGCATGTACATCAATGCCGACGCCGAAGCCGGCACCTCGGAAAAGCCGGGCATCGGCGGCCCGACTGGCCAGCGCATCAACACCCGCGCCAGCGTGATCGAGCTGTGGAACCAGGCCCGCCAGGCCCTGGAAGCCGCCGGCGCCGAAGTGGTCGAAACCGACTTCCCGCTGGTTTCCAACTGTGAAGGCGACCGCCCCGGCGCGCCGACCGTGTTCAACCGCGGCATCGTCAGCAAGGAGTTCCTCCATGACGAGCTCTGGGAGCTGTCCGGCTGGGCCTTCGACGACTTCCTGCGCGCCAACGACGATCCCAAGCTCAACCGTCTGGCCGATGTCGACGGCCCACAGATCTTCCCCCACGACCCGGGTACCCTGCCCAACCGTGAGGACGACCTGGCCGCCGGCATGGATGAATACGTCAACATGGCCAAGCGCGGCCTGAAGAGCTGGGACCAGATCGCCACCGTGCCCGATGGCCTGCGCGGCCTGGAGGCCACGCGCAAGCTCGACCTGGAAGACTGGATGGACGCCCAGGGCCTGGATGCGGTGCTGTTCCCCACCGTGGCCGATGTCGGCCCGGCCGATGCCGACGTCAACCCGGTGTCGGCGGACATCGCCTGGAGCAACGGTATCTGGGTGGCCAACGGCAACCTGGCGATTCGTCACCTGGGCGTGCCGACCGTCACCGTGCCGATGGGCGTGATGGCCGATATCGGCATGCCGGTGGGGCTGACCTTCGCAGGCCGCGCCTACAGCGACAACAACCTGTTGAAATTCGCCGCCGCGTTCGAGTCGACCGGGTCGCGCCGGATGATCCCGCCGCGCACGCCAAAACTGGGCTGATCCACGCCCCGCGAAGCGCTTGAACAACGCTCGCCAAATTCAACAAATTGTGTAAAATTCAACACAACATTGAATTTGGCGAGTTTCCATGCCCCCTTCCGATCCCTTTCACGAACGCCAGCTCACCCTTACCGTCCTCAAGGCCACCCTCAAGGCCCTGGGCAGCGTCGTGCCCAACAACCTGGAAATCCTCCTGCACGACCTCGACCACCCGGAGCACTCCGTGGTGGCCATCATCAATGGCCATCTTTCCGGCCGCCAGGTCGGCAGCCCGATCCTCGCCGCCCCTGAGCAGGACCAAGGCTTCGAGGCGCTGATGCGCGCCACGGTGGAGCAGCGTGGCTGCGACCCAGTGGTATTGCCCGATTACCCCACCACCCTCAAGGGCCGCACCCTGCGCAGCGCCACGGCGATCTTCCGCGACAGCACCGGCCACCCCTTCGCCAGCCTGTGCGTGAACAGCGACGTCACCGGCCTCGACGCGGCCATGGCCTTCCTCCAGCACTTCCAGCCGCTGGGCGCGGCCTGCGCCACGCCCAGCAACGCCGAGCCCGCCGACATGGCGGTGCTGATGACCGAGATCATCCAGGACGCGCTGCTGCGCAGCGGCCAGGGCCGGCTGAACAAACAGGCCAAGGTCGAGGCCGTGCGGGTCATGCAGGAACGCGGCCTGTTCATCGTCAAGGGCGGCGTGGAAAAGGCCGCCGAGGCCCTCGGCGTCACCCGCTACACCGTCTACAACTACCTGGAGCAGCTGCGCGGCGAGCACACGCCAGCTGCCCGCGACTGACCTCAGGAGCTCCCATGCCATTGCATATCCATACCCCGCTGATCGAGTCCCGTCCCCTGTCGCGCACTGCCGGGCGCCCGGTTTGGCTCAAGCTGGAGGCCCTGCAACCCTGCGGCTCGTTCAAGCTGCGTGGGGTCGGCCACGCCTGTGAAATACACCAGGCCCGTGGCGCGCAGCATTTCGTCTCGTCTTCAGGCGGCAACGCCGGACTGGCGGTGGCCTATGCCGGGCGCAAGCTGGGGTTGCCAGTAACTGTGGTGGTGCCCGAAACCACCACCGAGCGGGCCAAGGAGCTGTTGCGCCAGGAAGACGCCAGCGTGGTGGTGCATGGCAGTTCCTGGCAAGAGGCCAACGCCCACGCACAAACGCTGCTGGGGCCAAACTCTGCGTTCATCCATCCATTCGACGATCCACTGCTGTGGAGCGGCCATGCCAGCATGATCGACGAGGTGGCTGTGGCGAGCTTCAAACCCGACGCGGTGGTGCTCTCGGTCGGTGGCGGCGGGCTGCTCAGCGGCGTGGTCGAAGGGTTGCAGCGCAATGGCTGGCACGACGTACCGGTGCTGGCGGTGGAGACCGAGGGCGCGGCTTCGCTGCACGCGGCCATCGCGGCCGGGCATACCGTGGAACTGCCCGGCATCCAATCGGTGGCGACCTCGCTGGGGGCCAAGCGGGTGGCCGAACAGGCGATGGCCTGCTGCCACACCCATACCGTGCTCAGCCACCTGGTCAGCGACCGTGAAGCGCTGGATGCCTGCGAGCGCCTGCTGCTCGACCAGCGACTACTGGTGGAACCGGCCTGCGGCGCCGCGCTGGCGTTGCTCCAGCGCCCAGAAGTGCTTGCCCCCTACGCAAATGTACTGGTAATCGTCTGCGGTGGCGCAACGGCGACCCTGGAGCAAATGCGCGCCTGGCGCGAACAACTGGCCTGATCCCGCCCCGGCACGGAACACCGATAGCAGGCAGGACAGTTAACGCTATATACTTTTCGATATAGCGAATCAGACATCCTGCCTTAGCCATGCCCAGTATCCGTGACCGCAACCTGCAACTGATCCTCACTGCCGCCAGCGAGGAGTTCGCCCACCACGGCTTCGCCGCCGCCCGGGTCGACGCCATCGCCAACCGCGCCGGCCTGCCCAGGGCCAATGTGTTCTATTACTTTCGCAACAAGCAACAGCTCCACAGCGCCGTGCTGGACCTGGTAATGGAGCCCTTGCTGCGCGCCGCGCGTAGCCTGGCGCCCGAGGCGCAGCCGCAACAGGCCCTGCCCCGTTACTTCAAGGCCAAGGCCGAAGTGGCCCGCCGGCACCCCCATGCCACGCGCGTCTGGCTCAAGGAGATGCTCCATGGCGGGCGGCGCCTGCCCGACGAGCGCAGCGAGGCCCTGCGCCAGAGCGCCCGGCAGAACCTGGCGTGCCTGGCGCAGTGGATGGAGCAAGGCCTGATTGCCCGGACTGCGCCGGAGCACCTGCTACTGTTCCTCTGGTCCACGCCCCTGGCCAGCTTCCGCTTTGGCGAGGCGCCCGGCAGTTCGGCGCGGCTGAAGCCGACGCGGGCGTCGACCCAGGCCTTGGCCAATCTGTTCCTGCGTGGCGTGCGCCCAGAGATCGAGGCAGCGAAGCTTATCGCTATATGAGCATAACCATAACGATAGACACCCGATGAGGAGTACCGGCATGACTGCCGCCAACACTGCAAAGGAAGCTGTGGGCGCCCCCTATCAGCTGGAACTGATGAAACATGCCCAGCGCATGACCTGGCAGGCCGTCGAGCGCATCGCCCAGGGCATCGGCCCCGGCATGCGCGAGTCCGAAGCACGGGCCTTGGGCCAAAGCGTGCTGGAGGAACTGGGCATGCAAAGAATCTGGCACCCCACCCATATCCGCTTTGGCAGCAATACACTGAAAACCTTCAAGGAGCGTTCCGAGGGGGATCCGCTGCTGGGGAAGCACGACATCTATTTCATCGACATGGGCGTGGTCTTCGAAGGCCATGAAGGAGATGCTGGTGCCACCTTCGTCACCGGCAACGATCCGCAGATGCATGCCTGCGCCCAGGCCGCCAAGACGCTGTTCGAAGAGGTCGAAGCCCATTGGCGCTCACAGCGGGTGAACGGCGTGGAACTCTACCGCTTCGCCGCCGAGCGCGCCCAGCAGCTGGGCTGGCGGCTCAACATGGATATCAAGGGCCACCGCGTCAGCGACTTCCCCCACGCCATTTATCGCGGTGGCAACCTGGGCGATTTTGCCGGGCAACCCAGTGCGGGGTTGTGGATCCTGGAAATCCAGATCGCCCATCCCGAACTGCCTTACGGCGCCTTCTACGAAGACCTGCTGAGCTGACCGCGTCGCGGTAGGCGCCGGCCATATCGGTGTTCGCCGGCAAGCCGGCCCCTGCAACATGACCCAGCCAAGCGGCGCCTCACAGCGGGGCCGCTTCGGATGGTCACATTATCCTGTTCAACTGAGCATGCGCCGGCAACTCGGACGAAATGCGCCCCGCGCCCTTTCGTACCGCGACAAGTGAAGGCACAATGCGTGTCCTTTTTTTGGCCGGCCTGGCCGGGGGCCTTTAAATGATCAAGACGCCGTATTACCTCATCGATAAACAGAAACTGCTGGGCAACATGGAAAAGATCGCCTATGTCCGCCAGCAGTCCGGGGCCAAGGCCCTGCTCGCCCTCAAGTGCTTCGCCACCTGGTCGGTATTCGACCTGATGCAGCAGTACATGGATGGCACCACCTCTTCCTCGCTGTTCGAGCTCAAGCTCGGCCGCCAGAAGTTCGCCGGCGAAACCCACGCCTACAGCGTGGCCTGGGCCGACGACGAAGTCGAAGAGATGCTGGAGAACTGCGACAAGATCATCTTCAACTCCATCGGCCAGCTCGAGCGCTTCGCCGAGCAGTCCGAGGGCAAGGTTCGCGGCCTGCGCGTCAACCCGCAGGTGAGCAGCTCCGACTACCTGCTGGCCGACCCGGCGCGTCCGTTCAGCCGCCTCGGTGAGTGGGACCCGGAAAAGATCGAGAAGGTGATCGAGAAGATCTCCGGCTTCATGTTCCACAACAACTGCGAGAACGGTGACTTCGGCCTGTTCGACAAGATGCTCACACACATCGAGGAACGCTTCGGCCACCTGCTGCACAAGGTCGAGTGGGTCAGCCTCGGTGGTGGCATCCACTTCACCGGCGAAGACTACGCCGTGGACGCCTTCTGCGCCCGCCTCAAGGGCTTCGCCGAGAAATACGGCGTGCAGGTGTACCTGGAACCAGGCGAAGCGGCCATCACCAACAGCGCCTCGCTGGAAGTGACCGTGCTCGACACCCTGTACAACGGCAAGCACCTGGCCGTGGTCGACAGCTCGATCGAAGCGCACCTGCTCGACCTGCTGATCTACCGCCTCAACGCCAAGATGGCCCCCAACGATGGCGCGCACACCTACATGGTCTGCGGAAAATCGTGCCTGGCCGGCGATATCTTCGGCGAGTACCAGTTCGACAAGCCGCTGCAGATTGGTGACCGCCTGTCGTTCGTCGACACGGCCGGCTACACCATGGTCAAGAAAAACTGGTTCAACGGTCTGAAAATGCCGTCCATCGCGGTCAAGCAGCTCGACGGCAGCGTCGAACTGGTGCGCGAATTCGGCTTCGACGACTACGTTTCCAGCCTGTCCTGATGGGCAGGCCTTTTCAGTAAGGAGCACAAGGTAAATTGAAGAAGAACGTTCTTATCATTGGTGCAGGAGGTGTCGCCAAGGTGGTGGCCCACAAGTGCGCGCAGCATAACGACGAACTCGGTCGTATTGCCATCGCGTCACGGAACATCTCCAAATGCCAGGCCATCATCGACAGCGTCAAGGCCAAGGGTAGCCTCAAGGTACCCGCCGACATCCAGGCCTTCTCGCTCAATGCCCTCGATGTCGAGGCGACCAAGGCACTGATCCGCGAGACCGAATCGCAGATCGTGATCAACGTTGGTTCCGCCTTCCTCAACATGTCGGTGCTGCGCGCCTGCATCGATACCGGTGTCGCCTACCTGGACACCGCGATTCACGAAGAACCGGGCAAGATCTGCGAAACCCCGCCCTGGTATGGCAACTACGAGTGGAAACACCTCGAAGAGTGCCAGCAGAAGAACATTACCGCCATTCTTGGTGTCGGCTTCGACCCGGGTGTGGTGAACAGCTACGCGAAACTCGCGCAGCAGCAGTATTTCGACCGCATCGACTCGATCGACATCCTCGATGTCAATGCCGGTTCCCACGGCAAGTACTTCGCCACCAACTTCGACCCGGAAATCAACTTCCGCGAGTTCACCGGGCAAGTGTGGAGCTGGCAGAACAGCCAGTGGACCAGCAACAGCATGTTCGAGGTCAAGCGCACCGACGACCTGCCAGTGGTAGGTTCGCAGAACCTGTACCTGACCGGCCATGATGAAGTTCACTCGATCTCGAAGAACCTCAACGTGCCGAACGTGCGTTTCTGGATGAGCTTCGGCGAGCACTACATCAACGTGTTCACCGTCCTGAAAAACCTCGGCCTGCTCTCCGAGCAACCGGTGAAGACCGCCGAAGGCCTGGAAGTGGTGCCGCTGAAAGTGGTCAAGGCCGTGCTGCCCGACCCGGCTTCGCTGGCCCCGGGCTACACCGGCAAGACCTGCATCGGCGACCTGGTCAAGGGCACCAAGGACGGTCAGCCGCGCGAGGTGTTCATCTACAACGTGGCCGACCACGCAGAAGCCTACGCCGAGACCGACAGCCAGGGTATCTCCTACACCGCCGGCGTGCCGCCAGTGGCGGCGGCGCTGCTGGTCGCCCGCGGCCAATGGGACGCCGGACGCATGGTCAACGTCGAGGAACTGCCAGCCGAGCCGTTCCTCAAGGCGCTGGACGTGATGGGCCTGCCGACCCGCGTCAAGGATGAAAAAGGCGATCGTCCGTGGGACGCTGAAGCCTAAGCTGCAAAACGAAGGGGCGCCCAATGGCGCCCCTTCTGTTTGTGCTGATCGCTACTTCCTGGCCTCCAGGATCAGGTTGAACGGCGTCTGCGTCGCCCG
>NZ_SOZA01000068.1 GCF_004519305.1 Pseudomonas sp. RIT623 | reverse complement strand
ATGCCGGTGGAGCCCGAGGTGTACATGATGTAGGCCGCGCGGCTGGCGTCTGCCATGCGCGGCGGCGCCTGGTCCGGATAGCCATCGAGCACGAGCTGATCGAGTTCGACCCGCCGCGCCGCGTTGAGCAATGGTTGGTCGCTATGGGTCAGCAGCACCCGCGCCTGGCTGTCACTGACCATGAACGCCTGGCGCTCCAGCGGCGCGTTGCCGTCCAGCGGCACGAACACCGCGGCGCACTTGCTCACCGCCAACTGCGCCGCCAGCAGGTCGAACGAGCGCGGCAGCAGCAACGCCACCCGCTCACCCGCCTGCACACCCAGTTCGACCAGGTGCTGCGCCAGGCGATTGGCCTGGGTCTCGAGCTCGGCGTAGCTCCAGCGCCGTTCGCCCTGCAGCACCGCCAGCGCCGCTGGCGTGCGCACGGCGTGGGCCTCGAACAGCCGATGCAAGGGTTGCTCGCGTGGATAATCGCGAGCAGTGCCGTTGAAACCGCGCAGCACCCTGTCGTGCTCGGCTGCGGGCAGGCCATGCAGGCTGTGCAACGCGCGCTCGGGCGTCTGCTCCAGCGCCGTCACCAGGCGTACCAGGGCCATCTGCAACAGTTGGCAGACCTGCTCGCCATCGACCGGCGCCACGCTCTGCACGGTCAACCTGAAATCGCTGCCATAGTCGTCGACGCTGACTACCAGCGGGTAGCTGCTGTGCTCCTGCGCGCTCAGCAGTTCGATACCCTGCCAACTCGGTCCCTGCGGCGACTGGCCGGCACTTTGGCGGAAATTCAGCAAACTGGTGAACAACGCCCGCGCCGAGGGCACCCCACTGCAGCGCTGGGCCAGGGCCAGCGAGGCCTGCTCGCGCTCAAGCAAGCGTGCCAGGCGCTGATGGGTCAGGCGCACGCCTTGCACCGCGCTGGCACTGCCGACGCTCACCCGCAGCGGCAGGGTGTTGATGAACATGCCCAGCGCCCGGTCAGCGCCTTCGCCGCCTTGCAGGCGGCCCAACAGCACGGTGCCGAACACCACCTCCTCACGCCCGGACAACTGCGCCAGCACCTGGCCCCACGCCTGGTGAAACAGGCTGGCGACGCTCAAGCCCAATGCCCGTGCCTGCTCGCGCAGCCGCAGGGCCAGGGCCGGCGCCAGCGCCAGGCGGGTATCGCGTACCGGCCGCTGGTCGACACTGGCCTCGCGCAGGCCGTACACCTCGGTCGGCTCGTCGATATCACCCAGCAGTTCGCGGAACATCGCCTCGTCGGCCTGGCTATCGGCGCCAAGGCGCGCCTGGGCCACGTAGTTGCGATAGGGGATGCTCGGCGCCAGCTCGGCCTGGCCCTGGAGCAAGGCCCCGACTTCGGCCACCAGTTGCTCCACCGCCGTGTGATCGAGCAGGACATGATGCAGCAGCAAGGTTGCCTGCAAACGGCCGTCCACCACCTCGCGGCTCAAGCGCAGCAACGGCGCGCGGCCCAGGTCCAGGCGCGGCACCGCCAATGCCGGGCTCAGGCTCAGCGGGGCCTGGCGCCAGACCACCTGTACCGGCGCCTCCAGACCCTGCCAGTGCAGGCTGGTACGCAGGATGTCGTGGCGCGCGATCACCTGGTTCAGCGCCGCGACGAAGGCGTCCAGTTGCCCTTGCCCGGCGAAGGCGAAGCGAGCCTGCACCACATAGGGGTCGGCGCCCGTGCTGGCCAGGTGATGGTAGAGGATGCCCTGCTGCAACGGAGCCAGGGCATAGATATCCTGGATATTGGCCACGCCGCCAGGAATCTGCGCCACAACCTGGTCGATGCCGGCCTGGTCGATGCTGGCCAGGGGCAACAGTTGCGGGGTGATCCGCATGCAACCGGCGTCGATACGATTGGCCGGCACCTCGATGCGTGCCTGGCCGGCGACGCTGGCGGCCAGCGCGGCCAGGGTCGGTTGGCCGAACAGCACGCGCACATCGGCGTGCAGGTCCTGTCGGCGCATCCGTTCCACCAGGCGCACCGCCAGCAACGAATGGCCGCCGAGTTCGAAGAAGTTGTCGTCCCGGCCCACCCGCTCGACCCCCAGCAGCTCGGCCCAGATCGTCGCCAGGCATTGCTCGACCTCCCCCTGCGGGGCCTGGTACTGGCGCAGCGGCGCCTCGGGCGCCGGCAGGGCCTTGCGGTCGACCTTGCCGTTGGCGGTCAGCGGCATCGCCGCCAGGTGGATGAACAGCGCCGGCACCATGTACTCCGGTAACTGGCCGAGCAAGGCCTCGCGCAGTTGCTCGGCGGTGTGCGCCGCGCCACTGTAATAAGCCACCAGTTGCGGCCCGCTGTGGGCATGCTCATGCACCCGCACCAGCGCCTCGCGCACACCGGGGACACGGTCCAGGGCCGCCTCGATCTCGCCCGGTTCGATGCGCAGGCCGCGCAGCTTGATCTGATGGTCGTTGCGCCCCAGGAACTCCAGCACGCCGTCGGCGCGCTGGCGCACCAGGTCGCCGCTGCGGTACAGACGTTCGCCGGCCACGAACGGGCTGGCGATGAAACGCTCGGCCTGCTGCTCGGGCAGCCCCAGGTAACCCCGGGCCACGCCGGCGCCGCCGATATGCAGGTGCCCGGCCACCCCCCACGGCAGCGGCTGGTCGGCGCTGTCGAGCACATACAAGCGGGTGTGGGCGATCGGCCGGCCAATCGGCAAGGCAGCGCTGGGCAGCGGCGCCTGTGGCTCCAGGGTCCAGGACGTGCAGTCGACCGTGGTCTCGGTGGGGCCGTAGACGTTGTGCAGGCGCACCTGTGGCAGGCGCTCGCGTACCAGCCGCGCCAGCGCCTCGGTAAGCTCGCCGCCGCCGCAGACGATATCGCTGAGGCTCTCGCAGCAAGCGCTGTCGGGTTCATCGAGAAACTGCTGCAACAGCGCCGGCACGAACTGCACCACGCTGACCTGGCGCTGGCGGATCAGCTCGATCAGGTAACCCGGTTCGCGCTGGCCGTCCGGCCGCGCCAGCACCAGGCGCAAGCCGGTGCACAGTGGCCAGAACAGCTCCCACACCGAGGCGTCGAAGCTCACCGGGGTCTTGTGCAGCAGCGCGCCCTGGGGGTTGGCGGCGATCAACTGGTCGCTCCAGTGCACCAGGTTGACCACGTTGCGGTGCTCCACCATCACGCCCTTGGGCTGGCCGGTGGAGCCGGAGGTGTAGATCACGTACGCCAGGTGCTGCGCAGTCAACCCAGGCACCACGGGGTTGCTCGATGGCAGCGAGGCCCAGGTCGGTTGGTCGAGATCGATCGTCGGCGCAGCCCCCTGGCCCACCCGGTCACGCGTGGCGCCCTGCACCAGCACCGCCAACGGCGCGCTGTCGACGAGCATGTGGCGGATCCGCTCGGGCGGATAGCTGGGGTCGAGCGGCACATAGGCGCCACCGGCCTTGAGGATCGCCAACAGGCCCACCAGCAGAGCCGATCCCCGCTCGACGCAGATCCCGACGCGCAGGTCGGGGCCGACGCCCAGGGCGATCAGGTGATGGGCCAGGCGGTTGGCCTGTTCGTTGAGCGCGCGATAGCTCAGTTCACCGTCCTCGCCCTGCACCGCGATGGCCGTGGGGCGCGCGGCGGCCTGCTGTTCGAACAAGCCATGCAGCGGCAGATCGGGCGCCGGCGCCGCGACGCTGGCGTTGTAGTCGACCAGCAACTGCTGGCGCTCCTGCGCGGGCAGCACCGACAGCTGCAACAGCGGGCGCCCGGGCTCACGCTCCAGGGCATCGGCCAGCTCGCCGAACACCTGCAGCAACTGCCCGCACAGGCGCTCGGCGCCCCAGGCGGCCAGGGCCTGGACGGTCAGGAGCAGGTCTTCGCCCAGGTCATCGACCGCCACCGCCAGCGGGTAGTTGGTACGCTCCTCGGCACCGACCACATCGATACCCGGCGCCACGGCGATTACCTCGGCGGCGTCGGCGGCGCCGCTGTGACGGTAGTTGAGCATGCTGTTGAACAGCGGTGCCGGTGCCGCCACGGCGCTGCAACGCTGGGCCAGGGCCAACGGTGCCTGTTCGTGGTCGAGCAGCGCGGTGAGCTGACGATGGGTGGCCAGCAGGGCATCGCGCACACCCTGCCCGGCCAAATCGACGCGCAATGGCAAGGTGTTGATGAACATGCCCAGTGCCTGTTCGCCACCAAGGCCCGCAGCCATGCGCCCGAGCAGCACGCTGCCGAACACCACCGTGTCGCGCCCGGACAGCGCCCCGAGCAACCGCGCCAAGCCCAGGTGCATGACGCTCGCCGGGCTCGCCCCCAACTGCCTGGCCTGGGCGCGCAGGCGCAGGCTGAGGGCCGTGGGCAAGGTCAGCCGGGCCTCCTGCACGGCTTGGCCGGCCAGTTGCGCCACACCGAAGGCCAGGGTCGGCTCGTCGATATCCGCCAGCATGGCGCGGAAGAACGCCTCATGGGCCTGCTCGTCGCGGGCCAGCGCGGTCCTGGCCAGCAGGTCGCGGAACGGTACCGCGGCAGGCAGGCGCTCACCCTCGCCGGCCAGGCGCGCGTGGATCTCGCGGCGGACGATGTCCAGGCCGGTGTGGTCCATGACCGTATGGTGGAACAGCAACAGGGCCACCACCTCGCCGTTTTCGCCTCGGGCATCGACCAGGCGCAGCAACGGCGCCTGGCGCAGGTCCATGCGGTAGTGGGCGCTGTCGAAGCGTGCGCACAGCTGGTGCAGCGGCGCTTCGCCCGCCGCCAGCTGGAGGCTTTCACGGGCCAGCGGGGCCTGGCGCCAGACCACCTGGCGCGGGGCATCGAGCAGTTCCCAGGCCATCGCCGTGCGCAGGATGTCGTGGCGCTGGATCACCCAGTCCAGGGCCTCGGCGAAGGCCTCCAGGTGCGCCGCGCTGGCGAAGCGCAGCTGCGCCTGGAGCACGTAGGGGTCGCCGGCGCGGGCGCTCAGGTGGTGGTAAAGCATGCCCTCCTGCAGCGGCGCCAGCGGGTAGATGTCCTGCAGGTTGCTCACCCCGCCCGGCACACTGGCCACGATCCGGTCGATGGCGGCCTGGTCGAGCTCGGCCAGCGGCAGCATCTCGGGGGTAGCGCGCAGCGCCGGGCTCAGCCAGTCGTCGCCGTGGTTCGCGAGCATCTCCAACAGGGCCGGCTTGTGGGCGGCCAGGGCATCCCACAGGGCATCGTCGAGGGCATCATCGGCGCCGTCGACCAGCAGGTCGGCCTCCTCGCGCTGGAGTCGGATCGCACGGGTGGAGAGCGCTGCCATGAGTTCGCTGAAGAGCATCGGTAAGCATCCTGCTTTTGCCAATCGGAAATGCTCGGAACGCTAATGGATTGGGCGACAGGCGGCTGACATGGGAAGGGGGGACAAAGAATTTGCGGGCCAATCAGGGCTGGGAGGTGTACGCCGCCACGGGGGCGGCGCCTATCAGATCGAGCGCTGAAAAAAGCCCACCGCGGCCTCCAGCACCCAGCACGGCTGCTGGCGATGCGGCACATGCCCGCCGCCCTCCAAGACCTGCACCTGTACCGCCCCCGCCGCCAGCTCGGCTAGGCGCTGGGGATGCGCCAGGCTACCGAACTCATCCTGATCACCGTGCAGGCTCAACAAAGGGCAACGCAGCTGCGCCAGAACCTGATCGAGGTTCCAATTGGCAAAATCCGCTGAGAGCCAGGTGTCGATCCAGGCCCGCAGCACCCACTCGGCCTTGTCGCCGTGGTAACGCTGCAAACGCTGCAACTGCCCCGGCGCGGCGAACTGCTGCTCGGCGGCGCGAATCCCGGCCAGGGTGCGCGCCTCGACGAATGCCTGGGCCGACTCGGTAATCACCCCCCGGCAGCGTTCGGCATGGGTGGCGGCGCAGGCCATGGCCATGCCGCCACCGACACTGTGACCGAACACGATGAACGGGCCGATCGCCCTCTGCGCCAGCAGCGCGGCGAAACCCTCGCTGGCCTCGGCTTCGACGAAGCCAGGGCGCAGGTCGCCGGGATGGGCATCCGAGCGGCCGAATCCAAGGCGGTCATAGGCGATGACCGGGTGCCCGCTGGCCTGGGCCAGTTGCTCGGGGAAGTCACGCCACAGCGCCACGCAACCTAGCGAGTCATGCATCAGGATGATGGGGACAGCCTGAGCCGCGGCGGGGATCCAGGTCTGCGCGTAAAGACGCCCTTGCGGGGTTTCGAGCCAGTGGTCTTGCACGGTGACAGCGGTCATGCGGGCTCCTGCGGCGGGTTCCGGTCGAGGCAGGCATGTTAACGGTTGAAGGTGGCCATGGGCAGGGAGCGGCACGCTCCTGCCACGACTCAATTCCTCTTCACGCCTCGGCAGCCCCCTTCAGCTCGAGCCGATTGCCGTCAGGATCAATGCAGTACAGCGACAATCCCTCGCCGTCGGCGCCATAACGCGGCTGCGCCGCCTGCACCTCGACCCCGGCGTCCTGCAACATCCGGCGCAACGCCAGCTCATCAAACGGCGCGATCCGCAGGCAGAAATGATCGAGGTTGTGCCCCGAGGTTCCAGGGCCCGGTCCGCCTTGCTGGCCCAGCGGCCCATCGACCGCCACCAGGTCGATCAGGCTGTTGCCCGCCGCCAGGTGGATCATCCCCAGGGTTTCCCGCCGCCTGCGTATCGGGCAGCCCAGCAGGTCGTGATAGAAACTCAAGCTGCGCTCCAGGTCGGCAACCCGCAACACGATATGGTCGATATGCAGAATCTCGAAAGCAGGCATGCTGGCGCTCCTCGAGCAGACGTTGCCTAGACCATAGCAGCCTCCTACTGCCCACGCAGATCCTCGAAGAACGCCTGGCGCCCCTGCACCTGGCTCGAGGCGCGCGGTTGCGCCGCGGCCTCGGCGCTGGGCTTCTCGACATGCCAGTAGCAATGCTTCACCGCCCGAGTCACCGCCACATAGGCCAGGCGCTGCACCTCTTCCTTCTGCGCCGTGTCGAAGGCCTGGGCATCGCCGGGCTTGCCCAGGCCGGCCAGTCGATACACCTGGTTCTTGTAAGGTGAGCTGGTCAGGTACTGGCAGTCGCCGAGCATGAACACGGCGTCGGCCTGCAGGCCCTTGGCGCTGTGATAGGTCAGCTGGCGCAAGCGGCGCTGGCTGGCCGGCAAGCTAGAATCAGCTTTAACGACATCAACTAAATACTTTTCAATCAATGACTTATCGCTTGTTTTTCGAAACAACATCATCACTGATTCGCCCTGCTGGTAATGCTCGATCAGGGTCTGGGCCAGCGCCGCCTCGTCGCGCTCGAACACCTTCACCGGCGATAACGGCAGCTCGGCCGCCAGGCCGCTGGCGCGGGCCTTCTTGCCGCTGATGGCCGCAGCGCCTTTGACCAGGTGTTCGGCGGCATCGATGATGTGCTGCTGGCTGCGGTAATTCTCCACCAGCATCACCCGGGTGTTGGCGGGCGATGGGAAGGCCTTGGTGAACTCCATGAAGTACTTCGGTGAACTGCCGCGCCAGCCGTAGATCGACTGCCAGTCGTCGCCCACGCACATCAACGAGGAATGCTGCGCCAGCCGACCGTTGTGCATGGCCGGGCCGCGCCGGCGGATCTCTGCAAGGCAGGCGCGCAGCCAACTGACGATCTGTGGCGAGACGTCCTGGAACTCGTCGATCATCAGGTGCGCCAACGGGCGCAGCAATGGGTCGGGTAGCAACGCCAGGTTTTCCGGGTTGTTCTCGCCGAACAGGGCGAACATGCGGTTATAGGTCATCACCGGCGGCGACTGGGCCAGCAGGTGCGCCTCGAAGGCTTTCCAATACAGGGCCAGGGCCTCGAAGAAGGCCGCGTCGCTGTCACCAGACGGGAAGCTCATGGCGGCCACCGCGGTGTTGACGTCCAGGCCAAGGTTCTCGATAAAGCCCGCGGCGCTGACGAATGCATCGAGCAGCGGCGCCGGGGCCAGCTCGCCCTTGACCTTGTACTCAAAGCCAGGGCCGGCAACGGCATCCCCCGCCAGGGACGCGGCCAGGCGCTTGGCTGCCGTATAGTTATCTAGCCATATCAATGGTTTATCGCAGAAAGCTTGAAATAGAGTGCGCTTTACCGCCCACTCCGCACGCACCGCCAGCTTGGCCCCGGGGCGCTGGTACTGGCCGCTTTCGCTGGGGTCGAAGCCCAACACCACCCAGGCATCCAGCCCTTCCAGGCGCCCATGCACATGGAAACGGCTGCCGCGGATCTGCACGGTCTCGCGGCACGGTTCGATGCCCTTGATCGGCCAGGCACCGGCGGCGAACCAGAGGTCCTCGATCACATCGCACAGTTCCTCGTCGCGCTGCGCCGCCAGCTGGGTGACCTGCGCGCGTTTCTGCACATCCGGGTGCTCCGGGTCCAGTGGCTTGAGCAGCAGCGCCTCCTGGCGCAAGCTGCCGACCAGCTCGGCGAAACGTGGGCTGTCGGCCAGCAAGTCGCGGTAGCACAGGTTCAGTTGCTGGCGCTGGGCGTCGTTCAGGCGCAAGTCGAAGGGATTGCCCTCGGCATTGGCTTCGGCCCCGGCGGGCAGCTCGTTGCCCAGGGTCTCGAAGGCGCGCACCTGGGCAAAGCCCGGCAGGCTGCGCACCAGCGGCAGGATGCGCGAGTGGAAGGTACGCACCAGCTCGCGCCCCTGGGCCGGCGACAAGGCTACCTGCCACAGGCCGAACACCTGCAGCAGGCGCTGGATGAAGTCCTTGCGCGACTCGCGGGTGAAGGTCACCACGGTCAGGGCGTCGAGCTCGAAGCCCAGGTAGTGGCGCAGCAGCAGGATACGCAGCACCAGCGAAGTCGACTTGCCGGCCCCGGCCCCGGCCACCACACAGGTGGAAGGCGTGTCGCTGAAGATCAGCTTCCACTGCGCGGCACTCGGTTGGGCGTCCGCCGGCAGGCGCTGGGCCACGTCAGCCTTGAAGCGCTTTTTCAGCTCGGCGCTTAGCGGCAGACGCCAGTCATCGAACAGCTTGTCGTCCTGGCCTGGCGCCGCGGCATGCTCCGGACGGGTGTCGCGGATGATCAATACCTGGCGCCCAGCCTCGTAACCCTCCACCCGACCACGCTCGTACCCTTCGCGCAGCCCATCGGCATGGCCACTGCGCTGGCCGCTGGCATGCCCTAGGAACCAGGAGTCACGGTGCTGCGCCTGCAGGCGGCTCAAGCCACGGC
>NZ_SOZA01000067.1 GCF_004519305.1 Pseudomonas sp. RIT623 | reverse complement strand
ATCGGCGACGACCTGCTCCAGCAACCGCAACCAATGCTGGGCCAGGCGCTCGATACTGGCGGCCTCGAACAGGTCCGTGGCATAGCTGAACTGCGCCAGCAGCCCGTCCGGGGTCTCCAGCGTATCGAGCTTGAGGTCGACCTGGGCGCTCAGCCCGCCCACTTCGAGCACTTCCAGCGCCACCTGGCTGGCCAGTGCCACCGGCGCCGCAGGTGCCGTCGCCTGGTGGTTGAACATCACCTGGAACAACGGGTTGTAGCTCAGGCTGCGCTCCGGGCGCAGGGCATCGACCAGTTGCTCGAACGGCAGGTCCTGGTGCGCCTGGGCCTCCAGCGACACCCGTCGCACCTGTTGCAGCAGGTCACTGAAGCCCTGCCCTGGGTTGAACTCGGCCTTGAGCACCTGGGTATTGACGAAGAAGCCGATCAGCCCTTCGGTCTCCAGGCGATTGCGGTTGGCGATCGGCACGCCGACACGGATATCGGCCTGGCCACTGTAGCGGTGCAACAGCCCCTGGAACGAGGCCAGCAGCAACATGAACAGGGTCGCGCCCTGCTCACGCGCCTGCGTCTTGAGCTGTTCGAGCAAGGCACCCGGCACCGGCAGGGCGACCCGGGCGCCCCGGTAGCTTTGCTGGGCCGGGCGCGAATGGTCCATCGGCAGCTCCAGCACCGGCTGCTCGGCGCCCAGCTGGGCCCGCCAGTAGCCCAGTTGGCGCTCGCGCTCGCCGGCCTCCATCCATTGCCGCTGCCACAGCGCATAGTCGGCATACTGGATCGGCAACGCCGGCAACTGCGCGGCACCGCCATCGCTGAACGCCGCATACAGGCGGGTCAGTTCGCCCACCATCACCTGCATCGACCAGCCGTCCGAGACGATGTGGTGCTGGGTCAGCAGCAACAGATGATCATCGGCCCCCAGGCGCACCAGGCGCACCCGCAGCAACGGACCTTGCTGCAGGTCGAACGGCTGCAGCACCTCGGCGGCGACGCACGCCTCGATCTGCTCGGCCTGGGCCTGGGCATCGCCCTCCAGCCGCAACCGCTCACGCGCGACCGGCAGCGGCGCTGGCGCGTCGATCACTTGCTGCGCCTGCCCCTGGACTTCGACGAAGCGAGTGCGCAGCGGCTCGTGGCGCGCCACCAGGGCATCGAAACTGCGCTGCAAGGCCTGCTCGTCGAGCGCGCCACGCAGGCGCAGGGCCAAAGGAATGTGATAGGCGCTGCCATGGGGCTGCAATTGCCAGAGGAACCATTGCCGCTCCTGGGCATAGGACAACGGCAGGCGCTGCTCGCGCGGCTGCGCCAGCAGCGCAGGCTCGCGGCGTGTCAGGTCCTCGCCCAGGGCCTGGCAGAACGCGGCCAGGGTGGCGTGTTCGAACAGGCTGCGCAGGTTCACTTCGCGCTGCAGCCCCTGGCGCACCCGCGAGACCACCTGGGTGGCCAGCAGCGAATGGCCGCCAAGGCCAAAGAAATTGTCGTCCAGGCCCACCCGCTCGACCTTGAGCACCTCCTGCCAGATCTGCGCGACACCCTGCTCCAGCGCGCTGCGCGGCGCGACATAGTCCTGCTGGTTGTGACTCAGGTCCGGCGCCGGCAAGGCGCGGCGATCGAGCTTGCCGTTGCCGGTCAGGGGCAGGCTGTCGAGGAACAGTATATGGGCCGGCACCATGTAGTCCGGCAGGTGCTCGCGCAGGCTGGCCTTGAGCTGCTCGCGCAACGCCGCGGCGTGCGCCGGAGCCGTCGCCTCGGCGGGCACCACATAGGCCACCAGTTGCTGGGCGGCGCCGCTGCCATGGGGCAAAACCACCGCCATGTTCACTTGCGGGCGCGCCAGCAACTGGGCTTCGATCTCGCCTAGCTCGATGCGGAAACCACGGATCTTCACCTGGTGGTCGATACGTCCGACGTACTCGACCACGCCATCGGCACGCAGCCGTGCCAGGTCGCCGGTGCGGTACAGGCGCTCGCCCGCCTCGCCGAACGGGTCCGGCACGAAGCGCGTGGCGCTCAGGTCGCCGCGCTTGAGGTAGCCGCGGGCAAGGCCGGCGCGGCCAATGTAGAGTTCACCCACGCACCCCTTGGGCACCGGGTTCAACGCCGGGTCCAGCAAATACCAGCTCAGGTCCGGAATCGGCTCGCCGATCGGGCTGCTGGCCACCTGCTCGAGGTCGGCCAAGGTCAAAGGCCGGTAGGTCACATGCACGGTGGTCTCGGTGATCCCGTACATGTTGATCAGCCTCGGCGCCTGGTCGCCGAAACGCTCGAACCACGGGCGCAGGCTCTTCACATCCAGTGCCTCGCCACCGAACACCACATGGCGCAAGGCTTGGGCGCGGCGCTCGCTGGCCAGCGCCACCTGCATCAGCGACTTGAATGCCGACGGGGTCTGGTTGAGCACCGTCACCCCTTCCTCGCACAGCAAGGCATGGAAGTCTTCCGGCGAGCGGCTGGTGTAGTGCGGCACCACCACCAGCTTGCCGCCGTACAGCAGCGCGCCGAAGATCTCCCAGACCGAGAAGTCGAAGGCGAACGAGTGGAACAGGGTCCAGACATCCGAGGCGTCGAATCCGAACCAGTGCTCGGTGGCCTCGAACAGGCGCAGCACGTTGCGGTGGGCCAGCAAGGTACCCTTGGGCTTGCCGGTGGAACCGGAGGTGTAGATCACATAGGCCAGGTTGTCCGGCGACATCGCCACCTGCGGATCTTGGGGGTTGTCAGCCAGCTTCAGCTGGTCGAGCAGCAGCGCCTCGACATGCGTCGGCACCGGCAACTGCGCTAGCAGCGCCGAGTCGGTCAGCAGCAGCGCCAAGCCGCTGTTCTCGATCATGTAGGCCAGGCGGTCCTGCGGGTAGCTCGGGTCCAGCGGCACGTAGGCGCCACCGGCCTTGAGGATCGCCAGCAGGCCGACCAGCAGGTCGAGGCCGCGCTCCATGGCCAGGCCCACCAGTACGTCCGGGCCGACACCTCGGGCAATCAGGCCATGGGCCAGGGTATTGGCCCGCTGGTTGAGCGCGGCATAGCTCAAGGTCTGCCCTGCAAAGCTCAGCGCGATGGCCTGCGGGTTGCGCGCGGCCTGGGCCTCGATCAGCCCATGCAGCGTGGTGGCCACCGGGAACTCGCGCGGCGCCGGGTTCATCTGTGCCACCAGGGCCTGCTGCTCGGCGGCATCGTACAACGGCAACTGCGCCACCTGCCGCTCCGGGTCGGCGACGATGGCTTGCAGCAGGTTGCACCAGTGCCGGCCAAGGCGCTCGACCGTGTCCTGGTCGAACAGGTCGCTGGCATAGCTCAGGCGCGCCGTGAGCCCGTCCTCGTGCTCGAAGGTGTCCAGGGTCAGGTCGAACTTGGCGGTCTGGCTGTCCCAGTCCAGCAGTTCCACCGCCAGCCCGGTGCGCCCGGTCTCTTGCGCCTGCTGGGCGCGGCCGCCGCTCTGGTGGTTGAACATCACCTGGAACAACGGGGTATGGCTGAGGCTGCGCTCGGGCTGCAGGGCCTCGACCAGTTGCTCGAACGGCAGGTCCTGGTGGGCCTGGGCATCCAGCGCGGCCTGGCGCACCTGCTGCAACACGTCGCTGAAACGGCTGCTGCCGTCGAACTCGGCTTTCATGACCTGGGTGTTGACGAAGAAGCCGATCAGACCTTCGGTTTCGACCCGGTTACGGTTGGCGTTGGCCACCCCGACACGGATGTCGGCCTGCCCCGAGTAGCGATGCAGCAAGGCCTGGAACGAAGCCAACAGGACCATGAAGCTGGTGCTGGCGCTGCGCTGCGCCAGTTGCCGCAGCGCCTGGGCCAACGCGCCCGGCAGCTCGAGCTGCACGCGACCACCGGCACCGCTGCGCGCAAGGCTGCGCGGGCGGTCCAGCGGCAGTTCCAGCAAGGCCTGGTCGCCCGCCAATTGCGCGGTCCAGTAGCCAAGCTGGCGCTGGCGTTCGCCGGCTTCCATCCAGTGTCGCTGCCACACCGCATAGTCGGCGTACTGGATCGGCAGCTCGGCCAGTACCGGTTGCTCGCCCTGGCTGAACGCCTCGTAGCAATGCATCAGCTCGCGCACCAGAACCTGCATCGAGCGGCCATCGGAGACGATATGGTGCTGGGTGAGCAGCAGCAGGTGATCCTGCTCGCCCAGCGTCACCAGCCGCACCCGCAGCAGCGGGCCGGTTTGCAGGTCGAACAGGCGCGCGCTCTCGGCCTCGGCACAGGCCCGCAGCTGGGCCTCCTGGTCGTCCTCGGCCAGGGTCAGCGTCGCGCGCTCGAGCAGTACGCGACCCTGCGCATCGATCACCTGGACCGGTTGTTCCTGGTCGGCGAGGATGCGTGTGCGCAGGCTGTCGTGCCGAGCCACCAGCACATCGAGGCTGTCCTGCAGGGCCTGGGCATCCAGCGCGCCACGCAGGCGCAGGTTGACCGACATGTGGTAGGCGGTGCTCTGCGGATCGAGCTGCCAGAGGAACCACTGCCGCTCCTGGGCGAACGACAGCGGCAGCACGGCCAGCTCATCGCGGACCAGGGGAATCGGCAGGTTGGCTGGCGACACGCCTTCGGCGAGCATCTTTTCCAGGTAGGCCTGGCGTTTGTCCAACGGCAGCAGGATGAAGCGCTTGGCGATCCGCGCGGCGACGTTATGGTCCATCAGATTTCCTCCATTTCGTCGAGCAGGAACTCAAGCTTGTCCAGGGTCGAAGCCTGCACGGCCGCCCCTTGCGCATTCAGTTGTGCGGCGAAGGTCGCCAGCGTCGGGTACTGGAACAGCAGTTGGGGAGTCAATGTCATGCCAAGCTCAAGATGGATACGGGACACCAGGTTCACTACCAGCAAGGAGTGCCCACCCAGTTCGAAGAAATTGTCGTCGCGGCCGATGCGGGCCACGCCCAGCACTTGCGCCCAGAGGGTCGCCAGGTCGCTTTCCAGCGCACCCTGCGGCGCGACATAGGTGCGTTGTTGTTGCTCGATCTGCACGGGCGGCAATGCCTTGCGGTCGAGCTTGCCGTTCGGCGTCTGCGGCAGTGCGGCGAGGAACAGTACCTGGCTGGGCAGCATGTAGCCGGGCAGGTGCTCGGCCAAGGCGCCGCGAATACGCTCGCGTAGCGCAGGTTGCTGCTCGGCTGGCGGCACCTCGCCGGTCGCCAGGTAGGCCACCAGTTGCGCGCCAGCCGGGCCGTCATGGGCCAGCACGGCGGCTTCGCGAACCTGCGCTAGGGCCAGCAGGCGCGCCTCGATCTCACCCAGTTCGATGCGGAAACCGCGAATCTTCACCTGGTGATCGATACGGCCGATGTATTCCAGATCGCCGTCGCCACGGCGGCGGATCAGGTCGCCGCTGCGGTACATGCGCTCGCCATTGGTGGCGTGGGGGTTGGGCACGAACTTCTCGGCGGTCAGTGCCGCGCGCCCCAGGTAACCGCGGGTCACCCCAGCGCCACTGAGGTACAACTCGGCGGCAACGCCCACCGGCACGGCCTGCAGATCAGCATCGAGCAGGTGCGCGGCGCTGTTGTGCAGCGGCTTGCCAATGCTTGGCCGACCGCCAGCCACGCGGCGGGTCCAGGTCGAATAGGTGGTGTCTTCCGAGGGGCCGTAGAGGTCGTAGACATGCTCGAGCGCCGGCAGCGCGTAGAGGCTGTCGACCAAGGTCTGTTTCAACGGCTCGCCGGCCAGGTTGATGATGCGCACGCTCGCCGGGATGCCATCGCTGCGCAGCAGGGCATTGACCGCCGAAGGCACACTGTTGATCAGCCGCACCTGTTCGCGGGCCGGCAATTGCGGCAGCTCCAGGGCGTTGCGCGCGAGGATCAGCGAGCCGCCACGGGCCAGGGTGACGAACAGCTCCCACACCGACAGGTCGAAGCACACCGAGGTCGAGGCCAGTACCCCTTGCAGGTCGTCGTGGCTGTACACCTCCTCGCTCCAGCGCACCAGCGCCGCCACGTTGCGGTGGCTGATGGCCACGCCCTTGGGCTGGCCGGTGGAGCCGGAGGTGTAGATCACGTAGGCCAGGTTGTCGGCCAGCAGGTTCAGTTGCGGCGGCTGCTCTGGGTAGCCGTCCAGCGCCAGCTCGTCGAGGCACAGGGTGGCCAGGCCGCTCGGCCACATGGCCGCAAGCCGGCGCTGGGTCAGCAGCAGCTGGGCGCCACTGTCCTGCAGCATGTAGCCGACGCGCTCGGCCGGGTAGTCAGGATCCAGCGGCACATACGCGGCGCCCGCCTTGAGGATCGCCAGCAGGCCGACCACCAGCTCCAGGTTGCGCTCGCAGGCGATGCCCACCCGGCTCTCCGGGCCGACACCCTGCTCGCGCAGCTTGTGTGCCAGGCGGTTGGCCCGGGCTTCGAGTTCGGCGTAGCTCAGCTGTTGCTCGCCCCAGGTCACAGCCAGGGCCTGCGGGGTGCGCGCCACCTGGGCCTGGAACAATTCACCGATGTTGCTGTGGCGCGGGTAGTCCACAGCGTTGCTGTTCCAGCCCATCAGTTGCGCCTGCTCGGCTTTATCCAGCCAAGGCAAGTCGCCCAGCGCCCCGCCGGCCTGCTCGGTGAACGCTTGCAGCAGCTCCTTCAGGTGTCCGGCGAACTGCGCGATCACGGCCGCGCCGAAGTGCGCGCGGTCGTAGCTGAACTGCACGCCAAGCTGGGCGCCGGCGGCCACCAGCACGGTCAGCGGATAGCTGGTCTGCTCACGGCTGTGCACATCGCCGAAGCTCAGCCCCTCGGGGGACTGCTGCTTGAGGGTGTCGGCCACCGGGTAGTTCTCGAACACCAGCAGGCTGTCGAACAGTGCCTCGCCCCCCTGCCCGGCCCAGCGCTGGACATCGGCCAGCGGCGTGTGCTCGAACTCGCGCAGGGCCAGGCCATGCGCCTGCACTTGCTGCAACCAGCTGGCCACGCTCTGCTCGCCACGCGGGCTGGCGATGACCGGCAAGGTGTTGATGAACAGGCCGATCTGCTGCTCGATGCCGCGCAGCTGGGCCGGACGACCCGCCACCGTGGCGCCGAAGGCCACCGTGGCATGGCCGGTATAGCGTTGCAGCATCAGCAGCCAGGCGGCCTGGACCACGGTGTTGAGGGTGACCTTGTGCTGCCGGGCAAAACTGCTCAAGCGCTCGCTCTGCGCCTGATCCAGGCGCAGGTAGTGATCTGCATGGCCGGTCGCGGCCACGTGGGGGTAGACACTGGCCAGCCGCGTCGGGCTGTGCAGCGCCTGTAGCTGCTCGCGCCAGAACACCTCGGTACGCTCGGCATCCTGCCCTTGCAGCCAGGCGATGTAGTCGCGGTAGCGGCCACCTTCGCGAGCGGGCTCCACACCGTTGTAGCGCTGCAGTACCTCGCCCAGCAGCTGCGAGTTGCTCCAGCCGTCCATGAGGATGTGGTGCGAGGTGTAGACTAGGTGCCAGGCGTTGTCACCGGTACGCACCAACTGCAGGCGCAGCAGTGGCGCCTGGCCAAGGTCGAAGCCCTTGGCCCGCTCGGCATCGGCCAAGGCTTGCAAGGCCCGGGGCAGATCAGGGCGAGCGCGCCAGTCGTGCAACTGGCAAGGCAGCTCGACCTGACGCGCCACCCATTGCAGCGGTTGCTCGAGGTCGGCGCCCCAGTGGAAACCACTGCGCAGAATGTCATGAGCATCCAGTGCCGCCTGCCAGGCCTGACGGAAGCGCTGGGGGTCGAGCCCTTCGACATCCAGCTGCATCTGGTTGATGTACTGCGGCGACGCCTGGTCATACAGCGTATGGAACAGCATGCCTTGCTGCATGGCCGACAACGGATACAGGTCGGCCAGGTTGTCGACGCTCAGTGGCAGTGCGTCGAGCTGTTGCTGGCTCACCCGCGCCAATGGGAAGTCCGAAGGCGTGACGCCATGGTGGCCTGCGCAGTGGCCCACCAGTTGCTCCAGTTCCTCGCGGTAGCCGGCGGCCAGCGCCTCAATGGTCGCTGGGGCGAACATCCGCTCGCTGAACGACCAAGTCAGGCTGAGCACGCCGTCATAGACCTGGCCATTGAGCGTCAGCCAGTTGCCCAGCGGCGCGTCGATATGCTGATTGCTCCCGGCCGCCTCGGCCGCCGGGATGAACAGCGCATCCTCGGCGCTGAAGCTGCCGTCGAACTGCCCCAGGTAGTTGAAGGTGATGCGCGGTACCGGCAGTTGCGCCATGGCCGCGCGCGTCTCGGCGCTCCCCAGGTAGCGCAGCAGGCCATAGCCGATGCCCTTGTGCGGCAGCGCGCGCAATTGTTCCTTGATGCCCTTGATCGATGCGCCCAGGTCCGCGGCAGGCGTCAGGCGCACCGGGTACAGGCTGGTGAACCAGCCCACGGTGCGGGTCAGGTCGATATCGTCGAACAACGCCTCGCGACCATGGCCCTCCATCTGCAGCAACAGGTCGGCGTCGCCGGTCCAGCGACAGACCACCCGCGCCAGGGCCGTCAGCAACAGGTCGTTGACCTGGGTGCGGTAGGCGGCGGGGGCTTCTTGCAGCAGGCGTGTGGTGTGGATCTTGTCCAGCGTCGTGCGCACGACGCTGGCGTGGCGTGCGCTGAGGCTGGCCTGCGGATCGAGGCACGGCAGTTGCCGTGGCGCATCGAGCAGTTGCGCGCGCCAGTAGTCCTGTTGCTGGCGCAGTTCGTCGCTGTCGGCGTGCCGGTGCAGCCGCTCGGCCCAAGCCTGGACCGAACTGGTCCGGGCCGGCAACTGCGGCTGCTCGCCGCGCAGCAGACCGGCATAGAGCGCCTGCAGATCTTCGAAGAGGATGCGCCACGACACACCGTCCACCGCCAGGTGATGGATCACCAGCAGCAGCCGCTGCTGGCCATCGGCGGCGGTCACCAACAGAGCGCGCAGCAGTGGACCGTTCTCCAGGTCCAGACTGCGTTGCGTTTGCTCGGCCAACGCCTCCAGCTCATCCAGGCTGCCCAGCGCGTGCCGCCAGAGCAGCGCAGGCGCGGGAGCGTCGGCGAAATGCGCCTGCCAGCCGCCCTCGGCTGCCTGGAAGCGCAGGCGCAACGCATCATGATGACGCACCAGTGCCTGCAGCGCGGCATCCAGCAGCGGCGCATCCAGCGGCTGGGCCGGCTTGAGCAACACCGACTGGTTCCAGTGATGGCGTTCGGGGATCTCGGTGTCGAAGAACACCTGCTGGAACGGCAGCAGCAAGGCTTGGCCCTTGGCCGGTTTCTGGTCAATCTGCACGGTCGTCTCGCCGACCTGCGCGACCGCCGCCAGATCCGCCACGGTCTGGTGCTGGAACAGCGCCTTGGGAGTGAAGCGGATACCGGCCTGACGCGCCCGACTGACCACCTGGATCGAGATGATCGAGTCACCGCCCAGCTCGAAGAAGTTGTCGTGCAGGCCTACTTGCTCGACCTTGAGCACCTCTTGCCAGATCTGCGCAATGCGCTGCTCCAACTCACTGCGCGGTGCCACGTAGGC
>NZ_SOZA01000066.1 GCF_004519305.1 Pseudomonas sp. RIT623 | reverse complement strand
CACTACATGGAGAGCTTACGACTCTTCGCATTTAGCGCCAGGAGGCATCGTAGCAGGGTACGCAGGTGCTTTGGATGTGAGAGTGAGGAACTCTTACTAATGGACAACGAAATTGTTGGGCGCTAGTATTCCAGGTGGAAACCGCGCGGAGAGAGTATGAAGATTTGTATAACGGGGGCGACGGGCTACATCGGCCAAGCTTTGACAGCTATGTTATCCGAACAACAAAGCATTGATGTCAAACTGCTCAGCCGAGATGATTGTCGTGCCCTCCAGGAGTACGAGTCTGATTTTTCTGCTGTCGAAAGCCGGATAATAGAAAAAGTCAGAGGGTCAGATGCAGTCATTCACCTGGCCGGAAGGGCTCACATACTAAACGGCAATGATAAATATGCGGAGGAAGAATTTCACTTTGTAAACGTGGCGCTAACTGCAAGCTTAGCACGACTGTCAGTTGCATTAAGCGTCAGGCAATTCATATTTATTAGCTCTATCGGTGTAATAGGCGACACAAGCACAAGTGTTTTATTTTCCGAATCCTCAAACACAAACCCAAAAACAACATATGCAAAGAGCAAACTCACCGCTGAGAAGGTACTGGCAGAAATATTGGAGCCTAGTAGTACGTCGCTAACCATCATAAGGCCTCCACTAGTATTTTCCGCCAATGCGCCGGGAAACTTTAACCGACTCCTGCGCGCTGTAAAGACATTTCCAGCTCTACCCTTTCGAAACACCAGAAGTGTCCGAAGCTTGATTAGCCTGGATAATCTTGTTGACTTTATTTTTACTTGCGCCACTCATCCAGGCGCGATGGGTGAGACATTTGTAATTTCAGACATAACAATATCAGTCCGAGAGCTGATAGAACTGCTTGCCAAAGGCATGGGACGGAAGGTTGTATTACTTCCAATCCCTCTTGATTTAACTAGAGGGATTGCTAGACTACTGCGAAAAGAACGGGCACATAACCAACTATTTGGATCTCTAATTATAGACAGCGCGAAGGCAACCAGGCTGTTAGGATGGACCCCAAAATCCGACCCTAAGGAGCTACTCATACTTTCGGGCTATAAGTATAACATCGATAATAACTAAGATGCTCGTAAGCGCTCCATGAACCCCAGATCCAAAGCGCTAAGCTGATCCCCGTTGCTGTGCTCCTGATTTCTTTCTGGAGCCTGCCTGCCATGATGCGACCCGGCACCAAAGTCGAAAAGTGTACCTTTACCCCAAGCTTGTTGACTTTCGAAAATCCATCGATAGCCTAGCCGCACTGGTCAAACTAGATATCAAGGCGGAGGTGTTCGACCGGTGCTTTTCGTCTTCCTCAACAAGCCGCGCAACCGCGTGAAGATCTTGTATTGGGGACGCAACGGTTTCGGCCTGTGGCTCAAGCGCTTGGGCTCCAAACGGTTCAAAACCTCCCCCGATCCGATTGACATCGCCGACACCGCAATTACCACTCGTCGACGAAGCGGAAAGCCTGGCCTAATCCTTGGATGAGGCTAGAGACGAAGAAGTGGTTGAGCGGATCAAACGCCGTGGCAAGCTAAAGACGCTGCCGGCTGATTTGCCGCGTATCGAAGTTATCCATGAGCTGACCTGCGCTTGCGGCTGGTGCAAACGTGCCATCGATGAAGAAACCAGCGAACAACTTTAAAGCGTGGTAGCAACGACTAAAGCTAACCATCGAGAACCCTATGCGTGGCTGCGCCACACACCGGAACGCCTGCCGCGGTCGTCCTCAAGGGAAGAATACGAAGTGCTACTGCCGTGGAATTTTACACCTCAAATACACAGCTAAGTGCGCTGTCCATCGTTCGTCAGGTGGGATTTATGGAGCATTTCCAGAAGCCCTATTAAAAGTCCCAGTTTCTGGCTAGGACTTTCTATTTCAGCGCCTATCCGGATGAGTAAGCCCTAGTTTAGAACGAAGCCATATGCGGATTTTTGCTGCCAAAGCAGGAGTGAGTCCAGACAAAATAACATTTGCGGTAGCTATCCAGTAGCGCGGCATTCCCCAGCACTTAATATATTTAGAAAATAGAACTTTAAGATATCTTCTTCTACTCCCAGGATCGCGCTGCATAACCTGGAACTCATGCGCAGTCAATACGGTCCCAGGCCCTAAGAACGCGGATAAAAAACGAGGCGGATATACAATACCGGCGCTCGAATAATCAAGCAGCTGAAAATTTTCCACCAGTACTTTTTCCCATAATGAAAAAAGCTCATAACTCGTATCGCAAGGATAACTCAGCGAGATATTCATCCCCTCTTTGGCAAGCCAGAGCCTGACTAAGGTTTGCTCTGGCGTTTCACGAAAAGAGGTATTTCCCGAGAAGTTTCCGAAAACTCTAACTCGAGTTGACCTGTTTCCTTGAAGCAGCGAAGCGACATCAGGCAGATCGCCCCCCCAGAAACTAGCCATATCCTCTTTAGTGCCAAACTGAACCAGGTCAGAAATGTGGAACAGGAAGGGAATTTTTAGATGATTCCGAAGAAACAAACTGGTGACTACAATTTTTCGCGACAGAAAAGCAAGGGTCTCGTGTTTCGATGTTAGTTCAGGCCTAATGCAAATATTATCGTTTAATAGTATGTGGTCTGCACGCATTTTCAAAACAAACGGGCGTGTGGATCGCTGAATACCCGTCAATGTAGAAACCATCTGTCTCGCTACATTGTTAACATTGCCTAGCGGTTCCACTAGCGGGGCAGGCTGTTTTGTAACTATCAGATGATCTATAGACGAAAGGTCTGAAGTGTCCTCTCCCTCCCAAGTAGATACGATTATTTCTGCATATGGCAAAAATTTCCTAATAGACTGCACTGTAGCATTTGCTCCATCCAAGGCGCTCGAGAGCGGTCCTTGGATGACAACGCTTATATCTTTGGAGGGGACCTTTGCACTCATATGAAAGATCTACTCACCGATGCCCTATTAGCGTCAAGATACCCATGGCCATATGGTAAACAAATCCATGGATGCGACGATATAGATTCAGGGCCCGGCCAAAATTCTTCCTATTCAGATTGGATAGCGCTAAGAGGTAGAGCAGGCGCTTTTTTTCTGCCTTTAAGAGCCAGGTTTTAGGCGCACCCAGCGCACTTCTCGCAGCATCTTTGATTAGCTCATAAGATTCGCTCTGGCTAAAGCGATCGGTTCCTTCCGAGTGCCCTATCTCGGCAACTATTATACCAAAAGCTTTTTGGCGGATAAAGTTTTGGGCAGGAGAGTGCGCGGGAGAGTTTTCTATGCAGATTTTAATTGCGTGAGCAAGGTCCTTCAGTTTCTTCTCCCGATCAACATCGCTCCAAGCGGAGGTCAATTGCCCCGACTGACCTACTCGGTATCTATATAAAGGGGCGCAGACAAAAGAAAATATATTGCTATCGCTGTAAAGGGAGGCGATAGCCGGTAGCTCCTCATAGTACTTCAAGTTCAACGAGAGAGTACTAACATCCATTGCACCACGCCTAAAGAAGTGCACCCAGAATGTATGATTAAACCCAGCCGTTATGCTGGTAACATTTTTTGCTTTGTCTGCACGGTACCAGCGAAGTTCTTTATTAATGTGCGGCGTATAAGAACATACAATGTTTTCAGAGAGAGTATCAAAAACCTCGAAGCCGAATACTACAACGTCTGAGTTGTATTTTTCTGCCGATGAAACCAGCATTTGAATAGCGTCATGATCAAGTAAGTCGTCAGAATCCATGACTAATAGGTAATCACCTTCAGCTGAACTGATACCTAATTTACGCGCTTTGTTTGCACCTTTCTCTTTGCTATCTATGACGCGGACCCGGGAATCAGAAGCCGCGAGTTTTTCGAGATATGCTAGTAGTTCAAATTGTGTGGAGTGGTCGTTAACTAGAACAAGCTCGAAGTTGGTGTAGCTCTGAGAGAGAATCGACTCAACACAATTTTCGAAGTAAGGCCAGGAGTTATGCACAGGCATAACAACTGAGACTTTTGATACTCTTCCCTTTGTAGGGAGAGGGGATATTTTACTCGTCGGCGTAGCATGAGCGTCGGCTCTATTATAACGAATTGATTCAAAACGGCTTTCGTGCTTAGAGTGATATTTTGGAAATGCAATGCTGAACTTTTGATCCTCGAGGAAAATAAAGTTAGATCTCAGCAGCGCTTCACTCTCTTTCTCTTTCTCTGCATCCCAGTCAGCATAGTCAATCAAATCAATGTCGAAAGACTTTTTAAAGCAGTTTACAGCAATGTATTGTTCGGGCGCCAAGCGAGCTTCTTCGTTAAGGCGAAAGCGCTCTGGATGAACGCGCTCAACAAAATACTCAGCCTCACTTTTAGTTTGCAATGGGAGATCCCACAGCAACAGCATGTCTTGTTTCAGCCCGAAATGCACATGATCCGATATATGGAAGAGCAACTTCCAATTGAAAAATGGCGTGGCCTGATAGTAGCGAACTGGGTTGCGCGACGTGAGATTATTAGAAACTATTCTGCGCTCGAACAAACTATAGTTTGTTCGACTGAATTTATCGGAGCTATAGGTTTCTATAAAGTCTATGGATTTTAGAACAATATCCGTGCGCAACTTTAAGCAGTACTTGCGAGTAGCCTGCTTTAGCCCTGCGACAGTACTTACAATTTGCCGATTAACATTGTTGGCTAACGACTCTGGGCTCGCCTTCTGTGCACCCGGGTCGGGATTTTCTAAGAATAGATCAATGAGAGGTGAAGGCGGCTCCTCCCCTGCCCAAGTCGATACTATAATTTCAGCATCAGGAAGGAGAAGTCGAACGCTATTTACCGCAGCTTGTGTTATTGACTGCCGCCCATAGTTATAGCTTCTATGGACAATAGGCCCCTGAATAATTACAGAGATCTCCGAGGAATCAATCTTCATAAATCAAAGCTCTTCATAGATCATGCCAGATATCACGGAATATATTTATCGTGCAAGGCGCCGGGGGTCTTTACCACAACATTAACAGTATCCGTCAGCGCTCGAAAGTCAGTCATGTCGCCGGGCTCAATGATTATGATGTCCCCTGAGGAGTACTCTATCCCATTCATAAGGACACGCCCTTCAACGATTAGAGTAATCTCGGTTGCAACTTTATGATAATGAGATGCCTCGTAGTCACCAGCAGTGTAACGCTTCAAACCAACTTCACAGGCTTCGGTGGCAAAGCTTGTCGGGTTGAAAGCTCCGACAAACCACCCACGGGTCATATCATCCAGCTTAAAGGTTTTCATGCGCTACCTCTTCCTGCACTTACTTCATACGCCTCCAACTGACGTTCAGTTTTCAATGGTGTGTACTGATCGCTATTGATAGGAAAGACGCCGACCTTAAAGCCCTTTAGAATAATTTCATTAAAAACTGGGCAGATGTAGAATTTGCCATTGACGCGGGCATCTTTACGAATCATCGACATTGCGCACTGGACAAATAATGCACCATTGGCGAACCAGTAAATCCCTCCCGTTGCGTTGTTACTGATTGGGTTTTTTTCAGCTGCTTCAGTCACGAGTCCTGCATCACCGAGCCTCACATAGGAGTAGCGCGGATGCACAGAGGGGAATGTGATTGTGCCAGCTGCTAACTTACGATCACGGAATGATTGAACAATTTCTACAAGGTCTGCACGAACCAGTTCGTTAGCGTTCATGATCAGAAGCTCTTGATCATTATCTATATGGTGAACGCCTGAAAGAATAGTGCACGCAGCACCTTGAGTGCGCTCACTCACACCAAACACTTCAGCTCGATCACTCAGGCGCTGCGCAACGTGATCCAAGTGGAACTTATCAATTTGAGCTTGTTGAAAAGCGAAGATAATTTTTTCTGGATTTAGGCCAGCACTCTCCGACACCAAGCGTTGCAATAGAGGAATACCGTTTACCTCGGCAAGGCAGCTTGGGTAGTCATCCCCACCGGCACCATGAGATGAGCCTGCTGAAAGAATTAGAATATTCATGCATCGGCCTCGCCAGCATCGATCTTTTTAATCCGAGCCATAATATTTTCCAAATTCACGTCAGCCACTTCTCTAACGACTAGGACATGCGCTCCCGCCGCAGTGGCTGCGCGGACGCCATTGTCATTGTCTTCTACAACAAGGCATTCATGCGGCTTCAGCCCCAAGTCTTCAATGGCTTTAGCGTAAATATCAGGAAAAGGTTTTGGCCTTTGAACATCTTCATTGGAAAGCATAAAGTCCAAGTATTGGTCGAGATGAGTGTACATCATCATCATTACAACTGTATTTTTTATTGAATTAGAAGCAACGGCCAGCCGGTATCCTCCCGCTTTAAGTTTTGACAGGGCATACTCATGCACAAACAAAGGTTTGCATTGTGTGTGGACCAGCTCCATCGTATATATTTGCTTCATCTCATTGATAAACTTGTGCAGACCTGCTGGCAGTCCGCGTTGGGATGTTAGCATTTCGAGTTTGGTTGAGGTAGGCAGCCCATCATAGGTTGTGAGATGCTCATCACGACTAATTTCATGACCAAATAGCCTGAGTGCTTGGTTCAGCGCCTCATAGTGCCAGTCTTTTGCCTCAACCAGAACTCCGTCCATGTCAAAAATTACAGCTCTAATCATTTTGGTTCTCCGAAGAAAAACTCAGTTGCTTCCTCTGGAAAATCAGTGCAGAGCATAAAATTCTCAGAGGATATTTGAGATAGCATTTCCCATTGCTTAGAGGGATTCCGCTTATGCAGATCTTCCGAGACGATGCAAACTCTTTTATTCCTATGAAGCATCTCTAATATCAGCGCATTGTCATACCAGACGCTATCGAAACCATCCAGCCAAATACCACGTGCTTGATCCACCCAAGCAGGTATCCTCTCAACCTCGCTCATCCTTATGAAGACTGGATTTCCGGCGTTAAGATGAGCTTTTGTATCTGGTATGGACATGTCAAAAACAAACCAATCCAAATCGGGATACTTACCAAACGCTACCTTAAGCACATTTGCTAAGCCGTCGGCTTTTATATTGACTGCTAGAGGTAAAGCCCGGTTATTTACTATGGACAAGAACTGATCTAGTGTAATTTCGCTACCCGATGGCATGTCATGAGATATCAGCAATAATCCACCGCAGTCTCGAACGTCAGTTTCAGTACCATAACCAAGCTCAAAGGAACGATTAAAAGCAATTTCTTGGTTTTTTTCTGTTTCTGCTTTCCAGTACCCTCTATGGGACATGATAATCATAACTGGACCTGAGCAGCTTTTACTGAAAGTGGTAGTGCTAAGAAAATATCTAGGTCGGCTGGGATACCCAGACCATACATCCCGTCAGCTTCAGAGCCGATATTGTAAACACCTACTTTCTTGTCGCCACTTATAATTTTGTCATAAGCGGGGGCAACATAAAACTCGCCATTCACCCGCTCATTGTTCAAGATCATTGCCTCAGCAGCCCTGACAAACTCTTCGCCATGTCGGAAATTATAAATTCCAACAGTTGCCTCATCAGAGATGACTTCTTTTTCTACGACGCGACTGACACTTCCATTGGCATTGAACCCCACATAGGACCACTTAGGATCATCAGCACTCATAGTCATGATCAAACCATCCAGCCCCTCACTATCAATCCTGGAAAGATAATCATCAATATCGCAATCAACATACTGATCACTATTTGCAATCATAAGGGGTGACGAGTTACAAATGTATTCTTTTGCAGCAAGCACTGTGCATGCTGCCCCTTCTGTTACGCCATCGATTTCAATTACAATTGACCCAGAAGCCCACCTTTTTAGCTTCTCTTGGAGAGCATACTTACTTGCATGCTCTCGCTGAACGATAAATATGAAACGATGCTCGCATTTTGGACGTAGATTCTCTATAACAACCCGAATCATCGGTACGCCGTGAATTTTGATTAATGGCTTTGGATCAACGTACCCGGCTTTGGAAAATCTGCTCCCAGCACCCGCCATGGGTATGACGATGTTAAGCATAGTTAACTCCTTTTTGATTATCTTCAAACACACCTTCCGCTACCACTCTTCCATGGTCTAAACGCATATAGCGTGCGCAAAATTGCTGTGCTTGATGATCATTGTGGGTTACGAGAATCAGGCTCATCCCGTCTTGTTGCATTGAACGGATTCGCTCAAAGCATTTTTGCTGAAACTCCGAGTCACCCACTGCCAATATTTCATCTGCTAGCAATATTGTTGGCCGGACATGAACCGCAATAGAGAAACCTAGTCTCATGTACATGCCGGAAGAATAGTGTTTTACAGGGGTGTCAATAAACTTACCCAACCCTGAAAACTCTACTACTTCGCTATATATTTCTCGGGTTTCTTTATTTGTTAATCCGTAAAGAGAGGCATTGAGATAGATGTTTTCCTGCCCAGTCAACTCCGGGTGAAAACCTACGCCAAGTTCGATAAGAGGTGCAATTCGGCCTTTTACTGCAATAGATCCGCTCGTTGGAAGCATGACACCTGCGAGCAACTGCATCAGTGTGCTTTTGCCAGATCCATTATGCCCCAGCAATGCCAAAGACTCGCCCGTCCCTAACTGGAAGGAAATGCTGTCTAGCACCTTAATTTTTTCAGAGGTCAGACGGCTTCGCTTATCCCACACGCCTACTACGCGCTGTTTTAGCGTCCTATGCGGTGTGTGGTGGAGTGTAAATATCTTACTGACATCCTGAACATTTATAATTGAAGTAGTCATAATTCTTCTACAATGGTTTTACTTTCTTTACGGAAGATTACAAATCCGAAAACCAACACCGTCAGACCAAGAAGAAGGCACCCGGCTAGAGCCTGAACGCTCGGAGAAATCCCGGCATAGAGGATGCTATTAAAAGCGTCAAAAAAAACATTCAAAGGATTAAGTTCAATCCAAGATCTCACCTCGGAAGTCAATGCCTCAGGCTGCCAAACGATAGGGGTTAGCCAGAATAGGATTGGCATCAAAACTTCTACTAGATGTTTTATGTCCCGCAATTTCACATAGAGCACGGAAAAAATTAAGCTGATACCCAGTGCGAAAGATAAAAAACCTATAAATACAATGGGATAATATAGCATTGACCAAGAGAGCGAGCCACCAAGAGGCAAAAATGCCGCCATATAAACCGCGAGGGAGGTCAGCCAGAATATCAGAACTGTTCCTGCACCTGCAACGGGCAAGAGAACACGGTCGAAATTAATTTTCTTTATAAGATTTCCGTTTCCGTACAGCCAATCACAGCTCTGGAGTACTAATTGAGAAAAAAGTGTCCAATGCAGTATCCCTGTGACCAAATGAAGAACATACTTAGGATCGGGATTCGAAAATATGAACTTAAAGACAACTAAAAAGGTCAGGGTTGTCAGCAATGGACTACCTAGGGACCACAAGAACCCTAGTGCGGACCCCATATATCTGACTCTAATATCTTTCTTGACTAAGTTTGCCACTAGATCAAAATTCGCCCTGCTCATTCGCGCCTTCCGCAGCCCATCGGTAATATAGAAATATCGCGAAACTGCCTATCCGCGAGTCCCGTAGGGAAAGTGTGTAGATCTTGAGTGCATTTGGCGTGCTAGGCTTTGTCGAGCCTTCCCGTCTTGCATGCAACTCCACGTCACAGCTCCAGCCTGCTAGAGGCTGGCTATATCCCTTAGCGGAATTATGGCCTTTTTCGGAAAAACTGTCTTCCCTTTTGCTCTACCAGCCAGCAGATTGGCCAATGGACTCGGGACCTCCCCAGTCAGGGGCCGCCTGTAGTA
>NZ_SOZA01000065.1 GCF_004519305.1 Pseudomonas sp. RIT623 | reverse complement strand
TCCTGTCGCCGTCAAAACGACCAACCGTCGACATCGCCAATGAATGCGCATACAACGCTTAAAAGAAAACCATCCCACAACCTCAAGAACCCAATCACGAAAAATCGCTATCCCCCACCGCCCACAACAAGGCCCCAACACCATGCTCTATCGCCTGGCCGCCGATACCCTGGTCCTGCTTCATCTCTGCTTCATCCTGCTGGTCCTGTTCGGCGGCCTGATGGTGCTTTGGCGCCACCGCGCCCTGTTCATTCACCTTCCCGCCCTCGCCTGGGGCCTGGCCGTGGAAGGCCTGCACCTGCAATGCCCCCTCACCGACTGGGAAAACCACCTGCGCCGCGCCGCCGGCGACGCCGGCTACCCCAGCGGCTTCATCGAACACTAGATCTGGCCACTGATCTACCCCGCCGGCCTGACCCCACAGATCCAACTCTGGCTCGGCGCCGCGGCGCTGGCCATCAACCTCGGCATCTACGCCTACGTATTACGGCGCCTAGCGCGTCGCCACCACGAATAAGCGCGGGAACGGCAACAGCACCTTGCCATCGCTGGCCGGCGGATAATCGCGCTGCATGGCCTGCAGATACAGCTGCAGGAAATCCCCCTGCTCCTGCTCATCCAGCCGCGCCAGGTACGGCCGCAATGCCGAGCCCTTGAACCACTCCACCACCGCCTCGGCACCGCCGGCCAACGGATGGTGATAGGTCGTGCGCCACACATCCACCCGCGCGCACAGCGGGCTCAACAGGTCGTAGTAGAACGCCGCGTTATGCCGCGGCGGCAAGCTGAAATCAGCGAACTTGGCAGCCCAAGGCCCGCGGCTGGCAATCTCGCGCAGTTGCCGGTGGGCCGGCTCATCGAGGTTGTCTGGCGTCTGTACCGCCAGGCTGCCACCCTCGCTCAGTTGCCGCACCAGGTGCGGGTACAGGCTGCCGTGCTCCGGCACCCATTGCAGCGAGGCATTGGCGAGGATCAAGTCCTGCGGTTCCTGGGCCGTCCAGCTGGCAATATCGGCGATTTCGCAACGTACCCGGGGAATGCTCAGGCGCGGGCGTTGCCGGGCCTTGTCGATCATGTCGGCATCGCTGTCCAGCGCCGTGACCTGGGCATCGGCATGGCGTTGCAACAGCACCTCGGTGGAGTTGCCCGGGCCGCAGCCCAGGTCGGTGGCATGGCGTACCGGACGCGGCGGCACGGCGGCGAGCAGGTCGCGCACGGCGCGAGTACGTTCATCTTCGAACAGCGAATACTGGGTGGCGGACCAAGCCATGGACAACGCTCCTTCGGTGGCGGTGCGCCTAGCATACGCCATCGCCAGGCCTCACTGCGCGACAGCTCGGCAACCGACCCGTATGCTCAAGCTCCATCCCGCACGCCGAAGGTCCTGATGAAAACCACCCTGGCTGTCATCCTCCTCGCCCTGGTCGCCGCCTCCGCCCTGCTCGGTTCACCCTGGATGAGCCAGCGCTTCGACCTGGCCGACCTGCGCACCACGGCCAGCCAGCAGCTGTCGCGCCACCTGGACGATGGCACGCTGCTGGTGCTACAGGCCAACAGCGCCGTCGACGTGGAGTACGACGGCCAACAACGGCGCGTCACCCTGCTCGAAGGCCAGCTCGCGGTGGACGTCGCCGATGACGACCCGCGCCCGTTCCTGCTGGTCACCGAGCACGGCACCCTGGCCACCCACGACGCCCAGCTGTCACTGAGCCGCCAAGGCGCACAGACCAGCGCCGACCTGAGAGCCGGCAGCGCCGAACTCGACAGCGCTGGCCAACACCTGCAGCTGCATGCCGGGCAAACGGTGCATTTCGACCGCGCCGGGCCGCGCACGCCATGAACGAAAACGGCCGGGCCCCCTGCAGGGCCCGGCCGCGCTATAGCTCAATACCGCTTAATGCGTCTTGGCGCCACGCATCTGGTGCACCACGCCCATGGCCACCACGATCGCCGCGGCGATACCGGTGGAAATCACCAGGATCTGGTAGTCCGGCATGAACGCCATGGTCACCAGCGCGGCGATGATGAACGCAATCACCAGGTAGGTCAGCCACGGGAACAACCACATCTTCAGGCGCACTTCCTTGCCCTCGGCAATCAGCTTGCGGCGCATGCGCAGCTGCGAGAAAGCGATCACCAGGTACACCAGCAAGGCAATCATGCCGGTGGTGTTCATCAGCGTTTCCAGCACATCCTTCGGTCGCAGGGTCTCGCTGAAGTTGATCAGCGCACAGAACACCGCCACCAGGCACGAGCCGATGATCGCGTTCACCGGCACCCCGGTACCGGTGCGGGTGAACTTGAACAGGCGCGGCGCATCGCCACGCTGAGCCAGCGAGAACAGCATGCGCGAAGCGGTGTAGTGGCCGGAAATCAGGCAACTGCTCACCGAGGTCAGCACCACGAAGTTCATCAGCAGCTCGGCATAAGGCACGCCCAGCAGCTCGAGGGTACGGCGGTAGGCGCCATAGCCGGAAACGCCCAGTTGCGGGTCGTTCCAAGGTACCAGGCAGACGATCAGGAAGATCGAGCCGACATAGAACAGGCACACCCGCCACACCACCGAGTTGGTGGCCTTGACGATCTGGGTGGCCGGGTCCTTGGCTTCGGAGGCGGCAATGGTGACGATCTCGGCACCGAGGAAGGCGAACATCACCCCCAGCAACGCGCCAATCACCGTGGTGATGCCGTTGGGCATGAAGCCTTCGGCGGTCAGGTGGCTGATACCGCGTACCTCGCCGAACTGCCAGACATTCATCACCGCCGCGGTGCACACCACCAGGAAACAGACGATCGCCACCACCTTGATCAGCGCGAACCAGAACTCGAACTCGCCGTAGTGCTTGACGTTGAAGAAGTTGACGGTGATCAGCAGCAAGGTCGTGGCCAGCACGAACACGTTGACGCTTACATCGGGGAAGAAGCCGTGCAGGATCTTGCCCGCCACATAGGCTTCCCAGGCCATCAGGATCACCCAGTACCACCAGTACAGCCAGCCGATGGTGAAGCCGGCCCAGCGCCCGATGGCTCGGTCGGCGTAGGTGGAGAACGAGCCAGTGTCGGGCGATGAGGTGGCCATCTCGCCGAGCATGCGCATGATCAGCACCACCAGGATGCCGCCGGCCAGGTACGCCAGCACGGCTGCCGGGCCGGCGCTGTGGATCACGCTGCCCGAGCCGACGAACAAGGCGCCGCCGATCACCCCGGCGATGGACATCATCGTCAGGTGGCGCGACTTCAACGAGGCGCTGAGCTTGCTCTCGTGCCCGTCCTTCGCGGTGGTGGATGTGGATGTAGCTTCCATCAGTCAATTACCCCGTGCTTCTTTTTATCCAAGGAAAAACTGTGAAACCCCGATGGCTATCGGACTCACCTGTACATCAGTGCGGGCAGGGAGGTGTGCGATGCACACGCAGGCCATCCGTGGCGGCCTGCTTACGCGGCCAGGGTCATAACCCTGGTCGAACTGAACCATGCTGGGGACGGGCGCTGGGCGCCCGGCCTCGGGAAAAGAGGGTGCGAGACGAGGCTCGACTGAGGTGCAGCGATATTGTGCTTATTCATGGCGCTGTCGTGTGCTGTGTTGGCGATTTCTGACACGTAATGTAAAAATGTCGAACACTTTGAGCCATGCACAGCGACATGATTTACGCACTGCACTGTACAGGTCGCCCATGCAATACACCTGCGATGCCCAGCAGACGCTTGCCGTCTGACACACCTGAAGGCCCCTGAATGCTCCAGCTACATCCGGACTCCGCCACCCCGCTGGTCAACCAGATCATCGACGGGCTGCGCGCGCTGATCGATGCCCAGACCCTCAAGCCCGGGGCAAAGGTACCGTCGATCCGCGCCTTCGCCGCCACCTATTCGGTGAGCACCTTCACCGTGGTCGAGGCCTACGACCGCCTGGTGGCCCAAGGCCTGCTGGTAAGCAAGGGCAATGCGGGGTTCTTCGTCAATCGAGCGGCCAACGAGCTACTGGACAATCACAGCCTCGAGACCGATACCACCCGCCCGACCTTCAACTCCGAGTGGTACCTGCAACAGATCTTCGAAATCCGTCAGCTTGCGCACAAACCCGGTTGCGGCTGGCTGCCCAACGAGTGGATGTACGAGGAAGGCCTGCGCCGCGGCTTGCGCCAGGTGGCCGGCAGCCCGCTGGAGCTGTCTGGCTACGGCGACCCCATGGGCCTGCCCGAATTACGTGCGTTGACCGCGCAGAACCTGCAACAGGAGCTGTCGATCGTCGCCAATCCAGCGCAACTGATGCTCACCCATGGCGCCAGCCAGGCCCTCGACCTGGCCGTGCGCACCCTGGTGCGCCCCGGCGACGTGGTGCTGGTGGACGACCCTGGCTACCCCAATCTGATGAGCATCCTGCGCACCCAGGGCGCCACCCTGGTAGGCGTGCCGCGCACCCCGGCCGGCTACGACCTCGACCAGCTCGAGCGCCTGCTGGCGCACCACCGCCCTACCGCGTTCTTCACCCAGCCGCACCTGCACAGCCCGACCTGCTCGCGCACGCCGCTGGCGCAGTTGCACCGCCTGCTGCAACTGGCCAGCCAGCACGGTTTCCGCCTGGTGGAAAACAACCTCTACGCCGACATGATCGCCGAGCCCCAGCCCTGCCTGGCCAGCCTCGACCACCTGCAACAGGTGGTGTACGTCGGTAGCTACTCGAAAAGCATCTCGCCCAACGTGCGGGTCGGCTACCTGCTGGCCAACCCTGAACTGACGCAGCAGTTGCTGCACCTGAAGATGCGCTCGGGGCTGACCACCTCGCAGGTGATGGAGCGGGTGGTGTACGCGGCGATCATCGATGGTCGCTGGCGCAAGCACCTCAAGCGCCTGCGCCAGCACCTGGCCGAGGCGCACCAGGAGGTGGGCCGGCACCTGCATCGGCTGGGCTTCGAGCTGTTCATCGAGTCGGACGAAGGCATGTACATCTGGACCCGCCACCCGGCGATTCCGGACAGCGCGGCGTTGCTCGACGATGCCTTGGAGCAAGGCATCATGCTCGGGCCTGGGCAGTTGTTCATGGTCGATGCCCAGGCCACCGGGTGGATGCGTTTCAACGTGGCGTTCAGTACCGAGGTGTCGATGTGGGAGTTGCTGGAGAAGGTGTTGGTCAAGCATGTGCGGCGGGGGTGATT
Organism: Pseudomonas sp. RIT623; assembly: GCF_004519305.1. Lineage (GTDB taxonomy): Bacteria > Pseudomonadota > Gammaproteobacteria > Pseudomonadales > Pseudomonadaceae > Aquipseudomonas. The sequence continues at coordinate 8,052 of NZ_SOZA01000065.1, read as the reverse complement.
TTAATTATCCGGAAGCGGCGCTGCATTGATGTCTCGAGGCAAGCTATTTCCTATTTCCTATTTCCTATTTCCTAACTCCGATCCTGTCCAGAGCTCCCACTCATACAACTAGCGACTAGCTGCGTCAGTGCAGGCGCCACCCGTAACTTCGCGACTTCAGGAGGCCGGGAACCCGGAGCGAAGCGTAGGGCCGGATGAATGGAGCGCAGCGTTTTTTGGTTACTTTTTGTCGCGTTTGACAAAAGGTGACTACGCGTCGATATAGCAAATGAATGCGCTTACAACTTTTAAAACAGACGCAGACCGCCTTTAACTTTAACTTTAACTTACACAGCGTGCGTTTCGAAAGTTATATGCGCATTCATTTGCGATGGTGACGCACAATCACCTTTCCGCCCTTACGGCGGGTCCCTTTTTGAAGGATCAAAAAGGAACCAAAAAATCCTCGCTCCATTCATCCGGCCCCTACGCTTCGCTCCGGGGTTCCCTCGCTCCGTTCTTGCTCCCGTGGGGACCGCGCTGTACGCCCCATCCTGGGGCGCAGCGCTCGACGGCCATCCATGGCCGTCGCCCCACTACGCAAGAACTCCACTCGGCCTCCTGAAGTCGCAATTTGTGTTGCCTGAACTATCGCGCGCTTAGAAGCAACAGCAACAGCAACAGCAACAGCAACAGCAACAGCAACAGCAACAGCAGATAAAAAGTAGAGGTATCGGAAGCTTATTAAACCTTATGACAATCATCGAAAAGTGGCACGACGGGCTTATTGCTCGCAGTGAAGGCTGGAGCCTGCTAAGGCGCAAGCACAGCCGCGGCATAAAGCACTCGCCAAGCGCCACGTCTAGGTGCACCCTGATGCTCTCGCACACAAGGACCAGCAACGTTCATGGCGAAATGGCTAGACGGCGGCGGGCTCATGGCCGAGCGCATCCGCAACCACGATTGGAACAGTACCCCGCTGGGTCCACTGCACACCTGGCCCGAAGTGCTCAAGACCAGCGTCGCCCTGTGCCTGGGCTCGCGCTTCCCGCAAGCGGTGCTATGGGGCGAGCAATTGATCACCCTTTACAACGATGCCTTTACCCCGATCCTGGGAGACAAGCCCCTGGCACTGGGGCGGCCATTCAGCCAGGTATGGCAGGAAGCCTGGAGCGACATCGCCAGCCTGGCCCAGCGCGCGCTGAACGGCGAGGCGGTGTACATCGAGAACTTTCCCCTGGTGATCGAGCGCCGGGGCAACCCGGAACGCGCCTACTTCACCTTTTGCTACAGCCCCATCCGCGACCATGACGGCAAGGTGGTGGGCATGCTCGATACCGTCACCGAGACCACTGCCAACGTAGTCGCCAACCAGCGCTTGAGCTTCCTCGACAGCGTGGGGCGGGCCGTGGCCGATGCCACCGACCCGGAGCGGATCATGGCCACCACCACCCGCCTGCTCGGCGAGCATCTGCAACTGTCGAGCTGCGCCTACGCAGTGATGGCCGCCGACGAGGACGGTTTCACCATCTGCGGCGACTGGGTAGCCCCCGGCTCGCCCCGTCTGCTCGGCCAGTACCGCCTGGCCGATTTCGGTGGCCTGGCGGTCAGCCGCCTGCGTGCCGGCCTGCCCCTGGTGATCGATGACAACCTGGCGCAATTGCCCACGCGCGAGGCCGCGACCTTCCAGGCCATTGGCATTACCGCGACCATTTGCATGCCACTGGTCAAGAACGGTCGCCTGACCGCGCTGATGGCCATTCACGACAAGGTACCGCGCAGCTGGAGCCAGTACGAACAGACCCTGATCAGCGAAGTCACCGAGCGCTGCTGGGCGCATATCCAACGGGTCCAGGCCAACGCCGAGGTGCGCGAGGCGCTGCTCGCCCTCGAGGCCCTCAACGCCACCCTCGAGCAGCGGGTCGAGGAGCGCACCGGGCAGTTGCTGCACACCGAGGCCATCCTGCGCCAGACCCAGAAACTCGAAGCCATCGGCCAGCTAACCGGCGGCGTGGCCCACGACTTCAACAACCTGCTGACCATCATTCGCTCCTCGCTGCACTTCCTGCAGCGCCAGGACCTCGACGAAACCCGCCGCAACCGCTATTTCAAGACTGTCTCCGACACCGTCGAGCGCGGCGCCAAGCTGACCGGCCAACTGCTCGCCTTCGCCCGGCGCCAGGCCCTGAACCCGCAGGTTTTCGAGGCTGGGCCACGGCTCGAGGCCATGGCCGACATGCTCGACACCGCCACCGGCGCGCGTATCCAGGTCAGCCTCGAGCTGCCCGCAGCCCCCTGCCACGTGCATGCCGACCTGGGCCAACTGGAGACGGCGGTGATCAACCTGATGCTCAATGGCCGCGATGCCATGGCCGGCGCCGGTACCTTGCGCCTGCGCCTGGAAGCCAATCGCAGCCTGCCGGGCCTGCGCGGCCAGCCCGCGCAACAGGGGCCGTTCGCCGCCATCTCGGTGATCGACAGCGGCGTCGGCATCGCCCCACACCTGCTGGAGCGCATCTTCGACCCGTTCTTCACCACCAAGGCGCCGGGCCAAGGCACCGGGCTTGGGCTGTCGCAGGTGTTCGGCTTCGTCAAGCAGTCGGGCGGCGAGGTGCAGGTCAGCAGCACTGAAGGCCAGGGCACCACCTTCACCCTCTATCTGCCGCAGGTGCCCCAGGCCGCGGTCCAGGCCGACACGCACGACGCACAGCCCATGCCGCCAGGCGAGCGACGGCGGATCCTGGTGGTGGAGGACAACCCGGATGTCGGCAGCTTCACCGCGCAGATCCTGCTCGATCATGGTTACCAGATTCGCTGGGCGGCCAGCGCCGAAGAGGCCCTGGCCCAGATCGCCGCCGACCAGGCAGGGTTCGATGCGGTGTTTTCCGATGTGGTAATGCCGGGGATGGGCGGGCTGGCCCTGGCCCGCCAGCTACGGCAAAGCCATCCAGGGCTACCGGTGATCCTCACCTCCGGCTACAGCGAGGCCATTGCCGAGGGCGGCCACCAGGGCTTCGCCTTCCTGGCCAAGCCGTATTCAGCCGAGCAGGTATGCAGGCTATTGAACGAGGTGCTGCAGGCAGACAACGCCCCCCTGTAGGAGCCGGCTTGCCGGCGAACCAGGCGCTGCGGTGTTTGAAAGATGGCGGCCTCATTTCAAGATTGCCGGGGCCAGGCCAGCCCTGCAGCATCAACCCCTGGCACGCAACAGCTGCTCCAGGCTCTGCGCCAGCTCATCCTGACGGAACGGTTTGCGCAGCACCTCGAAACCATGTAGCTCGCGCGGCGTCAGGTTGGCATAGCCGGTGATGATCAGCACCGGCAGCTCCGCCAGGCGCTCGCGCACCTGTTGGGCGAAACGCACACCGGTCATCTCGGTCATGACATGGTCGGTCAGCAACAGGTCCGGGCGTAGCCCCTGGTCCAGCAGGGCCAACGCCTGCAACGGCCCCTCGGCCTCGCTCACCGCATACCCCAGGGCCTGCAACTGCATCTGCGTGGCATGGCGCACCAAGGCTTCATCATCCACCAGCAACACCCGCCGCAACCGGCCTGTCCGGGGCACCTCGGCAGGCGCGCTGGCCACCTGGGGCGCCTCACCCACCGGCAGCCACAGGGTCGCTTCGGTGCCCTGCCCGACCCTTGAATGAATTGCGAAACCGCCCCCGGACTGCAACGCCAGCCCTTGCACCATCGGCAAGCCCAGCCCGGTGCCGCGGCCTACCCCCTTGGTCGAATAGAACGGTTCGACGCAGCGCCCCAGGACCTCCTCGCTCATGCCGCAGCCGTTATCCTCCACCTGTAGCCAAACCTGGAGCCCAGCCAGGGGGTGGGGCGCCTGGTGGCCATCGTCTTCACCCAGGCCTGCGCAAATGGTCAATTGGCCGCCTTCGGCCATCGCATCGCGGGCGTTGACCACCAGGTTGAGCACGGCCAACTCCAACTGGTGCGGGTCCACCAGCACCCCGGGCAAAGCCGTGTCGATACGAATGCGCAGGACGATGGTCGGCCCCAGCGAACGGGTCATCAGTTCGTGCATGTCCTCGATCAGCGTGGCCAGCGAGACCACCAAGGGTTTCAAGGTTTGCCGCCGGGCGAAGCTGAGCAGCCGCCCGACCAGGTTGCGCGCCCGCTCCGCGGCCTGCAGGCCGCCGTCGATCAGGCGCTCGGCGCGCTCCGGCTGCGGATGCCGGCGCAGCAGTTCGAGCGAGGCGATGATTGGCGTCAGCATGTTGTTGAGGTCGTGGGCGATACCGCCGGTGAGTTGGCCGATCATTTCCATCTTGCGCGCCTCATGCAACTGCAGCAGGGCAGACTCGCGCTGGGCCAGCATGCGCGCCACACGCTCCTCGAGGTTCTCGTTCAGCGCGTGCAGCGCGCGCTCAGCACGGGCATGGGTCAGCGCCGCCCAGACCTGCTTGGCGGTCTCCTCGACCAGCAGGCACTCATCCTCGACGAACAGGTGCGGGCCATGGAAGTGCACCGCGAGCATCGCCTCCAGGCGTTCGGCGCGCAGCACCGGAACATGCAGGCTGGCGCCCAGCTGCGGCGCATCGGCCAGGGGCTCGTGACGCACCAGCTGGCCGGCCAGCAGCGCGCCGTACAGCGCCGGATCAAGGCTGGCGTAAGGGTTGTCGCCAACCAGCGAAGGCACGCCAGCGGCCCACTCCTGGCTTACCCGGTAGTGGCAGGCATCGCCCAGGTCCTCACCGAAGCATACCCGCGCCGCGCCCAGTTCCTCGCCCAGGCGGCGGATCGCGTGGGCCTCGATGCGCTCGGCATCGCCCAACCCCGGCAAGGCCTGATGCAGCTCCAGCAAAAAGGCCTGGCGGCGCTGGAAGCGCACCCGTTCGGTGGTGTCGGTGACGATGCACAACACCCCGCCGACGCTGCCGTCGGCCTCGCGTACCGCCGAGTAGGACACATCGAAATAGGTCGTCTCGCCCAGGCCCTGGCGTTCGATGTAGAACGGCCGGTCCTTGGCGGCGAACGTCGTGCCGGTCTCACGCACGCCGCGCAGCAGCGGCTCGAGGTCGCCCCACAGCTCGCGCCAGTTTTCCTCGGCCGGCCGCCCCAGCGCCCGCGGGTGCTTGATACCGATGCTCGGCCCGTAGGCATCGTTGTACAGGGCAATGTACTGCGCCCCCCAGAACAGCACGATCTGCGCCTGGGCCGGCAGCAGCGTGGCCATGATCGCCTGCAGCCCCGGCGACCAAGCCTGTGGCGGCCCCAGGGGCGAATCACGCCAGTCCATGGCGCGCAGCAGGCCACTGACCGCGTCGCTGCCCAGCAGGCAAGGCGGCGGTGACTTCAGGTTGACAGTTTTGCTCTGCTGGCGCGTTTTCATGTCTCGGTCGTCCCGGGCACGTTGCCATCCATGAGGGTAAGAAATCACCCGCTGGCAAAACGTTCCCTTGGCATCACCGCGACATTCAGTGCCGCCCTTCGGCCAGCATGCGCAGGGCCAAACCGGCCAGCACGGTGCCCATCAACCAGCGCTGCAGTTGCTGCCACAAGGGGCGTCCGGCGAGGAAAACGGCAATGGAGCCGGCCATCAAGGCGATCAGCGCGTTGACCGTGACGCTGATAGCGATCTGGGTAGTACCCAGCACCAGCGACTGCGCCAGCACGCTGCCGTGGCCCGGCTCGATGAATTGTGGCATCAGCGACAGGTACATGACGGCGATCTTGGGGTTGAGCAGGTTGGTCAGAAAACCCATGGCGAACAACCGGCGCGGGCTGTCGGCCGGCAGGTCGCGTACCTGGAACGGCGAGCGACCGCCGGGGCGCAACGCCTGCCAGGCCAGGTACAGCAGGTACAAGGCACCGCCGATGCGCAAGGCGTCATAGGCAAACGGCACCGCCATCACCAGGGCGGTGATGCCCAGCGCGGCGCAAAGCATGTAGAAGATGAAGCCCAGGGCCACCCCGCCCAAAGAAATCAGCCCTGCCACGCGGCCCTGACAGATGGAACGGGAGATCAGGTAGATCATGTTCGGCCCAGGCGTCAGGACCATGCCCAGGCTGATCAGGGCGAACGCTAACAGGTTGCTGGTTTCGGGCATCATGCACATCCTTGTTGTTGTGAGTGGGGCAAGTGTATCCGCAGATGAACCTGCCTTGAAACGCTTCGCTGAGCCCGGTAACCTTGCGCCGCTGCTGTAAGTCCAGCAGCCGGGTTTGGTAGCCCGCGATCAATCAAGGCGCACTAGCGCCGCTCTGCGATTCAGTTGGCGCTTTTTTGTGCCCGCTGCTTCGATTATGGCGGCTGTGCGTGGGGCGCCTTCGTGCGCGCCGGTTTCCTTGATTCCCGGTCTACCAACCTGCGTACAGCCGTCACCATTCGTTTGGTAGCGATTTGTGGCGGCTCCATTGAATCAAGGAGCGACACAATGACGAAAGGTCTACCCGATCCCCCTTCCCGCGCCACCACGGCCCCTTGCAGTTTCGGCAATTGCGAGTGCAGCCACCCGTCGCTGTTCGCCGTGCGCGAGGGCGTCGATCTCGAAGATGCCCTGGTGCACCTGTCCACCCTGCTCAAGGGCGCGTTCGCCACCAACCTCAAGGCCATGGAACTGGCAAGCGGCACCTGCCAGGACTTGCTGATGGCCAACGACCATGGGCTGGATGCCGCCAAGGCGGTGGTCGAGGCGTTGCTCGATGGGGTGGAGATGCAACAGGTGGCGCCGGCTCCATAACGCGTTGGATCGCGCCTAGGCCAACTGCCCTACCACCAAGCCCAGCGCAATCGCGATCATCACCACCCCCGACACCCGCCCGACCAGCCGCGCCGCTGCCGGGCGGGTGCGCAACACCGCCTTGGCGCCATAGCCCACCAGCAGGTAGATCACCAGCGAACTGCACAGGTGCACCAGCCCCAGCAGCAGGATCTGCAGCGGCAGTGGCCAGCTCGATTGCGGGTCGGTGAACTGCGGCAGCAACGCCAGGAACAACAGGAACACCTTGGGGTTGAGCCCGCTGACGCAGAACCCCTTGAGCGCCCAACGCGAGCCGCTGTCGCCCTCGCCGCTGGCCCCCGCCTCGGGCACCGCGGGGTTGAGCAGCAGGTTTCCGCCCAGCCACAGCAAGTACAGGCAACCGGCCAGGGTCAGCAAGGTCAGTGCCAGCGGATGCCCGGCGATCAGGCTGCCGACGCCGGCGGCGACGATCAGCGTGGCGAGAAAATGCCCGGACAACATCCCCGCCACCGCCGACCCCACCCAACGGCCACGCATGCCGGCGGAGATGGCGTAGGCCCAGTCGGCGCCCGGGGTGATCACGAACAGGAAGGAGACGGCCCAGAACGCCGCCAATACACTCATGGCCACTTCGATGGTTTCCTTTCACAACGGTTTTTAGTGAAAGCAAGATTACGGATATCACCGAGGGACTTTCTTTCGTATATTGCCCATCCAAGGCAAAAACACGGAAGAATCTTCCCCATGGACCGTACCGATCGAAAAATCCTTGCCGAGCTGCAAAAAGACGGTCGCCTGTCGGTGACCGAACTGGCCGATCGTGTGGGCCTGAGCCTGTCGCCCTGCCACCGCCGGCTCAAGGCCCTGGAAGAATCCGGCGCCATCCTCGGCTACCACGCGCGCCTGGCCCCGGCCGCGCTGGGCCTGAACTTCGCCGCGCTGGTGTTCGTGACCCTGCGCGAGGTCACCCGCCAACCGGTCGCGGACTTCGAGGCGGCCCTGGGCGAGATCGCGCAGATCGTCGAGGCACAGCGGCTGTTCGGCGACCCGGACTACCTGCTGCACGTGGTGGCCAAGGACCTGCCGGCGTTCCAGAAGCTGTACGACGAGCAGTTGACCAGCATCCCCAACGTCAAGCGGCTCAGTTCGACACTGGTGATGAAGGAGGTGATCCAGGACCGGGTGTTGCCGATGTAGGCGCGGCCTTGCCGAGGCGTCGGAGCGGTCGGAAAGGGCTGCAAAGCAGCCCCGGCCCTCTTGAATTCAAACCGTCAGATTCCAACCACCGCGCGCCTGGTTCACCGGCAAGCCGGCTCCTACAGGGGTCACGCTAAATCAATGAGGTGCGGTTTGTTCCATGAGCGCAGCCAATGTG
>NZ_SOZA01000064.1 GCF_004519305.1 Pseudomonas sp. RIT623 | reverse complement strand
AGCAACTGGATGCCGCTGTCCTCGAACATGTAGCTCAGGCGCTCCGCCGGGTACTCAGGGTCCAGCGGCACGTAGGCGCCACCGGCCTTGAGGATCGCCAGCAGGCCGACCACCATTTCGACGCTGCGTTCGGCCGCGATCCCGACCAGCACGTCCGGGCCGACGCCCTGCGCCATCAAGTGACGGGCCAGCTGGTTGGCGCGGGCATCCAGCTGGGCGTAGCTCAGGCGGGTATCGCCGAATACCAGGGCCTCGGCCTGTGGCGCGCGGTCCACCTGGGCTTCGATCAGTTGCTGGATCGAACGGTCCAGCGGGTAGTCGGTGGCAGTGGCGTTCCACTTTGCCTGCTCGTCGCGCTCGGCGTCGGTCAGCATGGGCAGCGCGCCAAGCAGCGCCTGTGGCGCGCCCGCCATGGCCTGTAGCAACGCCAGCAGATGCGCGCTCAGGGTCTCGATGAAGCCGGCCGGGAAATCAGCCGCCCCATAGCGGTACTCGATGCTCAGCGTGTCAGCCGCGCCAATCGCCACCGTCAACGGGTAGTTGGTCTGCTCGTGGCTGTGCACCTGGCCAAACTGCAAGGCCCCCGGCAAGGCGCCCTGCAGCGCTTCGGACACCGGATAGTTCTCGAATACCAGGATATTGTCGAACAAGGCCTCGCCGCCCTGCCCGGCCCAGCGCTGCACATCGAACAACGGTGTGTGCTCGAACTCGCGCAATGCCAGGTTGGCCTCCTGCACCGCCTGCAACCAGTCCGCCACGCACTGCTCGGGGCGCGGGCTGGCCACCACCGGCAAGGTGTTGATGAACAAGCCCACCTGCTGCTCGATACCCTGCAATTGCGCCGGGCGCCCCGCCACGGTGGCGCCGAAACATACCGTCGACTGCCCGGTGTGGCGCTGCAACAGCAACAGCCAGGCACCTTGCACCAGGGTGTTGAGGGTAATCTTCTGCGTCCGGCAGAAGTTCGCCAGCTCCGTGGTCGCCTGGCGGTCCAGGTGCTGACGATGCAGGCGTTGCCCCGCCTCGCCGCCAACTTGGCGCCGGGCCAGGCGGGTCGGCGTCTCCAACGTGCGCAGTTGATCCTGCCAGAACGCCTGGGTGCTGGCCCCGTCGCGCTCGCCCAACCATTCGATATAGTCGGCCCAGCGTGCCTGCACCGGTGCCAGGGCCATGCCATGGTAGGCCTGCATGATCTCGCCGAGCAGGCGCGAACTGCTCCAGCCATCCATCAGGATGTGGTGATGGCTGTAGATCAGTTGATGACGCTGCTCGCCGGTGCGTACCAGCTGCACTCGCATCAGCGGCGCCTCGGTCAGCGCGAAACCTTGCTCGCGCTGGGTCCGGGCCAGTTGTTCGAGGGCTTGCTCGCAGTCCTCCCGACCACGCCAGTCGAGCAGTTCGAATGGCAGCGCGACCTCGCGCATGACCACCTGCAATGGCTGCGGCACGCCCTCCCAGAAGAACCCGCTGCGCAGCACTTCATGGCGCTGCATGACCTGCTGCCAGGCGGCGCGGAAGCGCTCGCCATCCAGGCCGTCGACGGGCACCTGCAACTGGTTGATATAGTCGCCCGCCTCGGCGTGGTAGAGAGTGTGGAACAGCATGCCCTGCTGCATCGGCGACAGCGGCAGGATGTCTTCCACCGCCGCCAAGTCGACAGGCAGTGCGTCCAGGCTCGCCTGGTCCAGGCCGGCCAGGGGGAAGTCCGACGGCGTCGCGCCCACGACGCCCGGGGTGCAGCAGTGCTCGACCAGCGCCTCCAGGGCCTGGCCATAGGCCTCGGCCAGGGCCTGCATGGCCTGGGGCTCGAACATGTCCGGGCTGAAGCTCCAGTCGATGCTCAGTGTCCCGCCATACACCTGGCCATTGAGGGTCAGCCAGTTGCCCAGCGGGGCGCTGGCGCTCTGCTCCGCGCCGCTGCTCTCGCGGGCCGGCGAGAACAGGCTCGGGGTGTCGTCGGCGAAACTGCCGTCGAACTGCCCCAGGTAGTTGAAGGTGACACGCGGTTCCGGCAACGCGGCCAGGCGTGCGCGCACCTCGGGCTCGCCCAGGTGGCGCAAGGCGGCGAAACCGATGCCTTTGTCCGGCACTGCGCGCAGTTGCTGCTTGGCGACCTTGATCGCTTGCGGCCAGTGCGCCGCCGTGGGCAGGCGCACCGGGTATTTGCAGGTGAACCAGCCCAGGGTGCGGGTCAGGTCGATGCCGTCGAAGATTTCCTCGCGGCCATGCCCTTCCAGTTGCACCAGCACAGCGTCGCGCCCGGTCCAGTCGCCGAGCACCCGTGCCAGCGCGGCCAGCAGCAGGTCATTGACTTGCGTGCGGTACGCTGCCGGGGCCTGTTGCAGCAAACGCTGGGTCGACTCCGCGGACAGTCGCGTGCTGACGGTGGCCTGGCGGTCCTGGCGCAGCGGCACGTCGCGGCGCAGCGCCGGCAAATCGCCGTCGACCCCCTCCAGGGTGCGCAGCCAGTAGTCCAGTTGCTGGGTAGCCAACGCGCCTTGGGCGTGAGCCTGCAGGCGCTCGCCCCACAGTCGCAACGAGTCGGTCTTGGCCTGCAGTCGTGGCGCTTGCCCGGCGGCCAGCTGGTTATAGGCGCACTGCAGGTCCTCGAAGATGACCCGCCATGAAACACCGTCCACCAGCAGGTGGTGGATCACCAGCAACAGCCGCTGGCTGCCATCGTCCAGGTCCAGCAACAGGGCGCGCAGCAGTGGCCCCTGGCTCAGGTCGAGGCTGCGCTGGGTAGCCTCGCACAGGGCTTGCAGGGCCTCGCCTGTCACCCCCTGGTGCTGGCGGCACAACGGCGTGGCCTGCCATTGCTGGCGCTGCTCCTCAAGGCTCAGGTAGCGCGCCTGCCAGCCCTGGGCGCCCTCGTCGAAGCGCTGGCGCAGGCCGTCGTGGTGCTCCACCAGCGCGCGCAAGGCCGTCTCCAGCACCTGGGCATCGATGCGCTGATGCGCCTGCAACAGCACCGACTGGTTCCAGTGATGGCGCTCGGGCACGGCCCGGGCGAAGAACTGCTGCTGGATCGGCAGCAACGGCAAGGCGCCGGCCAGCGGCCCCTGCTCGGCACGCTGGCGCGAGTCGCCGAGCACGGCAACGCTGGCCAGCGCTTGCACGGTCTGGTGCTTGAACAACTGCTTGGGGGTGAACACGATGCCGGCCTGGCGGGCCCGGCTGACCACCTGGATGGACATGATCGAGTCGCCGCCCAGTTCGAAGAAGTTGTCGCCAAGGCCGATCTGCTCGCGCTGCAACACCTCCTGCCAGATCGCCGCGATGCCTTGCTCCAGCGCGCTGCGCGGGGCCACATAGGCGAGCTGCGCGGGGCTGGCATCAGGGGCCGGCAAGGCACGGCGATCGACCTTGCCGTTGGCGTTGAGCGGCAGCGCGGGCAACGCCACGAAATGCGCCGGCACCATGTAGTCCGGCAGCACGCCTGCCAAGGCCGGGCGCAGCTGGGCCGGGTCGACGCCGTCGAGCACCACATAGGCGACCAATTGTTTGTCGCGGGCCAGCACCACGGCCTCCCGGACACCGGCCAGGCGCTGCAGGGCAGCGGCGACCTCGCCCGGCTCGACGCGGTAGCCGCGGATCTTCAGCTGATCGTCGATACGCCCGCGATAGGTCACCCCGTCCGCACCCAGGCTGGCCGCGTCACCCGTGCGGTACATGCGCTGGCCAGGCTGGCCCGAGGGATCGGGGACAAAGCGTTCGGCGGTAAGGCCAGGCTGGCCCAGATACCCCCGCGCCAGGCAGGGCCCGGCGACATGCAACTCGCCCGTCACCGCTGCCGCAACCGCCTGCAGGTCGCCATCGAGCAGTTGCACGCGGCTGTTGGCCAGGGGCTGGCCGAGGCTGACCGTGATCGGCTGGCTGTCCAGCGCCAGCGCCCGGGCGAGGATTCCGACCGTGGCCTCGCTGGGGCCGTAATGGTTGTACACCTGGCAGTCCGGGGCAAGCGTCCGTACTCGGGCCAGCAGCGCCGGCGCGCTGTGCTCGCCGCCAAGGATCAGGCAACGCCGCGGCAGCACGGCCACGGCGTCACTGGCCGACAACAGCGCTTCGAGGTGCGAAGGCACGATCTTCAGCCCATCGACGGCGTGCTTGCGCATGTAGGCGGCGAATCCGTCGCTGTCCATGGCCAGCTCGCTGGCCAACAAATGCAGGGTACGCCCGGCGCACAAGGCACCGAACAGCTGGGTATAGCCCAGGTCGGCGGCGACGGTGGAGACCATGGCCAGGCTGCGTACCGCGCTCAGGTCGATACGCGCGTACAGGCCCGTGAGGTAATTGAGCAGTGCGCGATGGCTGACCATGACGCCCTTGGCCCGGCCCGTGGAGCCGGAGGTGAAGATCAGGTAGGCCAGGTTGTCGGGGCAACCCCCCGAAGCAGGCACGGCGCTCCAGGCCAGGCAGTCATCGACCTGGACCTGCTCGAACGCGCCCTGCAACGGCGCGCGTCCCTGGGCCAGGTCATCGCTCAGCAGCAGCGCCACCTGGGCTTCGGCCAGCAGTTCCTGTTGGCGAGCCGGCGGCGTGGCGAGGTCCAGGGCCAGGTAATGCCCCCCCGCCTTGAGGACCGCCAGCATCGCCACCAGCAGCTCGACCGAACGCTCCAGCGCCAGGCCCACTGCCACTTCCGGGCCCACGCCGCTGGCGCGCAGGCGCGTCGCCAGGCGGTTGCTCCATTGGTCGAGCTCGGCATAGCTCAGTTGCCGCTCGCCACAGACCACGGCAATCGCCTCGGGTTGACGCGCAGCCTGTTGCTCGAACAGTTGATGAATGCCGGCGCAGTCCGGCGCCGGTAGCATCTGGTAGTCAGGCTGGCTGAGCGGCGCCAGGGAAATTTCACCCAGCGCCCTGCCCGGCTCGGCGATCACCGCCTGCAGCAAGGCCAGCCAGTGCTCGGCCATCTGCCGCACGGTGCGCTCGGCGAACAAGTCGCTGGCATAGATGAAACGCGCGCTGATGTCCTGGCCCTGCTCGACGGTTTCCAGGGTCAGGTCGAACTTGCTGTGGCCGTTGTCCAGCGGCAGCTGGCGCACCTGCAATGGCATGCCGGGCGGCAGTTGCACCTGGCCCAGGTCGTTCTGGTGGTTGTGCATCACCTGGAACAACGCGCCATGGCTGAGATCGCGCTGGACCTGCAAGGCATCGACCAGTTGCTCGAACGGCAGGTCCTGGTGGGCCTGGGCTTCGCGACTGGCGGTCCCGACCTGCGCCAGCAGGTCGTTGAACGAGGCCTGGCCGTCGATCCGCGCGACCAGCACCTGGGTGTTGATGAAGAAACCGATCAGGCCACGGGTTTCCACGCGGTTGCGGTTGGCCAGGGCCACGCCGACACGTACCTGCGCCTGGCCGCTGTAGCGGTGCAGCAGCAGTTGCAGGGCCGCCAGCAGCACCACGAACGGCGTCACCCCCTGGCGCTGCGCCAGCGTGCGCAGGCCCTGGGCCAGATCGTTGGGCAGGGCCAGTTCGATACTGGCGCCACGCAGGCTCTGTTCGGCCGGGCGCGGGTAGTCCAGCGGCAGTTGCAGCAGCGGGTGCTCATCGCCCAGCTGGGCTTTCCAGTAGTCCAGTTGGCGATCACGCTCGCCGGCTTCCATCCAGCGCCGCTGCCACAAGGCATAGTCGGCGTACTGGATCGGCAGCGCCGGCAAGGCCGCCACGCGGCCTTCGCTGGCGGCCAGGTAGCCATGGATCAGCTCGTCCACCAGCACCTGCATCGACACACCATCGGCGACGATATGGTGCAGCACCAACAGCATCACGTGCCGGTCCGCCGCCAGGCGCAGCAGGCGTACCCGCACCAGCGGCGCCTGGGCCAGGTCGAACGGCTCGCTGCTGCCGGCCGCCAGGAAGGCTTCGACCTGCGGTTGCTGTTCGGCGTCGGCGAGCGTTTCGATGTTCAGCGTCAGCCTGGCCTGTGCCTCGATCACCTGGCGCGGCTGCCCGTCGTCGGCGACGAAACGCGTGCGCAGCGAGGCATGGCGCGCCAGCAGGTCATCGAAAGCCTGCTGCAGGGCCGCCAGGTCGAGCGGGCCCTCCAGGTTCAGGGCGCTGGTGATGTGGTAGGCGCTGCTGTGCGGCTCCAGCTGCCAGAGGAACCACTGGCGTTGCTGGGCGTAGGACAGCGGCAGCGCATCGAGCTCCTCGTGCATGGCCGGGATCGGCAGGTTGCTCAGGCTCATGCCACGCTCGGCGAGCTTGTGCAAAAAGACCTTGCGCTGGGCCAGAGGCAGGCGGATGAAGCGCTGCACCAGCGCAATGTTGTCCTGTACAGCCATCTCAGAGGGTCTCCAGCTCGTCAAGAAGATCATGCATGTCGCTCAGGTCCTGCTCAGGGTCAGCGCTCACGCGGTCGGCCAGGGCCGCGCTGTATTCGTGCAAGGTCGCGGCCTTGAAGATCAGGTCCAGGGCGATGTCGGCCGCCAGCGCCAGTTGCAGCTGGGCGGTGGCCTGGGTGGCGAGCAGCGAGTGCCCGCCCAGTTCGAAGAAGTTGTCGTCGCGACCGACCCGCTCGAGCTTGAGCACGGCCTGCCAGACCACGGCCACCTGTTGCTCCAGCCCAGGCCGTGGCGCCACGAAGTGACGTTGCAGGGCGCTGGCATCGACCTCGGGCAGGGCCTTGCGGTCGATCTTGCCGTTGGGCGTGAGGGCGAAGCCTTCGAGCAGCATCAGGTAGCTGGGGATCATGTAGCCCGGCAGGTTGGCCTTCAGGTGCAGGTTGAGCTGGTCGCGCAGGGCCTCCTGGCCCGCCGCGTCCAGCGCCTGCTGCGCCACCACGTAGCCGACCAGCTGCGCGCCGGTCGGCCCCTGGCGGGCGATCACCAGCGCCTCGCGCACCACGGCCACGCCTTGCAGGCAGGCCTCGATCTCACCCAGCTCGATCCGGAAGCCACGCACCTTGACCTGATGGTCGACGCGGCCCAGGTAATCGACCACGCCGTCGACCCGCTGGCGCACCAGGTCGCCACTGCGGTAGGTACGCGCGCCCGGCGCGCCGTGTGGATCGGGCACGAAACGCTCGGCCGTCAACCCGGGGCGACGCAGGTAGCCGCGAGCCAGGCCCGCACCGCCCAGGTAGAGCTCGCCGGGGTGGCCAAGCGGCACCCGCTCGAGCTGGTCGTCAAGCACCCGTACGCTGCGATCGCCAATGCGCGTACCGATCGGTGCATAGGCGGCGTCGCAAGCATCCTGCTCGCCGGCCTTCCAGATCAGCGGGGTAACCACGGTTTCGGTAGGACCATAGCCATTGATGATGTAGCGCGGACGCAAAGCGCGACGAGCCAGGTCGTAGCTGGCCTGGGGCACCGCGTCGCCGCCGAAGCAGTACACCCGCACCGGCGGCGGGTTGCCGTCGCGCTCGGCATGCTCGGCCAGTTGCTGCAGGTACGCCGGCGGGAACGCAGCCACGGTCACGCCGTGGCGGTGCATGGCCTGGTAGGTCTGCTCCGGGGTCCACAGGCCAGTGTCGCGAATCAGCAGGCGCGCGCCATGGCTCAAGGCGGTGAGCCAGCGTTCATGGGCACCGTCGAAGGCGAACGACATGAAGTGCAGCTCACAGTCGTGCTCGCTCATCTCGTAGCGCTCGCCAATCGCCAGGCAATGCATGACCAACGGCCCGTGAGCCACCGCCACGCCCTTGGGCTTGCCGGTGGAGCCGGAGGTGTAGATCACATAGGCCAGGTTGCCCGGCTGCACGGTGCGCTGGGGCGCCTGGGCCGGTTGCGCGCTCAGCTCGACCTGGTCCAGGGCCAGGCAGTCCAGGCCGTCTGGCAACGGCAGGCGCGCGGCCAGGTGCGACTGGCTTAGCAGCAGGCTGATGCCGGCATCCTCGATCAGGTAGGCCAGGCGCTCGCGGGGATAGTCCAGGTCCAGCGGGGCATAGGCGGCCCCCGCCTTGAGCACCGCCAGCAGTGCCACCAGCATCTGTGGGCTGCGCTCCAGGGCCACGCCGACCAGGGTTTCCGCACCTACGCCGCGAGCGATCAGCAGGTGCGCCAGCTGGTTGGCCTGGGTGTCCAGCTGGGCGAACGTCAGCTGCTGGTCAGCGCAGATTACCGCCAGTGCCTCGGGGCGGCGTGCGGCCTGGGCCTGGATCAGTTGGTGGATACTGCGCGCGGTGGGATAGCCCGGCTCATCGACGCTCCATGGGCGCATGGCCTCGAGCTCGGCGCGGTCGAGCATCGGCAGTTGCCCAACTCGCTGCGCCGGGTCGCGGACCATGGCCTGCAGCAAGTTGCGCCAGTGCCGCCCCAGCCGCTCGATGGTCGAGGCCTGGAACAGGTCGGTGGCGTAGGTCAGGGTCGCGTCGAGGGTATCGCCCGAATCGAAGGTGTCCAGGGCCAGGTCGACCTGTGCGGTGACGCTGTCCCAGTGCACGGTTTCGATCTGCAAGGCACCGAGGTCGCCCAGGCGGGCCGCGCGCGGATCACGGTTCTGGTGGTTGTAGATCACCTGGAACAGCGGGTTGTGGCTGAGGCTGCGCTGCGGTTGCAACACCTCGACCAATTGCTCGAACGGCAGGTCCTGGTTGGCCTGGGCATCCAGCGCCGCGGCCTTGCTGGCCTGCAGCAGGTCGAGCACGCAGGCTTCGGGCTGCACCTCGACGCGCAGCACCTGGGTGTTGACGAAGAAGCCCAGCAACGCTTCGGTTTCGACCCGATTGCGGTTGGCCATGGGCACGCCGACGCGAATGTCGGCCTGGCCGCTGTAGCGGTGCAGCAACAGCTGGAACGAGGCCAGCAGCAGCATGAACAGGCTGGCCTGCTGGTCCTGGGCCAGCTGGCGCAGGGCCTGGACCAGCTCGGCGGGCAACTGCACCTGCACTTGCCCGCCGCGGTGGCTCATCTGCGCCGGGCGCGGGTAGTCGCTGGGCAGTGCCAGCACCGCATCGCCGCCAGCCAGACGCTGTTGCCAGTATTCCAGTTGGCGCTGGCGCTCGGGCCCGGCCAACCATTGGCGTTGCCACTGGGCGAAGTCGGCGTACTGGATCGGCAAGGCCGCCAGCTGCGCCTGGCGGCCTTGGCTGGCGGCGCCATAAAGCTCGATCAGCTCGTGCACCAGGCGTTGGATCGACCAGGCATCGGAGACGATGTGATGCTGGGTCAGGACCAGCACATGCTCATCGCTGCCCAGTGGCGCCAGGCAAGCCCGCAGCAGCGGGCCGTTGGCCAGGTCGAAAGTGCGCTGGGTCTCGGCCAGGACGAAGGCTTCGATCCGCGTCGACAACGACTCACCAGGCGGCAGGCTGGCCTGGCGCAACGCCAGCGTGGCAGCGTCGGCGATGACCTGCAGCAGCTCGCCACCGTCCTGGCGGAAGGTGGTGCGCAGCGGTTCATGGCGGGCCACCAGTGCATCGAGACTGTGCTGCAGTGCCGCCAGGTCCAGCGGGCCACGCAGGCGCAGGGCCATGGGCACGTGATAGGCGGCGCTGTGCGGGTCAAGTTGCCAGAGGAACCACTGGCGCTCCTGAGCGAACGACACCGCGAGCGGCCGGTCACGCTCGACCGCGCGGATCGTCTCGCCGTCCACGGCGTCGGCGGCGCCCAGTGCCGCGCAGAAGTCGCGCAGCCCGGAGTGCTCGAACAGGGTCCGCAGGCTCGCCTCGACCGCCAATGCCTGGCGCACGCGCGACAGCACCTGGGTCGCCAGCAGCGAGTGGCCGCCAAGTTCGAAGAAGTCATCGTCCAGGCCGACCCGAGGCAGGTGCAGGATCTCGGCCCAGATCGCCGCCACGCCCTGCTCCACCGCACTGCGCGGCGCGACATAGGCGCGCTGCGCCTCGGTCGCGTCCGGCTGCGGCAGCGCCCGGCGGTCGAGCTTGCCGTTGCCGGTCAGCGGCAGTGCATCGAGCAGCAGCACGTGGCTCGGCACCATGTACGCCGGCAGATCGCGCTGCAATTCGGCGCGCACGCTATCGCGCAACGCGGCCGGGTCAAGCTCGCTGGCGACGACCAGCCAGGCCACCAGTTGCGGGCCGTTGACCCCGTCGACGGCCAGCACCACGGCCTCGCGTACCTGCGGGTGCTGCAACAGGCGGGCTTCGATCTCGCCCAGCTCGACACGAAAACCACGAATCTTCACCTGATGATCGATACGCCCGACATACTCGATCGCGCCGTCCTGGCTGAAGCGGGCCAGGTCGCCACTGCGATAGAGCCGCGCGCCAGGGGCGCCGAACGGATCGGGTACGAAGCGCTCGGCACTGAGCGCCGGGCGTTGCAGGTAACCACGGGCCAGGCCCGCGCTGCCCACATACAGCTCGCCGATACAGCCTTGCGGGACCGGGTCGAGGGCCGCGTCGAGCAGGTACAAGGTCTGGTCGGGGATCGGCTCGCCGATCGGGCTGGCGCTATCACTGCGCAGGTCAGCCAGGGACAGCGGGCGGTAGGTGACATGCACCGTGGTCTCGGTGATGCCGTACATGTTGGTCAGTTGTGGCTGAGCGTCACCGAAGCGCTCGAACCACGGGCGCAGGCTGGCTACCTCGAGGGCTTCGCCGCCAAACACCACATGCCGCAGGGCCAGCGCCGGCACCTCGGGCCGCGCGCAAGCCACCTGCATCAGCTGGCGGAACGCCGACGGGGTCTGGTTGAGCACGGTCACCCGCTCGCGCTCCAGCAAGGCCAGGAACTCTTCCGGTGAGCGGGTGAGCGCCTGGGGCACTACCACCAGTCGACCGCCCTGCAACAGGGCACCGAAAATCTCCCACACGGAAAAATCGAAGGCATGGGAATGGAACAGGCTCCAGGTGTCGTCGGCGCCAAAGCCAAACCACGAGTCGGTGGCGGCGAACAGGCGCAGCACGTTCTCGTGGGGCAGCAAGGTGCCCTTGGGCTTGCCGGTGGAGCCGGAGGTATAGATCACATAGGCCAGGTTGCCCGGCTGCACGGCGACCTCGGGGTTGCCAGGGTCACTCGACACCCCCGGCTCGGCATCGAGCAGCACCCGCGGCAAATCGGCAGGCGGTTGCAGGCGCTCGAGCAAGGTCGTCTGGGTCAGCAACAAAGCGATGCCGCTGTCTTCCATCAGGTAGGCCAGCCGCTCGCGGGGGTTGCTGGGGTCCATCGGCACATAGGCACCGCCAGCCTTGAGAATGGCCAGCAGGCCGACCACCAGGTCGAGACTGCGGGCCACCGCCAGCCCCACTCGCACTTCCGGGCCAACCCCGGCGGCGATCAGCCGCGCAGCCCAGTGGTTGGCCTGGGCGTTGAGTTCGCCATAGCTCAGCTGACGGTCTTCGCAGGTCACGGCGATAGCCTGCGGACGGCGGCGCGCCTGCTCCTCGATGCAGCCGTGCAGGGTCTGTGTCACCGGGAACGGACGGGTGGCAGGGTTCCAGGCGCGCAGATGGTGCTGGCGCTCAGCGTCCTCGAGCAACGGCATGTTGCCAACGACTGCCTGCGGGTCGGCGACGATGGCCGTCAGCAGCTGCTGCCAGTGGCGCATCAGCCGCGCGACGGTGGCGGCCTCGAACAGGTCGCTGGCATAGGTGAGGCAGGCATGCAGGCCCTGGGCGTTCTCGCTGGTGTCCAGGGTCAGGTCGAACTGGGCACCGGGCTGCGCCTGTTCGAGCAAGGTCACCTGCAGCTCGCCAAGGCTCAGGCCCTGGGTCACGGCCGGCTGCACCTGGTGATTGAACATCACCTGGAACAGTGGGCTGTGGCTGGCGTTGCGTTCCGGTTGCAGCGCCTCGACCAGTTGTTCGAATGGCAGGTCCTGGTGCGCCTGGGCCTGCTGCACGGTTTCATGCAGGCCGCGCAGGTGCTGGCTGAAACTGCCATGCAGGTCGAGCGGCGCGCTGATCACCTGGGTATTGACGAAGAAGCCGATCAGTCGTTCGGTCTCGGCGCGGTTGCGGTTGGCCAGCGGCACACCGATGCGTACCTCGGGCTGACCGGTATAGCGTTGCAGGAGCAGCTGGAAGCTGCCCAGCAGCACGGTGAACAGACTGACATCGTGGCGCTGGGCGAGCTGGCGCAGCGCGACAGCCAGCGCCGTGGGCAACTGCACGCTCTGGCTCGCGCCGCGCCCACTCTGGCGCACGGGGCGCGGGCGATCGAGCGGCAGTTCGAGCACATCCTGGTGGCTGCCCAGGCGCTCGCGCCAGTACTGCAGCTGACGCTCGCCCTCGCCCGCCTGCAGCCACTGGCGCTGCCACAAGGCATAGTCCGAATACTGGATCGGCAGCACCGGCAGTAGCGCCGGCTCGCCACGGCAAGCGGCGCGGTAGCATTCGAGCAGTTCCTCGACCATCACCCCCATCGACCAGCCGTCGGTGACGATATGGTGCAGGCTCACCTGCAGCAGATGGTCGTCCGCGCCCAGGGGCTGTACCCGTACCCGCAACGGTGCGCCCTGGGCCAGGTCGAACGGCGTGGCGGCCTCATCGCGCAGGCGCGCATCGATCAGCTGTTCGGCGCCAATTGCCGGCTGCGCCGCCAGGACCTGCCAGTCCGGCTCGCTGTCGGCCGACACCTGCTGCAAGGCCTGCCCATCGACTTCGAGGAAGCGCGTGCGCAGGCTGGCGTGGCGCGCCAGCAACTGGTCGAAGGCACCCTGCAGCGCGGCCAGCTCCAGCGGGCCGCGCAGGCGCAGGGCCAGGCACAGGTTGTAGGCACAACCTTGTGGGTCGAGCTGCCAGAGGAACCATTGGCGCTGCTGGGCATAGGACAACGGCAGCGGGCCACGCTCGATGGCTGGCACGATCGGCAGGCGCGCTACATTCACCCCGGCCTCGCCCAGCTTGCGGAACAGCTGCTGGCGCTTGTCGCTGTCCAGCCCGCCGATTCGCGTGGCCAGCTCCTGCGAGCGTGCGGTTTGGGGCTTAAGCATTGTGTTCCTCCAGTTCGTCGAGCGCGCCGAAGATCAGGTCCAGTTCGTCGCTCGGATCGTTGTCGGCCATGACGGCCTGCACGTGCGCCGCCAGCTGATGCAGGGTGCGCAGTGCGTAGAAATCGTTGATGGCCAGTTCGATGCCCAAGGCGCCGCGCAAACGGGCCAGCAGCATGATCAGTTGCAGTGAATGACCACCGAGTTCGAAGAAATCGTCGTCCAGCCCCACCCGCTCGACCTTGAGCACTTCCTGCCAGAAGCCGGCCAACTGGCACTCCAGTTCGCTGCCTGGGGCGCGGTAGGCCGCGGCGCCCGCGCCGGCCTGCGGGTCGGGCAAGGCCCGGCGTTCCAGCTTGCCATTGGCCGACAACGGCAGCGCCTCGAGCAGCACGAAGTGCGCCGGCAGCATGTAGTCCGGCAGGCTGACCTTGAGCGCTGCCTTGAGGCTGTCGACCAGGCCGGTGCCGGCAGCGACGGGCACCACGTAGGCCACCAGTTGCGCGCCGCGTGCGATCACGGCGGCCTCGCGCACGCCATCCTGTTCCAGCAGGCGTGCTTCGATCTCGCCCAGCTCGATGCGCAGGCCACGGATCTTCACCTGGTGGTCGATTCGCCCGCGGTATTCGATCACCCCGTCCGCGCGCTGGCTGGCCAGGTCGCCGGTGCGGTACAGCCGCGCACCCG
>NZ_SOZA01000063.1 GCF_004519305.1 Pseudomonas sp. RIT623 | reverse complement strand
CCTGATCCGCCGCAAAGCGCCAGCGAATGCTTATGGATCATGGGATTAGGCGATGAACCGCAGGTAGCGTCGAACTCATAACAATCTATTAATTAGATCAAACCAAGTCGATATTTACGCTTTTTTTCGATCTTTCAAACACCCATCATGGCCCCATTCCACAGATTCAGAGGAGCACCATCATGCTGCAACTGCGACCCTTCGAAAGCCTCGGCCATGCCAACCACGGCTGGCTCGACGCCCATCACCACTTCTCGTTCGCCGAATACCATGATCCGGCGCGCATGCACTGGGGCAACCTGCGGGTCTGGAACGACGACCTGATCGCTGCCGGTGCCGGCTTCCCGCCACACCCGCACCGCGACATGGAAATCATCACCTATGTCCGCGAAGGCGCCATCACCCACCAGGACAGCCTGGGCAACAAAGGCCGCACCGAGGCCGGTGATGTGCAGGTGATGAGCGCCGGTAGCGGTATCGTGCACAGCGAATACAACCTGGAGCAGGTTGATACGCGGATCTTCCAGATCTGGATCATTCCCGAGAACCTTGGCGCTGCGCCGTCCTGGGGCACCCGGCCCTTCCCCAAGGGGGAGCGTGGCGAAGGTTTCGTGACCCTTGCCAGCGGCCGTGCGGAGGATGAAGGCAACCTGCGCATCCGTACCGATGCCCGCCTGGTGGCTGCCACCCTGAAGGCTGGGGAAAGCGCCGAGTACACCTTCGACCCGGGGCGCCGTGGCTACCTGGTGCCGGCCAAGGGCCGGGTCGAGATCAACGGCGTGCAGGCCAAGGCCCGCGACGGCGTGGCGATCGAGCAGGAAAGCGTGCTGCGAGTGACCGCGCTGGAAGACAGCGAGATCGTCCTGGTCGATGTGGCTTGAGTGCACGAGCCAGCTTGCTGGCGAACCAGGCGCCACGGAGCCTCGCTGTTCGCCGGCAAGCCGGCTCCTACAGGTTTGCGGCGCACCCCGCCCCGTAGGAGCCAGCTTGCTGGCGAACCAGGCGCCACGGAGCCTCGCTGTTCGCCGGCAAGCCG
This sequence comes from Pseudomonas sp. RIT623, assembly GCF_004519305.1. Classification (GTDB taxonomy): domain Bacteria; phylum Pseudomonadota; class Gammaproteobacteria; order Pseudomonadales; family Pseudomonadaceae; genus Aquipseudomonas. Next base: position 13,059 of record NZ_SOZA01000063.1, on the reverse strand, counting down.
GCTCCTACAGGTTTGCGGCGCACCCCGCCCCGTAGGAGCCAGCTTGCTGGCGAACCAGGCGCCACGGTGGATTGCCGGTGTTCGCCGACAAGCCGGCTCCTACGGCGGTTACGGCCGCTAGCAGACCCGCTCACTGCACCGGCAGGAAGTTCATCAGCAACAGGCTCTGCGCATAGTTCAGGCCAATGCGCCGATAGCGCTCATCGAGCATCTGCGCCAGCAGGTCGAGGCGCGCGACCACCTTGCCGAATTCCACGGCAAAACTCAGGTTGCTGCCCTGCTCGGAAATCTCGTTGGAGAACAGCAACAACACCCCGTTGGCATCCTGGCGCTGGCTGAGCATCCAGGTGGCCTTCTCGATATTGCGCGCCGCGTTGTTGATGAACAGCGGGTCGATGGCGTCGGTCATGTAGAACTCGGTACGCCCGCCGTGGGCAGTGACCAGCATGCTGCCGATGGCATAGATGAACGCGCCGACCCGGTCGCCGCGAAACTCCGGGCTCAGGGCATAGCTCAAGGCCGCCAGGTCGCGGCGCTCGCCCAACTGCGGCAACGGCTGGCGCTGCTCGATGGCAATGCGGATCTGCCGCGCGGCGGTAGTGGCGTCGAGATAGCCGGACTGTTTCCACTGGCTGGGGTTGCGCAGGTACAGCTTGTTCATCAGCAGATACAGGCTCTGCAGGTTGTCGCGCATGGCCAGCGTCGCCATGCGGTCGACACTGGTCTGGAACAGCTCGTCAGGCTTGCCATTGCGCAGCTGGGTGAGCAGGTCGCTGCCCTGCTGCTGGCTACAGCCGCTCAAGGCAACCACGGTGGCCGCCAGCAGCAGGCGTGGGGGGATCAGGGCAAGTCGTCGTACAGCCATCGGCACCGGTAGCAAGGGTCGGCCGCAACGGGGATCGCCGCGACCTGGCCATGCATAGAACGCACAAATGCGAAAAAGTGCGATGGTACCGGGTGTTACATGGCGTGACGCAGTATCGCCACCACCTGCGCATGCAGCGCCGGATCACCGCACGCCACCACGCAACCGCCGTTCTGCGCGGTGCTGCCATCCCAGGCAGTGATCACCCCGCCCGCCCCTTCGATGATCGGCATCAGCGCCTGCACGTCGTAAGGTTGCAGGCTGGCCTCGACAATCACGTCGACGAACCCCGAAGCCAGCATGCAATAGGCGTAGCAGTCGCCGCCGTAGCGCATCAGCCGGGCCTGGCCGGCCACCTGCTCGAAGGCCGCCTTGCGCCCTGGCGTGTCGAACATGTCCGGGGTGGTGCACATCAGCGTGGCTGTGGCCAGCTCGCCACAGGCGCGGGTTTTCAGCCGCGTACCGCTGCGCCAGGCGCCTTCGGGCGTGCCGACGAAACGCTCGCCGGTGAACGGCTGGTTCATCACGCCGATGACCGGCCGCTGGCCATCGTTGAGGGCGATCAGCGTGCCCCACAGCGGCAGGCCGGTGATGAAGGCGCGGGTGCCGTCGATGGGGTCGAGCACCCAATGCAGCGGGCTACTGCCCGCTACCGTTCCTTGCTCCTCGCCCAGAATGCCGTGCTGCGGGTAGCGCGCCTGGATCAGCGCGCGCATGGCGTCCTCGGCGGCCTTGTCGGCCACGGTGACCGGATCGTACAGACGCCCGCCCTTGTCCTCGACCTCGAGGCTGGCGCGAAAATACGGCTGGATCGCGTGGGCGGCGGCATCGGCCAGCTGTTCGGCGAAGGCGCGGAATTCGCCGATCTGTGCTGTGCTCAGGGACATGGGGCGGGCCTCGTTGGGGAAAGGGCTCGCATCATACCCGAGTGCATGGGCGACTGTGACGCACGGGCGCAAGTGATATTGTTATGCCATTATTCCAGCTTCATTTAACCGTCACTCAATCGTTGTACTAGGATAGCAAGCAGCGCCAACGGCCCCGCCGCCAGCCAAGGATGCTGGCTACAGGCGTGCATGGCCTTTCGTACCACCGTACCTCATGGATGACACGATGAATTCGCACCTGCTGTTTCCGCAGATCGGCAAAGTCATAGCCAGTACCGGCAGCCGCCACTTCCCCCGGCACCTGCACGACCTGATCCAGACTCACCTGACCATCGACGCCACCCATATCCGCCAATTGCGGGTGGCCCCTGCCTGCTGCGCCCATGCCGACGCCACGCTGCTCAGCGAGACGGTGTTCAGCGCCGGCGAGCCGAGCGACGTTTTCGACGACCCGGCACGCCTGCGCCTGGCCCGGCGCAAGGATGGCTACCACTACGAAATCACCGTGCTGCGCGCCGATCCGCGCTACGGCTTCTCCGCCACCGAGCGCAGCCGGCTGGAGGATATCTCGCCGTTGTTGTTGCCCATGCTGGAAAAACACATCAGCGCCTTGCAGCCGCCCGTGGCCCAGGCAAGCGAACCCGAAAGCCTCGAACAGCGCTTCGTCGAGCGCTTGCGCCAGACCGGCATCGCCCTGTCGGAGCGCGAAATGCAGGTATGCCGGGGGCTGCTGGCCGGGCACACGGCACCACAGCAGGCCGAACGCTTGCAGTTGAAGGTCAATACCGTGGAGAGCTACCTGCGGCGCGCGGCGATCAAGCTGGGGATCGGCGGGCGCCATTCGCTGATGCGCTGGATGTATGGCGAAAGTTGAAACTGGCGTGTCGTACCCTCAGCCCTTGAGCGCCTTCTCGATGGCGGCAATGTCGATCTTGCCCATGCTCATCATCGCCTCCCAGGCGCGCTTGGCCGCCGCCCGGTCGCTACCGGCCACGGCCTGGGTGAGGATGCGCGGGCTGATCTGCCACGACAGCCCCCACTTGTCCTTGCACCAGCCGCAGACGCTGGCCTGGCCTGCGTTGTCGACGATGGCGTTCCAGTAGCGATCGGTTTCTTCCTGGGAGTCGGTCGCCACCTGGAACGAAAACGCCTCGCTGTGGCGAAAGCTGTCGCCGCCGTTGAGGCCGAGGCAGGGTATGCCCATCACGGTGAACTCAACGGTGATCACGTCGCCTTCCTTGCCGCTTGGGTAGTCCCCCGGTGCCTTGTGCACAGCAGTCACGCGGCTGTCGGGAAAGGTTCTGGCGTAGAAGTTGGCGGCAGCCTCGGCGTCGTTTTCGTACCAGAGGCAGACAAGGTTCTTGGGGGACATGGGGGCCTGCGGGGTTTCAGGGTTTAACCGCAGTCTAGTCCCCGTTGCCGCCTGGAAGGCACGCCTGCGATCAACGGTGGGGGAATGTGCACCGACACACCGTATCGCGCCTACGCGCGCTCGTGGCGTGCATCGCGCCACCCAAACGCCCGTTCAAGACTCACCCATGTAACCCGGATCCCCTTCAAATCCGCCGTCGCCCGCCCAACCCCGGCACCGTCGAGCGCGGAATGTCCACCTGCTGCACCTGGCGCTGCGTATGCGCCGCCAACCCCGCCAGGGTCGGCTGCTTGAACAACATCCGCGCATCGGCATGCAACCCCGCCTGACGCATGCGCGCCACCAGGCTGACCGCCAGCAACGAATGCCCGCCCAGCTCGAAGAAGTTGTCGTCGCGCCCTACCTGCTCGACCTTGAGTACCTCGCTCCAGATCTGTGCCAGCGTCTGCTCCAGCGCATCCCGAGGCGCTGCATAGACGCGGCTGATCACCGCCTCCACCCCGGGCGCCGGCAAGGCATTACGGTCGACCTTGCCATTGGGGCTCAGCGGCAACGCGCCGAGCACCACATAAGCCGACGGCACCATGTAGGTTGGCACGCGTGCCAGCAGGTGGTTGCGCAGAGCCTCCAGCGTCGGCGCGGCCTGCCCTTCGCGGCAGGTCACGTAGGCCACCAGGCGCTCGTCGCGCACCAGCACCACGGCCTGGTCCAACGCCGGATGGGCCACCAGCAGCGCCTCGAGCTCGCCCGGTTCGATCCGCAGCCCGTTGAGCTTGACCTGAAAATCGTTGCGCCCAAGGAACTCCAACTCGCCATCGGCGCGATAGCGCACCAGGTCGCCGGTGCGGTACAGCCGGTCGCCCGTCACGAACGGGCTGGCGATAAAGCGCGCCGCCTGCAGCACCGGCAAGCCCAGGTAGCCCCGGGCCACGCCGATACCGCCGATGTGCAGCTCGCCAGTGCAACCCAGCGGCACCGGGCGGTCCTGGGCGTCAAGCAGGTACAGCCGGGTGTTGCCGATCGGCCGGCCGATCGGCGGCGCGCCGAGGGGCAGCGGCGCATCCGCCTCGAGGGTCCAGGCGGTGCTGTCGACGGTGGCCTCGGTGGGGCCGTAGACGTTATGCAGGCGCACCTGCGGCAAACGCTCGCGCACACGCTGGACCAGGGCCAGGGTCAGCTCGCCGCCGCCGCAGAAGATGTCGGTGAGGCTGCTGCACTGCGCCACCTCTGGCGCATCGAGGAAGGCATGCAGCAGGGCCGGGACGAACTTGACGATGCTCACCCGCCGGGCCTGGATCAGCCGCACCAGGTACTCGGGGTCGCGGTGCCCGTCAGGGCGCGCCAGCACCAGGCGCAGGCCGGCGCACAGGGGCCAGAACAGCTCCCACACCGAACCGTCGAAGCTGAACGGCGCCCGTTGCAGCAAGGCGCCGTCGGGCTGCGGCGGGCACAGGCTCGAGCCCCAGTGCATCAGGTTGCACAGGCCACGATGCGCGACCATCACCCCTTTCGGCGTGCCGGTGGAGCCCGAGGTGTACATCACGTAGGCCAGGTGCTCACCGGTCAGCGCCTCGAGCGCCGGGGCCTGCGTGGGGTGAGCCTGCCAATCGGCGCGGTCGAGGTCGACCATCGGCGTCGCCACGTCGGCCCACAACCCCCGCGTGGCGCCATGCACCAGCAAGGCCACTGGGGCGCTGTCGGCGAGCATGTAGTGCAGGCGTTCATCGGGGTAGCCGGGGTCCAGCGGCACATAGGCGCCGCCGGCCTTGAGCACGCCCAGCAGGCCGATCAGCAACTGCGCGCCGCGCTCGATGCACACCGCGACCCGCAGGTCCGGCCCTACCCCCAGGCCGATCAGGTGATGGGCCAGGCGGTTGGCCTGGGCCTCCAGCTCGCGGTAGCTGAGCTGAGCGTCCTCGCCCTGCACTGCCACGGCATCCGGCGTGCGCCGCACCTGGGCGGCAAACAGGGCAGGCAGGTGCAGGCAGCCAGGGTCCAGCGCCACCTCGGTGTCATTGAGCGTGTCCAGCAAGTAGCGGCGTTCGTCGGCGGGCAAGGTGCTCAAGCTGTCCAGCGCCAGTGCCGGGTCGTCCGCCAACGCCGCGGCCAGGGCCTGCAGTGCGCACTCGACATGCCCCAGCACCCGCGCCGCGCCCAGTTCGCGGGGCGCACGCACGGCCAGGCGCAGGGCATCGCCGTCATCGTCCACGGTCAGTACCAGTGGGTGGCTGTGTACCTCGCTGGCCTCTTCCAGCGTCACGCCCGGCAATGCCAGGCGCTCGGCAGCCGGTCCGTGACGGTAATTGAGCAGGCTGTCGAACAATGCCACGCCAGCCGGCAAACCGCTGCAACGCTGGGCCAGCACTCGGGGCGCATCCTCATGGGCCAGCAAGGCAGCCAGTTGCGCATGGGTCGCCGCCAACGCCTGGCCTACACTGCATCCGCCCAGCCTCACCCGCAGCGGCAAGCTATTGATGAACATGCCCAGCGCCCGGTCGGCACCCTCGCCGGCCATCACCCGGCCCAGCAGCACGCTGCCGAACACCACCTCGTCACGCCCGCGCAATGCCCCCAGCACCTGAGCCCAGGCCAGGTGCAGCAGGCTGCCCAGGCCGACATCCTGCGCGCGCGCCAGGCGCCGCAGCGTGGCGGCGAACGGCGTCGCGAGCGTGACCGCGCGGCTGTCCGGCGCACCGCCCTCGCCCATCCCCGGTAGCCGCGCCGGGGCCTCGACACCGGCCAGGCTGGCGTTGAAGAACGCCTCATGGCTGGCCTGACGAGCCGGGTCGCGGCTATGGGCGACATAGTTGCGGTACGCCACGGGCGCAGGCAACGTGGCCGCCTGGCCGAGCATCATCGCGCGCAGTTCATGGAGCAGCACCTGCACCGACACCGCGTCATTGACCAGATGGTGGAAACGCAGCAAGCCCAGCCAACGCCCCTGGTCCTCGACGCAAGCCAGGGCCATCATCGGCGCCACGCGCAAGTCCAGTGCCTGGCCCTCGGCGCGCAACGCCGACACGGCAGCCCCCGGCGCTGCGTCGAGCACCGTCAGTGGCAACCTGGCCTGGCGCCAGACCACCTGCTGCGGCTGCTCCAGGCCCTCCCAGGCCAGGCTTGTGCGCAGAATATCGTGGCGCGCGATGACCTGCTCCAGCGCCCGGCTGAAGACATCAAGGTCCTCGCGACTGGCAAAGCTGAACAAGGCGTCCTGCTGATAGGGATCGCGGGCCTCGGTGAGGTGGTGGTAGAGCAAGCCCTCCTGCAGCGGGGCCAGCGGATAGATCTCCTGCACATTGGCCGCGCCGCCGGGCACCGTGGCGACGATACGCTCGATGGCGGCCTGGTCCAAGGCCGCCAGGGCCAACAGTTCGGGGGTGATCCGCGCGCAGCCCGCGGGCACCCGGTTGGCCGGTATCAGTTCAGTCTTGCCCGTGTCGACGGCAGCCGCCAGGCTGGCCAGGGTCGGTTGGCCAAACAACACCTGGGCATCGACCTGCAGGCCCTGCTGGCGCATGCGCTCGATCAACTGCACCGCCAACAGCGAATGGCCGCCCAGCTCGAAGAAATGGTCCTGGCGACCAACTCGCTCGACCTGCAACAGCTCGACCCACAGCGCCGCCAGGCGTTGTTCGAGCGGCCCCTGGGGCGGCTCGTGGGCGCGGCGCAACTGGGCGTCCATGGTCGGCGCCGGCAAGGCGCGACGGTCAAGCTTGCCATTGGCGGTGAGCGGCCAGCTCGCCACGGCCACATAGGCCGATGGCAACAAGGCCGTTGGCAGCCTGGCCCGCAAGTGTTGGTGCAAGGCCAGCGGGCTGGTGGGCACGGCATCGAGGAACCAGGCCACCAGTTGCCCGTCACGCAACAGCACCACCGCCTCGCGCACAGCCTCGTGGCTGGCCAGCGCCGCCTCGATTTCGCCCAGTTCCACCCGCACGCCGCGAATCTTCACCTGGTCATCGTTGCGCCCCAGGTAATCCAAGGTGCCGTCAGCGCGCCAGCGCACCAGGTCGCCGGTGCGATAAAGGCGTGCCTTGGCCTGGGTGGCGAACGGGTCGTCGATGAAGCGCTCGGCGCTCAGCCCGGGCCGGTTCAGGTAGCCCCGGGCAACCCCCAGCCCGCCGATATAGAGCTCGCCGACAGCACCGATCGGCAGCAGGCGCTGGCGCTCATCGAGCACGTACAAGCGGGTGTTGGCGATCGCGCCACCGATATGCAGCGGCGCCCCGGCCTCGACCCGCCCCGAACTGGCCACCACCGTCGCCTCGGTCGGCCCATAGTTGTTGACCACCTGATAGCCGCGTTCACGGGCCAGGCGCCGCAAGCGATCACCACCCACCAGCAAGGTGCGCAGGGTCGGGTGCGGCTGGCCTTGGGCGAAGGCATGTTCGGCCACCGGGGTGGGCAGGAAACTCACCTGCAAGGGCTGGGCGCGCCACCAGCGCAGCAGCCCGTCGATATCCTCGCTGCCCTCGCCCACCGGCGCCAGGTGCAGGGTCGCGCCGGCGCACAATGCTGGCCAGATTTCCCAGGCCATGGCATCGAAACCGAAGCCGGCCAGGCTCGATACATGGCTGCCGGCGCGCACATCGAAGGCCTCGCAGTGCCAATCCACCAGGTTGGCGAGCATGCGCTGCTCGACCATCACGCCCTTGGGCTGGCCGGTGGAGCCGGAGGTGTAGATCACATAGACCAGGCTGTCGCCGGCAAGGCCCGGCACCTGCGGGTTGGCTAGCGCCGGCGCGGTCTGCTCCAGGCGGTCCAGTTCGATCACCGGCAGCTCGCAAGCGCCCAGGCGTTGGCGCAGGTCGGACTGGGTCAGCAGTACCTGCGGCGCGCAATCCTGCAACAGGTAGTCCAGGCGCTCGCGCGGATGCGCCGGGTCGATGGGCACATAGGCGCCGCCAGCCTTGAGCACGGCCAGCAAGCCGACCAGGGTGTCGAGCCCACGCCGGGCCATCACCGCCACGCGCAGCTCGGGCCCCACGCCCAGGTCGATCAGTCGCGCGGCGAGTGCGTTGGCCTGCTGGTTGAGGGCGCCGTAGGTCAGTTGGCGACCCTGCTGCTCGACGGCCACGGCATCCGCCTGGCGGGCGGCCTGGGCTTCAATACGGCGGTGCACCAGGCACTGCGCCGGGGGCTTGGTGGCGGTAGCGTTCCATCGTTCGAGCAACTGCTGCTCGGCCGGCAACAGGATGTCGAAGGCCTCGACCCTGCGCTGCGGCTGCGCCACCCCTTGGGCCAGCACCCACAACAGGCGTTCGCCCAGTGCCTGTACTTCGTCGCTGTCCAGCCAGGCCAGGTTGTGCACCAGGTGCAGCCAGGCCTTGCCGTTGTGGCGATTGCTGCGCAGGTACAGTGACAACGGCGTGGGTTCGTGGTCGTTGCTGACCTTAACCGTATGCGCCGGCAAGGCGCCATAGCGCAGGTCGCTGCCCTCCTCCTCGTAGGACACCGTCACTTCGAACAGTTGCGCGCGCTCCTCGCGCAGCAGGCCCAAGGCGCGGTTGAGTTCACTGACCGGCAGGCGCTGATGGCGCAGATCACGGCGTAACGCGTCGGCGATGGCGCGGACCAAGGCGGCGAAGCTCAGTTCGCGACCAAAATCCATGCGCAGCGCGCTGACCTGGGCGAACAGCCCGAGCGTCGCCTTGTGCCGGGCGCCGCCCCGGTTGCGCAGCGGCAGGCCCACGACCCAGTCGTCACGCTGGGCACTGCGGGTGAAGCAGACATGCAGCGCGGCCAACAGCACGTGCAACACCGAGGCCTGCTGCGTGCTGGCCAGCTGTTGCATGCGCGCCAGCAGTTGCCCATCGAACGGCTGCGCGCACGCTTGGCTCGGCGATGCGCCGGCCGCCGCGCGTTTGCGCGGGCGCAGCAAGGCGTCGGGTAGCTGGCGGTAGCGCGCCAACCAGTAGTCACGGTCGCGCTGCTCGCGGGCCGAGCCCTGGTAGGCGTGGTCTTCATCGATGTATGCGCGGTAGGAAGGCGCTGCAACCGGCAACGCCAAGCCCTGCTCGAGCAGCCCGTAATACTGCCCCAGTTGCTGGAAGAACTGCTCGAAGCCCCAGCCATCGAGGATCAGGTGGTGGGCCTGGGCAGCCAGCCGATAATGCTGGTCGGCCAGGCGGATCAGCGCCACCCGCAGCAATGGGCCCTGGTCGAGGCTGAACGCCTGGCGCATCTGCGCCTTGATCAGGCGTTGCGCGGCGGCCGGCGGGTCGTCTTCGCCGCGCACATCGTGCTCGCTCAGGGGCACCACCAGGGCGTCGACGAAACGTTGACGTGGCAGGCCGCTGCCAGCCGGGTCGTCGACCAGCACGCTGCGCAGCGCATCATGCATGCGCACCAGGTGTGCCAGTGCCTGGCGCAGCCGGGCCGGGTCGAGCGCTCCTGGCAGTTCGACGTAGCCGCCGATGTTGTACAGCGGAGAGTCGCCGTGGCTCAACTGGTCCAGCCAGATGTCGCGCTGGGCGCAAGTCAGGGCAAAGCTGTCGGCGGCGAACATGGGACTTCATCCTTGAAACGGGGTTATCGGCGTATTCAAGCATCGGCTTGGGGCGCCTGTATGGCCTGACAAACCCGGACAGCGCGCCATTCGATCTGAGCAGTTGCTCATCGCCTAAAGCACCGAACAAACGCACTGATTTTTTTGTAGGACATTGGCCACCCTGCAACACCCGCCACGACCTACCCGCAGCGCTTGTGGTCGCCATTACCCGCGATCCAGTGGCTTTCTGGCGGAAATCGTCCGACAAACCGACAGGCAAGCGCCCAGCCACCGGCAACCCAGACGCCTTTTCCCGGCGCGAAAAATGGCATTTGCTGTCCCCGGTTTCCATTACAGACGCAGGCTTGGAGCCTGCTATTCAATACCGCCAAACCCGCCCCGCAGAGAGGAAGCGCCCGCGAGCCCCACCCGCAGCGTTAGCGAATCAAGGAAGAAAGCACATGAAGCTGACCGACAGCCCCGCACACCGCCACGACCCGCTGCTGTACCTGCAGTTGGGCGCGCTGGTCGCCAGCACCGGCGACAGCACCTTTGCCGAGCAGATGTTCGAGCTGGTTGGCGACCTGGTACCAATGCATCGGCTCGACCTCAGCGAATGGACCCTCGACAGCCAGCAGACCCGCATCCAGGCGGTCAAGGCGCTGGGCAGCGCCGGCCATGCGCAGGCCGTCAACACACGGCCGCTGCGCCATCCGTTGTTGCAGAGCATCATGCGCATGGAAGATCCACTGCTGATCCAGATCAACACCCCGGTGGGCGCCCAGGGCGATGCCCACCAATGCAAGCTGGTCTCGCGCAGCGGCAACCGCCGCTGGGTGATCTGCTGCTTTCGCCAGCCGAGCCAGCGCGCGTTCTCCCTGGCCGAGCTGGCACTGCTCAAGACCTTGTCGGACACCCTGCTGCCCCTGGTCGAACACCACGCGCAGCTACTCCACTCGGCCGGCCAGCGCCGCCCCGGGCAACTACTGCCCGATGAAGCGGGCACCCTGCGCCAACTGTTCACCGACCGCCTCGAACAGGAGGCCATTCGCCTGTCCAGCCGCGAACAGGAGGTCTGTATCGGCCTGCTGACCGGCGACACCGTGCCGCAACTGGCGCTGCGCCTGCACGTCAAGAACAGCTCGATCGAAACCTACCTCAAGCGCGCCACGGCCAAGCTGGGTGTCAGTGGCCGTCACGGCCTGGCCCGCTGGCTGGCCGGGCGCTGACCGCCGAGACCCGCCATGCCGCGAATCACCTTGCCCCTGCTGGCCACACTGTTGGCCGGCTGTACCCTGGCGCCGGACTACCAACGCCCGGCCTCGCCCGCGCCAGGCCAATACCCCGCTGGCGCCGCCTACCAGGATGGCCCGGCCGCCACGGCCTTGCCCCGCGATTGGCAGGCGGTGTTCCACGACCCCGCCCTGCGCCAGTTGCTGGCCAAAGCCATGGCCAACAACCGCGACCTGCGGGTGGCCGTGCTCAACGTCGAGGCCTACCGCGCCCAGTACCGCATCCAGCGCGCCGAATTGCTGCCGAAGATCTCCGCCAACGCCCAGGGCACTCGCCAGTACCTGCCCCGCCGGCGCACCGGGGGCGACGGCATGATCAGCAGCCAGCAGTCGGCCACCGTTGGCATCAGCGCCTATGAGCTCGACCTGTTCGGCCGCCTGCGCAGCCTCAGCGACCAGGCGCTGCTCAACTACCTGGCCACCGACGAGGCCCGGCGCAGCGCCGAGCTGAGCCTGATCACCAGCGTTGCCGGTGCCTACCTCACCTGGCGCGCCGACCAGGAGCTGCTGGCACTGTCGCAGCAGACCTTGCAAGCCGATCAACAAAGCCTGCGCCTGACCCAGCGTCAGCGCCGCACCGGCACGCTGTCGGCGCTCGACCAGATCCAGGCCACCACGCGCGTCGACAGCACCCGCGCCGCGGTAGCCCGCTACACCCGCCTGGCCGCCCAGGACCTCAACCAACTTGAGCGCCTGGTCGGCATCGCGGTGCGCGACGACCTGCCGGCCATGGCCCTGGCCCTGGCCGACGAACAGATTGCCCGCCTGCCCGCAGGCCTGCCCGCCGACCTCTTGCAACGACGCCCCGACATCCGCCAGGCGGAGTACCAGTTGCAGGCGGCCAACGCCAATATCGGCGCGGCGCGGGCGGCGTTCTTCCCAAGCATCAGCCTGACCGCCAATGCCGGCAGCAGCAGTCGCCAGCTCGCCGACTTGTTCGACACCGGCTCCGGCACCTGGCTGTTCCAGCCGCAGATCAACCTGCCACTGTTCAACGCCGGCAGCCTGCGCGCGAGCCTGGGCTACGCCAAGCTGCAGAAGGACATGCAAGTGGCGCGTTACGAGAAATCGATCCAGACCGCGTTTCAGGAAGTCGCCGACGGCCTCGCCGCGCGCAGCACCTACCAGAGCCAGTTGCAGGCCCAGCGCGACCTGGTGGCGGCCAGCCAGCGCTACCACGACCTGGCGCAAAACCGCTACCGCAACGGCATCGACAGCAGCCTGACCTTCCTCGACGCGCAGCGCTCATTGTTCAGCGCCCAGCAAGGCTTGATCAACGACCGCCTGGCCCAGTTGCTGGCCGAGGTCAACCTCTATGCCGCGCTGGGGGGGAGCTGGGAGCAGCAATCGGTTCTGGCTTACCAGCGCTCGGCGGCCCTGCCGAAATAGACCGAGGGCGACACCCCAAGGGTGCGGCGGAACATTGCGCTGAACGCGCTGGGGCTGTCGTAGCCCAAGTCCAGCGCCACTGCCAGCACCGATTGTCCGGCCGCCAGGGCATCGAGGCTGGCCAGCAGGCGCATGCGCCGCAGCCACTGCACCAGGCTCAGACCGGTTTCACGCTGGAAGGCGCGGGTCAGGGTGCGCGGGTTCAGGCCACTGTGGGCCGCGGCGCGGGCCAGGCTCCAGGCCTCGGCCGGGGCTTGGCGCAAGGCTTCGCACAGCGCCTGCAACTGCGCCGAACGCGGGCTGGGCACATGCAGGGCAGACACCGGCAGCACGCGGATCTCATCGAGGATCAGTTGCATGATCCGCGCCTCGCGGCCTTGCGCCGGGTAGTCGCAGGGGATGTCCATGGCCCGCACGATCAGCTCGCGCAACAGCGCTGAGATCTCGATCACCTGGCACTGATGTGGCAGGTCGGGGCGCGCGGCAGGGTCGACGAAAAGCGTGCGCATGCGCACCACGCCGGCCATGCGCAGTTCGTGCTCGGCCGCCGCCGGAACCCAGACCCCGCGCCCTGGCGGAACCACCCAGCTGCCTTCGCTGGCGTTGACCGTGACCACCCCACTGATGGCATGGATCAGTTGCGCACGATCGTGACAGTGCGGGGCGATATGCTCGCCATGGCGGTAGTTCTCGGCGAGGGGCAGGATAATTGGGCGGGGCATTGGCGCAGACCTGGCGGTGGCGAGGGGAGATTATTGGCGATT
>NZ_SOZA01000062.1 GCF_004519305.1 Pseudomonas sp. RIT623 | reverse complement strand
TTATGCGTCGCCATCGCAAATGAATGCGCATATAACTTTCGAGACGCACGCTGTGTAAGTCAAAGTCAAAGTCAAAGTCAAAGTCAAAGTCAAAGTCAAAGTCAAAGTCAAAGTCAAAGTCAAAGTCAAAGGCGGTCTGCGTCTGTTTTAACAGTTGTAAGCGCATTCATTTGCTATGTCGACGCGCAGTCACCTTTTCACCTTTACGGCGAGTTCCTTTGTCGTGGCGCGCGAGACCGCGCCTCCATTGACGCCAGCCCCCTCCTGGGTAAGGCTAACGCTCCTTTCCCAAGGCAACGAGACCACCCATGCTGATCGATCCCCGTCAGGCCACGCTGCTGGTCGTCGATATCCAGGAAAAACTCATCGGCGCCATGAGCGACCCCGAGGGCACCGCAGCCCGTGCCTGTTGGCTGCTGGCAGCGACCGCCGAGCTGCAACTGCCTACCGTCATCTCCGAGCAATACCCCAAAGGCCTGGGCCACACCCTGGCCGCACTCAAGGCCGCCGCGCCCAGCGCCGAAATCGTCGAAAAACTGCACTTCTCCTGCGTTGCCGCCGAATGCCTGCCAGCCAGCCTGCTGGCCCGTGAGCAGGTGATCGTCTGTGGCATGGAAACCCACGTCTGCGTGTTGCAGACCGTGCTCGGCCTGCTCGCCCTGGGCAAGCAGGTGTTCGTCGTCGAGGACGCCTGCGACAGCCGCAGCGCCGCCAGCAAGGCCGCGGCCCTGGCGCGCATGCGCGATGCCGGCGCCCAGGTAGTGACCCGCGAGATGGTGCTGTTCGAGCTGCTCGGCAGCGCCAGCCACCCGCTGTTCCGCCACATCAGCAAAACCTACCTGGTCGGGGAACAACCCTGAACGGCCGCCTGCTAGTCGCAGGGCTACTGGGCCTGGGCCTGCTCCAGGGCTGCGCCGGGCGCCATGCAGCGACGCAGGAGAGCGATCCGGCCAAGGTCCGTGCCCAGCTCTTGCGCCTGCTGCCGGCCCAGGTCAAGGATCGCGAGGGCTGGGCCACGGATATCCAGGTAGCGTTCCAGGCCCAGGGCATCGCCCCGAGCAAGAGCAACCTGTGCGCGGTGCTGGCCGTGACCGAGCAGGAGTCGACCTTCAACGCCGACCCCCAGGTGCCCAACCTTGGCCGCATCGCCCGCGCGGAAATCGACCGCCGCGCGGCGCGCCTGCATATTCCGAAACTGCTGGTGGACGGTGCCCTGCAAACCCCGTCGAGCAACGGCAAGAGCTACCAGCAACGGCTGCAGGCGGTACGCAGCGAGAAGCAGCTCAGTGCCCTGTACGACGAAGTGATCGGCCGCCTGCCGTTGGGCCGCACGTTGCTTGGCGGGCTCAACCCGGTGCACACAGGCGGGCCGATGCAGGTGAGCATCGACTTTGCCGAGCAGCACACCAAGGGCTACCCCTACGACTACCAAGGAACGGTGCGCCAGGAGGTGTTCAGCCGCCGTGGCGGCCTCTACTTCGGGATCGCCCACCTGCTGGGCTACCCCACTCATTACCCGCGCCAGCTGTACCGCTTCGCCGATTTCAACGCCGGTTGGTACGCCAGCCGCAACGCCGCGTTCCAGGCCGCGCTGAGCCGCGTGAGCGGCGCGCCGCTGGCGCTCGATGGCGACCTGATTGCCCCGGGCGCGATCATGCCCGGCACCACCGAACGGGCCGCGCGCAAGCTCGGGCCGCGGTTGCGGCTGCGCAATCCGCAGATCCGTGCGCAGTTGGAGCAGGAGGGCAGCCTGGATCTGGAACGGACCGAGCTGTATCGCGGCGTGTTCGCCCTGGCCGAGGCCAAGGCCGGCAAGGCGTTGCCGCGCGCGGTATTGCCGGGCATCGAGCTGAAGAGCCCGAAGATCACCCGCAAGCTGACCACGGCGTGGTTTGCCGGCAGGGTGGATGAGCGCTATCAGCGCTGCATGAAGCGTTGAGGGGCATGCCGGGGGGGGTGAAAGGGCGCGATCCCCGCGCCGCCTGGTTCGCCAGCAAGGCTGGCTCCTACAGGAGGTTGAGGCCTGCGCGTACCCTGTAGGAGCCAGCCTTGCTGGCGAATGAGCCGCGCAGCGGCTCAGCCCTGGACAAGGGCCTGGATCACCTGCTCGACGCTGGCCTTGAGCCCGGCCACGGTATCTTCCGGGTCGCTCTCCAGCACCAGCAGCTTGGCCCCCGCCGCGGCGATCACCGCGGCGACCTTGGCCGGCGGCTGGCGATGGTGCAGCACCAGAGCCACGTCCTGGCCCTTTAGGTTGGCGCCCAGCGCATCGAGCGCTGCCTGATCCCATTGTTCGTCGGCCAGCACTGGCTGCTCGACCACATCCAGGTTGAGTCCGCTGGCCAGGTAGCCCAAGCGTTCGGACAGGCTCACCACGCTCAGGTTGTCGACCTCGGCCAGTTGGCCCTGGCTGCTGGCGGTCAACTCCAGCATCTGCCGCTTGAGCCCGGCAAGGTTGGCCTGGATCTTGGCCTTGTCCGTCGGTGCCAGACGCTCGAGGTCGTTGGCCACGACATCGGCCATGCGCCCGAGGTTGCTCGGGTTGAGCCAGGGGTAGCTGGCGAAGGCCTCGTCACCCCTGACCGCGATCCCCGGCAGGGCGCCGTCCACCGGGCGCGCGGCGTCGATCTCGACGATGCGGATATTGCTGCGCCGGGCCATCGGGTACAGCGGGTCGTCGCGCCAGATCGAACGCACGCCGATCACCGCGTCGGCCCGTTGCGCGACCTTGTGCAGGCTGGTGCCGCCTCGGCCGCTGAAATATGACGGCTGGCGACTGGCCGGCAGGTTGGCCGGGGCGGCACGCTCGAGCTGCACCGAGGTGCCAGCGAGCAGGGCGCTGGCCAGGCTGTGGGTCACCGGCAGGGTGGTCAGCACTTGGGTGGCGTTGGCCAGCAGCGGCAAGCCGGCCAGGGCCAGGGCGAAGGTGAGCTTTTTCAGGGTCATGCCGGGTTTCCTTGCAGGCGGGGTACGAGGGCGCGGGCCAGGGCGGCGAGGGCGAAGCAGATCCCGGCGACCAGGATGATCGCCGCGCCCGAGGGCACCGGCAGGTCGAAGACGATCGGCAAGAGGATGCCGAGCAGGGTGCTCAGGGTGGCGATGGCCACCGAGACGAAGAAAAAGCCCTTGAGCGACTGGCTGACCAGCCGCGCCGCCGCCGCCGGGATCACCAGCAGGGCGCCGACCAGGATCGCCCCGATCACCTTCACCGAGGCCACGGTGACCAAGGTCACCAGCACCACGAACAGGTAGTCCAGGGTCTTCACCGCCACCCCGCGCACCGCCGCCAACTGCGGGTTGAAGCTGGCCAGCATGATGCGGTTGTACAGCGGCAGGGCCAGGGCCAGCACCAGCACCGCGACGATGCCCAGCACCAGCAAGTCCTGGGCGCTGACGGTGAGCACCGAACCGAACAGCACGTTCTCGAGGATGTGCACGTTGATCTTGCCGGCCAGCATCAGCAGTAGGCTCGCGCCCAGCGCCAGGGACACCGAGAGGAACACGCCGATCAGGGTGTCCGGCGACAGGCCGGTGCGGTTGCGCAGGAAGTTGAGCAGGATGCCGAACAGCAGGCAGTAGCCGAACAGGCTGCCGTAGGGGCCGGTGTAGGGTTCGCCGAGCAGGATGCCGATGGCCACGCCGGTCAGCGCGGCATGGCCGACCGCCTCGGAGAAGAAGGCGAAGCGCTTGACCACCACCAGGGTGCCCAGGCCGCCCAGCACCGGGCCGATCATCAAGCCGGCGAGCAGGGCGTTGACCACGAAGCCGTAGGCCAGGGCCTCCGGCAGAAAGCCTGCATTGGCCCATTCCTGGACCAGTTGGCGGAAGGATTCGAAACTCATCAGGCAAGGCTCTCGCTGCGCGGGTGAACGGAGAACAGCCCGAGCAGGCGCTCGGGAGTCAGGGCCTCGGCGGGCGGGGCGTCGAACAGCACCTGGCGGTTCAGCCCGGTGACCCGGTCGGCCAGGCGCAGCACCGCTTCCAGGTCGTGCTCGATCCACAGCACGGTGGTGCCGGCCTGGCGCCAGCTGTGCAGCAGTTGTTCGAACACCTGGATACCGGCTTCGTCCAGGGCCGACATCGGCTCGTCCAGCACCAGCAACTGCGGCTCGGGGATCAGGCCCTGGGCCAGCAGCACCCGTTGCCGCTCGCCGCCGGACAGCGCGCCCATGCGCCGCTTGCGCTTGTCGAGCATGCCCACCCGCGCCAGCGCCGTGTCGATCGCCGGGCGGACATTGCGCGACAGGCCGAGGAACGCCGGGCGGCGCTGGCACATGGCGGCCATGAAGTCATCGACCGTCATCGGCAGGCCGCGGTCGAACTCCAGGGCCTGGGGCACATAGCCGATCACCTCGCGCGCGCTCGGCCAGTGCAGGGTCAACTGGCCCTGGTGGGGCATTTGCCCGAGCAGGGTCTTGATCAGCGAGCTCTTGCCGCCGCCGTTCGGGCCGACGATGGCGTGCACGCTGCCGGGGGCGACGTCGAAGCGCACGTTTTGCAGAATGCGCGTACGGCCCAGGGTGAGGTCGATGCCGTCGAACGCGATGCGCGGCCCGTGGGGCACGGCGAGGTTGGCGGCGGCGGTCACGCGCGGTTCTCCTGGATGGCGCGGACCACGGTGTCGAGGTTGCGCTTCATTTCCACCTCGTACTTGTCCTTGGTGTATTCGCCGTAGGAGATGTGGGTCAGCGGATAGATGCGCACGCCGGACTCGCGGTGGATGGTGTCGACGTAGGCCGAGGGGAAGTCCATTTCCGAGAAGATCACCTTCACATCCAGCGCCTTGAGCTGGTCGATGGTTTTCTTCAGCTGCGCCGGGCTCGGCTCGATGCCGTGGGCCGGCTCGACCACCGCGGTGACTTCCAGGCCGAAGTCGCGTACCAGGTAGTCGTAGGCGGCGTGGATGGTGGCCACGCGGAAGGTGGCGTCCGGCGCCTGGGTGACCTTGGCCAGCGCCTCGGCGCGCAGCGCGCGCAGGCGCTTGGCGTAGGCGCGGGCGTTCTGCTGGTAGAGCTTGGCGTTGTCCGGGTCGAGCTTGCCCAGCTCGCGGGCGATGTTGTTGACCTGGGCGATGGTCGCGCTGATCGACAGGAAGGTGTGCGGGTTGACCACCTTGCCGGCGCCGCGGGCGGCGATGCCGGTGGCGGCCAGCAGCGGCACGTTGGCGTTGGACTCGATGGTCTTGATGCCAGGCTTTTCGCTGGCGGCGATCATGCGGTCGGCGAAGTCGTCGTGGCCGACGCCGTTGAGCACGATCACATCCAGCGTGCCGATGCGCTTGATGTCTTCGGCGCGCGGCTCGTAGGCGTGGGGGTTGAAGCCGGCCGGAATCAGCGGCACCACTTCGGCCTTGTCACCGACGATGTTGCTCACGTAGCTGTAGTAGGGGTGCAGGGTGATGCCGATGCGCAGCGGCTTGCCGTCGCCGGCGAACGTCAGGGCGGGCAGGGTGCTGGCCAGAAGCAGCGCCAGGGCGCGGGCGAAGCGGAGCATGGGCGGATCCTTAATGACGGTGTTGGCGGGTGACCCCGGCGTCGTAGTGGGTGACGATCTGCTGCCAGCCGGCGGCGATCAGCGTGTCGTTGTCCAGTGCGTCCGGCGCCATCGCGGCGCTGTCGCGGCGCAGCCAGATGTCGGCCTGGGCATCGGCGGCGACTGGCACGATCACCAGGAAGCTGCCGGCGACCTGCGGATCCTGGGTGCGCCCCAGGTAAGCCCCGTTCTCGAGCCGCGACCACTGGTGGCCGCCGCGACTCTGGCTGCTTGCATCGGCGACGAAGGGTGGCAGGCCTTCTTCGGCCAGGGCCCGTGCATCAGGTGCTTCGCCGCTCTCCTCGCGCAGGGCGCGGATTTCGTCGGCGGCCACCCACAGGTCGGTATGAATGCCTTGCTCGGCGCCGTTGAGGTCACGCCGGGCGTCCAACTGGTGGGCGGCGATGCTCACCTCGTCCTGGCGTTCGCCGCGCAAGCCCACCACGCCGGCCGCCAGCAGCACGATCAGCGCGGCGGCCAGCAACACATAGAGGGTTTCATGCCCGGCGCCGGCCGGGCGCACGACCTGGGCGCGGCTCATGGCGCACCGATGTCGGCGTGGTCGACTTCCACCACATGGCCGGGGCCGGCGTCGAACAGCACATAGAACTCGCCGTCCGGACGCTTGAAGGTCAGGGTCGAGTCGTCGCCGAGCTTGCTCGCCAGCAGCACTTGCTCGTCGTAGCCGATCACGTCCAGGGTCACCCCTGGCGCACCGCTGCCGTCGGAGAAGCCGCCCTTGCAGGTGACCTGCTCGCCGGCTTCGGTGCATTCGCACATCGGGTTGTGCGCCAGCGCCGGGGTGGCGGCCAGGGCCAAGAGGGGCAGGGCGAGCCTGCGCATCAGTTGCTTCATTTCTTGCCTCCTTGTTTGGCGAGCCAGGCTGCGGTGGCCGGCGACGCCTTGGCCAGCGGCACCGAGGCCTGGTACATCTTGCCGTCCCAGCCTTCGATGGTGATCCAGATGTCAGCATCGGGCTGGGTGCGGGGGGGGATGGGCAGCGAGGTACCCATGCGCGCGGGCGCGCCAAAGAAGATCGTGCCTGCCGCGCGCAAGCTGCGTGGCTTGCCGATGCGCAGGTAGATGGCCTTGACGCCTTCGGTGCAGGTCGGGCACAGCGCCGCGTTGAAACTCTTGAAGTGGCCGGCCGGGCCATCGGCACGGGGCGGTTCGTCGAACAGTTCGGCCAGGTCCAGGCTCCAGCGCCCGACCTGGATGCCCTTGATAGGGTTGGCGCCCAGGCCGCTGTCGCCGCGGAACAGGCTGGCGTCGGCGAAGTACTTGGGCATGAACCCCAGGGGGATGAGGATCAGCAGGATATTCAGGTGGAAGCGCCATTTCAGCCACCACTGCTTGAGGCCGCCCTGCGGCACTGCATTTGCCTGGCTCATGGCTGGGCCTCCACGGGTTTTTCACTGGCTGGCTGGCGCACCCGCGCCGGACGCTCGGCACGTTTGAGGGCGGCGGCGGTGGCCTGGGCGGTGCGCTTGCTCCAGATCAGCAGGCCGCTGAACACCATCAGGGTCAATACCAGGCCGAAGAAGAACCAGATCAGCTTGATCGCCAGGCCGCCGAAGTCGCCGGTGTGCAGCGGGCGCATGGATTCGGTGACGAACTCCAGGGCCGAGCGGTCGCCGAGCAGGAACTGGCTGTCGACAGCGCGGGTGTAGGGGTTGACCTCGGCGGTCTGGAACATCAGCGGATACCAGCCGCGTCCGCCCATGCTGTAGTGGCTGTAGGCGGTGGCGGGCAGCGAGATGAAGCTCACGTCCAGGCCCGGGATAGTCGCGGTGGCGATCCGCGCCGCTTCGTCCAGGTCGATGCGCGGCGCCGGGCTGCCGTCGGCGGTCTGTGGCACCTGCTCGCGGGCGATCACCGGCACGATCGGTTCGCTGGAAATGGTCACGTGGTTGTCGCCAAGGATCGCCTGGATCAGGAACCAGGTGCCGGTGATCGAGATCACCGCGATGAACCAGATCGACCAGACTCCCGCCAGACGATGCAGGTCACCCCAGAAGATCCGCGAACCATGGCCGGTGCGCACCGGCTTGAAGAAACCGCGCCAGAATTTCTTGTACACCACCAGCCCGGTGACCAGCGAGGCCAGCATCGGCAGGCCGAGCAGCGACACCAGGTACCAACCCCAGCTGTAGCCGTTGGTGAAGGGCACCAGCCACCAGCCGTGCAGGGCGCGGGTGAAGGCCTCGAAGTCGAAGTCGGGGCGCTGGCCCTGGATGGCGCCGGTGTAGGGGTTCACATAAAGCAGCGAACTGGTGCCGTCGGGGCGGACCACCGAGGCCTGCAGGGCGAAGTGCGAGCCATCCGGCTGACTGAGGAAGCGTACGGCCAGCTCTGGTTCGGCCTTGTGCATGTTCTCGAGCACCTGCTGGAAACTCAGGCGCTCGGCGTCGCCGTCGGGCTTGCTGGCGCGCACATCGGCGTTGGCCAGCCAGACGATTTCCTGGCTGACCACCGCGAGCATGCCGGTGAAGCAGACGATCAGGACGAAAAACCAGATCGGCAGGGCGAGCCAGCTGTGGACCAGGAACCACAGCTTGGAATTGGATTTTTTCGGTTGTCGGGCCATCAGTCGGTCTTCTGCTGGAAAAGTGCGGTCGAGTCTCGGCTCAACCTCGAGGGCTGCACTTAATAAGACGAATGAGAATGAGAAACCTGCGAGGCCAAATGAAAGAAAATGTTTCAGGGGCGGCCGAGGCAGACGCGACGGGTGCTGCGCGGCATTAATTTTTCCCACTTTGTATCCGTTTCGTAGGGATAGCCGGGCACTGCCCGTGGTAACCACTCGTACGGAAGCAACCTGATGAATGCCGAGAAGTCCCTGCAACTGGCCCGCCGTTTCATCGAACTGCCGCTGGAAAAGCGCCGTGTGTTCCTTGAAATGCTGGGCAAGGAAGGCATCGACTTTTCCCAGTTGCCGATCCCGGCCGCGGTGGCGGCGGAGGATCGGGCGGTGCCTTCCTACGCGCAGCGGCGCATGTGGTTCCTGTGGCAGATGGACAGCCAGAGCGGTGCCTACAACCTGCCAATGGCCGTGCGCCTGCGCGGCCCGGTGCAAATCGAGGCATTGCGCCAGGCGTTTGGCGATCTGGTCGCGCGCCACGAAACCCTGCGCACGGTATTCCTTCATCAGGCCGACGACAGCCTGGTCCAGGCGCCGCTGGCGCGCGAGATCGAGGTGGAGACCCTCGACCTGAGCGCGTTGCCCGAAGCCGAACGCGAGGCGCGCGTGCGCGAAGAAGCGACGCTGCAGTCCGAGCATGCCTTCGACCTGGAGCGTGGCCCGTTGCTGCGCGTGCGGCTGGTGCGGCTGGCGGCCGAGGAGCATGTGCTGCTGCTGACCTTGCATCACATCGTCGCCGATGGTTGGTCGATGAGCGTGCTGATCGACGAGTTTCGCCGCTTCTACCTGGCGCGCAGCCAGGGGCGGCAGGCCGATCTGCCGGCGCTGCCGATCCAGTACAGCGACTATGCGCTGTGGCAGCGACGCTGGTTGGAGGCCGGCGAGCAGCAGCGCCAGCTGGACTATTGGCTGGCCCACCTGGGCCAGGAGCACCCGCTGATCGAGCTGCCGGCGGATCGCCCGCGGCCGTTGCTGCCCAGCTATGACGGACGGCGGGTCGAGCTGACCCTCGATGGTGAGCTGGCCGGGCAGCTCAAGGCCCTGGCGCGCCAGCACAACATGACGTTGTTCATGGTGTTGCTGGGAGCCTTTGCCATGCTGTTGCAGCGCTACACCGGGCAGGACGAACTGCGTATCGGCGTGCCTGTCGCCAATCGCAACCGCAACGAGACCGAAGGGCTGATCGGCTTCTTCGTCAATACCCAGGTACTGCGCCTGGCCTTCGATGGCCAGGCCAGCGCCGCGCAGGTACTGGATCAGGTGCGCCAGGCCGCGCTCGGCGCCCAGGCCCACCAGGACCTGCCGTTCGAGCAGTTGGTGGAGGCCTTGCGCCTGGAGCGCAGCCTCAGCCATAACCCGCTGTTCCAGGTGATGTACAACCACCAGGCGGATGTCGCCGATATCACCACGCTGTCGCTCGACGGCGGGCTGAGCCTCGATGTGCTCGACTGGCAGAGCCGCAATACCCAGTTCGACCTGAGCCTGGACACCCATGAAAAGGCCGGCGTGCTGCACGCCACCTTCACCTACGCCACCGACCTGTTCGATGCGCCGCGTATCGAGCGCCTGGCCGGTCACTGGCAGGCGCTGCTCGGTGCCCTGGTCGAGAATGCCGGACGCCGCGTTGGTGACCTGCCGCTGTTGGCCAGCGACGAGCGCCAGCGCTTGCTGGAGCAGTGGGGCAACGCGGCGGTCGAGTACCCCAGCGAGCTGTGTGTTCAGCAACTGTTCGCGCAATGCGTCGAGCGCACGCCGCAAGCGCCGGCGCTGCTGTTCGAGGCGCGGCAACTGAGCTACCGCGAGCTCGATGAGCGTGCCAATCGCCTGGCCCGCCACTTGATCAGCCTGGGCGTAGGCCCCGAGGTGCTGGTGGGGGTGGCGCTGGAGCGCGGCCTGGACATGGTGGTGGCGATCCTGGCCGTGCTCAAGGCCGGTGGCGGCTACGTGCCGTTGGATCCGCAATACCCCCGTGATCGTCTGTTGTGCATGATCGAGGACAGCGGCAGCCGCTTGCTGCTGAGCCAGGCCAGTCTGCGCGAGACCCTGGCGGTGGCCGGTGTGCGCACGGTATGCCTGGACCAGGACCAGGCTTGGGCCGGGCAGGACGCTTCGCCCCTGGCCAATCGCAGCCACCCCGACAACCTGGCCTACGTGATGTTCACCTCGGGCTCCACCGGGCGGCCCAAAGGCGTGGGCATCAGCCACCGCGCCTTGAGCCGGCATGCCCATGTGTCGCTGGCCTTCTTCGGCCTGAGCAGTCGCGACCGGGTGTTGCAGTTCGCCACCTTCAACTTCGACGGCTTCGTCGAGCAGCTCTACCCCGCGTTGATCTGCGGTGCGTCGGTGGTGCTGCGCGGCAACACCATCTGGGACAGCGAGACCTTCTACCAGCAGCTGGTCAGCCAGCGCATCAGCGTGGTCGACCTGACCACCGCCTACTGGAACATGCTGGCCAAGGAGTTCGCTGCCATCGGCCCGCGTGACTACGCCGCGCTGCGCCAGGTGCACAGCGGCGGCGAAGCCATGCCGCCGGAGGGCTTGCTGGCCTGGCGCAAGGCCGGCTTGGGCCATGTGCGTCTGCTCAATACCTATGGCCCGACCGAGGCCACGGTGACCGCCACCACCCTGGACTGCGGCGCCTATGTGCGGGGCGAGCGGGCCATTCCCCTGACCTTGCCCATTGGCCGGGCGCTGCCGGGCCGCCGCCTGTATGTGCTGGACAGCAACGGCGGCCTGGCACCGACCGGCGTCACCGGCGAGCTGGTGATCGGCGGCGAGCTGCTGGCGCGTGGCTACTTTGGCCGCCCGGGCCTTACCGCCGAGCGTTTCCTGCCCGATCCCAACGGCGCGCCGGGCGCGCGTCAATACCGCACGGGCGACCTGGCCCGCTTCAACGACGAGGGCATCCTCGACTACACCGGGCGAATCGACCACCAGGTGAAGATCCGTGGTTTTCGTATCGAGCTGGGTGAGATCGAGGCGCGTCTGCTGGAGCACGAGGGTGTGGGCGATGCCAGTGTCCAGGCGTTGCCGGGCGTCAGTGGGCTGCAGTTGGTGGGCTATGTGGTGCCCGCCGACAGCCGTCTGCTGGACGACCCTGAGGCGGCGGCCCTCGGGCGTGAAGCCTGGCGCGAGGCCTTGCAGGCCTGCCTGCCCGAGTACATGGTGCCGGCGCAGTGGGTGCTGTTGGCCAAGTTGCCGCTCAGCCCCAACGGCAAGCTTGACCGCAAGGCCTTGCCGGCGCCGGATGCACAGCAGCGTCAGCTCGGCGCGGCGCCCCAGGGGCCGGTGGAAAGCAGCATCGCGGCAATCTGGCAGGCACTGCTGAATGTCGAGCAGGTTGGCCGCGACGACAACTTCTTCGAGTTGGGGGGCGATTCGATCGTCTCGATCCAGGTGGTCAGCCGTGCCCGCCAGCTGGGGCTGGGCCTGAGTCCGCGCGACCTGTTCCTGCACCAGACCGTGCGCGGCCTGGCCCAGGCGGCGCGCCAGAGCACAGCGCTGGCGATCGAGCAGGGGCCGCTCAGTGGCCCGCTGAGTCTTTTGCCGATCCAGCTGGATTTCCTGCGCCGCGAGCTGCCGGATGCCCATCACTGGAACCAGGCCGTGCTGCTCAAGAGTACTGCCACGCTGCAGGACGCGCCGCTGCGTGGCGCCTTGCAGGTCTTGTGGCGGCACCATGATGCCTTGCGTGCGCGGGTGCGTCGCGCCGACGCGGGCTGGGCCTGCGAAATGGGTGGCGCCGAGCAGGCCCCCGACGACTTGCTGTGGCAGGTGACAGTCAGCGATGTCGAGGCGCTGCCTGCCCTTTATACCCAAGCCCAGGCCAGCCTGGTGCTGGAGCAGGGGCCGCTGCTGCGTGCGCTGCTGGCGACCTTGCCAGATGGCAGCCAGCGCCTGTTGCTGGCCGTGCACCACCTGGTGGTCGATGGGGTGTCCTGGCGCATCCTCCTGGAAGACCTGCTCAGCGCCTACCAGCAACTGTGCGACGGCCGCCAGCCGCAGTTGCCGGCCAAGACCAGCGCCTTCGCCACCTGGAGCGCCAGGTTGGTCGAGCAGGCCGGCAGCCCTCAGCGCCTGGCCGAATTGCCCTATTGGCAGGCGCAGCTGGCGGCCGTCCGCGACCTGCCGTGCGAGCGCCCGCAGGGCAGCCTGGCCAGCCGTCACGCCCAAGTGTTGCGCAGCCGTTTCGATACGCGCCTGACCCAGCAGTTGCTGCAGCAGGCCAATGCCGCCTATCGTACCGGTGTCAACGACCTGCTGCTGGCGGCGCTGGCCTGTGTGGTGCGCGACTGGAGCGCGCAGGCCGATTGCGTGGTGGCCCTCGAGGGGCATGGCCGCGAAAGCCTGTTCGATGACCTCGATCTGACCCGCACGGTTGGCTGGTTCACCAGCCAGTACCCGCTGCGCCTGAGCGCGGCGGCGTCGCTGGGCGAAACCCTCAAGCAGGTCAAGGAGCAGGTGCGCGGCGTGCCCGGCAAAGGCCTGGGCTATGGCCTGCTGCGCCAGTACGGCGATGACGCGCTGCGGGCATTGCCCGAGCCGCGCATCACCTTCAACTACCTCGGCCAGTTCGACGCCAGTTTCGATGAGCACGCCTTGCTGCGCCCGGCGCTGGAGCCGGCCGGCGCCGAGCAGTCCGAGGACGCGCCGCTGGACAACTGGCTGAGTGTCGAAGGCCAGGTCTATGGCGGCGAGCTGGAGATGCGCTGGACCTTCAGCCAGGCGATGTTCGACAGCGCCACCGTCGAACATCTGGTTGCGGCCTACCAGCGAGCGCTGGGTGATCTGCTCGCCCATTGCTGCGACCCGCAGACCGCTGGGGTCACCCCGTCGGACTTCCCCCTGGCCAACCTCGACCAGGCCAGCCTCGATGGCCTGCCGCTGCCGGCCGCGCTGATCGAGGATATCTATCCGCTGGGCCCCATGCAGCAGGGCATGCTGTTCCACGCCCTGCACACGCCTGGTCAGGGCACTTACATCAACCAGCTGGTGGTGGATATCGACGGGCTCGATGTGCCGCGCTTCCAGGCGGCCTGGCAGGCGCTGATCGATGCCCATCCGGTACTGCGCAGTGGTTTCGTCTGGCAGCAGGCCGGCGTGGCCCCGTTGCAACTGGTGCAGCGCCAGGTGGCGCTGGATTTCGTCGAGCATGACTGGCGCGGCAAGGACACCGCGCAGGCCCTGGACGCATTCGCCGCCCAGGACCGCAAGCACGACTTCGACCTGCAGCGCCCTGGGCTGCTGCGCCTGGCATTGATCCGCACCGGCGAGCAGCGCCACCGCCTGCTGTTCACCCATCATCACATCCTCATGGATGGCTGGAGCTGCGCGCAGCTGTTTGGCCAGGTGCTGCAGGCCTATGCCGGCGAGCCGCCAGTGGTGGTGGGGCGCTTCAGCGATTACGTGCAGTGGCTGGCCGAACGTGATGGCGCGGCGACTGAAGCGTTCTGGCGCGCGCAGTTGGCGCCACTGGACGGCCCGACCCTGTTGCAGCCGCTGCTGGGCGCGTCGTTCGACGACAGCACGGCGCACCGTATTCACCACAGCACCCTGGATGCTGGCCTGTCGCAACGCCTGACACAGTTCGCCCGGCAGCAGAAGATCACCCTCAATACCTTGTTCCAGGGCGCCTGGGCGCTGCTGTTGCAACGCTACAGCGGCAGTGACAGCGTGGTCTTCGGCTGCACCGTGGCCGGCCGCCCCGCCGAACTGGTGGGGATAGAGGAACAGCTGGGGCTGTTCATCAACACCTTGCCGCTGGTGGTCAGTGCCCGTGCGGAACAACCACTCGGGGCCTGGCTGCAAGCCTTGCAAGCCCAAGGGTTGGCCCTGCGCGACCACGAACATACGCCGCTGTATGAGGTGCAGGGCTGGGCCGGGCGCAGTGGCGAGGCGCTGTTCGACAATATCCTGGTATTCGAGAACTTCCCGGTGGCCCAGGCCCTGGCGCAGGGCGCGGTGCCGGGCCTGGTGTTCGGCGAGGTGGCGCAGCACGACCAGACCAGCTATCCGCTGACCCTCGGCGTGACCCTGGGCGAGCAGCTGCAACTGCACTACAACCATGCGCTGGATGCCTTCAGCCCGGCGGCCATTGCCCGGATCGACGGGCATCTGTTGCAACTGCTGACGCAGATCTGTACGTCGGCCGAGCGCCTGCTGGGCGAGTTGACGATTGGTGACGCCCAGGAGCGGGCGCTGTTGAGGGCGCTCAATGACACCGCCGTCGACTACCCGCTGGAGCGCTCGATCCAGCAACTGATCGAAGCCCAGGTGGACCGCACGCCAGAGGCCGAGGCCCTGGTATTCGGCGATACCCGCCTGAGCTACGCCCAGTTGGATGCCCGCGCCAACCAGCTGGCCCGTCACTTGATGGCGCAGGGCGTCGGCCCGGACGTGCTGATCGGGATCGCGGCCC
>NZ_SOZA01000061.1 GCF_004519305.1 Pseudomonas sp. RIT623 | reverse complement strand
GCCACCTCGCGCTTGATGGCGAACAACGCGCGCTGGTTCTCCAGCACCGCCAGGTAAGTCCCCGCCCCCCGCCGATAACGCTTGTTGGCAATGTCGATGGCTTCGCTGCCATGCCCGGCGGACGCCACCAGGCTTTGCAGCCGCGCCTGGTTGCGCACCAGCTGGGTCACCGCGTTCTCCACCTCTTCACGGGCCAGCAGCACGGTCTGCTCATAGCGTGCCCGCGTGCCATCGGCCAATGCCTCGCGCGCGCGCAAGCGGGCCCGGGCATTGCCCAGGCGCAGGGCCGGCCAGGTGACCACCGGCGCCAGTTCGTAGGCCCGGGCGGCACTGCCCAGGTCGCCGCTGCGCAGGGCGAAGAAGCCGATGAAGCCGCCCAGATCCAGGCGCGGGTACAGCTCGGCTGTGGCCGCGCCCACCTCCTCGGTGCTGGCGGCCAGCTCACGCTCGGCGCTGACCACGTCCGGGCGCTGGCCGATCAAGGCGTCGACATCGCCCAGCGGCAATTGTCGCGCCAGCGGTGGCAGAAACGCCGCATCGGCCTGGGCCTGGCTACCCGGGACTTCGCCAGTGAGCACATCGAGGCGGTAGCTGGCCTGCTGGATCGCCGCCTGCAACGGCGGCACCGCTGCCTCGCTGAGCAACAGGTTGGCGTGGGCGTTTTGCTGGTCTTCGTACTGACCGCTGCCAGCACGCACCTGGGCCGTGGTCAGTTGCAAGGTTTCGCGCCAGGCCTCGACCTGGTCCTCGGCCACGGTAAGGCTGCGCTTGAGCCCAAGCCTGAGGTAGTAATTGCGCGCCACCTCTGCGGCAATGCTCAAGCGGGCCTGCCTCAGGTCGGCCACCGCCGCGTCGGCGCGGGCCTCGGCGGCGTCCGTCAGGCGTTGCAGGCGGCCAAACAGGTCGACCTCCCACTGCACGTCGAAGCCGGCGCGGTACTGCTCGCTGCGCATGCGCCGTGGGTCGCTGCCATCGGCCGGTTGCTGCTGTTGCAGGCTCTGGTTGTAGCCGGCCCGGGCAGTGACCCAGGGATAGCGATCGAGGCTGCGGTCGTCGAACAGCGCGCGCGCCGCCAGCAGGTTGGCGTGGGCCTGGCGAATATCGTGGTTGTGGGCCAGGGCCTGGTCCACCAGGCGCACCAGCTGCGGGTCGTCGAAGAAGCGCCACCACTGCGCCGGCAGCTCGCCACGCGCGGCGAACGCGGCCCTTTGCGGGCTGTGCACGCCGCTGGCGGCAAGCTCCGGCTTGCGATAATCCGGGCCGACGCTACAGGCGCCCAGCGTCAGCAATGCGATAGGCAACAGGCGCTTCATGGCTGGCGCTCCAAGGTTTCGGCCAGCGACCGGGCACGCGGCGAGCGCACCGTGCTGGCATGATCGCGGGCAAGCAGGCTGTAGATGGTCGGCAGCACGAACAGGGTGAACAAGGTGCCCACCAGCATCCCGGTGACGATCACCACGCCCAGCCCGAAACGGCTGGCGGCCCCGGCGCCTGAGGCGAACAGCAGCGGGATCAGCCCCACCACCATGGCCGCCGTGGTCATCAGGATCGGCCGCAAGCGGATCTGCGCCGCCTGGCCGATGGCCGCCCGGCGGTCGAGGTGCTGCTCGGCCTGCAAGGTATTGGCGAACTCGACCATGAGGATGCCGTGCTTGCTGATCAAGCCGATCAGGGTGACCAGGCCGATCTGGGTGTAGATGTTCACCGTGGCCACCCCCAGGGCCAGGGGCAGCAAGGCGCCGCTGATCGACAGCGGCACGGTGATCAGGATGATCAGCGGGTCGACCAGGCTCTCGTACTGCGCCGCCAGCACCAGGTAGATCACCACCACCGCGGCAAGGAATGCCAGCATCAGCGCATTGCCCTCCTGCTGGTACTGACGCGCGTCGGACTGCCAGTCGATGCTGAAGCCCGCCGGCAGTTGCGCGGCCACCTGCTCGAGGAAAGCCACGGTGTCGCCCAGGGTCACGCCAGCGGCGGGGATGGCCTGGAAGGTCGCGGCGTTCTGCTGGTTGAACTGGGTCAGCCGGTTGGGCTCGACCTGCTCGCTGACCTGCACCACGGTGGACAGCGGCACCAGCCGGCCCTCCTCGCTACGCACGTACTGGCGGGTCAGCGCTTGCGGGGTCAGGCGCTGGTCACGCGGACTCTGGGCGATCACGTCGTAGGAGCGGCCATCGAGGCCGAAGCGGTTGAGGTAGTTCTCGCCCACCAGCACCGCCAGCGACTCGCCGATGTCCTGCATGCGGATGCCCATGCTGTTGGCCTTGGCCCGGTCGACGCGCACCTGCACCACCGGGTTGTTGTAGTCCAGGTCGCTGTCGACCACGGCGAACAGGCCGCTCTGGCGCGCCTTGGCCTTGACTTGCTCCATGGTGTCGAACAGCACGCGGTAGTCCTGGGAGCTGCGCAGCACCATCTGCACCGGCAGCCCACCAGTGGAGCCCGGCAACGCCGGCAGCTGGAAGGCGAAGATGCTGGTGCCCTCGACATCGTTCACCGCCGCCTGCAACTCGAGCTGAATCTGCGAAGCATTGCGTTCGCGCTCGTTCCAAGGCTGCAGGTTGATGCCGCCGATGCCCGAGGCGATGCCGTCGCTGCCGTTGATGATCCAGGTGCTGACAGTCTCCGGCAGGGTGCGATAGACCGCGTCGAGCTTGTCGGCGAAGCGTTCGACATAGGCCAGGTTGGCGTGCTGCGGAGCCTTGATCGCGGTCAGCAGGCCGGCCTGGTCCTCGGTCGGCGCCAGCTCGCGCTGCGCCAGGCTGTACAACAGTGGCAGGCTGACCAGCACCAGCAGGGCGAAGCCGACGCTGATCCAGCGATGCTTCAGCGAAAAACCCAGCACATGGACGTAGCGCCCGGCCAGCCATTCGAAGAAGCGGTTGGCGGCATGGGCCATGCGCCCCTCGGACTGACGGGCGTCGAGCAGGAACGAGCTCATCACCGGCGACAGGGTCAGCGCCACCACCCCGGACACCACTACCGCCCCAGCCAGGGTCAGGGCGAATTCACGAAACAGCGCGCCGGTCAGCCCGCCCATCATGCCGATTGGCGCGTACACCGCCGCCAGGGTGATGGTCATGGCGATCACCGGCCCGGCCACCTCGCGGGCGCCGATCAGCGCCGCGGCCACTGGCGTGCGCCCCTCCTCGATATGGCGGTGCACGTTCTCCACCACGACGATGGCATCGTCCACCACCAGCCCTACCGCCAGCACCATGGCCAGCAGCGTCAGCAGGTTGATGCTGAAGCCGAACGCCAGCATCAGCGCCGCGGCGCCGAGCATCGACAGCGGGATGGTCACCACCGGGATCAGCACCGTGCGCAGCGAGCCCAGGCACAGGTAGATCACCACCACCACGATCAGCAGCGCCTCGAGCAAGGTCTTGCTCACTTCGTCGATCGACGCCTGGATAAAGCGCGCGGTCTCGAAGGCCAGCTCGGCCTTGGTGTCCGGCGGCAGGGTCTGGCGAATCTGCGGCAGCAGTTGGCGGATGCCGTCGACGATCACCAGCGGGTTGCCGCCGGGGGTGGCGAACAGCCCCAGGTGCACCGCCGAGACGCCGTCCATGCTGGCGCTGGTCTCGGCCGAGGCGGCGCCCAGTTCGACGGTGCCAATGTCGCGGATGCGCACCAGGCCGTTGCCGTCGTTGCGGATCACCAGCTCGCGGAAATCACCGACCGAGGTCAGGTCGGTGTCGACGCGAATGTTGGCGATCACGTACTGGCCCTTCACCTTGCCGGGGGCGGCCTGGTAGTTGTTGCGCCGCACCGCCTCGGCCACGTCAGCCGCGGTCAGGCCGCGAGCGGCCAGGCGCGCTGGGTCGATCCACAGGCGCATGGACAGGGTCTGGCCACCGAATACCTGGACCTTGGCCACCCCCTCGATGGTGCTGAGCAAGGGTTCGACCACCCGGGTGAGGTAGTCGGTCATCGCCGGAATCGGCAGGCTCGGGCTGGCGAAGCCGATATAGGCCACCGCCGTCGACTCGCCAGCGGAGCGTTCGATCACCGGGTCGTAGGCCCGTTCCGGCAGGCGGTAGCGCACCTGGTTGACCTTGGCCATCACCTCGGTCAGCGCCTGGGTGGAGTCACGGTTGAGCTCCATGCGCACGGTCACCAGGCTACGGCCTTGCACCGAGGACGACGACAGGTAGTCGATCCCTTCCACCGAGGACACCGCCTGGGCGATCGGCTGGGTGACGAAGCCCTGCATCAGCTCGGCGGGGGCGCCGGGGTATTCGGTGGTGACGGTGATGGTCGAGCTTTCCAGTAACGGGTACTGGCGGATCGGCAATTGCAGCAACGACAGCAACCCCAGCAGCAGGATCAGGGTGCTGACCACCAGCGCCAGCACTGGCCGGCGCACGAACAGGTCGGTAAATGTCATGGCGGGTTCTCGCGGGGGTCAGGCGCCGCTGGGCGGGGTCTGCAGGGTGTCTTCGGTGGCTTGCACGGCGGTGCCGTCGGTCAGGCGCAACTGCCCGGAGACCACCACTTGGTCGTTCTCGCCCAGGCCCTGTTCGATCACCACCCGGCCGGCCTGGCGCTCGCCGGTACGCACCGAGACACGTTGCACCACCAGGGCACCGGCGGCGGCATCGTGGCGGGCGACGAACACCGTGTCGCCATAGGCGGTATAGGCCACCGCGGTTTCCGGCACGCTCAGCACCTGGCCGACCTCGGCGCTGGCCACCTGTACACTGGCATACATACCGGCCGCCAAACGCGCATCGGGGTTGGCCAGGGTCGCCTGGACCTGCACCGTGCGCGAACGGCCGATCAGCGGGTCGATGGCGCTGATGCGCGCGGTGAACTCGGTGTCGGGGAAGGCGTCGAGACGCACCTGCACTGGCTGGCCGGGGCGCAGTTGGGCGCTGAGCTGCTCCTCGAGGGAGAAGTTGACGTACAGGCTACGGGTATCGATCAGGCTGACCACCGGATCGCCGACGTTCAGGTACTGGCCCTGATTCACCCGGCGGATGCCCAGGCGCCCGTCGAAGGGCGCGCGCACGGTCTTCTGGGCGATCACCGCCTCGGTGCGGGCCAGCTCGCCCTGGGCCATGTCGCGGGCGGCCAGGGCGTTGTCCAACTGCTCCTGGGTGGCGGCGTTCTCGCGCAACAGGTCCTTGACCCGGCGGTGGTTGGTGCGCGCATTGTCCAGCTGGGCCTTCAGGCGCAGGCGCTCGGCCTGCTCCGGGGCATCGTTGAGGGTGATCAGCACATCGCCCTTGCGCACCCGCTGGCCGGAGGTGAAGTTGATCGCCGTGACCCGCCCGCCGATTTCGGCGGAGACCAGCACCTGGTGTACCGCCTCCAGCTCGCCGACCCCGGCGAAGGAGCGGTTCTCCGGGCCCTTCTGCACGCTGGCCAAGGCCACCTTGACCAACTGCCGCGGCGCCGTGGCCGTGGCCTGGGCTTGACCGGCATGGTGCCAGGCCAGGCCAGCGGCGCTGACCAGCGCCAGCACCAAGGCGCTGGCGAGTATCGCTTTGCCATTCATTGCGCGTCCTCCCTTCATGCCCAGTTCAGGTTGAACAGGAAGAACGCCAGGATCGACCAGAGCACCAGCACCAGGTGGGTCAATTGCAGGCCTTCCTGGCGGATCCAGTAACCGAACCACAGGCCGCCGAGCAACATCGCGAAGGTGAAGGCGAGCATGGCGCACAGCGCCAGGTTCAGCCAGGCCCGGGCCATGAGCGGGTCCTGGGCGATGACCAGGCCATAACTGCCGGCCCAGGCCGAAAGGCTGGCGACAATCTGCAACAGCAAGATCACCAGCAGCGCCAACCGGGCCAGGGTCGGCGATTGGCAGGCGCGGCGCAACAGGGGGAATTCGATGGCCGGTGGTTGGCGCAACGGCGCCATGGCCAGGGTGGCGCCGATGGCGCCGACGGAGCTGGAAAACGCCTGCAGGTTGTTCAGTACCGCGATGCTCAGCCACAGCGCCAGGCCCACGGCCTGGATGGCCTGGAACAGCCACAGGGAGGTGTGCAAATCCATATCAACTTCCGTATCGATGGCCTGGTTTGGGGTGCCCAGGCAATTACACAAGAAAACGCTTGGATATTAGTGGCAGCCTTGCCGATACACAAGCGTTGCCATTACGGGCGCGTGGGGTGGGATGGGCGTTGACATGGGTCAGGGGTTGTGCATCGCCAGGCAAGGCTGGCGCCTACAGGTAGCCCGCATGGCTTGAGGTCTGTGGCAGCGGGTTCACCCGCGAACACCGGCGCAGCCGGTGCCATCCATCGCGTCGCCTGGTTCGCCAGCAAGCTGGCTCCTACAAGTCAGGTGCTGACGACCGCTCGCAGCCGCTGCCCCAGCCGCGGCCCGAATACATTGATCAGCAAGCCGAGCATCACCAGCAGCGCTCCCCAGCCCTGCACCTCGGTCAACCGCTCGCCCAGCAACAACGCCGACGAACTCAAGCCGATCACCGGCACCAGCAACGAAAACGGCGCCACCTTGCCCGCCGGATGGCGCGATAGCAGCGTGCTCCACAGGCTATAGCCGACCATGGTGGCGACGAACGCCAGGTAGGCCAGGGCCAGCACCGAACTCCAGCCAATATTGGCCAGCGCATGGCCAATCCGCTCGGGCCCCTCCAGCCACCAGGACAAGGCGAGAAACGGCAACGGCGGAATCAACCCGCCCCAGATCACCAAGGCCACCAGATCGACCTGGCCAAAGCGTCGAGTGATGATGTTGCCCATGCCCCACATGGCGCCCGCGCACAGCGTCAACAGCAGCGCGATCAACGGCACATGCCCGCTGTCCTCGCTGCCGATCACCGCAAGCCCACCGGCCGCCACCAGCAGCCCCAGGACACTGGCCAGGCGCAGCCGCTCGCCGAGGAACAACGCGGCGAAACCGAGGGTGAAGAACGCCTGGGACTGCAGCACCAACGATGCCAGCCCCGGCGGCATGCCGCTGTACATGGCCTGGAACAGGAAGGCGAACTGCCCCAGCGAGATGCTCGCGCCGTAGGCGATCAGCCAGCGCCACGGCAGGTTCGGGCGGCGCACCAGGAACACCGCCGGAAAGGCCACCAACAAGAAGCGCAGGGCCCCCAGCAGCATCGGCGGCAGGCCATCGAGGCCGACCTTGATCACCACGAAATTGACGCCCCAGGCGATGATCACCACCAGGGCGATCAGCAGGTCTTTCAGTGGCATGGCACGCATTCCTTTTACCGGCTTGTTTTAGTCATATTTAGTTACAGCATAAGGTGATTCCGCCACCCCGAACCAGCACAGTTGGACGCCAGGCTTGCGCAACAGTGGGCTGTGATGAGGCTGCGATCAGTCTCATGCTTCACTTGACCAGACTTGTATATACATGCTCATATCAAGCCATGGCCGTCCGCCCTGCGTCCCGCCGACCGCCGCCGCCCTCACAAAAACAACGAAGCGGAGCCCTCCCCGATGTCCAGCAAACCTGTGATCGAGCGCCGCTCGATCGACTACATCCCGGAATCCGAACGCCATGGACGCGTCTACAGCCAGTTCACCCTGTGGCTGGGTGCCAACCTGCAGATCACCGCGATCGTCACCGGCGCCCTGGCCGTAGTGCTCGGCGGCGATGTGTTCTGGTCGCTGATCGGCCTGTTCATCGGACAACTGGTCGGCGGCGCGGTGATGGCCCTGCACGCCGCCCAGGGGCCACGCCTGGGGCTGCCGCAGATGATCTCCAGCCGCGTGCAGTTCGGCGTGTATGGCGCCGCCATTCCCATGGCCCTGGTATGCCTGATGTACCTGGGCTTCACCGCCACCGGCACGGTGCTTTCCGGCCAGGCCATCGGCCAGTTGCTGAGCATCAGCGACAGCGCCGGCATCCTGATCTTCGCCGGGGTGATCGTGCTGGCGACCCTGGCCGGCTACCGGGTGATCCACTGGATCGGCCGCGTGGCCAGCGTGCTGGGCATCATCGCCTTCGTCTACCTGTTCAGCCGCATCCTGCTGCTGGCCGATATCGGCCAGTTGCTCGACAACCGTCATTTCAGCTGGGCCAGCTTCCTGCTGGCGGTGTCGCTGGCCGCCTCCTGGCAGATCGCCTTCGGCCCCTACGTGGCCGACTACTCGCGCTACCTGCCGAGCGCCACTTCGCCGCTGAAGACCTTCCTCGCCGCTGGCCTGGGTTCGGTGCTCGGCGCCCAGGCCTCGATGATCCTAGGCGTGTTCGCCGCGGCGATTGCCGGCGGCCAGTTCTCCGGACGCGAAGTGGCCTACATCGTCGGCCTTGGTGGCGCCGGCAGCACCGCGGCGCTGCTGTACTTCAGCATCGCCTTCGGCAAGGTGACCATCTCCACCCTCAACAGCTACGGCAGCTTCATGTGCATTGCCACGATCATCAGTGGCTTCAAGGGCCATCTGCAGATCAGCCGGGTGCAGCGCCTGGTGTTCGTGCTCGGCATCGTCGGCGCGGCCACCCTGGTGGCATTGCTCGGCCAGCATTCGTTCCTCAGCGCGTTCAAGTCGTTCATCCTGTTCCTGCTGACGTTCTTCGTGCCGTGGAGCGCAGTGAACCTGGTGGATTACTACTTCATCACCAAAGAACGCTATGACATCCCGGCGCTGGCCGACCCGGACGGGCGCTATGGGCGTTGGAACTGGCCAGGGATCGGCGTGTACACCTTTGGCGTGCTGGTGCAAATGCCGTTCATCGACACCAAGCTGTACACCGGCCCCATGGTCGCGCACCTGGGTGGGGTGGATGTGTCATGGTTGATCGGGCTGGTGGTGCCAAGCGTGCTGTACTACTGCGTGGCGCGCGGACGGGCGGCGCAGGCGCCGGCGCGGATCGTGGTGCCTGAGGGGAACTGAACACCCTCGGCATTCGCCATCAAGCGTTGTGGCGCCCTGCCTGCCAGGCATCGGGCGCCCACCTCCAACACTGTCACGCCACCGTCACGCAACTGTCGTAATCTGCGGCGCACCCTGGTGCCAAAGGTCATCGGCATGCCTCGCCTGCTTCCCTCCCTGCTGTGCCTGCTGTCGAGCCTGGCCTGCGCCGAGCCTGTGCAACTGCGCCTGCAGGGTTCCAACACCATCGGCGCCGCCCTCGCCCCGGCACTGGTCCATGGCCTGTTGCAGGCCCAAGGGGCCAGCGCCATCGACACCCAGCCCGGCGCCCAGGCCAACGAAACCCAGATCCATGCCCGCGACCGCAACGGCCAGCCGGTGCGCATCGACATCGCCGCCCATGGCTCGAGTACCGGCTTTATCGCCCTGGCCAAGGGCGATGCCGACCTGGCCGCCGCCTCGCGCCCCATCAGCGACCGCGAAGCGTTGCAGCTCCAGGCCCTTGGTAACCTGCGCGGCGCCAACGCCGAGCAAGTGATCGGCCTGGACGGCGTGGCGGTGATCGTGCATCCGGACAACCCACTGGCGCAGTTGACCACCGCGCAGCTGGCCCAGGTGTTTTCCGGCCAGTTGCAACGCTGGGAGCAACTGGGTGTTGCCGGCGGCACCATCCACCTGTACGCCCGCGACGACCGCTCCGGCACTTTCGAAACCTTCAAGGCGCTGGTGCTCGACCCCGAGCGGAGCAACCTGTCCGAACAGGCCCGCCGCTTCGAATCTGCCGACGCGCTGGCAGCGCAGGTCAAGGCCGATCGCCAGGCCATCGGCTTCAGCGGCCTGGCTACCGTGCATGGGGCCAAGGTGCTGGCGGTGGCTGCCGGCGACGCCCCGGCCCTGCCACCCAGCCGCGCACTGGTAGCCAGCGAGGACTACCCGCTGTCGCGCCGCCTGTTCTTCTACCTGCCGGCCAATGCCAAACCCCAGGCCCGAGCCCTGGCCGAGTTCGCCCAGAGCCCGGCAGGCCAGGCCATCGTTGCCGAGCAGGGCTTCGTCTCACAGCAGATCAAGGCCCTGCCGGTCGCCAGCCAGGCCGACATGCCGCCACGTTATCGCGCCCTGGCCAGCGAAGCGCAGCGCCTGAGTGTCAACTTCCGCTTCCAGGCGGGCAGCGCCAGCCTCGACAACAAGGCCCTGCGCGATGTGCAGCGGGTAGGCGATTACCTGCGCCAGGCCGGCAAGCTGCACGGCAAGGCGGTCTTGGTGGGTTTTGGCGACCCCAAGCAAACCCCTGGCCGTGCGGCCCTGCTCTCACGCCTGCGGGGCATGGCCGTGCGTCGCGAGCTGGCCCGCGTCGGGGTAGAGGTCAAGGCCGTGGCCGGCCTGGGAGACGAGCTGCCGGTGGCCGGCAACGACCTGGAGCAAGGGCGCCAGCGCAACCGGCGGGTCGAGGTCTGGGTGTACTGAGCTATTCAGTGCTCGTCGGGCAGCTCGACCCGCGCCAGCAGGCCAGCGCCGCTGCGGTTGCGCAAGACCAGCTCGCCGCCCTGCTCGCGAATGCTCGCCCGCGCCGCCGACAGGCCCAGGCCCACCCCGCCGGTGTCGCGGTTGCGCGAGCCTTCCAGGCGAAAGAACGGATCGAACACCCGTTGCAGCGCCGCCTCGGGGATGCCGGGACCCTCGTCGCTGACCTCGATCACCAGCCGCTGCGCTTCGCGGCGCAAGGCAATCCGCGGATCGCAGGCGTACTTCACGGCGTTCTCCAGCAGATTGACGATCACCCGCTTGGTCGCCAACGGGCGACCGTCGTGCACCAGGTGCGCCGGCCCACTGAAGCCCACGACAATGCCCTGGTCGCGATAATCGTCGACAATCGTCTGCAACAGTTCCGACAGATCGTAGGCGGTGCGCTGCTCCAACTGCGTACCCTCGCGGAAGAACGCCAGAGCGGCGTTGATCATCGTCTGCATTTCCTCGACATCGCGCACCAGCTTGGCCTGCAGCTCCTGATCCTCCATGAACACGCTGCGCAGGCGCATGCGCGTCAGTGGCGCGCGCAGGTCGTGGGAGATGGCCGCGAGCATGTGCGTGCGCTCGCCAATGAAATGCTGGATTTGCGCCTGCATGGTGTTGAAGGCGACGATCGCCTGGCGGATTTCCTCCGGGCCTTCGATAGCGATGGGTGGTGCTTGCAGGTCACCACCGAAACGCCGCACGGCACTGGTAAAGCGTTGCAACGGGTTGGCCAGCTGGCGCGTGGCGAGCCAGGCCACCAGCAACGTGGCCACCAGGCCAAGGCCGAGAATGACCGCGAACCGCGCCTGCGCGCTCAACCCCCAACTGCGTTCGGGGGGCACGAACGCCAGCCAGCTGCCATCGGTCAGTTGCAACAGTGCCATGTAGTGCCCATCAGGGCTGCCAGGCGGCCAGTCGCCCGGGTTGAACACCTCCATATGCCGGCTTGCGCCGTACAACGCACGCAGTACAGGCTCCGCTGCAGGCTCAAGCAGTACCCCTTGGCCGGGCAGCCCGAATCCGCTGCGTTGTGCCTGCCAGTTCACCTGTAACGTCGGGGTGCTTGCCGCCTGGACCAGTCGCTCGCGCAGCGGCGCCGGGGCCGTCTCGATCAGCCGCGTGATCACGGCGATCTGCTCAAGCAGCCCAGTACGCTCGATGGGTGGCCGCGCCCAGTTGCCGGCGAGCTGGACGAACAGCACGTTGAACGCCAGCGATACCAACATGGCAGCCAGGATCGTCAGGGCAATACGCCGCCTGAGGGTATCGCGCCAGCGCAGACGGCGGATCATCGACGGCTGACCTTGCCGGTGAACAGGTAGCCGCCATTGCGCACCGTGCGGATCAGCTCCGGGCGCTTGCTATCCGGCTCGATCTTGCGCCGCAGACGGCTGACTTGCACATCGATGCTGCGGTCATAGGCGTCATGCCCGTGACCGCGGGTCAGGTCGATCAGCTGCTCGCGGGTGAGGATGCGCTGCGGGTGCTCGAGAAACACCACCAGCAGGTCGAACTCGGCGCCGGACAACGGGATCATCACCTGCTCGGGCGAGCGCAGCTCGCGACAGGTGATGTCCAATTGCCAACCGGCGAAGCCAATCAGTGGCCGCGCCGCCTCGACGAGCGCGCCTGCCTCGCCGGCACGGCGCTGCAAGGCACGCACCCGCGCCAACAGTTCACGGGGGTCGAACGGCTTGGTCAGGTAGTCGTCGGCGCCCAGCTCCAGGCCGACAATGCGGTCGCTGAGCTCGGCCATGGCGGTGAGCATGATGATCGGAATACCCGTTTGCGCGCGCACCTTCTGGCACAGGCTCAAGCCGCCCTCGCCCGGCAGCATCAGGTCGAGGATCAGGGTATCGGGGCGTTGCTGGGCAATCGCCGCCCACATCGCCTGCCCTTCGGCGGCCAGGTCCACGTCATAGCCATGCTGGACGAAGAACTTCTTCAGCAAGGCGAGGATTTCCACATCGTCGTCGACGATCAGCAGTCGGCTCACGGGCACTCGGGTCCAGGATCAAAAGGACCAATCTACTGCCATTGGCCGGTCCCGGTCATATATTTCAACCGGGCAACATTTCGTCGCGCAAGACATGAAACAGACATCATCTGGCAAAACGCATCCGCCACCCTGCGCGCTCTCACAGACCAGGGTTAGCTCATGAACATTGGATGCAACAGCGACAACAGCCCCATGATACTCAGCCAACGGGCGTCGAAGCGCGCTGGCGATGCGGCCTTGATCGTACAGCAGGTCAGCTTGCAGCTGGCCCAGGACAAGAGCCAGATCACCCTGCGCCGTTACTTCGAGCACTACCAGCAGGACTGTGGCGATTGGGTCGAGTACACCCACTCGGTGAGCACCCGTGAACTCGTCCAATGGCTAATGACCCACGGCCAGTTGCGCATCGAATCCCCACAGACCACGACCACCATGCAAGACCGGCAAGGCGTACGCCCATGAAGAAATGGGCACTCTTGGCCGCCTTGGGCCTTTGCGCCTGCAGCAGCAACAAACCAATTGCCAATGGTGTATTGCATGACTACGGACTGCTCACACCCCAGCAAGCGCCGTCCGGCCGTACCCTGATGGGCTGGACCGACCCCAAATGGCCGCGGGGTCGCTATATCCAGGTCTATCTCGATGCCAGCCGCTTCTATCCTCGACCAGCGGCGTGCGCACGTATCCCCCAGGCAACCCTCGATCGCATCGCCCGCTACTATGACCTCGCCCTGCGCAGTGAACTGGGCAAGGTCATGACCGTGGTCGACGCCCCAGGTCCGAACACCCTGGTGGTCAGGCCGGTGATCACCCGGGTCAGCGCTAGCACCCAGGGCCTGCGGTTCTACGAATGGTTGCCGGTCACCCTGGTCGCGGCCGGGGTCAGCAGCGCCGCGGGCATCCGCGACCGCGACAGCGAAATTGCCACTGAGCTTGTGTTCGAAGCCGGCACCAGCGGCCGGGTCATCGCCGAGGCCATGCTCAGTGGCACCGGCGTGCCACTGGACAACGACCGCCAGGTGATGACCCTCGACAACGTCAGGGCCGTGCTCGATGGCTGGGCCAGCGACGTGCGCGAGGTCTACGCGCTCAAGCACCGCTGAAGCACGCCTTGTTGGCCCAGCCCAGTTGACCCTGTCCAGCCGGCGCGCCATGCTGGGCGCCCCTGCTGCCTGCTGCCCAAGACCACCATGCTCACCTGGCTGACCCGCGACTCGCTGACCTTCCCACCCCTGGCAAAGGCCCTGCACGACCCCAACGGCCTGCTCGCCGTGGGCGGCGACCTGAGCCCCGAGCGCCTGGTCGCCGCCTATCGACATGGCTGCTTCCCCTGGTACCAGGATGGCCAGCCGATTCTCTGGTGGTCACCAGACCCGCGCACCGTGCTGTTGCCAGACGAACTGCACGTGTCCCGCTCGCTGGCCAAGCTGATGCGCCAGGGCCGTTACCAGGTGAGCTTCGACCGCGACTTCGCGGCGGTGATCGCCGCCTGCGCCGCGCCCCGCGACTATGCCGACGGCACCTGGATCACCGACAACATGCGCGCCGCCTACCTTGAACTGCACCGCCGCGGCATCGCCCATTCGGTGGAGGTCCGCCAGGACGGCGAGTTGGTCGGCGGCCTGTACGGCCTGGCCATGGGCCGGCTGTTCTTCGGTGAATCGATGTTCAGCCGCGCCGACAATGCCTCCAAGGTCGGCTTCGTGACGCTGGTGCGGCACTTGCAACAAGCCGGCTTCGTGCTCATCGACTGCCAGATGCCGACCGAACACCTGCACAGCCTGGGCGCCCGCGCCATCGACCGGGCCAGCTTCGCCGAGTACCTGGCCACCTACCTGGAGCAACCCAACGGCGCCAGCTGGGTCGCCTAGGCGAGTTCCCAGAGCTGGCTTACACTTAGAGACAACGTCTCACCGAAGGGGTGGATCATGACAGAGCTGGCGCGGTTGAAGTTCTATGCCACTCAACCCCACTCTTGCAGCTACCTGCCGGACGAGCAGGCGACCACGCTGTTTCTCGATCCGAGCCAGCCGATGGACGTGCATGTGTATGCCGACCTGTCGGAAATGGGCTTTCGCCGCAGTGGCGACCACCTGTACCGCCCGCATTGCCAGAACTGCAACGCCTGCGTGCCAGCGCGCATTCCGGCCGCGCGCTTCATCCCCAACCGCCAGCAGCGGCGCATTCTCAAGCGCAACGCCGACCTGGCCGTGACCGCCGTGCGCCCGGTATTCAAGGAAGAGTACTTCGACCTGTACCGGCGCTACATCGAGCAACGCCACGCCGATGGCGACATGTACCCGCCCAGTCGCGACCAGTTCTCCACCTTTCTGGTGCGCGACCTGCCATTCTGCTGGTTCTACGAGTTCCGCCTGGCCGGCCGGCTGCTGGCGGTGGCAGTGTGCGACTTGCTGCCCAACGGCCTGTCGGCGGTATACACCTTCTATGAGCCCGAGGAGGAACGCCGCAGCCTGGGCCGCTACGCCATCCTCTGGCAGATCACCGAGGCGCTGCGCCAGAACCTCGAGGCGGTGTACCTGGGCTACTGGATCAAGAACTGCAAGAAGATGAACTACAAGACCCAGTACCGCCCGATCGAGCTGCTGATCAACCAGCGCTGGGTCACCCTCAATTGAAAGCATTGGCTTGAAACACAATTTTCGGGCATAATCCACGCCACTTTTTTTGCCCGGTGCAGTCGTGCGTCGGGCCATCACTGGACACCGAGGGCTTTACTGCATGTCGAAAGAAGACAGCTTCGAAATGGAAGGCACTGTCGTCGACACCCTGCCCAACACCATGTTCCGCGTGGAGTTGGAAAACGGGCACGTCGTTACCGCGCACATCTCCGGCAAGATGCGCAAGAACTACATCCGTATTCTCACTGGCGACAAGGTCCGCGTCGAACTGACGCCCTACGACCTGAGCAAGGGCCGTATCACCTACCGTGCGCGCTAAGCTCCAGCCATGAAAAAGCCCGGCCATTGTGCCGGGCTTTTTTGTGGGCTT
>NZ_SOZA01000060.1 GCF_004519305.1 Pseudomonas sp. RIT623 | reverse complement strand
TGGCCAGACCGAAGCCGAGTACAAGACCAAGGCCCAGGGCGACGATGTGTTCAAGGACCCAGGTTCGGTCTCGGTCGGCATCAGCGATGCCACCGTCACCGGCAAGACCTTCGAGAACCTCGAGCTCGGCGGCAAGGCCACCGTGCAGATCACCGATACCGTCAGTGAAGTGGTCGCGACCCTGTCCGCCGACAAGACCACCGTCACCGAAGGCGGCCAGGTCACCTACACCGTGACCCTGACCAACGCCCAGGGCCTGTCGGTCACTGGCCACAACGGCCTGACCTTCACCCTCACCGATGGCACCAAGGTGTCCATCCCGGCCGGCAGCGCCAGCGGCACCTTCACCATTACCGCCAAGGACGACCCGTACCTCGGTGGCCAGCCGAACATCGTCAACAAGATCGAGTCGGTCAGCGGCGGCGACAACTTCGAGAAGCTGAGCCTGGGCAGCAACACCGTCACCACCACCGTCACCGACGAACCGGCCGGCCAGGGCGACCTGACCACCGTCGGCATCAGCGGCGACACCTCGGTGGTCGAAGGCGATACCGCCCACTACAACCTGACCCTGAGCAACCCGTCGAAGTCCGAGGTGACCATCACCCTGACCTACAGCGGCACCGCCACCGACGGCCAGGACTTCACCGGTGTGGTCACCGTGAAGATTCCGGCCGGCAGCAGCGGCACCAGCTTCGACATCAAGACCATCGACGACAAGCTGGTCGAAGGCTCGGAGAACTTCACGGTCAAGATCAGCGGCGCCAGCGGCGGCGGCTTCGAGAACCTGCAGGTCGACGCCGGCAAGTCCAGCGTCACCACCACCATCATCGACAACGACCACGCTCCGGTTACGACCGGCGGCGCGGTGACCGGCACCGAAGACACCGACTACGTGTTCCAGTGGGGCGACTTCAACGTCACCGACGCCGATGGCAACACCGGCCTGGCCGTGACCATCAGCAAGCTGCCGGACCTGGGCAGCCTGAAGTTCTTCAACGGCACCTCGTGGGTCGATGTATCGCTGAACCAGACCGTCAGCCAGGCCGACATCGCCGCCGGCAAGCTCAAGTTCGTGCCTCTGGCCAACCAGTCGGGCATCGACGGCTATGGCGGCAGTGGCGTGGGCAACAAGCAGGCCGACTACGCGCAGCTCAAGTACAAGCCCAACGACGGCACCAACCTGGGCAACGAAGCGACCATGAAGGTCGACATTCGCCCAGTGGCCGACAAGCCAGACCTGAACATCGGCAACAACAACGTCAACTCGATCGGCCTGGTCAAGGAAACCTGGAACAACCTCAGCGGCCTGGGCAGCAATGGCAACGGCATCTCCGGCGATACGCTGAAGAACGTATTCGCCAACTCCGGCAATGCCAGCAAGACCGAGACGGTCACCGGTGTCGACTCGACCAGCAACGTCACCCCGGGCAGCGGCTCGAAAACGTCCGGCCTGATCTACCTGGAAGCCGGCAAGACCTATTCCTTCACCGGCACCGCCGATGACAGCCTGCAGATCGTCGTCGGCGGCAAGAACGTCGCCAGCGGCATCTGGGGTTCGAGCAGCGGCGCGATCTCCGGCAGCTTCACCCCGACCAGCAGCGGTTACTACACCCTGGAGATCTACAACGCCAACCAGGCCGGCCCCGGCAGCCTGGACGTCAACATCCGCGTCAACAACGGCGCGGCCATGGACCTGAACAGCTCGAACATCCCGATGTACCCGAGCGTCAACGACCTGAGCAATGCCGGCGTGACTGTCTCCGACCTGCACGGCAGCAATGGCCAGGGCTACTACGACGGCTACAAGCTCAACGAAGGCAGCGAGAACGGCGCACCGGTCAAGCTGGTGGGCATCAGCACCAACCTGACCGACACCGATGGTTCCGAGAGCCTGAGCGTCAAGCTCGGCGGCATCCCGGCAGGCTCGGTGCTGTCCGATGGCGCCGGCCACACCGTCACCGTCGGC
Source organism: Pseudomonas sp. RIT623 (assembly GCF_004519305.1). Taxonomy (GTDB): domain Bacteria; phylum Pseudomonadota; class Gammaproteobacteria; order Pseudomonadales; family Pseudomonadaceae; genus Aquipseudomonas. The sequence goes on along the minus strand of NZ_SOZA01000060.1, from coordinate 13,445 downwards.
AAGGACGCAGTGGACGTCACCGGCTGGAACCTGGGCAGCCTGACCATCAAGCCACCGGCCTACTACCACGGCCAGTTCGACGTGAAGGTCACCTCGACCTCCAGCGAAAGCGTTGGCGGCAGCACCGCCACCAGCGAAGGCACCATCAAGGTCAACGTCTACCCGCAGAGCTACAACACCAGCAACCTGTCGTCGGACAACGACAACGTGATGGGCACCGATGGCAACGACATCGTCGTAGCGGACGTTGCGGGCCTGCATGTGACGCCCGGCAAGGACTACAACCTGGCCTTCATCGTCGACACCTCGAACAGCATGGGCACTGCCGGTGTGGCGGCGGCGAAAAAATCCCTGGAGTCGGTATTCAACACGCTGGCCGCCAGTGTGAAAGGCGACAAGCCGGGCACGGTGAACATTCTGTTGGTAGACTTTGCCGCTAAGGTCAAGAGCACCGTCACGGTCACCCTGGACGAGGCAGGCAAGCAGACCTTGCTTAACGCCTTGAACAACCTGAAGCTCGACAAGGATAGCGGCTACACGAACTACGAGGATGCCTTCAAGACCACCGCCAACTGGTTCCAGGATCTTCAGAAAGCCGGTAGTAAAGGCGACAATCAGACGTTTTTCATTACCGATGGCGCGCCAAACGTCTACCAGGCCAACGAGAACGGTGACCCGATGCTGGGCCGGTCTGGCGTATCGATGGACACCTACCTGGCTTCGATCAATTACAAGCCGGGCATGACGGTTAACGACTGGGTAGACAGTAATACCAAGATCACCATTGATAGCGCTGGCAACCTCAAGGTCCAGTACTATCAGAACGGCTGGCTCTACAACGGCGTTTCCGGTGAACTGCATGCCGAAGGCAACGGTGGCTACGAACTGTCCACGCGGGCCTATGACTACGGCAACAGCAGTACCGATGCGGTGAAGAACTCGCTCGATAGCTATAAGCTGCTCGCCGGCCTGTCCAATGTCGAAGCCATCGGTCTCAACAAAGGGGTGGATGAATCGGTATTGAAGCAATTCGATTCCGATGGAAAACCACAGACCAATATCGACCCAAGCAAGTTGGCCGAAGCAATTCTCGGCCACACCGAGGTCACCCTGCCCGGAAACGACACGGTCAATGGCGGCGACGGCAACGACATCATCTTCGGCGACCTGATGACCTTCGACGGCATCGCCGGTACCGGCGTCGAGGCGATCCAGGCCTATGTCGCCGGCAAGACCGGCGTCACGGCGGGCGATGTCGATGCGCGGGCGATGCACAAGTACATCACCGAGCACTACACCGAGTTCGACATCTCGCGCAGCAACGATGGCGCCGACACCCTGCTCGGCGGTAACGGCAACGACATCATCTTCGGCCAGGGTGGCAACGACATCCTCGACGGTGGCAAAGGCAATGACGTCCTGCTGGGTGGTGCCGGCAACGACATCCTCATCGGCGGCAAGGGCGACGACATCCTCATCGGTGGCAGTGGCGCCGACACCTTCGTGTGGAAGGCCGGCGACCTGGGCAAGGACGTGATCAAGGACTTCAACGTCAAGGAAGGCGACCGCCTCGACCTGAGCGACCTGCTCCAGGGTGAGAAGGCCAGCACCATCGACAACTTCCTGAAGATCACCACGGTCGGCGGCGAGTCGACCCTGCAGGTCAGCACCGAGGGCAAGCTCAACGCCGCCGGTGGCCTGGCCAACGCCGACGTGACCATCAAGCTCGAAGGTGTGAACTGGTCGAACACCACGATCAATTCGTTGATCAGCGGTGCCGACCCGACCATCAAGATCGACAACTCCAACAGCTGATGCTGCCCCCCGGCGGCGGCCTGCAAGGACCGTCGCCGCGGCGGGCGGGGTTCCCCAGCCAACGCTTCCCGCGCATACTCGTGCACCAGGCCAGCAGGCCTGGTGAACTTTGCCTATGCTGCTGACACCAAGAAGGAATCATCGTGACGAGGGATCACGCCATGTTCTACGTGCACCGCGACGCCGCCGGCCAGTTGCTGCGGGTGGAAGCCGCCCCGTTTGATGAGTATACGGACATGGTCCCGGCCGACAGTGCCGAGATCCAGGCGTGGTTCGCCGACGACGTCGTGGAAAACAGCCTCAAGCAGCTCAAGCAGAGCGACCTGGACATGATCCGGGTGCTGGAGGACCTGATCGAGGTGCTCACCGCCAAGGGCGTGTTCAGCATCACCGACCTGCCTCCTGGCGCCCAGGCCAAGTTGCTCAACCGCTCCAGCGCGCGCAAGGCGCTGGGCAGCCTGAACAACCTGATCGAGGAAGACGAGGAAGGCGGGTTGATCTGAGCCGCCCGATTCACCAGCGTGCCGGCTCCCACAGCATCACGTAGGAGCCAGCTTGCCGGCGAACAAACCTTCCCATTCAACGCCAGGGCGCAGGCTCGCCCACCAGTTGCCCCTGAATCCCCTGCACACCCATCTCGCGCAGCACCTTCAACTCCCCTTCGGTCTCGACCCGCTCGGCAATCAGTGGCAGGTCGATGCTGTGCGCCGCGCGCTGGATGGCCTCGATGAACAGGCGCTTGTGCCGCTCGTGGTCGATGTTGCGAATATAGCCGCCGTCGATCTTCAGATAGGCCAGCCCCAGGTGCGCTAGGTTGCCGATCATGCTGAAGCGCCCGCCAAAGCGCTGCAGCGCCAGGCTGAAGCCCAGCCCGCGCAGGCGCCGGGTCAGTTGCTCGAGCACCGACTGCTCGGGCAGTTGCTCCTCGCCGATCTCGAAGGTCAAGCGCGGCCCGAGTGCATTGTGTTGGCCCAGCAGGTCATAGACCCGCTGCAACGCCCTGGGGTCGGCCAGGGTCGCGGCGGACAGGTTGAGCGCCAGCGACTCGCCATGCCCCTGCAAGTGCCTGAGGACCTTCTCCAGCACCAGCAGGTCCAGGCGCGCCATCCAACCGAAACGCTCCAGCCAGGGCAGGAAGCGCCCCGCCGCCAGGGCTTCGCCCTCGGCATCGTGCAGGCGTGAGATGACCTTGTAGTGCAGCACCTTGTCCGGCGCCTTGCTGTCCACCACCGGCTGGAAGAACAGCTCGAACTGCCCCTTGGCCAGCGCCTGGTCCAGGCGCGTGTGCCAGGCATGGTGGCTGTCGGCGGCCTGGCCTGCGGCGCCCTGCTCCAGGCATACCCAGCCCGGCTCCGGCTGGCTCTCGGCGCGGGCCAGGGCTTCGTCGGCGAGCTTGAGCAGCGCCTGCGGCGCATCGCCTGGGCTGTAAGGCGCCAGGCCGATGCAGGCCACCGGGTCGACATCGCTGGCGCCGGTTTCATGCAGGCTCTGCAAGGTGGCCTCCAGGGCCTGGGCCAACTGGATCGCCTCGTCGTGGACCATGCCCGGCGCCAGCACGGCGAACTCGCCACCGCGGCTGCGGGTGATCAGGTCGTTGGTTTCAGGGAAATTGGCGCAGGTGCGCCGCAGCTGTTCACCCACCGCCTGCAGCAACTGGTCGGTGCGCTGGCCACCCAGGCGGGCGTTGAGGCCGGCCAGGTCCTGTACCCGCAGCAACAGCAGGTAGCCGGCGCGAGCTTCCTCCAGGTTGCTGACACGGGCATTGAGCTGCATTTCAAAGTACCGACGGTTGGCCAAGCCAGTGAGGCTGTCCTGGTACGACTCGGCGCGTAGCTTCTCGCTGCGTTCGGCCTGCTCGGTGAACAGTGCCTTGAGCTTCTCGACCATCTGGTTCATCGCCTGCACCACCCGACGCAGTTCAGGCGTGCGTGGCAACTCTGGCAGGCTCAGGAACTCACGCCGGGCGATGGCGTGGGACTGCGCCACCATGTAGTCCAGCGGCCGCAATTGGCGACGCAGCAGCAGCGCCCCCAGCACCGCGCTCACCGCGCCGCACAGCAGCAACCAGCCCAGGCTGCCCAGGGCGCTCTGCCACAGCTTGGCCAAAGCGAACATCGGATGGCTGATCACCTCGACCCGCGCCGCTTGCTGCCAGCCGCGGCTGACGATGGCATCGCCGCCAGCTGGCTCCAGGCCGATCAGGTGGATAAACCAACCCGGCACACCGCCCGTGTCGGGTTCGGCGTGGCGCTCGACCAGCACCGCGTTGGAGCCCAGGTCGATGACCTTGATGCTGGAGTAGTAGCCACTGTCGAAGATCGAACTGACCATTAGCTCGACCATTGCCGGGTCGTCGATGTTCGGCGTCAGCGACAGCGCCAGCGCGGTGGCCGCGTCCTGGGCGTGGGAGCGCAGTTGATTGACGTACTGGCTGCGCGAGCTCTCCAGGCTGACCATGAAGCTGCCACTGAAGGCGACCACCAGGAACAGGCAAATGGCTAGCAGCAATTGTTTGAACAGTGACATCTGTGCTCCTTCAGTAAACCGGTTCGGCCGGGAACCCTTCGGCCTGCATTTTCTTCAGCAAGTCCTGCCAGCGTGACAGGCGCTTGGTGTCGCCGACCTTCTTGTTACCCGCAGCGCCGGTCAGCCACAGGCCTTCACCGTTGAAGGCATAGACCGGCAGCAGGTCGGTACGCTGGCTAGCCGGCTTGATCGCGTCCATCAGGCTGTCGAGCACCAGCGGCTGGGCCTGTGGGTTTGAATAATAGGTCAGGACCATGTGCGCGCGGTTCTGGCGCAGGGCCTTGACGTAGGTGATGCGCAGTTTTTCCGCGGGGATGCCCATGCGCCGCAGGCTGAAGTACTTGGCGATGGCGTAGTCTTCGCAGTCGCCGGCACCCTTGATCAGCGACTGGACCGGCGTGGCCCAGTAGTCGACCTCATGCCACAGGTCGATGTCTTCGACATAACGCAGCTGCTTGTTGAAGAACAGGTTGACCACCTGCAACTGCTCCAGCTCGCTCCCTTGCTTCTGGGTCGCCAGCAGGTTCTGCCAGGCGTCGATCCGGCCCTGGCCCGCGCCCAGCGTGCCGTACAACGCCTGGGCGCGGCGGCTGATCTGGGAGAAGTCCCAGTCCGCCTGCGTGCCGCCCAGCAGCAGGCAGCCCAGCAGCAGGGCCAGCCCGAGACGGCGCGTGGTCGCATGGAAGGTCCAGGGTATCGCCACTGCGGGCACCTGTTCTGATCATTCGAAAGCAGCGATGGTGCGGGCAGCGGCAAGAAAAGACAATGGCACCGTGCGATCATGCCGCCAACTGTCGGCAAACCCGCTTCGCACAAGGTCTGACGGCCTTGTCTGGCTTCACAACACTGCCGACTTGCTTCACGATAGCCGCGTTTTGCGATCACGCTGCGACGCCGCCGCCGATCAATCCATTTGACAAGGCCACCCCTCCCTCACTAGGGTTATTGGATCCAATATTGACGTTGCCGAGGCGAACCCCGCGTGGCTGATAAACCCAAACTCCTGAGCACCGTGCTGGGCAGCGAACAGGTACCGGCGCACCTGGCCCGCGGTGTCATCGAAGAGCGCCTGCGCAGCGCCATCCTCGACGGTCGCCTGCCGCCAGGCACAGCCCTGCGCCAGCAAGAGCTGGCGACCCTGTTCGGCGTTAGCCGCATGCCGGTGCGCGAGGCGTTGCGCCAGCTCGAGGCCCAGTCACTGCTGCAGGTGGTGATGCACAAGGGCGCCGTGGTCGCCCCGTTGATCGGTGAAGACGCCGTGGACACCTATGCGCTGCGCGTGATCCTCGAAACCGAAGCACTGCGCCAATCGATCCCCTTGCTCGACGCCGAGGATATCGCCCAGGCCAGGGGCTTCATCCGCCAGCTGGAAACCGAGACCCGCCACGCCGAGATTGGCCGGCTCAATCGCCTGCTGCACATGGCCCTCTACCGCAAGGCGCACAACCAGAAGCTGCTGCGCATGATTGAGGTCGAACTCAACGAGGAGGAACGCTTCCTGCGCTTCCACCTGTCGTCGATGGGCCTGGGCAAGTTGACCCAGGATGACCATATCGCCCTGGTCGATGCCGCCAGCGACAAACTGGTGGACGAAGCCGTCACCCTGTTGGAGGCGCATCTGAACAACGCCGCCCGCACCATTCGCAACTACCTCGATCGGCAAGCGGCCAACTGATCCCATTCGGCGGCCATGCCGCCCAAGTTCGGACGATCCGGCATAAGGAACGGCAGTGCACGTGCAGACGCGACAGCAATCCTCGACCGAAACACCGTCCAGGGTCCGCCTGATCTGCCTGGCCTGTACCCGACAGCAGCTTATCCAGTACCGCACCTGGGCACGCACCCTCAGCGACCCCATCGAACTGGTCGCGGTTGACGTACCCGCCACCGTTGTGCCCGACGCACTCGAGCCGACGCAACCGGCCAGCGAGCTGGCCAAGACCCTGGCCGAGCACTTGCAGCCCTACTTGGCGCAGCCCCATGCCCTGTTTGGCCAAGACCAGGGAGCTCATGTCGCATTGGCCCTGACCCATCTGGCCCAGGGCGCCTACCCTGGGCAGACCCGGCATTTGTTTGTTTCAAGCTGTGACAACCCCGCATACACCGCCACTGGCCTTTCCCACCCGGCCCTGCAGGTGCCGATCACCGTGCTGTACCCCCCAGGGTCACTGGCCGCCATGCTCGGTTGGCACCGCCAGGCCCGACGCGCGCTGGAGTTGATCGAGATGCCGGCCAGCCCGGTCGACTCATCAATGCTCAACCAGCGCCTGGTGCGGATCTTCAACACCCACCTCGGGCTGCTCAGCTTCTAAGGCGCTGAAACGGCGATTTCAGGCATTTGAGCTGCCTGGGCTGTTGCAGGCCATGGCAGTGCCAGCATTTTGAGCACACTCTACTCTCCCGCAGCGACCGCTGATCATCAGTAACGGGCCTGGTCGCCTGCGCCCTCATTCACCTGCAGAAGGACTCTGGCACCGGGCAAGGACCGCAAACGATCAGCCGCCCCTGAATAATCACGCCCCCCCAAACTCCGTTTATCAGTGCTCCGAGTGAGGCATTCACTCTGCGTCCGAATTTTCTGATAGTTAATTATCGGAAGGAGCACTTATTGCCAAAATAAAACCAACCAACTGTTTTATTCGAATAACTATTATCTTAAAAAACACCACACAACAAATAACTAAAAAAACAATTGCAGCACACTTGCAAGTTGATCTAACTTTTATATCGCCAAGCACGGCCGGCCCGGAAATCCCGTAGTTTCTCGGCTACAAACAGCCCTGCGGCTCTTGCAGCCTGTTCGTCATCGAAACTTCGTTCGAGGTATTTGCTCGCCTAGAACTTAAGAGCGCCACAGGTTGCACGGTCATCCAGAACCCTGAAACCCGATAACAGCGGACTTTTCCATGAACCCTTTAAAGCGCACACTTTCCGACAAGAAACTTGAGCTTTCCCGTCACCCATTGTTTTCTGAAATCGACTCGTTGGCGACCTTGCGGCGGTTCATGGAAACCCATGTATTCGCCGTCTGGGACTTCATGTCGCTAACCAAGCGACTACAACAGGAGCTGACCTGCGTCAGCCTGCCCTGGCTGCCCCCGAGCGACCCCGCCGCCGCTCGTCTGATCAACGAAATCGTGCTGGGCGAGGAGTCGGACGATCGTCTCGACCATGGTCACTACAGCCATTTCGAGCTGTACCTGGATGCCATGCGCGAGGTTGGCGCCAGCACCGTGGCCATCGAGCGATTCATCAGCCTCCAGCAGCAGGGCGTCGCTGCCCATGAAGCGCTGCAACGCGCCGGTGCCAGCGAGGCGGCGCAACGTTTCGTCCGCGATACCTTGGAAACCGCCCTGCAGGCCCCGGCCCATGGCGTCGCCGCCGCGTTCCTGCATGGCCGGGAAAGTGTCATCCCGATGATGTTCCAGCAGATTCTCGACGAATGGGGCATCGGCAACGAGCAGGCACCGACATTCCGTTACTACCTGCAGCGCCACATCGAGGTCGACTCCGAGGATCACGGCCCCGCCGCCGAACAGTTGCTGGCCCGCCTGGTCGCTGGCGACCCACAGCGCCAGGAAGACGTCTATGCCGCCGCCATCGCCGCCGTGGACAGCCGCATGGCCCTGTGGGACCGCCTGCGGGCCACGTTGCAGGCGCCGATTGCCGAGGTCACGCCATGAATGCGCTCGACTACCGTTCCTTCGCCGACGCCTGGGAAGAGCGCGCGACCATCCGCACCCGCCCAAGGCGGCGGGTGGAGGATGACCAGCGGCTGATCTACCCGCTCAGTCGCCAGCCCATGGTACTGGGCGCCACCTTCCAGCGCGAGTGCCCGCAGCTGCGCGACTTCGTCCTGGTGCAGAGCCTCTACAAGTTCATCAACGACGTGGTGATCTTCGAGACCGAAATCGTCGACCGCACAGCCCGACGCATCGCCAAGGACCGTTTCGCCGTACGCTTTCCGTTCGCCTGCCGCTATGACGCCATGACCGTGGTCGTCGACGAGGACTACCACGCCCTGGTGGCGATGGACTTCCTCCAGCAGACCATCGCCTTGACCGGCGTGGAGCCCATCGTCCTGCCCCAGGAAATCGAGCTCAGCCGCGCCATCCCAGCCGCTCTGGAACGAGTGCCCGAGGCCCTGCGGGACGCCCTGGAGCTGATCTGCGTGGGGATTGCCGAAAACACCCTGACCGACGATGTCGCGGCCTTCGCCCGCGATGACTCGGTCAAGCCCTCGGTGAAGGGGTTGATGGCCGACCACCTGCTCGACGAAGGCCGTCACTCGAGCTTCTGGGCCAGGCTGACGCGCCTGTACTGGCAGTCCGCGGCCGAAGCCGAGCGCCAGGCCATCGCCGCGGTCCTGCCGGTGTTCCTGCGCCAGTACCTGACCAGCGACATCCAGCAAGCCTTCGACTGCGCCCTGATTGCCGCATTGCCGGTGCCCGAGTCGGTGCGGCAGGCCTTGCGCGAGGAAGCGCAGGCGCTGGCCTACCCGATCAACCACCAGCATCCGCTGCTGGGCAACATCCTGCGCTTCTTCCGCGCCAGCAGCATGCTCGAGTCGCCTTGCGTGCAAGACGCGCTGCGCGACTACCTGCCCTGAGGATCCCGAGATGAGACGCCTCGACATACTCCTGGTGGGAGCCAGTCCCACCCTTGGCCTGCTGGCCCAGACTCTCGACGCGCACGGCCACGGCATTGCCCAGGCCAAGAGTGGCGACACCCTGCGCCAACATCTGGCGACCACGCCGAGCCTGGTGGTGGAGGACGGCAGCCTGGTCCTGGCCAGTAGCGACTGGCAGCTGCTGGGGCCTGCCCCCCTGCTACGCCTGCGCCTGGGTGCCAGCTTCAGCAACACTCTGCCGCGCCTGGAAACCCTTTGCTGGTGCGGCAATGCCAGCGCTCAGCGCCTGATTGGTCGCATGCCGGTGGCCTCCCCGACCTCTGGCAACGGCCAGCAACTGCGTGAGGCTGCGCAGCAGGCCTTGGTCGAACAGCTCGCGCTGCACATCACCCGTTTCGCCCGCAATCCGCAATACCTGCAAGAGGCTCCTACGGTCACCCCCGGCGAGCAGGAACGCGAACATGGCCTGGACTGGCTCGAAGCCCTGGCCTACCGCCATCCGTTCAACCGCACGCTGCGGGCCGACCTCTTGGAAAGCGCCGAGACCGGCCTGGTCGAGCAGTTGCAACGCAGCTTATGGCAACAAGCACATCGTCCGGCGCTGAACCAGGACGGCCAGCGCTACAGCTACCGGCAACTGCATGCACGGGCGTTGGGTATCCAGCGCGCCCTGCTGCCGCTACTGCCATGTGGGGTAAATGCGCCGGTGGTCGCCGTGTGCATGGACAAGTCGCCCGCGCTTTACGCCAGCCTGCTGGCGGTGCTGGGCAGCGCCGCCATCTACCTGCCACTGGACCCGACCACACCAGCCGAGCGGCGGCAGCGCATCCTTGCCGATGCCGGTGCCTGCGTACTGCTTCACGATGGCCAGCAGCCTGTGGATATCTTGCAACTGGATGTGCGTAACCTGGTTGACGCCACACAATCCGAGTTACCCAGCCTGGCGGTGCGCGATACACCGCCCGATCACCCTTGCGTGGCGATCTATACCTCCGGCACCACCGGCCAGCCCAAGGGCGTGCTGCTCAGCCAGCGCAACCTGACGCATTTCATGGCCTGGTACCAGGAGCATGTGGCGTTGGATAGCCAGGCCCGGGTCCTGCAATTCTCCACCATCGGCTTCGATGCCTCCCTGCTGGACATCCTGCCAACCTTCGCCTGTGCCGCCGAACTGGTCCTGCCCAGCGAAGATCAACGGCGCGACCCACAGCGCCTGCTGCAGCTTATCCACAGCCAGGAAATCACTCATGCCTTCCTGCCACCGGCTCTGTTGAGCATCCTGCCGCGCGATGCGCACCTAGGCCTGCGTCACCTGATTACCGGGGGCGATGTCTGCGAGCCCGAAGTCATCGCACGGTTATCCGGGCAGTGCCGGTTGCACAACATCTATGGGCCGACCGAGACGACAGTGCTGGCGACCACCCGGGTATTCGCCAGTGGCGACAGCAACCGTAATCTTGGGGTGCCCATCGCCAACACCCAGGTGCTGCTCCTCGACCCCGAGCTGCGGCCAGTGCTCGAGCAGACCCCCGGCGAGCTGTATATCAGCGGTCCTGGTGTCGGCCTCGGCTACCTGAACAACCCCAGCCTGAGCGCCGAGCGCTTCGTCGAGCTCGAGCTGCCCGACGGCCGTCGGTTGCGCGCCTATCGCACGGGCGATATCGGCAAGTGGGGCGAACACGGCATCGAGATATGCGGGCGGCGCGACAACCAGGTGAAGATCCGCGGCTTCCGCGTCGAGCCCGAGGAGATCGAGCACTGTCTGCGCGATAGCCGCCTGTACGCTCAGGTGGCGGTGGTGATCGACGCCCAGCGTCGGGTTCTGGCGTTCGTCGCCCACCCCGAGTGCGACGCTGCCGCGCAGCGCTTGCGCGAACACGCCGAACAGCAGTTGCCCGACTACATGCGCCCGATGTTCTACCAGGTGCTGGAGCAAATGCCATACACCGCCAATGGCAAGGTCGACCGCCGGAGCCTGGCACTTCGCCCCTTGGCACTGCCAAGCAGCCAGCGCCTGGCGCCACGGACGGCGACCGAGCAGCGCCTGGCTGGCCTGTGGAGCACGCTGCTGGAGTTGCCAGAGACGGATATCTCCTGCGACGACAGCTTCTTCAACCTCGGCGGCCACTCGATCCTGCTGTCGCGCTTGTTGCTGGAGGTTCGCCAGCAGTTCGGCCAGGGCGTGGCAATCAACCGGTTCATCGAGCAGCCAACCCTGCAACGCCTGGGAGCGCTGCTCGATGGCGAAGACGCGGGCACAAGTACATCGTTGGTGCGCCTGGAGCAGGATGCCAATCGCGCGCTCGACCTGCAGGTACTGCCGGTGGATCGCCTGGGCGATGTACACAAGGTGATCGTCACCGGGGCCAACAGCTTCCTCGGTGTACACCTGGTCGAGGCCTTGCTGGACTGGGGGGCCAGCGAAGTCGCCTGCCTGGTCCGGCGTGGCGACGGGGTGTCGGCGACCGAACGCTTCGCCCAAGCGCTGCACGACAACCACATCACCCTGGATCTGGGCCGCGTGCGGGTGTTCGAGGCCGACCTGCGCAAGCCGCGCCTGGGGCTTGCCCAGGCCGACTACGACTACCTGGACAACGGCTATGGCGCCTTGCTGCACAACGCGGCGCAGGTCAACCATGTGCTCGACTACCAGGTGCTCGCGGCCGACAACATCGAGCCGCTGTTCGAGTGCCTGCGCTTGTGCGAAGGACGCCGCAAGAAGATCTTCAACTTCGTCTCGACCCTGTCCGCCTGCAGCGCGGTCGGCGATGACGGGCGTGTGCTGGAAGCAGACCCGGCGCCGACTCCACCCATCTACATCCGCAATGGCTACAACCTGAGCAAGTGGGTCGGCGAGCGCATCCTCAGTCGCGCTCGCGCACAGGGGGTGTGGGTCAACCTGTTCCGCCCCGGCAACATCACCTTCGACAGCCGCACCGGCGCCTGCCAACCCCAGCGCAACCGCCTGATGCTGATGCTCAAGGGGTCGTTGCAACTGGGTCAGGTGCCAGGTCTTGAGATCGACTTCGACCTCATGCCCGTGGACTTCCTGGCCCGGTTCATCGCCTTCCACGGCAGCCGCCACCAAAGCGGCCACTGCGTGTTCAACCTGCACAATCCCGAGCCCTTGCGTTGGCGTGACTACCTGGCGTCCTTCCGCGCCCAGGGCCATGCCTTCGAGCTGGTCAGTGTCGAGCAGTGGCAACGCCAGTTGAGCCGTGTCGACCGCGACAACGCGCTGTATGACGTCCTGGGCTTCTATCTGGACGGCTTCGAGGAAGACATTGGTGACATATCCGGCATCGCCCATGACAACGCCCGTGCTGGCGTGTTGCGCATGGGGAGCCACTACCCCAGCAAAAGCCCCGAGCTGCTTGGCCGCGGCTGCCGCTACCTGGCCGATATTGGCTTTATCTGATTCTTTCATACCCAACAGGAGCACTACGACATGCAAACATGCAAACCCGATACCCTGATCCGCAACCCCCAAGGCTGCCAGGTGGTGTCCAGCGTCGAGATCGCCGCGCCGGCCGCCAGTGTGTGGAACATCGTCGGCAACTTTGCCGGCTTCCCGGTATTCATCCCCGCCTTGGCGCATATCGAGATGACAGGCCAAGGCGTGCGTTCGGTGCGCAAGAAGCTGTTCAAGGATGGCAACGTGGTGATCGAGCAGTTGAACTCGCGGGATGACCAGGCCATGAACATGACCTGGAGCCTGATCTACACCAGCCTGAACATCGGCAACCTATGGGCGGCCATGGAAGTGGTGGCGCTCGAGGATAGCCGCAGCCGCGCCACCTGGACGATCCAGGCCGAGCCATGGGAAGGCGGGCCCGAAGCCCTGCCGGGGTTCCAGGCGTTCCTGCAGGGGTTCGCTGATGAAGCCATGGGCAATGTGCGTAATCTGCTGAGCTGATAGCGCCAGTAGGCAGGTAGAAACAACAAGGCCGCTCCCATCGGGAGCGGCCTTTTTGTTTCTCAAGCAGACGTCACGGCCATGGCCTTGCGTCATGTCTCGGGCCCGTAAGAGCCAGCTTGCTGGCGAACCAGGCGACGCGGTGGATGGCGCCGGCTGCGCCGGTGTTCGCCGCCCGCCAGCGGCCTGTAGGAGCCAGCCTTGCTGGCGAACCAGGCGACGCGATTTTCCTGGAGGACCGAGGCTGCAGGTTTTGCGGCCGCTGCGCGCCCGATCGCGACACAAGGCCGCTCCTACAGGGACCACACATGCCTGGATGTTTTGCCGCCACAAAGACAAAACCCCTACCTGCTTACGCAGATAGGGGTTTTGCGAAATGAATCTTGACGATGACCTACTCTCACATGGGGAAGCCCCACACTACCATCGGCGATGCATCGTTTCACTGCTGAGTTCGGGATGGGATCAGGTGGTTCCAATGCTCTATGGTCGTCAAGAAATTCTGTATGCCGACCCGTCCAGCAGGGACGTTTCAGCGAATCTCTGTACTCTCTACTT
>NZ_SOZA01000006.1 GCF_004519305.1 Pseudomonas sp. RIT623 | reverse complement strand
GCAAGAAGTGCATCGACAAGTCACCGTATTTAATACTTAAACCAACAAACCCTATCCAAATGACAACTTAACGAATCGGCCACGGACACCTCAACCTGGATTAAGCGCAGTCACGTTCCTTGATGCAGATCAATAGACAGTCTCACGCCCTTGATTCGCCACTTACCTATGCTAGAAGTACTGGACCAGTGGCTACTTACAAGGATGAGCAAACCACTGTCAGCACGTAAAAATCGTATTTAATCAATATCCAAAGACAAGGATGTCATATGAAGATCATCGGACTCTCCGGAATACTGCCATCACGCCGCGTCAGCAACCAGGACGTGATCAACCTGGTCGAGGAACATTCCAGACGCACCTTCCAGGATGACCTGCCGAAAACGTTGAAAACCATCGGCAAGTTACTGGAAAAAAGTGGCAGCGACACACGCCATTGGCTGGCAGCCGACGAGAAACCCATGCAGTTGATGGAAACCGCCTTCGACGCCGCCCTGGCTCAAGCCAATATCAGCAAGGCCGACCTGGACCTGCTGGTCTATCCCAACGTCACCCGCGGTTTTATCGAGCCCGCCAACAGCACCTTCATCGCCAAGGCCCTGGGCCTGAACTGCCGCAACTTCGACGTGGTCGACGCCTGCAACGGCTGGGTGACAGCCATGGACGTCATCAACAGCAAGATGCAAGCGGGTGAAATCCGCTACGCCGCCATTGTCAACATGGAGTTCGGCATGTCGGCGGGCGGGCCGGTGATGCCCAAGAACTTCTCGCTACAATCGCCGGCCGAACTGGCCTACAAGTTTCCGAGCTTTACCATCGGAGAGGCCGCCGTTGTCACCATCCTCAGTAACGAAGCAACGGACAACTTCAAGTTCTCGTACATCAACCGACCTGACCTGAGTGACTTGTCGACGATCTCGTTGCCGGACTGGAAACTGTTCTGCAACGAGGCGGACATCGCCAAGATCGAACCTACCGGTGGCCAGTATCAATTCAACTCCTATGCCGCCGCCCTGCACGAAGATGGTCGCAACGAAGCGATAAAAGTGTTCAACATGCAAAAACTCTCGGCGGACGATGTGCACAAAGTGTTCATCCATACCGGCTCGCCAAAGATGTGGGAACATATTGGCCAGATGATCGGCGTCGATCACAAGTTGCATCACGTCGGGCACAAGACCGGCAACATCATTACCGCGTCGATTCCCTTCGGCATCTTTGATGCGATGAGCCGGGGCGAAGCCGAGCAAGGTCAGTTCTGCATGGGTTGGGCAGGCAGCGGCGGGATGGTGTTCTCGGCCCTGTCGTTCACCTTGTAGGACACATCCGCGCACCTACCGCCAACGGCGGTAGGTCGCCGCAAGCTCATCCCAGCGTATGCCACTCGCGCTTGTCCCGCGCCAACAGCTCGTCACCGGCCTCGGGGCCATCCTCTCCCGCCGCATACTCATGCACCTCGCCACCCTCGGCCGCCCAGGCATCGAGGAACGGCTGCACGGCACGCCAACCGTTCTCGATATTGTCGGCGCGCTGGAACAGGGTCTGGTCGCCGGTAAGGCAGTCGTAGATCAACGTCTCGTAGCCGGTCGCCGGGGTCATCTTGAAGAAGTCCTTGTAGGCAAAGCCCAGCTCGACATTCTCCATCACCAGCTCCGGCCCCGGGCGCTTGGCCTGCAGGTCGAACCACATGCCTTCGTTGGGCTGGATCTGGATCTTCAGGTAGTTGGGCTTGGGCCGCTCCAGCTCGCTTTCACGAAACTGCGCATAGGGCGCCGGCTTGAAGCAGATGGCGATCTCGGTGTCGCGCACGCTCATGCGCTTGCCGGTGCGCAGGTAGAACGGCACCCCCGCCCAGCGCCAGTTGTCGATCATCACCTTGAGCGCGACATAGGTCTCGGTCTGGCTGTGCGGGGCGACATTGGCCTCCTCGCGGTAGCCGGGCAGTTTCTTGCGGCCCTGCTTGCCGGCGCCGTACTGGCCACGCACGGAATTGCGCAGGGCCATCTTCTGCGACCAGGGGCGAATGGCGCCGATCACCTTGGCCTTTTCACCGCGCACCGCATCGGCGCCGAAGGCCGCCGGCGGCTCCATGGCGACCATCGCCAGCAGTTGGAACAGGTGGTTGGGCACCATGTCGCGCAGGGCGCCGGTGTTGTCGTAGAACGCCCCGCGCGTCTCGACGCCGACGGTTTCGGCGGCGGTGATCTGCACGTGGTCGATGTAATGATTGTTCCAGAACGATTCGAACAGGCCGTTGGAGAAACGGCTGACCAGGATGTTCTGCACGGTTTCCTTGCCCAGGTAATGGTCGATGCGGTAGATCTGCCGTTCGTTCATCACCTTGAGCAGGCAAGCGTTGAGCGCTTCGGCGCTGGCAAGGTCAGTGCCGAAGGGTTTCTCCACCACCACCCGGCGAAAGCCGCCGCCCGACTCGTCGAGCAGGCCGGCGTCACCCAGGCGCTGGGCCACCTCGGGGAAGAAGCGTGGCGAGGTGGCCAGGTAGAAGATGGCATTGCCATGGCCGGTTTTAGCGATGCGCCGAGCCAGGGCCTGGTAAGTCTCGGGGTCGAGGAAGTCGCCGGTCTGATAGTCCAGGCGCTTGGCCAGGCGCGCCCAGAGCTTTTCGTCCAGGCACTTGGCACTCCCTTCCCCGCCCTTGTCGCGCGCCTGCATGAACGCATGCAGGCGCGCGGCAAAGTCCTCGGCCGTGGCCGGGTTGTGGTCGACCCCGACGATACGCAGGTTGCGGTCGAGCAGGCCGTCACGGCTGAGGTTGTACAGCGCCGGCATCAGCAGGCGCTTGACCAGGTCGCCGTTGGCGCCGAACAGGAACAAGGTGCATGGCGGCGCCGCGGCGATGGTCGGTTTATTCATTTAGTCCTTCTTTTTCTCGACGTGGCCGCCAAAGCCCAGGCGCATGGCGGAGAGGATCTTGTCACCGTAGGTGCCCTGCTGCTGGCGCGAACGGAAACGGGCGAACAGCGCGCTGGACAGTACCGGTACCGGCACGGCCTGTTCGACGGCGGCGTCGATGGTCCAGCGCCCTTCGCCGCTGTCGGACACCGAGCCGCTGAATTCGGTCAGTTGCGGGTCGGCGACCAGCGCGTCGGCGGTCAGGTCCAGCAGCCAGGAAGTGACCACGCTGCCGCGGCGCCACACTTCGGCGATCTCGGCCACATTGAGGTCGAAGCGCTGCTCTTGCGGCAGTTCCGGGCCACCCTTGCTGCGCAGCAGGTCGAAGCCTTCGGCGTAGGCCTGCATCAGGCCGTACTCGATGCCGTTGTGCACCATCTTCACGTAGTGACCGGCGCCGGCCGGGCCAGCGTGGATGTAACCGTGTTCGGCGCGCTCGTGCTCGCCGCTGCGGCCCTGGGTACGCGGAATGTCGCCGACGCCCGGGGCGAGGGCCTTGAACAGCGGTTCCAGGCGCTCGAACACCTCTTTCTCGCCGCCGATCATCATGCAGTAGCCACGGTCCAGGCCCCACACGCCGCCGGAGGTGCCGACGTCGAGGTAGTGCAGGCCACGCTTGCCCAACTCGGCGGCGCGGCGCACGTCGTCCTTGTAGAAGGTATTGCCACCATCGATGATGGCGTCGCCCGGCTCGAGCAGGTCGGCCAGTTGCGCGATGGTCTGCTCGGTGATGTCGCCGGCGGGCAGCATGACCCACACCGCGCGTGGCGCCTTGAGTTTCTGCACCAGCGCCCCGAGGTCGTGGGCGCCGACGGCCCCCTCGCCTTCCAGGGTGGTGATGGCTTCGCGGTTGCGATCGTGGACCACAGTGCTGTGACCTGCGCGCATCAGGCGCCTTGCGATATTGCCGCCCATGCGGCCAAGCCCGATGATTCCCAGTTGCATGTGACGACGCTCCCGTAGGTTTTGCTTTACAACAGTTGAAGATTTCAGATTAGTCCAGCGTTCTTGCGTGGGGTTCAGCGACGAACGGGGCGACAACGATAAACAAAAAAGTTCCCAAGGGCCTGCAAAGAATTCAGAATGCGCGCCGCGTGAAGCGTCTACGCTTCAAAATGTCACCAGCCATGCGAGGTGTGCCCATGGGAACCCTGATGCCTGCCACTCCCACCCAGACCCTCTATGTCACCGTGCGCCGCGACGAGCTGCGCCAGTTGAAGGATGAGCGCGATCACCTGCGCCAGCAGGTCGCCCAGCTGAACCTGCTGCTTGAGCAGGCCCGCGTGCAAGGCAAGGCCGCCGGCCTCTGATTCACCGCCCCTCTGCGTGGGAGCTGCCAGGCTCCCACCTCGTCACAGCTTCCCTTCCTGATTGCGTTGTGCCGCGTCTGTCGCGAATTCGCTGCGCCTACGCTGGCTAGCCTCATATTTTGCAACAACTCGCCAACGTTTGCGCGGGTAAACCGTCGCGACAAAAATGACCAGCGGGTCACTTTCTTTGCGTTTCGTCCCCTACACTCCAGATTCGGCCCGCGTTTTGCTCGGAAAAAGTGACGTAAAAAAGTCGAACTTTCCAAAACACGGGCAGGTCAGGACTTAAGTAGGGCCGACGCAAAAGGACTTCCTCACGCCAGGCCCGCACACCCCAACCAGTCCATACGCCATTCGGCGGGAATGCCGAGCGTGCCGTGCCTGCGCGCACGAATCTGGGGCAAGGACGCACTACGAAGATGCAACAACGATCAGAGAGCAGACCCACGAGCCAACGCCAAGCAAACAGAACAAGGGACGGAGAGAAGTATGATCAGTGCCGCTGTCGAACCTCACGTAGAGTCATTCAACCCGGATAACCGCGAGCCGCTGCCTGCGTCCCTCGCCCCGACAGTCAAGGCACCCGGCGCGCAGCGCCAGCACAACCCGAACAAGCGCAAGATCCTGTTCGTCACCTCGGAGATCGCCGACCTGGTCAAGACCGGCGGCCTGGGCGACGTGTCCGCCGCCCTGCCCCGCGCCCTGGCCCATCTGCACGATGTGCGGGTGCTGATCCCCGGCTACCGCCAGGTGGTCGAGAGCGACAATCCCATTCACATCGTCGGCGAACTGGGCGGCCACGCCGCGCTGCCGCCGTGCAAGATCGGCCGCATGGATCTGGCCGACGGCCTGGTGATCTACGTGCTGATCTGCCCCGAGCTGTACCAGCGTGATGGCACGCCCTACGGCGCCAACAACGGTCGCGACTGGCCCGACAATCATATCCGCTTCGCCCGCCTGGGCCTGGCCGCCGCGGAAATCGCCGCCGGCGAAGGCATGGCCCACTGGCGCCCCGACCTGGTGCACGCCCACGACTGGCCGGCCGGGCTGGCCCCGGCCTACATGCACTGGCGCGGCCTGAGCACCCCGACCTTGTTCACCATCCACAACCTGGCCTACCAGGGCGTGTGCAGCCGCGGCTGCAGCCCGGAACTGGCGATCCCCGACCACGCCATGCAGCAGGAAGGCATGGAGTTCTACGGCAAGCTGTCGTTCCTCAAGGCCGGGCTTGCCTACGCCAGCCATATCACCACGGTCAGCGCCACCTACGCCCGGGAAATCACCACCCCCGAGTTCGGCTGCGGCCTGGACGGTTTCCTCGCCAGCAAGGCCCAGCAGGGACTGCTCGGCGGCATCCCCAACGGTATCGACGAAAGCTGGGACTCGGCCACCGACCAGCACCTGGACCACAACTTCAGCATCAACGACTGGGACGCCAAGGCACGCAATGCCGACCAGGTGCGCGCGCTGTTCGGCCTGCAAGCGAGCGACGGGCCGCTGTTCGCCGTGGTCTCGCGGCTGGTCTACCAGAAAGGCCTGGACCTGACCCTGGGCGTGGCCGACTACATCGTCGAACAAGGCGGCCAGATCGCCATCATCGGCCGTGGCGAACCCGAGGAAGAACAGGCCATGCGCGAACTGGCCCTGCGTCACCCCGGCCGCATCGGCGTGCGCATCGGCTTCAACGAGACCGACGCCCGGCGCATGTTCGCAGGCAGCGACTTCCTGCTGATGCCATCGCGCTACGAGCCCTGCGGCCTGAGCCAGATGTACGCCCAGCGCTTCGGCTCGCTGCCGGTGGCGCGCAACACCGGCGGGCTGGCCGACACCATCGAGAACGGCGTGACCGGCTTCCTGTTCGACGACTCCAGCGTGGACAGCTACCGCGAAGCCCTGGGCCGAGCCTTCTATGTGTACGGCAAGAAGCACCTGCTCAATGCCATGCGCTGCCTGTCGATGACCCAGCCGTTCAACTGGTGCCAGGCGGTGGAACCCTATGCGCGCCTGTACGAAGACCTGGTGAAGCAGACACAGCACGCCCATTACTGAGCGGAGAGCCGACGATGCACAAGCATGGCGCACAGTTGCTGGACGCCACGTCGGCGCGCTTCGCCCTGTGGGCGCCCGACGCGCGCAGCGTGAGCGTGGCGATCGGCCAGCAGCCACCCGTGGCACTGCTGCCCGACGACGATGGATGGTACACCGGCGTCGCCCCCTGCCAGGCGGGCGAGCGCTATCAGTTCGTGATCGACGATGGACTGCGCGTGGCTGACCCGGCCTCGCGCTGCCAGCCCCAGGGCGTGCAGGGCCCCAGCGAGCTGGTAGATCTGGGCGGCTACCCGTGGCGCCATCCCTGGCAGGGGCGGCCCTGGCACGAGGCGGTGATCCAGGAGCTGCACGTCGGCCTGCTCGACGGCTACGCGGGCGTGGCCAAGGTGCTGCCGCGCCTGGCCGAACTGGGGGTCAGCGCCATCGAGCTGATGCCACTGGGGCAGTTCCCTGGCGAGCGCAACTGGGGCTACGACGGCGTGCTGCCGTTCGCCCCGCAGCACAGCTATGGCCGCCCGCAGGACCTGTGCGCGCTGGTCGACGCCGCCCATGGCCAGTGCTTGATGGTGCTGGTGGACGTGGTCTACAACCACTTCGGCCCGGACGGCAACTACCTGCACCGCTACGCCAGCCCGTTTTTCCGTGAAGACCGCCAGACACCGTGGGGCGCGGCCATCGACTTCCGCCGCGCCGAGGTGCGCGAGTTCTTCATCCAGAACGCCCTGATGTGGCTGTGCGACTACCGCTGCGACGGCCTGCGCCTGGACGCGGTGCACGCCATCGACCAGCCGGACTTTCTCGTCGAACTGGCCCAGCGCGTACGCGCCACGGTCGAGCCCGGGCGGCAGGTCTGGCTGGTGCTGGAGAACGAGCACAACCAGGCCACGCTGCTTGAGCAAGGCTTCGACGCGCAGTGGAACGACGACGGCCACAACGCCCTGCACGTACTGCTGACCGGCGAAACCGAGGGTTACTACGCCGATTACAAGGACCGGCCGATCGAGCAGTTGGCGCGCTGCCTGGCCGAAGGGTTCGTGTTCCAGGGCCAGCCCGACCGCCACGGCAGGCCGCGCGGCGAGCCCAGCAGCCACCTGCCGCCCAGCGCCTTCGTGCTGTTCCTGCAGAACCACGACCAGGTCGGCAACCGCGCCCTGGGCGAGCGGCTGTCCCGACTCTGCCCGCCACAGGCGCTGAAGGCCGCCACCACCCTGCTGCTGCTGGCACCGATGATCCCGCTGCTGTTCATGGGCGACGACGACGGCAGCCGCAAGCCGTTCCTGTTCTTCACCGACTTCCACGACGCGCTGGCCGATGCCGTGCGTGAAGGCAGGCGTGGCGAGTTCGCTCATTTCGAAGCCTTCGCCGACCCGCAGAAGCGCGAGCAGATACCCGACCCCAACGCCGAGGCCACCTTCGAGACCTCCAAACCTCGGCAACAAGAGGTGCTTGCCGGCTGGCACGGCCTTTACCAGCAGTTGCTCGAACTGCGCAGGCGCCATGTCATCCCGCACCTGCCCGGCACCCGCGCCGAGGGCTGCGAGGTACTCGGCGCCAAGGCGCTGACCGCCCTCTGGCGCCTGGGCGACGGCCAGCAGCTGCGCATCGACCTGAACCTCGATGCCCAGCCCCAGCCGGTCACCTTGCCGGCCCTGCCCCGCCGCCTGTTCGACAGCAGCGACAACGCCCACCCCGACTCGACGCTCGCCGCGCACAGCTGCGTGGTCAGCCTGCTGCCCCCCGACCAGGAGACGCCATGAGCGCAGAGCCCCTTCACCGCCTGGCCGCCCAGGTGGGCCTGGCCCGCGACTGGATCGACGCCAACAACCGCCCGCAGCAGGTCAGCGATGACGTGCTGCGCCAGGTGCTCGCCGGCCTTGGCCACCCGGTTGGCAACGCTGCCGAGATCGACGCCAGCCTGCGCGCCGTGGAGCAGGCCGAAGACAGCGAGCACCTGCCACCGCTGCTGACCGTGGACATCAACCAGCCCCTCGACCTGCAGCGTTACTTCAGCGCCGCCAGCCAGGTGCGCTGCAGCCTGGAAGACGGCAGCCAGCGCAACCTGACCCTGGACGCCCAAGCGCGGCTGCCGGCCGGCTTGCCCCTGGGCTATCACCGCCTGGATATCGATGGCCGGACCTGCACCGTGGCCGTGGCACCGGCGCGTTGCCATGCCCTGCAAGACTGCGTGGAGCAACCCCCACCCCGTTGCTGGGGCCTTGCCGTGCAGCTGTACAGCCTGCGGCGCCCCGGCGATGGCGGCTTTGGCGACTGCCTGGCGCTGGAACAACTGGCACGCCACGCCGCCGAGCGCGGCGCCGATGCCCTGGCGATCAGCCCGATCCACACCCTGTCGACCTTCGACCAGCACCACTACAGCCCCTATTCGCCGTCCAGCCGCCTGCTGCTCAATGTGCTCTACGCCAGCCCAGGCGTGGTCTTCGGCGAACGCGAAGTGCGCATGGCCACCGAGGCCTTTGAACTGCAGGCCACCCTCGAAGCGCTGGAGCAGCACACACTGGTGGACTGGCCCAGGGCCGCCGGGGCCCGGCTGCGCCTGCTCGAAGCGCTCTACCGGCACTTCAGCCAGGGCCAGCACCCCTTGCGCGCGGACTTCGACAGTTTCCGCGCCAGCGCCGGCGAGCAACTGGAACACCACTGCCGCTTCGAAGTGCTGCAAGCCGAGGCGGTGAGCAGCGGCCTGGGCGCGGACTGGCGCAACTGGCCCAAGGCCTGGCACGACCCCTACGACCCCGAGGTCGAGGCCTTCGCCAACGCCTATCCGGCGCGGGTCGAGTTCCATGCCTTCTGCCAGTGGCTGGCCGAGCGCAGCCTGCAACGGGCCCAGGATGCGGCGCGCGGCAACGGCATGGCCGTGGGCCTGATCGCCGACCTGGCAGTGGGCGCCGACGGTGCCGGCAGCCAGGCCTGGAGCCGCCAGGACGAACTGCTGGCCGAACTCAATGTCGGCGCCCCGCCCGATATCCTCAACCGCGCCGGGCAAGACTGGGGTATCTGCGCATTCTCCCCCGAAGGCCTGCGGCGTAACGGCTACCGCGCCTTCATCGAAATGCTGCGGGCCAACCTGGCCCATGCCGGCGGCCTGCGCATCGACCATGTGATGGGCCTGCGCCGCCTGTGGCTGATCCCACGTGGCGCCAAGCCCAGCGAAGGCGCCTACCTGCAATACCCGCTGGACGACCTGCTGCGCCTGCTGGCACTGGAGTCGGTGCGACACCAGGCGATCATCCTCGGCGAAGACCTGGGCACCGTGCCAGAGGGCCTGCGCGAGCGCTTGGCCGACAAGGCCGTGCTGGGCATGCGCGTGCTGCCGTTCGAGCAGCAACCACCAGGCCGGTTCACGCCGATCCTCGACTGGCCGGACAACGCCCTGGCCACCACCGGCACCCATGACCTGGCGCCGCTCGCCGGCTGGCTGACCAGCCGGGACATCGACTGGAGCCATCGCCTGCAATTGATCGACGCCGCCACCGAACTGCACTGGCGCCACACCCGGGCCCTGGAGCGCGACGGCCTGCGCCGCACCCTGGAGCAGAACTACGGGCCACTGCGCGACGATTCGGCGCTGATCGACGCGGCGATCCGCTACGTCGGCCATACCCGCGCACCGCTGGTGCTGGTGCCGCTGGAGGACCTGCTGGGCAGCGACGAGCAGCCCAACCTGCCAGGCACCACTACCGGCCATCCCAACTGGCGCCGTCGCTTCAAGGCGCCGGTGCGCGAACTGCTGGACGACGAGGACGCCGCCCGGCGCCTGGAACTGCTGGCCCAGGCCCGCGAACAAGCCTGGGAGCGTGACCGATGAAACCCTTGACCGCGACCCTGCGCCTGCAACTGCACAGCGACTTCACCCTCGACCACGCGGTACCGCTGGTGCCCTATTTCGCCCGGCTGGGTATCAGCCACCTGTACGCCTCGCCGATCCTCACCGCCCGCGCAGGCTCGCGCCATGGCTATGACGTGGTCGATCCGACCCGGGTCAATCCCGAACTCGGCGGCGAGGCGGCGCTCGAACGCCTGGTGGCTGCCCTGCGCCAGCATGGCATGGGGCTGATCGTCGACACCGTGTCCAACCACATGGCCGTGGGCGGCGCCGACAACCCCTGGTGGCAGAGCCTGCTGGCCTGGGGCCGGCGCAGCCCCTACGCGGAATTCTTCGATATCCAGTGGCATTCCAGCGACCCGTTGCTGGCCGGCCAGCTGTTGCTGCCGTTCCTCGGCAGCGACTATGGCGCCGCCCTGCACAACGGCGAGATCCCGCTGACCTTCGATGCGCAACATGGGCGCTTCGAAGTCGCCCACCATGAGCACCGTTTCCCGATCTGCCCACTGGACTATCCACGCATCCTCGGCCAGGCCGAGGACCCGCGCCTGCAGGCGCTGGCCGCGCACTTCAGCACCCTCGGCGAGGCGGCCGACCCTCTGGCCGAGGCCCAGCCGCTACACCGCGAACTGGCGCGCCTGGCCGCCGCCGGCGCGGATCCGCAAGCGGCCCTCGCCGCCTTCGACAGCCGCGACGAAGCAGGCTTCAAGCGCCTGCATTTGCTGCTCGAACGCCAGACCTATCGCCTGGCCAGCTGGCGCACCGCCGCCGACGACATCAACTGGCGGCGCTTCTTCGACATCAACGAACTCGGCGGCCTGCGCGTGGAGCGTGCCGTGGTGTTCGAGGCCACCCACGCCAAGCTGTTCGAGCTCATCGAACGTGGCCTGGTCGACGGCCTGCGCATCGACCATATCGATGGCCTCGCCGATCCGCGCCGCTACTGCCGCAATCTGCGCCGCCGGGTCGATTCGCTGCTGGCGCGACGCCCCGTCGATGCCGCGCTGGCACACTTCCCGATCTACGTGGAAAAGATCCTCGGCACGGGCGAACACCTGCACCGCGACTGGCTCACCGACGGCACCACCGGCTACGAATTCATGAACCAGGTGTCGCTGCTGCAGCACGACCCTGCGGGCGAGCTCACCCTGGACGAACTATGGCGCAGCACCAGCGAGCGTCCCGAGTTCCCCGAGGAGGTGCGCATCGCCCGCCACCTGGTGCTCAACGCCAGCCTGGCCGGCGACTGCGAGTCGGTGGCCCAGGCCCTGCTGCAGGTGGCCCGCGACGACCTGATGACCCGCGACCTCACCCTCGGCGCGATTCGCCGGGCGCTGCAGGCGCTGGTCGAGCACTACCCGGTGTACCGCACCTACATCAACGCCTGCGGCCGACCTGCCGAGGATGAGGCGTTCTTCCAGCAGGCGCTCACCGGCGCGCGCCAGTCGCTGGGGGAAGCCGACTGGCCGCTGCTCGATCAGCTAGAACGCTGGCTTGGCGGCCAACCCTGGCGTCACCTGCCGCCAGGCCGCCCGCGCAAGCACCTGCGCCACGCCTGCGTGCGCTTCCAGCAACTGACCGCCCCCAGCGCCGCCAAGGCCGTGGAGGACACCGCCTTCTATCGATCCGCCCGGCTGCTGTCGCGCAACGACGTGGGCTTCGATGCCGAGCGTTTCAGCGCCGATGCGGCCTGGTTCCACAACGAAGCCCAGCGCCGCCTGCGCGACTTTCCCGACAACCTGCTGGCCACCGCCACCCACGACCACAAGCGCGGCGAAGACTGCCGCGCACGGCTGGCCGTGCTCAGCGAACGCGCGCCCTGGCTGGCCAGCCGGGTCGAGCACTGGCGCGAGCTGGCCGCGCCGTTACGCGAGGCACTGGACGATGGCCAGGCGCCAAGCCCCGGCGACGAGCTGCTACTGTTGCAGACGCTGCTCGGCAGTTGGCCGCTGGACCTCGACCTGCATGCCCCGCAAGCCCTGAAGCGCTACGCCGAACGCCTTCGCCAATGGCAATGCAAGGCCCTGCGCGAAGCCAAGCTGCGCAGCAGCTGGGCCGCGCCCAACGAACGCTACGAGGCGGCTTGCGCGGCCTATGTCGACGGCCTGCTGCTGGACGAGGAAAACCAGCAGCTGCGCCAGTCCCTGCATGAGGCCGCGCAGCGCCTGGCCTGCCCTGGCGCCTTGAACGGCCTGGTGCAGTGCCTGCTGCGCATGACCACCCCCGGCGTGCCGGACCTGTACCAGGGCAACGAGTACTGGGACCTCTCGCTGGTCGACCCGGACAACCGCCGCCCGGTGGACTACCCGGCCAGGCGCGCCAGCCTCGACGACGGCACGCCCCTGGCCGAACTGCTCGCCCACTGGCGCGATGGCCGCATCAAGCAGGCCCTGGTGGCCCGCGTGCTGGACGCCCGCCAGGCCCATCCCGAGCTGTTCCAGCGCGGCGCCTACCTGCCGCTGAGGGTACAGGGCCGCCACGCCGACCAGGTGCTGGCCTTTGCCCGCCTCGGCCAGGACGAGCGCGCCATCATCGTCGTGCCACGGCTGGCCAGCGCCCTGTTGGGCGCGGCCACCACCCCGTTGATCCCGGCTCAGAACTGGGACGATACCCGGCTTGTACTGCCGTTTGCCTTGTCGCCTGCCAACTGTTCGGGACTTTTCGGCGGCGGTGCTGTCACCCCTTCAAGGGAGCTGATGTTGAGCACCGTGCTGGCAGAGTTTCCGGTCAATGTGTTGATTGATCATGCCTAACTGTATTCAGGAGCGTCGTGATGAGTGTCGATGAAAAACGTATTCGCGAGTTCGCCTATCAGATCTGGGAGTCGGAGGGTAAGCCCGAGGGGCGCGAGGAGGAACACTGGGACAAGGCGCGCAAGCTGGCCGAAGCCGAGGCGCTGGCCCCCAAGGCGCCGCCACGCAAGAAGGCAGCGGCCAAGCCCAAGCCACCGGCAGAGCCCAAGGTGGCGGCGTTGCCGGGCGTGAAGCCGGCTGCGGCGGCTAAAAAACCGCGAGCGGCGAAGCCTTCCGCTGGTTGAGCTTTTAGCAAGCCTGTACCGCCCTATCGCGGGGCAAGTCGCATCGGCGCACCGCCGCCCCCACGCCTCAGTCACTGAGTGCTCGTGCGTGTGAGCGAGCTTGCCCCGCGATGGCCCACTCTCCCCGGACCATGAGGACCGCCATGAGCCCCCGCACCCCGAAGAAAACCCGCTCCGTCGCCCCGTCGCGCATTCGCGAAGGCCTGCCTTTCCCCCTCGGCGCCACCTGGGACGGCCTTGGGGTCAACTTCGCCCTGTTTTCGGCCAACGCCACCAAGGTCGAGCTGTGCCTGTTCGACGCCACGGGCGAAACCGAAATCGAGCGCATCGAGCTGCCCGAATATACCGACGAGATCTACCACGGCTACCTGCCCGATGCCCACCCGGGCCTGGTCTACGGCTACCGGGTGCACGGCCCCTACGAACCGGAGAACGGCCACCGCTTCAACCCCAACAAACTGCTGATCGACCCCTACGCCAAGCAATTGGTGGGCACGCTGAAATGGTCCGAGGCACTGTTCGGCTACACCATCGGCCACCCCGACGGCGACCTGTCGTTCGACGAACGCGACAGCGCGGCGTTCGTGCCCAAGTGCAAGGTCATCGACCCGGCCTTCACCTGGGGCCGCGACCAGCGCGTGTCGATCCCTTGGGAGCGCACCATCATCTACGAGGCCCACACCCGCGGCATCAGCATGCGCCACCCGGCGGTGCCCGAGCACCTGCGTGGCACCTTCGCGGGCCTGGCCAACGACGAGCTGCTGGGCCATATCAAGGAGCTGGGCGTGTCGAGCATCGAGCTGCTGCCAATCCACGCCTTCGTCAACGACCAGCACCTGCTCGACAAGGGCCTGAACAACTACTGGGGCTACAACAGCATCGCCTTCTTCGCCCCCCACCCGCGCTACCTGGCCAGCGGCAAGATCGCCGAGTTCAAGGAAATGGTCGCGCACCTGCACGACGCAGGCCTGGAGGTGATCCTCGACGTGGTCTACAACCACACCGCCGAGGGCAACGAACGCGGCCCGACCCTGTCGATGCGCGGCATCGACAACGCCTCGTACTACCGCCTGATGCCCGACGACCGGCGTTTCTACATCAACGATTCCGGCACCGGCAATACCCTCGACATGAGCCATCCACGGGTCCTGCAACTGGTCACCGATTCGCTGCGCTACTGGGCCGGCGAGATGCATGTGGATGGTTTTCGCTTCGACCTGGCAACCATCCTCGGCCGCTATCACGATGGCTACAGCGAGCGCCACGGTTTCCTCGTCGCCTGTCGCCAGGACCCGATGCTCAGCCAGACCAAACTGATCGCCGAACCCTGGGACTGCGGCCCGGGCGGCTACCAGGTGGGCAACTTCGCTCCGGGCTGGGCGGAATGGAACGACCGCTTCCGCGACACCGTGCGCAGCTTCTGGAAAGGCGACGAAGGCATGCTCGCCGACTTTGCCGCGCGCATCACCGCCTCGGGCGATCTGTTCAACAACCGCGGCCGACGCCCCTATGCGTCGGTCAACTTCGTCACCGCCCACGACGGCTTCACCCTGCGCGACCTGGTGTCGTACAACGACAAGCACAACGAAGACAACGACGAGAACAACCAGGACGGCACCGACAATAACCTGTCGTGGAACTGCGGCGCCGAAGGCCCCACCGACGACCCGGCGATCAACGCCCTGCGCATGCGCCAGATGCGCAACTACTTCGCCACCCTGCTGCTGGCCCAGGGCACGCCGATGATCGTTGCCGGCGACGAGTTCAGCCGCACCCAGCACGGCAACAACAACGCCTACTGCCAGGACAGCGAGATCGGCTGGGTGAACTGGGACCTGGACGAAGACGGCCAGGCGCTGATGACCTTCGTCAAGCGCCTGACCCGGCTGCGCCTGGCCTATCCGATCCTGCGGCGTTCGCGCTTCCTGGTCGGCGACTACAACGAGGCGATCGGCGTCAAGGACGTCACCTGGCTGGCTCCGGACGCCAGCGAAATGACCGTCGAGCAATGGGAAGACCCGCACGGGCGTTGCCTGGGCATGCTGATGGATGGCCGCGCCCAGGTCAGCGGTATTGCCCGGCCCGGCGCCGAGGCGACCATGCTGCTGATCGTCAACGCCTACCACGACGTGGTGCCGTTCACCCTGCCGGCGGTGCCGGAGGGCGACTACTGGAGCTGCCTGGTCGACACCGACCGGCCCGAGCTGCGCAAGGCGCAGCACCTGGCGTTCGACACGGTGTTCGAGGTCAAGGGGCGGTCATTGCTGCTGATGGTGTTGCAGCGCGAGGAGGACTGAACCCGAAACAGGAAGTCCTGTCCTAGACTGTGTCGAGCCAGTTGAACCTGGGGCTGCCGAGCAGCCCTCAAAGAACAGGAGCGGTCGTGAACCTCGAAGCCGGCAGTCCAGGTTTCGCCAGCGTCAGCCAGGCCCCGGCCGTGCACCGGGTCAAGGTGCTGACGGTCAACACCCACAAGGGTTTCACCGCCTTCAACCGGCGCTTCATCCTGCCGGAGCTGCGCGAGGCGGTGCGCAGCACCGGGGCTGACATCGTGTTCCTCCAGGAGGTGCTCGGCAGCCACGACCGCCACGCCGCGCGCTACCCGGGCTGGCCCCAGACCTCGCAGTACGAATTCCTTGCCGACAGCATGTGGAACGACTTCGCCTACGGCCGCAACGCGGTCTACCCCGACGGCCACCACGGTAACGCCCTGCTGTCGAAGTACCCGATCCTCGAACACCGCAACCTCGACGTCTCGATCACCGGTCCCGAGCGCCGTGGCCTGCTGCACTGCGTGC
The DNA here is from genome assembly GCF_004519305.1 of Pseudomonas sp. RIT623. GTDB lineage: Bacteria > Pseudomonadota > Gammaproteobacteria > Pseudomonadales > Pseudomonadaceae > Aquipseudomonas. Next base: position 181,857 of record NZ_SOZA01000006.1, on the reverse strand, counting down.
TGGATGTGCCCGGGCAACGCCAGGTACATGCCATCTGCGTGCACCTGTCGCTGCTCGAAAGCCACCGCCAGCAACAACTGCAACTGCTGCGCCGATTGCTCGACGCGCTGCCCGCCGACGCCCCGGTGATCATCGCCGGCGACTTCAACGACTGGCAACTGCGCGGCAACCGCACCTTGGGCCTGCAGCGCGATCTGCACGAGGCCTTCGAGCGCCACCATGGCCTGCTCGCCCGCACCTACCCCGCCCGCCTGCCGCTGCTACGCCTGGACCGCGTGTACCTGCGCAATGCCGACAGCCACGCGCCGAGAATCCTCGGCAACAAGCCCTGGACCCACCTGTCCGATCACCTGCCGCTGGCGGTGGAGGTACGGTTGTAGCAACGATTCGGCATAGCGGCGTAGCGGTAAATCACCATTGTCGATATACATGAATAAATTCTTAATTTATTCAATAAGTTGCGTAGTTAAACAGACATTTATCGATCATTTCACGCTTTCTTGACGCAAGCGCCGTCCTCTCCTTAGCTGAACAGTAATCAGCAGATGGAAAATCTCGTGCCGGGCCTCTAGCTCGCGCCCTCGTGCGCGTTCCAAGAAGCTGGCGCGCTGGTTTGGGTCGCCCCTGTTCTTGTCGTACAGCTCGTGACATCAGGCCAGGTATCGGGCTGTTCACTTCACACAACAACAGGAGATCCGCCATGAAAAGCACCTCGAATCCCTCGCGCTTCGACGCTTTTTTCTGTGCGGTTTCCACGTCGCTGCTCCTGGCAACCCCGGTGGAAACCTTCGCGTTCGAACTGCAGGAGGGCGAGCCCTTCGCCCCCTTCCTGGCGCAACCCGAGGTGCCGCGACTATCGCTCGACCCGGTCAGCGCCAGCGGCCTGAGCCAGGGCATGCTCAGCGCCTTTTCCGAACGCATGGGCGAGCGCCACGGCCAACTCGACAACGAACACATCGCCAGCCAGTGGGCGCAGTTCTTCCCCGGCACGCCTCGCCAGGGCGCCCAGCCGCCGGCACAGGTGGAGGCACCCAGCCAGCAGATGGTGATCGGCCCGGACCTGTTCGTGCGTGAAACCAACGCGGGCAATGTGCATCGCGCGGGCATCTTCGTCGGCCACAACAACCTGCAGAGCACCTTCAACGGCATGCGCCCGCTGCTTGGCGACAAGCAGCGCAACGCGGTCAACCTCAGTGGCGAGAGCCTGGGCGTGTACTGGAGCATGACTCACGAGAAGGGCTGGCACGTGGACGCCGTGGCCATGGGCACGCGCATCGACGTCAATGGCCGCTCCCAGGCCGGCCAGCGCCTTGACGACAGCGGCCACGCGATGACCTTCTCGGTGGAGGGCGGCTACCCCATCGGCCTGGGCGCCGGCTGGGTGATCGAGCCCCAGGCGCAGTTGATCAACCAGCAGTTCTTCCCCGGCAGCCAGGCGCAGGAAGAAACCCTGCAGGCCTTTGACAGCCAACCCAGCTGGAGCGGCCGGGTCGGCGCCAAACTGTCGGCGCGCTACGAGGTGCGTGGCATGCCCATCGAACCCTATGTGCGCACCAACGTCTGGTACGACTTCAGCAACGCCGACCCGGTGAAGCTGGACCAGGTGGACAAGATCTCCAGCTCGCGCAGCGCCGCCACGGTGGAACTGGGGTTGGGCCTGGTGGCCCGGGTGACGCCGAACGTGGCGCTGTTCGTCAGCGCCGACTACAGCAGCGATGTGGATGACAACGATTTGAATGGGCTGATTGGCAGCCTGGGCGTCAGGATGCGCTGGTAGCGCTGTTCGCCGGCAAGGCCGCCTCCTACAGGGATCGCGCTCGCCTGTAGGAGCCGGCCTTGCCGGCGAACAGCAGTGGCATGGCCTATGCCGGTTTCATCACCAACACTCCCAACGGCGGCAGGTTCAACGCCAATGACAAAAGCTGCCCATGGCTGGCGACCTCATCGGCCATCACCGCCCCGAGGTTGCCGACGTTCGACCCGGCATACAGCTCCGCGTCGCTGTTGAGCAGTTCCACCCAGTGCTCACCAAACGGCACGCCAATGCGGTACCCCTCCCGCGGCACCGGGGTGAAGTTGGCCACCACCAGCAATGGCTCGCCCTGGCTGCTCCAGCGCAACCAGGCATACACGCTGTTGGCGGCATCGTCGCCGATCAGCCACTGGAAGCCCTGGGGCTGGCAGTCCTGCTCGTGCAGCGCGGGCAGGTCGCGGTACAGGCGGTTGAGATCGGCCACCAGCTTCTGCACCCCCTGGTGCTCGGGATACTGCAGCAGGTACCAGTCCAGTTGCTGGTCGTGGTTCCATTCGCGCCACTGGCCGAACTCGCAGCCCATGAACAGCAGCTTCTTGCCTGGGTGCATCCACATGAAAGCCAGGTAGGCGCGCAGGTTGGCGAACTTCTGCCAGCGGTCGCCGGGCATCTTGTCGATCAGCGAATGCTTGCCGTGCACCACTTCGTCGTGGGAGATCGGCAGGATGAAATGCTCGGAGTAGGCATAGATCAGCCCGAAACTCATCTCGTTGTGGTGGTAGGTGCGGTGGATCGGGTCGTTCTGGATGTAGTGCAAGGTGTCGTGCATCCAGCCCATGTTCCACTTGTAGGCAAAGCCCAGGCCGCCCTGCTGCACCGGCTGGCTGACCCCAGGCCAGGCGGTGGATTCCTCGGCGATGATCAGCGCGCCCGGCGCCTCATGGGCGGCGACGCTGTTGAGGTGGCGGATGAAGTCGATGGCCTCGAGGTTCTCGCGCCCGCCGTGGCGGTTGGGCACCCACTCGCCGGCCTTGCGCGAGTAGTCGCGGTAGAGCATCGAGGCCACCGCGTCCACGCGCAGGCCGTCGATATGGAAGTGCTTGAGCCAGTGCAGCGCCGAGGCCAGCATGAAGCCGCGAACTTCGTTGCGGCCAAGGTTGTAGATCAGCGTGTTCCAGTCTTGGTGGAAGCCTTCCAGCGGATTGTCATACTCATACAGCGCAGTGCCGTCGAAGCGCGCCAGGCCGTGCTCGTCGGTGGGGAAATGCGCCGGCACCCAGTCGAGGATCACACCGATGCCGCCCTGGTGGCAGGCGTCGATGAAATACGCGAAGTCCTCGGCGCTGCCGTAGCGTGAAGTGGGCGCGAACAGAGAAAGTGGCTGGTAGCCCCAGGAGCCGCCGAACGGGTGCTCCATGATCGGCATCAGCTCGATATGGGTAAAGCCCAGCTCCTGCACGTAAGGCACCAAACGCTCGGCCAGTTCACGCCAGTTGTAGTAGCGGGCGACCTCGCCGGCGTCGTCTAGCTCGCAGCGCCAGGAGCCGGCGTGCAACTCGTATATCGACAGTGGCGCGCTATAGGCGTGGCGTTGGGCCCTGTGTTCCAGCCACTGGCCATCTCGCCATTCGTGGGCCAGGGCGCCGGCCACCTTCGAGGCGGTGCTCGGCGGCAATTCGGTGGCGCGCGCCAGGGGGTCGGCCTTGAGGGGCAGCACGCCGTCCTGGCCGAGCACTTCGAACTTGTAGGTCTCGCCCACGCCAAGGCGCGGCACGAACAGCTCCCACACCCCGGCGCCATGGCGCAGGCGCATGGGGTGGCGGCGACCATCCCAGTTGTTGAATTCGCCCACCACCGACACCCGCCGGGCATTCGGCGCCCATACCGAGAAGCACACCCCGGCAACCCCATCCACCTCGGTCGGCTGGGCGCCGAAACGCCCGGACAGGTCGCGGTGATTGCCCTCGGCGAACAGGTACATGTCCATCTCGCCCAACTGCGGGCCGAAGCTGTAAGGGTCCTCGGTGACCTGCTCGCCGCCGGCCCAGCCGATCTGCAGCAGGTAGGGGGCCGCCTGGTCCAGGTGCGCGGTGAACAGCCCGGGCACGCCACCCTGGCGCATCTCGGCGAGTACCCGGCCGTCGTCGCGGGCCAGCACGCGCACGCTCAGGGCACTGGGCAGGAAGGCCCGGATGAACTGGCCGCCCGCACCATCGGGGTGCGGGCCGAGTACGGCGAACGGGTCGGCGTGCTCGGCGCGGGCCAGGGCATCGAGATCCCGTTGCCGAAGGTCGCCGTTGTCACGCGTGGTTGCATTCATCTATGACTCTCCCCAGGTACTGATCAGGCCATGCAGGCCATGCAAAGGCACGGCCAGCCAACTTGGCCGGTTCTCGGCTTCATAGGTAATTTCGTAGGCGGCTTTCTCCAGGCAGAACAGCTCCAGCGCCGCGCGCTCGCCCTCGGCCTGCTGCCAGGCGTGGGGCATGGCGGCGGTGGCCAACCCGTAGGCTTCGACGAAGGCATGGCGCGACTGGTGCAGGTACTGCCGGGCGACCCGCTGCCGGGCCTGGCGCGCGGCCTCGGAGAGGTCTACCGCCGAAGCGCTGCGCAGGATCATCGCAGCAGCATAGTCGAAGGATCGCAGTACACCGCTGACATCCTTGTACGGGCTGTGCTTGGCCCGGCGCTCGTCCAGTGGCCGCGCCGGCTCGCCCTCGAAATCGATCAGGTAGGCGTCACCCTGCACCACCAGCACCTGGCCCAGGTGCAGGTCGCCGTGTACCCGCATCAGCAGCCCGCCCTGGGCCTGGCGGGCGAGGCTATCGACATGCTGTCGCAGGCCTGCGCGCTGTTGCTGCAGGTCGTCGACCAGGGCCTGACTGTCGCTGTCGAGGGTGTCACGGTGCTGGGCGAGCAGGTCGAGGGCATGGCTCAGCTCGGCACTGATCTGGCGGCTCCAACGCTCGCTGTCGCGGGTGTCGCTCGGGCGTGAACGGAACGCTTCGTCGCCGCTCGGTGCGGCCAGCAGCAGGTGCATCTCGCCCAGGCGCTGGCCGAGCAAGGCGGCAAAACCGGTCAGCTCGACCAAGGCGTCGGTGTGCGCTTCCTGCTCGACGCTGGCGGGTTCCATCTGGTCGCGGATCGCCCGCTCCAGGGTGTTCTGCGTCCAGTCCCAGGCATCGCCCTGGTTGCTCAGGTAGCCCTGGGCGATCATCAGCAGGTGCGGCTGCTTGCTGTCGTCCACGCGGCTGACCCAGGCCAGCAATGGGGAGATATTGGCAAAGCCGGCGGCGGTCAGGTAGGCGCTCATCTCCAGCTCCGGGTGAATGCCCGGATTGACCCGGCGAATCAACTTGAGCACCAGGCTGCCGCCCACCACCACCGAGCTGTTGGACTGCTCGGCGCTCAGGTAGCGCACCTCGCTGTGCTCATCGAGCTGCAGCGCGGCCAACTGCTCAGTGCTGTGGAAGCGCAACTCGCCCAGGCCATCGCCACAGGCCAGCCGCAGGCCGTCCTGGCAGCCCTGGAGCACGGCGCGAATGAAGGGCTCGAGCACGAAGGCATCGGTGATCAGCCCCACCTGGCGGCCACGGCGTACCCGCGACAGCGCCAACTGTTGGGGCAGCGCGGCATTGATCTGTTCCTCCGGCAACAAGCCGAAGGGTAGCTGGTAGTGGGTGACCACGCCCTCGCTGTGCACCTCCAGCTCGCCAAGCAGCACCGGCAACACCGGGGTGGCCATGCGTACCCCATAGCGCAGGCGGACCTGGTCGATCGGCCCTTCCTTGCCGGCGAACCAGCGGCGCTTGGGCAGGTACTGCGGCAGGATCGCTGCCTGCAACGTCTCGCGGGCCGGTGATTCGAGCAGTTCCTCCATGCGCTTGCGCAGCACCAAAGTAGTCAGCTCGGGCAGGCCCTCGCTGGGCTGGATATGCCAGCTGGGCATGCGGTCGTGGCTGGCCAGCAGGAACCAGTAGAAGCCATAGGGCGGCAACGTCAGCAGGAACGGCAACTGGCCGATGGGCGGGAACGCGCTGCCACCCAGCATCTCCACCGGCACCTTGTCGGCGTACTGCGACAGTTCCAGCTCCGCGGCCTGGGCGGCCCGCGAGACATTGGCCACGCACAGCACGATCTCGACGTTGCCCTCGGCATCGGTGTATTCGCGGATATAGGCCAGCACCCGCCGGTTGCTCGGCGTGAGCATCTTCAGGCTGCCGCGACCGAAGGCCTTCTGCTGCTTGCGCACCGCCAGCAGCCGACGGTTCCAGTTGAGCAGCGAATGCGGGTCGTGGGCCTGGGCCTCGACGTTGATCGTCTGGTAGCCGTACAGCGGGTCCATGATTGGCGGCAGCACCAGGCGCTGCGGGTCGGCGCGGGAGAAACCTCCGTTGCGGTCCGGCGACCACTGCATGGGGGTGCGCACGCCATCGCGGTCGCCCAGATAAATGTTGTCGCCCATGCCCAGTTCATCACCGTAGTACAGCGTCGGCGTGCCGGGCATCGACAGCAGCAGGCTGGTGAGCAGCTCGATACGCCGCCGGTCACGCTGCAACAGCGGCGCCAGGCGCCGGCGAATCCCCAGGTTGATGCGCGCGCGACGGTCCTGGGCGTAGTAGTTCCACAGGTAGTCGCGCTCGCGGTCGGTGACCATTTCCAAGGTCAGCTCATCATGGTTGCGCAGGAAGATCGCCCACTGGCAGTTGGCCGGGATCTCCGGGGTCTGGCGCAGGATATCGGTGATCGGGAAACGGTCCTCCATGGCCAGGGCCATGTACATGCGCGGCATCAGCGGAAAGTGGAAGGCCATGTGGCATTCGTCGCCGTCGCCCTCGCCGAAGTACGGGCGCGTGTCCTCGGGCCACTGGTTGGCCTCGGCCAGCAGCATGCGGTCGGGGTAGTTGGCATCGATCTCGGCACGGATCGCCTTGAGTACCGCGTGGGTTTCGGGCAGGTTCTCGTTGTTGGTGCCGTCGCGTTCGATCAGGTAGGGAATGGCATCCAGGCGCAGGCCATCGACACCCAGGTCGAGCCAGAAACGCATCACCCCGATCACCGCCTTGAGCACCTGCGGGTTGTCGAAGTTCAGGTCCGGCTGGTGCGAGTAGAAGCGGTGCCAGAAGTACTGGCAGGCCACCGGGTCCCAGGTCCAGTTGGATTTCTCGGTGTCGAGGAAGATTATCCGCGTGCCGTCGTACTTCTGGTCATCGTCCGACCACACGTAGAAGTCCCGCGCCTTGCTGCCGCGCTTGGCGTGGCGGGCGCGCTGGAACCAGGGGTGCTGGTCGGAGGTGTGGTTGATGACCAGCTCGGTGATCACCCGCAGGCCGCGCTTGTGGGCCTCTGCGATGAAGCGCCGGGCATCGGCCATGCTGCCGTAGTCCGGGTGCACGGCCTTGTATTCGCCGATGTCGTAGCCGTCGTCACGCCGCGGCGAGGGGTAGAACGGCAGCAGCCAGAGGGTGTTGACGCCCAGTTCGGCGATGTAGTCGAGCTTGCCGATCAGGCCCGCGAAATCGCCGATGCCGTCGTTGTTCGCATCGAAGAACGATTTCACGTGCAGTTGGTAGATCACTGCGTCCTTGTACCACAGCGGGTCGTCGATGAAGGCTGCCGGGCGGGAACGCTTGGCCATGTGCGACTCCTTTCATTTTCTGGTTCGGCACGCCCCTTGTAGGAGCGGCCTTGTGTCGCGAAAGGGGCGCGAAGCGGCCCCAGGATTTCAGCGACGCGCAGATATTGCCGGGCAGTTAGCGCAGCTTCTCGATGCGCCAGATACCGAACGGCTGGTGCCAGGGCTCGATGCGCATCCATTGGGTCTTGCCGTGCCAGGTCCAGCGGTGGCCGTTCATCAGGTCCTCGCCCTGGGTATCGGCGTTGTCGTCCAGCCCCAGCTCCCACAGCGGCAACTCGAAGCTGGCCTCCTGGGCGTTATAGGGGTCGAGACTGATGGCCACCAGGATGACGTTGTCGCGCTCGGGCGTGCGCTTGGCGAAGTACAGGATCTGGTCGTTCCAGCAGTTGAGGAACACCACCCCCAGGTGCGTCTGCAGGGCACGGTTCTGGCGGCGGATGCGATTGAGCTGGGCGATCTCGGCGACGATGTTGCCGGGCTGGGTGAAGTCCCGGGGGCGGATCTCGTATTTCTCCGAGTCCAGGTACTCCTCCTTGCCCGGCAGCGGCGTGCCCTCGCACAGCTCGAAGCCCGAATACATGCCCCACAGACCCGAGCCCATGGTCGCCAGCGCCGCGCGGATGAGAAAGCCCGGGCGGCCGGAGGTCTGCAGGAAGTACGGGTTTATGTCCGGGGTGTTGACGAAGAAGTTCGGTCGGTAGCACTGGCTCCACGGCGGCTGGTTGAGCTGCTCGAAGTATTCACGCAGCTCCTGCTTGCTGTTGCGCCAGGTGAAGTAGGTGTAGCTCTGCGCATAACCGACCTTGCCCAGGCGCGCCATCATCGCCGGGCGGGTGAAGGCCTCGGCAAGGAAGATCACCTCGGGATGCTGGCTGCGCACATTGGCGATCAGCCATTGCCAGAACGGCAGCGGCTTGGTGTGCGGGTTGTCGACGCGGAAGGTCCTGACCCCCTCCTCGACCCAGCCGAGCACCACGTCGCGCAGCGCCAGCCACAGGCTCGGCACCGCCTCGGGAGCGTAGAAGTCGACGTTGACGATGTCCTGGTATTTCTTCGGCGGGTTTTCCGCGTAGCGGATGGTGCCGTCGGGACGCCAGCTGAACCAGCCGGGGTGCTCCTGCAGCCAGGGGTGGTCCTGGGAGCACTGGATGGCGAAGTCCAGGGCGATTTCCAGGCCGTGCTCGGCGGCGGCGGCGACCAGGCGGCGGAAGTCCTCGCGGCTGCCCAGCTGCGGGTGGATGGCGTCGTGCCCGCCTTCGGCGCTGCCGATGGCATAAGGGCTGCCGGGGTCGCCGGGCTCGGCCTGCAAGGCGTTGTTGCGGCCCTTGCGGTGCTTCATGCCGATGGGGTGGATCGGCGGAAAATACAACACATCGAAGCCCATGTCGCGGATCATCGGCAGACGCTGGCGCACGTCGTCGAAGGTGCCGTGGCGCTCGGGCTCGTCGGTGACCGAGCGCGGGAACAGCTCGTACCAGCTGGCGAACTGCGCCGCCTCGCGGTCGACGTCCAGCGGCAGTTCGGCGCTGCGGGTCAGGTAGCTGCGGTGTTCGGCCTCGAACATCAACTGCGCGGCGTCGCGGTGCAACAACAGCGCCACCTGATCGTCCGCCGACAACCCCGGCAGGCGCTGCTGCAATTGTTCAAGCTGCTCGCGCAGCAGGCCATCACTGCGTTCGATGCCCTTGCCCAGCAGCAGGCGCCCCTCCTCCAGCTCCAGCTTCACCTCCACGCCGGCGGCGTACTTCTTCTCCAGGTCATGGCAGTAGCTGGCCCAAGGGTCGATCCAGGCCTCGATGCTGAACAGATGCACGCCCAGCTCGGCAGGCGTGAATTCGGCCAACCACAGGTCGTTGCCCGGCGAGTGCATGGCCACGCAGTGCCAGCGCCGGCTGTGGGCCTGGCGCCAGTGCAGGGTCACGGCCAGGCGATCGTGGCCATCGCAGTACACCTTGGCGCTCACCTCGACCTTGTGCCCGCGCACCGCCTTGGCCGCGAAGGTGCCACCGTCGAGCACCGGGCTGATGTCCTCAATCACGATGCGCGGCGCCAGCAAGGCCTGGGACAGGCTGATGGCCTGGTCCGGGTGATCACCTGCCGTGGGCACGCTTTCGAACGGCTCGTTACCAGACATCGATCTTGCTCCCCTGGGCTGGTGGCGGTAAGGGTTCAGAGCCGTGCGCAAGCGCGAGGGTTCAAAAAAAATGAGCGCAGGGCGCAGACCCGGGTCAAAGCCTGCAACACCTCTTCATTCATCCCACGAGGTCAGGCCCATGAATATTCCCATTCCACCGGAGACACCCGACCCGAACATCGACGACCCGGCGCTCCCCCCGCCGGTGCCCGAGGAGGAGCCGGACGAACTGCCGAGCAAGCCGAGCGTGCCGCCGACCGTGGGCGACCCGCCGAGCCAGGAGCCGCCGGTGAAAGCTTGAGGATAGACAAGGCTGCGCAAATCTGGCCACCTTGGCCGGCCCTGTCGCGGGGCCGGCATTCACAGCACAAACCTGGCTCAACCGCACCTGGCATTTCTACCAGTAGCACCTGCCCGCAAAGCCACGTACAGAGAAGCCTCACTCTCTGACGATCCTTCCGGCATGCACTCACGCCTCTACATCGCCTTCCACGTGCAATGGATCCTCGCAAGCTTCCTGGAGCAGAGCCTGCACCAGATCCGCCCCGACATCACCCTGGACGAGCTGGGTGCCGACAGCTTCGACCTCGTGGAGCTGCAGGCGATCATGGAGGAAACCTTCGGCATCTTCATCGCCGAGCCCCTGCGGGCCCACGTCACCTTCGCCGAACTGGTCGACCTGATCTACAAGACCATGGCTAACCCCCCAGCTCCTCCACACTGATCTCGCGCATGCGAAACTTCTGCACCTTCCCTGTCACCGTCATCGGGAATTCATCGACAAAGCGGAAATGCCTTGGCGCCTTGAAATGCGCCAGCCTGGCCTTGCACCACTGCTGCAGCTCATCCGCCGTGGCGCTGTGCCCCGGGTGCAGGCGAATCCACGCCACCACCTCCTCGCCATACTTGCGGCATGGAATCCCCACCACTTGTGCCTCGGCCACCGCCGGGTGGGTATGGAAGAACTCCTCCAGCTCGCGGGGATAGATGTTCTCGCCGCCGCGAACGATCATGTCCTTGTTGCGCCCGACGATGCGCACGTAGCCGTCGTCATCCATCACCGCCAGGTCGCCGCTGTGCATCCAGCCGGCCGGATCGATGGCGTCATGGGTGGCCTGCTGGTTGTCCCAGTAACCGAGCATCACGCTGTAGCCGCGGGTGCACAGCTCGCCGATCTCGCCACGGCCAACGATGCGCCCATCGCTATCCACCAGCTTGGTCTCCAGCTGCGGCTGGGTGCGGCCGACCGTGGTCACGCGCAGCTCCAGTTCGTCGTCCGGGCCGGTCTGCAGCGACACCGGGCTGGTCTCGGTCATGCCGTAGGCGATCTGCACCTGGGCCATGTGCAACTGATCGATGACCTTGCGCATGACCTCGATCGGGCAGGTGGCGCCGGCCATGATGCCGCTGCGCAGGCTCGACAGGTCGAGCTGGGCCCGTAGCGGATGATCGAGCATGGCAATGAACATGGTCGGCACGCCATACAGGATGCTGGCCCGCTCCTCGGCCACGGCGCGCAGGGTCAGCTCGGCGTCGAAGGCATCGTTGGGGTAGATCATGGTGGCGCCATGGGTGATGCAGCCGAGGTTGGCCATGACCATGCCGAAGCAGTGGTACAACGGCACCGGGATCACCATGCGGTCGTGCTCGCTCAGGCCAAGGCTCTGGCCGACCATGTAGCCGTTGTTGAGGATGTTGTAGTGGCTGAGGGTGGCGCCCTTGGGGGCGCCCGTGGTGCCAGAGGTGTACTGGATGTTCACCGGTTGGTCGAACTGCAGCTCGGCCTGGCGAGCCGCGTAGTCGGCCTCGCTCACCGCCCCTGCCCGCCCGGCCAGCATGGCCCAGGGCATAAAGCCTGGCGGTGGCTCGGCGGCCAGACTGACCACGCCGCGCAGCTCTGGCAGGCGCTCGCTGGCCAGTTCGCCAGGCGCCGCGGTCGCCAGCTCCGGCACCAGTTCCTGCACCATCGCGTGGTAATCGGAGGCCTTGAACGCGCCGGCGCACACCAGCCAGCGGCAGCCCGACTGACGCAGCACGTAATCCAGCTCGCCGACGCGGTAGGCCGGGTTGATATTGACCAGGATCGCGCCGACCTTGGCCGTGGCCAGTTGCAGGATGCACCACTGGGCGCAGTTGGGCGCCCAGATGCCGACCCGCTCACCAACAGCCATGCCTAACGCCAGCAAGGCCCGGGCATGGGTATCGACCTCGGCGGCCAGTTCACGCCAGCTGTAGCGCAGGCCCTGGTGGAGCACCACCAGGGCCTCGCGTTCGGCATGGCGGGCGACGGTGGCATCGAAGGCCTGACCGATGGTCTGGGTCAGCAGGGGCTGGTCCTGGCGGCCGCGGGTATAGCTTGGTTGAGGCATGGATGTCCCTTCTTTGTGATTGTTCTGGGCATGACTGAAGCAGGCGTGAATTACTCTGGCGCAGATTTACGTTTACGTAAAGGTGATTGACAGCCTGCAGAGCCAGGTTTACGTTAACGTCAACCACGCATCACTGCGGCTGGACAGGAGCGAGGTTGTGGCAGCGGGCTGGCCCCGCGATGAGGCCGGACCAGTCGATGCAACTGGCCGTTCTGACGGGCATCGCGTGGCCAGCCCGCTGCCACAACCCAGCTCCCGCAAAGCCGCCGTGATACCTCGAACATCAAGAACAACAAGGTGCCCGCGCATGCATTACCCCACCCTGAACTTCGCCCTCGGCGAGACCATCGACATGCTCCGCGACCAGGTGCGCACCTTCGTCGCCGCCGAACTGGCACCGCGCGCCGCGCAGATCGACCAGGACAACCTGTTCCCCGCCGACATGTGGCGCAAGTTCGGCGACATGGGCCTGCTGGGCATCACCGTGGCGGAACAATACGGCGGCGCCGGCCTGGGCTACCTGGCCCACGTGGTGGCCATGGAAGAGATCAGCCGGGGTTCGGCGTCGGTGGCCCTGTCCTATGGCGCCCACTCCAACCTGTGCGTCAACCAGATCAACCGCAATGGCACTCACGAGCAGAAGCTCAAGTACCTGCCCAAGCTGATCAGCGGCGAACATATCGGCGCCCTGGCCATGAGCGAGCCCAATGCCGGCTCCGACGTGGTGTCGATGAAGCTGCGCGCCGAAAAACGCGGCGACCGCTATGTGCTCAACGGCAGCAAGACCTGGATCACCAACGGCCCCGACGCCAACACCTACGTGATCTACGCCAAGACTGACCTGGACAAGGGCCCCCACGGCATCACCGCGTTCATCGTCGAGCGCGACTGGAAAGGCTTCAGCCGCAGCAACAAGTTCGACAAACTCGGCATGCGCGGCTCCAACACCTGCGAGCTGTTCTTCGATGACGTCGAAGTGCCGCAAGAAAACATCCTCGGCCAGCTCAACGGCGGCGTGCGCGTGCTGATGAGCGGCCTGGACTACGAGCGCGTGGTGCTGTCGGGCGGCCCGACCGGCATCATGCAGAGCTGCATGGACCTGGTCGTCCCCTACATCCACGACCGCAAGCAGTTCGGCCAGAGCATCGGCGAATTCCAGCTGATCCAGGGCAAGATCGCCGACATGTACACCCAGCTCAATGCCAGCCGCGCCTACCTGTACGCCGTGGCCCAGGCCTGCGACCGCGGCGAGACCACCCGCAAGGACGCCGCCGGGGTGATCCTTTATACCGCCGAACGCGCCACGCAGATGGCCCTGGAAGCGATCCAGATCCTCGGCGGCAACGGCTACATCAATGAATTCCCGGCTGGCCGCCTGTTGCGCGACGCCAAGCTGTACGAGATTGGCGCCGGCACCAGCGAGATCCGCCGGATGCTGATCGGCCGCGAACTGTTCAACGAAACCCGCTGAGCATAAGGAACGGGCGCACATGGCTACCCTGCACACCCAGATCAACCCGCGCTCGGCGGAGTTCGCCGCCAACAGCGCGGCCATGCTCGAACAGGTCCAGGCCTTGCGCGGCCTGCTCGCCCAGGTCAGTCAGGGCGGCGGGCCGAAGGCGCAGGAGCGGCATACCTCGCGGGGCAAGCTGCTGCCTCGCGAGCGTATCGACCGCCTGCTCGACCCGGGCTCGGCGTTCCTCGAAATCGGCCAACTGGCCGCCCATGAGGTGTACGGCGAAGACGTGCCGGCCGCCGGCGTGATCGCCGGCATCGGCCGCGTCGAGGGCGTGGAGTGCATGATCGTGGCCAACGACGCCACGGTAAAAGGCGGCTCCTACTACCCGCTGACGGTGAAAAAGCACCTGCGCGCGCAGACTATCGCCCTGCAGAATCGCCTGCCGTGCATCTACCTGGTGGACTCCGGCGGCGCCAACCTGCCGCGCCAGGACGAGGTGTTCCCCGACCGCGAGCACTTCGGGCGGATCTTCTTCAACCAGGCCAACATGAGTGCCTTGGGCATCCCGCAGATCGCCGTGGTAATGGGCTCGTGCACTGCCGGTGGCGCCTATGTGCCAGCGATGGCCGACGAAGCGATCATGGTGCGCCAGCAGGCGACCATCTTCCTGGCCGGCCCGCCACTGGTGAAAGCGGCGACGGGTGAAGTGGTGAGTGCCGAGGACCTTGGCGGCGCCGACGTGCACTGCCGCACCAGCGGCGTGGCCGACCATTACGCCGACAACGACGAACATGCCCTGGCCATCGCCCGCCGCAGCGTGGCCAACCTCAACTGGCACAAGCTCGGCAAGCTGCAATGCCAGGCGCCGATCGCGCCGCTGTATGGCGCCGAGGAGCTGTATGGCGTGGTGCCAGCCGACGCCAAGCAGCCGTTCGACGTGCGCGAGGTGATCGCGCGGCTGGTCGACGGCTCGCTGTTCGATGAGTTCAAGGCGCTGTTCGGCACCACCCTGGTGTGCGGTTTCGCCCACCTGCACGGCTACCCGGTGGCGATCCTGGCCAACAACGGCATCCTCTTCGCCGAGGCCGCGCAAAAAGGCGCGCACTTCATCGAACTGGCCTGCCAGCGCGGCATCCCGCTGCTGTTTTTGCAGAACATCACCGGCTTCATGGTCGGCAAGAAGTACGAGGAAGGCGGCATCGCCAAGCATGGCGCCAAGCTTGTGACCGCGGTGGCCTGCGCCCAGGTGCCGAAGTTCACGGTGATCATCGGTGGCAGTTTCGGCGCTGGCAACTATGGTATGTGCGGCCGCGCCTACGATCCGCGCTTCCTGTGGATGTGGCCCAACGCGCGGATCGGCGTGATGGGCGCCGAGCAGGCCGCCGGGGTGCTGGCCCAGGTCAAGCGCGAGCAGAGCGAGCGCAGCGGCGAGGTGTTCAGCAGCGAAGACGAGAAGAAGCTCAAGCAGCCGATCCTCGACCAGTACGAGCGCCAGGGCCACCCCTACTACTCCAGCGCCCGGCTGTGGGACGACGGTGTCATCGACCCGGCGCAGACCCGCGATGTGCTCGGCCTGGCCTTGTCGGCCGCGCTGAACGCCCCGATCGAACAGAGCCGCTTCGGCATTTTCCGGATGTGACCCATGAGCGACTTCGCGACTATCGAACTGGAACACGACCCGCGCGGCTTCGCCACCCTGTGGCTCAGCCGCGAAGACAAGAACAATGCCTTCAACGCGCAGATGATCCGCGAACTGATCGTCGCCCTCGACCGCCTGGCCGAGGACAGCCGCCTGCGCTTCGTGCTGCTGCGCGGTCGTGGCCGGCACTTCAGCGCCGGGGCCGACCTTGCCTGGATGCAACAGTCGGCGGCACTGGACTTCAACACCAACCTCGACGACGCCCATGAACTCGGCGAGCTGATGTACGCCCTGCACCGGCTCAAGGCTCCGACCTTGGCCGTGGTGCAAGGCGCCGCCTTCGGTGGCGCCCTGGGGCTGATCAGTTGCTGCGACATGGCCATCGGTGCCGAGGACGCCCAGTTGTGCCTGTCCGAGGTTCGCATCGGCCTGGCGCCCGCGGTGATCAGCCCGTTCGTGGTCAAGGCCATCGGCGAGCGCGCCGCGCGTCGCTACGCCCTCACCGCCGAGCGCTTCAGCGGCGTGCGTGCCCGCGACCTCGGCCTGCTGGCCGAGGTCTACCCAGCCGCCGAGCTCGACGCCCAGGTCGAGGCCTGGGTGAGCAACCTGTTGCACAACAGCCCCCAGGCCCTGCGCGCCACCAAGGAACTGCTGCGCGAAGTGGACGACGGCGAATTGAGCCCGGCCCTGCGCCGCTACTGCGAGAACACCATCGCCCGCATCCGTGTCAGCGCCGAAGGCCAGGAGGGCCTGCGCGCCTTCCTGGAAAAGCGCCGCCCGGCCTGGCAAGACAACAAGGAACCGCGCCCATGAGCCGCCCTACCCTGACCACCCTGCTGGTCGCCAACCGCGGCGAAATCGCCTGCCGGGTGATGCGTACCGCCAAGGCCATGGGCCTGACCACCGTGGCCGTGCACAGCGCCACCGACCGCGACGCCCGCCACAGCCGCGAAGCCGATATCCGCGTCGACCTCGGCGGCGCCAAGGCGGCCGACAGCTACCTGGTGATCGACAAGCTGATCGCCGCCGCCAAGGCCAGCGGCGCCCAGGCCATCCACCCAGGTTATGGCTTTCTGTCCGAGAACGCAGGCTTCGCCCGCGCTATCGAACAGGCCGGGCTGACCTTCCTCGGCCCACCGGCCTGCGCCATCGACGCCATGGGCAGCAAGTCGGCGGCCAAGGCATTGATGGAGGCCGCTGGCGTGCCGTTGGTACCGGGCTATCACGGCGAGGCCCAGGACCTGGAAACCTTCCGCGCCGCCGCCGAGCGCATCGGCTATCCGGTACTGCTCAAGGCCAGCGCTGGCGGTGGCGGCAAGGGCATGAAGGTGGTGGAGGAGGAAAGCCAGCTGGCCGACGCCCTGGCCTCGGCGCAGCGTGAAGCGCAGTCGTCGTTCGGCGATGCGCGCATGCTGGTGGAAAAATACGTGCTCAAGCCGCGGCATGTGGAGATCCAGGTGTTCGCCGACCAGCATGGCAACTGCCTGTACCTCAACGAGCGCGATTGTTCGATCCAACGCCGCCACCAAAAGGTGGTGGAAGAGGCGCCGGCGCCAGGCCTGTCGCCCGAGCTGCGCCAGGCCATGGGCGAGGCGGCGGTGCGCGCGGCCCAGGCCATTGGCTACGTGGGCGCCGGCACCGTCGAGTTCCTGCTCGATGCCCGGGGCGAGTTCTTCTTCATGGAGATGAACACCCGCCTGCAAGTGGAACACCCGGTCACCGAAGCCATCACCGGGCTCGACCTGGTGGCCTGGCAGATTCGCGTGGCCTGCGGCGAGGCGCTGCCGATCAGCCAGGCGCAGGTGCCGCTGATCGGCCATGCCATCGAGGTGCGGCTGTACGCCGAGGACCCGGCCAACGAATTCCTGCCGGCCACCGGTACCCTGGCGCTGTACCGCGAATCGGCGCCGGGCGAAGGCCGCCGGGTGGACAGCGGCGTCAGCGAGGGCGACGTGGTATCGCCGTTCTACGACCCGATGCTGGGCAAGCTGATCGCCTGGGGGCAGGACCGCGAGCAAGCGCGCCTGCGACTGCTGGCGATGCTCGATGAGTTCGCCATTGGCGGGCTGAAGACCAACATTGCCTTCCTGCGCCGCATCCTGGCGCACCCAGCGTTCGCCGAGGCGGAGCTGGACACCGGGTTCATTCCGCGTCATCAGGACGTGCTGCTACCCCCGCCACAGGAGCTGCCGGCGCAATTCTGGGAGGCCGCCGCCGAAGCCTGGCTGCAAGGCGAGCCTGCGCAACTGCGCCAGGACGATCCCGCCTCGCCCTGGACCTTGCGCGATGGCCTGCGCCTGGGGCTACCGGCACGCAGTAGCGTGCACCTGCAATGCGACGGGCATGAGCAGGCTGTGGCGTTGGAGCGTAGTGCGCCTTCGACTTATTGCCTGGAGGGGGAGCAGCTGTGTCATGACCACGACGGCCTGCGCCGTCGTTACCTGGCGGTTCGCCGGGGCGGTACGCTGTACCTGCAGTGGCAGGGCGAGTTGCACGCCGTCAGTGCCCATGATCCGATCGCCGCGGCCGAGGCCAGCCACAGCCACCAGGGCGGCCTGGGGGCGCCGATGAACGGCAGTATCGTGCGGGTGCTGGTGGAGCCGGGGCAGGTGGTAGAGGCCGGTACCGCGCTGGTGGTGCTGGAGGCGATGAAGATGGAACACAGCATTCGCGCGCCCCATGGTGGGACGGTGAAGGCGTTGTTCTGCCAGGAAGGGGATATGGTCAGCGAGGGGACGGTGCTGGTGGAGTTGGAGGGGGCGTGATTGCGGCAATGTGCCCGCCGAAAGGTTTGCAGCGCCTATAAGATCGAGCGCCGCCCGCGCGGCGCTCGATCTCAAGAGCGCTGCAAGGCTACCGTCTGGCACCTCGCAACCCCGACACGGCTACGCGCGAACCTAAAGCACCCCGTGCATGCGCACCACAACACCAAGAAACTCGCACCCCTCCTCGCACAGCACCGTCGGATACAAGGTATTGAGCGGCCTGAGCATCCGCTGCCCGCCCTCCTCGATCAACTCACGCAGCACCGCCGGCTTACCGGGCTGGCGCGCCACTACCAGCCTGCCCGGCGTCACCTCGATCCCCGCATCCACCAACACCCGCATGCCCAGCGGCACGCTCCTGCCGCTGGCGGCGTTCATCGAATCGTTCTCGACCGGCAACCAGAATGCGTTGCCTGCAGGCATATAGTCGGTCAGCTCGTGGATTTCACTGGTTGCCGGCAGCGGCCCTTCCAGGTCGGCCCAGCTCAACACTGGCAAGCGAAAGCTGGCATGGCGCAAGGCATTGACCGAAAGCGGTCGTTCCACGGCATAGACACCCCTGGTTTCGCGAACCGTGGCGTCACGCTCGACCACCATCACCCGCGCTTCGAGGTACACCAGCCCGAGCTTTTCCAGCTTCTCGTTGACTGTCACCAGGGTGGGCCTGCGCGTGCCACGCAGCCAATGGCCGACACCGCCTTGGGTCATGCCCAGGCGTTCGGCCAATTGGTGCTGCTTGAGGTTGTGCTCGCGCTGGTAGCGCGACAGAAATTCGATCCAGTTTTCCATGGCTGTGAACGATACGGACTGGATGAACGGCATCAATACACATCCTGAATTATCTCAGAACTCAACAATAATACAAATTGACCTAACATCAACGCTCATTGTCCTCGAAGGGATTTCACAGGAGCAGTCATGAGTAATTCGACAAAAGAAGAAACAGATCTCGACGAAGAAGCAGCCCGCCGCGCCCTCGACTATTACCTCAACCCCACCCCCAGCAAGCCTGACCTGGAGCGTTCGCTGTGGACCTTGCGCGAAGGCGTCAGCAACGCCCAGGCCAGCGAGCATGCCATGGCCCTGCTGCGCTGCGCGGCCGCCACGGCGCAGGAAACCGGCAGCCACCTGCAGGGCACCACACGGGAAGTGGTATTTGCGCTAATGCACATGATGAACATGGCCCGGGCCCTGCTGGAGCAGTGCCACGCCACGGAAAAGGCAGGTAATCGCTAGGGAGAACGTGATAGCCGACGAACGGCAATAGCCCCAGTTGCCGGGGACGAGGAAGGCGTCAGGAAGATTTTTTTACCGATGCACGGAAAAATCATTTGACTGGCAAATGATAACGATTATTATTGCACTCAGCAGGTCGCGAGACCCGCTGGATAACCTGCAACGTCCTCAGGTCGGACGCTCAGATTATCTCCTCATCAGGCTAATCACGGTTTTTGACCCGGCTTTTTGCCGGGTCATTTTTTTTGGCTCTTCAGGCTAATGAAGATCGTTTGATGGCGCCGATGATAGCAAAAGTGTGTCAGCACGTGAACGCTCATTACAAATCTTTGCCGAATCAGCACTTGAGAATCAATCTCGTTAAGGCTAAGCTGATCTCGCGTCAAGGAAGATGCCCCCACCCCTTCCCCAATGAGCAAGGAGCTGTCCATGACCCGTCTGCTGCTGCCCCTCGAGCATGATCCGCGCACGGCCGAACGGCACGGCGAAGACGCCTTGTTGCACGCGCTCAAGCGCCTGCCACGGCGGGTCCAGCAAGTGTTCCTGCTGAACCGTCTCGACCAGTTGGGTTTCGCCGAGATCGCCACGCGCCTCGACCTGCCGCTGGTCAGCATCGAGCGCCACATGAGCCAAGCCTTGAACGCTACCCGCCAGCCGGGCGACAGCCTGGGCGGTATCGCCGGACACTGGTACGTACGCCTGCAAAGCCCGCAGGTGACCGCCAGCGAACGCATCGACTTCCGCCGCTGGCTGGATGCCAGGCCCGAACACCTGCGCGCCTTCCACGACACCGAGCTGCGCTGGCGCAGCCTGCTCGCCCCGGCACGGCAACTGGGCCATGACGGCTGGTACCGGCAAGGACGCGCGGCATTGTCGCTGGGCGGGTGTTCGATTGCGGTTGGGCTGGGTGTCGCCGCACTGGTGGCGCTGGGCCTGTGGGCCTGAAGACTTCGCAATCCTTGTAGGAGCGGCCTTGTGTCGCGACAGGGTCGCATAGCGGCCCCGGCGATATCAGCTCGCCTCACGAATCCTGGGGCTGCTTCGCCCCCCTTTCGCGACACAAGGCCGCTCCTACACAGGTTAATCCCGATCAACATACGCACCCCCGCCCCAAGCGGTGTAGAGTACGGTCACAACAACGCCAACAGGAGGCTGGCAATGACCGTGACGCTCTCCCCGCTGCACATCGACTGCGATTTCGACTCCGGCAACATCCTGGTCCTGGACACCAGCGACCCTGCGCACGTCCACCTGAACATCCGCCCCGACACCCACAGCGGGCACTTCCAGTGGTTCCACTTCAAGGCCAGCGGCCTGACCGCGGGCCAGGTTCATCGCTTCAGCCTGGACAACGCCCACCAGTCCTCCTACAAGAACGCCTGGACCGGCTACCACGCCGTGGCCTCGTACGACCAGCAAACCTGGTTCCGCGTGCCCAGCCAGTTCGACGGCAAGGCCCTGAGCTTCGACTTCAAGGCCGAACAGCCACAAGCCTGGTTTGCCTACTTCGAGCCGTACTCCCGTGCCCGCCACAACCAGCTGATCGAGCGCGCCCGGCAGATCTCTGGCGTCGAGCTGCTGGCCAGCGGTCGCAGTGTGCAGGGCCGCGATATCCCGCTGCTACGCGCAGGTGACGGCGCCGCCGGCAAGCGCAAGCTGTGGATCATTGCCCAACAGCACCCCGGCGAGCATATGGCCGAATGGTTCATGGAAGGCGTGATCGACGCCCTCGAAGCCAATGGCCCGGTCATTGAGCAACTGCTGGCCAAAGCCGACCTGTACCTGATCCCCAACATGAATCCGGACGGCGCCTTCCTCGGCCACCTGCGCACCAACTTCAAGGGCAAGGACCTCAACCGCGCCTGGCAGGACGCCAGCGTCGAGCTGAGCCCCGAGGTGTTCTTCGCCCAGAGCCAGATGAAGCTGCATGGCGTGGACGCCTTCATCGATGCCCATGGCGACGAGGAAATCCCCCATGTGTTCACCGCGGCCTGCGAGGGCAACCCCGGCTACACGCCGCGCATCGCCAAGCTGGAAGAGCAGTTCCGCGGCACCCTGTGCAGCCTGACCCCGGACTTCCAGACGAAGTACGGCTATACCCGCGACGAACCGGGCCAGGCCAACATGACCCTGGCCTGCAATGCCGTGGGCCAGGCCCATGACTGCCTGTCGCTGACCCTGGAGATGCCGTTCAAGGACCACGACGATGCGCCGAATCAGCGCACCGGCTGGTCGGGTGAGCGCTCCAAGGCGCTGGCCGGGGCGGTGCTTGAGACGTTGCTGAAGATGGTCGGCGATCTGCGCTGAGCTACGCCAGCACTCAAAACTGCACATCCAGAATCACGCTGTCGGTGTAGGTCGCCGCCGGCGGCGTGGCCTGGTCGGTGTACACCTTGGCGTTGTAGTTGAACACCTGGCTGCCCGTGCCGGTCCCCGCCCCGGGGTTCACCTCGGCATCGCTGCTCGAACGCCGCGCCGCGCCCACCGAGCCCCAGCGCACCACGCCGGCACTCTTGAAGATGTCGTAGGCCAGGTAGTTGTTGGCACTGGACTTCATCCGCCGCCGCCCGCCCGACACATTCTGTCCGTCGTCCAGCCCCACCGTGTAGTTGCTGCCCTTGGTGCACGACACGCTCAGGCTCTGGTTCACCGTGCCGAACCCGGCCACCACCGGTGCGCTGGCGAAGCTGATGTTGGGCGTGGTGATCTGGCAGTCGTTGCTTACCGTCAGGCTGACGTTCAGGGTCTTGCTGCCACTGCCGATATCGCGCCCCAGGCAGATACTGCCGATGCCGATGCCCGAGCAGTAGTTCCAGCTCCAGGCCACGGTCAGCGTCTCCTGGTACAGGCCCGCGGCGACATTGCTGCCGATCTGTGTACGCAGGTAGATCGGTACCGACTTGGGCGTCGGGCCATTGAGCAGGCCGAGCAGGTCGATGATGCCATTGCGCGCAAAGTCGAAGGCAACGCCCCGGGTGATCGGGTAGTTGACGCTGTTGTCGGCATACAGGGTGTAGTTGATGACATCGCCGGTCGGGCCGACCAGGCCACCGGAGGCGGGCGTGATGGTTGCGTAGAAGTGGTCATTGCTGGACAGCAGGCTGAGCAGCGAGCCGGTGCACTGCAAGCCGGAATTGGTGCTCGAGGCGGTCTGCACGGTGGTACGGACCAGCGTCGAGTTGACGGTGCCGAACGCCGCTGGCGTGGTGGCCACCGACGAGCACAGTGCCCAGGCCTGGCATGGCGCCAGCAACAGGCCAAACAGCAGGCCGTGCCGTCGAACATTCACTGGCACACCAGCGGACCGATCAACGGAATCGGCCCCTCCCCTTCAGGCAAGTCGAACGCTACCTGGCACTGCCCGCCATCGGCCTTGTCCACCTGCAGGCGGTTGTGCGGCGCCAGGTTCTCCAGGTAGACCAGCCCATCCCAGCCCACCACCGCCTCGGTGCCGCTTTCCTGGTGGCGTACCCGGCTGCCCAGCTTGAGCTCCTGCTGATTGCCGTCGACCAGCACCAGGCTCGCCGCCAGCACCCGCCTGAGCGGGAACTCCAGCAGGTAGCCGCTGCCACGGCGCACGGCCACGCGCTGCTCCACCTGCGGCGCGAGGACATCGGCCGGCAGCTCCATGGGGTCGATCTCGTACTTGCCCCGGTAATAGCCGCTGCTGTACGGCACCAGCAAATGGCCATTGCGGTCGGTGCGGCCGATCTGCTGGTTCTCGTAGCGCACCGGCACATCGGCATAGCCGCTGGTGCTGACTACCACGAAGGCATCGTCGATGCGGTTGGCGGCGAACAGCCCCGCGTCCATCAGCACCAGCGAACCGCTGGCGTCAGCCCAGCGGGTCATCTCGCCGCTGCTGCCGTAGGCGCCCACCTGCAACTGCACCGACTGCAGGCGCCAGGTCAGGTCGGCCTGGCGGTAGTCGTCGCGATTGCCACCGGTGGCGTAGCCCAGGTTGTAGCCCACCCCGCCCCCCACCGGCACCGCCTGGCTGTAGTTGACCCGCTGCAGGTCCTGGCCGTCCTTGCCGCGCTCGGCGCTGACGGCCAGGGTACCGCGCAGGTCGAAGGGGATCACCAGTTGCGCCTGCACCGCCCACTGGCTGTCACCGACCTCGCGGTTGGCCGACAGGTACAGGCTGCTGTTGCGCCACAGCGGCTTGCTCCAGCTGAGGTTGATAAGCCGCGTGCGCGTGCCGTCACCGGCGCGCACATCGAAGTAGCCGGCACCTAGGCTGCCGTAACTGTCCAGGTTCAGGCTCAGGGTCGCCTGCTCGCTGCGCTGGCTCAGGCGCGTGTAGGGGCTGTCGACCCGCGACAGGTCGGCGTAGTCGCCATGGCGCTGCACACGCTGGTAGTTGAAGCCGATGCGCCGGCTGTTGTACTGGTAGCCCAGCGCCAGCTGCTGGCCTGTATCGCCTTCGAAGCGGCTCTGGGTCACTGCCGCATTGAGCACGCCGAAGGTGCCCAGCCGCAAGTTGCCGCCCAGGCCGCCGAGCATCAGCGCCTCGGCGCTCTCGGCATGGGTTTCCACGGTGAAGTAATCGGAAACGCCGTGGCGCAAGGTGGCCGAGGCCACACCCGGGCCATAGGCGAAATCGCGCACGGCGTAGTCGCGGCGCAGACTGCCGGCGGCCACCGAGAAGTCCGACAGGCCCTTGGCCAACAGGCTGCTGGTGACATAGAACGGCAAGGTGGTCGACACCTGCCGGCCCAAGGCATCGGTAGTGACCACCACCGCTTCGCCGGCGCCATTGATGAACGGCACATTGGTCAGGGTGTAGGGGCCGGGCTGCAGCTCGGTGCTGCTGCTCTTGTAGCCGTTGATGAACAGGTCCAGTGAAGTCGGCACGGCGGCTTCGCCGGCAAAGGCCGGCAGTGGATAGGTGACCAGGTCGGGACGGGCGCCGAAGTCGCGGGACAGTTGCAGGCCGCCCACGCGCACCGAGGTAGTCCAGGGCAGCGCGCCGGTCACCAGGTCGCCGGCCTCATAGGTGAGCAGGCGCTGTTCGTCGGTGTAGCGGAACGTGGTGTCATAACGCAGGAAGCCCTGGCGGCCCTGGGCAGTGGCGCCATTGAACGACTGGCGCCACTGCCCGGTGGTGGAAAAGGTGCCCCAGTCGTCGAACAGGCGCAGCTCGTTCCAGGCGGCCAGGTAGCTGCCGCCCTCATCGGTGTCGTTGAGGTAGGCGTCGTAGTTGAGCAAGGCGCCGAAGCTGCTGCGCGCATCGCTGGCCGGGTACAGGTTGCGATCACCGACCTGCTGGTCGGGCAGCCAGGCCGGCGGCACCTGCAGCAGCAGGCGCTGGTTCTGGCTGTCGTAGTCGCTGTGCAGGCCAGAGATGTCGTCCAGGGCCACCTCGCCCTGAGGCTCGCCCGGCAGCCTGACGCCCGCCGCGCGCAGCACTTCACTGGCCAGGTACAGGCGCCCGGCGCGCTGCTGCACCGGCACCAGCTCAGCCTTGGCCACCTGGTTCACCAGCAGATCGAGGTACAGCGTGGCGTCGGCGATGGCGGCATGTTCCGAAGGCGGCGGCGGCAGCTCGTCGGCCACGCCCAGGCCGGGCCCCAGCACCGCCAGACCCAGCCACAACCGGTGCGTTGCCACCCGCATCCAGCTCACACACGATTTCCAACCATCGCCGGGTCCTCCCTGGCCCCTGTGATCCGTTCAAGCGTGGTTCATTGACCCTGTTTGATGGCCTGCGCCACCTCCTGGCCGTTGACCCGCCCTTTCAGCACGCTGGCAGCACCCGGCGTGGCCGGGGCCGGCCAGCGCATGCTGGCGCCGGGCAACACATAGCCGAGCAGCCCTTCGACCAAGGGCCTGTCCTGGCCAGCCTGCTGCAGCACCACATCGGTCAGGCGCGCATGCACAGGCCCGCTGTTGCGCAGCTCGACATAGGGCTTGCCCTGTACCGTCACCGCGCGCCAGCTCAACTGCGGCTTGCCCACGCCTTCGGCACTGCGCTTGCCCTCTGGGTCGGGCTTGCCCCACAGCCCTTCGCCGTAGACGAACAGCGGTACCGAATAACGCATCTGCAGGCGGATCGCCGCCTTCGGCCCTTCGCTGGCGGCATCAGCCGGCAACGGCGAGGGGATTTCGTCGATGATGATCCGGTACGCCTGCTCCTGGCCCGCGGGCGAACTGCCCGTGCGGGTCAGACGAATCAGTTGCTTCTGGCCCGCCGGGATATTGGCCACAGGCGGGCTACCGATGATCTCGCGCTGGGCCTGGAACTGCTCCTGGTACTCGCCCTGGTGCCAGGCAAACACCCGCACCTGCAGGCTGGCCGGCGCCGTGCCACGGTTTTCCAGCCACAGCGCGCCGGCCTTCTGGTCAGCCTCCAACACCGGGTCGATCGGCCAGATCAAAACCGAAGTGGCCGCGAAAGCCGGTGCACTGGCCAACAGCAGCAGCCCGATGATCCCACGCGCCCAGTTAGCGCCTGCGCCCATGCCCCTCTCCTTTTCTGTTATCCGCAGTGGCCTTTCACCAGGTCACCGTCACTTGCACGACATCGGTGTAGGTCCCCGCCGGCAAGGTGCCGGTCAGGGTGGTACGGCCATAGACCGGCAGCTTGATCGCGGTCGGGTCGCTGTAGCTCACCGCCACGCTGCTGCCGATGCCCAGGCTCTGGCTGAACGCGGCGTCGCGGAACAACTGGTAGGCCAGCAGCTGCGTGCCGCCCGAGCGCTTGAGGTTGCGGGTGCCGCTGGCGCTGTTCTGACCGCCGTCCAGGCTCATGCTCAGGGCCACGCCGGGGGTGCACTGGAAAGTCACCGTGCTGCCGCCGAGCGAGGTGCTCAGGGTGGCCGTGGACAGTGCCGAGCTGGTGCCATAGTCGAGCACGCCATAGGCCGTCACGCCGCCCACCACCAGGCAGCCGGCGACGATCTGCGCCGTCACCTGGAAGGTGCTGGTGGTGACCGCGTGGGCGCCCTGGGTCAAGGTCAGGCACAAGCCGACCGCCAGTAGCCGCGCAGCGCCTGGCATGGCTCAAAAGCTCAGCTCGACCGCCACCGTGTCGGTGTACACCCCGGCCGGCAGGCCGGCTTTACCCCGGGCCTGGCCATACAGGTTGACGGTCTGCGCCACGCCGGTGCTGGTCGGCAGGGTGATGGTGCCGTCGATCGCCAACAGCTGGGTGTGGCCGGCGTCGGTGTAGAAGTCGTAGGGCACGAAATTGCCCGCGCCATCGGCCAAGGCCCGGGTCCCGCCGGCGGACTGCGAATCATGGGTTCCGGCACGCACCTTGATAGTCGGCACCGTGCCTGCCGAGCAGAGAATGCTCATGGCCCCGCCACCACCGCCGAGCACCTGGCCATTGGCGGTGGTGAACAACGAGTCCTGGGTGCCGAAGTTGAGGCTACCGAAGTTCAGCCCCGAGGTGCCGCCGCTGCCATTGACCTGGCAAGCAGCGGTCAAGGTCAGGGTCGAGCTGATGGTGCCGGTCACGGTGGCGGCCTGGGCCTGGGCGGCCAGGGCGAGGCCCAGGCCGGCGAGGATGCAGCGGATGGTAGGGGTGGGCATCGAAATCTCCTTGCGTGTTACCAGTCCAGAGTCACCCTGAGGGTGTCGCGATACAGCCCGGCAGGCAGCGCGCGCGGCTGCGCGATGACCACACCGTAGATGGGCACAGGTACTTGCTGGGTGCTGCTGATAGTGAAGGTTCGCGCCTGACCGATGCCGTAGCGGCTGTTGCCGCCCGGGTCGATGGCCAGCTGGTAGGGAATCAGCTCGCGGCCGTTGCTCAGCCGGCGTACGCCGTCGCCGCCATTGAGGCCGCCATTGATGCGCACGCTGAAGGCACGTACCTGGGGCGTGCAACTGATCTGCAGGCTGCCCTCGCCCCCCGCTTCGTCGACCCTGCTGGTCAAGGGCCGGTCCCAGGTTGGGCCACGGGCGCCGAAGTCAAGCAGGCCTGGGTTACCCAGCGAAGCCGGCTGCTGCGGGTCGCTACTGATCTGGCAGGCGGCACTGATCACCAGCCGCGCCTGGATGAAGCCGGTACTGCTGCCATGGGCCACGCCAGCGGGCAACAACAGCGGGCCGAGGGTGAGCAACAGCAGTGAAGTGCGGTGCAGCGCGTCCATGTGCGGTGCCTCCTCCTACCAGGTGACCGTGACTTTGAGCAGGTCGGCGTACAGCCCGGCGCGCGGGACCCAGGCCAGCTTGTCGATCCTGGCGTACAGCGGCAGCTCCACCACGCCGCTGTCCGGGACCCGCGCCGCTTGTGCGACATTCACCGCCAGCGGCTGGCGCCAGCTGGGGTCAGCGTACAGGCGGTATGGGATCGGCCGGGATCGGGCATCGCTGCTGGCCAGGTAACGCAACTCGCCGACGCCGCCGTGCTGGCCACCGTCGACGCGAACCTGATACGGGGTGTCGGGGTTGCATTCCAGGCGTGGCGGACGCTGGCTGAACAGCACGCCGCTCAAGGGCGCATCGGCGCCATCGAGGCGCGGCGCGGCCCCGAGGTCGACGACACCCAAGGCCTGGGCGCCGGCATCGCGTTGCTGGCTGACCAGCATGCAGCCACGCTGCACCAAAACCTGGACCTCGACGAGAAAGTCTGCGGCCAGGGCACTGGAGCAGGCACACAGGGCCAGCAGCACGGTGACTACGCGTTCCAACACCAGCGGGTTCCTTGTCTGGAGGGGTTGAGCTTGAGCGTAGCAGCGCGATTGGCTGACGAACGCGCGGCCCTACCCTTCTTTGGCATTAATGAAAATGGCGGGTGCTTCGCCAGCAAGGCTGGTGCCTACCGACAACAGGGTTCGACGAAACCTCTGCGTCGAACGCCCCTCCAACACCCAGATACCGGCAAAACGACCGGCCTTCTGATACCGTGCATGGCAAGCTGCAACCCGTGCACAGGCCTGACAGGAGTTTTCCCTTGAGCAACGCGCCCACACCACTGGACCAAGCCATCGAGCGCTGTGCCGAGGAACCGATCCAGGTCCCGGGCAGTATCCAGCCCCAGGGCTTCCTGCTGGTGCTGGACGAGACCGCGCTCGAGGTGCTGCAGGCCAGCGAGAACGTCGAGCAGTGGCTCGGCCTGCGTGCCAGCGAAGTGCTCGGCATGCCGTTCCGCGCGCTGGTGCGCGAAGGCTTCGAGCTGCGCGAGCAACTGGCCCTGCTGCCCGATGCACAGGCGTTTCCCTTTCATATCGGCGATCTGCAGCTGCGCCAGGGCGCACCCTGCCAGGGCCTGCTGCGGGTACTCGCGCACCGCCACGAGCAGTTGCTGATCCTCGAGTTCGAGCCCAGCCAGCGCCGTAGCGGGCCGCTCCAGGGCGACTACTACCCACTGGTGCGCGCCTTCGTCGACACCTTGCACCAGGCCAACAGCATCGAAGAGTTGCTGCAGCACTCGATCGAGCAGATCAAACGCATCACCGGCTTCGGCCGGGTCAAGGCCTACAGCTTCGACAGCGAGGGCAACGGTACGGTGCTGAGCGAACTGGCCGATCCCGGCTACCCCAGCTACCTGGGCTTGTGCTTTCCGGCCTCGGATATTCCGCGCCAGGCCCGCGAGCTGTATCGGATCAACCGCATCCGCCTGATCGAGGATGCCAACTACCAACCCTCGCCGTTGCACCCCACCCTCAACCCACGTACCGGGCGCCCCCTGGACATGAGCTTCGCCACGCTGCGCAGCGTATCGCCCGTGCACCTGCAATACATGCGCAACATGGAGACACTGGCGTCCATGTCGCTGTCGATCGTGGTCGACGACAGACTCTGGGGACTGATCTCCTGCCACCACGCGCAACCCCGCGCCGTCGACTTCCAGACCCGCACCGCCTGCGAACTGCTGGCCAGCGTGCTGTCGCTGCAGATCGAATCGCGCGAGTCCCATGACAGCACCCGTACGTTACTGGCGCTGCGCGAACGCATCGTGCGCATGCTGGCCTCGATGGCCGACCACGACAGTGTCAGCGCAGGCCTGCTCGACCTTCCCGAAGTCCTGTTGGCCTTCGCCGACGCCAGCGGCGCCGCGATCATCAGCGCCGAACGCTGCGACCTGATCGGCGACACACCCTCCGAGGCCCAGGTCACCGCCTTGGTGCACTGGCTGGCCCGCCGGGGGGACGAACTGGTGTTCCATAGCGACAATGTCGGGCGGGACATCGACGAGCTTGCGGAACTGGCCGATCAGGTCGGCGGCGTGCTGGCCGTGGCGATTTCCCAGATCCACTCGCACTATCTGGTGTGGTTCCGCCCGGAGCAAGTGCGTCGGGTCAACTGGGCCGGGCGTCCCGACAAGACGATCAGCCCCCTGGGACAACTCAGCCCGCGCCACAGCTTCGCCCGCTGGCAAGAGGTGGTGCGCGGCTTCAGCCTGCCCTGGAGCCCGATGATCCTCGATGCCGTGCTCGAGCTGCGCAGCGCTGTGCTAGGCATCGTCCTGCGCAAGGCCGAGGAACTGGCGCAACTGGCCGGCGAGCTCAAGCGTTCGAACAAGGAACTCGAGGCGTTTTCCTATAGCGTGTCCCATGACTTGCGGGCGCCACTGCGCCATATCGCCGGCTATTCGGAACTGCTCGGCGAGATCGAAGGCGAGCGTTTGAGCGAACGCGGCCACCGCTTCCTCACCCACATTGGCGAGGCTGCGCAATTTGCCGGCTCGCTGGTGGACAATCTTCTAAACTTCTCGCAAATGGGCCGCTCCGCCCTGCGTCTGTCGGACGTCGACCTCAATGCCTTGGTCGACAGCATTCGCGTCGAGCTCGAGCCCGACTACCAGGGACGTGAAGTCATCTGGGAGATCGCCCCATTGCCCAAGGTCATCGCCGACCCGGCGTTCATCAACATGGTCTTGCACAACCTGCTGTCCAATGCCATCAAGTACAGCCGCGACCGTGCCCCGGCACGCATCGAGGTCGGCTCCGTGCAACACGAACGGGAGACGGAAGTGTATGTCCGCGACAATGGCGTCGGCTTCGACATGGCCTATGCCAACAAGCTGTTCGGTGTGTTCCAGCGCCTGCACCGCATGGAAGATTTCGAAGGCACCGGTATCGGCCTGGCCAGCGTGCGCCGCATCATCGAACGCCATGACGGTCGAGTCTGGGCCGACGGCCAACCCGACCAGGGCGCCAGCTTCCATTTCGTACTTCCGCGCTTCCAAGCGCACTCCTGAGGCACCGTTACCCACATGCTCAAACCTATCCTGCTGGTCGAAGACAACCCCAGGGACCTGGAGTTGACCCTCCTTGCACTGGAGCGCAGCCAGTTGGCCAACGAAGTCATCGTGCTGCGCGACGGCGCCGAAGCACTGGACTACCTGCTGCGGCGCAACAGCTATGCCGCACGCGACGACGGCAACCCGGCCGTATTGCTGCTGGACCTCAAGCTGCCCAAGGTGGACGGCCTGGAAGTGCTCAAACAGGTGCGCGATACCGCAGAGCTGCGCAGCATCCCCACCGTGATGCTGACCTCCTCGCGAGAAGAGCCGGACCTGCTGCGGGCCTATGAGCTGGGCGTCAATGCCTATGTGGTCAAGCCTGTGGAGTTCAAGGAGTTCGTTGCCGCCATTTCCGAACTGGGGGTGTTCTGGGCCGTGCTCAACGAGCCGCCACCCGGCTCGCTGCGTCTGAACCGGCGCAGCAAGCCTTGAGCGCCGCGACGATGCCGAACACGCCCATCAGGTTGTTGCTGGTCGAGGACAGCAGCATGGACGCCGAACTGACCCTGCTGCGCCTGGAGCGCAGTGGGCTGCATGTGCAATCGCGGCTGGTGTTCGACCATGTCGGCGTGGAACATGCCCTGCTAGAAGCCAGCTATGACCTGATCCTGTGCGATTGCGTACTGCCGGGTTCGTCCGGGACCGAGGTGCTGGCCATCGCCCAGCGCCTGGCCGCCGACGTGCCTTTCATTTTTCTGTCGGGGATCTACGGCGAAGAACACGCGGTGGAGATGATCCGCCTCGGCGCCACCGACTATGTGCTGAAGAAAAACCTGCCGCTGCTGCCCAAGGCCGTACGCAGGGCCATGACCGAGGTGCAGGAACGCCAGCGCCGACGCCGCGCCGAAGAAGCGCTGGCGGACGTCGAGGCACGCGCGCGCATCGCCATCGACGCGGCGGGCATGGGTACCTGGGATTTTCGACCGCAGGACAACCTGCTGCTGTGGGATGACCGCTGCAAAACTTTGTTCGGCCTGCCGTCCGATACCCAGATGACCCTCGAAGTCTTCTATGCCGGGATCTATCCAGACGACCGGGCGCGGGTGCGCGACGCCGTCGAGCAAGCCATGCAACCGGACAGCGACGGCTTGTACCGCGCCGAGTTTCGCATCGACCAGCCGGCTGGGCTGGAGCCCCGCTGGCTGCTTTCCAGCGGCCAGACCCAGTTCGTCGACGGCCGCTGCCTGCGTTTCTCCGGGGTATTGCAGGACATCCATCAACAGCGTCAGGCCACCCGCGCGCTGGAACAGCTCAACGAGATGCTCGGCGAGCGGGTCGAGCGCCGCACCCGTGAGCGTGACCGCGCCTGGGAACTGTCCCAGGACCTGCTGGCGGTGCTGAACAAGGACCTGACCCCCGTGGCCCTGAACCCAGCCTGGGAAGCCAGCTTGGGCTTTACCCGTGAGCAGTTGGGAAGAATCTCGCTGTTGCAGCTGTTGCCCGAAACCGACCAGGATGGTTTTCTCGCGGAGCTGGCGGCGCTGTCGCTGGGGCGCACCAGCGCCCGCTTCGTTGGCCGCATCCTGCACGCCGGCGGCCAGCAGCGCTGGCTGTCCTGGGTGGTGGTGCCGGATGACAGCATGCTCTACGTGGTCGCTCGCGACATCACCAGCGAGCGCGAGGCCACCCTGGAGCTGGCCGAAGCCAACGCGCGCCTGCGCGAGCAGATCGCCGAACGCGAACGCATCGAAGCCGCGTTGCAGCAGATGCAGCGCCTGGAAGCGGTCGGTCAGCTCACCGCCGGGGTGGCGCACGACTTCAATAACCTGTTGACGGTGATTCTTACCGGCGCCAGCTTCTTGCAGCGCGACCTGGAGCGCGGTTCTGTGGACAAGGCGCACAGCCGCCTGCAACACATTCGCGAAGCCGGCGAGCGCGGCGCCAAGCTGACCGCGCAATTGCTGGCATTTTCACGCAAGCAAAGGCTCGAGCCGGTGCCGCTGAACCTCAACCGCACCCTGTCTGGCCTGGAAGAACTGCTGCGGCGCACCCTGGGCGGCAGCATCGCGGTGCGCCTGGATCTGGCCCCCCGCCTGTGGCAAGCGTTGATCGACCCGACCCAGACCGAGATGATCATCCTCAACCTGGCCATCAACGCCCGCGATGCGATGCCAGGGGGCGGCCAACTGACGCTGAGCACCCGCAACAACCGGGTCAGCGCCCGCCCGCATCGCCCAGAAGACCCGGAGCCCGGCGAATACGTGGTGTTGTCGATCCGCGACAGCGGGTGCGGCATGAGCGAAGAGGTGCTGGCCAAAGTGTTCGAGCCATTCTTCACCACCAAGGATATCGGCAAGGGCTCGGGCCTGGGCCTGGCCCAGGTGTTCGGCTTCGCCAAGCAATCCGGCGGCGGGGTTCGCATCGAGACCGCCCCAGGCCGTGGCACCCAGGTCACCGTGTACCTGCCGGCGGTCCATCAACAAGCCGTGGAGATCGCCCCCGAACAGGACACTTCCAGCGCCTTGGCGCAACGCGTCGTTGACCGCCATGTGCTGTTGGTGGATGACGATCACCTGGTGCGCGAAATGATTGGCGACGTCCTGCGCCGCTATGGCTGCAATGTGCGCCAGGCCCACAGCAGCGAGCAGGCGCTGGCGTTGCTAGATGAACAGGTCGAGCTGCTGCTCACCGATTTCGCCATGCCGGCGTTCAACGGTGCTCAACTGGCGCTGGCCGCCCGCGAACGCTTTCCCCGTCTGCCGGTGGTGTTTCTGACCGGTTACGCCGAGCTGCAGGGGCTGGAGTTGCCGCACAGTGCGGTGATACAGAAACCGGTGAGCGAGCAGCTGCTGGCCCAAGCCCTGGCAGAGCTGCTGGACCCGCGCTAGGCACTGTACGAAAAGCCTTGATACTCGCTCATGCGGCGTTGAAAACAGCCTCGGTGCTCATGTGCTTCAGTACACTGCGCTTGCTCGGCTGTTTTCGCCTTGCCTGACCTTCGTCTCAAGGCTTTTCATACAGCGCAACAGGGCTTTTCACCTACGCAGAAACGAAAAAATCGCCTTTCGGCGATTTTTTCAAATATGGCAGGGGCGGCTGGATTCGAACCAACGCATGGCAGGATCAAAACCTGCTGCCTTACCGCTTGGCGACGCCCCTGTAGATACTGCTGTCGCTGCGTGTGTCGCTGCTCAGCAATGGCGCGCACTTTAACAACGTTTTTCTCAGGTGGGAAGCTTTTTTTAAAAAAAATCATAGGAAAACAGCAAGTTAGTAGTTCTGCCCGATACGCCGTGGTTTTCCGTCGCCTCCTTGCCCACAGGCGCCTGCCTCGCCGGCGAACACCGCGCCAGCCAGGGCCAGGCGCCACGACGCTTCGGTCATAAGCCATTCGTCGCTTTTCCACCGCCTCGCTTCAACACATTCGGCTTCGCCCCTTCCAATCAGGTAGAGACCTATCTGCGCATTCACAAGGAGGGCGCCATGCCAGCTTCCCATGATCTCTACCAGGACCTGCACTATCCCCGCGAAATCGTCCAGCAGCGCCGCCAGCAGGACAAGCAACTCGACCGCCTGCTCGACGAGTACGTCGACATCGACAACCAGGTGCTGGCCGCCGAATCAATCTCGGCGGGCAATTTCGCGGACGAAGACCTGCGCCACCTCAAGGAACGCCGCCTGGCGATCAAGTACATGATCGAACGGCAACTGGCGCGCAAGGGCTGAGCGACCTATCACCTTTCACGATCATTGCCCGGCATTTTCTCGATTGGTCAAAATGCCTATGCGCGCGCAAGCTGCGCGCTGCCCTGTCTCGACCGTGAGGAACCTACCGTGCCCACCTGGATACCCGCCGTGCTGCGCCGCCGCAGCCCTCCGGCCAGCACCCTGCTCGACATTTTCCAGGGCCGGGCGGCGGCGTGCGGCTATACCCTGAGCACCGGCCAGCGCCAGGTAATCGAGGCCATGGCCACGCAACTGGCTGCGCTCGACCATGGCCGGGCACGCAGCCTGTATCTGCATGGCGCCGTGGGGCGTGGCAAGAGCTGGTTGCTCGACGGCTTCTTCCAGGCCGTGCCAACACCCGCCAAGCGGCGCCTGCACTTTCATGATTTCTTCGCTCGCCTGCACCAGGGCATGCATCGCCATCGCCTGCTGAACGATGCCCTCGGCGCAACGCTCGATGAACTGCTGGGCGATGTGCAGGTGCTGTGCTTCGATGAGTTTCACGTGCACGACATCGGTGACGCCATGCTGCTCACCCGTATGTTCGATGCCTTGTTCAGGCGCGGTGTGTTTCTGTTGCTGACCAGCAACTATGCCCCCGAGGGCCTGCTGCCCAACCCGCTTTATCACCAACGCTTCCTGCCGGTGATCCACCTGATCAACGGCCATATGCAGGTGCTGGAGGTCGACGGCGCAACCGATTTTCGCAGCCTGCCGACCAACCGCGCGCAGCAACGGTTCACCCAGGGGCATTACATCTGGCCGGGGGACGCGGCGCAACGCCAAGCCTTGGGTATACCGCCAGTACAGCCCGTGGTACTGGCGATCAACCAGCGCCCGCTGCGAGTGCTGGCCGAGGCTGGCGGCCAGGTGATGTTCGCCTTCAGCGACCTGTGCGAGCAAGCCACCGCGGTCATCGACTACCTGGTGTTGGCCGAGCGTTACGAGCACTGGATCATCGACGGCCTAAACGACCTGGCCGAGTGCTCGCTGGCCGCGCAACAGCGCTTCATCAACCTGGTGGACGTGCTGTACGACCAGGACCGTCAGCTAACGCTGATCGGCAAGCGGGCACTGGCTGAAAGCCTGGGCGGGACGCTCGCCGACCTGATGCGCACCCGCAGCCGGCTGGGGCAGTTGCAGCAGCTCGACGCCAGCGACCACCGGGCAACTCGCATCGGCGCACCAGCGCTTGCGCAGTTGCCCTGAAGGCGCCTGGTGGAAACGGCGCTGCGCGATGGGTTCAGCCCGCCCTGGGCAGGTCCGCCAGCACACCCTCGAGCTCAGCCAGTACCGCCGGATCATCCAGGGTCGAGGGTGGCGCGTAGTCCTGCCCATCGGCAATCTTGCGCAGCACCGCCCGCAGGATCTTGCCCGAACGGGTCTTGGGCAGGCGCTTGACCAGCCGCACCCGGTTGAAGCAAGCCAAGGCGCCAATCTGCTCGCGCACACTGGCCACCAGCTCGCCCTGCAGCTGCACCTCGCCAATGCCCTGCCCGTCCTTGAGCACCACCAGCGCCAACGGCACCTGGCCCTTGATCTCGTCGTGCACGCCGATCACCGCGCATTCGGCCACCGCCGGATGGCGCGCCACCAGGTCCTCCATCTCGCCGGTGGCCAGGCGGTGGCCGGAGACGTTGATGACATCATCGGTGCGCCCCATGATGTAGACGAAGCCGTCATCGTCCAGGTAACCGCCGTCACCGGTGTGGTAGTAGCCTGGATAACTGTGCAGGTAGGCCTGCAAATACCGCTGGTGATCGCCCCACAAGGTCTGGCTGCAGCCAGGGGGCAACGGCAAGGCAATGACGATGGCGCCCTGCTGGTTAGGCCCCAGCGGCTTGCCGTCATCGTCCAGCACCTGCACGTGGTAACCCGGCACCGCGCGGTTGCTCGACCCCGCTCGCGCAGCGCTGCCTTCAAGCCCCACGCACGGCGCGGTTACCGGCCAGCCCGTCTCGGTCTGCCACCAGTGGTCGTGCACCGGCTTGCCAGTGACCCGCTCGAGCCAGGCGTGGGTGCTGGAGTCGAGCTTCTCGCCGGCGAGGAACAGTTGGCGCAGCGAGCTCAGGTCATGCCCACGGAGCAACTCGCCTTCCGGGTCTTCCTTACGGATGGCCCGCATGGCGGTAGGCGCGCAGAACAGCCCGTTGACCCGATACTGCTCGACGATACGCCAATAGGCCCCGGCATCCGGGGTGCGAATCGGCTTGCCTTCGTAGAACAGCGTGGTGCAGCCGCTCATCAATGGCCCGTAGACGATCAGCGAATGGCCAACCACCCAGCCGACGTCGGAAATACCCCACCACACGTCACCGGCCTGCATGCCATAGATATGCCGCATGGCATAGCACAGGGCGACCGCATTGCCGCCGTTTTCGCGGACGATTCCCTTGGGTTTGCCGGTGGTGCCGGAGGTGTACATGATGTACAGCGGGTCACCGGCATCCAGCGCCACAGGTGCCACCGCCTCGGCGCCGCCCAGTGCCTGCTGCCAGTCCAGGTCGCGTCCGGCTTGCAGCTCGGCGCGGGCCTGGGGCCGCTGCAGCACCAGCACATGCCGCGGCTGGTGGCGGGCCAGTTGCAGGGCGCGGTCGACTAGCGGCTTGTACTCGATCACCCGGTCGAACTCCAGGCCGCAGGAGGCGGTAAGCAGCAAGGCGGGCCGGGCATCGTCGATCCGCAGCGCCAGCTCGTTCGCGGCAAAGCCACCGAACACTACCGAGTGCACCGCGCCGATGCGCGCGCAGGCGAGCATGGCCATGGCCGCCTGGGGCACCATCGGCATGTAGATGATCACCCCGTCGCCCTTGCCCACGCCCAGGCTGCGCAGCAGGCCGGCCAGGCGCGCGACTTCGTCGCGCAGTTGCAGGTAGGTGAAGGTTTGCTGCGCGCCGGTCACGGGCGAATCGTAGATCAACGCCAGTTGTTCGCCACGGCCCTGCTCGATCTGCTGGTCAAGGGCCAGGTAACAGCTGTTCAGGCGACCGTCGGCGAACCAGCGGTGGGTGCCATCGGCGTTGCGCTGCAAGGTGATGGAAGGCTTGCGCTGCCAGGCCAGCTGTTCGGCCTGGGCCTGCCAGAAGGCCGCGGGATCGGCAATGGAATGGGCGTAGCTGTGCTGATAGGTCATTGGTTCGCAACCCGGTACTTGTTGTTATTGAAGGGCGAGCCTGGAGTATGGACCGGCCCTGCGCCCTCGCCATCGGACTTAAGTCGCAACCCATATGCAGATTTGCAGGGACTAACGCTCTAGAATAGTCAGCCCCGACTCAAGAGCCGCTCCATGCCTACCCTCGACGACCTGCGCGCCGGCCGCCTGCGCGGCATCACCCGCCTTGACCTGCGCCAAGACCTGACGCACTTCCCCCACGAGATCTTCGAGCTGGCCGACAGCCTGGAAGTGCTCGACCTCACCGGCAACGCCCTCACCGACCTGCCCGAGGACCTGCACCGGTTGCACCGGCTCAAGGTGCTGTTCTGCTCGGAGAACGCCTTCACCCACCTGCCACTGAGCATCGGCCGTTGCCCGCTGCTGGAGACCGTGGGGTTCAAGAGCAACCGCATCACCCAGGTCGATGGCCAGGCCCTGCCGGCGAGCCTGCGCTCGCTGGTGCTGACCGACAACGCCCTGGAGCAACTGCCCGACGCCCTCGGCGACTGCGCCCAACTGCAAAAGCTGATGCTCGCCGGCAACCGACTGACGGCGCTGCCCAGCAGCCTGGCGCGCTGCGAGCGCCTGGAACTGCTGCGCATCGCCAGCAACCGCCTGACAGCCCTGCCCGACTGGCTGTTGCACCTGCCGCGCCTGGCCTGGCTCGCCTACGCCGACAACCCGCTGCCCCAGGGTTTTGTCGCGCCAGCTACCGATGGCCACTGCCCCACGCTGCACTGGCGCGACATCCGCCTGGAACAGGAACTCGGCCGCGGTGCCTCGGGGCTGATCCACCGGGCGCACTGGTCAGGCCAGACAGCGCCGGTGGCAGTCAAGCTGTACAAGGGCGCGATGACCAGCGACGGCTCGCCGCTGGCGGAAATGAGCGCCAGCATCGCTGCCGGCGAGCATCCGCAACTGGTGCGCCTGGCCGGACGTATCGACGATCATCCTCAAGGCCTGCCGGCGCTGGTCATGGCGCTGATCGATGGGCATTGGTCGAATCTCGCCGGCCCGCCTAGCCTGGACAGCTGCACCCGCGACCGCTACCCCGAGGCTCGGCGCTTGGCCTTGCCAACAGTCCGCCGCCTGGTGGCCGGCATCGCCTCGGTGTGCGCCCACCTGCATGGGCGTGGCCTCAATCATGGCGACTTGTATGCCCATAACATCCTGTTCGATGAAGACGGCCAATGCCTGTTGGGGGATTTCGGCGCGGCATCGTTCCATCCGCCCGCCGCCAGGGCATTGGAGCGCTTGGAAGTACGCGCCTTCGGCATCCTCGTGGAAGAGTTGCTGGGCTGCTGCGAACAGGACGACCAGGGTCTGCGCGAGTTGGCCAGGGTTTGCCAGCAAGCGCAAGTGCTGGCGCGCCCGTCCTTTGCCGAGATAGCCGCAGGTTCGCTGTAGCCGCTGCGGCGGCTGGCACCAGCTACGCCGGCGTTCGCCCCATTAGGGTGCAAAGCCTCTAGAATAGGCCACCCCTCCAGCCACAGAGCGTCACCATGGACATCGATCAGGCCCGAACCTTCCTGGAAATCGTGCGTTGCGGCAGCCTGGTCGCCGCCGCCGAGCGTCTGTTCGTGTCGCAGACAGCCATCACCGCGCGGGTCCAGCGCCTGGAGCAGCAACTCGGCTGCCAACTGTTCGTGCGCAGCCGCAACGGCGCCAGCCTGACCAGCGACGGCGAGGCCTTCGTCACCTACGCCAACCAACTGGTACAAACCTGGGAAGCCGCGCGCCGCGACCTGCCACTGCCCCAGGGCTGCCAGCAGGTACTGCATGTGGGCGGTGAGGTGAGCCTGGGCAACCCGATGATGCTCGACTGGGTCAGCGCCCTGCACCATGAGCTGCCCAGCCACGCGATCCGCAGCGAGGTGAGCGATGGCGAGTCGCTGCTGCGCAAGGTCGAGATGGGCCTGCTGGACGCTGCGCTGGTTTACCAGCCGACCTACGGCCCAGGCTTGCAGGTTGAGCAGTTGATGGAGGAAAAACTGATCCGCGTGCGCCGCATCGACGCCCCCGAGCCGTACATCTACATCGACTGGGGCGAAGCATTCCGCCGCCAGCACGATGCCGCCCTGCCCGACCTGTCACGCCCGGCGCTGAGTTTCAACCTCGGGCCGCTGGCCTTGCAGTTCATACTCGACCAGGGTGGCAGCGGCTACTTCCGTACCCGGGTGGTGCAAGCCTACTTGCAAAGCGGGGTGTTCGAGCGGGTACCACAGGCGCCGGAGTTCACCTACCCGACCTTCCTGGTCTACCCGCGCAAGCGCGACAGCGAGGCCCTGCAACAGGCCTTCACGGTGCTGCGCCGGCTGGTGGCAGCCGGCGACAGCGACTGGTCACAACGCTGGGACCCGCTGATCTGAGCCCTGCGTCGCGGCATTGAGCAAGTGCCGCTTGAGCCCGGCGATCAGGTCGGTCTGGGTGAT
This sequence comes from Pseudomonas sp. RIT623, assembly GCF_004519305.1. GTDB lineage: Bacteria > Pseudomonadota > Gammaproteobacteria > Pseudomonadales > Pseudomonadaceae > Aquipseudomonas. Next base: position 142,412 of record NZ_SOZA01000006.1, on the reverse strand, counting down.
AACCCCCACCAACTGGTCAGCGTCGAGCACCGGCAGGCAGTGCAGCCCCTGCTCGCTGAGCAGCGGCAGCAGGCGCTCCAGTGGGTGCTGGCTGCCGACGCTGACCACTCGGCGGCTCATCACCTGCTCCAGGCGCACCACCTTGCGCCGCCACAAGCCGCGCCAGCTGAACCGGCCACGGGCCATCGCCGGGCCAACCAGGTCGCTGAGGCTGACGATCCCCACCAGGCGCCCGCCATCGAGCACGGGCAAGGTCTTCAGGTGATGACTGGCGAGCATCTTCCAGGCCTGTTCGAGGGTGGTGCGCGGCGTCGCCGATTGCACATCGCGAGACATCACCGCGCTAGCGGTGATGCCGCCCAGGCTGCGTTGCAAGGCATGTTGCTCGGTCGCCAGGATGATCCGCTCCAACTCGTCGCGGGTCACGTCGACGAACTCACCGATCTCTGCAAGGGCCTGGTCCAGATCCTCGGCGTTGATCCCGACCCGCTCGCCGGGCAACGGGTCGTGGGTGTGGTGCAGGTCCTTGCGCGGGGCCGTGCCCTTGGGGTAGCGCACGCCGGTCAGGCGGTTGTAGAGCACCGCCACCGCGACCAGGATCAAGGCATTGAGCAGCACCGGCTCGAGCAGGTGGTCACCCAGCGCCACCAGCCCCGGATCGGCCAGTACCGCGCTGACCGCCACGCCGCCACCCGGCGGGTGCAGGCAGCGCAGCAAGCACATCGCCAGGATTGCGATGCCCAGCGCGGCGGCGGCGACCCACAGGCCGTCGCCGAAGCCATGGCGCATGGCCAGGCCCACGGCGCCGGCCAGGGCGTAGCTGCCCAATACTGGCCAGGGCTGCGCCAGCGGCCCTGAGTGCACGGCGAACACCAGCACCGCCGAGGCCGCCAGCGGCCCGAGCAGGTGCAAGGCGACCGACGGCCCATACAGCAGGCTGCACAGGTAACCGGCGAGGAACAGGCCGAGCAACGCGCCAAGGCCTGCGCGCAGCCATTCTCGGGGTGGGATATTCAGGGGCGCCGGGAGCAGGCGGTGCAGACGGTTTTCGGGACGCGAGGCAGACATCGGGAGATCGGATCGTGTTGTTCTGGTTGAAAAAGAAAGCCCAGCGTTACCAGCCTGGGCCCTGTATTGCCAAGGCAATAGCGCAAGGGGCTCCGTCCATGGAGAGATGGAAACCAAGCGGTTTCGTGAGGGGCGATTGTGCCGAGTCGCTCGGCAATGGGCCAATTCAAAAAACTGCGGCTGTACTGCAATTTTTTGCATGGTTGATCTGCTGCCGATAGCGCGCGAGCTGCGTGCCAGCGGCTTGCCCCGCGATAGGATCAACGCCCCTTGCGCGGCAGCTCGATGCTCACCCGCAAGCCGCCGAGGGTACTGTCGAGCAAGGCGATACGCCCGCCCCAGGCTTCGACGATATCGCGCACGATCCCCAGCCCCAGGCCATGCCCATCGACCTGCTCGTCCAGCCGCGCGCCCCGCTCCAGCACTTGCTGGCGCAGGTCCTGGGCAATCCCAGGGCCATCGTCATCGACCCACAGCTGGAAACCCTCGGTGGTCGGCGCGATGCCCAGGCGCACCTCGCTGTCGGCCCATTTGCAGGCGTTGTCCAACAGGTTGCCGAGCAGCTCCAGCAGGTCCTCGCGGTCCCACGGCAGCAACAGCCCGGGCGGCACGTCGCGCTCGAGCGACAGACCTTCGCCATGGATCATGCCCAGGGTCGACAACAGCCCGGGCAATTCGGCGTCGCAATCGAACTGCGCGCCGGGCAACGCGTCCCCTGCCAGGCGCGCACGGTTGAGTTCGCGAGCCAGGCGCTGCTGGATCTGCTGCAACTGCTCGCGCATCTGCTCGCGCACCTGCGGCAACGCTTGCAAACGCTCGCTGGCGGCAAGGCTGAGCAACACCGCCAGCGGCGTCTTCAGCGCGTGCCCCAGGTTGCCCAGGGCGGTGCGCGAACGGCGCAGGCTGTCTTCGGTGTGGGCCAGCAGGTGGTTGATCTGGTCCACCAGCGGTTGCAGCTCGCTGGGCACTTCGGCATCCAGTTGCGAACGCTGGCCCTGTTGCAACTGGGCGATCTGTTGCCGCGCGCGCTCGAGCGGGCGCAACGAGCGGGTCACGGTGAAACGCTGCAACACCAGCACCAGCAACAGCGCGAGCGCGCCCATGCCCAGGCCGATCTGCTGCATGCGTCGGAAAACCTCGCGCACCGGCGAGTAGTCCTGGGCCACGCTGATGGAAATATCCTGCCCCAGGCGCCGGTAATCGCCGCGGTAGGCCAGCAATTGCTGGCCTTCTGGGCCGAGTTCATGGCCATCGTCCAGCCCCGGGCGGGCTGGCTTGGGCATGTCCAGGTCCCACAGCGAGCGGGAGCGCCAGGTACCTTGGTCAAAGTCGATGCGAAAGTAATATCCCGAGAACGGCTGCTGGTAGGCCGCCGACAACCGACGCTCATCCAACTGCAGGCCGGAAGGCCCGCGTACCAGCGCCACCAGCAGGTTCTCGCTCTCTTTGCGCAGGCCATTTTCCAGGTAGCGCTGCAAGCCCGCCTCGAACAACCACAGACTCACCTGCGCCAGACCCACGCCGACCAGCACCAGCACGGCCACCAGGCCCAGGCTCAGGCGCGCCTGGATCGACTTCACGCGACGTTCCCGGCGTAGACGTAGCCCTGGCCACGGCGGGTCTCGATCACGCTGCGCCCGAGCTTGCGGCGCAAGTGGTTGACGTGCACCTCGAGCACATTGGAGTCGCGCTCGGTCTCGCCGTCATACAGGTGCTCGGCCAAGTGACTCTTGGATAGCACTTGCCCCGGGTGCAGCATGAAATAGCGCAGCAGGCGAAACTCGGCGGCGGTCAGTTGCACGTCGGCACCGTCGCGGCTCACGCACTGGCGCGCTTCGTCCAGGTGCAACCCGGCGGCCTCCAGCGTCGGCTGGTTGGCCAGGCCCTTGGCCCGGCGCAGCAGGGCCTGGATGCGCAGTTGCAGCTCCTCGGGGTGGAATGGCTTGGTCAGGTAATCGTCGGCGCCGGCCTTGAGGCCTTCGATGCGCTCGGCCCAGGAACCGCGCGCGGTGAGGATCAGCACCGGGGTGGCCAGGCTCGCCGCGCGCCACTGCGCCAGCACCTCGAGGCCGGGCAAGCCTGGCAGGCCGAGGTCGAGGATGATCAGGTCGTAGGGTTCGCTCTGGCCCTGGTACACCGCGTCACGGCCATCGGCCAACCAGTCCACGGCATAACCCTGGCGTTGCAGGGCGGCGGTCAGTTCATCGACCAGGGGCACGTTGTCTTCGACAAGCAGCAGGCGCATTCAGTCGTCTTCCTCGTCCTTGAGCAGGGCGCCGGTTCGGGCATCGTACTTGATTTCGCGGACCACGCCGCCCGGGGTCAGCAGCTCGACCTCGTATTCGTAGCGGCCGTGCTTTTCTTCCAGCTCCGCCTCCAGCAGGCGCGCCCCGGGGTAACGCCCCAGGGCGGCATCGAGCAGTTGCTCCAGCGGCAGGATGACGCCCTGCTGCCGAAGCTCCAGGGCCTCATCCTGATCCAGGTCACGGGCGGCGGCGAGCGAACTGACGGCCATCAGGGCCAGGGCCAGGCAGCGCGCCGTTCGCGGCAGATCGGGCATCAGTTGTCTCGCTCGTCCTTCAGGACTTCACCGGTCTTGGCGTCCAGGTCCACGTCCCACTCGACGTTCTGTGCGTCACGCAGTTCGACCTTGTAGATGTAGCGACCGTATTCGTTTTCAAGCTCCGAGTCGGTCACGGTGGCGCCCGGGTGCTTGGCCACGGCGGCGGCCTTGAGTTCATCCAGCGACTTGATGGTCTTGGCGTTCACCAGCTTGACCACTTCGTCGGGCTGCACGTCCTTGGCGAAGGCGGCATTGGCACCGAAAGCGAGGGCGGCGGCGGTGAACAGGGCAGTCAGGGTTTTCATGAGGTTCTCTCCAGCGAGATGTGTAATTTGTCTACGGGGTTAAGATTAACCACCGGTCCTTAACTCAACCTGAAAACAGCTGGCCGCATGATAGCGCAGCTCATGCAGGCCCGTACGCAATCCCTTACAGGAGCAGCCTTGTGTCGCGAAAGGGCTGCGCAGCAGCCCCCGGGATTTCAGCGTTTTTGCAAAGATCGCCGGGGCCGCTTTGCGGACCTTTCGCGACACAAGGCCGCTCCTACAGGGGGATGTGTACGTCCAGCCCCGCGATACGCTCTATACTGCCCGCCTCCCGACCCGAGGCCCCGCCATGAGCGCCATTCACATCAAGTACCCCGCCCTGACCTTCAAGGCCGGCCAGCGGGCCTTGCACCAGATCCGCGAGCGCGGTCTGCGGGCCGAGGATGTCGGCGTCCTGCCCGGCGCCGCCGGTGGCCCCAAGCCACTGGGGATCCAGGGCCTGGACCTGGCCCTGTTCGGTGAATGGCTGCCCACCGCGCCGCGCCCGCGCGCGCTGATCGGCGCCTCGATCGGCGCCTGGCGCTTCGCCAGCGCCTGCCTCGACGACCCGGTGGCCGGCATCCGCCGCCTCGGCGAGCTATATACCGAACAGGACTTCGCCAAGGGCGTGACCGCCCGGCAGATCAGCCAGAGCTGCCAGCGCATGCTCGACGAACTGCTGCAAGGCCGCGACGGGCAGATCCTCGCCAACGCGCACTACCGCCTGAACATCCTGGTAGTGAAAAGCCACGGCCAGCTCGCCCACGACCACCGTGGCCGCCTGGGCCTGGGCCTGGGCGCGGTGATCGCCAGCAACCTGCTGGGCCGCGCGCGCCTGGCCCGGCATTTCGAGCGGGTGATCCTGCATGACCCGCGCACCTCGCCGCCGCTGGATGCCCTCAGCGACTTCCCCTCGCGCTGCCTGCCACTGGCCCCAGCCAACCTGCGCCATGCCCTGCTCGCCTCGGGCTCGATCCCGATGGTCATGGAAGGCGTGCGCGACATTCCCGGCGCAGGTACCGGCACCTACCGCGACGGCGGCCTGCTCGACTACCACCTCGACCTGCCCTACAAGGGCGACGACCTGGTGCTGTACCCGCACTTCACCGACAAGGTGGTGCCCGGCTGGTTCGACAAGGCCCTGCCCTGGCGCAAGGGTGACGCCACGCGCCTGCAGAACGTGCTGCTGATGACCCCGTCGCCGCAGTACCTGGCCGCCCTGCCCTACGGCAAGCTGCCGGACCGCAACGACTTCAAGCGCTTCATGGGCGATGCGCCGGCACGCAAGCGCTACTGGTACAAGGCCATCGCCGAAAGCCAGCGCCTGGGCGACGAACTGCTGGAACTGATCGCCACCGGGCGGCTGCACGAACGGTTGCAAGCCTTGTAGCGGTCATGCTGGTAGACTGCGCGCATTATCGATTCACACAGAGTTAAGACAGCGTGGAAATCTTCAAGGAATTTACATTCGAATCCGCCCACCGCCTGCCCCACGTCCCGGCCGGCCACAAGTGCGGCCGCCTGCATGGCCACTCGTTCAAGGTCGCCCTGCACCTGACCGGCCCGCTCGACCCGCACACCGGTTGGATTCGCGACTTCTCCGAGATCAAGGCGATCTTCAAGCCCATCTACGAGCAGTTGGACCACAATTACCTGAACGATATTCCCGGCCTGGAAAACCCCACCAGCGAAGTGATCGCCAAATGGATCTGGGACCAGGTCAAGCCGCTGTTGCCGGAGCTGTCCAAGGTACGTATCCACGAAACCTGTACCAGTGGTTGCGAGTACACCGGCGACTAGGCTCTGTATGAAAAGTCTTGAGACGAAGGTCAGGCGAGGCTGTTTTCAACGCAGCATGAACGAGTATCAAGGCTTTTCGTACAGAGCCAAGTGCGCCTGACTCAGGGCGCTGGTCATGGGAAGGGGTACTTCACGACTTCCAATGTCACGCGCCCGGCCTGCCCGCCATGGCTGTTCAAATAGGGCACCCCGAACTGCTTGTAGCGCCTGACCGGTGAATCGTCGAAATTCGTAAGCTTCAAATTGTGACGCATATTTTCAATTTTCAAGCGCGTCGGGGTTAGCCCCTCAAGACGCCACAAATCACTGGCCGCGATAATCGTGCGTTTGCCCGCCTCGGATGCACTGACGTACATCGCCAGGTAGCCGGCGTAATCGGCATCCATGGCATAGTTCATGATACTCGGCGGCGCATCGACACGTCTCGCCACAGGCCTTATCTGGTAGTAGTAACCGCCTCCAAGCCCACGCCCCTCGTAAAGACCAAACCAGAAAAGGTCGAACAAGACGCCCTTTTCTCCTTGCACGGCGAGGGGCTCGGCGCGCATATAGGTGTCCTGCCCATCGTGGCCGTCGAAGCGCACCCACACCGGGAGAATCCCCGGCGCCTTTTCGTCCCAGTGTCCTGACTCGACCGTGAGTTCATCCTCTTGCCACCACATCCTGGCAAGGAAAGAACCACTGGCGTCATAACGGTAAAAGAGCGGCATCGCAAACCCCTTGAATGAATATCAGGGGACCTTGCCATGGCGCGAAGGTGGTTTTCAGATGGAACGGCTACTCGTGCGACACATCGACGAGAAAGCGCGGGGCGATATAGCGCTGGTAATGCGCCTCGGACAGCAGGAAGAACTCGCGATCGATGGCATCGCGCAACTGTGGCAGCTCCCAGTCGCGAAACTCCGGCAGCAGCGCCATCCCGTAGGCCTCCAGATCGCGGATCATCCGCGCCCCACGGGCGATCAACTGGTAGGCCCAGCAATACTCGGACTGGTGCGCGACGAAGCGGATCGAGCGCTGCTCCAACTGCTGGCGCAACAGGCTTTTGTCGAACACTTCCAGCTTGGCCATCATCACCTGCACCAGCAGTTGTTCCAGGCGCAGCCAGACCGCGCGCTTCTGTTCATCGTCGTAACCGTTCCAGTGGATCACTTCGTGGTGGAAGCGCTTGCAGCCACGGCACACCAGGTCTCCGTAAACCGTGGAGCAAAGGCCGACGCAAGGGGTCTTGATGGACTGGTTGGACATGGAAAAACAACGGCTTGGCGGGGGAACACCGGGTCATGTTAGCCCTTTGTCTAACCAGGGTCACCCGTTAAAGTCATGATCGGCGCCTTACCTTCGGCTTTTTTTTGCCGTAGAATCACACCGCCTTTTCAAGGCAACCATGTCCGTTGGAAGCTGTTTTCAAAGCGTCACGAGCACAGTTGATCCGGCAGAACGGCGTTGGCCCGGGCCATGCACCCCTCGCATGCCCGCGCCAGCCCTCATCAGCTCCCGTTCTGCAGGCGTAAAACTTTGAAAGCAGCTTCTGTAAGGATTCTCTGCGACCCTGGCTGGGCGACTCAAAAAGTCGTCACCGCGCATGGGTGCATGGAATGCTGGATGAGCGTCCCGGACTCCCTTTAGGGACCACTGATGAGGGTAATAACTGTGCTTGAAGCCTACCGCAAACACATCGAAGAGCGTGCCGCTCTGGGTATCGTGCCCCAGCCGCTGAACGCCGAACAAACTGCAGGCCTGGTCGAGCTGCTGAAAAACCCGCCGGCCGGCGAAGAAGCCTTCCTCGTAGACCTGATCACCAACCGCGTTCCGCCAGGGGTCGACGAAGCCGCCTACGTCAAGGCCGCTTTCCTGTCCGCTATCGCCAAGGGTGAAGCCAAGTCGCCGCTGATCGACCGCAAGCACGCCACCGAGCTGCTGGGTACCATGCAGGGCGGCTACAACATCGAAACGCTGGTCGCGCTGCTGGATGACGCCGAACTCGGCGCCGTCGCGGCCGAACAGCTCAAGCACACCCTGCTGATGTTCGATGCCTTCCACGACGTGGCCGAAAAAGCCAAGGCGGGCAATGCCCACGCCAAGGCCGTGCTGGAATCCTGGGCTGCCGGCGAGTGGTTCACCAGCCGTCCGGCGATCGCCGACAAGTACACCCTGACCGTGTTCAAGGTGCCTGGCGAAACCAACACCGACGACCTGTCCCCTGCCCCGGACGCCTGGTCGCGTCCTGACATCCCGCTGCACGCCCTGGCCATGCTGAAGATGGCCCGTGACGGCATCGAGCCTTCGCAGCCTGGCTCGGTCGGCCCGCTGGCGCAGATCGAAGCGGTCAAGGCCAAGGGCCACCCGGTCGCCTACGTCGGTGACGTGGTCGGTACCGGTTCCTCGCGTAAATCGGCCACCAACTCGGTGCTGTGGTTCTTCGGCGACGACATCCCCTACGTGCCGAACAAGCGCGCCGGTGGTTTCTGCTTCGGCACCAAGATCGCCCCGATCTTCTACAACACCATGGAAGACGCCGGCGCCCTGCCGATCGAGTTCGACTGCACCAACCTGGCCATGGGCGACGTCATCGACGTCTACCCGTTCAAAGGTGAAGTGCGCCGCCACGACAGCGACGAACTGGTCACCAGCTTCGAGCTGAAGACCGAAGTGCTGCTCGACGAAGTCCGCGCTGGCGGTCGTATCCCGCTGATCGTCGGCCGTGGCCTGACCGAGAAAGCCCGTGCCGAGCTGGGCCTGGCCCCATCGGACCTGTTCAAGAAGCCAGAGCAACCAGCCGCTTCGACCAAGGGCTTCACCCTGGCACAGAAGATGGTCGGCCGCGCCTGCGGCCTGCCGGAAGGCCAGGGCGTGCGCCCAGGTGCCTACTGCGAGCCGAAGATGACCACCGTCGGCTCCCAGGACACCACTGGCCCGATGACCCGCGACGAGCTGAAAGACCTGGCGTGCCTGGGCTTCTCCGCCGACCTCGTAATGCAGTCGTTCTGCCACACCGCGGCTTATCCAAAGCCGATCGACGTCACCACCCACCACACCCTGCCAGACTTCATCCGCACCCGTGGCGGCGTGTCGCTGCGCCCAGGCGACGGCATCATCCACAGCTGGCTGAACCGCATGCTGATGCCTGACACCGTCGGTACCGGTGGCGACTCGCACACCCGCTTCCCGATCGGCATCTCGTTCCCGGCCGGCTCGGGCCTGGTGGCCTTCGCCGCCGCCACCGGCGTCATGCCGCTGGACATGCCAGAATCGATCCTGGTGCGCTTCAAGGGCAAACTGCAACCTGGCATCACCCTGCGTGACCTGGTGCATGCCATCCCTTACTACGCCATCCAGAAAGGCCTGCTGACCGTCGAGAAGAAAGGCAAGAAAAACGCCTTCTCCGGCCGCATCCTGGAGATCGAAGGCCTCAACGACCTGACCGTCGAGCAAGCCTTCGAGCTGTCCGACGCCTCGGCCGAACGCTCCGCCGCCGGTTGCACCATCAAGCTGCCGGAAAAGGCCATCGCCGAATACCTGCAGTCCAACATCACCCTGCTGCGCTGGATGATCGGCGAAGGCTACGGCGATGCCCGCACCCTGGAGCGCCGCGCCCAGGCCATGGAAGCCTGGCTGGCCAAGCCTGAGCTGCTGTCGGCCGACGCCGACGCCGAATACGCCGAAATCATCGAAATCGACCTGGCCGACGTCAAGGAGCCTGTGCTCTGCGCGCCGAACGACCCGGACGACGCCCGCCTGCTGTCTTCGGTACAGGGCGAGAAGATCGACGAAGTGTTCATCGGTTCGTGCATGACCAACATTGGTCACTTCCGCGCCGCCGGCAAGCTGCTGGACAAGGTCAAGGGCGGTATCCCGACCCGTCTGTGGCTGGCCCCGCCAACCAAGATGGACGCCCACCAGCTGACCGAGGAAGGCTACTACGGCATCTACGGCAAGGCTGGCGCGCGCATGGAAATGCCAGGCTGCTCGCTGTGCATGGGTAACCAGGCACGTGTGCAGACCGGCTCGACCGTGGTCTCCACCTCGACCCGTAACTTCCCGAACCGTCTGGGCGACGCCACCAACGTGTACCTGGCCTCGGCCGAGCTGGCTGCTGTCGCTTCGATCATCGGCAAGCTGCCGACCGTTGAAGAGTACATGCAGTACGCCAAGGACATCGACAGCATGGCTGCCGACGTCTACCGCTACCTGAGCTTCGACCAGATCGCCGAGTTCCGCGAAGCCGCGGCCAACGCCAAGATCCCGGTGGTTCAGGCGTAAGCTGAGCAGTACGTTGTAGAAGAGAGCCCCGGTAGCGATACCGGGGCTTTTTCGTTCCGCCCCGTTCGCCAGCAAGCCGGCTCCTACGCCCACCTGTAGGAGCCGGCTTGCCGGCGAAGCTTTTCAGATCACGAACAGATCGACAAACCTGTGCACGGGCATGGCCTCCAGCCTCGCCTGGTCCTTGCATAACGCCACGATCTCCTCACAGCGCTGCCGCGCAAATCGCGTCGCCAAATTCTCCCTGAACTTCGCCTCCAGCAACGGCATCCCCTCCTCCCGCCGCCGCCGATGCCCGATCGGGTACTCCACCACCACTTGCGGCGTGTGCGTGCCGTCCTTGAAGAACACCTGCACAGCGTTGGCGATAGAGCGCTTGTCCGCCTCCAGGTACTCACGACTGAAACGTGGCTCCTCGACGATCACCATCTTTTCGCGCAGGCGGTCGATGCTCGGGTGCGCGGCATGGAAGGCATCTTCGTAGTGCTCGGCCACCAGGTCGCCGAAGATCAGCGGCACAGCAGTCATGTACTGCAAGCAATGGTCGCGGTCGGCGGCGTTGGCCAGCGGCCCTTCCTTGGAGATGATGCGAATCGCCGACTCATGGGTGGTGATGACGATACGGTCGATTTCGTGCAGGCGATTGCGCACCTGCGGGTGCAGGATCACCGCCGCCTCGCAAGCGGTCTGGGCATGGAATTCGGCGGGGAAGCTGATCTTGAACAGCACGTTTTCCATGACATAGCTGCCGAACGGTTGCGCCAGGCGCAATTGGCGCTGGCCTTCGGGCTTGAGCGCCAGGTCCTTGTTGGCATGGCTGAACGACACATCGTAGAAGCCCCACTGCCTGGCGGTCAGCGCACCCGGCACCCCCATCTCGCCACGCAGAGCGATATCGGCCAGGCGCACGCCGCGACTGGAAGCATCCCCCGCCGCCCATGATTTGCGCGATCCGGCGTTGGGCGCATGGCGGTAGGTACGCAGGGCCTGGCCATCGACGAAGGCGTGGGACAACGCCGACAACAGCTGCTCGCGATTGGCGCCCATGAGCCTGGCGCAGACCGCCGTGGAGGCGACCTTGACCAGCAGCACATGGTCCAGGCCGACCCGGTTGAACGAGTTCTCCAGTGCCAGCACGCCCTGAATCTCGTGGGCCATGACCATGGCATCGAGCACCTCGCGCATGGCCAGGGGCGCCTCGCCATTGGCCACGCGCTTCTGCGACAGGTGATCGGTAACGGCCAGGATGCCACCGAGGTTGTCCGAGGGGTGGCCCCACTCGGCGGCGAGCCAGGTGTCGTTGTAGTCCAGCCAGCGGACGATGCAGCCGATGTCCCAGGCTGCCTTGACCGGGTCGAGGCGGTAACTGGTGCCGGGCACCCGGGCGCCATGGGGGACGATGGTGCCCTCGACCAGCGGGCCGAGGTGCTTGGTGCACTCGGGGAAACGCAGGGCCAGCAGACCGCAGCCGAGGGTGTCGATCAGGCAGTTGCGGGCGGTGTCCAGGGCTTCGGCGGACTCGACGCGATAGCCGAGCACGTAGTCGGCGAGGGCCTGCAGGACCTGGTCGTAGTCTGGGCGGGCGTTGAGGTCTACGTTTGCGCTCATATACAGCTCCCTTCAAGAGTGCCGGGGCTGCGCTGCAGCCCCAACCAACGAAAGCCGAACGCTGTTGATGCCTTAGAAACTATCGCCAGGCACGCGTACCCAGCCCTCCATCAGCACTCGAGCGCTTCGGCTCATGATTGCCTTGGTCACGGTCCACTGCCCGTCCACCTGGCGCGCCTCGGCTCCCACCCGCAAAGTGCCGGACGGGTGTCCGAAGCGCACGGCGCTACGCGCACCGCCACCAGCGGCCAGATTGACCAGCGTGCCGGGGATCGCCGCTGCGGTGCCAATGGCCACTGCGGCGGTACCCATCATCGCGTGGTGCAGCTTGCCCATGGACAGTGCGCGCACCAGCAGGTCGACCTCCTCGGCCTGGACCGTCTTGCCACTGGACGCAGTGTAGGTCATCGGCGCCGCGACAAACGCCACCTTGGGCGTATGCTGGCGCCCGGCGGCCTGGTCGACGTGCTCGATCAGCCCCATGCGCACCGCTCCGTGGGCACGAATGGTCTCGAAGCGCCGCAAGGCTGCGCTATCACCATTGATGGCGTCCTGCAGTTCGGCACCGGTATAGCCGATATCAGCGGCGTTGACGAAAATGGTCGGGATACCGGCGTTGATCAGGGTGGCCTTGAAGGTACCGACACCCGGCACCTCGAGGTCGTCGACCAGATTGCCCGTGGGGAACATCGCCCCGCCCTCACCGTCTTCGTCGGCAGCCGGGTCCAGGAACTCCAGCTGCACCTCGGCGGCCGGGAAGGTCACGCCGTCGAGCTCGAAGTCGCCGGTTTCCTGCACCTGGCCGTCGGTGACCGGCACATGGGCGATGATGGTCTTGCCGATATTGGCCTGCCAGATGCGCACGGTGGCAACACCGTTGTGCGGAACGCGCGCCGCATCGACCAAGCCACTGGCGATGGCGAACGAACCCACGGCGGCGGACAGGTTGCCGCAGTTGCCGCTCCAGTCGACGAAAGCAGTGTCGATCGAGACCTGGCCAAATAGGTAGTCGACGTCGTGGTCGGCCTTGATGCTCCTGGACAGGATCACCGTCTTACTGGTACTGGAGGTGGCGCCACCCATGCCGTCGATCTGCTTGCCATACGGGTCGGGGCTGCCGATCACCCGCAGCAGCAGGGCGTCGCGGGCCGGGCCTGGGACCTGGGCGCGCTCGGGCAGGTCTTGCAGGCGGAAGAACACGCCTTTGCTGGTGCCGCCACGGATGTAGGTGGCGGGGATTTTGATTTGAGGTACGTGTGCCATTGTTGTGATTCCTGATCTTTTCGTTTCGGCGAACATCCCTGGGGCTGCTTTGCAGCCCTTTCGCGACACAAGGCCGCTCCTACAGGAGGTCGCGGTCGCCTGTAGGAGCGGCCTTGTGTCGCGAAAGGGCCGCAAAGCGGCCCCCGTTACATGCTCAACCGGTCGCTTCGAGGAAGTCCTGGGCAAAGCGCTGCAACACCCCACCGGCCTCATAGATCGACACCTCTTCGGCGGTATCCAGGCGGCAGGTCACCGGCACCTCGACACGCTCGCCGTCGCGCCGCGTGACCACCAGGGTCAGGGTCGCACGCGGCCTGCGCTCGCCGAGCACGTCATAGGTCTCGCTGCCGTCCAGGCCCAGGGTGTTGCGGTCGGTGCCCGGCTTGAACTCCAGCGGCAGCACGCCCATGCCCACCAGGTTGGTCCGGTGGATACGCTCGAAACCCTCGGCGACGATCGCCTCGACCCCGGCCAGACGCACGCCCTTGGCCGCCCAGTCACGGGACGACCCCTGGCCGTAGTCGGCACCGGCGACGATGATCAGCGGCTGCTTGCGCTGCATGTAGGTTTCGATCGCCTCCCACATGCGCGTCACCTTGCCTTCCGGCTCGATGCGCGCCAGCGAACCCTGCTGCACGCTGCCGTCGTCCTTGCGCACCATCTCGTTGAACAGCTTGGGGTTGGCGAAAGTGGCGCGCTGCGCGGTCAGGTGGTCGCCACGGTGGGTGGCGTAGGAGTTGAAGTCCTCCTCCGGCAGGCCCATCTTCGCCAGGTATTCACCGGCGGCGCTATCGAGCAGGATGGCGTTGGACGGCGACAGGTGGTCGGTGGTGATGTTGTCTGGCAGCACCGCCAGCGGGCGCATGCCGCGCAGGGTACGCTCACCGGCCAGGGCGCCCTCCCAGTACGGCGGGCGGCGGATGTAGGTGCTCATCGGACGCCAGTCGTACAGCGGCGCGACCTTCGGCCCACGATCCTCCTCGATGGCGAACATCGGGATGTACACCTGGCGGAACTGCTCGGGCTTGACCGAGGCGCGCACCACCGCGTCGATCTCTTCATCGCTCGGCCAGATGTCCTTGAGGCGGATTTCCTTGCCGTCGACCACGCCCAGCACGTCCTTCTCGATGTCGAAGCGGATGGTACCGGCGATGGCGTAGGCCACCACCAGTGGCGGCGACGCGAGGAACGCCTGCTTGGCGTAGGGGTGGATACGCCCGTCGAAGTTGCGGTTGCCCGACAGCACGGCGGTGGCGTACAGGTCGCGATCGATGATCTCCTGCTGGATCACCGGGTCGAGAGCGCCGGACATGCCGTTGCAGGTGGTGCAGGCGAAGGCGACGATGCCGAAGCCCAGTTGCTCCAGCTCCTGCTCAAGGCCGGCTTCCTTCAGGTACAGCTGTACCGCCTTGGAGCCCGGCGCGAGCGACGACTTGACCCAGGGCTTGCGTACCAGGCCAAGCTTGTTGGCGTTACGTGCGATAAGGCCAGCGGCGATCACGTTGCGCGGGTTGCTGGTGTTGGTGCAACTGGTGATGGCGGCAATGATCACCGCGCCATCCGGCATCTGCCCCGGCACTTCTTGCCATTGCCCGGCGATGCCCTTGGCCGCCAGGTCGCTGGTGGCCACGCGCGCATGCGGGTTGGACGGGCCAGCCATGTTGCGCACCACGCTCGACAGGTCGAAGCTCAGGGTGCGCTCATACTCGGCCTTGGCCAGGCTGTCGGCCCACAAACCGGCGACCTTGGCGTAGGTTTCCACCAACTGCACCTGCTGGTCATCGCGGCCGGTCAGCTTGAGGTAGTCGATGGTCTGTTGGTCGATGGCGAACATCGCCGCGGTGGCACCGTATTCCGGGGCCATGTTGGAGATGGTGGCACGGTCGCCAAGGGTCAGCGCGCTGGCGCCAGCACCGTGGAATTCGAGGTAGGCGCCAACCACCTTCTGTTTGCGCAGGAACTCGGTCAGGGCCAGTACCAAGTCGGTAGCGGTGATGTTCGGCGCCAGGCGCCCGGTCAGCTCGACGCCGACGATCTCTGGCAGGCGCATCCACGAGGCGCGGCCGAGCATGACGTTTTCGGCCTCCAGGCCACCGACACCGATGGCGATCACGCCCAGGGCGTCGACATGTGGTGTATGGCTGTCGGTGCCGACGCAGGTGTCGGGGTAGGCCACGCCGCGGTCGCTGTGGATCACCGGCGACATCTTCTCCAGGTTGATCTGGTGCATGATGCCGTTGCCCGGCTGGATCACGTCGACGTTCTTGAACGCCTGTTTGGTCCAGTTGATGAAGTGGAAACGGTCTTCGTTGCGGCGATCTTCGATGGCGCGGTTCTTGTCGAACGCCTGCGGGTCGAAACCACCGCATTCCACGGCCAGCGAATGGTCGACGATCAGTTGCACCGGCACCACCGGATTAACTGCGGCCGGGTCGCCGCCTTTGTCGGCGATGGCGTCGCGCAGCCCGGCGAGGTCGACCAGGGCGGTCTGGCCAAGGATGTCGTGGCACACCACGCGGGCCGGGAACCAGGGGAAATCGAGGTCGCGCTTGCGCTCGATCAGTTGCTCGAGCGATGCATCGAGGGTAGCCGGATCGCAGCGGCGCACCAGGTTCTCGGCCAGCACGCGGGAAGTATACGGCAGGCCGTCGTATGCGCCGGGCTTGATCGCCTCGACCGCGGCACGGGCGTCGAAGTAGTCCAGGGCGGTGCCTGGCAGGGGCTTGCGGAATTCTGTATTCATGGCACAGGGACTCAATCACGGTAAGGTCGGTGCTGTTGCGGCCGCCCTGCTTCCTGCAGGAGCCAACCTTGCTGGCGATGGGGTGCGAAGCACCCCCAGCCCCGGCGTCGCCAGGGTTCGCCAGCAAGGCTGGCTCCTACAGGGATCGCGGGCTGGCTCAGCGCTGCTCGATCGGCACGAACTGGCGCTGCTCGACGCCGACGTACTCGGCGCTCGGGCGGATGATGCGGTTGTTGGCGCGCTGCTCGAACACGTGCGCGGCCCAGCCGGTCAGGCGCGAGCAGACGAAGATCGGGGTGAACAGCTTGGTCGGGATGCCCATGAAGTGATACGCCGAGGCATGGTAGAAGTCGGCATTGGGGAACAGGCGCTTCTGCTCCCACATGGTCTTGTCGATGGCTTCGGAGACCGGGTACAGCACCTTGTCGCCCACCTCGTCGGCCAACTGCTTGGCCCAGCCCTTGATCACCTCGTTGCGCGGGTCGGACTCTTTGTAGATCGCATGGCCGAAGCCCATGATCTTGTCCTTGCGCTCGAGCATGCGCAGCAGCTCGGCAGTGGCTTCCTGCGGGCTCTGGAAGCGCTCGATCAGCTCCATGGCCGCCTCGTTGGCACCACCATGCAACGGGCCGCGCAGCGAGCCGATGGCGGCGGTCACGCAGGAGTACAGGTCGGACAGCGTCGAAGCGCAGACCCGGGCGGTGAAGGTCGAGGCGTTGAATTCGTGCTCGGCGTAGAGGATCAGCGAGACGTTCATCACCTTGACGTGCAGCTCGCTCGGCTTCTTGCCATGCAGCAGGTGCAAGAAGTGGCCGCCGAGGGTGTCTTCGTCGCTGCTGCAGTCGATACGTACGCCGTGGTGGGTGTAGCGGTACCAGTAGCACATCACCGCCGGGAACAGCGCCAGCAGGCGGTCGGTCTTGTCGCGCTGGGCGTCGAAGGTCAACTCCGGCTCCAGGGTGCCGAGTACCGAGCAACCGGTGCGCATCACGTCCATTGGGTGTGCATCGCGCGGGATGCGCTCGAGCACTTCTTTCAGCGCTTGCGGCAGGTCGCGCAGGCCCTTGAGCTTGCGCTTGTAGTCGGCCAGCTCGGCCTTGCTCGGCAGTTCGCCGTAGAGCAGCAGGTAGGCCACTTCCTCGAACTCGGCGCCTGCGGCCAGGTCGCGCACGTCATAGCCGCGGTAGGTCAGGCCGGCGCCGGCCTGGCCGACGGTGGAAAGTGCGGTCTGCCCGGCCACCTGGCCACGCAGGCCAGCGCCACTGAGTACTTTTGCTTCGGCCATGGTGTTGCTCCTTTCTTGAATTTGTTATCGAGGTCTTTCTGGCTAATTCGGGGGTGCCTGTTGTGCCCCTATCGCCGGCAAGCCGGCTCCTACAGGGAACGTGGGAGCGGGCTGGCCCCGCGATGGGTCATCACGGCCTCAACCTTTTTTTTGCGCAAACAACGCATCGAGGCTCTGCTCGAAAGCGTGGTAGCCGATGGCGTCGTAGAGCTCCATGCGGGTCTGCATGGTGTCGATCACGTGCTTCTGCGTGCCATCGCGGCGCAGCGCGGTGTAGACGTTCTCGGCGGCCTTGTTCATGGCGCGGAACGCCGACAGCGGGTAGAGCACCAGCGACACATCCACCGAGGCCAGCTCTTCAGTGGTGTACAGCGGCGTAGCGCCGAACTCGGTGATATTGGCCAGGATCGGCGCCCTCACCCGGTCGGCGAAGATCTTGTACATCGAAAGCTCGGTGATCGCTTCTGGGAAGATCATGTCGGCGCCGGCCTCGATGCAGGCGGCGGCGCGGTCCAGGGCAGCGTTCAGGCCCTCGACGGCCAGGGCGTCGGTGCGCGCCATGATCACGAAGCTGTCGTCAGTGCGGGCATCGACGGCAGCCTTGATCCGGTCGACCATCTCCTGCTGCGAGACGATCTCCTTGTTCGGCCGGTGACCGCAGCGCTTGGCGCCGACCTGGTCTTCGATATGAATGGCCGCGGCGCCGAACTTGCTCATCGAACGCACGGTGCGCGCGACGTTGAACGCCGAGGCGCCGAAACCGGTGTCGACATCCACCAGCAGCGGCAGGTCGCACACGTCGGTGATCCGCCGCACGTCGGTGAGCACGTCGTCCAGGCCGCTGATGCCCAAGTCCGGCAAGCCCAGGGAACCAGCGGCGACCCCGCCGCCGGACAGGTAGATGGCCTTGAAGCCGGCGCGCTTGGCCAGCAGGGCGTGGTTGGCGTTGATGGTCCCGACCACCTGCAACGGGTGTTCGGCGGCAACCGCGTCACGGAAACGCTGGCCGGGGGTGCTCTTGACTGTCATGACTCACCTCGTGGGCTATTGTTGTCGGCGCCCTGGTAGTGGCGCTCGATATTGCGCTTGGACGCGCCGATGTGGCGGCGCATCAGGAGTTCTGCGAGTTCGCCGTCGCGGGCTTCGATGGCGTCGAGGATGCGGTGATGCTCGGCAAAGGCCTGGCGCGGACGGTTGGGCGTGGTGGAGAACTGAATGCGGTACATGCGCACCAGCTGGTACAACTCGCCGCAGAGCATCTTGTACAGGGTCTGGTTGCCACTGCCCTGGATGATTCGGTAGTGGAAGTCGTAGTCGCCTTCCTGCTGGTAGTAGCCCTGCCCGGCCTGGAACGCGGCGTCGCGCTCGTGGGTGTCGAGCACCTGGCGCAGCTCGTCGATGGCGGCCTGGCTCATGCGCTCGGCGGCCAGGCGACAGGCCATGCCTTCAAGCGATTCACGGATTTCGTACAGCTCGATCAGTTCGACATGACTCAGCGAAACCACCCGCGCGCCGACATGGGGCACGCGCACCAGCAGGCGCTGGCCTTCCAGGCGGTGGATCGCCTCGCGCAGCGGGCCACGGCTGATGCCATAGGTACGCGCCAGCTCCGGCTCGGAGATCTTGCTGCCCGGCGCGATCTCGCCCTTGACGATGGCGGCCTGGATGCAGCGGAAGACGTGCTCCGAGAGGGTCTCGGTCTCGTCCTGGGGGAGCAACGTGGCTTGGGCTGTATCCAGCATGATTGTCGACACCTTCAAAATCAATGACGGCAAAACTAGCTAAATAGAGACGCACAGTCAAAGACAAAAAGAATATTGTCGACAATCGTCTAATAACGAACTTCACCCGCACCCTTGCGGTCTGATCGCGGGCGCGCTGGCGTCAAGGCACCGGCGTGATAGAATGCCGCGCTCCTTCGGGAGCATGGACACTGTGTCTGTCATCATTTCATGGTGTCGACAGACCTCTTGAGGACGCTTGGCCAGTCGCCTTGCCCTGAACCCCGCACAGCACCGCGCCAGGATTATGAGACTCATACCCGCTTCATTGCTGCTCTGCCTGACCCTGCTGCCGGCACTCGCGCCTGCGGCAGACAAGACCGTTTACGGCCTGAACGAATACGCCCGCCTCGGCGGCCTGGACCTGGAAGTGGCGGCCAAGCTCGACACCGGCGCCAAGACCGCCTCGCTCAGCGCCCGCGACATCAAGCGTTTCAAGCGCAATGGCGAGAGCTGGGTGCGTTTCTACCTGGCCATCGACGCCGCGCACCAGCACCCCATCGAACGCCCCCTGGCCCGTGTCAGCAAGATCAAGCGCCGCGCCGGGGACTATGACGCCGAATCCGGCAAGGCCTACACTGCTCGTCCGGTGATCGAACTCGAGATCTGCATGGGCCAGACGCAACGCACCATCGAGGTCAACCTCACCGACCGCAGCGCCTTCCAGTTCCCGCTGCTGATCGGTTCCGAGGCCCTCAAGCACTTCGGTGCGCTGGTCGACCCAAGCCTTAAATACGCGGCCGGCAAACCTGCCTGTGCCACCGAAGCTCCCAAAGCAGAGTAATTCCGATGCGCTCTCTTACCCTCCACCTGAAAGTCCTGATCACCGTCCTGGTGCTGCTGGGCATCGCGGTCACGGCCTATCAGATCTTCTTCCTCGGCATCCCGGTGACTGAAGACGAAACCGACGACCTGTGGAACATCGACGCCAAGGTCGAGTTCGTCGCCAGCGCCAAGGACCCGGTCAAGGTGCAGATGTTCGTGCCGCCGCTGAACCGTGACTACGTCAGCCTCAACGAGAGCTTCATCTCCAACAACTACGGGGTCAGCGTCAACCGCGCCGACGGCAACCGCAAGGTCACCTGGTCGGCCCGCCGCGCCAGCGGCAACCAGACCCTCTACTACCGCCTGGTGCTGACCAAGCGCTACAGCAGCGAAAAGGCCAAGATCAAGGGCCCGACCTTCCGCGACAGCCTGGCCGTCGAAGGCCCGGAGAAAATCGCCGCCGAGGCGTTGATGGCACCGATCCGCCAGCATTCGGCCGACGTCGAGACCTTCGTCAGCGAAACCATCAAGCGGGTCAACAACCTCAACGACGACAACGCCAAGCTGCTGCTGGCCGGCGACAACTCGCCGATGAAGAAAGCCCAGGTCATCGACCTGCTGCTGTCCATCGCCCACGTGCCGATGGAAAAGGTCCACACCATCCGCCTGGTCGCCGACACCCCGCAAAACCCCGAGCTGTGGCTGCGCAGCTTCAACGGTAACGACTGGCTGTACTTCAACCCGGAGACCGGCGAGCAGGGCCTGCCCAGCGACCGCCTGCTGTGGTGGACCGGCGACGACAACCTGATCAGCGTCGATGGCGGCAAGAAGGCCACCGTCACCTTCAGCATGAACAACAGCGAGATGAATGCCATCCGCCTGGCCAAGCTGACCGACGAGAACACCGACGCCGACTTCCTCGAGTACTCGCTGTACGGCCTGCCGCTGCAGACCCAGCAGACCTTCATGATCATGGTGATGATCCCGATCGGCGTACTGGTGATCCTGGTGCTGCGCAACCTGATCGGTATCCAGACCCTGGGTACCTTCACCCCGGTGCTGATCGCCCTGGCCTTCCGCGAGACGCAACTGGGCTTCGGCATCATCCTGTTCACGGTGATCACCGCGCTCGGCCTGTCGCTGCGCTCGTACCTGGAACACCTCAAGCTGCAGATGCTGCCGCGCCTGTCGGTGGTGCTGACCTTCGTCGTGGTGCTGATCGCCGCCATCAGCTTGTTCAGCCACAAGCTGGGCCTGGAGCGCGGGCTGTCGGTGGCGCTGTTCCCGATGGTGATCCTGACCATGACCAT
Organism: Pseudomonas sp. RIT623; assembly: GCF_004519305.1. Classification (GTDB taxonomy): domain Bacteria; phylum Pseudomonadota; class Gammaproteobacteria; order Pseudomonadales; family Pseudomonadaceae; genus Aquipseudomonas. The sequence goes on along the minus strand of NZ_SOZA01000006.1, from coordinate 121,658 downwards.
CGAACGCCTGTCGATCACCTGGGAAGAACGTGGTGGCGGCCATGCCATGAAAGTGGCCATCGGCACCCTGTTCGCCGCGTCCATCGCGCACCTGCTGATGACCGTGCCCGAGGCGGTGTACTTCGTCTTCACCTTCCCAGCGGTACTGCTGATCCTGGTGGGCTTCATGCTGGCGATGGGTCGCTACCGCGGCTACCGCCTGACCGAGCTCGTTCGCTTCAAGGCTTTCGTGAAGGCTGACGCCTGATGTTCGGACTGATCAAGACCTGGAAGGCCCTGGAAGCCCGGGGCATCATGGGTATCAACCGGCGCAACGCGGACTACGTGCTGAAGTACAACAAGCGCCATTTGTACCCGATCGTCGACGACAAGATCATCACCAAGGAGCGCGCCCTGGCGGCCGGCATCCATGTGCCGGAGATGTACGGCATCATCGAGACCGAGAAGCAGATCGACAAGCTCGACCAGATCATCGGCGGGCGCAACGACTTCGTCATCAAGCCGGCCCAAGGCGCCGGCGGTGACGGCATCCTGGTCATCGCCGACCGCTTCGAAGATCGCTACCGCACGGTTTCGGGCAAGATCATCAGCCACGAGGAGATCGAGCACCAGATCTCCAGCATCCTTACCGGCCTGTATTCGCTGGGCGGGCACCGCGACCGCGCGCTGATCGAGTACCGGGTCACTCCGGACCAGATCTTCAAGAGCATCAGCTACGAAGGCGTGCCGGACATCCGCATCATCGTGCTGATGGGCTACCCGGTGATGGCCATGCTGCGCCTGCCAACCCGCCAGTCCGGCGGCAAGGCCAACCTGCACCAGGGCGCCATCGGCGTCGGCGTGGACCTGGCCACCGGCCTGACCCTGCGCGGCACCTGGCTGAACAAGATCATCAGCAAGCACCCGGACACCACCAACGCGGTGGACGGCGTGCAACTGCCGAACTGGGACGGCTTCATGAAGCTTGCCGCCAGCTGCTACGAGCTGTGCGGCCTGGGCTACATCGGCGTGGACATGGTGCTGGACCAGGACAAGGGCCCGCTGATCCTCGAGCTGAACGCCCGCCCCGGCCTGAACATCCAGATTGCCAACGACTGCGGGCTCACGCAACGCACCCACGCCATCGAGGCGCACCTGGAGATGCTGGCCAAGGAAGGCCGCAGCGAGGATGCCGAGCAACGCGTGAAGGTCTCGCAGGGCTTGTTCGGGCACGTCAATCCGCTATAGCCCAGGCCCTGCGCAATCCCTGTAGGAGCGGCCTTTCGCGACACAAGGCCGATCCTACAGGGGGATTGCGCAAATCTGGATCGTGAATGTCGTTGCCAGCGCTAGGCGCATTTCCTACACAGGTCTACAATCGCCCTCCTCGCTTGTTCATCGCCGTCCACTCTGATGCCGACCTGTACGCTGCACCCCCTGCCCTACCAGCCCGACCCCGCCTTCTACTTCGAACGCCTGCGCCGCGCGCCCGGCGCGATCCTGCTCGACAGCGCCCGCCCCAGTGCCGAGCGCGGCCGCTATGACCTGCTCAGCGCCTGGCCACTGCAGCAGTTGCAGGCACACCCCGACGAAGACGGTCGCGACTACCTGCAACGCCTGCGCCAGGCACTGGTGGACCTTGGGGCAGCGCAACTGCCCGAGGGCATCGAGCTGCCCTTCGCCGGCGGCCTGATCGGCTACCTGAGCTACGACTTTGGCCGGCGCCTGGAGCAATTGCCGACGCAAGCGGTCGACGACCTCGGCCTGCCCGACGCCCGGCTGGGGCTGTATGCCTGGGCACTGGTGTCCGACCATCGGCTGTGCAGCAGCCAGCTGGTGTTCCACCCGTGCCTGCCTGAGGGCGAGCGGCAACGGCTCATAGCGTTGTTCGAGGCCGCCTCCCTGGGCGGTAGCGGTGACTTCCACCTGCTAGCGCCCATGACCGGCGATCTTCGTCCCGAGCAGTACCGGGCGGCGTTCGACCAGGTGCAGCGCTACATCCAGGCCGGTGACTGCTACCAGATCAACCTCACCCAGCGCTTCCGCGCCCCCTGCCAGGGTGACCCATGGCGCGCCTACCAGGCCCTGCGCGCCGCCTGCCCGACGCCGTTCTCCGGCTACCAGCAGCTGGATGAAGGCACGGCGCTGCTGAGCTTTTCGCCCGAGCGTTTCATCCGTGTCAGCCAGGGCGAGGTCGAGACCCGCCCGATCAAGGGCACCCGCCCACGCGCCGCCGACCCGGCCGAGGACGCCCGCAACGCCGCCGAGCTGCTGGCCAGCCCCAAGGACCGCTCGGAAAACCTGATGATCGTCGACCTGCTGCGCAACGATATCGGCCGTACCTGCCAGACCGGCTCGGTGAAGGTGCCGGAGCTGTTCAGCCTGGAGAGCTACCCCAACGTCCATCACCTGGTCAGTAGCGTGGTCGGCCAGTTGGCCGCCGGCAAGGACGCCCTGGACCTGATCGCCGGCAGCTTCCCCGGCGGCTCGATCACCGGCGCGCCGAAGATCCGCGCCATGCAGATCATCGACGAGCTGGAGCCGGCCCGCAGGGCGCTGTACTGCGGCTCGCTACTGTATGTCGATGTGCGCGGCGAGATGGACAGCTCCATCGCCATTCGCAGCCTGCTGGTCAAGGACGGCCAGGTCAGTTGCTGGGGAGGTGGCGCGGTGGTGGCCGATTCGGATTGGCAGGCCGAATACGAAGAATCGATCGCCAAGGTGCGCGTGCTGATGGAAACACTGCAAGCCTTGTAGAACTCCGTGGAAGCGGGCTTGCCCCGCGAGCGCCAGGCGTCTGCCCCGCCATTTTTTGTTACCATCTGATCACTACGAGCGCACAGCGCCACTCACCCGATGGAAACCGCCTGATGAGCCAACCCTTCGACGTCGCCGCCCTGGCCGCGACCTACGCCAGCAAGTCCCCGCAGGAGATCCTCAAGCTCGCCTTCGAGCACTTCGGCGACGACCTGTGGATTTCCTTCAGTGGCGCCGAGGACGTGGTGCTGGTGGACATGGCCTGGAAGCTTAACAAGCAGGTAAAAGTATTCAGCCTCGATACCGGGCGCCTGCACCCTGAAACCTACCGTTTCATCGACCAGGTGCGTGAGCAGTACAACCTGCCGATCGAGATCCTCAGCCCGGATCGCGACAAGCTCGACCCGTTCGTCAAGGAAAAGGGCCTGTTCAGCTTCTACAAGGACGGCCACGGCGAGTGCTGCGGCATCCGCAAGATCGAGCCGCTGCGCCGCAAGCTGGCCACCGTCAGCGCCTGGGCCACCGGCCAGCGCCGCGACCAGAGCCCCGGCACCCGCAGCCAGGTGGCGACCCTGGAGATCGACAGCGCCTTCTCAACTCCCGAACGCCCCCTGTACAAGTTCAACCCGTTGGCGCAGATGACCAGCGAGGAAGTCTGGGGCTACATCCGCATGCTCGAGCTGCCCTACAACAGCCTGCACGAGCGCGGTTTCATCAGCATTGGTTGCGAGCCGTGCACCCGGCCGGTGTTGCCGAACCAGCATGAGCGCGAAGGACGTTGGTGGTGGGAAGAGTCGACCCAGAAGGAATGCGGGTTGCACGCGGGCAACCTGATCAGCAAGGCTTGAAATAGCAGGGGCCGCAAAGCGGCCCCAACTTTTACAGATCAGTGCACCGGCAGCTCGACACCCTCGAACAGCTCTTCGAGCTCCTGCTTGTTATGGCACTGGATGGCCTTGGCCATCACCTCACGGGTCAGGTGCGGGGCGAACTTCTCGATGAAGTCGCACATGAAGCCACGCAGGAAAGTGCCACGACGAAAGCCGATCTTGGTGATGCTGGCTTCGAACAGCTCACTGGCATCCAGGCACACCAGGTCGCTGTCGAGTTTCGGGTCTACCGCCATCTTGGCCACGATACCCACGCCCAGGCCCAGGCGCACATAGGTCTTGATCACGTCCGCGTCGGCGGCGGTGAACACCACCTTCGGCGTCAGGCCACGGTGGCTGAACGCCTCGTCGAGTTTGGAACGGCCAGTGAAGCCGAATACATAGGTGACGATCGGGTACTCGGCCACTGCCTCCAGGGTCAGCTTCGGCAGCTTGGTCAGCGGATGGCCCTGGGGCACCACCACGCAGCGATTCCACTTGTAGCAAGGCATCATGATCAGGTCACCGAACAGCTCCAGCGCCTCGGTGGCGATGGCGAAATCGACCGTGCCATCGGCGGCCATCTCGGCGATCTGCATCGGCGAGCCCTGATGCATGTGCAGGGCGACTTCCGGGTATTGCTTGATGAAGCTGCTGATCACCGGCGGCAACGCGTAGCGCGCCTGGGTGTGGGTGGTGGCGATCGACAAGGTGCCCTTTTTCTCGTTGGAGAATTCCTGGGCGATCTGCTTGATGCTTTCGACCTTGCGCAGGATCTCGCCGGCAGTATTGATGATGCGCTCGCCGGCCGGGGTGACGCGGGTCAGGTGCTTGCCGCTACGAGCGAACACCTCGACACCCAGCTCGTCCTCGAGCAGGCGAATCTGCTTGCTGATCCCAGGTTGGGAGGTGTACAGGCTCTGCGCCGTCGCGGAAACGTTGAGGTCATGGTGCGCCACTTCCCAGATGTAGCGCAGTTGCTGAAGCTTCATAGATATCCCTCAAAGACGGTAGGTCACCGGCGCGCCGGCAGCGACGAGTTATAACTATATTAGTGGCTAGAGAAATAAATCTAGAACTATTTTGTTACGTCCGCAGGAAAAGCCCTACCGCCAGACTCACACCTTCCTACGCCCAAGATGCTGAGCCAACGGCACCATGTACACCGGCACCGGCGACAGCTGCAGCAGCCGCACCGCCGTGCGACCGATCGGCACGTCCACCCCTGCCCCAGCGCTGTGGCTGCCGAAGATCAGCAGGTCGACCGCCAGGCGTTGGGCCTGCTCGAGGATCACCTGCGCCGGGTCGCCTTGACGCACCCGTACCGCGCGGATCAGCGCCAGGTCGGCGACCTCTCCCAGTTCCTCGCGAAAGTTCTCCAACACCCGCTGCTCGATATTGGCCATGACCGTCGTCACGCCTTCACTGTGCAATGTATCGAGGGTCTGCTCATCGAGGTAGCTCTGCAGCAAGGACTCGGCGAACTGGCCCATGGGCTCCACGGCATGAATCACATACAGCTCCGCGTTGAAGGTCCGCGCCAGGGCCAAGGCGTGCTGCATGACGAAGGGCGCGTAAACACCGAGGTCTGTAGCGAACAGCATGGAACGGATCATTCGACCTCCTCGACTGCCGCTTCGGCAGAGCAAGCTTGAGCTTAGCAGCGCCATGGGCCGTCGCCTGGCCGTCCGGCGCACAGCCGCCGCGGCTTTCAGGCCTGCCGGTTACGCCGGTCGAGAAACGCCAGTGCCTGGTACAACGCCTCCATGCGCGGCAACTCACACCCCGCCGCGCGTGCACGGGCCAAGGGTTCGGCGTAGATCGCCTGCAGCTCCAGTGGCCGCTGCAAGGCATGGTCGTGGTACATGCTCGGCCAGTAGTCCGGCATCTTCTCGGTGACGCGGAACAGGTGCTCGGCGTAACCCGCCGGCAGCTCACGGCCACAGGCCTTGGCGCCCGCCACCACTTCGGCCATCAACGCCTGGATCAGCGCACGGCTGTCGGCATCTCCCATCAAAGGTGTGGTGCTGGCCTGCAGCAGCACCGAAAGGCCGTTGTAGGGCACGTTCCACACCAGCTTCTGCCAGCGCGCCTGGTCGAGATTGGCCATCGCCTGGGAGTCGATGCCAGCGGCGCGGAACAACCCGGCCCCCTCCTCGACCAGCGCCGCGCCGCCGTCCTCGGCCGGGCCGCTGTGATAACCGAGGTTGACTGTGCCCAAGGCTTGGTGGCGGATCATCCCGGGGCCTTCGCGGTTGACACAGATGAAGCACAAGCCGCCCAGCAGGTGCAGCCCCCTTGGCAGCGCCGGGCGCAACTGCTCCTCGACCCCCAGGCCGTTCTGCAATAGCACCACCCGCGCTTGCGGCGCGGCCGCCTGCACGATCAACGGCGCCAGCTCGGCATTGCTGGTGGCCTTGGCGCCGACCAGCAACCAGTCGCAAGGCGGCATGTCGGCGGCGCTGGCATAGGCCTGCACCCGCCGATGCACATGACCATGCACCGCACTGTCGAGGCTCAGGCCCTGCTCACGGACCACGCCGTACTCGCCACGCAACAGGAAATGCACGTCGAAGCCGGCTCGGGCCAGCATCAGTCCATAGAAGCCACCAATGGCGCCGCTGCCGATAATGCCGATGCGAGGTGTGCCTGGGTACATGCCATACTCCTGCCGTGAGCTGTTGTTATCTGGCGGTTTTTTAGCACGCCCATCGGCGAGCCCGCGACCCTGGCAGGCAAAAACCCCGTGTCGACGTGCCCAAGCCCATTGTCGCGCCCCCCGCTAACGCGCTAAGGTTCGGCCCTCCCCGCTGCGAACATTCTGCTGCTGGGCCGCACGGGGATTGCTGGCGGCCGGCACCCGTGACCTGACGAGTAACACGATGGCTGATTTACCGATCGATGACCTTAACGTTGCCTCCAACGAGACTTTGATCACCCCTGATCAGCTCAAGAAGGAAATCCCCCTCAGCGCCAAGGCCCTGCAGACCGTGACTGCCGGCCGCGAAGTGGTGCGCAACATTCTCGACGGCAAGGATCACCGCCTGTTCGTGGTGGTCGGCCCCTGCTCGATCCACGACATCAAGGCTGCCCACGAGTACGCCGAGCGCCTGAAGGTGTTGGCCGAGGAGGTTTCCGACACCCTGTACCTGGTCATGCGCGTGTATTTCGAGAAGCCGCGTACCACTGTCGGCTGGAAAGGCCTGATCAACGACCCGTACCTGGATGACTCGTTCAAGATCCAGGATGGCCTGCACATCGGCCGCCAGTTGCTGCTGGACCTGGCCGAGAAAGGCCTGCCCACCGCCACGGAGGCCCTCGACCCGATCTCCCCGCAGTACCTGCAGGACCTGATCAGCTGGTCGGCCATTGGCGCGCGCACCACCGAATCGCAGACCCACCGCGAGATGGCCTCGGGCCTGTCCTCGGCGGTCGGTTTCAAGAACGGCACCGACGGCGGCCTGACCGTGGCGATCAACGCCCTGCAGTCGGTGTCCAAGCCGCACCGCTTCCTCGGCATCAACCAGGAAGGCGGCGTGTCGATCGTCACCACCAAGGGCAACGCCTACGGCCACGTGGTACTGCGCGGCGGCAACGGCAAGCCCAACTATGACTCGGTCAGCGTCGCCCTGTGCGAACAGGACCTGGCCAAGGCCAAGATCAAGCCCAACATCATGGTCGACTGCAGCCACGCCAACTCCAACAAGGACCCGGCCCTGCAGCCGCTGGTCATGGAGAACGTGGCCAACCAGATCCTCGAAGGCAACCAGTCGATCATCGGCCTGATGGTCGAAAGCCACCTGAACTGGGGCTGCCAGGCCATTCCGAAGAACCTCGACGAACTGCAGTACGGGGTCTCGGTGACCGACGCCTGCATCGACTGGGCGGCTACCGAAAAAACCCTGCGCAGCATGCACGCCAAACTCAAGGACGTGCTGCCCAAGCGCCAACGTGGCTGACACTTGCGCAAACGAAAACGCCGGGCATTGCCCGGCGTTTTCATGTGCGCGGCCCGTTCAGGCCTTGCTCGAGTGGCGCTGCTGGCGCTCCATGTAGCGCTCCACATAGGAACACGACGGAATCACCGTGTAGCCCATCTGGTCAGCGTACTCCAGAGCCTTCTCGGTCAGTGCGGCAGCGATCCCGCGGCCACGCAGGGCGTTGGGCACGAAGGTGCGGTAGATGTCCAGCGTCTGCTTGCCCAGATCCATGTACGTCAGGTAAGCCCGGTGACCGTCCACGGTGGTCTCGAACTGATGACCGGCCTGGTCATGGTGGATGGTCAGCGTGTCGCTCATCACTACTCCTCGCAGGTCTTCTCGACAGACCCTTGCCCTGTGGTTACTCGGCGCAGCAGCCTCCACGCCACCCTAGCCCCTTGGACAGCAGCCCGACCTCTATCGTTCTGCCACCCTGCGGCACCTCCAAATAGTAGGCGCCACTGGCGTGATTGCTCAAGCAACCTGGGTGAAAAAGCCGCGATGGCGGTTTACCGACCCCGCCTCGGCCTTGCAAGAGCTGCTGAATGTTCTTTGGTCTAAGACGCTGAACGACCAATAAAGTCACCCTTAGTTCAACAAAAAGTTCCCGTACTACAGAAGCTTGCGCGCCCTGCCGGTTTTTTCACACTTTCTTTACAAACCCCGTCGCCGCCCCCGTCTTGCAGCATTTTTTTTGCAGTTCTTGCGCTCAGTCAGTTTACTTACTACAAGTAATGGGTACTATGTACGCCGGCCAGTTTCTCTTTTCCGAGAGATGGCTCTTTAATAGAAAGTCCTTGAAGGGGAACACGATGAACAACGTTCTGAAATTCTCTGCTCTGGCTCTGGCCGCAGTTCTGGCTACCGGTTGCAGCAGCGTATCCAAAGAAACCGAAGCTCGCCTGACTGCTACCGAAGACGCAGCAGCTCGCGCCCAGGCCCGTGCAGACGAAGCCTACCGCAAAGCTGACGACGCTCTGGCAGCTGCTCAGAAGGCTCAGCAGACCGCTGACGAAGCCAACGAGCGTGCTCTGCGTATGCTGGACAAAGCCAGCCGCAAGTAATAATCCTCACGGATTGTTATGGAGCCGACCCACTTGTGGGTCGGCTTTTTTATTGCCCGCGCAAAGGCCGGTCCGTACAAACGAAAAGGCCCGCGCTGAGGCGGGCCTTGGACAAGTAGCGAATCGCTTACTGCAGTTCGGGCGGAATGCTCGACACCATCGGCGCACTGCCCCCCGCCACCGGCACGGCGATTTCCACCGGCATGCCATCTTCGGCGGCAACTACATCGCGCACCATGTCCCAGTTCATACGCAAGTTGTTGGCCAGGTCTTCACGCTTGAGCAAGGCATTGATCACCGCGGTGTGCTTGTCGACCACCGACGGGTTGCCATGGTCGTCCAGCGGCGTATGCGCCTCGAGGTATACCTTGCCACCACTGATACCGAACTTGTAAGGCTCGTTGATGATGCGCACGGGTGTACCGACCGGCACCATCTTCGACAGTTCCAGCACGTTGTTATTGAGCATGCGGAAGCAGCCGTGACTGGTGCGCATGCCGATGCCGAACTTCTTGTTGGAACCGTGAATCAGGTAGCCCGGCACGCCCAGGGTGAACTTGAACGGCCCCAGCGGGTTGTCCGGGCCGGCCGGCACCACGCTCGGCAGGATGTCGCCGTCGGCGGCATGCTCGGCGCGGATCGAGGCTGGCGGGGTCCAAGTCGGGTTCGGCGTCTTGGCGGTGATCTTGGTGTTGGCGATCGGCGAACCCCAGCCTTCACGGCCAATTCCCAGCGGGAAGGTGTACACCACGCCCTGGCCTTTCGGGTAGTAGTACAGGCGGTACTCGGCCAGGTTGATGACCACGCCGTCGCGCGGCCCTGGCGGCAGGATGTAGCGGGTCGGCAGGATGATCTCGGTGCCGGCGCCCGGCAACCAGGGATCGACCCCCGGGTTGGCGGCGATCATCTCGAGGTAGCCGAGGTCGTTGGCGGTGCCGATGTCGGCAAAGGTGTCTTCGTACTTGGCCTTGATCACCTGGACCTGGCCGACCACGTCCTCACCGGGTGGCGGCAACGGCAGTTCCAGCGCAACAGCGGGGCCGGCGGCCAACAGGGCGGCCAGCGAGAGGCTACGGGTGAAGGCAGGAAAGCGCGGCAACATCCGGTAAATCCTTCGAAAGGTCAGTCAAGGGAATCGATTGTACACCCGCGCCGATACAAGCGGGAGGCATCGGCCAGCGGCAAGCGTTTCAGATGATGAAAGGCACTCAGAGTTCCGGCCACACCGGACGCATGCCACGACGCTGGGCATCGAGAATCGCCCGACACAGCGGGCACAGGCGCTCGTCGCGGTAGATCGCCCGCTCCACCCCAGACCAGCGCGGCTGCGCCGGCAGCAGGCCGCCGCACAGGGTGCGATCGACGGGCACGCCCAGTTCGAGTTGGCGGGCGGCAAGATGAATGCGAACTTCCTGGCAGGCAAACAGGTCGAGCTGCTCATCGGGCTCGATCAATTGATAGGCATACAGGGACCAGGCGGGGCGCGGCATCGGGGGCACTCGAAACGGGGGGCGCAACATTAGCCGAAAGCAGCCCCCGATAAAAGCGTCACAGCAAGGGTTTTATCGCCGGCCAGGCATTTTCCAGCAGCCGTTGCTGGGCGCTGGCCGCCGGATGGATGCCATCGGCCTGCATCAACGTCGGTACTCCACCTACGCCTTCGAGGAAGAACGGCACCAGCGGCACCTGCTTATCGACCGCCAACTGTTCATAGACCCGGGCGAACGCCGTGGTGTAGCGCGCGCCGTAATTGGGTGGCAAGCGCATGCCCAGCAGCAGCACCTTGGCCCCGGCCTGTCGGGACTGGTCGATCATCGCGGCAAGATTCTGTTGCAATTGTTGTGGCGGCTGCCCACGCAGACCATCGTTGCCGCCAAGCTCCAGCACCACCAGGTCCGGTTTGTGCGCCGCAAGCAGCGCCGGCAGCCGCGCCTGGCCGCCTGCGCTGGTGTCGCCACTGATCGAGGCATTGACCACCTGGTCGTCGAAACCCTCCTTTTTCAACTGCTGCTGCAACAGGCTGACCCAACCCTGGCGGGTATCCAGGCCAAAACCGGCGCTGATACTATCGCCGACGACCAGCAATGTTCCCGCCGCCGCGCCCTGGGCCAGGCAACACAGGGCCAGGCCGGCACTCAACCACCACATTCGCATCGGATTCTCCATGGGCCCCAGCATTCTCGTTGCGCAGAACCTTAGCAAAGTGGTCCCCAGCGCGGAAGGCGACCTGACCATCCTCCACGCCCTGTCGCTCGACCTGGCCCAGGGCGACAGCCTGGCCATCGTCGGCGCCTCCGGCTCCGGCAAGTCGACCCTGCTCGGCCTGCTCGCCGGCCTCGACCGCCCCAGCGCCGGCCAGGTGCTGCTGGCCGGCCATGACCTTGGCCCGCTGGATGAAGACCAACGCGCGCGGGTGCGCGCCGAGCATGTCGGTTTCGTGTTCCAGTCGTTCCAGTTGCTCGACAGCCTCAATGCCCTGGAGAACGTCATGCTGCCGCTGGAACTGGACGGCCGCCGCGATGCCCGCGAGCACGCCCGCGACCTGCTCGAGCGGGTCGGCCTGGGCAAGCGCCTGAGCCATACGCCACGCCAGCTTTCCGGCGGCGAGCAGCAACGCGTGGCGATTGCCCGGGCGTTCGCCGCGCAACCGGCAGTGCTGTTCGCCGACGAGCCCACCGGCAACCTCGACAGCCACACCGGCGAGCGCATCAGCGACCTCTTGTTCGAACTCAACCAGGAGCGCGGCACCACCCTGGTGCTGGTGACCCACGATGAACGCCTGGCCAAGCGCTGCCGGCGCCAGATCCGCCTGGATGCCGGCCGCCTGGTGGCGCCGCTGGAGCCCTGATGACCCGCCTATCCTTCTGGGGCCTGTGTGCCCTGTCGCTGCGCCAGTTGCTGCGCGATGCCCGTGCCAGCGAGGTGCGCGTGCTGTTCTTCGCCTTGCTGGTGGCGGTGGCGGCCAGCACTGCCATCGGCTACTTCGGCGCCCGCCTCAATGGCGCCATGCAGTTGCGCGCCAGCGAATTCCTCGGCGCCGACCTGGTGCTGCAAGGCAGCGCTCCGGCCAGCGAACAGCAGGTCGCCAGCGGCACGGCCCTGGGCCTGCGCCATGCGCGAGTGGTCGAGTTCACCAGCGTGGTCGGCGGCGACGGCGGTATCCAGCTGTCGAGCATCAAGGCCGCCGACTCGGCCTACCCACTGCGCGGGCAACTGCGCAGTGCGACGGCGCCTTATGGCGAGGAACGCCCCGGCGGCGGTCCGGCCCCTGGCGAAGCCTGGGTCGAGCCCCGCCTGCTGGCGGCGCTGGGCCTGAGCATCGGTGACAGCATCGAGGTCGGGATGAAAACCCTGCGCATGAGCCGGGTGCTCACCTACGAGCCGGACCGCGCCGGCAACTTCTACAGCCTGACGCCCCGGGTGCTGATGAATCTCACCGACCTGCAGGCCACGGGGGTCATCCAGCCCGGCAGCCGGGTCAGCTACCGCGACTTGTGGCGCGGCGATATCGACGCCTTGGCCCAGTACCGGCAAAGCACGCAAAACACCCTGGCCGCCAACCAGCGCCTGCTCGATACCCGTGACGGCAACCGCCAGATTGGCGGCGCCCTGGGCAAGGCCGAGCGCTACCTGAACATGGCCAGCCTGGTGGCCGTGCTGCTGGCGGGGGTCGCCGTGGCCCTGTCGGCCAGCCGCTATGCCGCCCGCCGCCTGGACGCCAGCGCATTGCTACGTTGTTTGGGGCTGTCCCGTCACCAGGCCCTGGGCCTGTACAGCCTGCAACTGGCCATGCTGGGCATGGTGGCGGCCCTGGCGGGCGCCCTGCTCGGCTGGCTGGCACAGCTGGGCTTGTTCCAGCTGCTTGCCGGCCTGCTCCCCAGCCAGGTGCCGCCGGGCAGCCTCGCCCCGGCACTGGCCGGTATTGGTACCGGCTTGGTGGCACTGGCCGGCTTCGCCTTGCCACCGCTGGCCGCCTTGGGCCGGGTGCCGCCGCTGCGGGTGCTGCGCCGCGACCTGCTGCCGCCGCCACCCAGCAGCTGGTTGGTGTATGGCGCCGCCCTGCTCGCCCTGGGCCTGATCATGTGGCGACTGAGCCTGGACCTGCTGCTGACTTTCGCCCTGCTCGGTGGTGGCCTGCTCGCCGCGCTGCTGCTCGGCGGCCTGTTGCTGCTTGGCTTGCGCAGCCTGCGCCGCTTGCTCGCCGGCGCGCCATTAGCCTGGCGCCTGGGCTTGGGGCAGTTGCTGCGTCACCCCCTGGCCGCCGCAGGTCAGGCCCTGGCCTTCGGCCTGATTCTCCTGGCCATGGGCCTGGTCGCCCTGCTGCGCGCCGAGTTGCTCGACACCTGGCAGGCGCAGCTACCCAAGGACGCGCCCAACCACTTCGCGCTGAATATCCTGGCCGACGATCGCCAGCCGTTCGCCGAACGCCTGGCGCGCATCAACGCAACCTCGGCACCGCTGTACCCGGTGATCCCCGGCCGCCTCACCCATATCAACGAGCAGCCGGTGCGCCAGCTGGTCAGCAAGGAATCGACCGGTGAACGCGCCGTGCAGCGCGACCTCAGCCTGACCTGGGCTGCCGAGCTGCCCCAGGGCAATGTCTTGAGCGCGGGCGACTGGTGGCAACAGGCACCCACTGCCGACGGCATGCCCGGCGTATCGGTGGAGGCCGAGCTGGCCCAGAGCCTGAAACTGCAGTTGGGTGACCTGCTGACCTTCGACATCGGCGGCCAGCAGCGCCAGGCGCGGGTCAGCAGCCTGCGCACGGTGCACTGGGACAGCTTCCAGCCAAACTTCTACATGATCTTCCAGCCCGGCACCCTGCAGGGGCTACCCGCCACCTACCTGACCAGTTTCTACCTGGCGCCGGGCCACGACCAGGAAGTGGTGGCGCTGTCGCGGGCCTTCCCGGCGGTGACCATCTTGCAGGTGGATGCCTTGCTCGGGCAGTTGCGCAGCATCCTCGCCCAGGTGACGCTGGCGGTGGAATACGTGCTGCTGTTCGTGCTGGCGGCCGGGATGGCGGTGCTGTTCGCCGGCCTGCAGGCGACGCTCGACGAACGCATTCGCCAGGGCGCCCTGCTGCGTGCGCTAGGGGCGGCACGGCCGCTGTTGGTCAAGGCGCGGCGCATCGAGTTCGGCCTGCTGGGCGCAGTGAGCGGATTGCTGGCGGCGCTGGGCTGCGAGCTGATCACCTGGGCGTTATACCGCTATGCGTTCGACCTGCACTGGGCGCCACATCCGTGGTTGCTGATGTTGCCAGTGGCCGGCGCGGCACTGGTCGGTGGGGCTGGGGTGCTGGGGACGCGGCGGGCCCTGAATGCCAGCCCGTTGTCGGTGTTGCGCGAAGGTTGAGGCAAGCCCACACAACACTGGAGGCCCGCCTCGACGTGTAGGAGCCAGCATTGCTGACGAATCAGGCGTGGCCGGTGCCTGGCACCAGCCACGCCGATGTGGGAGCAGGTGTACCCACGATGACATCAGCCCGCCTTGGGCTCGTAGGAAATGCTGTTGACATACCAGGTGGCCTCGCCTGTAGGCGTGTGCACCACCACCTCGTCGCCCTCCACCTTTTTCAGCAGCGCCCGGGCCATGGGCGAATCGATGGAAATATAGTCGTTGCGCCCGTGGATCTCGTCGTAACCGACGATGCGAAACGTCAACTGCTCGCCGTCGTCGTTCTCGATCTCTACCCAGGCGCCGAAGAACACCTTGCCTTCCTGCTGCGGCGAATACTCGACCACCTTGACGTCTTCCAGGCGCTTGCGCAGGTAGCGCACACGACGGTCGATCTCGCGCAGCAGCTTCTTGTTGTACTGGTAGTCGGCATTCTCGCTGCGATCACCCAGCGAGGCCGCCCAAGTGACTTTCTGGGTGATCTCCGGGCGATAGACCCGCCACAGATGGTCAAGCTCCTGCTTCAGGGCCAGGTGACCTGCCGTGGTGATGATATTGGTGCTCAACGCCTGTCTCCTCAGTGCCTCGATGGGCGCCGAACGCCCTGCGAATGACCGAGCTTAACGAAAAACGATCTGCCGCGACACGGGCTCAACGCCGGGTGATCAGACCCTGACGGGCGATGCGAGTCAGTTGGCCGATGACTTCGGCGGCATCCTCGGCCTCGGGGGCCTGGATCACGGCGAGGTCGAAACGGTCGTTGGCGTACTGGCCGAGCCGTTCACAGCCATCGGCGAACTGGATCAGGAAGGCACAGGCCTGACCCTTGCGTCGGGAGAAGCCGTCGAGGTTGCGCAAAAGCGTGGGTTGATGCTGGCCGCCGAGCAGAATGCGCGGGGTTCGGGAAGCCTGGTTCTTGGCCAGGGGGGTCAAGCAGACACTGGTACGTGGGCAACTCATGGAGTCTCTCTCCGCCTCGCTGATCCCGCTGGGCAGCGGTGGGAGGCGTCACCGAACCAGCGCTTTAGCGGTATTTCGGAGAGTGCCGCGAGAGGGGCTTCTCCTGCGCCCCGCAAGTAGCTGTTTAAATCGGCGCAGTCGGTATGCTAGAGCAGATTAGCCGCAAGCTGCAAGCCCCAAGCTGAAAGCGAGTGGCTTGCAGCTTGCAGCCCTGTCAGCGGGCAATCAGGCGGTCGAGAGAGAAGCGACCGGCACCTTCGATCAGCACCGCGACACTACCGGCCAGCAGCGCCAGGGCGAACTCGTAGCCATTGTTGGACATGAACAGCCCGTTGTTGATGTGCACCGAGAAGATCGCCACCACCAGGGTCACCGCCAGCGCCAGCGCCGCCGGGCGAGCCAGCAGGCCGATCACCAGGGCCAGGCCGCCGAAGAACTCGGCGCTGCCGGACAGCAAGGCCATCAGGTAGCCCGGCGCCAGGCCGATGCTTTCCATCCACTGGCCGGTGCCTTCCAGGCCATAGCCACCGAACAGGCCGAACAGTTTTTGCGCGCCGTGGGCCATGAAGATGACGCCGACCAGGATGCGTACGACGCTCAGGCCATAACCGGCGCGGGTGGCGAACAGGGCTTTGAGGGAGTTGTTCATGATCTTTTGCTTCCTTGGGTGTGAGCAGGTGTGTGTTGGATGAGCGCCATCTTAATCAATTTATCGAATAATAAAATCGCAATTATTCCGTCAAACAAATCGATAAATTAGATTAAATCAGCGCTTGGCCACCCGCTCCAGAGAAGCCCGCTCGCGGTTGAACGCGAGGTAGTACTTGTTGACGCTATTGACGAAGTTCACCGGCCCCATGCCCACCTGTTCCATGGCGACGCGCTCGGTCTGGAAGAACCACTGGTTGCCGTTGAGCCCACGGCGACGGGCCTCGGCGCGCATGGCCTGGACCCGCTCGGGGCCGAGGTTGTAGGCCGCCAGGATGAACGCCATGCGTTCGCGCTCGTTGAGCTGCGGGCTGGCGAAGAACTTACGGCGCAGCATCGCCAGGTAGCGGGCGCTGGCCTGGACATTGCCATCGACCGTGGCGGTATTGCTCACCCCGACCCGCTGCGCCGCCGACGGGGTGATCTGCATCAGGCCATGGGCGCCGCCGCTGCCGCGCGCCTTGGGATCGAGGGTGGATTCCTTGAACGCCAGCGCCGCCAGGTTCAACCAGTCGAACTGCTGGTCGCCGCCATGCTTTTGCAGCACCGGGCGCAGCGATTCGAGGCGCTGGCGATCCTTGCGCGCCAGAGGATTGTGCACTCGGTACTGGCGTCGGTAGATGCGCTCGAAGGCGGCGTCCTGGTTGTCAGGCGCGCGGTACCCGGCGAGGAAGCGGTCCACCGCGGCCTGGAACATTGGCGCATCCTTGCGCACATACCAGCGCATGGCATCGGGCCGAGCCAGTTGCAGCTTGCTGTCCACCCGCAGCTTCGGCATCACCCGTGCCCAGCGCTGGGCGATCGGCCGCTCGACCACGGTCAACGGATAGATGCCGGCCTGGACCATCTCCAGTACATCCTCCACCGCCAGCGTCGGATCGACCCACTCGACCCTGATCGGCGCACGCTTGCGCAATGCCAACTGCTGGTTGATCACCTGAATCGCCGGCCCCGCGGCGCTGGCACTGGTCAGGGCGATGGTGCGCCCGGACAGTTGCTCGACCCGGCTGTAGCTACGTTCACCCTTGCGTCCTACCAACTGCAACGGCACCTGATCGACCACCGGCGCGCTGGCGTCGACACCGCGCACCACGCTGGGGTCCAGCAGCTCGCCGGGCGCGGCGAGGTCGCCCTCGCCACGCTGCAAAGCGCCGAGCAATTGCTCCTTGGCCCGCGGAATGATCTTCAAGTAGATCTCCTGACCATCGGCGACCCGGGCGTTGAGGTAGTGCTCCAGGGCACGCAAGCGGTAGTACTCGACGCCCACGGGCTCGCCCTTGACCTCGCCGGAGCTGTTGCGGCTCTGGTTGACCAGCACCCGCAGCACCTTGCTGGCGCGGATCTGCGCCAGGTCGCGGGCATTGCTGGCTGCAACATGCTGTTGCGGCCCGGCCTCGCCAGCATGGGCCGGCGCGGCCAACGCCAGGCCGGACAACATCAGGATCGTCAGCAGGGTTCGCAGCATCGAGGAAGGCGTCCGAGGGCGGTTGGCAGGCACCATGTGCAATGATCGATCCGTGACAAATGACGGCAAAAGACCACGGCAAACGTTTGAAGTTCTTGGGTTTTTCGCGATTTCCCAGTTTTTGCTATGCTGGCCGCCCCGCGGCCCGAGGTAGCACCATGCAACTGATCGATATCGGCGTCAACCTGACCAACAGCAGTTTCCACGGCCAGCAAGCGGCCGTCGTCGAGCGCGCCGTGCAGGCCGGCGTGGCGCAGATGGTCCTCACCGGCACCAGCCTGGATGTCAGCGCCGAGGCCCTGGAAGTGTGCCAGCGCCTGGACGAACCCGGCCTGCGTCTGTTCAGCACCGCCGGCGTACACCCCCACGACGCCAGCCACTGGAGCGCCGACAGCGAACGCCAGCTACGCGACTTGCTCAACCAGCCCCGAGTCAAGGCCGTGGGCGAATGTGGGCTGGACTTCAACCGCGACTTCTCGCCCCGCCCCCTGCAGGAAAAGGCCCTGGAGGCGCAATTGGCATTGGCCGCCGAACTGGGCCTGCCAGTGTTTCTCCACGAACGCGAGGCCAGCGAACGCCTGCTGGCGATCCTCAAGGCCTACCGCGACCAGTTGCCTGCCGCCGTGGTGCATTGCTTCACTGGCGAGCGCCAGGCGCTATTCGCCTACCTCGACCTGGACCTGCACATCGGCATCACCGGCTGGATCTGCGACGAGCGCCGCGGCACCCACTTGCACCCGCTGGTCGGCAACATTCCCGAAGGCCGCCTGATGCTCGAAAGCGACGCCCCCTACCTGCTGCCACGCAGTCTGCGCCCCAAGCCCAAAAATGGCCGCAACGAACCGGCCTTCCTCCCGGAGGTGCTGCGCGAGGTGGCCCTGCACCGTGGCGAGACGCCGGCGCGCACCGCCGACCACACCAGCGCCTGCGCCCGCGCGTTCTTCGGTCTGCCTGACGTTTCTTGACACATATCAAGGCACTCCCTGGCCCAGGCAGGCACAATGATGGCACCTTGCCAATAATGTTTCCGCCAATTCAGAGAAGACCTACCATGGGTGCCTGGCTTAGCAATGTTTCCCTGAAGTACAAGTTCTGGGCCGTCAACGCGGTGGCCTTCGTCACCACCCTGATGCTGGTGCTCTACGCCGTGTACCTGGAGCAACAGGCCCGTGCCGCAGGCGCCCAGGCGCAAGCCCAGGCCCAGGCTGTGCTGCTTGCTGCTTGGCCCGCAGGCCAAGCCCTGCCTGCCCAGGCCAATCTGATCAGCTGGCGCAGCGGCCAGACCCCACAGTTTGCCGGCGAACCCCTCAAGACCCTGCGTGACGCCCAGGGCTGGGTGGAGCTGAGCGACGCCTGGGTGCTCGGCAACAACCCGCTACACGGCGCCCAGGTGTTCAACCACGGTGACACCCACTTGGCCGTCGTCGCCCAGTCGCCGAGCCTGCGCCAGGTATACTTCGACCGGTTCAGCAACTACGCGGTGTGCGTATTGGTACTCATGCTGGCCATGCTCTGCGCCTCGCAATTGCTGATCCGATTCTTGCTCAGCCAGCTCAACACGCTGAAGGACGTGATGCTGCACGTGGAGAAAACCGGCGACCTGTCGGCCCGGGTACCACTGGCCTGCGGCGACGAAGTCGGACAGATGGCCGGCGCATTCAACGCCATGCAGACCACCTACCACCGCGTGGTCAGCACCGTGGCCCGCACCGCCGCCCAGCTCGACTCCGGCGCGGCGCGCCTGGCCGGCAGCATGGACGAGGTGCGCCATGGCATGATCGGCCAGCAGAGCGAGACCGACCAGGCCGCCACCGCCATCAATGAAATGACCGCCACCGTGCACCATATCGCCGAGCATGCCGGCGCCACCCGCGACCTGTCGCAAACCGCCGACACCCTCGCCGGCAGTGGCCAGGCCGTGGTCAGCCGGGTTCAGGATTCCATCGCTGGGCTGTCCAGCGGCGTGCAGCAGACCGCCGAGATGATTCGCCAGCTGGCCGACGACAGCCAGAAGATCAACGGTGTGGTCGGGGTGATCCACAGCATTGCCGAACAGACCAACCTGCTGGCCCTCAACGCCGCCATCGAGGCCGCACGCGCCGGTGACCTGGGCCGCGGCTTCGCCGTGGTCGCCGACGAAGTGCGTAACCTGGCCAAGCGCGTGCAGACCTCCACCGACGAGATCACCACCATGGTCGCCGACCTGCAGGCTGGTACCCGCGACGCGGTGGACTTCATGCAGGAAAGCTCGTACAAGGCCGATGATTGCGTCAAGCAGGCGCGCGAGGCCCACGAGGCCCTGGCCGAGATCACCAGCGCGGTGGCGCAGATGCGCGAAAGCAATACGCAGATCGCCGTCGCCGCCGAGCAGCAGAGCCAGGTGGCCGAAGAGATGAACCGCGCCGTGGTGAGCATCCGTGACGTCACCGAAGAAACCGTGCAGCAGACCGTCGGCTCGGCCACCACCAGCAACGAGCTGGCGACCCTGGCCGGCGAGCTGAACAAGGCTATTGGCCAACTCAAACTCTGAGTTCGGCGCGGCTATGGCGACCATAGCCAGCCTCGATTGGCCCCCTCCCGGGGGCCGCACTAAGCTTTGGACATGACTGCGAGGAACTGTCCATGAGCAAACGACTGCCCAACCTGCCCGCCTGGCAATGGCGCGGCTACCGCCACAACCACCGCCACCCCGCCAACCTGGTGCTGCACCTGATCGCCGTGCCGCTGTTCATCCTGGGGGTGCTGCTGGTGCTGTCGGGGGTATGGGGCCTGGACCTGTCGCAGATCGCCGTCGGCGTCATCGCCTTGCTCGCGGGGTTGGGCTTGCAGCGCCAGGGGCATCGCCTGGAGGCCGAGCAACCGGAGCCCTTCGCCAACCGCAAGGATGCCGTGCAGCGCCTGCTCACCGAGCAGTTCATCACCTTCCCGCGCTTCGTGCTGAGCGGCGCCTGGTGGCGGGCCTGGCGTGAGCGGCACAAGCCCCGCGATTGACTTGATGAAGATGGCTCAGGCGAACACGGTCACCGTCTGCCGGCTCAACGCCAGCAACTCCCCTTCCGCCGTCCACAACGCAGCGGCCGCATGCCCATAGCCATCACGGGCATACTCGGTCTCGACCACATAGCGGCACCAGTCGAGGGTCGACAGCTGCGGCGTGGGCTGCACGAACTCGATCGTCCAGGTCAGCGTGCTGCCGGCCGCGGGCTGCTTGAGATACGGCAGCAGGCTGGGCGGCCAGGCATCGACCAGCGCCAGCAGGTGCGCCACCCCGACCGGCCCCTCGGCGATATCACGCAGGCGTACCCAACCGCCCATATGCCGTGAGTCGTTGCCACTGAACGGCAGCCCGCCCACCGCCCAGCGAAACGCCACATGCTGCATGAACTCCGGCGTAATGCCCTTGATGAAGGGCAGCTCCGGTGCCGCTTCCTGCAGCGGTTTCATAGGCATCGCAGCTGGCGCGTCGACCGCCACCACGGAAGGACGACCGGCACCGAAACTGCCCTGCACCAGGGTCACCACCTGGCCATCCTGCACCGCGCGTCCCAGCAAGGTACTGACCGCCTTGCCCGCGCGCAGCACTTCCACCTCCAGGCTGATCGGCACATCCGGCGCCGCCGGGCCGACGAAGGTGATGGCCAGGGAACGCACCGGCCGGTCATCCGCCAGCTTCTGGCGCATCGCCTCATGCACCAGCGCCGCCATCAGGCCGCCGAACACCGCGCGCCCCTGGGCCCATGTAGCCGGCACACTGAGCGCTTCGGGATGCTCGCGTGCCGCCGCCAACAATTCGGTAAAATTCATGTGCCTGGGCTCCTGCGGGAAAAGCCCGATCTTAACCAGCGAAGACGCCAGCGGCAGCCCGCATATCGGTCATTTACCGGAACTAACGGCGTGCCACAGCCTTGCGCAAGGCCTCGAGGGTGACGTCAGCCTTGCCTGCGGCAGCCTGCAGCTCATGCTCCCAGGCCACCTTGCAGCCTGCCAGGTCACTGTGCTCGCGCACCTGCAGCAACCATTGCACGCGGTCATGCCAATCGCCCAGGTCGCCCTGGGCCTTCTTCAGCAAGCGTTGAAGCTTGCGCCGCGCATGGTCGAGCTGCGGGTAGGCTTCGTCGCCATAACGCACCCGCTTGATCAGCAGGCGCAGGCGATGGCGGTCGTGCGCCGGGTCGTCGAGGGTCTTGCCCAGCTTGCGCCACTGCTTTTCCAGGCGCTTATCGATACGTTTGGCCAAGCGTCGCGCCAAGCCCTCACGGTCGGCGGCACGCAGGAACAGCGCAAAGGCATCGATAATTGCCAGCACCCGCGCAAGCTCGGGGCTGGCGGCAACACCGGCAAAGGTCCCCGCCCTGCCCGCCTGACGGCGCTCACCGGCCTGCATATGGCCGCGCCCGATCAGTTGCGCCGCCAGCACCTCGCGGTCACGCAACGGCGTGGTCAAGCGGCCCAACGCCTGCGCGGCCCCCTCCAGTTGCTCGACGCCCGGCAGACCGCGCAAGGGTCGCAGCAAACTGCGCAACCGCCTCAACGTGGTGCGCAGCGCGTGCAGCGCCTCGCTGTCGGTATCAGCGCCGAGGCGCTCACGGCAGGCCAGCAAGCCCACCTGCAGCCTAAGCACCTGGGCAACCACATGATCGAGCATCGCGGACATGGGGCACTCCCTGATCAGCGCCCAGCGCGTGACTCACGAATATAGAAACGCGCCTTCTCGGCCTTGTGGGTACAGCCTTCGAAGCCCTCGAACTGCTGCTGTGTCTTGGCGCCGGTCAACAGCGACAGTGCCTTGGAATAGCTCACGGTGCCGGCAAAGCCTTCGGCCTTGGCCAGGTCCAGTTCCTTCCAGGCGGCGTCGAGCTGGGTGGCGCAGCTGTCGCGGTAGGCTGTCTTGCCTGCGCAACCGGCCAGGACCAGCACCAGCAGTGGAAGGGTGATCCAGACTTTCATCGGTAATACCTCGAGGGGGAGAGAAACTAAGGTGGCCGTTCGACGGCAAAGCAAACGAAAAGTGCCCTGCTCAGCGTAGCCCAGCGCGGACTACATTGAAGCACAGGCGCCAATGGGTGCATTGTTGGACCATCGTTGCACTGGCTGGGAGAAATGACTCATGGGCAAACGCGTGGCATTGGTGCTGGGTTCCGGCGGCGCTCGGGGGTACGCGCATATTGGCGTGATCGAGGAAATCGAGCGGCGCGGCTACGATATCGCCTGTATCGCCGGCTGCTCCATGGGCGCGGTGATCGGCGGCATTTACGCCGCCGGCAAGCTCGACGAGTACCGCAGCTGGATCGAGAGCCTGGATTATCTCGACGTGCTGCGCCTGGTGGATGTCAGCTTCCGCCTGGGCGCCATTCGCGGCGACAAGGTATTCGGGCAGATCCGCAAGATAGTTGGCGAAATAAACATCGAGCAACTGCGCATCCCTTACACGGCGGTCGCCGCCGACCTCACCAACCAGCAGGAAATCTGGTTCCAGGAAGGCTGCCTGCACCAGGCGATGCGCGCCTCGGCGGCGATTCCCAGCTTGTTCACCCCAGTGGTGCAAGGCAACCGCATGCTGGTCGACGGTGGCATCCTCAACCCGCTGCCGATCGTGCCCGTGGTGTCTAGCCACTGCGACCTGATCATCGCGGTCAACCTCAATGCCACCAACCAGAAGCAATACCAGTTGCCGGTGATCGAGCGCCCGGCGGCGTTCAAGATGCGGTTCGATGCGCTGATCAGCTCACTGGGCTCGCGCCTGCCGTTTCGGCGCAAGCCGGCCGAACAGTTGATGCGTCTTGAGCAGGAGATCGTCGCCCCAGCCAACCCCTGGCTGGGTGAGGGCGCCGACCCGGAAGGCCAGCAACCGGCAGCGGCGCCGCAAAGCGAAGGCGCCCCCAAGTCGGCCACGGGCTCGTTCATTGTCGACAACGTGGGCCCGGCGTCGTTGCTCGACCTGATCAACCAGAGCTTCGAGGTGATGCAGACGTCGCTGGCGCAGTACAAGATCGCCGGGTATCCACCGGATGTGTTGATCAACGTGCCCAAGCGGGTGTGCCGGTTCTTCGAGTTCTACAAGGCGCCGGAGCTGATTGCCCTGGGCCGGGAGATCGCGCGCGATACACTGGACAATCACGAGGGGGTTCGGCGGTAGGCCGCTCCTACAGGGGAGGGTTAAGCGCTAGGTCTTGAGCATCAGAAACGAAACAGGCCGCGTAAGCGGCCTGTTTCGTCATCGCGACAACACTCAGTAGCGAGTGATGTCGGCGCTGCCTTCCAGTTGCTTGCGGTACGCCGCGAAGTCCTGGGAGCCGGCGCGCGAAGCGAGGTAGCGGCGGATCTGCGCCTTTTCCTCATCGGTGGCCGCGGCGCCTTCGTTGACGCCCTTGAGCTGCAGAACCACCAGGCTGCCATCACCCAGGACCGCGCTGCCATAGACCGGCTTGTCCTTGGACTCAGGCTTGCCCAGACGGAACACGGCCTGCAGTTCGATCGGATCGATGCCGTCCTGACCGCGGGTAGCCGCTTCCTGAATCTTCCAGTTCTGGCTGGCGGCCTTGATCGAGCCATCACGCAGCCCGGCGATCAACGTGTCGGCCTTGGCCTTGAGCTCGGCGGTCGCCTTCTCCTTGGCCAAGTGCGCGCTGATATTCTTGGCCACGGCCTCCAGCGGCAGTTGCTCGGGCTTGCGGTGCTCCTTGACGCGCAGGACCACCACGGTCTCCGGATCCAGCTCGATGCCGTTGCTGTTGGCGCCCTCTTCCAGCACTTCCTCGCTGAACGCGGCCTGGATCACCGCGCGGTTGGCGGTGATGCCTTCGCCACCTTCACGACCGAAGGCCGTGGAAGTCTGGACCTTAAGGTTCAGGTCCTGGGCCGGCTGGGCCAGGTCGGAAGCTTCGAAGGCGGCGTCCTCGAGCTGCTTGGTGGCCTCGACGAAGCGCTGCTCCACCTGCTGGGTCTTCAGCTCGTGGGTCAGCTTGTCCTTGAGGCTGGCGAAACTCGGCACGTCCGGTGCCTCGACGCCCAGCAGCTTGATCAGGTGATAGCCGTATTCGGTACGCACCGGGGTGGACACCTGGTCCTTGTTCAGCTTGTACAGTGCCTCCTCGAAGGCCGGGTCGTACACGCCAGGGCCAGCGAAGCCCAGGTCACCACCGGTGCTGGCCGAGCCTGGGTCCTGGGAGAACTCCTTGGCCAGCTTGGCGAAGTCTTCACCCTTGGCCAGGCGCTGCTGGACCTCCTCGATGCGGGCCTTGGCCTGGGCATCGGTAGTCTTGTCGTTGACCTCGATCAGGATGTGCGCGGCATGGCGCTGCTCACCGAGGTTGGCGATTTCCTTCTCGTACAGCGCCTTGAGCTCGTCCTCGTTGACCTTGACCTGGTCGAAGAAGGCCGACTTCTTCAGCTCGATGTAGTCGATGACCACCTGGTCGGGGGTCATGAATTCCTTGGCGTGCTGGTCGTAGTGGGCCTTGACCTCGTCATCGCTCACCTTGACCGCGGCCGGATCGGCCTTGAAGGTCAGGGCGGCGAAGTCACGGGTCTGCTTCTCCAGGCGGGCGAATGCCTCGACCTGCTTGTCGGTGACGAAGCTGCTGCCGGCCAAGCCGGTGCGCAGCTGGCCGATGAGCATTTCCTGGGCGAGCATCTCGCGGAACTGCATGCGCCCGTAACCCATCTGGCGGATGACAGCGTCGAAGCGCTCGGCGCTGAACTTGCCATCGACCTGGAATTCTGGCGTCTGCAGGATCAACTGGTCCAGCGCGGCCTCGGAGAAAGCGAACTTGGCGTCTTCGGCACCCTGCAACAGCAGCTTGCGATCGATCAGCCCTTTGAGCGCGGCTTCGCGCAGCATCTTTTCGTCCAGCAACGCAGGGTCGAAATCCTTGCCCAGCTGTTGCATCAGCTGGCGGCGCTGCATGTCCACGGCCTGGCTCAGCTCGTTCTGGCTGATGGTCTGGCCGTTCACCTTGGCGGCGTCCTGGCTATGGCTGGCGGCCTGGAAAATGGCCTCGAAGCCGGTCAACGCCATCAGTACGACGATGAGGCCGATGATGGTCTTGGCAATCCAACCTTGTGAATTGTCCCTGATATTCTGCAGCATGCGTCCCCCAGAAACGGTTGTACCACTGCGTCGACAACCGCGGAGCGTGGGTAGAGTCCTGATAGAAGAAAGGCGCATCCAGTGGATGCGCCTTCTCGAAGCGAGCGTGCCAGCGGGAACGTTTGCGACCCGCCGTCACGCGGTCGGCCCAGGCATGCCCGGACCGGCTGAAAGACGACTTAGTTGACGGCGTCTTTCAGGCCTTTGCCAGCCTTGAAGCCTGGAACCTTGGCGGCGGCGATCTTGATCGCCTTGCCGGTTTGCGGGTTGCGGCCGGTGCGCTCAGCGCGCTCCTTGACCGAGAAGGTACCGAAGCCAACCAGTACCACATCGTCACCTTGCTTCAGGGCGCCGGTGACGGATTCGATGACTGCGTCCAGCGCACGGCCGGCTACAGCTTTCGGGATATCAGCAGATGCGGCGATAGCGTCAATCAGTTCCGACTTGTTCACTCTAAGTCCCCTTATTTCTCTATTGAGTTTGTTTCTAAGTATGTAATGAAAAGCTTATGAAACGAGCGCTGGGTGGCCTGTTGACACTGGCGTGCCGCTTTATAGCAAGGGGCAGAAAATGCTGTCAACCAAAGCCCCCCAGCGAAATACGTACTAGTGCGTGCTGATTCTTTCCTTAGCATCGCCGTCGCGCTTTTCATCTTTCGCGACAATCTCCGGAGCCACATCTGGCAAGGGCTCCGGGGCGTATTGCAGCGCAATTTGGAGGACTTCGTCAATCCATTTGACCGGTTTGATCTGCAGATCCTGCTTTATATTTTCCGGAATCTCCTTGAGATCGCGAACGTTCTCTTCAGGAATGATCACCGTCTTGATTCCGCCACGGTGTGCCGCCAGCAATTTTTCCTTGAGGCCACCAATGGCCAAGACCTGACCTCGCAAGGTGATCTCGCCGGTCATCGCCACATCGGCGCGCACCGGGATCTGGGTCAATGCCGAGACCAGCGCGGTGCACATGCCAATACCCGCGCTCGGGCCATCCTTGGGCGTGGCACCTTCGGGCATGTGGATGTGAACGTCGTGCTTCTCGTGGAAATCCGCGGCGATCCCCAGGCTACGGGCACGGCTGCGCACAACGGTTTGCGCGGCCGTGATCGACTCGACCATGACATCGCCGAGCGAGCCAGTCTTGATCAACTGGCCCTTGCCGGGGATGACCACGGCCTCGATGGTCAGCAGTTCGCCGCCCACCTGGGTCCAGGCCAGGCCCGTGACCTGACCGATCTGGTCCTGCTGCTCGGCCAGGCCGTAGCGGAACTTGCGCACGCCCAGCAGGTGCTCGAGCTGCTCGCCGCTGACCTTGACCTTCACCTGCTTGTGCCCGGTGTGCTCCTTGACCACCTTGCGGCAGACCTTGGCGATCTGCCGCTCCAGGCCACGCACGCCGGCTTCGCGGGTGTAGTAACGGATGATGTCGCGGATGGCCGACACGTCGACCTCCAGCTCGTCCTTCTTCAGACCGTTAGCCTTGACCTGCTTGGGCACCAGGTACTTGACCGCGATGTTGATCTTTTCGTCCTCGGTGTAGCCCGGCAGGCGGATGACTTCCATCCGGTCCAGCAGCGCCGGCGGGATGTTCATCGAGTTCGAGGTGCACAGGAACATCACGTCCGAGAGGTCGTAATCGACTTCCAGGTAGTGGTCGTTGAAGTTGTGGTTCTGCTCGGGGTCGAGCACCTCAAGCAACGCCGAGGCCGGGTCGCCGCGCATGTCGCTGCCCATCTTGTCGATTTCATCGAGCAAGAAGAGCGGATTTCGTACGCCAACCTTGGTCATCTTCTGAATCAGACGTCCCGGCATCGAACCGATGTAGGTACGCCGATGGCCGCGAATCTCGGCCTCGTCACGCACGCCGCCGAGGGCCATGCGCACGAACTTGCGGTTGGTGGCGGCGGCGATCGACTCAGCCAGCGAGGTCTTGCCCACGCCAGGCGGGCCGACCAGGCACAGCACCGGACCGCGAATTTTCTTCACCCGCTTCTGCACGGCGAGGTATTCAAGGATGCGCTCCTTGACCTCCTCCAGGCCGTAGTGGTCCGCATCGAGAATCTCCTCGGCCTTGGCCAGGTCCAGGCGCACCTTGCTCTGGGCCTTCCACGGCACCTGGACGAGCCAATCCAGGTACGAACGCACCACGGTGGCTTCAGCCGACATCGGCGACATCTGCTTGAGCTTGTTCAGCTCGGCCTGGGCCTTGGCCAGGGCATCCTTAGGCAACCCGGCGGCATCGATGCGCTTTTTCAGCTCCTCGATTTCATTATGGCCTTCGTCGCCATCGCCAAGCTCTTTCTGAATGGCCTTCATCTGCTCATTCAGGTAGTACTCGCGCTGGCTGCGCTCCATCTGCTTCTTGACCCGGCCACGGATGCGCTTTTCCACCTGCAGCAGGTCGATTTCGGCATCCAGCAACGCCAGCACGTGCTCGACGCGTGCCGCCAGGTCGACGATTTCTAGGATTTCCTGCTTTTGCTCGATTTTCAGCGCCATGTGCGCGGCCATGGTGTCGACCAGGCGCCCGGGCTCCTCGATGCTGTTGAGCGAGGACAAAACTTCGGCTGGGACTTTCTTGCCCAGTTGCACGTACTGTTCGAACTGGGACAGCAAGGTGCGCACGAACACCTCGGACTCGCGCTCGGCGGTCTCGGTTTCGTCGATCAGGCTGACTTCGGCACGGATATGACCGTCGACTTCGTTGAAGCGCTCGACCGCACCGCGCTGCTCGCCTTCGACCAGCACCTTGACGGTGCCATCGGGCAGCTTGAGCAATTGCAGGACAGTGGCGACAGTGCCTACGCGATACAGGGCGTCTTCGCCCGGATCGTCATCGGCGGGATTCTTCTGGGCCAGCAGGAGGATCTGCTTTTCGCCCGTCATCGCGGCCTCGAGGGCTTCGATGGACTTCTCACGCCCCACGAACAGCGGGATGACCATGTGCGGGTAGACGACAACGTCACGCAATGGCAGAAGAGGCAAGTCGAGGGTGGTCTTCATGATTTCGCCTCTACAGCGGCCTTGTGGCCGGAAACCTTTGGAAATGGTGCTTGGGGCTAATGTGGGGGCAGCCCCGGCAAATTACAAGCGCCGAGTCCATGAAATGCAAAAAGGGGCCCGAAGGCCCCTTTTCATCACGCTACCCTTGCCCGATCAGGCGTCGGGGGCAGCCTTGGCTTGCGGCTCGCTGTTCTCGTAGATCAACAGCGGCTGCGAGGTGCCTTCGATGACGCTCTCGTCGATGACCACCTTGCTGACTTCCTTCTGCGAAGGAATCTCATACATGGTGTCGAGCAACACGCCCTCGAGGATCGAACGCAGGCCACGGGCGCCGGTTTTGCGCTCCAGGGCCTTGCGGGCAACGGCCTTGAGCGCATCGCTGCGGAACTCGAGGTCGACGCTTTCCATCTCGAACAGCTTGGCGTATTGCTTGGTCAAGGCGTTCTTCGGCTCGGTGAGGATCTGCATCAATGCAGCCTCGTCCAGCTCGTCCAGGGTCGCCAGCACCGGCAGGCGGCCGACGAATTCCGGAATCAGGCCGAACTTGACCAGATCGTCAGGCTCGACCTCACGCAGCGACTCGCCGACTTTCTTGCCTTCTTCCTTGCTGCGCACCTCGGCACTGAAGCCGATGCCGCCCTTGGTGGAACGGTTCTGGATGACCTTTTCCAGGCCAGAGAACGCGCCACCGCAGATGAACAGGATATTGCGGGTATCGACCTGCAGGAACTCCTGTTGCGGGTGCTTGCGACCGCCCTGCGGCGGTACCGAGGCCACGGTGCCCTCGATCAGCTTGAGCAACGCCTGCTGCACGCCCTCGCCCGAGACGTCACGGGTGATGGACGGGTTGTCCGACTTACGCGAGATCTTGTCGATCTCGTCGATGTAGACAATGCCCATCTGGGCCTTTTCCACGTCGTAGTCGCACTTCTGCAGCAGTTTCTGAATGATGTTCTCGACGTCCTCGCCCACATAACCGGCTTCGGTCAGGGTAGTGGCGTCGGCAATGGTGAACGGCACGTTCAACAGGCGCGCGAGTGTCTCGGCGAGCAGGGTCTTGCCCGAGCCAGTCGGCCCGATCAGCAGGATGTTGCTCTTGCCCAGTTCGACTTCGTCGCCCTTCTTGTCACGCTGGTTCAGGCGCTTGTAGTGGTTGTACACCGCTACGGATAGCACCTTCTTGGCGCGTTCCTGACCAATGACGTACTGGTCCAGGATACCGCTGATTTCTTTCGGCGAGGGTAGTTTGTGCGCGCTGCTCTCGGCCTGGGCTTCCTGCACCTCCTCACGGATGATGTCGTTGCACAGGTCGACGCACTCGTCGCAGATAAATACCGAGGGGCCGGCAATCAACTTGCGCACTTCGTGCTGGCTTTTGCCGCAGAAGGAGCAATAGAGCAATTTGCCGCTGTCCTCGCCGTTACGGGTGTCAGTCATTCGATCGATCCAATCCGGTAGGCTTGAAACACAAGATGAAGGCAATCGCTGGCTTTTTCAAGTCCGCGGGTGGGCGCATACCGCGCCCGCCCGCTCTGGCGCATTGCTTCAGGATGCCAGTTGCCGCTTGTCGTAGACCGAGTCGATCAGGCCGTACTCGGCCGCGCGCGCAGCGCTCATGAAGTTGTCACGCTCGGTGTCGCGCTTGATGGTCTCGAGGTCCTGGCCGGTGTGGTGGGCCAACAGCTCATTCAGGCGCGCCTTGATGTTGAGGATTTCCTGGGCGTGAATCTCGATATCGGTAGCCTGACCCTGGAAGCCGCCCAGCGGCTGGTGGATCATCACCCGCGAATTCGGCAGGCAGTGGCGCTTGCCGGCGGCGCCTGCCGCGAGCAGGAAGGCGCCCATGCTGCAGGCCTGGCCGATACAGATGGTCGAGACGTCCGGCTTGATGAACTGCATGGTGTCGTAGATCGACATGCCAGCAGTTACCGAGCCGCCCGGGGAGTTGATGTACAGATGGATATCCTTGTCCGGGTTTTCCGCTTCAAGGAACAAGAGCTGCGCCACCACCAGGTTGGCCATGTAGTCTTCTACCGGGCCGACCAGGAAGATCACGCGCTCCTTGAGGAGGCGCGAATAGATGTCGTAGGCACGTTCGCCACGGGCGGACTGCTCGATAACCATCGGGACCAGGCCACCAGCGGCCTGGATGTCAGAGCTTTGCTGAATATAAGAATTGCGGGACATGTCCTGCACTCGCTCCCAAATAGTCATGGCTTGAATACACACAAGCCAGCGCGAAGGCTGGCTTGTGGGGGTTTCCTACGAGAGTAGCCTGTTACTCAGCGTCGGCAGCTGCCTGCGCGGGCTTGACGGCTTCTTCGTACGAGACCGATTTGTCGGTCACAGTCGCTTTCTGCAGGACAGTATCTACAACTTGTTCTTCCAGTACAACCGAACGAACTTCGTTCAGTTGCTGGTCGTTCTTGTAGTACCAGGCCACAACCTGCTCAGGCTCCTGGTAGGCCGAAGCCATTTCCTCGATCATTTTGCGAACTTCGGCCTCATCAGGCTTGAGCTCGAACTGCTTGACCACTTCAGCGACGATCAGGCCCAGAACCACGCGACGCTTGGCCTGCTCTTCGAACAGCTCGGCTGGCAGCTGGTCTGGCTTGATGTTGCCACCGAACTGCTGAACAGCCTGCACGCGCAGACGGTTGACTTCGTTCTCCAGCAGGGCCTTTGGTACTTCGATCGGGTTGGCGGCCAGCAGACCGTCCATGACCTGGTTCTTGACCTTGGTCTTGATGGCCTGGCGCAGTTCACGCTCCATGTTCTTGCGAACTTCGGCGCGGAAACCTTCCAGGGTCGATTCCTTGATGCCGAACTGGGCGAAGAAGGCTTCGTTCAGCTCTGGCAGCACAGGGGCCGACACGCTGTTGACGGTGATGGTGAACTCGGCGGCCTTGCCGGCCAGGTCGAGGTTCTGGTAGTCCTCTGGGAAGGTCACGTTGACCACGCGCTCTTCACCGGCCTTGGCGCCGACCAGGCCTTCTTCGAAGCCTGGGATCATGCGGCCGGAGCCCAGCACCAGCTGGGTGCCCTTGGCCGAACCACCGGCGAAGGCTTCACCGTCGATCTTGCCGACGAAGTCGATGTTGACCTGGTCGTCGTTGGCAGCGGCACGCTCGACGGCCTCGAAGCGGGTGTTCTGCTTGCGCAGGACTTCCAGCATGTTGTCCAGGTCGGCGTCAGCCACTTCGGCGCTCAGGCGCTCGACGGCGATCGAATCGAAACCGGCAACGGTGAACTCTGGGAAGACTTCGAAAATGGCGACGAACTCGAGGTCCTTGCCCTTTTCGAACGACTTAGGCTCGACGGCAGGGGCGCCAGCCGGGTTCAGTTTCTGCTCGACGATAGCTTCGTAGAAGGAGGCCTGGACCAGATCACCGAAGGCCTCTTGACGGGCATCGGCTTCGAAACGCTGGCGGATCACGCTCATCGGCACCTTGCCCGGGCGGAAGCCCGCGACCTTGGCGCGCTTGGCAGTCTGCTGCAGACGCTTGTTGACTTCGTTCTCGACGCGCTCGGCCGGAACGGCGATGGTCATGCGGCGCTCGAGAGCGGAAGTGTTTTCAACAGAAACTTGCATGGATATTCCTCGTTGCACAGACGTTAGCCGGCGATAGCCCGACTCCAGAATCAAGGGCAAGCATTCTAGTGACTCAAGCCACAGAAGTCACCCCACCCAGATTGCCGGCCGAGCATGCCGGTCGATTTCCTTGAAAGGCCCGCGCTCCGGGGCGTCGAGCCAGTTTCAGTCAGGCCCGCGCGGCGCTTTGAACGCCACGCGGTTGTAAAACCTTGTCAAACAAACAGCGATTGGCCGGGATATGAGAATTTTGTTTGGAATTTCAAGGGGGAGCGAGATAAAAGACGGCACGCGCAGGTGCCACAAAACTATCGCCCCCCACAAGCGCCCCCAACCTCACTCCAGCTCTATATCATTGAACTGGCAATACTCCTCCCACTCCAACCCCAGCGCCTCGGCCACCTCGCGATGGGTCTCCAGACGCATGGCCTGCAGCTGCTCCGGCGATTCGGCAATCAACTGCAGCGCATATTCCCAAGGCTGCATACCCAACTCATCGGCAGCGTCCTCGAACGCCCACGCAATCTGCTGGGCCTGCTCGCGCTCATCGAGCTCGCGAATTTCCTCGAGCAGTTGCGGGTTCTGCTCGGCGAACCGTTGCAGCGCCAGGGCCTGGCGCGCTTCTTTTGCAATCATCTGCGCCACTCCTGCGCGGGCATTCAACCGGCTGAAATTTATCAGCTTTCTGGGCAAGGCCACCAGTAGCGGCAAACCCCGGAAACGACAAAGGCGCCCGATCTCGCGATGCGGGCGCCTTCGAAAATATGGGGTGGACGATGGGAATCGAACCCACGACAACTGGAATCACAATCCAGCGCTCTACCAACTGAGCTACGCCCACCATAATGCGGTGTTACGGTACAGCCTTACAGAAACATGGTGCGGACGAAGAGACTCGAACTCTTACAGCTTGCGCCGCTGGAACCTAAATCCAGTGTGTCTACCAATTTCACCACGTCCGCATAACTCAAAAACAAAGGCGCCGGATCATGCAATCGAGGCGCCCCTGAAGAATCTGGGGTGGACGATGGGAATCGAACCCACGACAACTGGAATCACAATCCAGCGCTCTACCAACTGAGCTACGCCCACCATAGTGCGGTACTGCTATTACTTACTTGCCCAGGCCTGATGGCGCACCCGGCAGGACTCGAACCTGCGACCATCCGCTTAGAAGGCGGATGCTCTATCCAGCTGAGCTACGGGCGCTTAAGCTATCAGTCCGACCGAACAAACGAACCGCTTATTCTGCCTGACCTTGCCAACCCGTGCCAGGCAGTGCCCGACAAGTGCGGCGAATCTTATAGGCGACCCTCTAGGCCGTCAACACCTTTCTCTAAAAAATTTAAATTATTGAAGGGGTTAGGGGATTTGCCCGACCACCCGCCTTTGCCCTCGGGCCAGGTCGTGCGAGAATACGCGCTTCTTATATGTTCCCTTCTCGATGGTTAATCACGCGTCTATGACTGCACACCTTATCGATGGCAAGGCGATCGCCGCCAACCTGCGCCAGCAGATCGCCCAACGTGTCGCCGAGCGCCGCCAGCAAGGCCTGCGCACCCCGGGCCTGGCGGTGATCCTGGTCGGCACCGATCCGGCCTCCCAAGTCTATGTCTCGCACAAGCGCAAGGACTGCGAAGAGGTCGGCTTCATTTCCCAGGCGTTCGACCTGCCCAGCGATACCACGCAGCAAGCCCTGGCCGATCTGATCGACCGGCTCAACGACGACCCGGCTGTCGACGGCATCCTGCTGCAACTGCCGCTGCCGGCTCACCTGGACGCCTCGCTGCTGCTCGAGCGCATCCGCCCGGACAAGGACGTAGACGGTTTCCACCCCTACAACATCGGCCGCCTGGCCCAGCGCATCCCGCTGCTGCGCCCGTGCACCCCGAAGGGCATCATGACCCTGCTGGAAAGCACCGGGCAGGACCTGTACGGCATGAACGCGGTGATCGTTGGCGCCTCCAACATCGTCGGCCGCCCCATGGCCATGGAATTGCTGCTGGCCGGTTGCACCGTCACCGTCTGCCACCGTTTCACCAAGGACCTGCCCGGCCACGTCGGCCGCGCCGACCTGGTGGTGGTGGCTGCCGGCAAGCCGGGCCTGGTCAAGGGTGAATGGATCAAGGAAGGCGCCATCGTCATCGACGTCGGCATCAACCGCCAGGAGGACGGCAAGCTGGTCGGCGACGTGGTCTACGACACCGCCCTGCCTCGCGCGGGCTGGATCACCCCGGTACCGGGCGGCGTGGGCCCGATGACCCGCGCCTGCCTGCTGGAGAACACCCTGTATGCGGCTGAAGAGCTGCACAAGTAATCAAGGTGTTCCGGCAATAAAGAAAACGGCGCCCTTCGAGGCGCCGTTTTCAGTTGTACAGCCCGCTCCCACGAGGATGGCGACCTTTTTCTGTGACACCAGCCGATTCTGCTGCCAAACAAGCCATTTCAGCTGGACCCGCTGCCCGCCCCGCCCGCTTCAGCCGGGATCTCACCGCGAACCATCACACAATGGTCACACAGCCCACCTGTGGATGCGTGCCCAATGCAAACAACAAATACCGTCCTCATGATTCGCCCGGCGCGGTTCGCCTTCAATCCCGACACCGCCGCCAACAACCGCTTCCAGCAAGCGCCGCTGGACCCTGAGACCGCCAGCGCAAAGGCTCTGGAAGAGTTCGACGGCTACGTCGACAGCCTGCGCCAGCACGGCGTCGACGTACTGGTGGTGCAGGATACCCCAGAGCCCCATACCCCCGACTCGATCTTTCCCAACAACTGCTGGAGCAGCCATGCCGACGGCAGTCTGGTGCTCTACCCGATGGAGGGCAAGAATCGCCGCCTGGAACGCAGCAAGGGCGTACTGGGCGTGCTGAGCGAGCGCTTCGCCATCCAGCGCACCATCGACCTGAGCCCATTGGAACAGCAGAATCTGTTCCTCGAGGGCACCGGCAGCATGGTCCTGGACCGCGAGCACCGGATCAGCTACGCCTGCCACTCCGGGCGCACCCACGAACGCGTCCTGCGCCAGTTCGCCGAACACCTCGATTACCGCCTGTGCCTGTTCCACGCCGTGGACCGCCAGCAAGCGCCGATCTATCACAGCAACGTGATGATGAACGTTGGCCGCCAGCTCGCCGTGGTCTGCCTCGCCGCCCTGCCCCACGCCGATGAGCGCCGGGCACTGGAGCATTCCCTGCGCGACACCGGTAAGCAACTGCTGGCCCTGGACTTCGACCAGTTGGAAAACTTCGCCGGCAACATGCTCGAGGTCCACGACCGCGATGGCCGCTCGCTGCTGGTGATGTCGCGCAGCGCCTGGACCTCCCTCGATGCCCACCAGCGCCAGCAGGTGGAGCGTCACAGCCACCCGCTGGTGGTGAATATCGACCATATCGAACGCATCGGCGGCGGCAGCGCCCGCTGCATGCTCGCCGAAATCCACCTGCCCTCGCGCCACTGACCCGTCAAGGAGAACCATCATGACCCGCTACATCGACGTAAATGACCTCGCCCGCCTGGTCAACCGCAAGGGCCTGCCCACCTGCCTGGCCGAGATGGCCGATTACATCCGCCAGGACTACCTGCGCTGGCACGACTTCGAGAAATGCCCGCGCCTGGCCAACCACTCGCCGGACGGGGTGATCGAGCTGATGCCGGTGTCCGACGCCAGCCTGTACGCCTTCAAATACGTTAACGGCCACCCGAAGAACACCCACAACGGCCTGCTCACGGTGATGGCCTTCGGCGCCCTGGGCGATGTCGATACCGGCGCGCCGGTACTGCTCAGCGAGATGACCCTGACCACCGCCATCCGTACCGCCGCCACCTCGGCCCTGGCCGCCCGCTACCTGGCGCGCCCGGACAGCAAGCGCATGGCGCTGATCGGCAACGGCTCGCAAAGCGAGTTCCAGGCCATCGCCTTCCACACCCTGCTGGGCATCGAGGAAATCCGCCTGTTCGACATCGACCGCGGCGCCTCTGAAAAGCTGGCAGCCAACCTGGCCGGCTACCCGCAACTGAAGCTGACCATCGCCGGCAGCGTGGCCGAGGCAGTGCGCGGCGCCGACATCGTCACCACGGTCACCGCCGACAAGGCCTACGCCACCATCCTCACCGCGGAGCTGATCGAACCGGGCATGCACCTCAATGCCGTGGGCGGCGACTGCCCGGGCAAGACCGAGCTGCACCGCGACATCGTCGAGCGCGCCCGGGTGATCGTCGAGTACGAACCGCAGAGCCGGATCGAAGGCGAGATCCAGCAGATGCCCGCCGACTCGCCGACCACCGAGTTCTGGCAGGTGGTCGAGGGCAGCGCCGCAGGCCGCGAAAACGCCGGTCAAGTCACCTTGTTCGACTCGGTCGGCTTCGCCCTGGAGGACTACTCGGCGCTGCGCTATGTGCTGGACGTCGCCCGCGCCCTGGACATCGGGCACGACATTGCGCTGGTGCCTGAACTCGAGAACCCGAAGGACCTGTTTGCCTTGCTGCAACCAAAAGGGTGTGAGCGCAAGGCCAATGCTGCCTGACCGAACACTCGGGGCCGCTTGGCGGCCCCAGTGACCGAAACGGCTGTCGCACATCCATAAATCTTTGTCGGAACAGCCGTTTCGGCTGCAACTCGCCCACTAACAGCTGAATCCGGCCCCCCACGTGCTGGCAAACGACACAAAAAACCTGTCTATCTCGCGCATTCTGAGCGCGACCCATGAGTCACCGACGGACCTAAACGCATCAACCGCCCTACTACCAATAACAACACCCAGGGACCCAAGACCATGTTCTCCATGCGAAAACGCCTCGGCGTGCTGCTGTTCTCGTTGTGTGCCACCAGCGTTGCCCAGGCCAAGGAGTGGACCGAGATCCGCTTCGGCGTCTTCCCCGAATACCCACCTTTCGAATCCGTTGCCGCCGATGGCAGCCTGCAAGGCTTCGACATCGACCTGGGCAATGCCATCTGCGCCAAGCTGCAGGTCAAGTGCACCTGGGTGCACAACGAGTTCGACGGCATGATCCCGGCCCTGCGCGCCCGCAAGTTCGACGCCATCATGTCCTCCATGGCCGTCACTCCGGCGCGCCTGAAGCAGATCGACTTCACCAGCCGCCTGTTCCTCAGCCCCACCTCGGTGATCGTGCGCAAGTCGGCCGACTTTGGCGACACCAGCGAATCGCTCAAGGGCAAGCAGGTCGGCGTGCTCCAGGGCTCGTTGCAGGAAGCCTACGCCCGCGCCGTGCTGGCGCCGCAGGGCGCGCAGGTCAAGGCCTACCAGAGCCAGGACCAGAACTACGCCGACCTGATCAATGGCCGCCTCGACGCCACCGTCACCGACAAGCTCGAAGCCCAGCTCAACTTCCTCTCCAAGCCCGAAGGCGCCGACTTCAGGAGCGGCCCGGCGATCAAGGACCCAACCTTGCCGCTGGACATCGCCATGGGCCTGCGCAAGAGCGACCCCGAACTCAAGGCCCTGCTCGACAAAGGCATCGCCATGATCCATGCCGACGGCACCTACGCCGAGATCCAGAAGAAGTACGTCGGCGACGTGGATATCTACAACGAGTGACCCACAGCGCCGATCGCGGGGCAAACCCGCTCCCACAGGCTCACCACTGCGTGGGAGCAGGCTTGCCCGGCGATGGTCTACCCGCGAGATCCTCTCATGAACGACTTCCTCTCCCACGGCCTGCAAGGCTTCGGCCCGCTGCTGGCCCAGGGCACCTGGATGACCCTCAAGCTGGCCCTGCTGTCACTGGCGCTCAGCCTCGCACTGGGCCTGGTCGGCGCCAGCGCCAAGCTGTCGCGGTCCAGGCTGTTGCGCCTCCCGGCCACCCTCTACACCACGCTGATCCGCAGCGTTCCCGACCTGGTGCTGATCCTGCTGATTTTCTACAGCATGCAGATCTGGCTCAACGACCTGACCGAGATGCTGGGCTGGGACTATGTCGAAATCGACCCATTCAGCGCCGGGGTAGTCACCCTGGGTTTCATCTACGGCGCCTACTTCACCGAGAACTTTCGCGGCGCCATCCTCAGCGTGCCCGCCGGGCAGCTGGAGGCCGCCACCGCCTATGGCCTGAGCCGGGCACAGCGGTTTCGGCTGGTGCTGTTCCCGCAGTTGATGCGCTTCGCCCTGCCGGGGCTGGGCAACAACTGGCTGGTGTTGCTCAAGTCCACCGCGCTGGTGTCGATCATCGGCCTGGCCGACCTGGTCAAGGCCGCGCAGAACGCCGGCAAGACCACCAATGACATGCTGTTCTTCCTGTGCCTGGCGGGCCTGGTCTACCTGGTCATCACCACCTTGTCCAATCGCCTGCTCAAGCATCTCGAGCGGCGCTACAACACCGGCATCAAGGAGCTGGCGCGATGATCGAACTCCTTCAGGAATATGGCCTGGCCTATCTCTACAATGATGGCACCGGCCTCTCGGGCCTGGCCATGACACTGTGGCTGTTCCTGGCCAGCATGGTGCTGGGCTTCGCCTTGTCGCTGCCCCTGGCCTTGGCGCGTACCTCGCGGCATGCCTGGCTGCGCCTGCCGGTGCAGCTGTACACCTTCGTGTTCCGCGGCACGCCGCTCTATATCCAGCTGCTGATCTGCTACACCGGGCTCTACAGCCTGCAGGTTGTGCGCGACCACGCCCTGCTCGACCAGTTTTTCCGCAACGCGCTCAACTGCACCTTGTTGGCGTTCGTGCTCAACACCTGCGCCTACACCGTGGAAATCTTCGCCGGGGCCATCCGCAACCTGCCCGCTGGCGAGCTGGAGGCGGCCCAGGCCTATGGCCTGCGCGGCTGGAAGCTCAACCTGTTCCTGGTGCTGCCCGCCGCCCTGCGCCGCTCGCTGCCGGCCTACAGCAACGAGCTGATCCTGATGCTGCATGCCACCTCGCTGGCCTTCACCGCCACCGTCGCCGACATCCTCAAGGTCGCCCGCGACGCCAACGCCGCGACCTTCCTGACCTTCCAGGCCTTCGGCGTGGCCGCCCTGCTGTACATGCTGCTGTCCTTCGCCCTGGTCGGCCTGTTCCGCGTGGCCGAACGGCGCTGGATGCGCTTCCTTGACCCTGCCCGAGGCTGAAATCATGACTGCTACCGCACTGCCACTTTCCACCTTCGCCCAGGCCCCAAGGGCTTACGCCCACACTGGCGCGATCAAGCTCAGCGTCGAGGGCCTGCACAAGCACTACGGCGAGCACCAGGTGCTCAAGGGCGTCTCGCTGCAGGCGCGCAAGGGTGACGTGATCAGCCTGATCGGCGCCAGCGGCTCGGGCAAGAGCACCTTCCTGCGCTGCATCAACTTCCTCGAGCAGCCCAATGCCGGCAGCATCACCCTCGACGGCCAGACCCTGGAGATCCACCCCGGCACCCGCACCCCGCCACCGGCCCAGTTGCAGAACCTGCGCACGCGCCTGGCCATGGTGTTCCAGCACTTCAACCTGTGGAGCCACCTGACGGTGCTTGAGAACATCTGCCTGGCGCCGCGCAAGGTACTGGGCGTAAGCGCCGGCGAAGCCGAGGCACGGGCGCGCAAGTACCTGGACAAGGTCGGCCTGCCGGCGCGGGCCGCCGAACAGTACCCAGCGTTCCTCTCCGGCGGCCAGCAACAGCGCGTGGCAATTGCCCGGGCCTTGGCCATGGAGCCGGAGATCATCCTGTTCGACGAACCCACCTCGGCGCTGGACCCGGAGCTGGTCGGCGAAGTGCTCAAGGTGATACAGACGCTCGCCGAGGAAGGACGTACCATGCTCATGGTCACCCACGAAATGGGTTTCGCCCGCCAGGTCTCGAGCCAGGTGCTGTTCCTGCACCAGGGCCTGGTCGAGGAACACGGCAGCGCCGAAATCCTCGACCGGCCACAGAGCGAGCGCCTGCGGCAGTTCCTCTCCAATCGTCTGAAGTGAAGTCACGCCGCCTATGGATATCAAGGCCACCACACCCGTCGCAGCACCGCTGGATCGCATCGATGAAGCCATCATCGACGTGCTGCGCCACCAAGGAAGGATCACCTACGAAAAGCTCTCCACCCTCGTCCACCTGACGCCCAGGCCCTGCCTGGAGCGGGTGCGCAAGCTGGAGCGGCGCGGGGTGATTCGCGGTTACGGGGCGATCATCGACCTGCAGCAGGTGTCCCCGGGCTTGTCGCTGCTGGTGCTGGTGGCCCTGTCCAACCAGAGCGGTCGCTCGGCGCAGCGGGCCTTCGAGGCGACCGTGCGGGCCTGCCCGCAGGTCTACGAGTGCCAATTGATCAGCGGCCACTTCGACTACAGCCTGCGCATGCGCTGCCGGGACATGGAGCACTACCGGGTGCTGACCGAAACCTGGATGAACAACGACGAACTGCATATCGACAAGCTGGTGGCTCACCCAGAGCTGGCGGCAGTGAAAAGCACCGTGCCACAACCCTGACCGCGGCCGCGCCGGCCAGGTATCAATTATGTACCCGAGCCGCCCCTGTTCGTGACGCTAGCCTCGCTGCTTTCCATCCATAGACGCAAAGCAGCGATGACCGACACCCCCCTCTCCCCGCACCTGGCCTTCATCCAACGCCGCCTGCCGGCCTGGCTGGCCCAGGCCACCCGTGCGCAACGACGCACCCTTGAACACCGTATCCGCCGCAGCCATGCCAGCACCCGCCAACTGGCCCATGCGCTGGCGCCGGTGCAGGACGTGGCCAGCTTCTGTCGCCCTCTGCTCGAAGACGCCCTGCGCCACTGGTACCCCGATGCCGTGCTGCCAGCCATCGATCATGCCCGGGTCTGGTACTTGGGCCGCGACCCCACCTGGCTCGAGGCCGCCCTGCAGAACTTCGACGCCGATGCCCAACCAAAACTGTACGAAGATGCCCAGGTGATACACCGCTCCAGCCTGGATGCCCGACGCTTCGTCGCCGGCGTGCGCAACCTCGACCTGGGCCGACGCTATCACCAGCACCTGGCCGAACACCTCGACACCCGCGCCCTGCGCGACCTGCTACGCCAACAGGACCATGCGGCATTCGCCGCGACCCTGAGCATGGCTCACCTGCAGGGGCATGTGGACGGCCTTGGCGCGGCGATCGGCGAGACCGTGCTGTCAGGCCTTGCCGATTCCGCCCGGGCGTCGCTGCATTGCAGCTTCCTGAGCCTGTTCGATTGCCCGCTCGACGGTCCGCTGCTGATCCATCTCGACCCGCGACGCCAGCTCGGCGCTTGCCTGCTGTACCTGCCAGGGCACAACCGCGAGCCCTTGCGTCAGCACCCATCACTGCAAGCAGCGGCAACCTGGCTCACGCAGTTGCTGTGGCAGCAGCAGGAGCGCACCTTTTTCATGCGCTACGTGAGCCTGGCCGAACAACCCCGCTTCAGCGCCCGCCTGCGCGCCAGCCTCTATCCACGCTACCCCTACGCTCAACTGCACCCCACCCCGCCGGTACTTGAACCGGGCGAGCGCTTCGACTGGCTCCACCGCCTGTTCCCATCGCCCACGGACCTCTGGCAGGAAACCCTGGACAAGAACACCCGCCTGCATTTCACCCACACGCCCTGGCGCAAGGATGCCTTCAGCGAACGGGCCCGCACCCGCGTCGAACGCAAGTTGGCGGATGCCGCCGTCCTCGCGGTGCCAGTGGCCAAGCGTGATGCGGCTGCCCAGCTGGCACGTATCGAGGGCTGGCTGAGCGCGGGCCTTACGCTGCTGAATGTCGCCGCCCTGTTCGTTCCGGGGTTGAGTGAAGTGATGATGGTGGTCGGTGGCGCGCAACTGGTCGACGAATTCCTCGAAGGCGTGCACGCGGCCAACCAGGGCGATGCGGACGCCGCCATCGGCCATTTGTTCGCGGTGTTCGAAAGCCTGGCACAGTTCGCCGCCCTCGGCGCCGCCAGCGGTTTCATCGAGCCGGCCGGGATTCTGCACGACTGGCAGCGCATCGGCGATGGCCCTCACGAGCGCCTTTGGCCCGCCGACCTGGCGCCGTTCACCCGCCCTCGCCCCTGGCCTGAAGGCCAGCCATACGACAGTCAGGGCCTGCGCCGCTGGCAGGGCCAAGCCTGGCTCGAACGGGACGCAACGGCCTTGGCGCTGCAACGCTCGGCAAAGCATGACTGGCAGCTGGCTTCCCCCCATCGGCTGGGGCGCCCACCACGGCTACAGGGCAATGGTCAGGGCACCTGGCTACTCGAGCATGACCGGCCACTGAGCTGGGATACCAGCACCCTGCTCAAACGCCTCGGCCCTGCCGCAGGCACCCTGGACAGCAATCAACTGGCTCAGGCACTGCGCTGCAGTGGCTACGACGGCGCACTCCTGCGCAAAGCCCTGCTCGACCACCAGCCGCTGCCGGCCCTGCTGCTCGATAGCCTGGAAGCCTTCGGCGGCCTGCCCTTGCCGCTCACCGGCGAGCCGCAGGTCGCGTCAGTCCTGGCACGCGACTTCCCCGGGCTTAGCCCAAGAGCTCGCGAGCAGATCCTGGCACAGGCCAGCGCCCGGGACTTCCTGCAACTGCAACGCACCGGGCGCCTACCCCTGCCCATCGCCGAAACCGCGCGCCTGTTCCTCCGGGACGGGCGCATCAACAAGGCGCTCAGCGGCTTCCACACGGCCAGCGGCGCGCGGATCGATCGCGATAGCTTGGTCTTCGCCAACCTGCAACGCCTACCCGGATGGACGGCGACCCTGGGCATCGAGCTACGCGAAGGGCGTCCTGGCGGGGCGTTGGTCAATCGCGCCGGCCCACTGGCCACACCGACCAAGGTCGTCGTCAGAACGGCAAAAGGCTATACCGCCTACGACGAGCGCGGCAGCGCGCTGAGCAGCCGCAGCAACCTGTTCGACGCCCTGCTGCACGCCTTGCCAGACAGCGAGCGCGATGCCCTGGGCTTCGCTATCCACGATACCCAGGAACTGCGCGACCGCTTGTTCGACCTGGCCGCCGGCGATCGCCAGCAAAGCGCCACGGACCTGGGCCTGGCCCCGGTGCGCCCGCAGTATCGACTGCCTTCGCGCCTGCCAGGCGATCCACGCCTGGGCTACCGCCTGAGTGGCCGCGGCAGGGGGCGCCTGAGTGACGACGAACAGTTCGATCAACTGTTCCCGGCCAACCCCGGGCGCGACCGGGAGATGCTGCGCCTTCGTCTGCGCTACCAAGCCGGTGATCGCCCCGGTGCCTTTGCCCGGCTGCTCGAGCGGCTGCGCGCCAGCTACCAACGCCTGGACCTGGCCTTGCAGCGCTGGGTGCATGACCCCGAGGGGATTGCGGTAGGCCTGTTCGAGCAACGACGTGCCCAGCGTCAGGCCGTAGCCGAGCGTATCCGCAGCGCCTGGCGTCGAGAGGACCCGGATCAGCCCAATGGCGACATCGACCATGTGGTACTGACCCTGGAGCTTCACCAACTCGACCAGTTACCGGCGGTGCCCGTCCCCCTGCCCCATGTCCGCCAATTGACCCTGAATGGCCTCAACCTCGTGCGCGATACCGGCCTCGGGGAGCTCCTGAGGGCCTTTCCCGGGGTGCGCGACCTCGATCTTGGCGAGAACGCCCTCGCTCAGCTGCCCACGGAACTGGGCGAAATGAGCGAGCTGCTGACCCTGGACCTGAGCGCGAACAATCTCGACCTGGAGGATGAACACAACCTGGCCGTCCTCGAGCGCCTGAGCACCTTGCGTCAGTTGAACCTGACCGACGCCGTGCAAGGGCTGCCGGTCGCTGCCCTGAACCGCCTTGCCCGACTGCCCTCACTGCACTGGCTGCAAGCCGACCTCAACGATCTGGCCCTTGGCACGGAACATTTTCAGGCGTTGCAGCGCTGGCCTGCACTGCGCAGGTTGCAACTGGGGCAGAACGATATCGTGCTGAACGACGCGAGCCGGGCCGCATTGGCCGGCCTCAACCGCCTGGAAGTCCTGCACCTATACGACAACCCGCTATCCCTAGCCCCCGATCTGACTGGCTGGAACGCCTTGGTCCAGCTGGACCTGCAGAACACCGACATCAGCCACTGGCCCGGAGGGTTGACGGCCCTGATGTTCCAGGAACCCACCGCCCTGCGCCAGCTGGACCTGAGCGCAAATGCCCTGGTCGACGCACCGCCCCTACAAGGCAGCGCCTACGCCCGGGCCCTTGCCGAGAACCTGCCCGAGTTCGCCTATTCCTTCGACAACAACCCCTTCAGCACTGGCGCGCAACAGCGCCTGGAACAAGCGGGCTTCCAGGTTCATCAATCGCCACGCACCAGCGGGGAGTGGTCGCGGCAATGGCCTGTCGAATTGCAGACACTGGTGACCGAATCCGCGCAGCAACCCCGTTGGCAAGCGCTGCACGCGCTGTACGAGCGCCTCCCCGGCACGGCCGAGTACCAGCAGAGTCCCAGCGCTTTCGACCTGCGCATGCGCCACGTGCTGCGCGCCCTTGTCACTGACGCAGGCTGGGGCCAGGCGCAGTTGCAACAACAGGTCAATGACCTGCTCGTCGATGCCGGCCAACACTGCGTAGACCAGGCCAGCCTGCTGTTCCAGCAGATCGAGACCGACGTACAGCTCTGGCAGACCGTGTCCCAGGCCGCACCCGGGGCCAGCAACGAAGAGGTCGCGGTGGCGACCGTGGCCGGCCTCTATCGCCAACGCCTGCTTGACGCACGCATCGGCGAGCTCTACCAGGGGCGCGTGGCGCGCCGTAGAGCCCTGGCCGAGGCCACTGACCCGCCGTCCCTGCACCAGGACGACGACATCAGCGACACGCAACTGAGCGAGCCGAATTT
The DNA here is from genome assembly GCF_004519305.1 of Pseudomonas sp. RIT623. Classification (GTDB taxonomy): domain Bacteria; phylum Pseudomonadota; class Gammaproteobacteria; order Pseudomonadales; family Pseudomonadaceae; genus Aquipseudomonas. The sequence continues at coordinate 77,071 of NZ_SOZA01000006.1, read as the reverse complement.
TCTCCTCGACGAACTGGAAATGGTGCTGCATGCGCGCATGCACCTGCGCCAACGTCTCGGCCTGCCGGTGCAACCCACGGCGATCTTCTACGACTACCTCGCACGCCTGAGCGAAGCCACGCTGCAACGGTTGGCAACCGCCGTGCAAGGCCAGGCCAACGCCGACAACCTCGCCCACTGGCTGGTTGACCAGCACTTCTGGCCCGCCTGGCTGCGCCGTCTCGCACCTGAACACTTCGAGAGGTTGACCCAACAATGGGCAGGGGCCTCGGAGTATTTCGACGCCCTCGCCAGCCCTGGCGGGATGGACGGCGACTATGCCGGCCCGCCGGTCCCGACAACCTTCGTCGAGGCCCTACAGCAAGCGTTCGCTGATGTGCCCGCTCTGGCCTGGCGGCATCAGGGCAGGCTGCAGCGCATCGACCTGAGCGCCGTGGCATTCGCCCAGTTCGAACCCAGCCTGCTGGAGCGCGCCGGTGGCGTGCTGCTCGACACGCGCCGACGTGCCGACGCCGCGCAGGTCCGGCACTTGACCGAGGCACTGCTACAGGCCCACTTGCGCGCGCCGAACCAGGAGCAATAACGGCTTAGCGCCATTCGGGCGGCTGTCGCCAGGCCGCCGCCCAACTCGCCACCTGCGCCTGCGCCATAGGCCGGGCGATGCCGTAGCCCTGGGCCAGCTCGCAGCCCAGGTCCATCAGCATCCGCCCCTGCTCGACGCTTTCCACGCCCTCGGCCACCACCGCGCGGCCGAAGGCCTGGGCCAGCCCGATCACCGCGGTGGTCAAGGCCAGGTCGTCGTGGTCGTGAAGAATGTCGCGCACGAATGACTTGTCGATCTTGATGGTCTGCGCCGGCAGGCGCTTGAGGTAGCTCAGCGACGAATAGCCGGTGCCGAAGTCGTCCAGGGAAAAACGCACGCCCAACGCCCGACAGGCATCCAGGCAGCGGCCCACTCGCGGCAAGTTGTCGATGGCCACCGACTCGACGATCTCCAGGTCCAAGCGCGCGGGATCCACACCGGGATGGCGCTCGAGCAAGCGCGCCAGCCGCTCGGCGAAGTCGCCGCGCTGCAATTGCCGGGCGGCGATATTGACACTCAACGACCAGTCACGCCCGGATAACTGCCATTGCTGCAATTGCGCCAACGCCTGCTCGATGACCCATTCGCCCAGCTCGACGATCAGATCGGTCTGCTCCACCAAGGGCAGGAACTCTCCAGGCGGCACCGGTCCCTTGGACGGGTGCATCCAACGCAGCAGTGCCTCGAAACCGATGATCTGGCCGCTGCGCATGTTCACCTTGGGCTGGTAATGCAGGCACAGCTCGCCCTGGCGCAGGGCGCGGCGCACCCGCGCCACGGTCTGGTGGGTGGCCTTGAGCTCCAGTGCCTGGGACACATCGAACACGTGATAGCGGTTGCGCCCCTGCTGCTTGGCTACGTACATGGCCTGATCGGCATGCCGGACCAAGGCGTCGGCATCCTCGTCGTCCTGGGGGAACAAGGTGACGCCGATGCTCGCGCTCAGGCGCAACGCGTGCTCACGCACCACATAGGGCGCGGCCAGCGCGTGCAGGATACGCTGCAATGCCGCATGCAACTGCTGGCGGCCCTCGATATGGCGCAGGATCAGCACGAACTCGTCACCCGACAGCCGCGCCACCGCATCCCCCCCGCGCAGAATGCTCTGCAGGCGCTGGGCGACCTCCATCAGCAACAGGTCACCGGTGGCATGGCCGTAGCCATCGTTGACCGCCTTGAAGCCGTCCAGGTCGAGCATGCACACCGCCAGCGGGATGCGCTCGCGACGCGAGAACGCCAAGGCCTGGTTGAGCAGGTCGGACAGGTAGGCGCGGTTGGGCAACCCAGTCAGCACATCGTGGCCCACGCGCCATTGCAGGGTATGCAACAGTTGGCGCTTTTCAGTGACGTCGAAACGGATCGACACGTACTTGCGCACCTTGTTGGTGTGCGGATCGATCAACGGCACCATGGTGCTATCGACCCAGTACAGCGAGCCATCCTTGGCGCGGTTGCAGATCTCGCCCTTCCACACCCTTCCTGCCGCCAGGGCGCGCCACATGTCGAGGAAGAACGTCGGCTCGTGCAGGCCGGAATTGAGGATGCGATGGTTGGCCCCCAGCAGCTCCTCGCGGCTGTAGCCGGAGATGCTGCAGAACTGCTGGTTGACGTAGGTGATGCAACCGCGCAGGTCGGTCTCGGAAAAGATCGCGGCCGCATCCACGGCCGTGCGGTAATTGTCGTCCATAACCTTGGCAACCTAGCGGTTGAAGCGCTCCACCAGCGCCCGCAAGCCGGCACAGACCTGCTCCAGTTCGGTGCCGCGCGACGCGGCGGCATTGGCACTGCGGGCGCTCTGCTGGACCGTGCCGGCCACGCCGTTGATCTGCCGCGAGACATCCTCGGCCACGGCCGACTGTTCCTGGGCGGCGGCAGCCATCTGCTGGCTCATGTCGCTGATCCGCGACACCGCGTGGCGGATGCCCTGCAAGGCCTCCTGCGCCAGGGCCACCTGGGTCACGCCTTGCTCGGCGCCGGCGATGCCCTGGCTGGCGATGCTCACCGCCTGTTCGGCGCCGCCGCGCAGGCTGTCGATGATGCTCTGGATATGCAAGGTGGACTGGCGGGTCTTGTCGGCCAAGGCGCGCACCTCGTCGGCCACCACCGCGAAGCCGCGGCCCTGCTCGCCGGCCCGGGCGGCCTCGATGGCCGCATTGAGCGCCAGCAGGTTGGTCTGCTCGGCGATGGCGCGGATCATCCCGGCGGCCTCGGCGATGGCACCGGTCTGACCGGCCAGGTCGTTGACCGCCTGGTTGATCTGCCCGACCGTATCGGCCAAACCATGGATCGCCGCGCCCGTGGCATCGGCCACCTGGCTGCCCTGCTGGGCCAGCAGGTGCGCGGTCTGGGCCTGTTCGGCAGTCAGTTGCACATGCCCGGCGACTTCGCTGATGGAGGCGGCCATCTCGGTCATCGCGGTGGCCGTCAGGTCGGTTTCGGCGCGCTGCTCGAGCAGTGCCGACTCGGTACCGCGCGACAGCCGCCCGGCATCCTGGGCAGCCCCGGCCATTTGCCCGGCCAGGTCGCTCAAGCGGGTGAGCGCGGTCTTCAATCGGGCTTCCTCGCTGATCAGGATCAGTTGCAGTTGCCCGGCGGCACCGGCCAGGTCACTGTAGGTCAGCGCCGCCAGCGGATCGCTGAAGGTGTTGTCGGCGCCCTCGACGATACGCCGCAGGTGCCGGCCCATGCGGCTCTGCGCCCACAGGCCGATGCCGGCGAACAGCGCCAGGGTCAGCCCCTGCGCCGGTAGGCCCGGCCACAACAGGTTGGCGCCGACGGCCAGCGCACCGCCCGCCAGGGGCACGGCCAGGGCACGGCCCAGCAGGGCCAGGCGGCGCGCGGGCGACAGTGCTGCCTTGCCCTCGCGCAGACGTGCATACAGGGCCTCGGCCCGTGAGACCTGCTCGCGGGTCGGGCATACCCGCACCGACTCGTAGCCAACCACCCGGCCCTCTTCAAGGATCGGCGTGACGTAGGCGTTGACCCAATAGAAATTACCGTTCTTGCAGCGATTCTTGACGATGCCCATCCAGCTATGACCCGCCTTGAGGTACTGCCACATCAGCTCGAACACCGCCTCGGGCATGTCCGGGTGGCGCACCAGGTTGTGCGGGCTGCCGATCAGCTCGTCCTGGCTGTAACCGCTGATGGCGGCGAACTCGGCGTTGCAGTAGGTGATCAAGCTGGCCGTGTCGGTCGCCGAAATGAGCCGCTGGTGCTCGGGAAAGCTTTGCTCGACCGGGTTGACCGGCAGGTTCTGACGCACGCTGAGACTCCATTCATACACAGCCCGACGACCTGCCTGACAGAACGCCAGGGGTGCCGGAACCGTTCATCGTGGATCAGTTCAAATGTCCGACAACGCTTGCGCACGGGCCGGCAGTTGGCCGGATCGCCCTGGACAATTACTTGAATGACTGATCAATCAAAGCGGCCAATTCTACGAACTCCATCACATTTTGCAAATAAAGGTGATGGATCATGGCGTTGCGCTATAACGCTATATATCGTTAAGTGCTTGATTCTAAATGGGAATTGAGCGATGACGAGAACAGGTCTAGGCCCTGCCCTGCGCCGCTACCGCAAACTGGCGGGCTTCACTCAGGCACAACTGGGCGAGCGTACCGGTTTCGACCCCAAGACCATAAGCCGCTTCGAAACCGGCACTTATACCCCCAGCATCGAGGCCCTGGTGAGCTTCGCCGAGGCGCTGGGGGTCAAACCGAAAGCCTTCTTCGTCGAACCCGACGACGAGCAAGAGCAGCGTGCCTACCTCTTCGGTGTCATCCATAACGCCCCGCCCAAGGACTTGGGCAAATTGATCGCCGCCGTCGATCAGGTCCTGGCCAAAGCCTGAAATCCCGCCGTGTACCACCCTAGAGCAAGTGCCGTGTCGATGCACCATAACTGGTCAGACCGGTCAGGCCAAAAAGCCTTGCAAAGTCGAAAATTTCGGCGTTTCATGGCCCTCGCAGTGAACAAACCGGTAAGACCACAATAATTAAGTCCTGCACTCTTTCGCTCCGTGTGGCTTGGGGGGCAAGGACACCGACCAGAGACTCCTCCCATGCTCAAATGGTGTTCGCGTTCGATTTTCCTCCAGGTAGTGCTCGGCCTCGCCCTAGGCGTTGTCTGCGGCCTGAGCTTCCCCGACCTGTCCCTGCAACTCAAACCCTTGGGTGACGGCTTCATCAAGCTGATCAAGATGCTCATCGGCCTGATCGTGTTCTGCGTGGTGGTCAGCGGCATTTCCGGGGCCGGCGACCTGAAGAAGGTCGGACGCATCGGCCTGAAATCGGTGATCTACTTCGAAGTGCTGACCACCCTGGCCCTGGTGATCGGCCTGGTGTTCGCCTTCACCAGCGGCATCGGCAGCGGCGCCAACATCCACCTCGACCAGCTCTCCAGCAGCGATGCCGGCGCCTTGGCCGAACGCGGCGCGCACATCCACAGCACCACCACCTTCCTCATGGACCTGATCCCCACCTCGGTGGTGGGCGCCTTCGCCGACAACAACATCCTTCAGGTGCTGCTGTTCTCGGTGCTGTTCGGCAGCGCCCTGAACCTGGTGGGCGAGTCGGCCTCGGGCATCTCGCGGCTGATCAACGAGCTGAGCCACGTGATCTTCCGCATCATGGGCATGATCGTGCGCCTGGCGCCGATCGGCGTGTTCGGCGCCATCGCCTTCACCACCAGCAAGTACGGCCTGAGCTCGCTGCAACACCTGGGCGGGCTGGTGGCGTTGTTCTACCTGACCTGCGCCGGCTTCGTGCTGATCGTGCTGGGTACCGTCATGCGCCTTTCGGGCCTGAAGCTGCTGCCGTTCATCAAGTACCTGCGCGAGGAGTTGTCCATCGTCCTCGGCACCGCCTCTTCCGACGCCGTGCTGCCGCAGGTGATGCGCAAGCTCGAACACCTGGGCATCGGCAGTTCCACCGTCGGCCTGGTGATCCCCACCGGTTACTCGTTCAACCTCGACGGTTTCTCCATCTACCTGACCCTGGCCATCGTGTTCATCGCCAACGCCACCGGCACGCCCCTGGCGATGACCGACCTGCTGACCATTCTGCTGGTGTCGCTGGTGACTTCCAAGGGCGCTCACGGCATCCCAGGCTCGGCCCTGGTGATCCTGGCCGCCACCCTGACCGCCGTGCCGGCGATCCCGGTGGTGGGCCTGGTGCTGGTGCTGGCGGTGGACTGGTTCATGGGCATCGGCCGCGCGCTGACCAACCTGATCGGCAATTGCGTCGCCACCGTGGCCATTGCCCGCTGGGAAAAGGATATCGACCTGGAGCGGGCCAACAATGTACTGGCCAACAAACCGGGCTACGCCCCGACCACCCGCAAGCAGGGCCAACCTCATCAACAGGAATTCTAAGCCCCAGGCCGCCGGCGCCTCGCGCCGGCCCGCCAACGGCAAAGATGCAGCGTCAACCAAGGAGCGAACCGTGATCAGCTCTTCAACCGTAGTCAACTCAGTGGTGGAGAAACTCCGCCAGGCGCTGGCCCGTGGCCAGTGGCGCAGCGGCGACATGCTGCCCGGCCAGCGCGAGCTGGCCGAACAACTGGGCATCAGTCGCCCCAGCCTGCGCGAGGCGGTGATCGTGCTGGAAACCCTGGGCCTGGTGCGCTCGCTGCCGGGCAAGGGCGTGCTGGTGCTCGACGCCGACACCGCCCAGGCCCAGGAGCCGGAAGCCGTCGCCGCGGCCAGCCTGGCCGACGTGCTCGAGCTGCGCTACACCCTTGAACCCTTCATCGCCGGCCTGGTCGCGCAATCGGCCGGCAACCAGGACATCGGCCAACTGCGCCTGACCCTGATGGATATGCGCGAAGCCCTCGAGGCCCAGGACAGCGAGGCCGGGGTCAATGCCTACATTGCCTTCCACGAGGCGCTGTTCGCGCTGACCACCAACCCGATCTTCCAGAGCGTGGTGCAGCAGACCAGCAATGCCCTCAAGCAGAGCGCCGAGATGCTGCGCAACTCGCCTGAGCACTTGGCCGCGCGGCTGAGCGAGAACGAGGCGGTGGTGCGTGCCATCCGCGAGCGCAACAGCGCCCAGGCCAGCCTGCAGATGCGCCAACATATCCTCGCCGAAGGCCAGCGCATGGGCATCGCCCTGAACATCCCTGACGACCACCCCGGCATTTAATAAAGAAGGAGAGCGAGCATGAGCGCCTGTGCCCCCCGCCTGCCTGCCCTGCTCGGCGTCGGCGAGACCCGCCTGTCGGCCGAGCAGATCTACCCCCGGCTGTTCGACGCCATTCTCGAGCAACGCCTGCCGCCGGGCAGCCCGCTGCCCGAACAGGCGCTGGGCAATGCCTTTGGCGTCAGCCGCACGGTGATCCGTCGGGTGCTCGGGCGGCTGTCCGACCAGCAGGTGGTGGTGCAGCGCCCCAGCCACACCGCGCACCTGGCAGCACCCGACCCACAGCAGGCGCGCCAGGTGCTCAGCGCCCGGCGCCTGGCCGAGACCACGCTGATCGGCCTGGCCACCCAGCGTGCGCGCCCAGCGCAGATCCGCCAACTGCGCCTGCTGGTCGAGCGCGAGCGCCAGCACCATGAGCACGGTGAGCGCTGCACGGCGATTCGCCTGGGTGGCGAGTTCCACATGAAGCTGGCGCAGATGGCCACCAACGCACCGCTGGCACGCTTTCTCGATGGCCTGGTGCCGATGACCTCGCTGATCATCGCCCGCTATGAGTCGCCCTGCTGCGAGCACTGCGCCTGGCAGGAGCACGCGGCGATCATCGATGCGGTGGAGCGCGGCGACGAGGCCTGCGCCCTGGCCCTGATGCATGAGCACCTGGACCGCTTGGAAGCCAAGCTCGACCTCGATCAGAACGGCTGCGCATAGCGCTTGCGGTATTCCGCCGGGGTCACCCCGACATGCCGGACGAACGCCCGGCGCAAGGTGTCGGCATTGGCGAAGCCACACAGCGCCGCCACCTGCTTGGGCGGCTCCAGGCCACTTTCCAGGCGTTCGCGCGCGGCATTGACCCGCGCCAGCTCCACCCAGGCCGCCGGGGTCATGCCGACATCGGCCTGGAACAACCGGGCGAAGTGACGTGGGCTCAAGCCGACCCGGGCGGCCAGTTGGGCAATGCCATGATCCTGCGCCGGATGGGCCGCCACGTAACGCTGCAGCCCCTGCAACGCCGAGCGCCCCAGCGCCGATGACGCCCCCTGGCGGCTGAACTGCAACTGCCCGCCTGGACGCTTGAAATACATCACCAACTGGCCCGCGACCTGTTTGGCAAGTTCCCGACCCAAGTCCTCCTCGACCAAGGCCAGCGCCAGGTCCAGCCCGGCGGTGACGCCCGCGGCGGTGCGCACCTTGCCGTCGTGCACCTGGATCGCATCGGCCTCGACCCGCACTTGCGGGTAACGCAGTGCCAGCGCCTCGGCCACCGCCCAGTGGGTGGTGATGCGACATTCGTCAAGCAGGCCGGCGGCGGCCAGGGCGAAGGCGCCCGTGCATACCGAGCCGTAGCGCCGACTGCTGGCCGCATGCTGGCGCAGCCAGTCGAGGATGCCGCTGCGCAGGTGTTGCTCGGCGGCCTGGGGCGTGCCGGCGATCAACAAGGTGTCGAAGGGGCCGAGGGTATCGCCGATCCAGCCATCGGGCAGCAGCTTGGCCCCGGAGGAACTGACCAGCGGGCCGGGTTCACAGGCCAGCAGCGACAGACGATAAGCTTCGCGCCCAAGCTGGCGGTTGGCCTCGGCGAAGACATCGAGGGGGCCGCAGGCATCGAGCAACTGCACGCCAGGCATGGCGAGAATGGCGAGGGAGATGGGCATGGCAGGCACTCGTTGCTGGCATGCACGCCTGTGTAAGCGCGCGTCCTGGTTTGGCGGACAATGGCAGATTTTGACGTATTACGTCAATTGAAGACAAAAACCAGACTCCGCACACTGGCCACTCACCCAACGAGGAATTCTCACCATGTCCATCGCCGGCATTCAGATCCCCGACACCGCCATGACCCGCGAAATCACCGAGCGGGTTCGCGACACCGCTTCACCGTTGCTGTTCCATCATTCCAGCCGCGTCTACTATTTCGCCGCCCTCGCCGGCCGCCGCCTGGGCCTGAAGTACGACGCCGAGTTGTTGTATTGCGGCTGTATGTTCCACGACATGGGCCTGACCCACGCCCACAGCAGCGACTGCTGCCGCTTCGAGGTCGATGGCGCCAACGCCGCCCGCGATTTCCTGCAGCAGCAGCGCATCGACGAGCGCGATATCGAACGAGTCTGGACCGCCATTGCCCTGCACACCACCCCAGGCATTCCCGAGCACATGCACCCATTGATCGCGCTGCTTACCGCCGGGGTCGAGACCGACGTGCTTGGCCTGCACCACGACGCCCTCGCCGCCGGCGAGCGCGATGCGGTAGTGGCGGCGCATCCGCGCGGCGAGCACTTCAAGGAAGCGATCATCCAGGCATTCCACGATGGCATCCGCCACAAGCCGCAGACCACTTTCGGCAACGTCAAGGCCGACGTCATCGCCGACAAGGACCCGGCGTTCCGTCCCGGCAACTTCTGCAGCCTCATCCGCCAGTCAGGCTGGCCGAGCTGAAACCCAGGGCGTCGACCCCGGCCAGGATCTGCACTTCGTCACCCAGCGACCACTCCGCCGCCCGCGCCGCCAGGGCGGCGGGCACCCCTGGCGAGCCACCCGGCCCCGGTGGCACGTCGTAGGTGGCATGGGCATCGTGGGGCAGCAGCACGGCGAACCCACGTTGCAGCGCGGCGCGCGCGGTAGCGGTCAGGCACATGTCCGAAAGCAACCCGCACAGGGCCAGCCGGCGAACGCCAAGCGCGATCAGCAGCGCGTGCAGTTCGGTTTCACGAAAGCCGTCGTCCTCGCTCTTGAACAGCAGGTGCTCACCCCGAACAGGCGCGAAGTACAGTTGCCAGCCCGCACTGTGCGGGGCGTCCGGGCTACCGGGCACACCGTCGTTCTGCAGGAAGATCACCGGCACCCCGGCCTGGCGGGCACGGGCCAGCAGGCGGGCGATGCTCGCCTGCAAGGCCAGGTGTGCGGGCACCGCATCGGCGCCCTCCATGAAAGCGCACTGCACATCCACCAGCAGCAGGGCATCGGCCTTGGCAAGGGTCATCGGCGCTCCAAGGGTCGCAAGAGAAGTGCCGAGCATAGCGCAATGCCGTACCCTACCCGGCGTTTCCACCACGGAGCCTTGGAGGGCTTATGAAACACAGCATCGCGCCAGTTGGCGCGGAACACTTCGATCGGCTCGCCGATCTCTGGGAAGCCTCGGTGCGGGCGACCCATGACTTTCTGCCCGAGGGCTATATCGACCGCTTGAAGCCGCTGGTGCGCGAGCAGTACCTGGGCTTTGTCCAACTGCGGGCCTGGCACGATGCCCAGGGGCAGATCCAGGGTTTTGCCGGGGTGCATGACGGCAAGCTGGAAATGCTCTTCGTCGAACCGGCGTGCCGGGGCCAGGGCATCGGCAAGGCGTTGCTGGCCCAGGTGATCGAGGAACTGAGCGTGCGCGAGGTCGATGTCAACGAACAGAATCCGCAGGCGGCGGGCTTCTACCTGAAACACGGGTTCGCCCAGGTCGGGCGCAGCGAAGTCGATGGCCAAGGCGACCCCTACCCATTGCTGCACCTGAAACTGGAGCGCTGAACATGCCTTGCCAACCTGCAAAGGGGGCCGCTCTGCGGCCCATCGCAGGGCGAGCCCGCTCCTACCGGTATTGCCCCCAGTACCGGTAGGAGCGGGCTTGTCCCGCGCCCCGTCCAGCAGGACGAACCTATACTGCCGATAGCCCCTTCCCTGGGAGGCCATCCGCGTGAAACCCAGCCTGGTGATCGTCCCGCTGTGCCTGCTGCTGGCCCTGGCCGGCTGCGCTGGCAAACGCCTGCCCGCCGCGCCGCCGCCGCAGAACCTGCCGCCAGCCGTGTGGCAGCGCATCGACCAGGACATTGTCGAAGCCTCGGTTGCCGCCGCAGGCTCGGCCAACGACTATGCCCGGCGCTCGATGCGGGTGTGGAAAGAGCAGGTGCAGCAACGCACCGAGAACGATTTCATCCCCTGGTTCACCGGCTACTGGACCCAGCAATGGCTCACCCTCAAGGTGGCCTGGTACAAGATGAACAGCGGCAACGACCAGGTTCCAGCGGAGAAACGCCTGGGCCTGTACCTGCAAGAGCAATACCGCCAGCGGGTGATCGACCCGGTGGCCGAGCAGATCAACCCCGAAGGCATTCGCGACCGCGCCAGCGAGCTGTACCTGCAACTGCTCGGCCAGCAATTGCCGACGATCATCCAACGCTACAACGCCCCGCCCGAGCAGTTCAGCCAGCGCCTCAACCGCATCCCGATCATCGCCCTGGGCCCGCCGTCGGCGCGCAACGCCTCGCTCTATCAATTACTGCAGGCCAAATCCCTGGAGCAACAACCGGCCTGGCAAGCACTGCGCCAGCACTTGCACCAACAGGCTGCCAAGGCCCCCGGCCAGACCGAGGCGGGGCTGTCGTCGGTGGCCACTCAGGCCAGCGAGAAGCTCGGTGCCACGCTGGCGCCGCGCGGCGCGGCCAGCGCCATCGCCGCCGCGGTGGGCAAGGCGGCCGGGGCGATGATCTCGGTGGCGGTGACCGGCTACGGTCTCATCACCCATGACCGTGAGCAGCCACAGATGGTCGAGCAGTTGCGGGTGATCCTCAACGTGGCGCTGAACCAGGAATGGCAAGAGTTGATGGAGAACCGCCAGAGCGGCGCCATGGCCGGGGTGTACTACCTGTCGGGCCAGGTGGAGGACAGTTTGCTGGGCTATCGAGCGCCCTGATCCGAAGCCGACACGCTCCTTTAGGAGCGGCCTTGCGTCGCGAAAAGGGCTGCGCGGCAGCACCAGGATTTCAGCCCTTGGCAAAGATCGCCGGGGCCGGTGCCTACGCCGGTTGCGGCCCTGCAATGCCCGTAGGAGCCAGCTTGTCGGCGAACCGGCAACGCGGTGGATGGCACCGGCTATGCCGGTGTTCGCCGGCAAGCCGGCTCCTACAGACTGTGTCAGGCAGTCGCCATGGCCGAAGTGGGCAGGCCGAAAATGCGGTCGAACGCCCAGTTGTAGAGGAAGGTGTAGCACGGGATCAGGATGATGAACGCCAGGTCCACCAGGAACGCCTCCAGCAGCGTCATGCCCAGCCACCAGGCAATCAACGGGATCAGGTACACCACCAAGGTCAACTGAAAGCCAATGGCATGCGCCACCCGCCGCGCCACACTGCGCCCACGCGTGGCCTGGCGGCTTTCCCACCACTCGAACAGGCTGTTGTAGATGAAGTTCCAGGCCATGGCGATGGTGGTGATCATCACGGCCAACGGCCCGGTGTGCGAGGCCTCGGTATCGGACAAGTAGGCCAGCCCCAGGGTCGACATGCACAGGCCGATCAGTTCATAGAAGGTCACGTAGACCAGTTTGCGTTTGAGTCCTTGCACGGGATTTACCTTTGCTGCGGGTTGCACGAAAGGCGCGCAGATTGCATCAATTACCTTGACAGAAAAAGTCGACACCTTTCAGATTTACTGAAAGGAGACTGCCATGAACTTTTCCAGCGACACCATCCTGCTATTCCTCGCCGTGCTCGACCGCGGCTCGTTTTCCGCCGCCGCCCGGGCCTCCGGGCGCGTACCCTCGGCGGTCAGCATGGCCATTGGCAACCTTGAGGCGGAGCTTGGCTACGCCCTGTTCCAACGCGGTTCGCGCGAGGCGCGCCCCACCGCCCAGGCCCTGGCCCTGGAACCGCACGCGCGGTTGATCGCCGAGCAATTGGGCCTGCTGCAAGTGCATGCCCTGGAGCTGTCCCGTGGGCTGGAAAGCAGCTTGGCCATCGCCGTGGTGCCGGATATCGACCAGCGCCCGTTGCTGACGGCCATCGCCCGCCTGGGCGAGCGCTATCCACTGCTCGATATCGAGCTGTTGGCGGCCCCTCAGGAGGAGGCCCTGCAACTGCTCGACAGCGGGCGGGCCAACCTGTGCCTGGCCTTCGCCGGGTTGCAGGTCGATCCGCGGCGCAGCTTCCAGTTCATCGCCATGGAGTCGCTGGTAGCGACCCTGTCGCCGCACCACCCGGCCCTGCGCGAAGGGCGTATCCGCCACCTCGAGGACCTGGTCAACCTGCGCCAGATCCTGGTACGCAGCCGCGACCTGCCGCTGTCCGACCCTCGCTCGCTGATCGGCACCTCGCACTGGCGCACCGACAGCCTCGACCTGGCCGTGCAAATGGTCGAGGCGGGCCTGGGCTGGGGTGACCTGCCGCTGTCACGGATCGCGCCCTCGCTGGCCGCCGGGCGCCTGGTGCGCCTGGCGTTCCAGAACACCCGCAACGAACTGCAACTGCCCGTGCACGCGTTCTGGCTCAAGCAGCAACCCCTCGGCCAGGCCGCCCGGGCGCTGGTCGCCTTGCTGACGTCGCTTGGAGACTTTTCCTACAAGCCCTAAGGCGTACCCGCCAACAACTGCGGCATTTAGTCTTTCAACATTTTTCAGAAGCGGCCGATAACCGTGGCAACAGGTCCTGCCAAGCGTGCCAAAAGCGCGCGGCGCCCTCCTTTCACCGGCTCAAGGTCTCGAAACATGAACCTGAAATTCCGCCACAAGATCCTGCTCAGTGCGTGTGCCGTCGTTGTGTTGGCCTTCGCGCTGTTCACCCTGTACAACGACTACCTGCAACGCAACACCATCCGCCAGAACATCGAGTCGTCGGTGCGCCAGGCTGGCGCGCAGACCGCCAGCAGCGTGCAGAACTGGATGAGCGGCCGCATCCTGGTCCTGGAAAACCTGGCCCAGGACATCGCCCAGCAAGGCGCCGGCAACAACGTGCCAGGCCTGGTCGACCAACCGTCGTACACCAGCAACTTCCAGTTCACCTACTTCGGCCAGAACACCGGCCTGTTCACCCAGCGCCCCGACGCCAAGATGCCTGACGGCTACGACCCGCGTCAGCGTCCCTGGTACACCCAGGCCGTGGCCGCCAACCAGACCATGCTGACCCCGCCCTACATGGCGGCGGTCGGTGGCCTGGTGGTGACCATCGCCATGCCGGTCAAGGCCAAGGGCAGCGGCGAGCTGATCGGCGTGGTCGGCGGCGACCTGAGCCTGAACACCCTGGTCGACATCATCAACGCCGTGGACTTCGGCGGCATCGGCCACGCGTTCCTGGTCGACCGCAATGGCCAGGTGATCGTCAGCCCGGACAAGGACCGGGTGATGAAGAACCTCAAGGACATCTACCCAGGCTCGCCGCTGCGCGTGGAAACCGGCATCCAGGAAGTCAGCCTGGACGGCAAGGACCGGATCATTTCCTTCGCCCCGGTCGATGGCCTGCCGTCGGCGCAGTGGTACATCGGGCTGTCGATCGACAAAGAAAAGGCCTACGCACCACTGAGCCAGTTCCGCACCTCGGCGATCATCGCCATGCTCATCGCCGTGGCCGTCATCGCAGGCCTGCTGAGCTTGCTGATCCCGGTATTGATGCGTCCGCTGACCACCATGGGTCGCGCCATGCAGGACATCGCCGAAGGCGAAGGCGACCTGACCCGCCGCCTGGTCGTGGAGCAGAAAGACGAGTTCGGCGAACTGGCCACCTCGTTCAACCGCTTCGTCGAACGTATCCACGCCTCGATCAGCGAAGTATCGTCGGCCACCCGCCTGGTGCATGACCTGTCGGAAAAAGTCGTCGGTGCTTCCAACGCCTCGCTCTCCGGCTCCGAAGAGCAGAGCATGCGCACCAACAGCGTCGCCGCGGCGATCAACGAGCTGGGCGCCGCCACCCAGGAAATCGCCCGCAACGCCGCCGATGCCTCGCAGCATGCCAGCGGTGCCAGCGAACAGGCCAACGGTGGCCGCGAGGTGGTCGAGGAAGCGATCAGCGCCATGACCGCCCTGTCCGAGCGCATCAGCGAGTCGTGCGAGCAAATCGAGACCCTCAATGCCAGCACCGACGAGATCGGCAAGATCCTCGACGTGATCAAGGGCATTTCTCAGCAGACCAACCTGCTGGCGCTCAACGCCGCGATCGAGGCTGCCCGTGCCGGTGAAGCTGGCCGTGGCTTCGCCGTGGTCGCCGACGAAGTGCGCAACCTGGCCCACCGTACCCAGGAATCGGCCGAAGAGATCCACCGCATGATCACCAGCCTGCAGGTGGGCTCGCGCGAAGCGGTGCACACCATGAACACCAGCCAGGTGTCCAGCGAGCAGACCGTGCAGGTGGCCAACCAGGCCGGCGAGCGTTTGGCCAGCGTGACCCAGCGCATCGGCGAGATCGACGGCATGAACCAGTCGGTGGCCACCGCCACCGAGGAACAGACCGCCGTGGTCGAGAGCCTGAACCTGGACATCACCCAGATCAACGCGCTGAACCAGCAAGGGGTGGAGAACCTCAACGAAACCCTGCGCCACTGCGACGCCCTGAGCCAGCAGGCCGGGCGCCTGAAGCAGCTGGTGGGCAGCTTCCGCATTTAAGCCGCCCGTTTCGCCGGCCAGCCGGCTCCTACAGCAACCCCGTGTAGGAGCCGGCATTGCCGACGAAGACGCCGGTCAAACCACCGCCACCTTCCCCGCCTTGCCCCGTCGCAGCCATCCCACCAGCACCGCCACCATCAGCACCAGCCCCAGGTAGCCGAACAGCGGATACACCTGCCCTACCAGGCTGATGAACCCCACCAGGCTGCACGCAAAGCCCACGCCCCCGGTCACCACCGCCCCCCAGCGAAACTTCGCCGTGCCTGCCGGCAGCAACCTCGACAGGAACGAAAACAGTGTGCCCACGGCCGTGTTGACGATCATGCCGAAGATGATCAGGCACATCAGCAACCCCAGCAACGGCGACACCTCGCTGGCAATCGACAGCATCGGCATCGGCAAGGCGGCGACGCTGTCCAGGCGCGACAGCAGCCCCGCGCTCATCACCAGCATCAAGCCGCCCAGCGCCGCGCCACCGAGCAGGCCGCCAAGCACCGCGACCCGGCCCGTGCGCGCCGAGCCGCCGAGGATCGCCAGGATTGGCGCCCCGGCGACGATGTTGTAGGACACATACAGGAACGCCCCGAGCAACCAATGCCGCGCGCCGGGCTCCTGCTGGCTGGCCAGCTGGTCGAGGGCGGCGAAGCTCTGGCCGCGAGTGCACACGGCGTACAAGGCGATGGCCGACGCCACCAGGATCAGCAGCGGCGTAATCACGCCGATGGCGACCATCACCTTCTGCGCCTCGAGGCAGACTATGGCCACCACCAGCACGGTGACCAGCACGCTGCCGGCCAGCGCCGGAATGCCGAACTGCTGCTCCAGCAAGGCACCGCCACCGGCAAGCATGACCACGGTCACGCCGAACATGAAGAAGGTGATGAGCCAGTCGACGCAGCGCCCCAGGTGACGCCCGCAGATGGCCTCGATGACGGCTTTGTGCGAAGTGGCCCGCAGGCGGTTGCCCAACCCGGCCAGGGCCATGCCGAGGAAGGTGAACAAGGCGGCGCTGACCAGCGCGCCGACCAGGCCCCACAGGCCGAAATCGACGAAGAACAACAGCAGTTCCCGCCCGGACGCAAAGCCCGCGCCCACGATCACGCCGACGAATGCGCCGGCGATCTTCAGTTGCTCTTGCATGTGCACCTCTGGTTCTTATTGTTGTATCCGGTCGTTGCAGGGCGTCATGGCAGCCGGCCTGCCCCGCGATACAGACATCGCCGGGCAAGCCCGCCGCCACGGTGTCAGTTGTCCTGGCCGAGATAGGCCTGCACCTCGATCTCCACATCCACCCCCAGCGCCAGCGCCGAGGCCACGGTCGAACGCACCGGCAACGCGGCGCCGAAGAATTCCTTGTATACCTCGTTGAAACCGGCGAAATGGCTCATGTCCGACAGCCACACGGTGGCTTTCACCACCTGGTCGAAACGCGCGCCGCAGGCTTGCAGGCTCTCGCCGATACGCTCGCAAGCGGCACGGGTCTGGGCCTGGATATCGCCCTTCACCACCTCGCCGCCGGCGCTCATCGGGATCTGCCCGGACAGGAACAGGAAACCGCCGGCTTTCACCGCGCGGGAAAAAGGAAACGGCAGGCTGCTGGGAAAACGCTGGATGTCATTGCTCATGGGAAGTCTCCATGGAAGGTTGGCTGAAACGTGCCGGGGACAGCCGAGCAGGCTCGACGCCCTGGCGGACAAGGCTGGCACACAGAGGCTGGCCCAGCAGCAGGTCGGCGGCCAGGCGCGAGGCCCCGGCTGCAGACTGGATGCCATAGCCGCCCTGCGCCGCCAGCCAGAAGAAGGCGGGTGCCACGGGGTCGAAGCCGATCACCAGGTCACCGTCGGCGACGAACGAGCGCAGGCCCGCCCAGCTGTGGCTCGGGCGGCGGATCTCGAGGGTGGTCATGGCTTCGATGTTGTAGATGCCCAGGGCCAGGTCCAGTTCCTCCGGGGCAGCATCCTGGGGCTCGACCGGGTCGGCGTTGGCCGGCGAACCGAGCAACTGGCCGGCGTCGGGCTTGAAGTAGAAGCTCTCGTCGACTCCGATCACCGCCGGCCAGCGCGCGAAGTCGTGCTGCGCCGGGCCGGGGAAGGTGAAGGCGCTGCGTCGGCAAGGCTGCAGGCCGATCCTGGCTACCCCGCACTGCTCGGCCACCCGGTCGGCCCAGGCCCCGGCGGCATTGACCAACTGCCGGGCGTGCACGCGGCTGCCATCGACCAGCTCGACATGCCACAGGTCGTCCAGGTAGTAGGCCTGGACCACTTCGGCGTTGCAGCGCAGCTCGCCACCGGCCTGGCGCAAGCCACGCAAAAAGCCCTGGTGCAGGGCATGCACGTCGAGGTCCATGGCGTCGGTCTCGTGCACCGCCCCTGCCAGCAGCTCACCGCGCAGGCTGGGTACCAAGGCGAGCGCCGCCGCGCTGTCAAGCAGGCTGACGGCGGTGCCGTTGGCCAGGTTCTGCGCGTAGGTCGCGTGCAGCAGGTCGCGCTGTTCCAGGTTGGCGACATACAGGCAGCCGCGCGGTTCCAGCAACGGATGCTCGCAGAACCCCGCCGGCGGCTGTGCGTAGAACGCCCGGCTGGCGCGGGTCAGGGCCTGGATCTGTGGGGTGCCGTAGGCCTCCATGAACATCGCCGCCGAGCGTCCGGTGGAATGGTAGCCCGGCTGCGCCTCGCGCTCGAGGATCAGCACATGGCGCTGGCCAGCCAGGCGGTAGCCCAAGGAGGCACCGGCAATGCCGGCGCCAATGATCAAGGTATCGTGGATCGGTCCCATGCGCGCTCCTGCTGGGATAATTATCATTTGTGAGAATTCTAATATATGAGAATTTAGAATTGCGCAAGCCGACACGCTAAGATGCCCGACCAAAGACTTGCCTGAGCGCCCCGATGCCCGACGCCCCCACCACCGGCCCCCAACTCGACCGCTGCGCCGTCGGCGCGCGCCTGCGCCAGTTGCGCAAGAGCCGGCAAATGACCCTCAAGCAATTGTCGGCACACAGCGGCGTGCCGCTGTCGACCCTGTCGAAGATGGAGCTGGCCCAGGTGTCGGTGAGCTACGAGAAACTGGCCGCCGTCGCCCGCGCGCTGAACCTGGACATCGCCCAGCTGTTTCGCGCCAGCAGCCCAGGCGGCGCCGTGCAACCGGCCACCGTGGTGGTGGATTCGCTGGCCACGGTGGCGGGTTACTCCACCGGTAACTACGACTACTACCCGATCGCCGGCGCCTTCCCGGAACGCCGCATGACCCCGGCCTATGCCCGCATCATCGCCCGCGAACGCGGCCAGTTCGACGATTTCATTCGCCACCCCGGGCAAGAGTTCGCCATGGTCATCAGCGGGCGGGTGCGTATCGAGTTCGAGACCGGCGAGGCGGTGAGCATCGGTCCGCAGGAGACCGCCTATTTCGACAGCCAGGTCGGGCATATCTACCTGTCGGAGAGCGAGGATGGCGGCGATGCCGAAGTGATGGTGGTGATGACCGATCGCTGAAGATCCAATGCTGGCCCATTCCCCTGTAGGAGCGGCCTAGTGTTGCGAAAGGGCTGCGCAGCGGCCCCAGGATTTCAGCGTTGACGCACAGATCGCCGGGGCCGCGTTGCAGCCCTTTCGCGACACCAGGCCGCTACTACAGGAAGAAGCGCATGCCACCAGCGAGCGGTTATAACCTAATAACGAACAAGTCTATTTGGCTATAAAAAAATCTATATGCTGGGCAGCATCCGATCACGGGCAAAGCTGGGCGTCGAGTAGCGTATGGATGTAGGTTCTTTCGGTTTCACCATTGCCGGATTGGTCGTGGGCTTCATCGTCGGCATGACCGGCGTCGGCGGCGGCTCGCTGATGACCCCGATCCTGCTGTGGTTCGGCATCAACCCGGCCACCGCCGTGGGCACCGACCTGCTCTACGCCGCCATCACCAAGGCCAGTGGCGTCTGGGTGCATGGCCGCAACAAGAACATCGACTGGAAGATCACCGGCTGGCTGAGCCTGGGCAGCGTGCCGGCGGCGGCCCTGACCTTGTGGTTCCTCAGCACCCTGCACACCGACACCTCCGCGCTCAACGCCATCATCAAGCAAGGCCTGGCGGTGGTGCTGATCCTCACCGCCCTGGCGATCCTGTTCAAATCGAAACTGCAGGCCTTCGCCAGCAAGCACGCGGGCGATCACTACCACCTCAGCGACCGCACCCTCAACGTGCTGACCGTGGCCACCGGCATCGTCCTCGGGGTGATGGTCACCCTCACCTCCATCGGCGCCGGCGCCCTGGGCACCGTGGCGCTGTTCCTGCTCTACCCGTTCCTGGTCACCCGCCGCCTGGTCGGCACCGAGATCGCCCACGCCGTGCCGTTGACCTTGGTGGCGGGCCTTGGCCATGCCGGCATGGGCAACATGGACTGGTCGCTGCTGGGCTACCTGCTGCTGGGCTCGCTGCCGGGCATTTACCTGGGCAGCCACCTGACCGGGCGCATCTCCGACCGAGTCCTGCGCCCGTGCCTGGCGACCATGCTGTTGCTGATTGGCTACAAGCTGGCGTTCTGAGACGGCCTGCGAGGATTCGCCGGCAAGGCCGGCCCCTACAAGACACGCCAGGACAAACAGGGAGCGATCTGGCACTATCAGCCCTCGCCCCCCCAGAACCTCCGCCATGCCTGACACGCCCCAATCGCTGCTGCTCGCCCTGCGCGAGGCCACCCGGGCCAGCCACAAACGGCTGGAGGCACGCCTGCCGTTTTTCAGCGAAGGGTTCGACCTGGCACGCTACCGCGACCTGATGGTCGCCTATCACGGCTTCCACGCGCCACTGGAGGCCAGCCTGGCCGACTACCAAGGGCGCGAGCGCGACAAGACACCAGCCCTGGCCCGGGACCTGCGCATGCTTGGCGTCGAGGTCGAAGCCTTGCCGCGCTGCCAGCAACTGCCGCGGATCGACGACGAGGCCAGTGCCCTGGGGGTGATGTACGTGCTCGAGGGCTCCACCCTTGGCGGCCAGGTGCTCAAGCAGGCCATGGCCAAGCGCCTGGGTATCGACGCTGACAGCGGTGGCGGTTTTCTCGACGTCTACGGCCCGCTGACCGGCAGCCACTGGCGCAGCTTCCTCGCGCGGCTCGGCGCCTTCGCCCGCCAGCCCGAGCGCGAGGCGCGGACGCTCCAGGCCGCGGTGACCACCTTCGAATGCTTCGAGCGCTGGCTCGAGGCGCGTCATACCTTGCTCGACTAGCTCGCTCACAGGCAGTTTGACATCGCTTTGCCACCAGACTATCTTCGCGTGCTTTTTTTCGAAAAGCCCACGGAAGAATAAGAGTTGCCAAGGAGGCAATACGCGTGTCTCGCCTGTCCGCAATCCCCCTCGCCTGCGTGTTCGTGGCCGCCAGTTCGGCCGTTTTCGCCAGCAACGCCAGCGCCGCTGAAGCGCCATCTCCCAGCACCCTGCCGATCCCGCGCAGCGTTCCGGCCAGCGTGCCGACCGTGAACACCCCGGACACCTCCGAATTCTATACGGCGCTCAACGGCACCCATTACCGCTACCGTTGCCTCTCGCCCTTCACCGCCCCCGGTGAACAGGCCGCGGTCGAGGTTTGCGAAATCCCGCCCGTGGAACTGCAATTGCAAGGTTGGCCCGAAACCGAAGTCATCCAGCTGATCAGCGGACAGGTGCAGATCACCGAAGCCAATGGTGCCCAGCAGCACTACCAGGCCGGTGACATCTTCGTCCTGCCGCAAGGTTTCAAGGGCATCTGGAAACAGCCAGCCACCATCACCAAGGTGACGGTGCGCCACCCGCTGTACTGGAAAGACTGACCACCTCGTAACCCCCGACACCCGCCGCCACCAGGCGCCGGGTGCCAGCGCTCGCGCCCCATCGGCTGGCCTGGCGCGGGCTTGCCTTCACCCTTTGAACAAGATGAGCAAAACGTGAACCCAACCGTTTACCTGGGCGGCATCGCCTGTGAGACCGGCCAAGCCGTGGACATCGAGGCGGCGCAGATGGCGCCACAGACGCGCGCACTGCTGCAATCCGAAGCCAATGGCGTGCGCTGCTTCTCCCACCATCCTGGCCAGCACTGGGAGCTGGTGACCCGCGCGGTGACTCGCGCCCTGGCCGACAGTGGCCGTCAGCCCGACGACATCGGCGCGGTGCTGCTGGTATCGGGCCTGCTCGATGCCCAGAACAACCTCGAGGCCCTGTGGCTCGCGGAACTGGGCCGCACCCTGCAGATGCAGGCCGTGCCCTTCTACGCCGTGGGCCTGGCAGGCTGCGCGGGGTTCCACGCCGGCCTGAAGATGGCCGCGGCGCTGACCGCCAGCGGCGAGGCCGAGCATGTGCTGCTGGTGACCTTCGACCAGGCCGGCGACGCGCTGCAACGGGTCTATGGCGAAGGCAGTGACTTCGTCTACGTGACCGGCGACGCTGCCGCGGCCTGCGTCGTCAGCCGCCAGCCGGCGCAGATGCAGTACGCCCTGCGCGGCAAGGTGCAGTACAGCAGCAACACCGAGCAGATCGAGCATTTCTCCAACGATACCGACATGCGCAGCATCGCCGCGCTGGTCAAGCGCACCTGCCAACACGCCGAGATCGCCCCGCGCGCCGTGCATCACTTCATTTGCAACAACTACACCCTCGAGGCGACCCGGCTGTTCTGCCAGCTCGCCGGGATCAGCTTCAGCAAGGCGGTGACCGCGCCGCTGGCCCAGCATGCCCACTGCTTCAGCGCCGACAACCTGATCAACCTCGGCCACCTGCACGCCGAAGGCGCGCTGCAGCCGGGCGAGCATGCCCTGCTGTTCAGCACCGGGCCGTTCCAACTCGGGGCGTGCCTCATCACCCGCCTTGCCTGCTGAGCGAATGCCCCGATGAATACCGTTATCGAACGCTTCCACGCCAGCGCCCAGCGTCACCCGCACATGCCCGCGCTGATCGCCGGTGACCGCCAGCTCGACTATGCCGGGTTGCTGGCGCGGGTCGATGCCATGGCCGCGCTGCTGCAGCACGAGGTTGCCCGCGAACTCGGGCGGGCCATCGCGCCCACCGACAAGATCGGCCTGTCGCTGGGCAAGGGCATCGACCTCTACGTGGCGATCCTGGCCATCCTGAGCAGCGGCGCCAGCTATGTACCGATCGACCCGGCCTTGAACGAAGACAGTCGCCAACAGTTGCGCGAGCGCTGCCGCTGCGCGCTGGTGCTGACCCCGCAGTGGCTGCACGCCCATGACCAGGCCGACCTCCCGGCCCCCGCGCCCGTGGCGACGATTGCCAGCGACACTGCCTACACCATCTTCACCTCGGGCTCCACCGGGCGCCCGAAAGGCGTCAGCGTCAGCCAGTTGAGCCTGCTCAACCTGGTCGACTGGGCCATCGACGCCTTCGACCTCGGCCCCGGCGCGCGGGTGCTGCAATACTCGACCATCAACTTCGACGCCTCGGTGCTGGATATCTTCCCGGCCCTGCTCAGCGGCGCCGCCTTGTGCATCGCCAGCGACGAAGAGCGGATGTCCGAAGCCGCACTGGCCAGCTTCTGTGCCCGCCACGGCGTCACCCAGGCGTTCCTGCCACCGCCGCTGCTGACCATCTTCGACCCCAGCCGCTTCCCCAGCCTGGCCACCGTGCTGACCGGCGGCGAAGCCTGCCATCCGCGCGCCATCGAGGCCTGGTCGCAGGGCCGACGCCTGTACAACCTCTATGGCCCGACCGAGGCCACGGTGCTGGTCAGCTGCAAGCGCATGAGCGCCGACACCGCCGCGCAGAACATCGGCCAGGCGATTCGTGGCGTGCGCCTGTACGTGCTCGACGAACAGCAGCGCCCGGCCGAACAAGGCGAGCTGCATATCGCCGGCCTGGCCCTGGCCGCCGGCTACCTGGACGATCCTGCCACCAGCGCCGAGCGCTTCATCAGCCTGCCGGCCCTGGACGCCTCGCGGCTGTACCGCAGCGGTGACCTGGTGCAACGCACCGCCCAGGGCGATATCCACTTCCTCGGCCGCCTCGACCGCCAGGTGAAGGTGCGCGGATATCGCATCGAGCTGGAAGAAATCGAAGCGGCGCTGCTGCGCCTGGGTTACCAGGAAGTGGCGGTGACCGCCGACCCGCAGGCCGGGCTGGTGGCCTATATCGTCGCGCCAGCACCCTTGAGCAGCCAGCAGGTGCGCGACCGGCTGGGCCAGCACTTGCCGGACTACAAGGTGCCCCAACAGGTGGTGCGCCTGTCGGCCATGCCCTACAAGCCCAACGGCAAGGTCGACCTGGGCCAGTTGCCCGCTCAGGTTCCGGCCGCGCAAGCGCAGGCTGGCAGCGAAGACCACGGCGACACCTTCGCGCGCCTGGCCGAGCTCTGGGCCAATGAATTGCACGTGCCGCTGGCCTCGCTGAGCCCGACGTCGGATTTCCGCGCCTTGGGCGGTTCGTCGATCAACATCATGCACCTGTTGTCCGCGGTGGAAACCGAGTTCGGCGAGCTGGTCGACTTCATCGATTTCCTCGAAACCCCCACCCTTGCCTTCCTTACCCACACCCTTGCAAGCCGGAGCCAGTAATCATGCTTGAAACACTCAACCACGTAGGCCTCACCGTCCTCAACATCGAAGAAACCCTGGCCTTCTACCGCCAGCTGACCACCGTGGAAATCTACGAAGAGGCGGTACGCATCAGCGGCGACGGCGTGGGCCAGGTCATCAACGTGCACCAACCGGACTACACCTCGTGCATGGTACGCATCGGCCAGCGCGACTTCGAGCTGATCGAGCATCACAGCTCCAAGGGCCGCCATATCATTTCCCAGCACAACGACTCCGGCGGCATCCACCTGGCGTTCATGGTCGACAACATCGACGAGGTGTTTGCGCGGGTCAAGGCCATGGGCATCACCCCCACCACCGAGCAGCCTTACACCGCCCGCGAGCTGGAAGGGTACCGGGCGTTCTTCTTCCGCGACATCAACAACGTGCAGATCGAAATCGGCCAGATCCACTGAAGACGAGACCCAGCCATGCCCATCATTGCCTGTGAACTGCAACACCTCGATGCCGCCGCGGACCTGTTCAACCAGTACCGCATGTTCTATGAGGAAGCCGACGACCTGCCGACCGCCCGGGCGTTTCTGCAAAAGAACCTGGAAACCGGCAACTCGCGGATCTTCCTGCTGCTGGACGACAACGACCAGGCGATCGCCTTCGCCCAACTGTACCCGGCGACCTGCTCGCTGGCGATGAAGCGCTTCTACTGGCTGTACGACCTGTTCGTGGTGCCCCACGCCCGGCGCGGGGGCCATGCGCGGACACTGATGAACCACCTCAGCGCCACCTTCAAGGCCGAAGGCGCCCAGCGCCTGAGCCTGGACACCGCGCGCAGCAACAAAGCGGCGCAGGCCCTGTACGAGTCGCTGGGTTATGAAGCCGAACAGGACTTCATCACCTACCACCAGATGTTGAACGACTGAGGCGCCCGCCCAACGGGCGCGGTTCAGTTCAAGGAATACGGCTGCCAGCGGCAGCCAGGGCATGGAAACTCCAACGTGAAACATTCAACTGATCGCATCTACGATCTGCTCGGGGTGGGCGTCGGCCCGTTCAACCTCGGGCTCTGCGCCTTGCTGCAGCCACTGGACCAGGTCGACAGCCTGTTCTTCGAAGCCAAGCCGCGCTTCGAGTGGCATGCCGGCATGCTGATCGACGACGCGACCCTGCAAGTGCCATTCACCGCCGACCTGGTGACCATGGTCGAACCGCGCAGCCGCTACACCTACCTGAACTACCTGCACGAGCAAGGCCGGCTGCACCAGTTCTGCTCCTACGAGAGCTTCTACGCGCCACGGGCCGAGTACAACCGCTACTGCCAATGGGTCAGCGAGCAGATGGACAACATCCGCTTCTCATCCCGGGTGGTGGCGTTGGAAGTGATCGATGACATTTTCCACCTGAGCGTGCTCGACCAGGCCAGCCAGCAGCAGCTGACCTATCGGGGCCGCCACCTGGTGCTGGGGATCGGCACCGAACCAAGCTGGCCGGCCATGGCCAACGCGGCGATGGGCCAGGGCAACTGCATCCACTCCAGCGCCTACCTGCAGAACAAAGAAGCGCTGCAGACCCGCCGCGACATCACCATCGTCGGCAGTGGGCAAAGCGCCGCGGAGATTTTCCTCGACCTGCTGCGCGAGCGGCCGCGTCACGGCTATGCGCTGAACTGGCTGTCGCGCAGCCGAGGGTTCATCGCCATGGAGTATTCCAAGCTCGGCTCCGAGCACTTTTCCCCAGACTACGCCGAGCACTTCCACGCCCTGCCCGAACACAGCCGGCTCGCGGCGCTGCAAGGGCAAAGCCTGTGGTACAAGGGCATCTCCCTGGACACCATCAAGGACATCTACGACTGCCTGTACATGCAGTCGATCGACCAATCCTTGCCGGTGGTGCTGCAGTCGCGCACGGAGCTTGAACACATCGACAACGACGGCCAGCGCCTGGCATTGGACTTCCGCCAGCTGGACATGCACAAGCGCTTCAGTTTCAACACCGACGCGCTGGTGCTGGCCACCGGTTACGACTATGTGTTCCCACCATTCCTGCGCAGCCTGGAGCAATGGCTGGAGTTCGACAGCAAGGGCCATGCCGCGGTCAACCGCGACTACAGCCTCAAGACCTCGGCGCACATCAAGGGGCGGATCTACGTGCAGAACGCCGAGATCCACTCACACGGCGTCGGCGCGCCCGACCTGGCCATGGGCGCCTTTCGCAGCGCCAGCATCATCAACCACCTGACCGGCACCGAGCACTACCAACTGCGCAGCCGCAACGTGTTCCAGACCTTCGGCATCGCCCCGCAGTGGTTGCCGGGGGCCGAGGCCGAGGTCAAGGCCCTGCACGGCAACCCCGCACGGGCCTGAGGTTGGCCGGCCAGCAGGACATCACGCAGGCAGCTTGCTTGTTTTGCGGCTGCTTCGACCCGCTAACGGGGATCACGCAGACGCCCCTCTGTAGGAGCCAGCCTTGCTGGCGAACCAGGCAACGCGGTGCATGGCACCGGCTGCGCCGGTGTTCGCGGGCAAGGCCGCTCACACTGGGGCGCGCCGGCCTTAGAACGAGATATTCAACGCCGCGAACAGCGCCCGGCCCGGCTGGTTGTAGGTGTTGGCCCCCGAGCTGCTGGCATTGCCGCCACGCAGGATCTGCTTGTCGAACACGTTGTTCAGCCCCAGGCGCACATCGTAGGTGGCGTTGAAGCGGTAGCCGGCGCTGACGTCCACCAGCCCATATGCCTCGACATCCTGCTGCGCCTGGCTGTCGTACTTCTCCTGGGTGCGGTAGTTGTAGGTCGGCGACTTCTGCTTGCCATACCAGGTGCCCGCCACCTGCAACGACAGCTTGTCGGTGGCCTGCCAGTCGAGGCTGGTATTGACCGTGTACTGCGGGATCACCGACAACGGCTCGCCGGTTTCGCGGTTGTCGTTGTCGAGCATCCAGGTCAGGTTGGTGTTCCAGTCCAGGCTCGGGCTCAGCTCGACGAACAGGTTGCCCTCGATCCCCTCCACCCGCGCCTTGCCGGCGTTTTCCCATTGGGTCACGCGGCGACCGCTGTTGATGGTGTAGAGCACATCGGTGTCGCCGATGATCTTGTTCTGGTAGTCGTTGCGAAAGTACGTCGCGCTGGCACGCCAGTCACCCTGGTCATAGGCCAGGCCGATCTCCTTGTTGACGCTGATCTCCGGCTTGAGGTCGGCGTTGCCCTGCAGGTAGCAGCCGCCCGAGTTGGCCTGCTGCACGCTGCAACCATTGCCACGGCTGTAGAGCAGGTAGTTGGGGTTGGCCTGGTACAGGTTGGGCGTCTTGTAGGCGCGGGCGATGCCACCCTTGAGCGTCCACTGCTCGGTGAGCCGGTGCGCCAGGTTCAGGCTCGGGCTGAAGTTGTCGCCGAAGGTGTCGTGGTGGTCGAAGCGCAGGCCCGGGGTGATGGTGGTGTCGCCGACGATGATGTTGTCCTCGACGAACAGCGCGTGGCTGCGGGCAGTCATCTTGCTGTCGGCGCGGTTGAAACCGATGATGGCATTGTTGCCGGTGCCACTGGGGTCGAAGCTCTGCGGGCGGAACGAACCCTGGTCGTTGAGGGTTTCGTAGAGGTACTCGCCGCCCAGCGTCAACACATGCTCGGTGCTGCCCAGGGCGAACGGCAGGTTGACCTCGCTGCTCAGACGCGTGTTGCGCAGCCGCGACAGCGCCGCGCCGCTGCCGTTGATCGAACCCTCCGGGCCGCCGGCCAGGCCTTCGTTGAGGCGCCAGTTGCGCACGTACTCATAGGCCAGCACGGTCTTGCTGGTGCCCCAGGCGAAGTCGCCCAGGTGCGTCAGGTCGTAGGTGTTGCGCTGCATCACGTTGGTTTCGTGGCCGTACAGGCTGGAGATCAGCTCGGGATTGCCGCCGCCGTTGCTGTTCATGGTGTCGCCCGCGTAGATATTGCCCTGGCGGCTGTAGCCGGCGCTGGCCTCGAGGCGATGCTCGTCGTTGAGCTTCCAGCTCAAAAGGCCGTTGATGTCCTTGTTGCGCACCCCTTCACGGCCAGCGACCAAGGCACTGTTGGCGTGCTTGGAGTTGATGTCCAGGTCGTCGGCGTCGGTCTTGGCCAGGCCGCCATAGACACGGAACCCGAGGTTGTCGGTCAGCCCACCGCCGAGGTTGAAGTTGGCCCGGCGGCTGGCACCTTCGGCGCTGTCCTCGGGCATTTGCGTGTACAGGTTGAGGCTGCCCTTGAGCTCCTCGGTGGGGCGCTTGGTGATGATATTGACCACCCCGCCCATGGCGCCGGAGCCGTAGCGCGCCGCCGCCGGACCACGCAGGATCTCGATGCGCTCGACCGCCTCGGCCGGCACCCAGTTGGTTTCACCGCGGGTATCGCGGTCGCCGTTCCAGCCGTAGCGCACGGCATTGCGTGCGCTCGAAGGCTTGCCGTCGATGAGGATCAGGGTGTTTTCCGGGCCCATGCCGCGCAGGTCGATCTGCCGGTTGTTGCCCCGCGCGCCGCTGGCGCTGTTGCCGGTGAGGTTGACCCCAGGCTCGCGGCGGATGATGTCGGAGAGGTCGTTGGCCGGCGGCCGGCGCTGGATGTCCTCGGCGGTGATGATCGACGAACCCAGCGCCTGGCGCGCCTCGCGTTCGGCGGTGACCAAGGTGTCCTCGATCACCAGCGCGCCACCGCGCTTGTCCTCGACCTCCACGGCCGCCAGGGCCAGGGTCGGTGAAGCCAGGGTCATCAGCGCCAGGGCCAGACGGCGAGGTGAGGTGCTCGGTTGCATCGGTACATCTCCTGAAAGCGTGGGCGTATGGCAGGGCTCCGAACCGGCGGGCCCCTCGCCCACCGGTCGCTCAGGCAGGGCCTGGGGAACCGTCAGGGATGGTAAATATAGATATTCTCATATGCATTTAAATCTTATTTACGAAATTTACAGGTTGCGTCCTGCCCGTCTTCAGCGTTTGAGGGTCGCCCGCAACCAGGCCGTCAGCGGCCCGGTCAGCAGGATCGCCGCTGCGCACAGCGCCACGCAGACTGCGGCAAAGCCCAGGGCGCGCACGGGGTGATGGGGGTTGAAGTAGAACAGCACCAGCAGCGCCAGCAGGCCCGTCAACGCCCAACGGATCAGCAGGCGGGGGATCACCACCATCAGCAGGTTGCAGAACACGAAGGTGTAGAACACCAGCATCGTGGCCAGGCCCACGCCGACACCACGAGCCAGTGGTGGGCCGACATGCTGGCGATACAGGTCGAAGCCCAGCGCGAGCAGATAGGGAAACGCCACGCAGGCGAGCGCGTGAAGCAGCAAACGGGAAAACAGCGCCAGCATACGTCCATGGTCCTTGAACCGGCCATTGATCCCGCATGGCCGTGGGCGGAGGGGGCGCATGCTAAGCATGCGAAACGGCTCTGTGCAACCGGCTGGATGCTCGATGTGGATGGGCAGCTACTGCCTGCCGCTGAGCGCAAATAGAACAACACCGGCGCGGGGCCGGCGTTGGGTGATTAGCGTCAACGCACATCTCGCGCAATCAAGAGAGCGCGCGCTATCATGTCTTGGGTGATATACGGAACAAACCCTAATCTGTCACCCTGCTCGAAGCTGAACTGATAGTGTGCAAGACAGCTAACGTCTCCAGCTATCGCCAACGCGGCCAAGTGCCGCAACGGCATAGCGCCCTTCGAATTTGTTGGCAAAGCTCTATAAGCTGCCAAGCCTTTTTCTATATCTTGAGCAGACGCCCAAGATATAGCACTTCGAGAAAGTCTAACGACATCATCCAGCGAGAAATCGACTATTTTCTCCGGCACGTCATTACTCACAATGATCGGTACATAATCACGGGCCTCACCCAAAACGAATGCAGCTGCCGCCGTAAAACTCCTTGTAGAAACAGATGGCATTAATGAAACCCTAAAATGATCAGAGCGCTTCCCTATAGCCGGAATAATCTGAACCTGGACATCGCCAACGTCCATTAGGCAAAAACAATCCCCAACCTCATCTTTGCCGCATCTCCAGCCAAGCCCCTCTAGAGCTGGCAATATCTCTATTTCCTTCACTACTTAGCACCTGGAAAATTCATGATCTCAACCGGAATTCCATTGGGATAGCCTTGCTCTCTGAGTGGCTTGCCTGGAATAAGACCGAAACGTTCAGCCACCTGCCCTCTAGGAATTGAGCTGCCATCACGAATCTGCGGGGAAATTTCAGACTACCAGATACTTAGATCAGCGTTACCCGTCTTAACCTCAATTATCCTAATCGTTCCATCAGGCGCTTCAGCCACAATATCCGGCCTACAACGCCCCGTACCACAGGATCTACCGAAGGATATTTCCTTGCCACTCACTCGATATCCCTGACTTCATATATTATCAAAACCTCGCCAAGTCGCCCGTGGCGGATCACATCTAAAAACATCACCACCAGCACTTCTCACCTGACGTATGAGTTCCCCAGAGACATTGCTTGTTCTAGGACTCACAACAAGATTCAAAGGCTGACCAGTGTCGCTTGCAACTTTAACCTGCGCCCGCAACTGGCTAGACATTGAAAGGTTCTGGACATTTTTAACCTCTAACAGACCTCCTACGTTTTTCCCCACAAGTCAGGAATCGTTGTTACTTGCGCACCATTAGGAAGCTAAACAGTTACGGGAGTTGTATTTTTCACCCCACCCACATGGTCGAATGCATCCACGACTTGTCGCTCAAACGCAGTGCAATTTTGGCGATTGAGGGTAATCTGCGGAACTTCAATTACAACCCCTGCGCCTTTTGCTCCAAGAGATCAGATAAATAAGCACTCAGATTAGGGGCTCGTCTTGGATGAGAAAAAAACCCTCCCGAAACAAAGCTTTGAGCTCAGCACGACGCCTAGAAAAAAGAGGGAAATCGTTCACAACATCTTGAATATTTTCTGTAACTCTTACCAAGTAACCGCTGCCTATTTTTTCAATAGGAAATCCTGCACCTGCAATTCGATCAACGTCAACTGACCCAGCGAATTCTTCACCATAAAATACTGCCCAGCCAATATTCGGTATCGTGCCACGATGTAGAACACCAGAAAGAAAATAGCTCTCCGAAGTCCCAGGCCTTACATTAACGGCTTCACTTTCATGAAAAACATGCATCAGAGCATAGCTTGCTCTCATAGCTAAGCATGTCTCTCGAAAAACACTGAACCAATCGATTTTACTATTAAATTGTGCTTGCACAATAAGTGAGCCATCTATTTGCTCGCCCTTCACATTCCTATGAGTATGACTAATCTCCGCATCATACTTTGCTACCTTTTTTCTCTTCCAGCGGAGCCCTATAGGAAACTCCATTTTTGAACCCTGAACCTGCATTGTCGCCATTTGAGCCCAATGTGCCTCACAAGCAGGAACATTTTCAAAGTCAGCAATGCGACTTTCCCATTGAAATAAGCTTTCCGGAATAAGCTTTGAATCCCGTTCTGAAAATGCCGAAAGAACCTGACTCCCAACAATCCAATTTGTAGTATCAAAATTTGTTATTACAGAGATGCGCAGCATAACCCACCAAATAAATTAGAAATCTGACAGCAATTTAGTAGAAGGATCATATCTGTATATACCTCCACCAACCTTACTTGTAACTGCATCTATCCTTGCCTTTAGCGGTGCAGAAATACTCTGTGTCCGTGGACTTACAACCAAATTAAATGGCTGCCCAGTCATTTCGGCTAACTGCAACTGTGCGCGCAACTGGTCAGACATAGATAGATTTTTAACATTTTTGACTTCGAGCAACCCACCAGTATTTCTACCCCACATATCTGGGATTGTTGTTACCTGCTTTCCATTAGGGAGTTGAACAGTTACCAGAGTTGTATTTTTCGTACCCCCCACATGACTGAACGCATCAACTACTTGTTTCTCAAATGCTGAGCCGTTCTGGCGGTTCATCGTGATTTTGGGAGTCTCTAACTTTCCGGCAGCCCCTCCCCCTTTTGCTCCGACACTACCTGCTTTTGAGAACACCCCCGCCATGCTGCCAAGCGTAGCTAGTAAACCTGCATCCTCTACGACTTGCAATCCCGTACGAACCCAGTTCCCATTGGCTAGGTTGACGGCTCGGGTGGCCTCACCCACCGCTTGCCCTATGCCTGCGCTGTCGCCCGCATAGGTGATCGTTGTGACAGCCATATGAGTAGCGACATTCCGCTCGCAAGCAGCGTTGCCTTTACACAGGGGTAACACTTTGTCTGTGTAAACTGCCTGTACGAACTCCTCCCAGCCCGCTTGCGCCTCTTTCGTATCCAGGCCACCTTGCCGATAGGAGGTTTCTTTCCACTTGTCATATGTCTTCAGGCAATCTTGCGAGCCACCTGCATCGCCACAGGAAGCTTTAAGTTCCTGACTGAACTCGGCTATTTGATTCTGGCCCAGCTGGTGGCCAAAAATGTTGACGCCGGTTCCTAAGTGGTTGTTCTCCACCGCATTCTTACCCGCCCCAGCACCCGCAATAGCATCCGTGCCATTACCGCTCGCAACACCGCCTGCGAAACCAGCCGCCAAGGTCGATAGCGCGGCTATTGTCTGCTTTTGCTCTTCACTCAGGGCACTGGTATCACTGGTGCCGTACAGTTGCTGGGTGATCAATCGGGCAGTCAGCTCACCGCCTGCCGCACCTGCCGCACCCGCCGCCGCCGAGTTCCCCTGCGCCTGGGCGACAACTGCACCGAGAACCGCATGCGCCATGATCCGTGCAGTTTCATTGTCACCAGCAACCCTCTTGATCACCCCGGCCAGGTATGGCGCCGACGCGCCCGCAAGCGCACCGCCGATGTTGCCCCCGGCAAGGCCCTGTAGCGCCGCTGTGACCGCCTGAGTCGCCTTCTGATAATCGCTTCCGGTACCGTACTTACCCATGATCCTCTGGTAAGCATCGGTACCCGCCAGCTTTCTCTGGTACTCCTGTACCGCCTCTTGGCTCGCGTCTTTCCCCGGCTCCTCGACTCCACGCGCCTTCAGCTCGGCACGGCCTTCCTCCTTGGCCTTGAGCTGGCCCTGGGTGCGCACGATGTCCGACACCTGGTTGCCGATATCGGCAATCAACTGCACCTGCTGCAGACGCCGCTGCTCTTTCTCCTTGTCGAAGATCGGGCTGATGCTGTCGTTGGCATGCTCGACGTCACGGCTCAGGGTCGCGACGTCCTGCTTCTGCTGGTCTGGATCGCGGATCTGCAGGGTGCCGTCGGACACCGCCGAGGAGGTGGTGCCGCTGGCGCTGCCACTGTGGTTGAAGGCGATCAGCGTGCCGGTCGGCATGTTGCTGGTGAAACCGCTCGAGCCGCTGTTGCCACCGCTGATGCTGGCGCTGGCCATCTCGCTCTTGAACTCGGCCTTGTTCTTGATATCGCTCCAGCCCAGGGTGCCGGTGCTCAGGCGGTTCTTGTCGGCTTCGGCGGTGCTGGCGATGACGCTGCCGTCGAGCTGGGTGTGCTTGCCCACCTCGACCTGGTAACCGCCCTTGCCGGCGAACAGCCCGGTCTGCTCCTGCACGCTCTTGTAGGTGGAGTCGAGCTTGCTCTGGCTGACGCTGAGGTTGCCGCTGGCTCCGCCGGCACCAATGATGGTGACGCTCGCGCCGCCGCTGACGTTGCTCTGCTTGGACTTGTAGTCGTCGGTGTCCTGCAGGCTCTGCAGCGTAAGGTCGCGCCCCACATCGGCGACCACCTTGTCACCGTTGACCTGCGCCCCCTTGAGCGTGGTATCCCGCCCGCTGAGCAAG
Source organism: Pseudomonas sp. RIT623 (assembly GCF_004519305.1). GTDB lineage: Bacteria > Pseudomonadota > Gammaproteobacteria > Pseudomonadales > Pseudomonadaceae > Aquipseudomonas. The sequence continues at coordinate 43,740 of NZ_SOZA01000006.1, read as the reverse complement.
CTGGCCTGGTGACCGGCATCCAGGGTGGTTTCGCTCCAGGTGGTGCCGTTGCCCTTCTCCTTGCCGCTGCCTTTGTTGGCATTGGCGAAGATGCTCAGGCCACCGCCGTTCGGGCCAACACCGATACTGGCGCCGATGGCGCCGCCACTGCTGCTGTTCTTGCCGTCCAGCTTCTGCGTGTTGGCCGCGGCCTCCAGCAAAATGTCACGCTCGGCCTCCAGCGACAGGTCGTTGCCAGCCTTGAGCTTGCTGCCCTGCACATGGATATCGCCGCCCGTGGCGTCTGCCTGGTTGCCTTTGGCGACGATGGTCAGGTCGTTGCCGCTGGTCAGGCTGCTGCCCTGGCTGACGGTCTGCTCCTGGGTCTGGCGCGAGCTGGACTTCTGCCCGCCGAGCGAGATGGAGACGCCGACGAACTGGCCGGCGTTCTCCGAGGTCATGCCGCCATTTTCCTGCGCGGCCTGCCAGGCCTGGATGCCGGTCAGGCCGGCCTTGATGCCTTGCAGGGCCGAGAGCCGGCTGTCTTCTTCCTGGGTGGCCTGCTTGGTGGTCTGGTAGGCGGCGTCCACGGCGCTGCCGACCGTGCCGGACAAGGCCAGGGTCAGGCCGCTGCTCTTGCTCTTGGACGTCTGCTCGCTGGTGTTGTGGTGTTCGGCCGCGACGATCTCGACGTTCTGCCCGACCAGGGTGATGTCCTTGCCGGCGATGACCTCGGAGCCCTTGATGCCCAGGTCCTTGCCGGCCTCGATGGACACGCTGCCGAGCACGCTGCCGACGGTGCTGGCCTTGCCGCTCTCGGTCTTGCTGGTGGAGGTGTTCTCCAGGCTGGTCGAACCGAGGGTGAAGCCGATGCCGCCACTGCTGAGCAGGCCGGACTTTTTCTTCGAAGTCGACTGGCTCTGCTCGAAGGTTTGCGTGGCGCTCTCGATCTGTACGTTGCCACCCGCCACCAGGCGCGTGTCGTGGGTCGACACGATACTGCTGGCCGAGACGCCGATATCCTGCCCGGCGCGGATCGCCACCGTGTCGCCGCTGACCGACGAGCCTTCCTGGGTGACCGCATTGCTGCTGTCGATGCGGGTTTTCTGGCTGCTCGAAAGTCCGGAGCGGCTGGTCTTGGTCTTGCGGTAATAGCTGTAGTCGCTGTTTTCCTCGGCGACCAGGTTCACGTCACCGCCGGCATACAGATACGCCTCATTGCCCGCGGTCACCCGGCTGGCGCTCAGGCTCAGGTCATCGCCGGCCTTGAGCGTCACGTTGCCGCCGGCCAGCACGGTGCTGGCCACTTGCTGGACATGATCTTCCTGGCTGGTGACCTTCCTGGTCTTGCTCGCCGAATGCTGCTCGTTGGCGGCGGACACCAGGCTCAGGTCCCCGGTCGCGGTCATCGCTACATCGCGCTTGGCCTCGATGGCACTGGCGACCGCGGTGATATCGCGCCCGGCACTGACGGCCAGGTCACGTCCGGTCTTGAGGCTCGCGCCGTTCTGGGTCACGCTCAGGCCGTTGGAGCGCACGCCCTGGTCGTTGCTGACCACTTGCTCGACCGCGGTCAACCTGACATCGCGCCCGGCCTTGAGGCTGGTGTCGGCGCCACTTTCGAGCACGCCGCCACGATTGACCAGGTCGCGCCCGGCATTGATCGCCAGGTTGTTGGCCGCCTCGACCCGGGCTGCGTTGTCGACGAAGTCGCGCCGCTGGGCATAGCTGCCGTTGCTGCTCTGGTGCGAAGTCAGCGTGCGTTCGTTGATCACATCCTGGGTGGCAGTGAGGCTCACGTCACGCCCGGCGATGATGCCGCCGGCCTGGTTCACCAGGTTGTTGCCCGCCAGCAGGTCAAGGCGGTTGCCGGCCTGGACCAGGCCACTGTTGACCAGGTTGTTGCCAGCCTGGGCCGAGAGGTTGTTGCTCGCGCGCAGGGTACCGACGTTGTCGAGGTTCTGCCCGGCGATCAGGTTGACGTCGCTGCCGGCGATCAACGCGCCGTTGGGCGCCAGGCGGTCGTTGGAGTGGGCCAGGTAGAGCACCGGCACCAGCACCTGCTCGCCATTCACCTCGGCGCTTTCCAGCCAGACGATGTCGTGGGTCAGGGCCGCCACCTGCTCGGCGGTCAGGCTGACGCCCACCGCCAGGTTGAGCTGCTGCTTGCTCTGGATGGCGTTGTCCATCAGGTACTTGAACAGCTTCTCGTCGGTGTCCTGGCCGCCAATGAAGCGCTGGCCGGTGCGCGCGACCACGGCCTGCTGCACCAGCTTCTGCTCGTAGAAACCGTCGCCCAGGCGCTTGGCGCTCAGGTCGGGGTCGTAGCCGAGCTTGCCCAGCAGGTAGTCCGAACTCATGAACTGCTTGAGGTCGGTGAGTACCGGGTTGGTTTCGATCAGGTACTTGTGCGGGTTGCTGCGCACGCTGCTGTCGGGCAGGCCCTGCACCCGGTCGATGCTGATCGGCGCCGGGGCCTGGCCGGCTAGGGTCGACGCCTGGCTGATGGCGTCATCTACCGACGATCGCCCCGGCAACAGCGGGCCGTTGCCGCTGCCAGGCAAGGCGGTGTCGAGGGCGCTGGCCTCGCCGATGCTGCCCACCGGGACGCGGTTGGCGGTGCTCAGTTCGGTACGACGCGCGGCCGCCTGGGCGGCGTCGGCCAGGTTGATATCGCGGGCCTGTGCCAGCGGCAGCGGTTGCTGGCGTTGCACCGCGCTCAGGCTGGCGCCGCCCAGTGTCCAGGTTTGCGGGCCGCTGTTGGCCGGCACGCTGCCTGCGTCGCTGCTCAGGCGGAACAAGCCATGCTGGCCGCTCGGCAGGCTGAAGCCGGGCAGCGCCAGCGGATTGACCTGCTGCTGGGCCAGGTCTGGCGGCAACTGCTGGTTGAGGTTGATCCGGGTGGAGAACGCCGTGCCCGGCGCCGAGGTGTCGGTTCGCGCGCCGCTGCCGATGTAGTCGTAGCCCGGACGTACCACGCTGTTGCTGATGTTGTTGCCGGCCGTGATGCTCACCGCGCCGCCGGCCTGCATCACCCCGGCGTAGCTCTGGTCGCCGCCTGCGAGCTTGCGGCTGCTGCCCAGCGATACCAGCTCCGCTTCTGTCATGCCGATGAAGCCGGCCAGGGCGCCTTGTAGGCCGCCCAGGTCGTTGGGGTTGTAGCCCGCGCTCTCGTACCAGTACTTGCTGGTGACCGAGTTGGCGACGCTGTACCAGCCGCCGGCGTTCTTGGTGCGCGCCGAGCGGAAGATACGGGTGGTCTCGGTCTCGCCGGTCTCCACGCCGCTGTTGGTGAGGTTGTTCACCGACGCCACCAGGCTGCCGGCGGCAGCGATGGTGCTGCTGCTGTTGAGCAGGTCGCCGCCGCGGATCGTGAGGTTGGCGCCCGTGGTGATGTTCGACGCGGCGCTGGCCTCGGTGACATCGAACTTGTCGCGCTGGACGATTTCCCAGACGTGGTTGCGCTTGCCGCCGCAGTCGCCGGCGTTGTAGCCCTCGATACAGGCGACTTCACCGATGCGGGCGGTGTACACGCCCTTGTTGTCGGTCTTGAGCACCGCGCGCACGTTCTCGATGGTGCTGGCGGCCAGGCTCATCGAGCCATCGCTTTGCAGCGAGCCCGAGCTGTTGACGATGCGGCTGGCCAAGCTGCCCTGGCCGTCGCGGTCGATGGTCAGGCTGCCGAGGCTGTACACATCGGCGTAACTGTTGTTCAGGCTGTCGACGCGCAGGCCCATGTCGGCACCGCTGAACAGCAGGCCATGGTCGTTGACCAGGGCGCCGGTGGTCAGGGTCATGTTCTGCGCCGCGCCCAGGGTGCCGGTGTTGTTGACGGCGCCGGCGCCAAGGCTGAGGCCGGCCGCGGAGGTCAGGCGCCCGGCGTTGTTCAGTTGCCCGGCAACCGAGACGCTGGTCGCGCCGCCGCCGGCGATGCTGCCGGTGCCGCCAAGGTTGAGCTGCCCGGCGCCAAGGCCGAGGTCGCCACGGCTGCTCAGGCGGCCGCTGCCCGTGTAGGTGCCGCCCAGATTCAGGCTGAGGCTGCCGTCACTGGCGATCAGGCCATCGTTGCTCCAGTTGCCGCCACTGCCGACCAGCGCTTGGCTGGCCAGTAGCTGGCCGCTGGCGGTCTGGCTGAAATCGCCGACATTGACCGTCAGGCGCCCGGCCTGGATGACGTTGCTGTTGCGCCAGCTGCCAGCGTTGAGGGTCAGGCCGCCACGGGTGACGATGCTGCCGCCGGCACCGGTGACATGGGCGGTGGCGATATCGAAGGTGCCGTTGCCCACGTGCAGCAGGCTGCCGCCGCCGTTGAGGAAGCTGCCGACGCCCAGGCTGAGGTCGGTGTTGGCGGTTTCCAGGGTGCCGTTGCGGTTGTCGAACTGGCCGCCAATCTGCAGGCGAGTGGCGCCGCTGTTGCCCAGGGCGCGCAGTTGGCCGGCCTGGTTGTCGAGGCTGGCGGCCTTGATCGCCAGGGTGCTGTCGCTTTCGATGATGCCCGAGCGGTTGTTCAGCGCACCGCTGAGGTCGAGGTCGATGCGCTGGCCGCCGATCTGGCCGTGGTTGTCGCCACTGTTGTCGAAATTGCCGCCGCTGACCTGCACCAGGCCCTTGGCGTACAAGCCGCCGTTACGGTTGTCGAAGTCGGCGGTGGTGATTTTGGCGTCGCCGCCCTGGGCGGAAATACGCCCGCCATAGTTATCGATGCCACCCAGGGCCTTGAGGGTCAGGAACTGGCCCTGGGTCACGCCGCCCTGGCGGTTGTTGTTCAGGTCATAGCCGTTGCGCAGCACGCCGCGCAGGTCGGCGCTCACGCCACCCTTGAGGCTGGCCAGCACACCGCCACGGTTGTCCAGTTGGCCGGCGCTGACGTCGAGGTTGCCACTGTCGGCGAGAATCCGCCCGCCCTGGTTGTCGATATCGCCGGTCACCAGCTGCAGGGCGCCCTGCCCTTGCAGCGTGCCCTTGGCGTTGCTCAGGCTGGCGGCGTGTACCTCGAGGTCGCCGCCCTGGCTGTAGATCAGGCCGTCGGCGTCGTTCTGCACGGCGCCGGCCACGCTCAGGGTCAAGGCCTGGCTGGACGCCAGCGTGCCACGGTTGCGGTTGTCGAGGCTGCCGGCCAGCAGGCTCAGCAGGCCCTGGCTGACGATTTGCCCGCCCTGGTTGCCGACCTGGGTGGCACGCTCGATGCGCAGCGGGCCGGCGCTGGCCAGCTTGCCTTGGGTATTGGTCAAGGCGCCGAGCAGGTCGAGGCTGACCGCGCCATTACCGACCAAGGTGCCGCCGCTGTTGTCCAGGGTAGTGGCGTTGAGCGTCAGGGCCTGCTGGGCGTTGATAGCACCGGCGACGTTGCCCAGGGTCACGGCCTTGAGGGTCAGGGCCGCGCCGCTATCGATCAGGCCACCCTGGCCGTTGTCGAGCCGGCCGGTGATATCCAGGTGTTGATTGGCGCCGCTGGAGAGGATGCCCTTGGCGCTGTTGTCCAGGTTGACGGCCTTGACCGTCAGCGCCTGCTGGCTGACCAAGGCGCCACCACCGCTGTTGAGCAGGTCGCCGCCGACCTGCGCCTGCAACGCGCCACTGCGGCTGGACAAGGTGCCCAGGTTGCGGTTGTCGAGGCTGTCGACAGTGACGTTCAGCCCCTGCCAGCCCGAGACCAGGCCGGCCTGGTTGAGCAGGCGCTGGGCGTTGAGTGTGAGTTGGGCGCTGCTGATCAACTTGCCAGCGCTGTTGTCCAGGTTGCGAGCCTCGAGCACCAGGCCTTGCTGGGTGGACAGCTCGCCGCCCTGGTTGCTCAGGTCGCGCAGATGCGTGAGGGTCAACACGCCCTCAGTCTTGATCAGGCCGCCGTCGTTGTTCAGGTCACCCGTGGCGCTGCCCAGGTCGATGGCGATGGCGCTGCCGAGCAGCGCCCCGCCCTGGTTGTCGAGCGACCGGCTGCTGATCGCCAGCTTGTCCACTGCGCTGATCAGCCCTTGCTGGCCGTTGTTCAGGCCATCGGCCAGTTGCAGGCGCAGATCGCCGCGACTGGCCAGGGTACCGCCGCGGTTATCCAGGCTGGCGGCCTGGGCATCGACGCTCGCTGCCGCCACCAGGCCCTTGATGTTGTTCAGGGCCTGGTCGATGCGCAGGGTCAGCGCCTGGTTGCCCAGCAACTTGCCAGCGTTGTTGTCCAGGCTACGGGCAGCCAGGGTAAAAGCCTGGGCCGAGGATATCTCGCCACCTTGGTTGTCGACCCCATCGAGCTGCTTGAGCACCAGCAGCGGCGCGTTGATCAGGCCCCGGCGGTTGTCCAGCAGGCCGTGGTTGAGGTCCAAGGTCAGGGCGCTATGGCTGAACAGCTGGCCGCCCTGCTGATCCAGGCCGCTGACACTGACACTCACCGCGCCGTTGCTGCCGAGGCGGCCGGCATCGCGGTTGGTCAATTGGCCGCTGACCAGCGTCAGGCTGGCGGCGCTGTCCAGGCGCCCCTTGCGGCTGTTGTCCAGGCTGCTGGTGGTGACGGTGGCCGCGCCCTTGGCGCTGATGATGCCCTGGTCGCTGTTGTCGAGGTGGCCGCCTTTGAGCAGCAGCGTGCCATCGGTGAGCAGTTCGCCGCCCTGGTTGAGGATCTCCCCCGTTTGTTCGAGGCTCAACGCACCGCCGCTGGAAATACCGCCGGCACGGTTGTCGAGGCTGGCACTGGCCAGGCCCAGGGTACCTTCGGCGTCGATCTGGCCATCGCGGTTATCCAGCTTGCCGCTCAGGCTCGCGGCCAGCGCTTGCTGGCTGCGCAGCAGGCCGCCAGTGTTGTCCAGGCTGGCGCCGCTCAGGGTCAGGCCGGCTTTGCCTGAAAGCAGGCCCTTGCTGCGGTTGATCAGCTCGGCCACGGTCAGTTGCAACTGGCCCTCGGCCAGGACCTTGCCAGCGTCGCTGTTGTCCAGGCGTGCGCCAACCAGGGTCACGTCGACCTTGCCCGATAGCTCGCCGCCACGGTTGTCCACCTTGGCCACTTGCAGGCCCAGGCTCTGGGTCGCCGCCACCTGGCCGCCCTGACGGTTGTCGAGCACCTCGCCACTGAGTTGCAGGTCTTCCCCGGCCAGCAGTTGGCCGGCCTGGTTGTCGAGGTTGCCAACCTTGGCCTGCAGTGCGCGCTTGCCGGATACCAGCCCTTGCTGGTTGGTCAGCGTGCCAGCCTGCAGGTCCAGGCGTTGGTCGGCGATCAGCGTGCCGTCCTGGTTGTTCAACACGCTGTCGATCACCAGGTTCTGCGTGCCCCGGCTGCTGATCAGCCCCTGGCTGTTGTCCAGGCTGTGGCTGCGCAGGTCCAGGCCATTGGCCGAAACCAGGCCGTCGAGGTTGTTCAACACCTGCTCGATGCGCAAGGTCAGGCTTTGCTGGCCGATCAGCTTGCCGTGGCTGTTGTCCAGGCTGCGGGCCGCCAGGGTGAAGGCCTGGGCGCTGGAAATCTCGCCGCTCTGGTTATCGACCTCGGCCAGTTGCTTGAGCACCAGCAGCGGCGCGTTGATCAACCCTTTGTGGTTGCGCAGGCGCCCCTGGTTCAGGTCGAGGGTCAGGGCGCTCTTGCTGAACAACTCGCCACCGTCCTGGGCCAGGCCGCTGACGCTGGCGACCAAGGCTTTTTCGCTGGCGATGCGGCTGCCCTGGCCATTGTTGAGCTGGCCGGTGGTCAGGTCGAGGCGATCGCCACTGACCAACCGCGCACCGGCGCCGTTGTCGAAGGTGCCGGTGTCGACCTTGACCGCGCCCTGGCCGCTGAGCAGGCCGGCCTCGCTGTTGTCCAGTGTCTGGCTGGCGAGGGTCAGGCTGGCGTCGCCGATGATCGAGCCGTTGCGGTTGAGCAACGCGCCCTGGCTGGTCACGGCCAGGGCATCGACACTCGACAGCTTGCCGGTGCTGTTGTCCAGGCGGCCAACGCTGGCGCTCAGGCGACCGTCGGCGCTGATCACGCCGAGCAGGTTGTCCAGGCCGGCGTCCAGGCGGATGTCCAGGGCCTGGCGGGCGACCAGGCGGCCTTGGCCGTTGTCCAGGCGCTGGCCGACGATTTTCACCGTGGCCTTGCCAGACAGCAGGCCCTGATTGCGATTGAGCAGTTCGCCCACCTTCAGCTCGAGGTCGCCACCGGCGAGCAGCTTGCCGCTGTCACTGTTGTCGAGCTTGGCGCCCTTGACCGTCAGCCCGGTCTGGCTCGACAGCTCGCCGCCACGGTTGTCGACCTCGGCCACCTCCAGCTTTAATGCCTGCTTGCTGCCGAGCTTGCCGCTGTTGCCGTTGTCCAGGCGGGTGCCGCTCACGCTCAGATCGCCATCGGCGGCCATGACGCCCTTGTGGTTGGTAACCTCGGTCACCTGGGCCACCAGCGCGCGCTGGCTGGAAATGCGCCCGCCGCTGTTGTCCAGGCTGGCGCCCTGCAGGCGCACCGGGCCTGCGGCAATCAGCAGGCCGCCACGGTTGTCCAGCCGGGTGCCGTTGTAGGTCAGCGCCGCCAGGCTGTTGAGCAACCCTTGCTGGCGGTTGTCCAACTGGTCGACGTTGAGCACGGCCTGTTGGTCGGCGCGCAGCTTGCCGGCGCGGTTGTCCAGGCTGGCGGCGCGCAGGTCGATGGCGCCTTTGACGATGATCTCGCCCTGCTGGTTGTCCAGCAGGCCTTCGATGCGGGCATTCAAGGCCGCGTCGCCGACCAGCTTGCCGGCCTCGCGGTTGTCCAGGCTGGCCGCCTCGAGGTCGATCTTGCCGGCGGAGCCGAGCAGGCCGTCGCGGTTGTCCAGGGCGCCGCCGAGGGCCAGATTCAAGGCGCCGTCGCCACTGACCTGGCCGTTGCGGTTGTCCAGGCTGGCGCCCGTGAGGGTGGTGCTGCCGGCGCTGGAGATCTCGCCGTCCTGGTTGTCGCTGGCACCGGCCAGGGTCAGGGCCAGGTCGGCGCGGCTGGTGACGATGCCGTCATGGTTGCCCAGGCTGGCCGCGTGCACGCTGACGCCACTGGCCGAAACCAGGCCGCCGACGTTGTTCAGCGCCTCGTCCAGACGCACGCTCAGGCCCTGGTTGCCCAGCAGCTTGCCCAGGCTGTTGTCGAGGTTGCGCGCCACCAGCGCGAAGGCCTCGGCGCTGGAGATCTCGCCCTGGTGGTTGTCGACGCTGTCGAGGTTGTTCAGGATCAGGCGCGGGGCATTTATCAAGCCACCGCGGTTGTTCAGGTGGCCTTTGTCGAGGTCCAGGCGCAGCTCGCCGAGGCTGGTCAGGCGGCCGCCATCATGCTGGTCGAGCCCGCGCACATTGGCGCTCAACGCCTGGTTGCTGGCGATGCGCCCGGCGGCGCTGTTGTTCACCTGCCCGGCCTTGAGCGCGAGGGTCTGCACGCTGGTGAGCTGGCCACCGCGGTTGTCCACCGCGGCGCTGGCGGTCAGGCTCAGGTGCTGGCCGGCGTTCAAGGTGCCGGCGAGGTTGTCCAGCGTCTCGACCTGCGCGCTCAGGCTGCCCTGGCTGAGCACCTCACCGGCGTTGTTGTCGAGGTGTCCGGCGCGCGCCTCGATGGCCTGGTCGGCCTTGATCAAGCCGCCCTGACCGTTCAACAGCCGGCCAGCTTGCAGGTTGGCCTGGCCAGAGCTGAGCAGGCGACCCTTGTCGTGGTTGTCGAGGGTCTCGGCGCTGGCGCTCAGCTGGCGTTGGCCGCTCAGGGTACCGCCCTGGTTGCTCAGGGTTTGCGCCGCGCTGGCGCTGAGGTCGCGGCTGGCCACCACGCTCTGGCCGCGGTTGTCGATGTGCTGCGCATTCAGGCGCACGTCGCCGCTGGCGTTGCGGCTGTTGTCGGCATTGACCCCGGCTTCGATGATGGCGTGGTTGGTCAGGCGGCCACCGCTGTCGAGGTCGATGCGCTGGCCGGCAACCAGGTTGTTGCGGTTGTCCAGGTCGCCCTGGGTCTTGACCTTCAGTTCGCGGCCGGCATACACCGCGCCCTGGGTCTCGAGCTGGCCGGCGTTGATCGCCACCGAGCCCTGGTCGGCCGTCACCTGGGCCATGCGCAGTTGGCCGTTGGCGTCGAGCTGGATGTCGCCACCGCTGGCGATCAGCTTGCCGTCGAGCTTCACCCCGACCCCGGCCTCGGTGCCGACCAGGGTGATGGCGCCGGCGTACATGCCGCCCAGGGCCGACGAGTCGATGGCCAGTTGCGGCGCATCCGCCGGGTTGGCGGCGCGCGCGCTGGCCTTGAGGGTGCGCGCATCGACGTCGTTGGCGCCAGCGACCACCGCCAGTTGCCGGGCCTGGATCTGCGCATTGATCTTGGCGCTGCGGGTAATGATCTCGAACTGGTCGACATTGCTGGCGTTGAGCCCCACGCCCTCGATGGCGACACTGCCCTGCTCCACCTGGTAACGCTGCAATTGGCCGTTCTCCACCACCGGCTTGCCGGTGGTCAGGGTGGCCCGGGGGGTGTTGATGAAGCCGCAGCCGTTGCAGGTAACACCATAGGGGTTGGCGACGATGACATGCGCCGCTTGCCCCGCCACTTCGGTGTAGCCCTTGAGCTGGCTGGGGTTGGCGCCGTTGACCTCGTTGAGGATCACGCTGGCCGAACGCCCGCCCAGATTGCTGTTGCCCAGGATGATCCCGCCCAGCTGGGTGGACTGGGTACGGTTGGTGGCGTTGTTGAGGATCACCCCCTGCTGGCCAACGTTGTAGTCGCTGAAGGTGTTGTGCGAGAGGCCCGCGCCGCTGGGCGCGGCGATGTTGACGATGGGCACGCCGTTGCCAGCCTGGCCGAGGCTGGTGGCGCTACCGTTGACCGCGATACCGTCGGCCATGGCCACCAGCGGCTGCCAGAACATCATGTTGGCCAGCATGAATGCCAGGCCACGCTTGGACAGCCCCCAGAAAGTGTCACGGGTTTGCAGGGCAGCCGAAGGCTGGCGGAGCAGGAACGCGAACTGACGAACATCCATGTTGGGCATCTCGGGTAACAAGCGGGGTTAAAGGAAAAGGTCCAGGCGCAAGTAGACGGGCGCCTCGCGCTCGAGCAGCCCGTCCGGGCGTTCGAGGGAATGGGCGAAGGTCACGCTGGCCGACAGGTTGCGACCACGGGCGAACAGCTCGAGCGAATCGCTGGACACCCGGCCATGCTGGGCGCCGCTGTAGCGGTCATGGCTGATCGCACCGACGTCGTAGCCCAGGCCCAGGCCGTACTCGGCCAGCACCGGGCGCAGCCAGTCCCAGCCCACCTGGCGGCTCCAGCGCAGGTCGTTGCGCCAGTAGTAGCCGCTGTCGCCGTTCAGGCTCTGGTCCTTGTAGCCACGCACCGAGGACTGGCTGCCCAGGCTCATGCGCTGGGGGCTGAACAAGCGATCCTCGCTGCGCTGACCAGTGACCAGACTGCTGAACACCAGCGACTCGCCCAGCACCTTGAACGGCTGCAGGTAGCTGGCGGTGGCGCTGTACTTGCGATATCGAGCGCTGGGCAGGCGGTTGCCGTTGTTATCACGCTCGCGCTCACGCTGGGCGTCGAAGGCGCCGATGCCTTCTTGCAGGCCCAGGTCGATGTTGAGAAAGGCGCCGCCAATGCGCCGACCATGATTGATGCCGAACTGCGCTTCGCTGAGGCGATGGCTGCTGTTGGCCAGGCGGCTGTCTTCGATGTAGTTGTTGGTGCGCAGGTAGCTCAGGCCGCTGTTGAGCGAGGTCTTGCTCAGCGAGTCGCGGTGGATCACCCGCTCGAGGCGCAACTGGTGGTTCTGGCTGTCGCCGGACTGCTTGAAGTTGTAGTTGGCCGCCTCACCCAGGGCGCGGTACTCGCTCTGGCTGTAGCTGTAGCTGAGGTTCCACCAGCCGAACGGCAGGTTGTAGTAGAACGCGGCGTTGCGCGAGGTCTTCTGGTGGTCGCTGATGGCATCATGGCCACCGCGCAGCACCAACTGGTCGGCCAGGCCCAGCGGGCTGTCCCACTCGAAGCTGCTGCCCCACTGCTGCTCGCCGGTGCTCTTCTGCCCATCGTTGCTGCGCGACAGGCCGACCCGCCAGGTTTTTTGCGGGGTGTTGGCGACCTGCACCTCGCTGCCGCCGACGGCCTGGCCGGGGGTCAATTGCATGCGGGCCTGGTTGGACGCCAGGCGATTGAGCTGGTCGACCATCTGTTCGATTTCACGCAGGTTGAGCAGGTCGCCGGCTTGGCCGGGAAACGCCATGTCCAACTCGCGGGCGCTGAGCTTGCTGCCCTCGACGGCCTTGAGCCCTTCGAGACGACCCTCGACTACCAGCACCTGCAGGTGACCGGACGACAGGTCCTGCTGTGGCAGGTAGGCGCGGCTGGTGACCAGGCCCTTGGCGATATAGCGGTCGGTGATGGCCTTGAGCAGCTCGTTGAGCTGGGCGACGCCCAGGCATTGGCCGACATAGGGTGCCAACAGGCTGTCGCGCTCGCTGGCCGACAGGGCGTCGGCGCCCTTGAGCTCGATGGTCTTGATCGCAAAGCAACGGTTCTGGCTCGGCGCCGTGGGCGTCGCCGGCGCGGTCCGCTCGCCGGGCAGATCCTTGAGCTCCTCGAGACGCCGTTGCTGTTCTTCAAGCAAGCGGTTCTGGCGATCGCGGATCAGCTCCTGGTCCCCCGGCAGAATCGGCGAGGCGGCCATGGCCGGGTTCAGGGTGACGGCCAGGCAAAGGCCAGCCAAGGCAGCGCACCACCGTGCGCCGTGGGCAAAAAGCTCCATGTTCGGTCCTTCGAAGCAATGAACTGCCGGTGCGAAAGGCGCGATATTATTTAGCCATTAACGCCTGCGTCAATGAACGAACGGCCAGTAAAAATGAAAGTTTTCAGGGGCCGTTCACCCTGCCTGTTCCATCTGATTAATTATTCTTTGTTAATCAGTGAGTTCCGAAAAAAAGAACAATATCTGTATTTTTTGTACGCAAAAAAATATGTGGCGGTATATGGACGTCTGATGAATTGAAGGGGCTGGTGGGGCGTTTCAAGTCCTGACGATTGGCTTGCGCGTTACGCAATCCTGTAGGAGCCGCCTGGCTCGCGGGCGACATCGGCTACAGTGAAGGCGACGCCATCCTCGAGAGCAGCATGCCCGACCATCACCCCATCCCCCGCAGCGTCTGGGCCCTGGGCTGGGTCTCGATGCTCATGGATATCTCCTCGGAGATGATCCACGCCCTGCTGCCCCTGTACATGGTCACCGTGCTCGGCACCTCGGTGCTCGCGGTAGGCCTGATCGAAGGCATCGCCGAAGCCACGGCGTCGATCACCAAGGTGTTTTCCGGCACCCTCAGCGACCGTCTGGGCAAACGCAAGCTGCTCACGGTGATCGGCTATGGCCTGGCCGCCGTGAGCAAACCGGTATTCCCGCTGGCCTCTGGGCTGGAATGGCTGAGCGCCGCGCGCTTCGTCGACCGTATCGGCAAGGGCATCCGCGGCGCACCGCGGGATGCGCTGATCGCCGACATCACCCCGGCCGAGCTGCGCGGCGCGGCGTTCGGCCTGCGCCAGGCATTGGATACGGTGGGCGCGTTCATCGGCCCGCTGCTGGCGATCCTGTTGATGTGGCTGACCGCCAGCCACTTCCAGGCAGTGTTCTGGGTGGCCGTGATCCCGGCGTGCCTGGCCGTCTACGTGCTGGCGGCTTTCGTCCACGAGCCCGACAGCGTTAGCGCAAGCCCGGCGCGGGCACCGCTGGCGCTGGGTGAACTGACGCACCTGGGCGCTGGCTATTGGCGGCTGGCGGTCCTCGCCACGCTGTTCACCCTGGCGCGCTTCAGCGAGGCTTTTTTGCTACTGCGCGGCCAGGCCCTGGGCTTGCCGGCCCTGTGGGCGCCTGGAGTGCTGGTGGTGATGTCATTGGCGTTCTCGCTGTCGGCCTACCCCGCCGGGGCGCTGTCGGACCGGGTTGGCCGGCGCGGTGTGTTGATGTCCGGGCTGGGCCTGCTGGTGATCGCCGACCTGGTCCTGGCCTGGCTGCCGGGCTGGCCAGGCCTGGCGCTGGGGGTGGGCCTGTGGGGGCTGCACATGGGCTTTACCCAGGGCATCTTCGCCGCGCTGATCGCCGACCATGCCCCGACGCACCTGCGCGGTACGGCGTTCGGGGTGTTCAACTTGCTGACCGGGGTGGCGCTGCTGCTGGCCAGCGTGCTGGCCGGCGGGCTGTGGGACTGGCTGGGCTACCAGGCGACCTTCATGATGGGAAGCGTGTTCGCCTTGGTCACGCTGGCAGGGCTATGGCTGACTCCCGTTCGGACACCCCTGTGAATCATAAGAGCGCGCGGTGCCTGGCACCGGCGACGCCGGTGTTCGCCAGCAAGGCTGGCTCCTACGGCATTTATGGTCTGTTCCGGTCTTGCTGGCGCACCGAGCGCCGTGGAGGATCAAGCTGGCGCTTGAACCCCTTGTTGTTGCAACAACGCCCAGCCCCCCTGCCCGTCCACCTCCAGCCGATGGGAATGAAACCCCGCCAGCGTACTGCGGTGCCCGACGCTGACCAGCAGGCTGTCCGCCATCTCGCGGCGCAACAGCCCATACAACGCATGCTCCAGCCCTTCGTCCATGGCCGAGGTGGATTCGTCGAGAAACACCACCTGCGGCCGGTTGAACAGCACCCGGGCAAAAGCCAAGCGCTGTTGCTCGCCGATCGACAGGATGCGCGACCAGTCGCGCTGCTCGCCGAGGCGCTCGACCAGGTGCGCCAGGTTGACCTGCTGCAAAGCTTGCTGCATGCGCGCATCGTCCGTCGGCAGGCCAGCGGCCGGATAGGCGATGGCAGTGCGCAGGTCGCCCAGGGGCAGGTACGGGCGCTGGGCGAGGAACAACGATTGCTGGCCCAAGGGTCGGCGCACTTCACCCTGGGCATAAGGCCAGAGCCCGGCCAGGGCGCGCAGCAAGGTGGTCTTGCCGCTGCCCGAGGGGCCCTTGATCAGCAGCGCCTGGCCGGCCTGCAGGTTCAGGCGCAGGTCTGCGATCAGCGCGTGTCCATCTGGACGCAGCACCTGCAACCCCAGGATATCCAGGGCGTGGGCCTGCTCGACGGTGGTCACGCGAGGCAAGGCGCTGGCCTGCTGGTTGGCATCGAGAAAGCCGGTCAGACGGTCGAGGGTAGCGCGGTACTTGGCGAAGGTGTCGTACGACTCACGGAAGAACGACAGCGAGTCCTGCACCTGGCCGAAGGCCTGGGCGGTCTGCATCACATCGCCCAGCTTGATCGCGCCGCTGAAGAAGCGTGGCGCCTGGAGAATGAACGGGAACACCACGGCGACCTGGCTGACCCCCAGGTTGAAACCGCTGAACTTGAGGTTTCTGAACACCAGCGCCCAGGCATTGCCGATCAAGGTGAAGAAACGGCCCAGCAAGGTGCCCCGCTCCACCTGCGCGCCCTGGTAGAAGGCGATGTTCTCGGCATTTTCGCGCAGGCGCATCAGCGCGTAGCGGAAATTGGCGGTGAACTGCTCGTTGAGGAAATTCAGGCGAATCAACGGCTGGCCGAGGCGGAAGGCGATCCAGGTGGCGATCAGCACATAGACGTACACCGCGAACACCATCGCCCGCGGCACCTCGATGGCGGCCACCGTCAGCGGCGCCGACAGCCCCCAGAGAATGCCGGTGAAGGCCACCAGCGACACCAGCGCGCTTACAGCCCCCAGCGCCAACGACACGGAGCCGGTGACGAAGGCGTTCACATCCAGCTCGATACGCTGGTCGGGGTTGTCCACCGGCTCTGCGAGAAACTGCCCACGGTAGTAGGCATCACCCTGCATCCAGTCGGCGGTCAGACGCTCGGTGAGCCACACCCGCCAGCGAATGGTGAATGCCTGGGTGACGTAGAAGGTGAACAGCGAACGCAGCACATGGATGCTCGCCAGCACCGCGAACACGCCGAGCAGGTACCAGAACGCGGTCTGGTCCAGAGCCTGCAGGGCACTGTAGAAGCCGTTGTACCAGAACGAGAACAGCACGTTCAGGCGTACCGCGAACAGTGTCAGCACCAGCAGCAAGGCGAAGGCCAGCAGTGGCCGCCAACTGCGCCGCCAGCTGAAATAGGGCCCGGCCAACTGCCAGAACTGGGCGCCCCAGCGGGTATGGCGCACTGCCAGCAGCGCGCAGACAGTGAAGCAGACGAGGGTAATCGATGAGGCGATTGCCAGCCAGCGCAGGCTCTCTTGCAAGGCCTGGTGCCAGTTCATGTCCATGGTGGGCTTCCGTGACGGTGTTTTTGCGAGCGTAGCACCGGCCCTGGGGCAAGCCGGCAAAGATGACGGACTTTTCATGTTGCCTCGCCAGGCAGGGCCTGGGCGTCGATAATCGCCGGATGACCGTTATCGGAGATCGCGCCATGCACATACGTATAGCCACGGCTCAGGACCATGACGCCCTGGTCGCGCTGGACAGCCTCGCGCGCCAGGAGCCACGGCGCGCCGGGCAGATTGCCTACTGGCTCGGGCATTACCGTTGCCTGGTGGCCGAGATACAAGGCCAGGTAGTGGCCTATGCGGTGACGCACCGGCATTTTTTCGGCTGCGCGTTCATCGAGATGCTGATGGTGGCGGGCAACCAACGACGCCTGGGGGTGGCTGGGGCGCTGCTGGCATGGATACAAGCCGATTGCGCGGGGCACAAGCTGTTCACCTCGAGCAATCGTTCCAATGCGCCGATGCGCCGTTTGCTGGAGCGGCAGGGGTTCGTCGAGAGCGGGGTGATCGAGCACCTCGACGACGGCGACCCGGAGCTGGTCTATTTCTGCCAATGCCCCTGACAACACCTGTCGGAGCCAGCCTTGTGGCGCCCCCAACACGGTGCCTGCCAGTGTTCGCCGGCAAGCCGGCTCCTACACGTTGTCCCGCCCCTGCCCTGTAGGAGCCAGCCTTGCTGGCGAACCTGCCAACGCGGTAGCAGCCGGTGAATGGCTACAACGCCTCCCGCACCTTCGCATCGAGCCCCTCCCCGGCATGCGCCTCGACCCACGCGGCCAGCTGCCGGCGCATCGCCGGCGTCCAGAAGCTCTGCAGGTGCTGGCGCACGCCCTGCACCGCCTTGGCATGATCCGGCTCGCTGTCGAAGTAGTGGGCAATCTGGTTGGCCATCTTGACCAGGTTGTCATTGCTCATCGACGCACCTCCACCTTGTCCGCCTGGCGCCGTTCCTCGAGCAAGCGCCGCTGTTCTTCACTGAAATGCTGGTAGCGCTTCTGCCACTCCGAGGGCTGGAACACCTTCACCACCTCCACCGCGGTAACCTTGTATTCCGGGCAGTTGGTGGCCCAATCGGAATTGTCGGTGGTGATCACGTTGGCCCCGGACTCGGGGAAGTGGAAGGTGGTATACACCACGCCCGGCGCCACCCGGCCGCTGACCTTGGCGCGTAGCACGCTCTGCCCGGCGCGACTCCCCACGCCGACCCAGTCGCCATCGGCGATGCCGCGGCTCTCGGCGTCGCTGGGGTGGATTTCCAGGCGATCCTCGTCGTGCCAGGCAACGTTGCCGGTGCGTCGGGTCTGGGCGCCGACGTTGTACTGGCTAAGGATGCGTCCGGTGGTCAGCAGCAATGGATAGCGGCTGTTGACCTTCTCGTCGGTGGGCACGTAGCCGGTGAGCATGAAGCGCCCCTTGCCGCGCACGAACTGCTCGATGTGCATGGTCGGCGTGCCATCGGGCGCGACATCGTTGCACGGCCACTGCAGGCTGCCATGGCGCTCCAGTTCGGCATAGCTGACGCGGTGGAAGCTAGGCGTCAGGCGGGCGATCTCGTCCATGATCGCCGACGGGTCAGGATAGTGCATGGGGTATCCCAGCGCGCCGGCCAGGGCCATGGTGGCTTCCCAGTCGGCCTTGCCGGCCAGTGGCTCCATCACCTTGCGCACCCGCGAGATGCGCCGCTCGGCGTTGGTGAAGGTGCCGTCCTTCTCGAGGAACGAGCTGCCCGGCAGGAACACATGGGCGAACTTGGCCGTCTCGTTGAGGAAGATGTCCTGTACCACCACGCACTCCATCGCCAGCAACGCGGCGGTGACGTGCTGGGTGTTGGGGTCGCTCTGGGCGATGTCTTCGCCCTGGCAGTACAGCGCCTTGAAACTGCCATCGAGCGCGGCCTCGAACATGTTCGGAATGCGCAGCCCGGGGTCAGGCTGCAAGGTCACGCCCCAGGCCTGCTCGAATTCGGCACGCACGCTGGCATTGGAGATGTGCCGATAGCCGGGCAGCTCATGGGGGAAGGAGCCCATGTCGCAGGAGCCCTGCACGTTGTTCTGCCCACGCAGCGGGTTCACCCCCACCCCTTCGCGGCCGATGTTGCCGGTGGCCATGGCCAGGTTGGCGATGCCCATCACCGCGGTGCTGCCCTGGCTGTGTTCGGTGACGCCCAGGCCGTAGTAGATCGCCGCATTGCCGCCGCTGGCGTACAGCCGGGCGGCGGCGCGGATCTGCTCGGCGGGCACGCCGCACACCGGGCCAAGCACCTCGGGCGCGTTGTCCGCCAGCGCGACGAAATCACGCCAGCGGGCGAAGTCCTCGGTCTCGCAGCGGGCATCGATGAAGCGCTGGTCGAGCAGGCCTTCACTGACGATCACATGGGCCAGGGCATTGAGCATGGCCACGTTGGTGCCGGGGCGCAGTTGCAGGTGCAGTTCGGCGCGGGCATGAGGCGAGTCGACCAGATCGATGCGCCGCGGGTCGATGACGATCAGCCGCGCGCCCTGGCGCAGGCGGCGCTTGAGCTGCGAACCGAACACCGGGTGGGCGTCGGTGGGGTTGGCGCCGATCACCAGGATCACATCGGCCTGCATCACCGAGTCGAAGCTTTGGGTACCGGCGGATTCGCCGAGGGTCTGCTTGAGGCCGTAGCCGGTGGGCGAATGGCAGACCCGCGCGCAGGTGTCGACGTTGTTGTTGCCGAACGCCGTGCGCACCAGTTTCTGCACCAGGTAGGCTTCCTCGTTGGTGCAACGGCTGGAAGTGATGCCGCCAATGGAATCGCGCCCGTACTTGAGCTGGATGCGCCGCAACTCGCTGGCGGCATAAGCCACCGCCTCGTCCCAGCTGACTTCCTGCCAGGGATCTTCGAGGCGCTTGCGGATCATCGGCTTGGTGATGCGGTCCGGATGGGTGGCATAGCCCCAGGCGAAGCGCCCCTTGACGCAGGCATGGCCGTGGTTGGCGCCGCCGTGCTTGTCCGGGACCATGCGCACCAGCTGGTCGCCCTTCATCTCGGCGCGCAGCGAGCAACCCACGCCACAATAGGCGCAGGTGGTGGTCACCGCGCGCTCGGGCTGGCCTAGCTGGATCAGGCTTTTCTCGCTCAGGGTCGCCGTCGGGCAGGCCTGCACGCAGGCGCCGCACGACACGCATTCGGACTCGAGGAAGTTGTCGCCCCCCGCCGCCGCCACCCGCGAGGCGAAGCCGCGCCCGCTGATGGTCAGGGCGAAGGTGCCCTGGATCTCCTCACAGGCGCGCACGCAGCGGTTGCAGACGATGCACTTGCTCGGCTCGTAATCGAAGTACGGGTTGGACACATCCTTCTGTTCGGCCAGGTGGTTGGCGCCATCGTAGCCATAACGCACCTCGCGCAGGCCGACCTGACCGGCGACGGTCTGCAGCTCGCAGTTGCCGTTGGCCGAGCAGGTCAGGCAGTCCAGCGGGTGGTCGGAGATGTACAGCTCCATCACGTTGCGCCGCAGGTCGGCCAGGCGTGGCGTCTGCGTGCGCACCACCATGCCCTCGCCCACCGGCGTGGTGCAGGAGGCCGGGTAGCCGCGCATGCCGTCGATCTCGACCATGCACATGCGGCACGAGCCGAAGGCCTCGAGGCTGTCGGTGGCGCACAGTTTGGGGATGCTGGTGCCGAGCATGGCCGCGGCGCGCATCACCGAGGTGCCGGCCGGCACGCTGATCGCGCGACCGTCGATGACCAGGCTGACCTGCACCTCGCTGATCCGCTCGGGGGTGCCCAGGTCGATGTCGCTGCGGGGGTCGAAGTAGTTGATCATTGCGCGGCCTCCAGGCCGAAATCGGCGGGGAAGTGCTTGAGGGCGCTGGCTACCGGGTAGGCGGTCATGCCGCCCATGGCGCACAGCGAGCCGTATTGCAGCGTGTCGCACAGGTCGCGCAGCAACGCCGCCTGGCTTTGCCGGTAGGCCGGGTCGGTGCTGGCGATGAGCCGGTCGACCACCTCCACGCCACGGGTCGAGCCAATCCGGCAGGGCGTGCACTTGCCGCAGGACTCCTCGGCGCAGAACTGCAAGGCGAAACGGGCCATGCTGGCCAGGTTCAGGCTGTCGTCGGCCAGCACCACGCCGCCGTGGCCGAGCATGGCGCCGATGGCGGCGAAGGCCTCGTAGTCCAGCGGCGTGTCGAACTGCTCAGGCGGCACCCAGGCACCCAGCGGGCCACCGACCTGCGCCGCCTTGATCGGTCGGCCGCTGGCGGTGCCGCCGCCGTAGACCTCCACCAGCTCACGCAAGGTCAGGCCGAAGGCGCGTTCCACCAAGCCGCCGTGGCGGATATTGCCAGCCAGCTGGAACGGCAAGGTGCCCAGCGAACGGCCCATGCCGAAATCGCGGTAGAACGCCGCGCCCTTGGCCAGGATGATCGGTACCGAGGCCAAGGTGAGCACGTTGTGCACCAGCGTCGGCTGGCCGAACAGGCCCTCCAGCGCGGGCAGCGGCGGCTTGGCGCGAACAATGCCGCGCTTGCCCTCCAGGGACTCGAGCAACGCGGTTTCCTCGCCGCAGATATAAGCCCCAGCGCCGACCCGCACTTGCAGATCGAAGGCCACGCCCTTGCCGGCGACGTCCAGGTAGCCCGCCTCGCGAGCCAGCAGGATGGCTTCGTTCAAGGCACGCACCGCGTCCGGGTACTCCGAGCGCACATAGATGTAACCGGTGTTCGCCCCCACCGCGAGGCCGGCGATGATCATGCCTTCGATCAGCAGGAACGGATCGCCCTCCATCAGCATGCGGTCGGCGAAGGTGCCGGAGTCACCTTCGTCGGCATTGCACACCACGTACTTCTGCCTACCCTGGGCCTGGCGCACGGTGCGCCACTTGATGCCCGCCGGGAAAGCCGCGCCGCCACGGCCACGCAGGCCAGACTCAAGCACCGCGGCGACCACCTCCTCGGCGTCCAGCACGCTGGCCCGGCGCAGCCCCTCGAAGCCACCGTTGGCATGGTAGTCATCCAAGGACAACGGGCGGGTGATGCCGGCACGGGCGAACAGCAAGCGTTGTTGAGTCTTCAAATAAGCTATTTCCTCGACCGGCCCCAGCGCCAGCGGATGGCCTGTGGCGTTGCCGGCCAAGGCATCGAGCAGGCCGGGCACGTCCTCGACGGTCACCGGACCGAAGCCCTGGCGACCCTGGTCGCTCTCCAGCTCGATCAAAGGTTCCAGCCAGTACAGGCCGCGGGCGCTGGTGCGCTTGATATGCAGCGCCAGCTGGCGGCGGGCGGCTTCGGCAAGCAATGCCTCGGCCACCTGGTCGGCGCCGACGGCACGGGCCAGGGAGTCGCAGGGAATGCACAGGTTCAACATGCCTTCACCTCCTCGCGGCAGCCAGCCACCAGGGCCCGCAGGCGTTCAGGGGTGACCCGGGCGTGCAACTGGCCATCGAGTTCGAGCGCTGGCGAACAGGCACAGGCGCCCAGGCAGTAGACCGGGCGCAGGTCGAGCGCGCCGTCTGCGCTAACGCCATGGTCATCCAGCCCCAATTGCTCGCGCAACTGCGCGGCCAACGCTTCGGCGCCACGACTCTGGCAGGATTCGGCGCGGCACAGGCGCAAGGTGTGACGCGCAGGCGGCGTGGTACGAAAATCGTGATAGAAACTGATCACCCCGCGCACTTCGGCCAGGCTGAGGTTCAGGGCATGGGCGATTTCGCCGACGGCAAGGTCGGGAATGTAGCCGGCACCGGCCTGGATGGCGTGAAGGATCGGCAGCAGCGCGCCGGGAGTGTCCTTCTCGCGGGCCAGGACGCGCTGGATCAATGGCAGGTGTTTCAACTCATCAGGCATACAGCAGACCTCGGCAACCCGGCCCGGCCCTTGCGGCGGGCCAGTGTCCGGCGGTGTTCAGCTGTGGTGCCCGCGCACGTCACGGTGGCGCGGTGCGGGCACCCTCCTTGCCGCTGGCCGGGCGTCTGGGCGCGCTCGGTCCATGGGCATCCCCAGAGCATGGCAGGTCTGGCGCGGCTGGGTTGCACGCGGGCGACCAGGCGCGTCCTGAAACCGACCCCGAGAGAACCCGGCGACGCGGTGGCTGGCACCGGCTGCGCCGGTGTTCGCCGGCAAGCCGGCTCCTACGCCGATCGCGACCTGCAATACCTGTAGGAGCCAGCTTGCTGGCGAACCCGGCGACACGCTGGAGCGCCCCTATGCCGTTGATGCCTGCACCGCCATTTGGAAGACAGCCTGGTCCAGCAGGTCCCTGAGTTCGTCCAATGGCAACGACGCCACCGCAGGCAGCAAGCGAATACCATAATCCTCAAGCGCCGTGATGACCCTGGCACCGCGCCGGATCACCTCATAGGCGCAATGATGCACGAAGGCACGCGAGCCGCCATGCACCCCCAACACCTTGGCGCCGGCCAGCAGGCGCTCGACATCGACCACCTCGCACCGGTCCCGCATGGCCTGCGCCAACCAGCCATCGAGCCGCTGCATCACCGCACCCTTGCGCGCTTCGTCGTAGCCGTTCCAGGCGATGATCTCGTCATCGTAGCGCTTGCAGCCACGGCACACCGCATCGCCATACACCGTCGAACACAAGCCGATGCAGGGCGTCTTTATCCGGTTCATCGGCCTCTCCCCTGCGTGCTCGCCATCAATCCCACGACAGCGCAGCGCCGGCCTGGTACTCGATCACCCGGGTCGCGAAGAGGTTCTTCTCTCTCTTCAAAGCCAAGATCTCGCTCATCCACGGCAACGGGTTCTCCAGCCACGGGGGTTGGCGCGGCAACCTGCTCCGCCATATCGAGCCCTCGGCGCGGGGTGCCGGCCGGTGGGTTTGCGGGGGATGGGTTCGTGTTGTTCATGCGATCTTCCTTCCTGGACCTGAAAAACCGACTTCAGAGTCAGCTTTTATACCGAAACGTGCCGCGTTTCGGATGAGGGCTTTACCAGAGGAAAACACCATATCTAGTGTTAAGAAAAACAAAAAACACAACATACTGTGTCCCCAACGAAAGCGGGACACAAGATATAGATCAAGAGCGGCAAGGTCAACACAACATGTAGTGGTTCACCCCTCAGGGCCATCGACAAGGCGCTGGATCACCCCAGCCCCTGGCATCATCCGGTGCAGCCCCTCCGACAGCCGGTTGCCCGCCTCTTCCAGTGCCGCCAACGGCATCGCCGGCAGGCTTTCGAGGACGAACCACATCTGCCGCGCCTGGGCGTCCAGCCGGGTGCGCACACCTTGGCGCCAGTTCCAGCGCCGGCAGGTAACTCCGGCGTCATCACGCCAGACCACCTCCCCGGCCGCGGGCGCTTCTTGCACCAGCGCGCCCTCCTTGAAGGTGTCGAAGCACTCGCTGCCGTCGGCCAGCACCAAGCGCGGCACGCCGACATAGGCCTGCAGGTTCTCGCCGCCGACCGGCACCGCATAGGCCAGGCTGATGGCGTTGTACAGATCGACCAGCGGGTCGAGGGCCGGCAGCGCGCCATCGCGCAGCACGCGCTTGCGCAAGGCTTCGGCCGAACAGGGAGTACGCTGGGGTTTGGCGCCGAAACCGCGGAACACCTCGGCCCAGGCCTGCAGGTGGGCGTCGGCCCAGGCCGGCTGGCCTGCCACGACGGCGGCGCAGGCACTGGCCAATGCCTGGCCGGCGACCTCCGGATGACGGATCGGTGCCGCCTGCACGGTGATGCTCAGCGCCCGGAAGCCGGGGGCCAAGTTGAAGATGGCAGGGTCGATGGATGGCATGACAGGTTGCATCGGGCATCTCGCACGGGCTGAAAAGCGCCATGCTGATGCCCCATGAGGGTGAGGAAAAGTGATATCTCCTTACCCTGTATAAGCCCAGCTGATCGCGCTCAGTCCACCACCACGTGGGGCAGGAAGCGCGAGCTGTCCTTGGTGATCAGCGTGTCGTCCTCGCGAATACCGATCCCCGAAGCCAGGTCGCCAATGACCCAGGCACCAATCAGCGTGTAGCTGTCGCCGAACTTCGGCAAGGGGGCAAAGCCCTGCAGGATGTAGGGCGCATCGTCGTAGGGCCCATCCTCGAACACCCGCTGGTCGTCGACGGTGCGGATATCCACGTTGGCCCCCTCGCGGGAGAAGTACGGCTTGCGCACCCAGCCCTTGGGCACCGGGCGGCGCGGGTCTGCGTCGAGGAACGCCGGCAGCAGGTTCGGGTGCCCTTGGTGCCACTCCCACAACAGCGGCAGGATGCCTTTGTTGGAGATCAGCGCCTTCCACGCCGGTTCCACGAACTGGGTGTCGCACCCGGCGATGGCCTGGCCGAAATCCTCGTGGAAGATGTGCTCCCAGGCGTGCAGCTTGAACAGGCGCGGGATCGGCCGCCCGTCGAGATCGACGAAACGCCCCTCGTGGTTCAGACCGATATCCTCCAGGTCGATATGTCGGGTGCTGATACCCACGTGCCCGGCCATCTTGCGCAGGAAATCCGTGGTGCCGCGGTCCTCGATCGAGCCGCCGATGGCCGAGAAGTAGAACGGGCTTTCACATTCCAAGGCGGCAAAAGCCCGCACCAGGTCTTCAGCCAGGGTGTTGAACTGGCTGGCATGGGCCGGCAGCACACCGCGCTCGATCTGCTGCTCAAGCCAGATCAGCTGGAACGCCGCCGCCTCGTACAGCGAGGTCGGCGTGTCGTAGTTGGCCTCGATCAACTTGGCCGGGCCCGTGCCGTCGTAGCTGAAGTCGAAACGCCCGTAGAGGTGCGGATGCCCCTCCTTCCACGAACGACGCACCAGGTCGAAAAACGCTGGCGGAATCGCCAGGCGGGTCATCAACGCTTCGCTGTCGACAATGCGCGCCACCGCGTCCAGGCACATCGCGTGCAGCTCCTGGGTGGGCGCCTCCAGGTCACGGCTGACCTGGGCCTCACTGAACTGGTAGTAACCACGCTCGTCCCAGTAGCGCTCGCCGTCGATGGTGTGGAAGGCGAAGCCTTCACGCTCGGCGGTGGCACGCCAGTCCGGACGTTCGTCGCAGAGGATCTTGCGCATGCTCAACCACCGAAGCTGAAGCCGCCGCTGCTCTTGCCGCCCCAGCCACTGCGCGCGGTGGCCTGGCTGCCGAAGCCGCCGCGGGAGATCGACGAGGACACGCTGGAGCGGGTCGAAGTGCTGGACTTGTAGGTGCGCCCGCTGGTGCTGCCGGAGTAGTAGCTGCCGTAGCTGCCGCCACTTTGTTGGGCCTGGTCGGAGCGTTCGAAGCGCTTGCCCTGGTCGATCTGCTGGCCAAGGGTGGTGCTGCGGTAGCCGCCGCTGCTGTCACGGTACTGGTAGACCGGCTGCGAGTAGTACTGGCGGTTGCCGTCGCTGAGCACCTGGCCAAGCAGCAGGCCGGTGAGCAGGCCGTTGAAGTTGCTGCCGCCACTGCTGGCTTGGCCGCTGCTTTCGACCTGGGCGCGAGCGGCATCGACCTGGGCTTGGCTCACCTCGCCCGACACCGCCAGTTCGAAACCGCCCAGGCGTGGCATGTAGCGGCCATCGCTGGTGACCTGGCAGTAGTCCGGCACGAAGTCGGCCTCGCAGGCGGTTTTGTCGGCATAGGTCGGGGCGACGCGGCGGTGGTCGGCCAGCGCCTGCATGTAGGCATCGGAACACACGTCCACCGGCACCTTGTCATCGACACAGGCCTGGACGGTGGTGTAGTTGCTGCGCTTGCTGACCGTGTAGGTTTCCTCCGGCGCGCTGCACGCGGTGAGCGCCAGCGGCAGGGAACTGGCCAGCACCAGCTTGACGGAACTGCGTCTCATGAATGGCTCCTTGCGCGCGGACGGCTCAGACCGACGGGGTCATGCAGGCCGAGTTGAGGAAGCCCACGCTGATCGCCACGGCGGCGGCGTAGATCGCGGCAGCCATCTCGCCCTTGGCGATGCGGCTGGCCAGGCCCTTGAGCACCAGGCTGGTGAGGGCAAAGGCGAGCAACTGCACCACCGCGGCGATCACCACCCAGACCACGAAGTCGAGCAGGCTGACGCTGTAGGCGATGATGTTGCTGGCTGGCAGCGAGAAGCCGATCAGCGCGCCGCCCAGGGCGATGGCCGCGGCACTGTTGTTGTCACGGATCAGGGCGAACTCGCGGTGCGGGGTGAGGTGCGTGTAGATGAACTGGAACAACCAGAACAGCACCAGCGCCACGCTGATGTAGAGGATGAAGCCGATCACGGCCTGGGCGTTGAGCGACATGCGAAGCGCGTCGAGCATGGTGAATCCTTGTCAGATGACGTTGAAGTCCGTTGATTGCAGGGTGACACCCACCGAAGTGGTCAGGCTGACATTGCCCTCCTCGTCTTCCTCCACCGACAACAGGAGGAATTCGCGGCGCTCGGTCAAGCCGGTCTCGCGGGCATACAGCATCGACAGGTGCTGGATGCGGTAGCTGGTTTCCGGGCTGCTGACCCATTCGCTGATCGGGGTCAGCTCGGTCTGGCCTTCTTCGCTGCCCCATTGGCGGACGAACTCGTAGCCTTCGTGCTCGTAGTACGGCAGGCCAATGTTCGACTCGGGGCCGACCAGGCGTTTGAGCTCGGCGTCGCTGGTGACCGGCACCACGCTGTAGTAGCCGAACAGGATGATATCGCGTACATCGTCGGCGCTCGCGCCGTTCATCACCACCTGCAGCCAGTAGTCCTCGTCTTCCATGTAGAAGCGCGCCAGGCGCACCGACTGGCCGAGGTCGACTTCACCGACGGCCCAGACCACTTCCTGTTCGGGTACTTCCAGTTCGCTATGGCCATCGAGCAGCAACTTGAGCGAAGGGTCGAGCTTGAGCATGCGCCCGCTGCCCAGGCCGAACGGCAGGTTGCCGGCGGCTCGCTGGCCGCTGGCGGCCGGCTTGGGGGCTTCGAAGCCCATGAAGCGTTTCAACCAACCCACGGGGTATCTCCTGGCTGAGGGGATGACGGGACAGCTGCCAAGGTTTGGCCGCTAGCAAACAGGCAGGGCCTGTGGGGGGAAAGCGACATTGAAAGTCCCTTGGGTCGCGGCAGTCCTTTGGCGGGGGCGACACGATACTGCTTTTCGTGTGCCCCGCCAACGGGCCTGCAGCAGGGTTTTGCGCCAGCCGGGCCGGCTCCATCGCGGGGCCCACGATAGGCCGGTCCGATCAACGGATCACTGCGCCGGCTTGGCCGCCTTGGCCTTCAAGCGCGCCAGCACATCGTCGGCGCCGCTGTTGCTGGCACCGATACCGGCCGCCTTCAAGCGCGCCTCGAGGTCGCTGCCATCGGCCTTGCTGGCCAGTTCCGCCGCCGCTTCCAGCTCAGCCGCGCGCTCGCTCTGGCGCTTCTTGATACGGTCCAGCGAACCGACCGCGGTCTCCAGGCTGCCATTGGCGCCGCCGGTGGCCGACGCCGCGCTCACCTGGGCGCGTTGCACGCTCTCGCGGGCCTTGACCAGGTCGACCTGCTGCTTGAGGCTCTTGATCTGCGCTTCGGTCTTGCTCACGGTGGCGGTCAGCGTGGCGACCGACGCGCCGAACTGGTCGGCCAGCGCCTGCTCGCTGTCACGCTGGTTGGTCAGCTCGGCGATACGTGCCGCACACTCATGGGCCAGGCCGTCTTCACCCTTGTCCAGGGCGGCAATGGCTTTCTGTTCCCAATCGCCGATGGTCTTGTCGAACTCGCCGATGCGCTGCTGCGCGGTCTTTTGCTTGGCCATGATCTTGACCAGTTGGTTGCGCGCGTCGATCAGGTTGTTGTCGGCGTCGCGGATCTCCTGGTCGAGGATGCGCAGGGCTTGGGAATCGACGATGGCCTCACCGACTTCCGAAGCACCACCACGCAGGGCGGTAACGATCTTTTTCAACAGGCTCATGGTGAATCTCCGGGCAATCAGCGGGTGAAGTAGTCTTCGAAGTCTTCGGCGGCGGTGATGACGTTGTCGGCCAGGGTGTGGATCTCCTGGGCGATGTTGTCCAGCGACGAAGCCGCGCTCAGGGCGCCGAACATGGTGTACACCGACTCGCCCGACGGCAGTGTGTGCAGGCCGATGGACGACAGCGGGAACACGTCGCGGGTGCGCAGCACCGCATCGTTGAATGCAGCACGGTCTTTTACCTGGCTGGCTTCCACCAGCAGCGTGTCGACCAAGATCTGCTCACCAGCCACGGCGATGTACAGCGGCAGGCCGTCCAGTTCGTTCATCACCAGCTTGAGGCTGGGCTCGGCGCCCTGTTGCAGGGACAGGCCGATCGACCCGTCACGCACCTCGTCCAGACCCTGCAGGGCGCCGTGCAGCGATTCGATCGTCCAGTGGTTGTGCTCGGTCATGAAATCCTCCGTTCTGACCTGGTTGCCCGCGTGGGGCTGGCGTAATGCTTTCTCGATACCGCGCAGGGCGGCCGCGTGCTCCGGCAGGATCCACAGCTCGCGCTTGACCAGGCCCGCGGCCTTGAGCCGGGCGCGCATGTCGCGCATGTAGTCGGTGGAGCTTTTCTTGCCGGCCATCGAGGAAGAGTCCTTGTCTCACATGTGAGGCACGTTACGCCTGGTTTGTGACCTGCGCAAGTCTCACATGTGAGCATGGATCAGAACTCTTTCGCTGCGCCGTGCAATGCCCGAAGGGGGCAGCTTGCAAGCGAGGCAGACAACGCAGCGCAAGGCACCGGCCACACCGGTACGCGTCGGCAGGACCTCAGAAATCGATAGTGCCCGAGAACTTCACCAGCCGTGGATCACCTTGGGTCATGTAGCCGCCATTGGCCGAGGCCCAGTAGTTCTTGTCGGTGAGGTTCTCAACGTTCACCCGCAAGGTCAGGTCCTTCTCGGCCACCTTCAGTTTGTAGCGCGCCCCGGCATCGAAGCGGTTCCAGGTCGGCAGGCTAAGGTTGTTGGCGGCGTCGACGAACTGTCCACCGGTGCGCAGCATGCGCGCATTGAGCGCCAGGCCCGGCACGCCGGGGACATCCCAGTCCACGCTGGCGTTGAGCAGGAAGGTCGGCACGCCGATGGCGTGGTTGCCGTCGTTGGTGCCATTCAAGGTTTTCTTCTGCTCCGAGCTCATGCGGGTGCCACCGGCCATCAGGCGCAGGCCGTCGATGGGCTCGCCGAACACGCTCAGCTCAATGCCCTTGTTGACCTGCTCGCCATCGCGGACGAACAGGTTGCCCAAGGTGTAGCCATCGGACGGTTTCTCGATGCGGAACACGGCCAGGTTGGCGCCGTAGCTCTGCTTGTCGAACTTGATGCCAGCCTCGAGCTGCTTGGTGCGCCCTGGCGGGAACAGGGTGCCGGCGTTCAGGGTATTGGCCGGGGCGCTCGGCCCCTGGGCCAGGCCTTCGATGCGGTTGGCGTACAGCGAAACGCTGTCGCTGGCCTTGAACACGATGCCGTAGACCGGCGTGGTCACGCCCTTGTCG
The DNA here is from genome assembly GCF_004519305.1 of Pseudomonas sp. RIT623. GTDB lineage: Bacteria > Pseudomonadota > Gammaproteobacteria > Pseudomonadales > Pseudomonadaceae > Aquipseudomonas. The sequence continues at coordinate 14,252 of NZ_SOZA01000006.1, read as the reverse complement.
TAGGCAGGACCATTGCGGCTGCCATCCTTCGAGGGGTTGGTAACACTGTTTGGCGTGGTGCCGTCGTAGAAATAGTTCTCCACACGCAACTGCTGACGGCGCACACCATAGGTCAGCAGCAGTCGGTCGTCGAACAGGCCCAGCGTGTCGGAAATCGCGATGCTGCGGTTGCGGGTCTTGCCGGTCACGCCGGGATCACCCATGTCGCCACCGGTCATGCTGACGTCGCTGGGCCGGGGTAGCTTGCCGGTGTTGTAGATATTGCTGTTGCCAGGCGTCGAGCGATAGAAGGTGTAGGCGTTTTCCGCCTGGGTCCACAGGGTGTTGGCGCCCAGCGCGATCTGGTGGCTGACCGGGCCGGTCTGCAGGCGGCCATTGAGCCCGGCGCTGAAGCTGCTGTTGTCCTCGCCGTGGACGATATCCGAGCCGCCGAGGGTGGCCTGGCCACTGTTGCCCACCAGCACCGGCGTGCCGTAGGTGCCGTGCTCGCGGGTGTGGCGCGCGCCGCCAGCCAGGTAGGCGGTCCAGCTATCGCTCAGGTCCCATTCGCCACGGATCATGCCGAAAGTGTCTTCCGATTCGCTGTAGGTCCAGGCCTGGCCATAGTTGTGGCTGGCGTCCGGGGCGGTGGGCACCCGGGTGGCGCTGCCTGGGCGCACGGAATTGCGCAAGTGATTGATGCGCTGTTTCTGGTAGCCGAAGTCGGAGGACACACGAAAGCCATCGCCCTGGTAATCCAGCCCGGCAATAAACAGCTTGGTGCGTTGGTCCTGATCATCGACAGCGGTTTCGCCTTCGCGTTGGCTGAGGTTCAGCCGCGCGCCGAAGCGGTTGTCCTCGCCGAAGCGCTGGCCAATGTCCAGGTGCTCGCCGATGCGCCCATCGCTGCTGATGTCCTGGGTGTAGCGACGGGTCGGGGTATCGCCGGCGCGCTTGGATTGCAGGTTGACGTTGCCGCCCAGGCCGCTGCCGGTGGGGCTCACGCCGTTAAGGAAGGCATTGGGCCCCTTGAACACCTCGACCCGCTCCACCCCGTCGGTGGACATGATCTGCCGCGGCAGGATGCCGTACAGCCCGTTGAAGGCAATGTCATCGCCACTGAGCGGCAGGCCACGGATCACGAAGACCTTTGACTGGTTGCCGAAGCCGAACGACTCGCGCACCGACGGGTCGTTGGCCAGCACATCGCCGATGTCCTCGGCCTGCTGGTCCTCGATCAGTTTGGAGGTATAGCTGGTCATGGTGAACGGCACGTCCATGTAATCCTGGTTGCCCAGCACGCCCATCTGGCCGCCCCGGGCGACCTGGCCCCCGGCAAAAGCCTCGGGCAACGCGGAAGGTCCTGGCTTGATCGCGTCGGCATTGACGTCGGTGGCCTCGAGCTGGATGGGCCCAGCAGCCTGCGCCATCAAGGTGGCGGTACAGCAAAGCGCCAGCAGGGCTGGGCGAGAAGGGAAACGGCACGGCATGGCGGGAGTCCTGACGGATGTTATATTTGAGAACAAGGGAGTTAATGTTAATGCTTCTCAAATACTAACATCAATCAACAGAGCGGCCTTGTGCCACTGCAGGGATGAACGGTAGGGGGAAAGTGTGTCGCAGGCGTCTGCGTCGCTCAGGGTGCCAGCATGATACGCCCCGTCTCGCCTTCCCCTGGGCCGCCGCGCTCCAGCAGATAGCGCGCCGGCGGCTTGCCCATGGCCTTGCGGAACATGGTGACGAAGCCACTGGCGCTTTCATAGCCCAGCTCCAACGCCACCGTCTGCACGCTTTCGCCCCTGGCCAAGCGTTGCAGCGACAGGATCACGTGCAATTGCCGACGCCAACGGCCAAAGCTCATGCCGACCTCCTGCAACAACAAGCGACTCATGCTGCGCTCGCTCATGCCGATGCGCCGCGCCCACTGCGCGCCCGAGAGCTTGCTCGCCGGGTGCGCCAACAGCCCTTGGGTCAACTGGCGCAAGCGGCGGTCGCTGGGCAGTGGCAGGTGCAGGTCTTCGACCGGAGCCGCGCACAACTCGTCGAGCAGCGTCGCAATCAAGCGTGCCTGTGGCCCGTGCTCGGCGTATAGCGCCTCGAAACCGCTGGCCTTGAACAGCAGCTCACGCAACAGCGGCGACACCGCCAGCGTGCAGCACACCGCAGGCAGGCCAACCACGGTGTCCGGCTCGACGAACAGGCAATAGCACTCAGTCTGCCCCGACCCCCTTACCGCATGCAGCAGGTCGCCGGGGATCCACAGCGCGCACTGCGGCGGCACGATCCACACGCCGGCATCCACTTCGCAGTTGAGCACCCCGCGTACCGAATAGATCAGCTGCGCCTTGCGGTGCCGGTGCGGCGCATGTTCCCAGTCGCTACCGACCGAGGAGGCATTGAGGGCGATGACCTGGCGGGCCATGCCATCGATGTCCCACGTAGGTGGATGATCTGCGGCGCTGCTGGATTGCACGGCGGGGTCCTGAACGATGGCCGGAATGAAAAATAGAATGACTAAATTGCGCAATGACGTCCATCACTGGCCTGGCTATCGTGGCACTGCGTCGTCGACGCTTTGTTTTCAGGAGGACTCGTCATGTTGTTGAACACCACCTATTTCCCGTTGGTCTGGATGCAGCTCGGCAATGCCGGCATCGATACCACCGACGAGGGCTTCGCCACCTTCGAGGCACTGCTGCTGCGCGAGGAGCCGTTCGTGTTGCTCGATGCCGACAGCGCACAACGCGAGGAGCGCGAGCACGCCCACGAAGAGCGCAAGCAACTGTCGTTGTGGATGAAACGCCACAAGACCGCGCTGCGTACGTTTGTCAGGGGGCAGATCAATGTCGAGCCAGATCCCGCCAGGCAGGCCTGCGTGCGTGCCTTCAGGCCAACGTTCGAAGCGTTCTGGGGGTATCCGCTGTTCGTGGCGGCCAGCCAGGAGGAAGCGTTCAAGGTGGCAGACCGGCTATTGGCCAAGTAACCAAGGGAGTGATGGGCGCATGGGCCTGGTTGCAATCAATACCGTGGAAATCGTGCCCACCCCCGGCGCCACGGCCGCTTTGCGGATACGCCTGGGCGCCCTGCTGGAGACGCTCAATCGCACCTCGGGCTGCCAGCGCTATACCCTCGCCTACACGGACGCTTTGAAAGGCCCCTGGATCATCACCGGCTATTGGGACTCGGTCGAACGGATGACCGCGCATTTTCAACTGCCCTGCCTGATGGCACTGTTCGAGTGGGCGACCCAGCGGCTGATATCGAGGATCGGCTGTAGTACATTTCTGCTCGCACCCGCCTCGCCCTACCAAGCCTGGGAGATCCACCATGAAGGAACATGAGTACAGCGTCACCGTGAACTGGGTAGGCAATACTGGCAAGGGCACCGCCAGCTATGATGCCTACACACGTGACTTCACCGTCGACATGCCGGGCAAGCGCACATTGCTCGGCTCCGCCGACCCGGCGTTCCGTGGCGACCAGCACCGCTGGAACCCCGAGGACATGCTGCTCGCCTCGCTCTCGGCCTGTCATAAGTTGTGGTACCTGCACCTGTGTGCGGTCAACCAGGTGAACGTGCTCGAATACCTCGACCAGCCGCACGGGCGGATGGTCGAAGGTAGCAGCACGCGCAAAGGCCATTTCACCCAGGTCGTGCTACGCCCCCGGATCGTGGTCAGCCAGGCGTCGGACATCGACCTGGCCATGCACCTGCATGAACAGGCCCACCATGAATGTTTCATTGCCAACTCGGTGAACTTCCCAGTGACCTGCGAAGCGGTCATCACCTGCGCCACCCCCTGAGTGGCTTGCCCGCCCCCACGGATGATCCCCGGGCCATCCCTACAAGGCGCCCAGCGCCGTGGCTATAACCCGCGCCTGCTCGCGCAACGCCTGGCAAAACGGCTCGACCACCACCGAGGCCGGGCGGTGCTCGGGCTGGATCAACATCACCCGATACGGTACCGACAGTGCCAGACGGCGCATCGCCAACCCGCTGTGCGCCGCGTCCAGGCCACTCAATGGGTTGATGATCGCCACCCCCAAGCCCTGTCGGACCATGGCGCAGACCGACGCCGCGCTGGTGGTCTCGATCACCGTGCGGCGGTTCACCCCGGCCGCGCGAAAGTACTGGTCGAGCTGTTGTCGATAGGTGTCCAGGCTGGCCAGGTTGATGAAGTCGACCTCGTGGAAATCGCCTAGAGCCAGTACCGGCTTGGCTTGCAGTGGATGCCCCTGGGGCAGCACGCAGACCATGTCGGCACTGAACAGCAGTTCGCCTACCGCCCCCCGTGGCACCTGCTCGACCTCGGTCAAGCCCAGGTCGTGCTGCTGGGCGACCAGCGATTCCTCCAGCAGCGGCGATTCCTGCGCGGTGATGCTGACACTGACACCACGGTGCTGCTGGTGGAAACGCTGGCAGGCCTTGGGCAGCAGGGTTTGCGAGAACAGCGGCAGGCAGGTGATGGCCAGCCGGCCCTGCTCGAAGTTGCGGATGGCCTGGGCGAAACGGTCGATGCGCTCGAGGCCGACGAAGGCACGCTCGACTTCCTCGATCAGCAGCAAGGCCTGGGCGGTGGGGGCCAGGCGCCCGCCTTCGCGCGCGAACAGAGTCAGCCCGGTGACCTGCTCCATGCGCGCCAGCTCGCGGCTGACGGTGGGTTGGGAGGTGAACAGCAGGCGCGCGGCGCCGGTGACGCTGCCAGCGGTCAGGATCGCGCGGAAGACTTCGATATGGCGGATGGACAGTTTCACGGCTGGCTCCGGGTTGTGGTGGCAGCGGTTACGCTGGTGTTCGCTGGCAAGGCCTGCGCCTACAACGATTGATCTACATATCAAATATGAATAGCAAGGCCAAGAATAGATATTTTTCTGGATTGCATGATTGCCTCACCATCGGTGCATCCCAAACAAGGAACACCACCATGACCACCCCTGCCCCGCTCCTGGCCAACGCCGTCCGCCAGCACGGCTCGCCGCTTTGGGCCTACGATGCCCGGACCATCGGCCAACGCATCGACCAGCTCAAGCAGCACTTCGACACCGTGCGCTTCGCGCAAAAGGCCAACCCCAACCTGCACGTGCTGCGCCTGATCCGCGAACGCGGCCTGGTGCTCGACGCGGTATCCCTGGGGGAAATGGAGCGTGCCTTCGCCGCCGGGGCTTCGGTGGGGGGTGAACCGGCAGGCGTGGTGCTGACCTGCGATGTACTGGACCAGCCGACCCTGGCGCGGGTGGTCGAGACCGGCATCGAGGTCAACGCCGGCTCCATCGACATGCTCCGCCAGTTGGGCGAGCACTCCCCAGGCCACCGCGTGTGGCTGCGCATCAACCCTGGGTTCGGCCACGGCCACAGCCGCAAGACCAACACCGGCGGCGAAAACAGCAAGCACGGCATCTGGCACGCGCAACTGCCTGAGGCGCTGGCCTGCGTGCAGCAGTACGGCCTGCACCTGGTGGGCGTGCACATGCATATCGGCTCGGGGGTGGACTACCAGCACCTGGAGCAGGTGGCCAGCGCCATGGTCGGACTGATCGGCCGCCTGGGCATGGACATCGAGGCCTTCTCCATCGGCGGCGGCCTGTCCACGCCCTACCGCGACGGCGACCAGCCGGTTGACCTGCAGCGCTATGCCCGCACCTGGGCGGTGGCGCGCTCGGAGATCGAGGCGATGCTCGGCCACCCCGTGCGCATGGAGATCGAGCCGGGACGTTTCCTGGTGGCCGAGTGCGGCTACCTGGTGACCGAGGTGCGCGCCGTCAAGCAGATGGGCGACAAGCACTACATCCTGGTCGATGCCGGCTTCAACGACCTGATGCGCCCGGCGATGTATGGTGCTTATCACCGCATGAGCCTGTTCGATGCCGTGGGGCGCCCAGTCAATCGCCCCCTGCAACCGACCGTGGTGGCCGGGCCGCTGTGCGAGTCCGGTGATGTGTTCACCCAGAACGACGAGGAGCTGACGCCCCAGGACCTGCCCCAGGCCAAGGTGGGCGATCTGCTGGTGATTCACGACGCTGGGGCCTATGGTGCCTCGATGTCGTCGAACTACAACAGCCGACCGCTGCTGCCGGAGTTTCTGATCGAGCAGGACAACCTGCGGATGATCCGCCGCCGCCAGAGCGTGCAGGAGCTGCTGGCCCTGGAGCTGGATATCTGATCCACAAACACACCGCGTCCCCTGTAGGAGCGGCCTTGCGTCGCGATGGGGCGCGTAGCGGCCCCAGGTTTCAGCTGCGCCGCGTAGATCGCCGGGGCCGCTGCGCAGCCCTTTCGCGACGCAAGGCCGCTCCTACAGGATGCGCGGCGCCCTTGTGACCTCAGGCCGGTGTCACCAGGCGATACCCTACCCCTGCTTCGGTAATGATGAACCGTGGCGCCGTGGGGTCATCGCCCAGCTTCTGCCGTAGGTGCCCCACCACGATCCGCAGGTAATGGGTGTCGTCGACATGGGTCGGCCCCCAGATATCCTTGAGCAACTGCTGCTGGGTAATCACCCGCCCCGGGTGCCCGGCCAGTTGCGCCAGCAGTGCGTACTCCTTGCGCGTCAGCGCCACCTCGACGCCGTCCAGGGTCACCTTGCGAAAAGCAAAATCCACCACCAGCGGCCCGAAGCTCGCGGTCGCGACCACCCCGCCCGCCTGTGGCGCCTGGCGCAACAAGGCCCGCACCCGCGCCAGAAACTCCTGGATGCCGAACGGCTTGGTCACGTAGTCATTGGCCCCGCCATCCAGCGCATCGACCTTCTGCACCTCGCTGGCCCGCACCGACAGCACCATCACCGGTACCGTGCTCCATTCACGCAGCTCGCGCAGCACCTGCTGGCCGTCCATGTCCGGCAGGCCGAGGTCGAGCACCACCAGGTCGGGCTTGCCCAGCGCCGCCTGGGCCAGGCCCTCGCTACCGGTGCCGGCCTCTATCACCTTGTAGCCCTGGGACGCCAGGCTGATGCGCAGGAACTTGCGAATCTGCGGCTCGTCGTCGATGACCAGCAGGGTGGCGGCTTGGCTCATGGTGTTTCACTTTCGCTAGCGGGTTGGGTCGGCAGCGGCAAGCATAGAGTGATGCAGGTGCCCTGGCCATCGATGCCGTCGCCCACCAGGATGTGCCCGCCATGGGCGCCGATCATGCCCTGGCAGATGGCCAGGCCCAGGCCGGTGCCCTGCCCGCCACGGTCGCCCCGAGCGGCGGTGTAGAACATGTCGAAGATCTTCTCGCGCTCCTCCAGCGCAATGCCAGGCCCCTGGTCACTGACGGCGAAGCACAGCTGCTCGTCGCGCACCTGCACCTGCAATACCAGGCGTCCTTGCGCGGGCGAGAAACGCGCGGCGTTTTCCAGCACATTGACCAGCGCCTGCTCGATCAACGCTGCATGCACGAACAGCAACGGCAGTTCGCCGGGGACTTCGCTATGCACCCGCAGCGGCGCCAGCACCACGCGCAGGCGGTTTAGCGCGCTGCCGACGATATCGCCGGGGGCCACCCAGTCGCGCGCGAGCTTGAGGCTGCCGTGGCCCAGGCGGGTCATGTCCAGCAGATTCTGGATGTAGCGGTCCAGGCGCTCGGCTTCGTTGCGAGTACCCTCCAGCAACTCGCGCCGGTCATCCGGGGAGATGGCGTCGCCCAGCGCCAGCAGGCTGTCGATGCTGCCGCGCATCGCCGTCAGCGGCGTGCGCAGGTCGTGGGACACCGAGGCGAGCAAGGCGCTGCGCAGTTGCTCGGTTTCACCGTGCAGGCGCGCGGCTTCCAACTGCTCGCCAAGGCGGGCGCGGGCCAAGGCCTGGGCCAGGGGTTGTGCCAGGGCCATCAGCAAGCGCCGGCGCTGGGCCGTCAGCGGCTCGCCGCTGCGCGGGCGCACGCCGAGCAGCGCCAGGGCCTGGTCGTCCACCGCCAACGGCCACCACCACCAGCGGCCATGAGGCAAGGTATCGCTGCCAAAACCGGCGCCCTGGCCGTGCTGCCAGGCCCATTCGGCGGCGGCGCGCTCGTTGTCGGTGAAAGCCGGGGCAGCGCCGCTGGCCACTTGCAGCAGGCCATCGGCGCTACGCTCGAGCAGGCATACCTGCACGTCCTGCCAGCCATCCAGGTGCTGGCCGGCGGCGCTGAATACTGCCTGGCGGTCAGTGGCCACGGTCAACCGACGCGACAGGTCGAGCAACTGGTTGGTCTGCGCCTGGGTTTCACGCAGCGCTTGCAACTGGCGGCGCTGACGCGCGGCGAGGTTGCCGGTGAGCGCGGCCATCAGCAGGAAGAACACCAAGGTCAGCACGTCTTCTTCGCGCTGGATGCTGAACGAGAAATTCGGTGGGATGAACAGGAAATCGTAGGTCAGGAATGACAGCGCCGCGCAGGCCAGCGCCGGGCCCAGGCTACTGCGCACCGCCACCAGCAACACGGCGGCGAGGAACACCAGCGAGATATTGGGCAGCGCCAGCACGCTGGACACCGCCCACGACAAGCCAGCGGCCAGCAGCGTGGCCAGCAGCGCCAGCAGGTAATGGCGCCACACCCACACGCGCTTGACCGCCGCCCGCGGCGGTTGCGGCTGGGCGTCGCGGTCGAGCACGTTGATTTCCAGGCCATGGCTTTCGCGCAGCAGACGGGTCGCCACGCCGGCACCGAAGAAGCGTCGGCGCAGCAGGTCGCGGGACTGGCCCACCAGCACCAGGCTGGCGCGGCGCTCGCTGGCATGCTGGATCAAGGTACGCGCCACCTCGCCAGCACGCAGCAACACCACCTCGCCACCCAGGCGCTCAGCCAGTTGCTGGGCAGCTTGCAGACGATGACGGGCGGCTTCGTCACGTAGGCGACCATTGTCGACATGCACCGCGCTCCATGGCAGGTGACGGCGCTGGGCTACGCGGCAGGCATGGCGCACCAGCCGCTCGGCCTGCTCATCGCCATCGATGCCCACCAGTAACCGGCCACGCAGGGCCGGGGCTTCCTGGCCGCGTTGGCGGTAGCCGCTGGCAAGGTCGGCATCGACCTGGGCGGCAGCGGTGTGCATGGCCAGTTCACGCAGGGCGGTGAGATTGGTCTGGGAGAAAAACGCATCGATGGCGGCACGGGCCTGCTCGGGCACGTAGACCTTGCCTTCGCGCAGACGTTCGAGCAGCTCGCGTGGCGGCAGGTCGATCAGCACCAGCTCGAAAGCCTCCTGCAGTACCCAGTCCGGCAGGGTTTCGCGCACTTGCACGCCGGTGATGTCGCGCACCTTGTCGTTGAGGCTTTCCAGGTGCTGGACGTTGACCGTGGTGTACACGTCGATACCGGCGGCGAGCAGCTCCTGCACATCCTGCCAGCGCTTGGCGTGGCGGCTGCCGGGGGCATTGCTGTGGGCCAGCTCGTCCACCAGCACCAACGGTGGCGCGGCCTTGAGCAGGCCGTCCAGGTCCATTTCCTCGAGCATCACGCCGCGGTATTCGCTGCGCAGCAGGGGTTGTTGGGTCAGCCCGCCGAGCAGGGCCTCGGTCTCGGCGCGGCCGTGGGTCTCGACCACCCCCGCCACCACCTGCACGCCCTGGCGTTGCTGGGCGTGGGCGGCCTGGAGCATGGAAAAGGTCTTGCCGACCCCGGGCGCGGCGCCGAGGAACACCTTGAGCCGGCCGCGGCCTTCGCGGGGCAGGCCGGCCAACAGCGCGTCGGCGCGGGTGGAGTCACTCATGTTTGAGTCCTTAATCAGGTGCAATTATCAGCAACCTTTCAGTTTCTGTAGGAGCGGCCTTGTGTCGCGATAGGGCCGCAAAGCGGCCCCGGCGATCCTTGTATCAACACTTGAACCCTGGGGCCGCTGCGCGACCCTTTCGCGACGCAAGGCCGCTCCTACCTAATCGGCGCCAGGCGCTCCAACGCCTGGTTCAGCGCCAGTACATTGACCACCGGCGGCCCGACCAATGGCCGCAGGGTGGCGTCATTCACCAGCACTTGCAAGCGCTCGACCGGCACCTGCCGCGCCGCCGCCACCCGTGGCAGCTGATAGGCGATGGCGTCCGGCGGCAGGTGCGGGTCCAGCCCGCTGCCCGAGGTGGTCAGCAGCGCCAGCGGCACTGGCCCCTGCTGCGCCTGGTACAGCGCGCTGGCCGCGTCGTCGACGCGCGCGGCCAGGGCCGGGTTGCTCGGCGCCAGGTTGCTCGCGCTGCTGGATACGGTGGCGTAGTCACCGGCCGAAGGCCGCGACTGGAACCAGCCATCGCCCTTGAATTGCTGGGCGATCAGCGCCGAGCCGCGTACCTGGCCACGGTCATCGCGCACCAGGCTGCCATTGGCCTGCTGGGGGAAGGCCACCTGGGCGATGCCGGTCACCGCCAGCGGGTACAAGGCGCCGGTGACCAGGGTCATCAGCAAGACCAGGCTCAGGGCCGCGCGTACGTATGCAGTCATGTTCGTCTCTCCTTCAGACCAGGTGCAGCGCAGTGAGCAGCATGTCGATCAGCTTGATCCCGGCGAACGGCACGAGGATCCCGCCCAGGCCGTAGATCAGCAGGTTGCGCCGCAGCAAGTGGGCGGCGCTGGCGGCCTGTACCCGCACCCCGCGCAGCGCCAGGGGAATCAGCACGATGATGATCAGCGCGTTGAACACGATGGCCGAGAGGATCGCGCTCTGCGGGCTGGCCAGGTGCATCAGGTTGAGCACGCCCAGTTGCGGGTAGATGGCGGCGAACAGCGCCGGCAGGATGGCGAAGTACTTGGCCACGTCGTTGGCAATGGAGAAGGTGGTCAGCGCGCCGCGGGTGACCAGCAGCTCCTTGCCCACCTGCACCACATCCAGCAGCTTGGTCGGGTCGCTATCCAGATCGATCATGTTGGCGGCCTCGCGGGCGGCCTGGGTACCGTCGTTCATGGCCATGCCGACATCGGCCTGGGCCAGGGCCGGGGCGTCGTTGGCGCCATCGCCGCACATGGCCACCAGGCGGCCGTCGTTCTGCTCCTGGCGGATCCGCGCCAGCTTCTTCTCCGGGGTGGCCTCGGCGAGCACGTCATCGACCCCAGCCTCGGCGGCGATGGCGGCGGCGGTCAGTGGGTTGTCGCCGGTAACCATCACGGTGCGGATGCCGAGCTTGCGCAGTTCGGCGAAGCGCTCGCGGATGCCGGGCTTGACCACGTCCTTGAGGTGGATCACGCCGAGCAGGTGCTTGTCGACGCACACCAGCAGCGGGGTGCCGCCGCTCTGGGCGATGCGTTCCACTTCACGGGCCAGGGCGGTGGGCAGCTCCAGGCGTTGCAGGCCACAGAAAGCCAGCACCGCGTCGACGGCGCCCTTGCGGTAGCGGCGCTGCTGGAAATCGATGCCCGACAGGCGCGTCTCGGCGCTGAAGGCAATGGCTTGGTACTGATTGCTTGCAGGTTCGGCGAAGTCGTGCAACTGGCGCAGGTACTCGACGATCGACTTGCCCTCGGCAGTGTCATCGGCCAGCGAAGCGAGCAAGGCGCCGGCCCCCAGCTCCTTGGCAGTCACGCCGGAGGCTGCGTGCAGGGCGCTGCAGCGACGGTTGCCGAAGGTGATGGTGCCGGTCTTGTCGAGCATCAGCGTATGCACGTCGCCTGCCGCTTCCACGGCGCGCCCAGAGCGGGCGATCACGTTCAGGCGCACCAGGCGGTCCATGCCGGCGATGCCAATGGCCGACAACAGGCCACCGATGGTGGTGGGGATCAACGTCACCAGCAGCGCGGCGAGGAAGATAAGCGGCAACTCGCCGCCAGCGAAACGTGCGAACGGCTGCAAGGTCACCACCACGATCAGGAAGATCAGGGTCAGGCCGATCAGCAGGATGTCCAGGGCGATCTCGTTGGGGGTCTTCTGCCGCTTGGCGCCTTCGACCAGGGCAATCATGCGGTCCAGGGTCGATTCGCCGGGGTTGCTGGTGATGCGGATCAGCAGCCAGTCGGAGACCAGCCGGGTGTTGCCGGTGACGGCCGAGCGGTCACCGCCGGACTCGCGGATCACCGGGGCGGACTCACCGGTGATGGCCGCCTCGTTGACCGCGGCGATGCCTTCGAGCACCTCGCCGTCGCCGGGGATCATCTCACCGGCCACTACCCGCACCACATCGTCCTTGCGCAACTGCGTGGCGGCCACGGTTTCGAAACCGCCATCGGCCTTGCGCCGCTGGGCCGTCAGGCCCTGGCTGCCAGCCTTGAGGCTGTCGGCGCGGGCCTTGCCGCGCCCTTCGGCCAGGGCTTCGGCAAAGTTGGCGAACAGCACGGTGAACCACAGCCAGAGGGCGATCTGCACCGCCACGGCTGTGCTCACCCCGCTACCGGGGGCGAAGCACAGCACGGTGGTCAATACGGCGGTCAGCGCCACCACCAGCATCACCGGCGAGCGCTTGAGCTGACGCGGGTCGAGCTTGACGAAAGCCTGCACCAGCGCCGGGCGCCACAGCGCGGCGAAACGGGTCTGGTCCTTGGCGCTATGACGCGCCTTCACTTCGGGAATGGGCATGTTCATGGTGTGTCCCTCAGAAACCCAGGCTCAGGTGTTCGGCAATCGGCCCCAGGGCCAGGGTCGGCAGGAAGGTCAGGCCACCGACCAGCAGGATGGTCACCAGCAGCAGCGTGGTGAACAGCGGGCCATGGGTGGGGAAGCTGTTCAGGCCTTGCGGCGCGCTTTTCTTGGCCGCCAGGCTGCCGGCCAGGGCCAGCACTGGCAGGATGTAGCCGAAGCGGCCGATCAGCATGGCCAGGCCGATCATCACGTTGTGGAACGGGGTGTTGGCGCCGAAGCCGGCGAAGGCCGAGCCATTGTTGGCGGTACCGGAGGTGTAGGCGTACAACAGTTGGCTGAAGCCGTGGGCGCCGGGGTTGGTCACCGCGCCGGCAGGCCCTGGCAGGCTGGCGGCGATGGCGCCGAGCACCAGCACGCCCACCGGCATCACCAGCAGGGTCGCCACCAGCAGTTGCACTTCACGGGCTTGCAGCTTCTTGCCCAGGTATTCCGGGGTGCGACCGATCATCAGGCCGGCCAGGAACACGGCGATCAGCACGAACAGCAGCATGCCGTAGAGGCCGGCGCCGACGCCGCCGAAGATCACCTCGCCAAGCATCATGTTGACCATCGCCACCATGCCGGTCAGCGGGTTGAGGCTGTCGTGCATGGCGTTGACCGAACCGTTGGAGGCCGAGGTGGTGGTCACCGTCCACAGCACCGAACCTGTGCTGCCAAAACGGCTTTCCTTGCCTTCCAGCGGCGCGCCTTGTTGCACCTGGGCGCTTTCCAGGGCCGGATTGGGCTGGTGCTCCGACCACAGCGCGGTGCTGCCGCCGATCAGGAACAGCGCCAGCATGCAGGCGATGATCGCGCGGCTCTGGCGCAGGTCCTTCACATAGTGGCCAAAGGTGAATACCAGGGCCACCGGGATCAGGATGATCGAGGCCACTTCGAACAGGTTGCTCCAGGCCGTGGGGTTCTCGAACGGGTGCGCCGAGTTGACGCCGAAGAAGCCACCGCCGTTGGTGCCCAACTGCTTGATGGCGATCTGGCTGGCGGCCGGGCCCAGCGGGATGGTCTGCTCGGCGCCCTGCAGGGTGATGGCGTGGGCATAGTCGGCGAAGGTCTGCGGCACGCCCTGCCACACCAGCAACAATGCCAGCAGCAGGCACAGCGGCAGCAGGCCGTAGAGGGTGGCGCGGGTCAGGTCGACCCAGAAGTTGCCCAGGGTATTGGCAGACCGTCGGGCGATACCCCGGCACAGGGCGACCAGCACGGCCAGGCCGGTGGCGGCACTGACGAAGTTCTGCACGGTCAGGCCGATCATTTGCGTCAGGTAGCTGACCGAGGCTTCACCGCTGTAAGCCTGCCAGTTGGTGTTGGTCATGAAGCTGACCGCGGTGTTGAACGCCAGCGACCATTCCTGGCCCGGCAGGTGCTGCGGGTTCAGTGGCAGCGAGCCTTGCAGCAGCAGCACGGCGAACAACAGCAGGAAGCCCGCGAGGTTGAAGGCCAGCAGCGCCAGGGTGTACTGCTTCCAGCCCTGCTCCTGTTCGGCGTTCACCCCGGCCAGGCGGTAGCAGCCCCGCTCCACCGGGCCGAGGACGGGAGACAGCCAAGTACGCTGGCCTTCCATCACCTTGTAGTAGAAGCGTCCGAGCCAGGGCGCCGGCAACAGCACGATGGCGAAGAACGCCAGCAGCAGCAGGTAATCGTAACTGTGCATGGTCGCCCCTCAGCCGCGATCGGCGCGCAGCAGCGCCACCAGCAGGTAAACCGCCAACGCCACCGCCAGAAGCAGTGACAGCCCGTCGAGCATGTACATGTGCAATCTCCCCTAGTTGC
>NZ_SOZA01000059.1 GCF_004519305.1 Pseudomonas sp. RIT623 | reverse complement strand
CCCACGAGTCCGCTCATACAAGTCCGCGCCCACAAGCCCGATCCCACAGGCCTGCTCCCGCGTTTCGGCTAGCCGCTAGGGCGCTAGGTTCACGCCATTACAGCGCCCCTTGGTGGAGAAATCGTTGATCTGCCGCGCCTTGTTCACCGACATCAAAATCGTGCAGCCGCCAGGGTGGGCCACGTCATCCCAGTAGTTGGTATGGACCATCACGTTGCCTTGCATCTCGGCGGTGCTGCCGACCACCTCCTTTTGCACGTAGGTGGTATCGCGGTACCAGCCCAACTGCACCCCAGCGCCGCCGGGCAACGGCTCCATGCGCATGGGTGGGCCGAAGAAGTCGATGGCCTGCTTGGCGTCGCGCCCTTGCCATTGGTTGCCCGCCATCAGCTCCGGCAGGGTCGGGATGCAGCCGGCCAGCGCAGGCAGCAACAGGCCAAGGAACAGCAGAGGGCGTGTGCTCATCGTGGGGTGTTCGCCAGCATGTCGTCCAGCTCCTGCACCGCCTGGCTGTTGGCTTGGACGCCAATCAACTGGATGAACATGGCCTGGATGGTGGCGACCATCTTCGCCGCCGGCATCTTGCCGATCGACAGCATCTGGTTGCGCGCGCGGTTATCGGGGGCGCAGACGAAGGCGAAGGTGCGCTGCAACCAGTAGTCCTTTGGTGCGACCCAGTCTTTGGCGTTGGTTTTCACATCCCTCACGGCGCCGTCGAAGCGACGTATCGCCCGGGCGCTGTCCAGACGGATCTGGCGCTGTTTGCATTTGACCTGCACCTCGTAGGCGGCGAGGGTCGGGAAGGCCGGGTCTTCGAACAGCTGCATGACCTGGGCCGATTGCACGCCACCGGGCTTTTGCAGGATGCCGGCGGCATCGGCGACGTAGACCTCGTTGTGCAGGCGTTCGCCTTTGCCGTAGATGATCCAGTAGTCGCCGGAGGCGGGTGCGGCCAGGGCCGGGGTGCTGCAGGTGAGGGCCAGGATGGCCAGCCATTGGCAGAGGGGTGGAAGTTTGTGACCCATGGAGTCCTTTCCTGGTTTTTGTAATCCAGAGGGGACTATACGAGCGCTGGGTGAGTAGGGTCGATTAGGGCGCTTGTGCTAATGGCCAAGCGCCTTTATCACTTATGCGCAGTAATCAGAACCTGCCGCTAACGGCTTGCATTGGGACTCACCGGTTGCTAGAGCGAGTTCGCGGTGGAGTCTTAACCTGACGAAGTTTATGGAATCTTGATCCCCAGGGAATTGAGAGTGGGTGTATCCATCCTGCCATTCACGGTCAGTGCGCTATCCATTTGGAAGGCCATCAACGCGCCACGAGTAGCCTTGCCCATGACCCCATCAATTGTGCCTTGATAGTACTGGCGAACCATCAGTGCAGTCTGTACGCGCTTGACCAGGTTGCTTTTCTGTTCGTTGGTCGCACGTGTCTTTGACGAAGCCGGGCTCGCTCCGGGAGTAGTGCCGGACGACTGATAAAGGCTATTGCTACCTGAAGTACTGTGCGAGGTACTCGGCGCACTGTAGCTCCGTGTGCTGGTTGCGGGCGGGCTGTAGTAGCGAGGTGCGCTATAGCCACCGGACCCGCTGTAATGGGAGCTGTGGGAGCTATGGGACCGATGTGAGCTGTGCGAGCGATGTGCCGCATAAATGTTCACTGCGTCTGCGGCATTGAGCGTATTGGCAAAGACTGGAGGCTGCAGCTTGTCGTTTGGTTGCCAGTTCGCATCGGCGAGCGGTGTATGGCCCGCCTGTGCCAATGTGGTACCAGCCATTGGCAACAAGGTGATGCCACTGATCAGGATTTTCCAGCGGTCAAGCAGTTTCACTGTGCACTCCTTGCATAGGCGCTAAAGGCCTCGGTCGATAGTTGTCGTACGCCGCGGCTCTGCCAGCGGTCAGTGTGGGATTTGAAGAACCCTGAGCAATGTTTGACGGCAGCGCATTGCTGACAGGTATCGATGAACAGGTTTTTCCAGTCGGAGATGCTCTGGCGGGCGAATCGTGAGAGGTGGGGTGGGATCAAACACAAGGGCAGGTTGTAGATCGAAACCGGCATCCCACGGTTGAAGAGGAAATAGGCGGTTTGGCTCAATGCTTCTTGATAATCCAGCGGGTCAATCCACAACTCCTCGTAGTGCTTTCTGGCCAGACCAGTACTTTCGATACCCATCAACGCAACGTGCCGTACGAAGGGGAGGTTCCTGAACACGTAATGGGCTAATTCAGGCAAGCGTGGTGTGGTCAGGCGACTGAGTACCACGCGTATCTCAATGATCTGGTTAGCGCGCGCGAGGTTATAGAGTCCTTGCACGGTTTCGCTGAAGGCGCCCGGGGCCTGAACTACATGGTCATGGTCGACTGCGTTGTCGGCATACAGCGGAATGCCCCAACTCAGCTGGGGGTGGCCCAGGGCCGCGAGGGCTGCGATCCAGCTCGGATCTTTGAACAACCGTCCATTGCTGAGCACGTGTACGGACTTCTGTGGCAAAACGGTTTTGCACTTGGCCAGAATCTCAAGCAGGCCATCACGATAAAGAGTGGGCTCTCCGCCGCTGATCCCCAGGTTTTCCTCGCCCGCGTCCATCAGGTCGATCAGTCGAAGGTTTTCCTCGATATGCCAACGGTCATCAATATCTTTAGGCGGTTGTGAGCACATCAGGCAGAGGCTGTTGCAACGATCCGTCATGAAAAGCAGGTTACTGTCTGATCCGCGTCGATAGAGCACTCTTACCAATGTATTGCCAGGGGTAATGGCAATGACATCACCAGGTTGAACGACATCCGGATTTTTGGGGGAATGCAGGTGCAGTCTGCCGTTGTCGAATGGGCTAGTGAGTGACTCTGGGGTCAGGAAGCCGCCCACCGGCAATGAAACCAGATGTGGATTTCGCTCAAAATCTTCGCTGGGTAGCCAGAGCAGTAAATCATTGAATTGCGTGGCACCGGCGCAAACTGCGACTCCTTGCTCAATGAACTCATCCAGGGTGATGACCTTGAGCAGCTTTGGTTCATTCAGGTATTGAATTTCGAAGTGGGTATCTTTGCGCAGCATCGTCCTCAGCCCCTGTAGCCTGGGAAGCGAACATCGCTGTATGAGCGCCTGTTCAGCCAGGACAGCAGTACCCTTTGGACGTTGTCATCTCCGTCGCGTAGCAAGGCGAACAAGTGCTTTAACAGCCCCATGTTCTTCTTGCAGAAACTGCTGAACAACCGGTGTCCGATCGGATCACCTTGGCGTGCATAATGTTCGACCGGGTCTGCGCCGCAGTAGGGAACCAATGCGCAATCCGAACAGCCCGGCAATGCCTCCGCGACGCCACTGGCAAGCAGCGCCTCCATGACGGGTGAGGCCAAAAGTTCTGACAAGGGTTGCTGGACTGTGCCCAACCTTAAACCGTTTTCGCCCATCTCCAGCAGCATCCGAGCCTCGTCCGACGGGTAGACGTAACCGTCATAGTTGTAGACCAGAGCCGCTGTACCCGCGCCGGCGGGTGAGCGCAGGTCGACATAGCCGGATGAGAAGGGCGTCAGGATATTTTTCAGCAGCAAGCTGGTGTAGCTCTCCGACAGGTAGGTCCCTTGCTGGTTGATCTTCAGCAGATAGGTCAGAGCCTTCGTGTAGAAGGTCAGGTACTGCTCAATCGGATAGTCAAGGCGATGTGCACTCTTGGAGGCAAACCCGTAAGGGCTGAGCGGTCGAAGTGAAATGCTGGAAAAGCCCTGCTTTACATACTCGTCGATGATAGCTTCAGGCTGTTCAAGGCTTCGAGAGGTCAACGTTGTCAGCGCGGAGACTGCGTCGTGTCCAAGATGCTCGCGGACCCGTTTGATGCCTTCCACGGTGCGCTCGTAAGAGTCCCGTGAAGGCGTCGGGCGGTTGGCATTGTGCAAGGGCGCCGGTCCATCGAGGGAAGTCGAGAACTGGATGTTGTGCTGTTTTGCGAAGTCGAGTATTTCGTCCGTCAGGTGGTGCAGCGTTGTGGTTATGACGAACTGAATATCCCGTTGCTCGACCAGGTTTCGTGCAGCTACCCATTCGACAATCTGGCGTACACGTTCGAAGGCCAGAAGTGGCTCGCCGCCCTGGAACTCTACCGTCAGGGCGGGAGCGTTCGATTCGAACAAGCGATCAACGGCAGCGAGTGCATCCGCTTCCGATAGGTCATGGCCCGAGCCACCCAGCGGTGCGCGCGAAACTTGACAGTACTGGCAGGTATGGTTGCAGCGTAGCGTTACAACGAACAAGTGCAGGGCCGGCCCCTGGAAAAGAAAGTCCTTGCGGCTGCGATATTGCGCCGCCATTTCGGGAAAAGGATCGTGGCGTGTCGGTTCGTAAATGAAATGGCGAGCTAGCAGGTCCTTGTAAAAAGATGTGCCTGCTTCTATGTCGAAGTAACTGAGGGCCCGTAACTGCGCGTCGTTCACGTACAGATACTCGCCTGTATCGGAGGTGAGCAAAATGTCGCAGCCATTTGCGGTGTTCAGGCGCATGAAGCGGAAGGGCAGCAGACGGTAGCTGTTAGCGTCGGTCGCAATCAGTGTCACCGCGAAACCCCGCATCCAGCAAGCGCTGCTCGAGCCAGCACCTCACGCAACCCAGCTGTCTCACGATTGATGTGATCACGTAGGGCAAAGTCATTTAAATGCTGGAGGATCAGCGAATGTGCCTGCTCCTGAGGCAGCATGACTTTCGTTTTAGCAGGGAAGGCAGTGAGGCTGATCTGGTCAGCTTCAATGCCGATCTGAATCGCGACTGTGTCAGCCAAGGCGTAAGCGGTTCGTTGCACCGCGCTGAGGGAATAGGCTGCGCTGTCGAGTTTCAGAATGACTGGCCATGTCATTGGAACCGGTCCTTCAAATCCGTTGGGAACGTGTGGATTTTGCCGGCTAACGAGGCATAGTGCCATCATATTTTTTTACATTTGCATACATTCAGTCAGGATTTTGATGGGCGGTTCGGGAAATTGTGAGAATGGGAAACCATCGTATGAAGTCTCCCAGACTATGGTTGATCCTCAGAATGTCGGTGGTAGTTCATGCACATAGGGCAGGTTCGGGCCTGTTCGTGAGCAGGTGATCGCTGCGGCACGGATCGCGTAGGCGAGGATCGCATCGATGGTTTCATGGGTGAGAATCGCCACGCCGGCCGGGCTATCTGCATCGAGGCGAGCCAGGCAGGCAAGCACCGCAGCCTGGAAAGTATCACCAGCACCCACTGTGTCGCTAACCGGCAACGAAGTATCCGCCGGCCGCTGCCATGACCCATGCGCGCAATGCACGCTGGCACCGTGAGCACCATGGGTGATGAACACCAGCCGGCACCGTTCGTTCAACCAGCCTCGGGCCACGTCACGCGCCTCTCGACCGGGATAGAGGATGCCGATGTCTTCCTCACTGGCCTTGATCACATGCGCATGTCCGGCAAACGCTTCCACCTGCCGCCGCCACAGCGCCACATCCGGCTGCGGATTGAGCCGCACATTCGGATCCAGGCTGATCAAGCGCCGGTCCCGTTCGCGCTCCACCAGCGCCAACAGAGTATCGGCCACGGGCTGCACCACCAGGGTGTACGAGCCTACATGCAACCCCCGCACACGCTCATCCAGCACCGGCAGATGCTCCAGCATCACCTGCCGATCCGCACACCCTTCACCGCGAAACTGATACTGCGCCGAGCCATTGGCATCCAGCCCAACCATGGCCAGGGTGGTCGGCGCAGCACTGTTCACCACGTAGCGGCAGTCCACCCGTTCCTCTTCCAGCACCCGGCGCAGCCGGGCGCCGAGGTAGTCGCTGGACAACCCGCCGAACAACGCCGATTCCACGCCCAGCCGGCGCAGGCCGACGGCGACGTTGAACGGCGACCCGCCGGCAATTGCGGTAAACCCCAGCTCGTTGCTGCGGTTGCTGTTTTCCAGGCTGAAGACATCGAACAGGGCCTCGCCACACACCAGGTACATGTAGTTCTCCAGAACGATTGATAAGGGCAGGATACCTGTGCTCAGCGCGCAGGCAGTTGATCCCGGTAGCGTTGATAGGCGACCTCGTACTCGGCCTGTTGCGCCGGGCGGGGCAGGGTTCGGGTGCTTTCGTCGAGGGCGACGCAGCGTTTGCACAGGGTTTCGAGGCTGTCGCCCTGGCCTAGTTGGCGACCGAGGCTCCAGGCGGCCTGGATCGCGGCGCCCAGGGCGGCGGCTTCGGTCTGTTGGGGGCATACCACTGGCAGGCCGAGCAGGTCGGCCAGCACCTGCCGCCACAGCGGACTTTTCGCCGCGCCACCGACCAGGCGGATTTCGCTGCCTGGCAGGCCGCTGGCGCGCAGCAGGTCGAGGCCGTAACGCAGGCTGAAGCAGGTGCCTTCGAGCACGGCGCGGCAGAGGTTGGCGCGGGTCAGGTTGGCGCTGGTCATGCCGTGTAGGCTGGCCGTGGCTTCGGGTAATGCGGGCACGCGCTCGCCGTCGAAGAAGGGCAGCATCAGCAGGCCGTCGGCGCCGATCGGGGCTTGGGCGGCGAGCTCAGTGAAGCGGTCGAGGTCGAGTTCCAGCAGGTCGCGCACCAGGGCGCAGGCGCTGGTGAGGTTCATGGTGCAGATCAGCGGCAGCCAGCCGCCGCTGGAGGCGCAGAAGGTCGCCACTTCGCCCTGGGCGCTGAGGTGGGGCTGGTCGGCATGGGCGGCCAGGGTGCCGGAGGTGCCGAGGCTCAGGGTGATCATGCCGGGGGCGATATTGCCGGTGCCGATGGCGCCGAGCATGTTGTCGCCGCCGCCAGTGGCTACCAAAGTCTGTGGGCTCAGGCCGAGGGCAGTGGCGGCCTGTGCGCGCAGGGTGCCGATGCAATCGCCGGATTCGACCAGCTCAGGCAGCGCAGCCAAAAGACGTTCGCCTGGCTCGATGTGCTGAAGGACATCAGGCGCCCAGGCGCGGCGGCGCACATCGTAGTAGCCGGTGCCGGAGGCATCGCCGGGCTCAGTGCAGACGCGACCGGTCAGCCAGTAATTCAGGTAGTCGTGAGGCAGCAGGAGATGGGCGAGGCGGGCGAACAGTTCGGGATGTTGGCGCTTGGTCCACAGCAGCTTGGACAGGGTATAGCCCGGCGCGATCACCAGCCCGAGGCGTTCAAGCGAGCCCTGGGCGCCGCCAAGGGCATTGAGCAACTCCGCGTTCTCAGGCGCGCTTTCGGTGTCGCACCAGAGCTTGGCCGGGCGCAGCACCTGGCCTTGGGCGTCGAGCAGCACCAGGCCGTGTTGCTGGCCGGACACCGCCAAGGCGCGAATGGCCTGGCCATCCACACCGGCATCGCGCAACGCAGCGGACACCGCCGTGCGCAGGGCTTGCAGCCAGTCAGCCGGGTCCTGCTCGCGCCGGCCATCGCGACCTTGGGGCGGTGCATGGGCGGCGCTGCCCAGGCCCAGCACCTGGCCGCTGCCGGCGTCCAGCACCAGGGCCTTGGTGCCTTGGGTGCCGCAGTCGATGCCGAGGAACAGTCCGTCCATTTCGAAAGCCTCCGTGTCAGTCGCCGAGGACCTGGCGCAGGGTTTCACTCACGCCGACTTCGCGCAAGCTGTCGTACAGGCGCTCGAAGGCGCTGACGAAGGCTTTGGATGCGGGGATTGCACTGCCGAAGATCGCCTCGTCGCCGAGCACCCGGGCGGCCAGGCCGTCGCGCTGCGCCACCCGGGCCTGGCAGTCGGCGGCGCGGGGGTCGGGGATGCTGTAGCGGGTGCCCTGTTCGTCCTCGCCGCGCAGGTACAGGGCCCAGGCGGCTACCACCAAGGCGACGCGCTCCAGGGGCTTGTTGTCGGCGATCAGGCGGTTGGCGGTGGGCACGATGAACTTGGGGAATTTCGACGAGCCGTCGGAGCACACGCGCTCCAGCTGGTCGGCGATGGCGCGGTTGGCGAAGCGCTCGGTGAGGCTGTGCTTGTAGCGCGTCAGGTCGATGCCCGGTACCGGGGCCAGTTGCGGGGTGACGTCCTGGTCCATGAAGGTGCGCATGTAGCGGTGCAGCAGTGGGTCGGCGAGGGTTTCGTGGACGAAGCGGTAGCCTTGCAGAAAGCCCAGGTAGGTGAGGGCCAGGTGGCTACCGTTGAGCAGTTTGATCTTCATTTCTTCATAAGGCGTGACGTCGTCGGTGAACTGCACGCCGACCTGCTCCCAGGCCGGGCGGCCGGCGACGAACTTGTCTTCCACCACCCATTGCAAAAACGGCTCGCACACCACCGGCCAGGCATCGTCGACGCCGTAGCGCTCGAGCAGATGCTGGCGGTGCGCGGGGCTGGTCATCGGGGTGATGCGGTCGACCATGGCATTGGGGAAGCTGACGTGGCCGTCGATCCAGCGGGCCAGGTCGTGGTTCTGCAGGTGGGCGAAGGCCAGCAGGGCCTTGCGGGCGACGTCGCCGTTGTGCGGGAGGTTGTCGCAGGACATCACCGTGAAGGGCCCACTGCCGGCCTCGCGGCGGCGGCGCAGGGCTTCGCAGAGGAAGCCGAACACGCTCTGCGGGGCTTGCGGGTTGGCCAGGTCGTGCTGGATCTGCGGCAGGTCGACGCGGAATTCACCGGTGCTGTCGTCGATGCAGTAGCCGCCTTCAGTGATGGTCAGCGAGACGATGCGGATGTTGGGTTCGGCCAGTTTGGCCAGCAGCGCTTCGGCGCCGTCCTCGGCCAGCAGCATGCCGTTGATCGCGGCGATCACGCGGACTTGAGTGTCGGGTTGGTCACCCAGTTCGAACAGGGTGTAGAGGTGGTCTTGCGCGGCCAGGGCATCGCGCATGGCGCGGTCTTCGCGGCGCAGGCCGGCGCCGCAGATGGCCCAGTCGAGGCCTTCGCCCAGGTTCATCAGGGCGTCGGTGTAGGCGGCCTGGTGGGCGCGGTGGAAGCCGCCGACGCCGATGTGCACGATGCCCTGGCGCAATTGGCTTGGGTCGTAGCTGGGGCGGGCGACCGCCAGGCGGGGGAGGTTGTGTTGGTTGAGTTTCATCCTGAAGGTCCTTAGGCCGCCTGTTGCAGGCGCTTGTCGAGGGCTTGGCCGTTGCTGTCGAACAGGTGGCAGTGGGCAGGGTCGAAGGTCAGCTCCAGGGCCTCGCCGAAGGCCGGCGCGAAGTCCCCGCGCACGCGGACGGTGAGCATCTCGCCGGACGCGGCGCGCACATGGCAGTAGCTGTCGCTGCCCAGCCGCTCGCTGACATCGGCCGTCACCTGCAGCGACCCCGGCGCACCCTGGCACACCGGGCTGATGCTCAGGTGCTCGGGCCTGATCCCCAGGGTCACCTGGCTGCCGGTGTGCAGCTCGCCCGCGCACAACGGCAGGGCGATGCGCGCACCACATTCGAGTGCCACCTCGCACTGGCTGCCCTGGTTACGGCTCAGGTGGCCACGCAGGAAGCCCATCTTCGGCGTACCGAGAAACCCCGCGACGAACAGGTTGGCCGGGTGGTGGTACAGCTCCAGCGGCGAGCCCACTTGCTCGACGCGCCCGCCGTTGAGTACCACCACCTTGTCGGCCAGGGTCATGGCCTCGACCTGGTCGTGGGTCACGTAGATCATCGTCGCGGCCAGCTCCTGGTGCAGGCGCGCCAGCTCCAGGCGCATCTGCACGCGCAGGGCGGCGTCGAGGTTGGACAGCGGCTCGTCGAACAGGAAGATCTTCGGGTTGCGCACGATGGCACGGCCGATCGCCACCCGCTGGCGCTGGCCGCCGGACAGCTGGCGCGGCTTGCGTTCGAGCAGCGGTTGCAGCTCGAGGATGCGCGCGGCGTTGTCGACCTTGGCGGTGACCTCGTGCTTGGCGACACCGGCCAGGTCCAGGGCGAACGACAGGTTCTTGCGCACGGTCATGTGCGGGTACAGGGCGTAGGTCTGGAACACCATGGCCAGGTCGCGCTTGGCCGGGGCGGTGTCGGTGATGTCGGCGCCGTCGAGGGTGATGCTGCCGCTGCTGACCTCCTCGAGGCCGGCGATCAGGCGCAGCAGGGTGGACTTGCCGCAGCCGGAGGGGCCGACGAACACCACGAACTCGCGGTCGCGCACGTCCAGGTCGATGCCCTTGATGATGGCGTGGCCATCGAAGCCTTTGTGCAGGTTGCGGATTTTCAGGTCAGCCATGGTGGGTGTCCTTGTCAGAGGCGAGAGCAGAATTGGCGTGGGAGTGGCGGGAAGTCATTTCACAGCACCGAAGGAGAGCCCGCGCACCAGTTGCTTCTGGCTGATCCAGCCAAAGATCAGGATCGGCGCGCAGGCCAGGGTCGAGACGGCCGAGAGCTTGGCCCAGAACAGCCCTTCGGGACTGGAGTAGGAGGCCACCAGCGCGGTGAGCGGGGCGGCGGCGGACGAGGTCAGGTTGAGCGACCAGAACGCCTCGTTCCAGCACAGGATCAACGACAGCAGCAGGGTCGAGGCCAGCCCGCCGCGGGCGATCGGCAGCAGCACGCGGACGATCTCCTGCCAGGTGCCGGCGCCATCCAGGCGCGCAGCTTCAAGGATGTCCACGGGGATGTCCTTGAAGTAGGTGTACACCATCCACACCACGATCGGCAGGTTGATCAGGGTGTAGACGATGACCAGCGCCAGGCGCGAATCGAGCAGGCCAAACTGCTTGGCCAGCAGGTAGATCGGCATCAGCACGCCCACCGGCGGCAGCATCTTGGTCGACAGCATCCACAGCAGTGTGCGCTTGGTGTGGCGGGTTTCGAAGAAGGCCATGGAGTAGGCGGCCGGCACGGCGATAAGCATGCACAGAAGGGTCGCCGAGAAGGAAATTAGTACCGAGTTCCAGGCGTAGGCGAAGTAGTCGCTGCGCTCGTTGATGTGCAGGTAGTTCTCCAGCGTCGGCGCGAAGATGAACTGCGGCGGCGTGGCGAAGGCGTCCAGCTCGGTCTTGAAGCTGGTCAGCAGCATCCAGAAAATCGGGAAGAAGATCACCAGGGCGATGGCCCAGCACAGCAGGCCGAGCAGGGCGTTCTTCAGGGTGCGGGTTTGCTTGAGTGTCAGCATGGCGGGCTCCTCAGCTGCGCGCGGTGAGGTTCTTGCCGATCATGCGGACCAGCACGATGGCGGCGATATTGGCGATCAGCACGGCGATCAGGCCACCGGCCGAGGCCATGCCGACGTCGAACTGCAGCAGCGCCTGGTTGTAGATCAGGTAGGCAAGGTTGGTGGACTCGTATCCGGGGCCGCCGCTGGTGGTGGTGAAGATCTCGGCGAACACCGACAGCAGGAAGATGGTCTCGATCATCACCACCACGGCGATGGGCCGCGCCAGGTGCGGCAGGGTCAGGTGCCAGAAGATCGCCAACGGGCCTGCGCCATCCAGGCGCGCGGCTTCCTTCTGTTCCAGATCCTGCGACTGCATGGCGGTCATCAGGATCAGGATGGCGAACGGTAGCCACTGCCAGGAGACGATCAGGATGATCGACAGCAGCGGGTAGTGCGCCAGCCAGTCCACCGGTTGCGCGCCGAACAGGCGCCACACGGCGGCGAGGATGCCCGACACCGGGTGGAAGATCAGGTTCTTCCACAGCAGCGCGCTGACCGTGGGCATGATGAAAAACGGCGAGATCAGCAGCACCCGCACCACGCCGCGGCCCCAGAACTCGCCGGCCTCCAGCAGCGCGGCAATCAGCACGCCGAGCACCACGCTGATCGCCAGCACGCTGCCGACCAGGGTCAGGGTATTCAGGGCGCCGGGCATGAAGCCGGCGTCGGTGACGAAGAAGGCGAAGTTCTCAAGGCCCACGAACTGGTTTTCGCCGGGGTACAGCAGGTTGTAGCGGATCAGCGAGAAATACAGGGTCATGCCCAGGGGCACGATCATCCACAACAGCAGCAGCGCCACCGAAGGGCTGACCAGGAACCAGCCGGGGCCGACGCGGCGTTTGCCGGGGCGCGCGGTGGCGAGGCTCGGGGTGTCGAGGGCCGATGTGTTCATGGCGACTCCGTATGCAGCAAAAAGGGGCGGTCACCGCGCCGGGGTTCGGCGCGGTCGGGGGGCGCTGCGGGTTACTTGGGGTAACCGGCGCGCTTCATCTCGCGTTCGGTGGATTGCTGGGCCGAGGCCAGCACCTGGTCCACCTTCATCTGCCCGGTGAGGGCGGCGGCGAACAGCTTGCCGACCTGGGTGCCGATGGCCTGGAACTCGGGGATGGTCACCAGCTGGATACCGACGTAGGGCACGGGCTTGAGGGTGGGGTGGTTGGGGTCGACGCGCTTGAGCGATTCGAGGGTGACCTTGGCGAATGGCGCGGCGGCCAGGTACGCGTCGTTGTAGGTCGAGGCGCGGGTGCCGGGCGGCACGTTGGCCACGCCTTCTTTCTCGGCCACCAGCTTGCCGTAGGCCTCGGAGGTGGCCCAGGTGGCGAACGTCCTGGCGGCGTCCTTGGATTTGGAACTGGTGGGGATCGCCAGTGCCCAGGAATACAGCCAGGTGGCGCCCTTGTCGGTGACTTCCTTGGGCGCGAAGGTGAAGCCGACCTGGTCGGCGACCTTGCTCTGGGTCTTGTCGGTGACGAACGAGCCGGCCACGCTGGCGTCGACCCACATCGCGCACTTGCCGCTGTTGAACAGCGCGAGGTTTTCGTTGAAGCCGTTGCTGGAGGCGCCGGGCGGGCCGTATTGCTTGAGGGTGTTCACATAGAAGTTCAGCGCGTTCTTCCATTCGCTGGCGCTGAACTCGGGTTGCCATTGCTCATCGAACCAGCGTGCGCCGAAGGCGTTGGCCACGGTGCCGATCAGCGCCATGTTCTCGCCCCAACCGGCCTTGCCGCGCAGGCAGATGCCGTACTGGCCCTGATCGGGCTGGTTGAGCTTGGCGGCGAACTCGCCGAGCTGGGTCCACGTGGGTTGCTCGGGCATGCTCAGCCCTGCCTTCTCGAACAGGTCCTTGCGGTAGTAGGTGATCGAGGCTTCGGCATAGAAGGGCAGGGCGTACAGCGTGCCATTGGCCGACAGGCCGTTGCGTACCGAGGGAAACACGTCGTCGAGGTTGTAGTCGGCGGGCAGGTCGGTCATCGGCGCCAGCCAGCCCTTGGCACCCCATAGTGCGGCTTCGTACATGCCGATGGTCAGCACGTCGAACTGGCCGCCCTGGGTGGCGATATCGGTGGTCAGGCGCTGGCGCAGCACGTTCTCTTCGAGTACCACCCACTTGAGCTGGATGTCCGGGTGCTGCTGCTCGAACACCTTGGCTAGGCGCTGCATGCGGATCATGTCGTTGTTGTTGACCGTGGCGATGGTCAGGGTGCCGGCGGCCTGGGCATGCAGCGGCAGGCTGAGGCAGGCGGCGGCCAGGCAGGCCTTGATCGAGTCGTTCATCGGTGAACTCCCTCGGGGAAGACGTTATTGTTTTTGTGTCGCTCGCGGTGGATTACACCGTTGCGCGACGACGCCGACAACGCCTCGCCTGCACCTTGGCTGATACTTTTTTGCTATGCGCATTCCCTTGTAGGAGCGGCCTTGTGTCGCGAAAGGGCCGCGCAGCGGCCCCGGCGATTGATGCGTTAACGCCGAAACCCTGGGGCCGCTGCGAGCCCCTTTCGCGGCACTAGGCCGCTCCTACAGGAGATTGCGCACGGTGTTCAGGTGCGGTTCTGCTCGGTCAGCCGCTGGGTCACCAGGCTGCGGTAGTCGGAAGGGGTCATGCCCTTGAGTTGCAGGAAGCGCCGGTTGAAATTCGACAGGTTGCTGAAGCCCGACTCGAAGCACACCTCGGTCACCGGCAGCTCGCCCTTGGCCAGCAGCTCGCACGACTTGCTCACCCGCAGCCGGTTGACGAACTCGACGAAGCCGCGCCCGGCGGCCTGCTTGAAAAACCGCGAGAAGTAGGTCGGCGTCATGCCCAGGTGCTCGGCCACCTCGTTCTGGCTCAGGTCCTGGGCGTAGTGCTGGAAGATGTAGTCCACCGCCCGGTTGATACGCTCGACGTTGTGTTCGTCGGCCAGCTGCGAAGAGGTGACGGTGGACAGCAGTTGGTAGTCATCGCAGGCGGCAAGCTGTTCCATGAGGATAAAAAAGTATCCCAGGCGGGTCATGCCGCGGCTGTCGGCGATGCGTTGCAGCAGCTGGCGGCTCTCCTTGATCAGTGCCGGGTCGCGGAACTCGATGCCGTAGCGTGCCCGGGCCAGCAGCGGGGCCAGCTGGGTGAGCTCGGCGAACACCTGGCTGCCGTCCTCGAGTACCTCGTCGGTGAAGTTGACCAGCATGTCGCGCTTGCCCACCACCTCGTCGGGGCCGACCTGGCTGATCCAGTTGTGCGGCAGGTTGGGGCCGGTGAGGAACAGCGTGTCGGGGGCGAAGTTGCCGATGTAGTCACCGATGAACACCTTGCCGGCGCTGGCGACGATCAGGTGCAGCTCGTATTCCTTGTGGAAGTGCCAGCGCACCAGCGGGCTGGGGAAGCCGTGCTGGCGGTAGATCAGCGAGGCGCCTTCGTGGTCGTCCATCAGCTCGTAGGACGGGTCGGTGGCTTTGCTCGTTCTGGGCATGGTGCTGGCAGGCTCCGCGGGACGAAGGGGCATCCTAGTGTGCTGTTGCACAAAAAACACTCGCGAATCATGGGGTGTATTTGCAAAACACCACACTAGCGCGAAGTCCGGACGCTGGGCAGGGGGGGGGTAGCGTTCCTACATGCCGCATTCCGGCGTTGCTGTAGGCCATTTCCTAAAGGCCCATTTCCACCCGTTTGGCCATTGTGGCGGGGTGAGCGTGGGCTTTAGTCTCGCCCTGCCCGTCGCGCTCCAGCAACACGGATCGACCAGGTTTCTGGGCAGAGCATCACGCACGGATCGCGTGGGCTGGCCTGGTCGGCACCAGGCGCTGGGCGCGGCGGGCTCTTGATTTTCCTACCGGGTATTACAGGGGGCAGCGAGTGAACAAGGACGATTGGCCGAAAGGCCCGGGGCAATTGAAGATCGTCAGCCTGGCGGCACGTGCCGGGCGACATTCGATTCGCAACTGGGTACAGGCGATACCGGGCTTGCCAACGCGGGAGGTGCTGCAGGAGACCTCGGTCATCCTCGGCGTGATCACCGGCCTCACGCAACAGGCGCTGGTTAAACCACGCGAGGCACAGACACTGATGCGCGCCACCTACTACCTCAGCGGGCTGGCCAAAGCGATGCTCGACGGGCAATTGCCGGTGGTGCGGGGCGAGAAGGGCGAAGGGGAGTGAGCGCCCTTCAAAAGCCGCTTTCGGGCAAACGAAAGCGGCTTTTTTGTTGCAGCGGCTTTTGTGGGAGGGGGCTCGCCCCGCGATTGCAGTGTCGGCCCTATGGCGGAACAAGCAGCGGCTCAGGCCCTGCGCAAGGCTGCGGCCAGGGCGACGGTCAACAGCACCGCCAGCAGCATCGCCAGGGTGATGGTCACGGCAACCCCCAGCGGCTCGAGCAGTGCCGCCACGGCCAGGTAGAACGCAATCACCCCCACCGCGCCAATTGCATTGCCCCGCACCATCGCCGCCATGCCTGCCCGGCCGCCCTGCATATGGGCGAACACCATCAACGGCCAGGCGATCACCGGGATGGGCGCAAGCATGCCGCTGGTGGCTGGCCCCAGCCAACTGGCCAGGCTGGTGGTGACCATCAGCAAAGTGGTGGCGGACACCATGCGCAAGGGGATTTCCCAATAACGGTGCCGCGGTCGGGCCAGGGTGTCAGGCTTGGGTTCACGGCCGCTGGCGCGGATCAGCACGCCGATCAGCAGCAGTGCCACGGCCACCGACACATACAGGTTGCCCCAATGGGTAAAGGCATAGGCCGCCAGCCCGTAGAACAGCACTGCCAGCAGTACCGCCGGTGCCAGCCCGACCTTGCGCGTGGCGTACAGGTAGAAGGCGTAGGTGGCCTGCACCGCCGCCAGCCCGCCCAGCGCGCCGGGTACCGCGTTCAGGGCGAAGGCGCTGCCCTGTTCCAGGCTCAGGAAGGTCATCACCAGCCCCGAGGTGATCGGCAGGCCGGAAAGCAGGCCGCCCAGCAGGCTGCCCCAGCGACGCGCGGCAAGGGAAATGGCCCACATCAGCAGCGGGGTGACCAGCAGTTTCAGGTAAAGCAGGGTCATTGCGGGGTATCCAGGCTTGCAGAACATGCGCCCGCCGTCGGCATTGGGTGGGGCGCGGATGGCTCAGCCGCGGCTGGCCTCCAGTGCCTGGGCCAGGTCGGCGATGATGTCGTCGCAGTGCTCGATGCCGATCGACAGGCGCACCATGTCCCGCGGCACACCGGCTTTCGCCAGCTCTTCGTCATTGAGCTGGCGGTGGGTAGTGGACGCGGGGTGGCAGGCCAGCGATTTGGCGTCGCCGATATTGACCAGTCGCACCACCAGTTGCAATGCGTCGATGAAGCGCGCGCCGGCCGTTTGCCCGCCCTGGATGCCGAACGAGAGGATCGACGCTGGCTTGCCGCCGGTGTAGCGCAGGGCCAGGCCATGCTCGGGATGGTCGGCCAGGCCCGCGTATTGCACCCAGGCCACTTGCGGGTGCGCTTGCAGGTAGTGGGCGACCTTAAGCGCGTTCTCGGTATGGCGCTCCATGCGCAGGGCCAGGGTTTCCAAGCCTTGCAGGATCAAGAAGGCATTGAACGGCGAGAGCGCCGCGCCAGTGTTGCGCAGCGGCACCACGCGGCAGCGGCCGATGAACGCGGCGGCGCCGAAAGCCTCGGTGTAGGTCACCCCGTGGTATGACGGGTCAGGGGTGTTGAGCAGGGCGAAACGCTCCTTGTTAGCAGCCCAGGGGAATGTGCCCGAGTCGATGACGATGCCGCCGATGCTGGTGCCGTGGCCACCGATGTACTTGGTCAGCGAGTGCACCACGATATCGGCGCCGTGTTCGAACGGCCGGCACAGTACTGGGGTGGCCACGGTGTTGTCGACGATCAGCGGCACGCCATGGCGATGGGCCGCCTCGGCCAGGGCCGCAATATCGACGATATTGCCGGCAGGGTTGCCAATGGATTCGCAGAACACTGCCTTGGTCCGGTCATCGATCAGCGCCTCGAGGGCGGCGATGTCGTCATGGGCGGCGAAGCGGGTGGTGATACCCATGCGCGGCAGGGTGTGGGCCAGCAGGTTGTAGGTGCCGCCGTACAGCTTGGCCACCGAGACGATGTTGTCGCCGGCCTCGGCGACGGTCTGGATAGCATAGGTGATGGCCGCCATGCCCGAGGCCACCGCCAGCGCGCCGACTCCGCCCTCGAGGGCGGCCATGCGTTGTTCGAGCACATCGTTGGTGGGGTTCATGATGCGCGAATAGATGTTGCCGGCGACCTTCAGGTCGAACAGGTCGGCGCCGTGCTGGGTATCGTCGAAAGCGAACGAGGTGGTCTGGTAGATCGGCACGGCCACCGCCTTGGTGGTCGGGTCGGGGCTGAAGCCTGCGTGGATGGCGAGTGTTTCCAGCTTCATGCGGTCATTCCTTGAGCGTGGGGTGGAAGCGTTCGAGCATGGAGCGGGCTGGATACGTTGGTCAAGGGGCCGCGCGCCTGGCGCCGGACCTGGCAGTTTTGCCAGTAGCGGCCAGTTGCAACCTCGCGCCATCATCGTCGCCTGCGCCTGACCAAGCGGACGGCGCGCACTCAGGAGCCCTGCCATGTCGAGCCTGATCGCTTCAGCTTGTTTTTACGGCGCCGCCTTGCTGCTCATTCTGTTTGTCGGCGTTGTCTACAGCACGCGCCGGCAGTTCATGTCCTACCACAGCGTGGCGCTTTCCCGACGCTGGCTCGAGCTGGACGATGGCGTGCGCCTGTTGCTGCTGGCATTGATCCATTTGGTCGGTTGGGGCTGGATGGTTATCGCGTTCGCCGGTTTTGCCTTGTTGGCCGCTTGGCACCACCAACCCATGCAGCCAGGCCTGGTCATGGCGTTGTAGGTGTTGATCACGCTAGGCACGGTGCCGGTGATCTGGGTGTCCAGTGGTGTCCGGCAACGCACGGGCGCTGCACCACCCATCTTTATCGGATGGATGGTGCTGTGCCTGAGCCTTTTGGGGTTTCTGCTGGCCTGGCCGGTCTGGTCGTCATCATGACGGCGTACCGTGCCACAGGGCATGCAGGCCTTCTACTGCTTCTGCAGCCGAGCGGTTTCTTCGTCCAGGTACCCCAGTAAAGCGGCAACCTCCGTCTCGCCCAGGCGCATGTTGGGCATCGCCAGCTGGTTGTACTGCTCATACAACAGCATGGCCAACGGGTCCTTGGCCGCGAGCATCTGGTCTGGTGCCATCAGCCAGCGTTTCAGCCAGGCCTCGTCGCGCTGGCGGGTCACCCCAAGCAGGTCTGGCCCGATGCCATGGGTGACGCCACGCTCGGCATCGCCGAGGGTATGGCACGAGGAACAACGGGTCCGGAACAGCTGTTCGCCAGCGCTCGGCGGGCGAATGTCCGGCGCCTGGGTATAGTCGCGGCGTTGGGCGCTGGCGGTCTTCCAGTTGTGCAGGCTGTTGGCCAGGCGGTCGGCGAGGATGTACGGGCTTTCGAACGGCGAGGCCTTCATCCAGCGCCCGGAGGCTTGGTTGCCGATGATCAGGCTGAGGTTGTGGTCCTTGCTGCGGCCGTTCTCCAGGCCCTCGATGTACAGGCCCAGGCTGCGCCGCAGTTGCTCGATGTCGGCGGCCTCGCCGGTGAGCAGGGTCCAGCCGGGGCCGATGGCGAACTTCTGGGCGTAGCGCTTGAGGGTGGCGGGGGTGTCGTTGTAGGGGTCGATGCTGATGGAGTAGAAAAAGATGTCCTGCCCGACGCGCTCACCCAGCAGCTTCTGCACCTGGCGCAGGCGCGCGGTCTCCACCGGGCAGGAGTCGCCGCAGCCGGTGAAGATGAAGTTGATGGCCACCACTTTGTCCTTGATCAGGTCGTCGAAGAAACGCACCTTGTCGCCGTCCTGGGTGAGCAGGGGGATGTTGGGG
>NZ_SOZA01000058.1 GCF_004519305.1 Pseudomonas sp. RIT623 | reverse complement strand
TCGCCCCACTACGCAAGAACTCCACTCGGCCTCCTGAAGTCGCAATTTGTGTCGCCTGAGCTATCGCGCGCTTAGAAGCAAAATCAAAAACAGAGCAAGAGCAAGAGCAAGAGCAAGAAAGTTGCGTTGTTATTTGTGGCTTTCGGTCAAGAGAAGAGCACTTTCAGAACTGCGACCCAACAACTTCCTGCGCCACGCCAAGAAACGCCGCCGGCAACCGCGCCTGACGCCGCTCTTTCAGGCAATATAAATATTCATGCATCACCGGCGCATTTTCCAACGCCAACACCCGTAACTCCGGATTATGCGGTACTTCATGCCGGGCAATGACACTGATACCGATATTGCGCAAAACCGCCTCGCGAATCGACTCCCGGCTGCCAATCTCCAGCAAAGCCCCAGCCTTGACCCCCGCCTCCTGCATCATCTGCTCAGTCAGCTTGCGCGTGGTCGAGCCCGCTTCGCGCATCAGCAGGCAATGCCCCGCCACCGCATCGATCGACACCGCCTGACGCTGGGCCAACGGGTGGTTTCGATGCACCGCCATCACCAACGGATCAGTCCCCAACACCCGACGCACCAACCGCGCATCCTCGAGCAATTGCGACGACACGGCGATATCCACCCGATAGTCCTCGAGCATTTCCAGCACCTGCTGCGAGTTGCCGATCTCCACCGCCACCTCCACCTGGGGCAGGCGCTCGCGAAAGACCTTCACCAAGTCGAGGATGTAGTACGGCGCCGTGGCGGCGATGCGCAGGCTGCCCTGGGCCTGGCCGCTGTTGCGCAGCTCGAACTCGATGTCGGCTTCCTGCTGCAACAGCGCCTTGACCAACGGCAGCAAGCGCACACCCTCTTCGCTCAGCACCAGGCGTCGACCACCACGGTAGAACAACTCGACGTTGTACTGGCTTTCGAGGTTGCGAATCTGCGTGGTCACCGTCGGCTGGCTAAGCCCGAGCTTCTTCGCCGCCAGGGTGACGCTACCCTGGCGGGCCACCATGTAGAAGGCTTTGAGCTCGGCACTGAGCATTGCATGACCTCTATTTGCGCAATAAACGCAGACCGTTGAACACCACCAGCAGGCTCACCCCCATGTCGGCGAACACCGCCATCCACATGGTGGCCATGCCGGCGAAGGTGATCGCCAGGAAAATCGCCTTGATCCCCAGGGCCAGCACGATGTTCTGGGTGAGAATCGCCCCACATTGGCGCGACAGCCTGACGAACGCCGGGATTTTGCGCAAGTCGTCGTCCATCAACGCCACGTCGGCGGTCTCGATGGCAGTGTCGGTTCCGGCGGCGGCCATGGCGAAGCCGATCTCGGCGCGGGCCAGGGCCGGGGCGTCGTTGATGCCGTCACCGACCATGCCGACCCGGTGCTGCTGGGCGTACAGGCTCTCGATGGTGGCCAGCTTGTCCGCCGGCAACAGGTTGCCCTCGGCGCGGTCTATCCCCACCTGGGCGGCGATAGCCTGCGCGGTGTGCGGATTGTCGCCGGTCAGCATGACGGTTTTGATACCCAGTTCATGCAACTCGGCGATGGCCTGGCGACTGCTGTCCTTGACCGTGTCGGCCACGGCGAACAACGCCAGCGGACCGTTGCGGTCGAGCAGCAGCACCACGGTCTTGCCCTGGCGCTCCAGCACGTCCAGTTGCGCCTCCAGTTGCGGCGAGCACAAGCCGAGTTCCTCCACCAGGCGATGGTTGCCCAGGTGGTAGGTCTGGCCGTCGATATCACCGCGCACACCACGCCCGGCTAGCGCCGCGAACTCGGTGACCTCGTTCAGGACCAGGCCCTGGTCCTTGGCGAACAGCGCGATGGCACCGGACACCGGGTGGTCGGAGCGGGCCGCCAGGCTGGCGGCCAGGGCCTGGGCGCGGTCTTCGAACAGCCTGTCGAGCACCTGGCTGTCGGTCTGCACCGGCTTGCCGTGGGTGATGGTGCCGGTCTTGTCCAGGGCCAGGTAGTCCAGCTTGCGACCGCCCTCCAGGTACACCCCGCCCTTGATCAGGATGCCCTTGCGCGCCGCCGCGGCCAGGCCGCTGACGATGGTCACCGGGGTGGAGATCACCAGCGCGCACGGG
Organism: Pseudomonas sp. RIT623; assembly: GCF_004519305.1. Lineage (GTDB taxonomy): Bacteria > Pseudomonadota > Gammaproteobacteria > Pseudomonadales > Pseudomonadaceae > Aquipseudomonas. The sequence continues at coordinate 18,552 of NZ_SOZA01000058.1, read as the reverse complement.
CAGGCCACCACCAGCAGCACCAGGGCCCGGTAGATCCAGTCGAACCAGGCGCCGGCCATGAACAGCGGCGGAATCACCGCCACGGCCAGGGCAACGGCGAACACCACCGGGGTATAGATGCGCGAGAACTGATCGACGAAGCGCTGGGTCGGCGCACGGGCGCCCTGGGCCTGCTCGACAGCCTTGATGATGCGCGCCAGGGTCGACTGGCCGGCGGCCGCGCCGACTCGAAACTCCAGCGCGCCGGCCTGGTTGATGGTGCCGGCGAACAGCTTGTCGCCCACGGTTTTTTCAACCGGCAGGCTTTCACCGGTGATCGGCGCCTGGTCGACGCTGGACTGGCCACTGACCACCTCGCCATCCAGGCCGATACGCTCGCCGGGGCGCACCCGCACCAGGGCACCGATGGCTACCTCGCGCACATCGACTTCACGCCACTGGCCATCGGCCTGCTGCACGGTGGCCATGTCCGGCGCCAACTGCATCAGCCCGCCAATGGCATTGCGCGCGCGGTCCAGCGAGCGCGCCTCGATCAGCTCGGCGACGGTGAACAGCACCATCACCATCGCCGCTTCCGGCCACTGGCCGATCAGCACGGCGCCGGTCACGGCGATGCTCATCAGCGCATTGATATTGAGATTGCGGTTTTTCAGGGCAATCCAGCCCTTCTTGTAGGTGCCCAGGCCACACCCAAGGATGGCGGCCAAGGCCAGCGCGGCCACCAGCCACTCCGGGGCTTTGCCGGAGAAATGCGCAAGCTCTGCGGCGATGGCGGCAACCCCCGCCAACGCCAGCGGCCACCAGCGGGTCTTGGCAGCCTGTGGCGCAGCGGCACTGCCATCGTCCTCGGCGGCCAGCGGCTCGGCCTTCATGCCCAGGCTGTCGATGGCCCGCTCGATCTCGGCGGTATCGCCCAGGGTGTGACGCACGCCCAGTACCCGGTTGATCAGGTTGAACTCCAGTTGCTCGACGCCGGCCAGCTTGCCCAGCTTGTCCTGGATCAGGGTCTGCTCGGTGGGGCAGTCCATGGCCTCGATACGAAAGCGACTGAGACGCGCCTGGTCACTGGCCTTCGCGGTCAGTTGCACCTTGGCCGGCGCGGCGTGAGAGCCGCAGCAACTGTGCGCATGGGGTTCGTGGCCATGACCCTTTTCACCATGGTCGTGGTCATGCTTGTGTTCGGGGCTGACAGGCTGGTTCATGGCATCGTCCTTAAAGGGAGCTTGCTTCCTGTAGGAGCCAGCCTAGCTGGCGAAAGCGTCCGCCCAGGCAAAGGTGTCGTCCCTGCTGACGCCTTCGCCGGCAAGCCGGCTCCTACGGGGAGGGTTGTTGCCAAGTGAACACCCTGTAGCCACTATAGGGTCAAGCCCCTTGTTGGAGATTTGCCATCATGAAGATCGGAGAGCTGGCCAAAGCCACCGACTGCGCGGTCGAGACCATTCGCTATTACGAGCGTGAACAGCTGCTGCCAGAGCCTGCGCGCAGCGACGGCAACTACCGGCTGTATACCCAGGCGCATGTCGAGCGGCTGACCTTCATCCGCAACTGCCGCACCTTGGACATGACCCTGGACGAAATTCGCAGCCTGCTGAACCTGCGCGACAGCCCGGATGGCTCATGCGGCAGCGTCAATGCGCTGATCGACGCGCATATCGAGCATGTGCAGGCGAGGATCGATGGGCTGGTGGCACTGCAGGTACAGCTGGTGGAACTGCGGCAGCAGTGCAATGCGCAGGGGGCGGAGTGCGCAATCTTGCAGCAGCTGGAGACGAATGGGGCGGTGACCATGCCAGAGGTGGAGCATTCCCACGTGGGGCGTAGCCACGGGAATTGAAATCACATCGCGGGGCAAGTCGCATCGGTGCGCCGATGCGACTTGCCCCGCGATTGTTCAAGCTCAGGCGTTGAAGGGCTGTCAGACCGCCATCGGCGCCGTCATCGGCGCATGGTGCTCGTAGCCTTCCAGCCAGAAGTCGCTCGGCTCGATCTTCTCCAGCCACTGCGGCTCGTACTTGCCGGTATCGGCAAACGCCGGTACGCGGTCGCTGATCACCAGCTTGGGCGCCGCCAGCGGCTCTCGCTTCATCTGCTCGCCCAGCATCTGCAGGTGGTTCTCGTACACATGGGCATCGCCGATGAAGTAGGTGAACCAGCGCGGGGTGTAGCCGGTCAGGCGGCCGAACAGCGACAGCAGCGCCGCGCCTTCGGTGAGGTTGAACGGCGTGCCCAGGCCCAGGTCGTTGGAGCGAATGTAGAGGGTCAGGGAGATTTCCTTGGTCTCGACATTCGGGTGGAACTGGTACAACAGGTGGCACGGCGGCAGGGCCATCTCGTCGAGCTGGGCGCAGTTCCAGCCGTGGAACAGGATGCGCCGGCTGCCCGGGTCGTTGACGATGGTGTCCAGGCACTGGCGCACCTGGTCGATGGCCTTGTACAGGATGACGAACGCCTGGCCGTCCTCCTCGTCCCTGGCGATCTGGCGGAAGCCCGCCTGTTCGGCCATCGCGATGGCTGCCGGGTTGCTCAGCGCAATACGCTTGTAGCCCGGCCACTGGCGCCACTGCACGCCGTAGATCTCGCCGAGGTCGTCATGGCCCTGGCGGAACGGGTTGGCCAGCCACTGGGCGTTCTCGTTGGCGTTCTGGTCCCAGACCTTGCAGCCCAGGTCGCGGAACTCGCCGGCGTTCTTCACGCTGCGCAAAAAACCCACCATCTCGCCGATCGCCGACTTGAACGCCAGCTTGCGCGTGGTGATGGCCGGGAAGCCTTTTTGCAGGTCGAAGCGCAGCATGGCGCCCGGCAAGCTGATGGTGCGCACGCCGGTGCGGTTCTGCTGCAGCGTGCCGTTGTCGATGACGTCACGCACCAGGTCTAGATACTGTTTCATGGCTTACCTGTAGCAAGGACGGCAGGGGGATCGCCCCTGCCGGAAAAATCAAACGGTGGCCTTGGCCGTCGGTTTGCGGTTGTAGGCCCACCAGATCAGGAACAGGCCGCCGACGATCATCGGCACGCAGAGCAGCTGACCCATGGTCAGCCAGCCGAAGGCGATATAACCCAGTTGCGCGTCGGGCACCCGCACGAACTCCACGATGAAGCGGAAGATGCCATAGAACAGCGCGAACATGCCGGAAACCGCCATGGTCGGGCGCGGCTTGCGCGAGTACAGCCAAAGGATGGCGAATAATGCCACACCTTCGAGGGCGAACTGGTACAGCTGCGACGGGTGACGTGGTAGCTGCGCCGGATCGCTGAACGGCGGGAACACCATGGCCCACGGCACATCGGTGGCCTTGCCCCACAGCTCGGCGTTGATGAAGTTGCCGATGCGCCCGGCCCCCAGGCCGATCGGCACCAGCGGGGCGACGAAGTCCATCAGCTCGAAGAACGACTTGTTGTTGCGCTTGCCGAACCACAGCGCCGCCAGCATCACGCCGATAAAGCCGCCGTGGAACGACATGCCGCCCTTCCACACCTCGAAGATCAGCGTCGGGTTGGCCAGGTACTGGTGCAGGTCGTAGAACAGCACGTAGCCCAGGCGGCCGCCGACGATCACCCCCATCGACAGCCAGAACACCAGGTCGGAGAGTTTCTCGCGGTTCCAGGTCGGGTCGAAGCGGTTCAGCCGGCGCGAGGCCAGCAGCCAGGCGCCGCCGATGCCGATCAGGTACATCAGGCCGTACCAGTGGATTTTCAGTGGACCGAGGGCCACGGCCACCGGGTCGATCTGCGGGTAAGGCAGCATTGTCTTTCCTCTAGATTCAGATAAGGAAGCTGAGTCCGACGCAGAACAGCAGCGCGGCGAACAGACGCTTGAGCACGCGCGGCGACAGTTTGTGCGCCAGACGCGCGCCGTAGCGAGCGAAGAACATGCTGGTGGCGGCGATGCCGACCAGCGCCGGAAGATAGACGTAGCCCAGGCTGTGGGCCGGCAAGTGTTCCTCGTGCCAACCCAGCCACATGAAGCCCAGGGCGCTGGCCAGGGCGATCGGCAGGCCGCAGGCCGACGAAGTCGCCACGGCCTGCTGCATGGGCAGGCTGCGCCAGGTCAGGAACGGCACGGTCAAGGAGCCGCCACCGATGCCGAAGATCGCCGAGGCCCAGCCGATCACCCCGCCAGCGGCGGCCAGGCCCGGCTTGCCGGGGATGCCGCGGCTGGCCTTGGGCTTGAAGTCCAAGGCCATCTGCACGGCGATCACCAGGGCGAACACGCCGATGATCTTCTGCAGCATCGGGCCCTGGATCAACGAGGCGGTCTTGGCCCCGACCAGCGCGCCGAGCAGGATACCCAGGGTCATCCAGGCGAAGATCGGCCATTGCACCGCGCCCTTGCGCTGGTGCTCGCGCACGGCATTGATCGAGGTGAAGACGATGGTCGCCAGCGAAGTACCGACAGCCAGGTGGGTCAGCACCGAAGGGTCGAAGCCCTGCAAGGTGAAGCTGAACACCAGCACCGGCACGATGATGATGCCGCCACCGACGCCGAACAGCCCGGCCAGCACGCCGGCGCAGGCGCCCAACAGCAGATAGAGAGCGAATTCCATTCGTGGCCCCTGTGGAAAACAATCCGGCATGGTAACGGAAGCCAAGCCCGGCGCTCTAGTGAACTCTGTGTCAGATGATGGATAGCCACCGACTACGCGGGTAGAGTGGCCGAAAACACAGGGGACAACCTATGTGCCTGATCGTATTCGCCTGGCGGCCGGGGCACGCCTTGCCGCTGATCGTCGCGGCCAACCGCGACGAGTTCTATGCCCGGCCGACCCAGGCCCTGGCAGCCTGGGAGGATGCCCCTGGGGTGCACGCCGGGCGCGACCTGGAAGCCGGCGGCACCTGGCTGGGCATCGGCCCGGGCGGACGCTTCGCGGCGCTGACCAACATCCGCGACCCAGGCCGGCCGGTGGGGCCGCGCTCACGCGGCGAATTGGTGGCGGCGTACCTGCAAGGCGAGCTGGGGGTCAAGGCCTACCTGGACCAGGTGGCCAGCCGCAGCGGGCAGTACTCGGGTTTCAACCTGCTGGTGGGTGACAGCGAGCGGCTGGGTTACCTGCATGCCCGGGAGCCGGCGCCACGCTTGTTGGGCGCCGGGGTCTACGGGCTGTCGAATGCCGGGCTGGATACGCCTTGGCCGAAGCTGGTGAAGGCGCGCAGTGGGTTGGAGGGATTGCTTGAGAGCGCCGATCCACAGCGACTATTGGCGCTGCTGGGCGATACACAGCCTGCGTTGGACGGCGACTTACCTGAGACTGGAGTGGGGCTGGCCACCGAGCGACTGCTGTCGAGCGTGTTCATTGCCAGCCAGAACTACGGGACGCGGGCGAGCACGGTGCTGATCGTGGACGGCCAGGGGCGGCGGCGGATGGCCGAGCGCAGTTTCGGGCCGTTTGGCGGGCACCTCGGGGAGGTCAGCCTGGAGGTTTGAGGTGGTTTACGGGCGGTTCGCCGGCAAAGCCGGCTCCTACAGGATAGGCGTAACGCCGCGACCGTCGCAGGAGCCGGCTTTGCCGGCGAAAGGGCCCGTCCAGGCGCAGCGAATCAGAGGGTCTTGTTCGGCCCGATCATCCGCGCCAGCCCGAGGTTCTTCAGTGCCAGCTGCAACGAGCTGTGGATAACTTGCGGGTTGTCGTGGCTCATGGCATCGGCCAGCAACTCACGAGCCTTGCCCAGGTTGACCTGGCGCAGCATCCACTTGACCTTAGGCAGGTTGGTGGCGTTCATCGACAAGCTGTCGAAGCCCATGGCCATCAACAGGATTGCCGCCGCCGGGTCACCGGCCATCTCGCCGCAGATGCTCACCGGCTTGCCTTCCTCGTGGGCGACGCTGACCACCGTCTGCAACGCTTGCAGCACCGCCGGGTGCAGGTAGTCGTACAGGTCGGCGACCCGTGGATTGTTGCGGTCCACCGCCAGCAGGTACTGGGTCAGGTCGTTGGAGCCGACCGACAGGAAGTCCACCTGGCGCGCCAGTTCGCGGGTCTGGTAGACCGCGGCCGGAATCTCCACCATCACCCCCACCGGCGGCATCGGCACGTCGGTGCCTTCGTCACGCACCTCTCCCCAGGCGCGGTGGATCAGGTGCTGGGCTTCTTCCAGCTCGTGGATGCCGGAAATCATCGGCAGCAGGATGCGCAGGTTGTTCAGGCCCTCGCTGGCCTTGAGCATGGCGCGGGTCTGCACCAGGAAGATTTCCGGATGGTCGAGGGTCACGCGAATGCCGCGCCAGCCAAGGAACGGGTTTTCTTCCTTGATCGGAAAATACGACAACGACTTGTCGCCGCCGATGTCGAGGCTGCGCATGGTCACCGGCAGCGGATGGAACGCTTGCAGTTGCTCGCGGTAAATCGCCAGCTGTTCTTTCTCGCTGGGGAAGCGCTGGTTGATCATGAACGGCACTTCGGTGCGATACAGGCCGACGCCCTCGGCGCCACGCTGCTGGGCGCGGGCGACATCGGCGAGCAGGCCGGTGTTGACCCACAGCGGCATGCGGTGGCCGTCGGGGGTGATGCATGGCAGCTCGCGCAGGGCGTCGAGGCCCTGGGCCAGTTGGCGCTCTTCCTCGACCACGTCGCTGTACTGCTTGCGCAGCACCTCGCCAGGGTTGGTGAACACCTCGCCCTTGTAACCGTCGACGATCAGCTCGATGCCATCGACCTTCGAATACGGCAGGTCGACCAGGCCCATTACAGTGGGGATGCCCATGGCTCGGGCGAGGATCGCCACGTGGGAGTTGCCCGAGCCGAGCACCGACACCAGGCCCACCAGCTTGCCTTCGGGCACTTCGCCGAGCATGGCCGGGGTCAGCTCCTCGCTGACCAGGATGGTGTTGTCCTGGTACACCAGCGACTGCGAACGGGCTTCCTGCAGGTAGGCGAGCAGGCGCCGGCCGAGGTCCTTGACGTCAGAGGCGCGCTCACGCAGGTAATCGTCGTCCATCAGCTCGAAACGATTGACGTGCTCGCCGACCACCTGGCGCAGCGCGCCCTGGGCCCACTGGCCGGTCTTGATGACCTCGATCACCTCGCCACCGAGGGCGGCGTCCTCGAGCATCATCAGGTACACATCGAACAGCGCGCGCTCCTCGGGACGCAGCTGGGTGGCCAGCTTGGCCGACAGCTTGCGCATGTCCTCGCGCACGCCTTCGAGGGCGTTGTTGAACAGCTTCAGTTCGTTGTCGATGTCCTCGACGGTCTTGTCCGGCACCACTTCCAGGTCGGCTGGGGGCAGCATCACCACGGCACGGCCGACCGCCGCGCCGGGCGAACCCGGCACGCCGACGAAGCGCGCCTCCTGAATGCCCTTGCCTTGACGCCCCAGGCCACGGATCGAGCCGGTGGCCTCGGCGTGGGCGATCACCCCGGCGAGCTGGGCGCTCATGGTGACCAGGAAAGCTTCCTCGCCTTCATCGAACTGGCGGCGCTCCTTCTGCTGGATGACCAGCACCCCAACCACGCGACGGTGGTGGATGATCGGCGCACCGAGGAAGGAGGCGAATTTCTCTTCGCCGGTCTCGGCGAAGTAGCGGTAGCGGGGGTGGTCGGCGGCGTTCTCGAGGTTGAGCGGCTCCTCGCGGGTGCCGACCAGGCCAACCAGACCCTCGTTGGGGGCCATGCTGACCTTGCCGATGGAGCGCTTGTTCAGGCCCTCGGTGGCCATCAGCACGAAGCGGTTGCTGTCCGGGTCGAGCAGGTACACCGAGCAGACCTGGCTGCCCATGGCTTCCTTGACGCGCAAGACAATGATCCCCAACGCCGTCTTGAGATCTTTGGCGGAGTTCACTTCCTGGACGATCTTGCGCAGCGTATTGAGCATGGCTCGGGGTCGGACTCCGTCGTCAGTCGCGCGTCAGCAGGCGCGGGGCTAGCTCTTTCAGGGCGCGCCGGTACACCTCGCGCTTGAATGTCACCACCTGGCCCAGCGGATACCAGTAGCTGACCCAGCGCCAGCCGTCGAATTCCGGTTTGCCGGTGAGGTCCATGCGCACCCGTTGCTCGTTGCTCACCAGGCGCAGCAGGAACCACTTCTGTTTCTGGCCGATGCACAGCGGTTGGCTGTGGGTGCGCACCAGGCGCTGGGGTAAACGATAACGCAACCAGCCACGGGTGCAGGCAAGAATTTCCACATCCTCGCGCTCCAGGCCCACTTCTTCGTTCAGCTCGCGGTACAGGGCATCTTCCGGCGTTTCATCAGGGTTGATGCCTCCCTGGGGAAACTGCCAGGCATCCTGGTTGATCCGCCGAGCCCATAGCACCTGCCCGGCATCATTCGTAAGAATGATCCCGACATTGGGGCGAAAACCATCCGGGTCGATCACGGCAGCAACCTCGCAAACGCATGTCGCCGCATTGTTCCACAAAGCCCGAGCGCGCAGCAACGCGCCCGCCACGCTTATCTGCGACGCGCTGGCAAGGCTGCACCAGCAAGGCTGGCTCCTACAGGTGGGAGCAGGCCCTCAAACCGGCTTGGCGCCCATCAGGCCGGCAATGGACAGGAAGCACGCACCACTGAACAGCGCCAACGCCAGGGTGAATTTCAGGCCCACCGCCTCGGCCTTGCGCAGGCGGTTCAGGCGCACCAGCAACCACCACGCGGCGAACGCGCCAACGCTGTAGATGACGCTGGAGGCCAGCACCCAGGTCTGCCCCAGGGGCCAACCGACCAGGTGCACCAGCCACCAGCCGGTGAACGGCATGCTCACCAGGCATAGGCCCATCAGCAGCCAGACGAACAGCAGCGGCCGGCGCAGCAGCTTGGCATAGGCCTCGCTGTCACCCTGGCGGCGGGCCCGCCAGGTCCAGATCGCCAGGCCCAGGGCGCCGAGCAGCAGCAAGGCGGTGGCGAGGATGTGCAGGGTCTTGAGGGTGGTCAGGTGTTCCATTTTGCCTTCGTCCTTCTTGCTGATGGCCGCATCGCGGGGCAAGTCGCATCGGCGTACCGCCGCTCCCACGAGGCCAGTGTGGCGTGTTCAGCCCAAGAATAGCCGGTACGCCGGGTTCTCGGTTTCGTCCCAGTACGGGTAGCCGATCTTGGCCAGTGCCGCCGGCACCAGGTGGCGTTCTTCCTCCGGCACTTGCAGGCCCGCGACCACGCGGCCATCGGCGGCGCCGTGGTTGCGGTAGTGGAACATCGAGATGTTCCAGCGCCCCCCCAGCTTGTTGAGGAAGTTGAACAGCGCCCCTGGGCGCTCGGGAAACTCGAAGCGCAGCACCATCTCGTCGCTGGCTCCGGCCGAGTGGCCGCCGACCATGTGGCGGATATGCAACTTGGCCAGTTCGTTATCGGTCAGGTCGGTCACCGGGAAACCCTGCTCGCCCAGTTGCTGCACCAAGGCGGCACGCGGGTCGGTTTCCGGGTGGGTCTGCACGCCGACGAAGATATGCGCCTCGTCGGAGGTGTGCTTGCGGTAGTTGAATTCGGTGATCTGGCGTTTGCCGATGGCCTCGCAGAAGGCCTTGAAGCTGCCCGGGCGCTCGGGAATGGTCACGGCGATGATCGCCTCGCGCTTCTCGCCCAGCTCGGCGCGCTCGGCCACATGGCGCAGGCGGTCGAAATTGACGTTGGCGCCTGAGTCGATGGCCACCAGGGTCTGCCCGGCAACGCCCTTGAGCTCGACGTACTTCTTGATCCCAGCCACGCCCAGGGCGCCGGCAGGTTCGGTGATCGAGCGGGTATCGTCGTAGATATCCTTGATTGCCGCGCAGATCTCGTCGGTACTGACGGTGATCACCTCGTCCACATGATGGCGGCAGATGTCGAAGGTGTGCTGGCCGATCTGCGCCACGGCAACGCCATCGGCGAACAGCCCGACCTGGGGCAACACCACGCGCTCGCCAGCGGCCATGGCGGCCTGCAGGCAGTTGGAGTCGTCCGGCTCGACGCCGATCACCTTGATTTCCGGGCGCAGGTACTTCACGTAGGCGGCGATGCCGGCGATCAGGCCGCCGCCGCCGACCGGCACGAAGATCGCGTCCAGCTGGCCCGGATGCTGGCGCAGGATCTCCATGGCCACCGTGCCCTGCCCGGCAATGGTGTGCGGGTCGTCGTAGGGGTGGATGTAGACGAAGCCTTTTTCCTCGACCAGCTTCAGCGAGTAGGCCAGCGCCTCGGGGAAGGAGTCGCCGTGCAGCACCACCTTGCCGCCCCGCGAACGCACGCCTTCGACCTTGATTTCCGGGGTAGTCTTGGGCATCACGATGGTCGCCTTGATCCCCAGTTCGCGAGCCGCCAGGGCCACGCCCTGGGCGTGGTTGCCGGCCGAGGCGGTGACCACGCCGCGGGCCAGCTCCTCGGCACTGAGCTGCGCCAGCTTGTTGTAGGCCCCGCGAATCTTGAACGAGAACACCGGTTGCAGGTCCTCGCGCTTGAGCAGCACCGTGTTGCCCAGACGCTTGCTCAATTGCCCGGCGCTGTGCAGCGGGGTTTCGACGGCAACGTCGTAGACGCGCGAGGTGAGGATCTTCTTGACGTACTGTTCGAGCATCGGAAAGCTTCACTGGGCCGCGGGACAAGGGCTGGGAGTCTACCGCAGCGCTACGTCGGGCGACCACAGCAACGCCGCAGGAGCCGTTATACTAGGCAACTTTCGAAATCCGCCCGCCCCTCCCGGAGCCCGCATGACCCAGGACCAACTCAAACAGGCCGTCGCCCAGGCCGCCGTCGACCTCATCCTGCCGAAACTGGACGACAAAAGCGTCGTCGGTGTCGGCACCGGCTCGACCGCCAATTTCTTCATCGACGCCCTGGCCCAGCACAAGACCGCCTTCGACGGCGCCGTCGCCAGCTCCGAAGCCACCGCCCAGCGCCTGAAGGGCCACGGCATTGCGGTATACGAGCTGAACAGCGTCAGCGAGCTGGAGTTCTACGTCGACGGCGCCGACGAAAGCGACGCCCACCTCAACCTGATCAAGGGCGGCGGCGCGGCCCTGACCCGCGAGAAGATCGTCGCGGCAGTGGCCAAGACCTTCATCTGCATTGCCGACGCCAGCAAGCTGGTACCGGTGCTCGGCGCCTTCCCGCTGCCGGTCGAAGTGATCCCGATGGCCCGCAGCCACGTCGCGCGCCAGCTGGTCAAGCTGGGCGGCGACCCGGTCTATCGCGAAGGCGTGGTCACCGACAACGGCAACGTCATTCTCGACGTGTTCAACCTGCAGATCACCGACCCGGTGGCGCTGGAAAGCCAGATCAACGCCATCGTCGGCGTGGTCACCAACGGCCTGTTCGCCGCGCGTCCAGCCGATGTGCTGCTGCTGGGTACCGCTGAAGGCGTGAAGACCCTCAAGGCCGAGTGAGCCCTATCGCGCTCAAGGCTTGCGCGATACCACAAAAATTTCCGGGGCCGCCTTGCGGCCCATTCGCGGCACAAGGCCGCTCCTACAAGGGCAAGCGTAAACCCGCTTGCCCCACGATAGCGCCAACCCAGGCAATCAATCTGCCGGCTGCTTGAACACATAGAACAGGTTCGGCTCACTGACCAGATAGATGGTCCCCGCCTCGTCCATCGCGATTCCCTCCGCCTGCGGCACCGTCGCCTGCAAACCCTGAAAGCCCTTGCGCAATGACAAGGTGCTCAACGGCCGACCTTTGACATCCAGCTCCAACACCAGCCGCGACTCGTCCGACAGCGCCAGCAGGTGCCCACTGCGCTCGTCGAACTGCAAGCTGGACAAGTCACGCACGAACAGCCGGCGGTCACGCTTGCGGTCCTGCACCACGTGCACGGCATAGGGTTTGTCGGGATTGTCGTGGGGGAAGCCGTGCACCTCGTAGATCATCATCGGGTCACGCTCCTTGGCCACGAACAGGCGCTTGCCGGCCGAGTCGTAGGCCAGCCCCTCGAAACCCTTGTTGCCGTTCAGGCCGATGCCCAGGGACAGTTGCTCGGCATCGTTGGCGTCGAGGAACAGCGTGTCGTCGTCCAGGCGCACACGTATCAACCGCTGCTCACGCTCGTCGGTGATCACGTAGCTGTTGGGGCCCACGTACTCCACCGCCTCGGGGTCGCCGAAGCCGGTCAGCGGCACCCGCCGCAGGATGCGCCCGTCCAGTGATAGCTCGATCAGCTCCGACTTGGCGTTGGTGACGGTGAACAAGCTCTTGCGGTCAGGGTCGTAGGTCAGCGCCGAAATATCGTCGTCCAGCCCTTGGACGGGCTGCGCCTCGATCACCACTTGGTAACGGTCCAGGCCCATGCTCTGCTCGGCCGGCTGCCACCAGGTCTTGAGGTTGAACCAGCCGCGCTCGAACAGCCGGAACTCGTGCCCGGCCACGCCCAGCACGAGCAAAGGAACGAACACGACAAAGACCAGAAACAGGCGAAAGGGACGGCGCATGGTGGCAGACTCGGCTGAAGGAGCACGCATCTAACCACTATCAACTGAAGCAAAGCTTAATGCCATCATCGGCGATAGCTGAGGATGCTGTCAGGGTTTTCTGAAGCGATAGAACAGGTTCGGCTCACTGACGATATACAGCGTGCCTTGCTCGTCCATGGCCACGCCCTCGGCCCGCGGGACGGTGTCCTGCAGGCCATTGAAGCCGCCCAGCAGGGTCATGAAGCTGACCTGTTCGCCCTGCTCGTCCAGCTCCAGCAGCATGTTGGAGTCGGCCGAAAGCACCAGCAGATGACCGGTGCGCGGGTCGACACCCAGGGCCGACAGGTTGCGCAGGTCCAGCTCGTCGTTGGGCAGTGCTTGCTTGTCGCCCTGCAAGGGGCTGCGGCCATCGGTGCTCCAGGTGTACAGCTTCGGCGGACGCTCCTCGCCGATGATCAGGCGTTGACGCGACGCGTCCCAGGCAATGGCCTCGTAGCCCTTGTTGCCCTTGTCGGCGTCGCCCAGGTCATGGCTCGGGTAGTCGCCGCGGTCGAGCGAGGTAGTGGTGGCATCCACCTTGACCACTGTCAGGTCATGGTGGCGCTCATCGACGATGGCGATCTGGCCGTCCTCGAGCACCGCAACGCCTTCAGGGTTGGCCCAGCCGACCAGGGGGATCTTGCGCAGGACATCGCCTTCGAGGTTCAGCTCGACGAGAAACGGATGCTTGCCCATTACCGAGAACAGCGTGCGGGTTCGCGGGCTGTAGGCCAGATCGGACGCTTCGTCACGCTCCATGCCAGGCAATGGCTTGGCATCGATGTCTGCCACATAGTCTGGCAACCAGATGCTTTCCTGACGCTCGGCCTGGCTCTCGAAGCCTTCCTTCACCCACAACAGCCCCCGGTCATCCCAGTGCATGGCCATCACCACCCCATAGCCGATTAACGCTGCCACAGCCAAGGCAAAGGGCCAGCGCCGATAGAAGCGGCGCTTGGCAAGGATCGGGGCACTGGCGGGAGACGGCATGCAAGGGTCCTGGAAGAAATAGGTGAAGTTTTGCGCATTATCCGGATAAGGTGTGAAAAAAACGGTAAAAGCACAGGCAAAGCCTGTAGGAGCCAGCCTTGCTGGCGAACCAGGCGACGCGGAGGATGGCACCGGCTACGCCGGCGCCTACCTGGATCTGGGCGAGGCCGGGTCAGAGCACCCGGCCTTCGAAGCGGCTGGCGCCGGGAAGCTCGAGCACCAGTTCATCGCCAACATTGAACGGCCCCACGCCGGCCGGGGTGCCAGTGAGAATCACATCGCCCGGTTGCAGCGCAAAGTGCCCTGCAATGTGCTGGATCATCGGCACGATAGGGTTGAGCATAAGCGCGCTGTTGCCATCCTGGCGCACTTCACCATTGATGGTCAGACGAATTCCGATATCGGCCAGATCGTCGAAAGTCCCCGCCGACACGAACGGTGGCAACACACAGGCACCATCGAAGCTCTTGGCCAGTTCCCACGGCAGGCCCTTTTCCTTTAGCGTTGCCTGCACCTCGCGCAGGGTGAGGTCGAGCGCCGGGGCATAGCCGGAAATGGCGTCGAGCACCTCTTCCACGGTCGGATGGGTGGACAGCGGCTTGCCCAGCAGCACGGCGATCTCCGCCTCGTAATGCACCGAACCGCGGTCGGTCGGGATCTTGAAACCACCTTCCAGGGGCACCACACAACTGCCCGGCTTGATGAACAGCAGCGGTTCGCTGGGGATAGGGTTGTCCAGTTCCTTGGCGTGCTCGGCGTAGTTACGGCCGATGCACACCACCTTGCCCAGCGGGAAGTGAATACGCGTGCCGTCTACGTACTGGTGCTGGTAACTCATGGCCGACTCCTGTGAACACTGCTTTTTATTCGGGAGCGAAGATCTTACCCGGATTCATGATGCCGTTCGGATCGAACACCGCCTTGATTGCCTTCATGCAGGCGATTTCCTCCGGCGAGCGGCTGTAGCCAAGGTAGTCGCGCTTGGTCATGCCCACGCCGTGCTCGGCGGAAATCGAGCCGTGGTAGCGCTCGACGATCTCGAACACCCATTTGTTGACCTTGGCGCACGAGGCGAAGAAGTCATCCTTGCTCATGGCGTCGGGCTTGAGGATGTTCAGGTGCAGGTTGCCGTCGCCGATATGGCCATACCAGACCACTTCGTAGTCGGGGTAGTGCTCGCCGACGATGGCATCGATATCGCGCAGGAACGCCGGGACCTTGGAGACGGTGACGGAAATGTCGTTCTTGTACGGGGTCCAGTGGGAGATGGTCTCGGACAGGTACTCGCGCAGCTTCCACAAATTCTTCAGCTGCGTCTCGCTCTGGCTCATCACCCCATCCAGCACCCAACCTTGCTCGACGCAGTGCTCGAAGGTGGCCAGCGCCTCGTTGGCCACCTCCTCGGTGCTGGCCTCGAACTCCAGCAAGGCATAGAACGGGCACTGGGTGGCGAACGGCGCCGGCACGTCGCCGCGGTCCATGATCTTGGCCAGGCCCTTGTCGGAGAAGAACTCGAAGGCAGTCAGGTCGAGCTTGCCCTGGAAGGCGTGCAGCACCGGCATGATCGCGTCGAAGTCGGGCGTGCCCAGTACCATGGCGGTAAGGTTGCGCGGCGCGCGGTCCAGGCGCATGGTCGCCTCGACCACGAAGCCCAGGGTGCCCTCGGCGCCGATGAACAGCTGGCGCAAGTCGTAGCCGGTGGCGTTCTTGATCAGGTCTTTATTCAGCTCAAGCAACTCGCCCCGGCCAGTGACCACCTTCAGCCCGGCCACCCAGTTGCGGGTCATGCCGTAGCGAATCACCTTGATCCCGCCAGCGTTGGTGCCGATATTGCCACCCACCTGGCTGGAGCCGCTGGAGGCGAAGTCCACCGGGTAGTACAGCCCCTGATCCTCGGCGAACTGCTGAAGCTGCCGGGTTACCACGCCCGGCTGGCACACGACGGTTCTATCGAACTCATTGAAGGCCAGGATCTGGTTCATGTAGTCGAAGGCGACCACCACCTCGCCATGGGCGGCCACCGCAGCGCCCGACAAGCCTGTACGCCCGCCCGATGGCACCAAGGCGACCTTGTGCCTGTTGGCCCAGCGCACGATGGCCTGGACTTGATCGATGGATTTGGGGAAGACGATGGCGCTGGGCGCGGGCGGATAGTGCTTGGTCCAGTCCTTGCCGTAGGTGTCGAGCGAGGCGGGGTCGGTGAGGACCTTGCCAGGGTCGACCAGGGTCATCAGTTCATCAATTACCAGGGACTGGGTCATCGCGGGAACTCTCGACTTATTCATAGTCACCCTGAGCACGCTTCACCTGTCGGGATAAGCTCAGATTGAGTCGCGTATGCTAGCATAGCCCTCCCGCTGTTCGTGCTAAGGCCGACGCCGCGCCGCTTCACCCCCCCTCGCCATTTTTCTCCGGGATACAGGTTTACGCAGATGAGCAAGACTTCTCTCGACAAGAGCAAGATCAGGTTCCTTCTTCTTGAAGGCGTCCACCAGAATGCGGTGGATACCCTGAAGGCTGCCGGGTACACCAATATCGAGTACCTCACCGGTTCGCTGCCAGACGCCGAACTCAAGGAAAAGATCGCAGATGCCCACTTCATCGGCATCCGCTCGCGCACCCAGCTGACCGAAGAGGTCTTCGACTGTGCGAAGAAACTGGTCGCGGTCGGCTGTTTCTGCATCGGCACCAACCAGGTCGACCTGGGCGCTGCCCGCGAGCGCGGCATTGCCGTGTTCAACGCGCCGTACTCCAACACCCGTTCGGTGGCCGAACTGGTGCTGGCCGAAGCGATCCTGCTGCTGCGTGGCATCCCTGAGAAAAACGCCTCCTGCCACCGTGGCGGCTGGATCAAGAGCGCGGCCAACTCGTTCGAGATCCGTGGCAAGAAACTGGGCATCGTCGGCTACGGCTCGATCGGCACCCAGTTGTCGGTCCTGGCCGAGAGCCTGGGCATGCAGGTGTACTTCTACGACCCGCTGACCAAGCTGCCGCTGGGCAACGCGACCCAGGTCGCCAGCCTGAACGAACTGCTGGGCCTGGCCGACATCGTCTCGCTGCACGTGCCGGAGCTGCCATCCACCCAGTGGATGATCGGCGAGAAGGAAATCCGCGCGATGAAGAAGGGCGCGATCCTGATCAACGCCGCCCGTGGCACCGTGGTCGAGCTCGACCACCTGGCCGCCGCGATCAAGGACAAGCACCTGATCGGCGCCGCCATCGACGTGTTCCCGGTCGAGCCGCGCTCCAACGACGAAGAGTTCGAAAGCCCGCTGCGTGGCCTGGACAACGTGATCCTGACCCCGCACATCGGTGGTTCCACCGCCGAAGCCCAAGCCAACATCGGCCTGGAAGTGGCCGAGAAACTGGTCAAGTACAGCGACAACGGTACCTCCGTGTCGTCGGTCAACTTCCCTGAAGTGGCCCTGCCGGCCCACCCGGGCAAGCACCGCCTGCTGCACATCCACGAAAACATCCCGGGCGTGCTCAGCGAAATCAACAAGGTATTCGCCGAGAACGGCATCAACATCTCCGGTCAGTTCCTGCAGACCGACGAGAAAGTGGGTTACGTGGTGATCGACGTCGACGCCGAGTACTCGGACCTGGCCCAGGAAAAACTGCAGCATGTGAAGGGCACTATTCGCTCGCGCGTACTGTTCTAAGTTTGCCAGTTGCATGAAAAAGGGAGGCCCTGGTGGCCTCCCTTTTCCGTTGCGCGTGTCTACAGAGCAAGCGTCATTTGACGTTGACGGTGATCTTCTGCGACTCGACGCTCGGCTTGAACGGCACGTGGTACATGTCGCCCAGCACCAGTTGCAGGGTGTGCTTGCCCGGTGCCAGGGTGATGGTCGCCTCGGTCTGCGCCTTGCCGAAATGCAGCACTTGCGGGCCGGCAGGCAAGGGGGCGTTGTTCTCCGGCATCAGGCTGGTCGGCAGCGGCATGTCGGCGACCGGCGCCTTGTCCACGTCCACCAGCAGGTGGTGATGCCCGGTGTGCGGGGTCTGGTCGCCGGCGGGCTTCAGACCCATGCCCTCGATACCGAACTTGACGGTGAAGGTCTTGTCGACCGTGGCCCCGTCGGCCGGGGAAACGATGAAGACCTTGGCGCCTTCCGGTGGCTGCTGGCTCTTCAGGGCATCCGCGGCACTGGCGAACACCGACACCCCCATCAGCAGACCGGCGACGGCAGCACGCGAAAATAGGCTTTTCATTCACTTCTCCTGTAATTCACTTCAAATGACCGCTATCACTTAAACGAAGTGCGGCGGTACTTCACCATAGTCCACCTGCACCTGGAGTGGTTCAAAAATCACCGCGCAAATATTTGCCCAGCATGGCAAACATAAGGCTTGGACCGAGGTCATAGGCTGCGTTCGACCGGCGCACGCACAAAGCGCCGGCGGATGAAACCCACCTGCCAAACAAGAAAGGGGCTCTCATGCGTTTGACCATTGGCGTACTGCTGGCAGCATTGTTCACTCCACTGGCCCAGGCCGAACTGATCGATGAAATCAACGACCGGGGGGAGTTGCGCATTGCGGTACAAAGCGACGCCGCGCCCTATGCCTTCAAGCATGATGAACACCTGAGCGGTTTCGATATCGAGCTTGGCCAGGCATTGGCCCGAGAACTGGACCTGCGCGCCGAGTTCATCGAAACGCCCGCCGCGCAAGCGCTGGCGGGGGTGGAGAGTGGCAAGGTCGACATCACCGTCGATAAGCCCGATGCACAAAGCAAACTCCCACCTGCATTGAGCGTCAGCCAACCCTTTGGCGACCAACACCTGGTGATTCCATTCCAGAAGGACAATCCGGCGTTCGAGAGCGCGGTGAACAATGCCTTGCAGCGGCTCAAGGACAATGGGCGCCTGGCCGAGCTGGAACAGAAGTGGTTCCCGTAGGAGCCAGCCTTGCTGGCGAACAGCCCTGAAAACGCTGTGGAGCCGTTCGCCAGCAAGCTGGCTCCTACAGGTCGGTGTGACGAAGGGCCTGCGCGGCCTGGTCCAGCTCCAGCTCGCTGAACACCTGCACCCCTTCGCGTCGCAGCAGGGCCGTGGTCACCCCTTCCCCCGTCACCTTCACACCCGTGAAGCTGCCGTCATAGGTCAACCGGTTGCCACACGATGGGCTACCGGACTTGAGCACCGCCACGCGGATGCCATGCCGGCGCACCAGCGCCAGCGCCAGTTGCGCCCCAGCCATGAACGCCGCGCTG
>NZ_SOZA01000057.1 GCF_004519305.1 Pseudomonas sp. RIT623 | reverse complement strand
TGCCGCCCAGGTTGTACGCCGCCGAGGCGCCGGTGTAGCGCACATGGGTCGGGAACAGCTCCGGTAGCAGCGCGCCCATGGGCGCGAAGGTCACCCCCATCAGGAACAATTCGATCGCCAGGAATAGCGCCACGCCGGTGGTCGAACCCGAGGTCAGCAACGGCTCCATGGTAAAGCCCGAGGCGATCGCCAGCAGGCCGCCGACGATCAGCACCGGTTTACGCCCGTAACGGTCGCTGAGCCAGGCCGACAGCGGCGTGGCCAGGGCCATGAAGACCACGGCGAAGCACAGCAGGCCGAGGAAAGTCTCGCGGCTGTAGCCCAGGGTCGACACCCCGTAGCTCAGCGAAAACACCGTGGAAATGTAGAACAGCGCGTAGCACACCACCATTGCCGCGGCGCCGAGCAGGGTCGGCAGCCAGTAGCGGGCGAACAGGTCGACCACTGGCATTTTCACCCGTTCATGACGAGCGACCGCCTTGGCGAACACCGGGCTTTCCTCCAGCTTCAGGCGTACATACAGCCCCACCAGCACCAACGCGGCGCTGAGCAGGAACGGCACGCGCCAGCCCCACTCACGGAACTGCTCGTCGCTGAGCACCAGCGCCAGGGTCAGGAACAGGCCATTGGCGGCGAGAAAGCCGATCGATGGGCCCAGTTGCGGGAACATGCCGAACCAGGCGCGCTTGCCCTCGGGGGCGTTCTCGGTGGCCAGCAGCGCCGCGCCGCCCCATTCGCCACCCAGCCCCAGGCCCTGGCCGAAGCGCAGCAGGCAGAGCAGGATCGGCGCCCACACGCCGATGCTGTCGTAGCCGGGCAGCACGCCGATCAGCGTGGTGGACACGCCCATCAACAGCAGAGAGGCCACCAGGGTCGATTTGCGCCCGATGCGGTCGCCGAAGTGGCCGAACAGCGCCGAGCCCAGGGGGCGGGCGAGGAAGGCGATGCCGAAGGTGAGGAACGCCGCGAGCATCTGCGCGGTGCCGGAGCCGGAGGGGAAGAACACCGGGCCGATCACCAATGCGGCGGCGGTGGCGTAGACATAGAAATCGTAGAACTCGATGGCGGTGCCGATGAAGCTGGCAGTGGCTACCCGGGCCGGTGAGTTGACCGGGGCGCTGGCGGCAGGTTCGGCGTAAGTGCTGCTGGTAGTCATGCAAAGGTCCCTGACAGTCGTTGCTCCATGGGGCACGGCCCATGTGACGGACACACGGGAGCCGGAGCGAATTGTTATGAGTCGCGTGACTGACGATAGCCCAAGGGGTAGGCGGGGAGCGGGCGCTGTTCGGGGTGTTGAAGCAGGGCCGCGGGGCATGTCAGCGATGCGCGCTGGCCGTGGAGCGCCGGGTGCGGGTAGCGGGCGAGACGGCAGGGCTGGGTAAGCGTGGCTCGAGTATAGCTATCGAGCCACTGTCCAGGCCAGTACCTTGCTTGCACAATTATCCTCGGTTTCGAGGATTTCCAGCCGATATCTGCCAATTCTCAGGCAAACTGCGCTGGCGGGGATGCTTTCCAGGGCTTCGGTGACCAGGCCGTTCAGGGTCTTCGGCCCGCCATCGCAGGGCAGGTGCCAGCCCAGCGTACGGTTGATTTCCCGTAGCGAGGCGGTGCCTTCGATGATGAAGCTGCCATCGGCCTGGGGGTGGACATGGGGGTTGTCCAGGCTGTGTTCGTCCTCGAACTCGCCGACGATTTCCTCGAGAATATCCTCCAGGGTGACGATCCCCAGCACCTCGCCGTATTCGTCGACCACCACGCCCATGCGCCGCTGCTGCTTGTGGAAGTTCAGCAACTGCATTTGCAGCGGGGTGCTCTCGGGGACGAAGTAGGGCTCGTAGCAGGCAGCCTGGAGTTTCTCCAGGGTCAGTTCGGCTCGTGGCAGCAGGTGGCTGATCAGCTTGGTATTGAGGACCGCTTCGACCTGGTTGATGTCGCTGTGATAGACCGGCAGGCGGGTGTGGCGGCTGACGATCAACTGCTCGATGATGCGCTCGATGGTGTCGTCGAGGTTGATGCCATCGACTTCGTTGCGCGGTACCAGGATGTCGTTGACGGTGATCTTGTCCAGCGCCTGCAAGCCGTCGAGCAGGCCGTGGCGATTGTGGTCAGCGGTCTCGTCCTCGTCATACGCCTCTTCCTGCTGCGGATGCACGGCCACGGCCGTGGGCTGCACGCGGAACGGGCGCAGGATCAGCCGGGCGCAGCCATCGAGCAGGCAGCCCACAGGCTGCAGCATGGCCAGCGGCGGCTTGAGCAGGCTGGCGCCGAGGCTGATGAAGGCTTGGGGATTGCGCCGGGCCAGACGCCGCGGCAGGTATTCGGCAAGTACCAGCAGGCCCAGCGCTGCCCCCAGGCCGGTCAGCCAGAAGCCGTGTTCGCCGCTGAGACGTTGGCCGATCAGGCAGGCCAGACCCAGCACCAGCAGCTTGCCGAGGCTGGCGCCGAGCACCAGGCCCTGGCTGGGCAGGGCTGGCTCGGTATGGCCATTGAGCTGCTGGCGGGCGGCGTCCACCGCGGTGAAGAGCGCCGACCACAACAGCGCCAGTGCGATGATGCCGAGCAGCGGGGCGTACGGCAGGCTATCCATGGCGGGTCGTCAGATATGCAGGATGAATTCGCGGACCAGCTTGCTGCCGAAATAGGCCAGCATCAGCAGGCAGAAGCCGGCCAGGGTCCAGCGGATGGCCTTGTGGCCACGCCAACCGAGGCGGGTGCGGCCCCACAGCAGCACGCTGAACACCACCCAGGCCACGCAGGCCAGCAGGGTCTTGTGCACCAGGTGCTGGGCGAACAGGTTGTCGAGGAACAGCCAGCCGGAGACCAGCGACAGCGACAGCAGGCCCCAGCCGGCCCAGAGGAAGCCGAACAGCAGGCTCTCCATGGTCTGCAGCGGTGGGAAGTTGCGGATCATCCCGGACGGATGCTTGTTCTTCAGCTGACGGTCCTGCAGCAACAGCAGCAGTGCCTGGAACACGGCGATGGTGAACAGGCCGTAGGCGAGGATCGACAGCAGGATATGCGCGAGGATGCCGGGCTCTTCGTTGATCAACGGCACCGTGCCGGGTGGGGCGAACTGCGCCAGCAGCGCAGTGACGGCGCCGAGCGGGAACAGCAGCACCAGCAGGTTTTCCACCGGAATGCTCAGGCAAGCGATCAAGGTCAGGCCGATGACCGCCGCGGCGATCAGGCTGGCAGCGCTGAAGAAGTCCAGGCTCAGGCCCAGCGGGGTGATCAGTTGGAAGAACAGCGCGCCGCCCTGGGCGACGACCGCCAAGGCACCGAGCACGCCGAGCAGCCGTTTGTCGGCACGGGTGCCACGGGCCAGGCCGGTGGCCTGGTAGACGGTCGCGGCCAGATAAAGGAAGGCGGCGAGCAGATTGGGGATGAGGCTGGGTGAAGAGAACATAAGTCCTGGCGTGCAAGCCCTAAAGGGACGGAGTTTGGCATAGAACGCGGTGGGCAAGGAAGACTGCGTATCAATCGCGGGGCAAGCGGCCGGTGGTCCAGCGCGAGGTGTGCGTCGCCAGCAGTCTCCGCTATAATCGCCGCCTTGCTGTGCCCGGCGCGTGTGCATGTTCCCCCGGGCACCTGAAAAACCTCGGCTTCACTGGGCCTGTAAGGATCACCATGTTCGAAAACCTGACCGACCGCCTGTCACAGACGCTGCGCCATGTCACCGGCAAGGCCAAGCTGACCGAAGACAACATCAAGGACACGCTGCGCGAAGTGCGCATGGCCCTGCTCGAGGCCGACGTCGCCCTGCCGGTGGTCAAGGATTTCGTCAACAGCATCAAGGAGCGCGCGGTCGGCACCGAGGTGTCGCGCAGCCTGACCCCGGGCCAGGCCTTCGTGAAGATCGTCCAGGCCGAGCTGGAAAGCCTGATGGGCGCGGCCAACGAAGAGCTGACGCTCAACGCCGCGCCGCCTGCGGTGGTGCTGATGGCCGGTCTGCAAGGTGCTGGTAAGACCACCACCGCCGGCAAGCTGGCGCGCCACCTCAAGGAACGCAAGAAGAAGAGCGTGATGGTGGTGTCCGCCGACGTCTATCGCCCGGCGGCGATCAAGCAGCTCGAGACCCTGGCCAACGACATCGGCGTGACTTTCTTCCCGTCCGACATCAGCCAGAAGCCGGTGGCCATCGCCGAGGCGGCGATCCGCGAAGCCAAGCTCAAGTTCATCGACGTGGTGATCGTCGACACCGCCGGTCGCCTGCATGTCGATGCCGACATGATGGACGAGATCAAGGCCCTGCACGCCGCGGTCAAGCCGATCGAAACCCTGTTCGTGGTCGACGCCATGACCGGCCAGGACGCCGCCAACACCGCCAAGGCCTTTGGCGATGCCCTGCCGCTGACCGGCGTGGTGCTGACCAAGGTCGACGGTGACGCCCGTGGCGGTGCCGCGCTGTCGGTGCGCGCCATTACCGGCAAGCCGATCAAGTTCATCGGCATGGGCGAGAAGACCGAAGCCCTCGAGCCGTTCCACCCCGACCGC
Organism: Pseudomonas sp. RIT623; assembly: GCF_004519305.1. GTDB lineage: Bacteria > Pseudomonadota > Gammaproteobacteria > Pseudomonadales > Pseudomonadaceae > Aquipseudomonas. Next base: position 16,238 of record NZ_SOZA01000057.1, on the reverse strand, counting down.
ATCGCCTCGCGCATCCTCGGCATGGGTGACGTGCTCAGCCTGATCGAGCAGGCCGAGCAGACCATCGACAAGGAAAAGGCCGACAAACTGGCCAAGAAGTTGAAGAAGGGCAAGGGCTTCGATCTCGAAGACTTCCGCGATCAACTGCAACAGATGAAGAACATGGGCGGCCTCGGCGGCCTCATGGACAAACTGCCGAGCATCGGTGGCGTCAACCTGTCGCAGATGGGCAACGCCCAGGGCGCGGCCGAGAAGCAGTTCAAGCAGATGGAAGCGATCATCAACTCCATGACTCCTGCCGAGCGCCGCGACCCCGACCTGATCAGCGGTTCGCGCAAGCGCCGCATCGCCCTCGGTTCCGGTACCCAGGTGCAGGACATCGGCCGGCTGATCAAGCAGCACAAGCAGATGCAGAAGATGATGAAGAAATTCTCCGCCAAGGGCGGCATGGCCAAGATGATGCGCGGCCTCGGCGGGATGCTGCCGGGTGGCGGCATGCCAAAACTGTAAACGAATCCGGCCGGCCTGCTTGCATGAAGGAGGCCAGCTAGACCCCGCTCAGGCGGGAACATGGTCGCCGCGAGGCGGCTGAAACCGGCGGAACTGAACGGTGGGCCAACGGCTTGCCGAAAAAGGCATTTGCAAATGTCCGTGTATTCCCCGAGAATATGCGGCCTTTTGGGCACCCGTGTGCCCATTGGGCATTCAGTTTTGCAGCACCGACTATAGGAACGATGTTCACATGGTAACCATTCGTCTGGCCCGTGGCGGCTCGAAAAAGCGCCCATTCTACCACCTGACCGTGACCAACTCGCGTAACGCCCGTGACGGCCGTTTCGTTGAGCGCGTTGGTTTCTTCAACCCGATCGCATCGGGCGCCGAAGTCAAGCTGTCGGTCAACCAAGAGCGCGTCACCTACTGGCTGAGCCAGGGCGCACAGCCGTCTGAGCGCGTTGCTCAGCTGCTGAAGGAAGCTGCCAAGGCCGCAGCCTGAGCAGTATGAACGCGACGCCAGAAAAGGCTGACGACCTGATCGTCGTTGGCAAGATTTTTTCGGTTCACGGCGTTCGCGGCGAGGTGAAGGTGTACTCCTTTACCGATCCGATTGAAAACCTGTTGGATTATCCGCGCTGGACGCTTAGGCACGAAGGCAAGGTAAAGCAGGTCGAGCTGGTCAGCGGTCGTGGCTCCCAAAAGGGCCTGGTCGTGAAACTCAAAGGCCTCGATGATCGTGATGAAGCCCGTCTTCTGAGCGGCTTCGAAATCTGCATCCCGCGGAGCCTTTTGCCCAACCTGGCAGCCGACGAGTACTACTGGTACCAGTTGGTGGGCCTGAAGGTCATCAATCAGGACGAACAGCTGTTCGGCACGATCGATCACCTGTTGGAGACCGGCGCGAACGATGTAATGGTGGTCAAGCCCTGCGCAGGCAGCCTGGATGATCGCGAGCGTCTGTTGCCCTATACGGCGCAATGCGTGCTCGGTATCGACCTGGAAGCAGGCGTGATGCGGGTTGAATGGGACGCGGACTTCTAAACGATGGGTAACCTTCGCGTAGACGTCATCACGTTGTTCCCCGAGATGTTCTCGGCCATCACGGAGTACGGCATTACCAGCCGCGCGGTGAAACAGGGGTTGCTGCAAGTGACCTGCTGGAATCCGCGGGACTACACCACAGATCGCCACCACACCGTGGATGATCGGCCGTTTGGCGGTGGTCCGGGCATGGTGATGAAGATCAAGCCTCTGGAAGACGCCCTGGTTAGCGCCAGGCAGGCGACCGGAGCATCGGCAAAGGTGATCTACCTTTCGCCACAAGGCCGCAAGCTGACTCAGCAGGCGGTCAAAGGTCTGGCCGAACAGGAATCGTTGATCCTGATCGCCGGCCGTTATGAAGGCATCGACGAGCGCTTTATCGAGGCTCATGTCGATGAGGAGTGGTCGATTGGCGACTATGTGCTTTCCGGTGGCGAGCTGCCGGCCATGGTACTGATCGATGCGGTTACGCGGCTGCTGCCCGGAGCTTTAGGGCATGTGGACTCGGCGGAGGAAGACTCTTTCACCGACGGTCTGCTTGATTGCCCGCACTACACCCGACCTGAGGTGTATGCGGATCAGCGCGTTCCCGACGTGTTGCTAAGTGGCAACCATGCACATATCCGGCGTTGGCGGATGAAGCAGTCCCTTGGTAGGACCTTCGAACGACGCGCCGATCTTCTGGAAAGTCGCTCGCTTTCTGGAGAAGAGAAGAAGCTGCTCGAGGAATACCTCCGCGAGCGGGACGATAGTTAACGTATCGATGGTGGATCGAGTATCCATCTTAGGAGCACAGCATGACCAACAAGATCATCCAGCAGCTCGAAGCCGAGCAGATGAGCAAAGAGATCCCGACCTTCGCGCCAGGCGACACCGTTGTCGTCCAGGTTAAAGTGAAGGAAGGCGACCGCTCGCGTCTGCAGGCGTTCGAAGGCGTCGTTATCGCCAAGCGTAACCGCGGTCTGAACAGCGCCTTCACCGTGCGCAAGATTTCCAGCGGCGTTGGCGTGGAGCGTACCTTCCAGACCTACAGCCCGCAGATCGACAGCCTGGCCGTGAAACGTCGTGGTGACGTGCGTAAAGCCAAGCTGTACTACCTGCGCGACCTGTCCGGCAAAGCCGCTCGCATCAAGGAAAAACTGTCCTGAGTACAGTTTGCCTGGTGGCCTGAGGCCCCTTGCGAGAAAAAAGCAGCCTTCGGGCTGCTTTTTTGCATTTTGAATTTTGCCTTTGCGAAGTAACCCAGTGATGACAGACAGAGACCAGGAAATCCAGCGCCGCACCGAGCTGTCGGTGACCCGCGTGACCAAGGCGGTGTTCCCCAACACCACCAACCACCACAACACCCTGTTCGGCGGCACGGCGCTGGCGTGGATGGACGAAGTGTCGTTCATCGCCGCCACCCGGTTTTGCCGCCTGCCACTGGTAACCGTGTCCACCGACCGCATCGACTTCAAGCACCCGATCCCGGCCGGTTCGATCGTCGAGCTGGTGGGCAGTGTGGTCAAGGTGGGTAACACCAGCTTGCAGGTGCAGGTGGATGTGTTTGTCGAGAACATGTACCTGGACGGCCGCGAACGTGCCATTCATGGGGTGTTCAGCTTCGTTGCCATCGACGAGGACAAGCGCCCGGTGCCGGTGCTCCCGGCCGCCTGACGTTCCCCGCCCTTGGAGGAGCCAGCCTTGCTGGCGAACGCAGGCGCCACCGTTCTGTCATGGCGCGCTTACGGGGCGGGGTGCGCCGCAAACGTGCAGGAGCCGGCTTGCCGGCGAACACCGGCAAAGCCGGTGCCATCCACTGCGTCGGCGGGTTCGCCAGCAAGCTGGCTCCTACAGGTTGGGCTGCGGTTCCACCAGCGCCACCAGCGTCCAACCCGGTTGAGGCTTGAGCGGGTTTTCCGGGCTGGCCACATGCACCCAGCCTTGGCTGTCGCGGGCGAACAGCAATGTCGCGCGTTCGCCATGCAGTTGTTGGTAGTCCGCCCAGGTAAATGCCTCGGTCAGCGTGGTGCTGTACAGCTCGGCCCCCTGGTTCAGCAGCTTGGCCAGTTGCCCGTAGGTCATGGGGCTCGACCCGAGCAATTGCCCGCGGTGTTCCTCGCTGGCCCGGTGCTTGTCACTGCGTTGCTTCTCAAGGCCACTGGCCAGCACGAACAGCCGGCCGTGGCCGAAATCATGGCGAAAGCGGGCGCAGGCCAGCGCATTGATTTCCCCGGCCGGCGATAACCCCAGCAGGTGGCCGAGCCCGACCAGGTCAAGGTGGGCATCGGCATGCTGGGAGGCCGGGTTGCCGAAGTAGGTGGGCAGGTTCTCCATGCGCGCGGCACGGATGTTCTCCCAGCTCGAGTCGCTCAGCAGTACCCGGCAGCCGAGTTGTTGCAGCGCCTTGGCGATAGCGCGCGCGGGTGGGTTGGCACCCACGACGAGAAACCCGCTTGGCGCCGGCTCCGCGACCTTGAGCAAGCGTGCCAACGGTCTTGCCGTGGCGCTTTGCAGCACCACGGTGCCGATGATCACGGCGAAGGTCAGTGGCACCAGCAGCAGGGCGCCTTGATGACCGGCCTCGTCCAGGCGGATGGCGAAGATCGCCGACACCGCCGCGGCGACGATGCCCCGTGGCGCAATCCAGGCCAAAAGCGCGCGCTCGCGCCAGCTCAAGGGAGAACCCAGGGTCGACAGCCAGACGTTCAGCGGTCGCGCCAGCAACTGGATCACCAGCAGCAGTGCCAGTACCGCAGGGCCCAGGGCCAGCAGCGCATGCAGGTCGAGCCGCGCCGCCAGCAGGATGAAAAGCCCGGAGATCAGCAGCACGCTGAGGTTTTCCTTGAAATGCAGGATTTGCCTCACATCCACGCCTGGCATGTTGGCCAGCCACATCCCCATGACGGTGACCGCCAGCAGCCCCGACTCATGAACGATCTGATTGGCGGCGATGAAGATACCCAGCACCGCCGCCAGCGAGGCGAGGTTGTGCAGGTACTCCGGCAGCCACTGCTCGCGCATCACCTGTCCCAGCACCCAGCCACCCGCAGCACCGAGCGCGCTGCCGCAGAGAATCACCCCGGCGAAGGTCACCAGGCTCTGGCTCAGGCCATTGCCGGCGGCGCTGGCGATGATGAAACTGTAGACCACCACCGCCAGCAAGGCGCCGATCGGGTCGATGACGATGCCTTCCCAGCGCAGGATGTTGGCAATCGCCGCCTTCGGGCGCACCACCCGTAACATGGGGACGATCACCGTGGGGCCGGTGACCAGGGTCAGGGTGCCGAACAGGATTGCCAGGGGCCAATCGAAGCCCAGCAGCCAGTGGGTAGCGACGGCGATCACCAGCCAGGTGCTCAACGCGCCGACGGTGACCAGGCGATGTACCACGCTGCCGATCTCGCGCCATTGCGACAGGTGCAGGGTGAGGCTGCCTTCGAACAGGATAAGCGCCACCGCCAGCGACACCAGTGGCATCAGCAATGGGCCGAACAATGTCTGCGGTTGCAGCCAGCCCAGCACCGGCCCGGCCAGAATGCCGCACAGCAGCAGGAACAGGATCGCTGGTAGTTTCAGGCGCCAGGCCAGCCATTGGCAGAGCAGGGCGGCCGCGCCGATGCCGCCGACGCTCAAAAGAATCTGCTGTTCGTTCATGCGGGCTCCCTCTGCATGCCATGTTGTGAAAGACTAAGCGTCATTTCGCCGTTTGCCACCGAGTCTTCATGCCTGCACTGGACCACCCCCTGATCGACCAGTTCCTCGACGCCCTGTGGCTGGAAAAAGGCCTGTCCGACAACACCCGTGCCTCCTATCGCAGCGATCTGGCGCTGTTCAACGGCTGGCTGCAGGAAAAGCACGTGCTGTTGCCCGATGCCGGCCGCGAGCTGATCCTCGATCACCTGGCCTGGCGCTTCGACCAGGGCTACAAGCCGCGCTCCACGGCGCGGTTCCTCTCCGGTGTGCGGGGCTTTTACCGCTACCTGCTGCGCGAGCGGATGATCGCCGTCGACCCGACGCTGCAGGTCGACATGCCGCAGCTCGGTCGGCCCTTGCCCAAATCGCTGTCGGAAGCCGACGTCGAGGCCCTGCTGCAAGCCCCTGAGCTGGGCGAAGCCATCGGCCAGCGCGACCGGGCGATGCTCGAGGTCCTGTATGCCTGTGGCCTGCGGGTGACCGAGCTGGTCAGCCTGACCCTCGACCAGGTCAACCTGCGCCAGGGCGTGCTGCGGGTGATGGGCAAGGGCAGCAAGGAACGCCTGGTACCGATGGGCGAGGAGGCCGTGGTATGGATCGAGCGCTACCTGCGCGGTGGTCGTGCCGAACTGCTCAATGGCCGCCCCAGTGATGTGCTGTTCCCCAGCCAGCGGGGCGAGCAGATGACCCGGCAGACCTTTTGGCACCGGATCAAGCACCACGCCCAGGTTGCCGGAATCGGCAAGGCGCTGTCGCCGCATACCCTGCGCCATGCCTTCGCCACCCACCTGCTCAACCATGGCGCCGACCTGCGCGTGGTGCAGATGCTGCTGGGCCATAGCGACCTGTCCACCACGCAGATCTACACCCACGTCGCCAAGGCCCGCCTGCAACAGCTGCACGCCCAGCACCATCCGCGTGGATGAATGATTTTCATGTTCCGCCGACCGGTGCCTGAGGACCCCTACTGCGCTGGTCTGTTGTGGTAGGCTTGGACGGTTTGTTGCAAGGGCCTGTTTTTCGCCGCGCGCGATGCGCGAGCGACGCCCCAACGGCCCCGTCCGCCTTCAGGAGTACCCCATGCGCGTGACCCAGATTTTCGCCGCCGCCGCCCTGGCGCTGGCCAGTACCTTTGCTGTCGCTGCCGCCAGCGACGCCAACGCCGGCGCCGAGCAGGCGATCCGCAAGTCGTTGCAGAACCTCGAGCTGGAAGTGCCGGTCGAGAGCGTTGCCAGCAGCCCGCTCAATGGCCTCTACGAGGTCAAGTTGCAGGGCGGGCGCGTGCTGTACGCCAGCGCCGATGGCCAGTTCGTGATGCAGGGCTACCTGTTCCAGATCCAGGACGGCAAGCCAGTCAACCTCACCGAGAAGACCGAGCGTGAAGGCGTCGCCAAGCTGATCAACGGCATCCCGAAAGGGGAGATGGTGGTCTATCCGGCCAAGGGCGAGACCAAGTCGCACATCACCGTGTTCACCGACACCACCTGCCCGTACTGCCACAAGCTGCACGCCGAAGTGCCCGAGCTCAACCGTCGCGGTATCGAGGTGCGCTATGTCGCCTTCCCGCGCCAGGGCCTGGGCTCGCCGGGTGACGAGCAGTTGCAGGCGGTCTGGTGTTCCAGCGACCGCCGCGCGGCGCTGGACAAGATGGTCGATGGCAAGGAAATCAAGGCCGCCAAGTGCGCCAACCCGGTCGGCAAGCAGTTCGCCCTGGGCCAGTCGATCGGGGTCAACGGCACGCCGGCGATCGTGCTCGAGAGCGGCCAGGTGATCCCGGGCTACCAGCCGGCGCCACAAGTGGCCAAGCTGGCCCTGGCTGGCCAGCAGCAAGCCGCCAAGTAATCAATTCAGTACGCCGTCGTCATGGGGTGACGGCATGTTTCACGGTCGGCGCAGGTGCCGACCGTTCAATGGGGAGTTCACTGTGAATCCGGTCAAAGTAGGCATCTGTGGGTTGGGGACCGTCGGTGGCGGAACCTTCAATGTACTTCAGCGCAACGCCGAGGAGATTGCCCGCCGTGCCGGGCGCGGTATTGAAGTGGCACAGATTGCCATGCGCTCGCCGAACCCGAACTGCCAGATTACCGGTACCCCCATTACCGCTGATGTGTTCGACGTGGCCAGCAACCCCGAGATCGATATCGTCATCGAGCTGATCGGCGGCTACACCGTCGCCCGCGACCTGGTGCTCAAGGCCATTGAAAACGGCAAGCACGTGGTCACCGCCAACAAGGCGCTGATCGCCGTGCACGGCAACGAGATCTTCGCCAAGGCCCGCGAGAAGGGCGTCATCGTCGCCTTCGAGGCCGCCGTGGCTGGTGGCATCCCGGTGATCAAGGCGATCCGCGAGGGCCTATCGGCCAACCGTATCAACTGGCTGGCCGGGATCATCAACGGCACCGGCAACTTCATCCTCACCGAAATGCGCGACAAGGGTCGCGCCTTCCCCGACGTGCTGGCCGAAGCCCAGGCGCTGGGCTACGCCGAGGCCGACCCGACCTTCGACGTCGAAGGCATCGACGCGGCGCACAAGCTGACCATCCTGGCGTCCATCGCCTTCGGCATCCCGCTGCAGTTCGACAAGGCCTACACCGAGGGCATCACCCAGCTGACCACCGCGGACGTCAACTACGCCGAGGCCCTGGGCTACCGCATCAAGCACCTGGGCGTGGCCCGCCGCACCGCCGAGGGCATCGAGCTGCGCGTGCACCCGACGCTGATCCCCAGCGACCGTCTGATCGCCAACGTTAACGGCGTGATGAACGCGGTGATGGTCAACGGCGATGCCGCAGGCTCGACCCTGTACTACGGTGCCGGTGCCGGCATGGAGCCGACCGCCTCGTCGGTGGTCGCCGACCTGGTCGACGTGGTTCGCGCCATGACCTCGGATCCGGAGAACCGCGTGCCACACCTGGCCTTCCAGCCCGACGCGCTGTCGGCCCATCCGATCCTGCCGATCGAGGCCTGCGAAAGCGCCTACTATCTGCGCATCCAGGCCAAGGACCACCCGGGCGTGCTTGCCCAGGTCGCCAGCATCCTTTCGGCGCGCGGCATCAACATCGAGTCGATCATGCAGAAGGAAGCCGAGGAACAGGACGGCCTGGTGCCGATGATCCTGCTGACCCACCGCGTGGTCGAGCAGCGCATCGACGACGCCATCGTTGCCCTCGAAGCCCTGCAGGACGTGGTCGGCAAGGTCGTGCGGATTCGCGTCGAACAGCTCAATTAATCTCAGCGGCGGGCCGCCCGGGCGGCCCGCGCCCAGCATCGAAGGTTTGTCCCATGCGCTATATCAGTACCCGCGGCCAGGCTCCGGCCCTGAACTTCGAAGACGTCCTGCTGGCAGGCCTGGCCAGTGATGGCGGCCTGTACGTCCCCGAAAACCTGCCACGTTTCACCCAGGAAGAAATCGCCTCCTGGGCCGGCCTGCCGTACCACGAGCTGGCCTTCCGGGTGATGCGCCCGTTCGTCGACGGCAGCATCGCCGATGCCGACTTCAAGAAGATCCTCGAAGAAACCTATGGCAACTTCGCCCACGCCGCGGTGGCGCCGCTGCGCCAGCTCAACGGCAACGAGTGGGTGATGGAGCTGTTCCACGGCCCGACCCTGGCGTTCAAGGACTTTGCCCTGCAACTGCTCGGCCGTCTGCTCGACCATGTGCTGGTCAAGCGCGGCGAGCGCGTGGTGATCGTTGGCGCCACCAGTGGCGACACCGGCTCGGCCGCCATCGAAGGTTGCCGCCGTTGCGACAACGTCGACATCTTCATCCTGCACCCGCACCAGCGCGTGTCGGAGGTGCAGCGCCGGCAGATGACCACCATTCTTGGTGACAACATCCACAACATCGCCATCGAGGGCAACTTCGACGACTGCCAGGAGATGGTCAAGGCCAGCTTCGCCGACCAGTCGTTCCTCAAGGGCACCCGCCTGGTGGCGGTCAACTCGATCAACTGGGCGCGGATCATGGCCCAGATCGTCTACTACTTCCACGCAGCCCTGCAGCTGGGCGGCCCGGCCCGTTCGGTGGCGTTCTCGGTGCCGACCGGCAACTTCGGCGATATCTTCGCCGGTTACCTGGCGCGCAACATGGGCCTGCCGATCAGCCAGCTGGTGGTGGCGACCAACCGCAACGACATCCTGCACCGCTTCATGAGCGGCAACCAGTACGTCAAGGATGCCCTGCACCCGACCCTGTCGCCGTCGATGGACATCATGGTCTCGTCCAACTTCGAGCGCCTGCTGTTCGACCTGCACGGTCGCAATGGCGCGGCGGTAGCCCAGTTGATGGACACCTTCAAACAGGGCGGCGGTTTCAGTGTCGAGCAGGATCGCTGGACCGAGGCGCGCAAACTGTTCGATTCGCTGGCCGTGACCGATGCGCAAACCTGCGAGACCATCGCCGAAGTGTTCGCCAGTACTGGTGAGGTGCTCGACCCGCACACCGCGATCGGCGTCAAGGCCGCCCGCGAGTGCCGTCGCAGCCTGGACACACCGATGGTGGTGCTGGGCACCGCGCACCCGGTCAAGTTCCCCGAGGCGGTGGAGCAGGCCGGCGTCGGCAAGGCCCTGGAATTACCGGCGCACCTGAGCGACCTGTTCAGCCGTGAGGAGCGTTGCACGGTGCTGGCCAACGACCTGAAGACCGTGCAGGCCTTCGTCAGCCAGCATGGCAATCGCGGCAAGCCGCTGTAAGGCGCGCGGTCGCATTCATCCTTTGAGGGCCACGAGAGTGGCCCTCATCGTTTTCGGACATTTCCTATAGAACTACCCGTTGGCCTCTCCCTACAGTGATCGCCTGATTTTCACGGCGTATTGCCCAGGAGCCGGCCCATGCACAACCTTCATGTGCTTATCCATCAGACACGCCCCTTCCACCAGATCCGCCTGCACCAGGCTTTCAATGCCCAGGGGCTCTACAACGTCCGCTTGAGCGACGACGTGGGCGAGATCATCAGCGACCTGGCGCGTGGGCGACCTGCCGACCTGCTGGTGCTCGACCATGGGATGGCGCGGCAGGAGGCCTTGCCCTTGTTCGCGCGCCTGGCGTCCATCGCTTCGACGCGCGCGCTACTGTTCGTCGGCCAGGCGCAAGCCGGTGCCAGCCTTGCCCATGAGGCGCGACGCCATGGCCTGCAGGTGCTGGTGGATGTGCCTTGGCCCAGGCTGGCTGTGGCTCTGGGTCGGGCGCTGGATGGCTTGGCGCTGGAGCGCAAAGGCCGCTGGCGAAACTGTCATGTTGACCGCGCATGCTCGCTGGAGCGGGCTTGATGCGAACTTTCCATCACGCCCGACGGTCAGTTCCCACATGTCCCTAGCCAGCGAGTGATCCGGATGGAACGAGTCTGCAGACTGCTCAACGATGCCCTGATCCCCTACCAGGCCGCGCTTGGCGCGCTCGATGCCGATGGTAACCGGCAATTGACCTTGTATGACCAACAGGGTGCGTTGATCCTGCGGCGTACGGTCTGTGCGCGGCAGTTGCTGGAACAGCAGTTGCTGGTCGACCTGGTGGATGGCCTGCACCGCGACCTGCAGATTGTCGAAGGGCGTTTGCAGCCTTGCGTGATCGCCGCGTTGCAACATCGCCAGCAGCCCCAGGGAACCTTTGCCTGACGGCCAAATCAGACGCTTTAGGGGCCGCCTGGCGATGCTTTGCTCCGGTATCGCGCAGGGTGCCACTGGAAGTCCCAAGGGCTTTCGCTTGACCCCGGTCGTCTTCCCCAGCGGCCGGGGTTTCTTTTTTGCCAGCCTTGCTGGCACCGCAGGCAACGCGGTGCAGCTTGAGCCTCAATACCTGGGTTCGAAGAAATGCCGAGCCTGCTCGAGGTAGTCCTGCTGCAACGCTGGGTCCAACCAGCTGGCGTACAGCTCGGGGAGGCTGTGCTCACGCAATTCGGGCAGCAGTTGATCGATATGGGCAATGGCCTCCCGCCCCAGGGCGGTGTCCGAGCAGCCCACATGCAGGAACTGGTAGCGATCCACTCCGCGGATCGGATGGAAGCTGTAGTCGTCCAGTGTGCCGCCCTGCTGCTGGATCAGGTAGCGCACCTCCGGCCAGTAGCCCAGCACCAGTTGCAGGCGACCCAGTTGCTGCATCTGCAGCAGGCTGGCGGTGGCGTCGTTACCGTAGTGGCGGCTGAAGGCGCTATCGGGCAATTGGCGCAGCACTTGGTCGACCTGCACGCTGTAGCTGCGTTCGGCGACGATGCCGAGTTTCAGTTGGGTCTGTGCCAGTAAGCGCTGCAAGTCCACTTGCTCGCCATCGAGGAAGGGGGCGAGCAGCGCCTGGTCCTGCTTGCGTATCACCAGGCCGCTGCTGAGCACGCCCAGCGAGGGTTTGGAGAAATGTACGTAGCGTGCCCGCTCAGGGGTCCACAGCAAGGTTGGATCACAGGTGAAGCTGGGCTCCTGGAGCATCTGGATGCCGCGCGCGCGGTTGACCCGGACAATACGGTGGTCGTACTCGGGCATCTGTGCGATCAGCTGCGGCAGCAGTTGGTCGATCACCCCGCGCCCTTGCGAGGGGCCTTCGAAGATGGTGAACGGCGGCAGGTCTCGCACCAGCCACAGCAGGCGTTCCTTGGCCTCGGCCATGTGCACGCTGGCAAGCAGCAGGCAGAGCAGGGCAGGCAGCTGCGCGATACGCATGGGCCAGGCCGCCGCGCGCTCAGAGCACGCCGTCGGCGCGCAAGCGGGCGATGGCGGCGGCGTCGTAACCTAGGGCTGTGAGCAGCGCGTTGGTGTGTTCACCCAGGGTCGGGCCGATCCATTCGGCAGAGCCCGGGGTGTCGGACAGCTTGGGCACGATACCGGGCATCTTGAACGGCTTGCCATCTGGCAGGCGGGCTTGGAGGAACATCTCGCGGGCGAGGAATTGCGGGTCGCCCAGCATGTCTTCGGCGCTGTAGATACGGCTGGCCGGCACCTGGGCTTCGTTGAGCACCTGCATTACTTGGTTCAGCGGCAGGCTGTTGGCCCAGCGGTCGATCACGCCGTAGAGCTCGTCGCGGCGGGTATCGCGGCCGTCGTTGGTAGCCAGTGCGGCATCGTTGGCCAGGTCGTCACGGCCGATAGCCTGCATGAAGCGCTTGAAGATCGCGTCGCCGTTGGCCCCGATCTGTACGTGGCGACCATCGGCAGTGGTGTGGATGGACGAGGGCGTGATGCCGGGCATGATGTTGCCGGTGCGCTCGCGAATGAACCCGAACACGTCGAACTCCGGGACCATGCTTTCCATCATGGCGAAGATAGCCTCGTACAGCGCCACGTCCACCACCTGGCCCTGGCCGCCGTTGACTTCGCGATGACGCAGGGCCATCAGCGCGCCGATCACGCCCCACAGCGCGGCGATCGAGTCGCCGATGGAGATGCCTGTTCGCACCGGTGGGCGGTCCTCGAAGCCGGTGATGTAACGCAGCCCGCCCATGGACTCGCCAACCGCGCCAAAGCCCGGCTGGTCTTTCATCGGCCCGGTCTGGCCGAAGCCCGACAGGCGCACCATGACCAGGCGCGGGTTGAGCGCATGCAGCACGTCCCAGCCCAGGCCGAGTTTCTCCAGCACGCCGGGGCGGAAGTTTTCGATCAGGATGTCGGCCTCGGCGAGCAGGCGCTTGAGCACTTCGCGGCCTTCTGGGTGCTTGAGGTTGAGGGTCAGCGACTGCTTGTTGCGCGCCTGGACGAACCACCACAGCGAGGTGCCTTCATACAGCTTGCGCCATTTGCGCAGCGGGTCGCCGCCGTCAGGGGACTCGACCTTGACCACCTCGGCGCCGAATTCGGCGCAGATGCGCGAGGCAAACGGGCCGGCGATCAGGGTGCCGAGTTCAATGACTTTCAGGCCGGCGAGTGGCTTGCTGGGCGTGGGCATGGGGCATCCGTGGCGGCTGGGCGTGCGCAGGTTGTATCACAGCTCGGCAACGGCAGGTATACCGGCGTCGTCCGAACCGGCGCTATCGGTTAGACTGTGCGCCTTTCCCCCGCAAGAAGCCCAGCGCCCATGGCCCAGCCGTCCACCACCTACAAGTTCGAACTGAATCTGACCGACCTCGATCGCGGCGTGTACGAGAGCGTCAAGCAAACCATCGCCCGTCACCCGTCGGAAACCGAAGAGCGCATGGCCGTGCGCCTGCTGGCCTATGCCTTGTGGTACAACGAAAACCTGGCGTTCGGCCGGGGCCTGTCGGATGTCGACGAGGCGGCGGTGTGGGAAAAGAGCCTGGACGATCGCATCCTGCACTGGATCGAAGTCGGCCAGCCCGACGCCGATCGCCTTACCTGGTGCTCGCGCCGCACAGAACGCACCAGCCTGCTGGCCTATGGCAGCCTGCGGGTCTGGGAAACCAAGGTGCTCGGCGCGGTCAAGGGCCTGAAGAACCTCAATGTCGCCGCCGTGCCGCAAGAGGTGCTGGAGACCCTGGCCACTGATATGCCGCGTGCCATCAAGTGGGACGTGATGATCAGCGAAGGCACGGTGTTCGTCACCGACGACCGTGGCCAGCACGAAGTGCAACTGCAGTGGCTGCTCGGCGAGCGCGGCTGACCTGATTCACACCTGATCGACGAAGGCCCCATGCATATCGAACCCCGCCCCCTGCCATCGCCCCTGCCGTTGCTGGGCAACCTGCCACCGTTGCTGACCCGCTTGTACGCCGCCCGTGGCGTGCAGTCGGAGGTCGAACTGGACAAGAGCCTGGCGCGGCTGCTGCCGTACCAGCAGCTCAAGGGCATCGAGGCGGCGGTGGACCTGCTGGTCGAGGCCTTGGACCTGCGCCAGCGCATTCTCATCGTTGGCGACTTCGACGCCGACGGCGCCACGGCCAGCACCGTGGGCGTGCTTGGCCTGCGCCTGCTGGGCGCGGCTCATGTCGATTACCTGGTGCCCAACCGTTTCGAGTACGGCTATGGGTTGACCCCGGAGATCGTCGAGGTTGCCTTGCAGCGCCAGCCGCAGCTGCTGATCACCGTGGACAACGGTATTTCCAGTGTCGAGGGCGTGGCGGCGGCCAAGGCGGCGGGGCTCAAGGTGCTGGTCACCGATCACCACTTGCCGGGCGAGCAGTTGCCGGACGCGGACGCCATCGTCAATCCGAACCAGCCGGGCTGCGGCTTCCCGAGCAAGTCGCTGGCTGGGGTCGGGGTGATTTTCTATGTGCTGATGGCATTGCGGGCTCGCTTGCGCAGCCTGGGTCGCTACGAAACCCAGGCGCAGCCGAACATCGGCGAGTTGCTCGACCTGGTGGCCCTGGGCAGTGTCGCCGACGTGGTGCCGCTGGATGCCAACAACCGGATCCTTGTGCATCAGGGCCTGGAGCGTATCCGCGCCGGCCGTGCGCGACCGGGGCTCAAGGCCATTCTCGAAGTGGCCCGGCGGGATCACCGGCGTATCACTTCCACCGACCTGGGCTTCATCCTCGGCCCTCGGCTCAATGCCGCCGGGCGGCTGGACGACATGAGCCTGGGTATCGAGTGCCTGCTGTGCGATGACGCGGCGGTGGCGCTGGACATGGCCCAGCAGCTCGATGGCCTGAACCAGGACCGCAAGTCCATCGAGCAGGGCATGCAGCGCGAGGCGCTGGCCCAGCTCAAGGACTTGCCGGTGGAGTCAATGCCATATGGCCTGTGCCTGTTCGATGCGGATTGGCACCAGGGGGTGATCGGCATTCTGGCCTCACGCCTGAAGGAGCGTTACCACCGCCCGACCATCGCTTTCGCCGATGCTGGGGAGGGCATGCTCAAGGGCTCGGCGCGGTCGGTGGCGGGGCTGCATATTCGTGATGCGCTGGACGCGGTGGCGGCGCGGCACCCGGCGTTGATCAGCAAGTTTGGCGGGCATGCGATGGCGGCGGGTTTGTCGCTGCCGGCCGAGCATTTCCCGGCGTTTGCCGAGGCCTTCGATGAGGAAGTTCGGCGCCAGCTGCGTGAAGAGGACCTGACTGGGCGGTTGCTGTCGGATGGCACGTTGGCGGTGGAGGAGTTCCACCTGGACCTGGCGCGGGCCCTGCGCAATGCCGGGCCTTGGGGGCAGCACTTTCCCGAGCCGTTGTTCCATGGGGTGTTCCAGCTGGTCGAGCAGCGGGTCGTGGGGGAGCGGCACTTGAAGGTGGTGCTCAAGAGCGAGTGTGGGTCGGTGCGGCTGGATGGGATTGCCTTCGGGATCGACCGCGAGGTGTGGCCGAACCCTACTGTGCGTTGGGTGGAGTTGGCTTACAAACTAGATGTGAATGAGTTTCGTGGGAATGAGAGTGTGCAGTTGATGATTGCTCATATGGAGGCGCGGTAGGTCGCTTACCATTGTTTGTTTGTTTGTTTGTTTGTTTGTGGTTTTAGGATTTGCGTATTTCTACATGCGCGGTGGCGACGCCTACATCGCTGTTTCGCCTTGCGGCGACTTACTTTTGTCTTGGCAAAAGTAAGCAAAACCGCGCGCTCATTCATCCGGCCCCTACGCTGCGCTCCGGGGTTCCCTCGCTTCGGCCTTGCTCCCGGGAGTACCGCGCTGTACGGCCCATCCTGGGCCGCAGCGCTCGACGGCCATCCATGGCCGTCGCCTCCCTTCGCAAGACCTACGCTCGGCCTCCTGAAATCGCGCAGGTTACGAGCGGCGCCTGCAATAACGCAGCTACCGCTAGCTTAACTAGCGGGATGGCGTTAGAACAAACAATACATGCCCAACTAACAAACTAATATCCCAGCTCTTGATCTGCTCTTGATCTGCTCTTGATCTGCTCTTGATCTGCTTCGTTGTTGATTTTGCTTCTAAGCGCGCAATAGTTCAGGCGCCGCCAATTGCGACTTCAGGAGGCCGAGCGGAGTTCTTGCGTAGTGGGGCGACGGCCATGGATGGCCGTCGAGCGCTGCGCCCCAGGATGGGGCGTACAGCGCGGTCCCCGCGGGAGCAAGAACGGAGCGAGGGAACCCCGGAGCGCAGCGTAGGGGCCGGATGAATGGAGCCAGCGGTTTTTGCCTACTTTTGCCCGCGTGCAAAAGTAGGTCGCCGTAAAGGCGAAAAGGTGACTATATGTCGACAT
>NZ_SOZA01000056.1 GCF_004519305.1 Pseudomonas sp. RIT623 | reverse complement strand
TTTTTGAGTTGCTAGTTGCTAGTTGCTAGTTGCTAGTTGCTAGTTGCTAGTTGCTAGTTGCTAGGTTCTGGTGTGGGCTTTTGGGGATGTGTGCTCATTCATGGTTTGTAGGGGCGCCTACATCGCTGTTTCGCCTTGCGGCGACTTACTTTTGTCTTGGCAAAAGTAAGCAAAACCGCGCGCTCATTCATCCGGCCCCTACGCTGCGCTCCGGGGTCCCCTCGCTCCGGCCTTGCTCCCGGGAGTACCGCGCTGAACGGCCCATCCTGGGCCGCAGCGCTCGACGGCCATCCATGGCCGTCGCCTCCCTTCGCAAGGCCTGCACTCGGCCTCCTGAAATCGCGCAAGCTACGGGCGGCGCCTGAACTGACACAGCTATCGCTAGTTGATAAAACTATTAACCTCTCGAACGACGGAACAGCAATGCATGGTTTGTTGTTACGTCACTAATTTAAATTGTAGATTGTCGCTTCTTGATCTTGATCTTGATCTTGATCTTGATCTTGATCTTGATCTTGATCTTGATCTTGATCTTGATCTTGATCTTGATCTTGATCTTGCTTCTAAGCGCGCGATAGTTCAGGCAACACAAATCGCGACTTCAGGAGGCCGAGTGGAGTTCTTGCGTAGTGGGGCGACGGCCATGGATGGCCGTCGAGCGCTGGGGCCCAGGATGGGCCCTACAGCGCGGTCCCCACGGGAGCAAGAACGGAGCGAGGGAACCCCGGAGCGTAGCGTAGGGGCCGGATGAATGGAGCCGAACGGTTTTGCCCACTTTTGCCAAGACAAAAGTGGGCCGCCGTAAGGGCGGAAAGGTGAATGTGCGTCGACATCGCAAATGAATGCGCATACAAGAATCAAAACAATCACTGCAGATCCAGATCCAGATCCAGATCCAGATCCAGATCCAGATCCAATCCACGACCTATACTCCCAATCCCCCAAAAAACAACAGCAAGGAGCCCCCAATGCCCCTAGAAAAACAAGGCACCTGCCTGTGCCAGGCCACCCACCTGAAACTCACCCTGGAAAGCACCCACGTCAGCGCCTGCCACTGCAGCATGTGCCGCAAGTGGACCGGTGGCCCGCTGCTGGCGGTGCAGTGCAGCCACCCCCCAGAGATCGAAGGCCCCGCGCCCAGCGTCTACGACTCATCCCCCTGGGCCGAACGCGGCTTCTGCGCCCACTGCGGCACGCACCTGTTCTACCGCCTGAAAGAGAGCGGCCTCCACGTCGTGCCGGTCGGCGTGATAGACGGTGAGGAAGACTGGACTTTCACCGAACAGATCTTCATCGACGAAAAACCCACCTGGTACTGCTTCAGCAACCAAACCGAGAACCTCACCGGCCAGCAGGTGTTCGATCAATTCGCCCCGTCGTGAACCTGCCCACCTTGCCAAACCGCGACATTCCTGAGAAAACGGCGGCCACTGAAAAACCGCTTCGAGGAACCTGCCATGAGCAGTGAGCTGCAAGTCATCGATCTCCAGCAAGGCGACGGCAAGGCCGTGGTCAAGGGCGCGCTGATCACCACCCAGTACCGCGGCACCCTGGCCGACGGCAGCGAGTTCGACTCGTCCTGGACGCGCGGCAAGCCGTTCCAGTGCGTGATCGGCACCGGCCGGGTGATCAAGGGCTGGGACCAGGGCCTGATGGGCATGCGCGCCGGCGGCAAGCGCAAGCTGCTGGTGCCGGCGCACCTGGGTTACGGCGAACGCAGCATGGGCGCGATCCCGCCGAATTCGGACCTGACCTTCGAGATCGAACTGCTGGAAGTGCTGACCCGCGACGACTGATCCGCCACGCAACAATTCGGCAACACAACCGCGCTAACCTCGAGCCTGTCCACGGAACGGCACGCGTAGTCACGGACGATCCCGCCACGGATGGCGATCATGACAAGGATGCCCTGCGGCTTCGGCCGCGGGGCAATGTCGTCTTGCCTCGGTTGCTGGTACTGTCGCTGCTGACGCCCAGGACAGGAAGGCAGGGATGAACCAGCAGGTGACAGTGATCGGCGGCGGCGTGGTTGGCCTGGCTACGGCCTACGCACTGGTGCGTGATGGCTGGCAGGTCGACCTGGTCGAGGCCCGCGACAGCCTGGCCAGCGCCACCAGCTTCGCCAATGGCGGGCAACTGTCCTATCGTTACGTAGCGCCGCTGGCAGATGCCGGGGTGCCCTGGCAGGCGCTTGGTTGGCTGCTGCGCGGCGACTCGCCGCTGCGCTTGCGTCTGCGTCTGGATCCGGCGCAGTGGCGCTGGCTGGCGGCCTTCCTGTTGGCTTGCCGGCGCCCGGTCAATCGTCGTAACGCCGCGCAATTGCTGAGCCTTGCCCTGCACAGCCAGGCGGCGTTGCAGCGCTGGCGCGAAGAAGATGAACTCGACGGTTTTGCCTGGCGGCGCAACGGCAAGCTCGTGGCCTTTCGCACGCAACGTGCCTTTGCTCAGGCTCGCGCCCAACTGCTCGACCCCGACAGCCAGCAGGTACTGGATGCCGTGGCGGTGCGGGGGCTCGAACCGGCGCTGGCGCAGACGCCTTTCGTCGGCGGCGTGTTCACCGCCGCCGAGGAGGTCGCCGATTGCCACCGTTTCTGCCTACGCCTGGCCGAGCGCTTGCAGGCCTCGGGGCGTTGCCGGATGTACTTGGGCCAGCCGGTGACACGGCTGGTTGCGCAAGATCAACGGGTGAGCGCGCTGCAGCTTGGGCAGCAGCGCCTGGCGGTGCAACGCCTGGTGCTCTGCGCCGGGCACCGCAGCGCCGGCCTGACCTTGCCGGGGCTCAAGCTGCCGGTGTATCCGCTCAAGGGCTACAGCCTCACCGCGCCGATTGGCGCCACCCACGAAGCACCAGAGGTAAGCCTTACCGACTACGAGCGCAAGGTCGTCTACGCCAGGTTGGACGATCAGTTGCGGGTGGCGGCGATGGTCGACATCGTCGGGTATGACGAGTCGGTCGATGCCGGCAGGCTCAGGAGCATGCGCCGGCTGGCCTGGGAGACGCTGCCCCAGGCCGCCGACTACCAGCAGGCAGTCGAGTGGGCGGGAATGCGCCCGGCGACGCCTAGCGGTGTACCGATCATCGGTGCCACCCACTATCGCAACTTGTGGTTGAACCTCGGGCATGGCGCCCTGGGCTTCACCCTGGCGTGTGGTAGCGCTGAGCGGCTGGCGAAGATGTTGCGCTGAGTGCATTGACCTGAGCGCGGGGCAACTCGCATCGGCGCACCGCCGCGCCCACCGAGGCGTGGGCGCGTGACTTGCCCCGCGATGGGCAGATCAGCGGCCGAAACGCATCGGCCAGCCCAGCACCTGCTTGGTCCGTGGCGTGGCATAGGTGCGCACCTTGGAGGTACTCAGGCCCAGGCGCACCAATGACTCGGCGATAGTGACCGCCGCGCTTACGCCGTCCACCACCGGTACCCCGGTGCGCTGGCGGATCTGCTCGTCGAGCCCAGCCATGCCGCCGCAGCCGAGGCAGATCACCTCGGCCTTGTCTTCGCGCACGGCGCGCTCGGCCTGTTCGACGATGGCCTGCACCGCACGCTGCGGGTCTGCTTCGAGCTCCAGCACCGCCAGACCGCTGGCGCGTACCGAGGCGCAGCGGTCGTACAGACCGGACAGTTTCAGGCGGTCCTCGATCAGCGGCACCGTGCGGTCCAGGGTGGTCACCACCGAATAGGCATGGCCCAGGTACATCGCGGTGCTGGCGGCGGCATCGGTGATGTCCACCACCGGCACGTTCAGCAGCTCCTGCAAACCTTCCCGGCCATGCTCGCCATAGCCGGCCTGGATGACGGCGTCATAGGGCTGGTCGTAGGCCAGTACCCGGTCCATCACGGCGATGGCGGCCAGGTAGCTTTCGAAATTGCCCTCCACCGATTCGGCGCCGAACCATGGGGTCAGGCCGACGATCTCGGTACCCGGGGCCGCGGCGCTGCGTGCTTGCTCGGCGATGGCCTCGGTGATGGCGGTGGTGGTGTTGACGTTGGCGATCAGGATGCGCATGGCGGATCTCCCTGAAATCAATGGCTGCTGTGGTCGACGGCGATGCACTCGCCGCTGACGTCGTGGTAATGGCCGTGGCGCGGTGCGACCAGCAGGTACAAGGCGGCGGCAATGCCGGCACCGATCAGCCAGGAGAACGGCGCGACGCCATGGAAGTTGGGTAGCAGCGCCAGGACGATGGCCAGCAGCGCGGCGGGGATGAAAGCCGCTACCGCGCGCAGGTTGACGCCGCGGCTGTAGTGGTAGGCGCCAGCAGGGTTCTCGCTGTACAACTGCGGTACGTTGATGCGGCCCTTACGCAGCAGCCAGTAGTCGGCCATGATCACGCCGTATAGCGGGCCGAGCAGGGCGCCCAGGGCGGAGAGGAAGTACACGATCACCAAGGGGCTGTTGTAGAGGTTCCACGGCAAGATCACCACCGCCAGGGTGGCGCTGATCAGCCCAGCGCGACGAAAGTTCAGGTGGCGCGGCGCCAAGTTGCTGAGGACGAAGGCCGGGGCGACGAAGTTGGCCATGATGTTCACCGCCACGGTGACGATCAGGAAGGCCAGGCAGCCGAGCACCAGGAACGCAGTGTTGGGGATGCTGGCGACGATCTGGGTCGGGCTGGCGATGATCTGGCCGTTGATCTGCAACTGCGCGCCGCACAGCACGACGGTGATCGCGGCGAACACCAGGATGTTCACCGGCAGGCCCCAGAAGTTGCCGACGCGGATGGTCTTGCGGCACGGCGCGCTGCGGGCGAAGTCGCAGAAGTTCAGTACCAGGGTGCCGTAGATCGCCAGCCACAGGGCGCCGCCGGCGAAAATGTTGCGCCACATCTCGTAGCCGCTCAGCGGTGCTGCCACCGACCAGGCGATGCGCGCGTCGGCCTTGAAGTACATGAACACCGCCAGGCTTGCCACGGTCAGCAAGATCACTGGGCCGGCGAAGGCCTCGTAGCGGCGGACCATTTCCATGCCGTAGGCGAGGATCACCAACTGCACCAGCCAGATCGCCACGAAGCACGTCCAGCCCAGGCTCGACAGGCCGAGGATGCTGTCCTGGTCGTAGGCTGCCACCTGCGGCCACACCGCGCTGAGCAGCACCCGTAGCACCACCGAGGCCAGGTAGGTCTGGATGCCGAACCAGGCGATGGCGATCACCGCGCGGATCAGCGCCGGGAGCTGCGCGCCATGGATGCCGAAGGCGATGCGGCTGATCACCGGGAAAGGTACCCCGGTCTTCTGCCCCATGTAGCCGGACAGGTTCATGAAGAAGTACACCAGCGCCGCGCCGATCGCCAGCGACAGGAGGATCTGCCAGCCACCCAGGCCGAGGGCGAACAGCCCCATGGCGAAGGAGTAGTTGGCTATGTTGTGCACGTCGTTGGTCCACAGCGCGAAGATGCTGTAGCCACCCCAGCGGCGTCCGGCGAGCTTGGTCGGGGCCAGGTCGCGGTTGTGCAGGCGCGGGCTCAGCTCGAGGTCAGCCGGATGGCCTTCGAGGGTGGTACTGGAGGGGCTGGTGCTGGCAACGGAAAGTTCAGGGGCAAGGGGGAGGCTGCTACTCATTCCGGCGGCTCCTGATGCGCGTGACTGCGATGAGCGGGCGCTGGCGCACGGGCTCGCCATCTCGTCGGTGCAGGCGTTGGCATCACTGGGTTCTGGGCGCAACGGTCGCCGTTGGGGGCGACGCTGCGGGTTCTTGTGTATTTATGTTTTGTTGAACTTGTATACAAAACACA
Source organism: Pseudomonas sp. RIT623 (assembly GCF_004519305.1). Classification (GTDB taxonomy): domain Bacteria; phylum Pseudomonadota; class Gammaproteobacteria; order Pseudomonadales; family Pseudomonadaceae; genus Aquipseudomonas. Next base: position 16,518 of record NZ_SOZA01000056.1, on the reverse strand, counting down.
GACACACAAAAGCCAGTTCCGTGCCAGTCAGAAACCAGCATTTACGGAGCCATTACTTTGAATCTATCTGATTGAAAGCTAAGTAGATGAAACTAATTGGTTATAAGCTGACCAAATGAACAGGTTATATTTTGTTGTGGTGTTGTTAGTTGATCGATCGGTCAGATTTAGTTGCTAGAAGTGTGTAACCCAATGGGGCGTTACCGGAAAAAGTGCACACAAAAATGGCACTTAAGGTTACGTTTGTGTATACATGTTTGGCGGTGTGATGCTTGTCAAAGCAACCGGCTTGTCCGGTTCGCCTGCAAGACTGGCTACTAAAGGGGAGGCGCATGGCTTGAGCGCGATCCCTGAACGCGCTCAGGCCATTGGCGGCAGCCGCCGCTTCACCGGGGTCTTCTTGATGATCGCGGTGTTGGTCTCGGCCAGTACGTTGAGTCGGTCGAGCAGGGTATCGAGCTGTTCCATCGAGCGCACATGCAGGCGGGCGATGAAACAATCCTCGCCGGTGACCTTGTCGCACTCGGTGAACTCGGCAATGGCGACGATCTGCCGCTCCACCTCCTGCAACTGCCCAGGCAAGGGGCGGATGCGCACAATGGCCTGCAACTGGTAGCCGAAGCAGCGTGGGTCGACCTCGACCGTGTAGCCGCGCAACACGCCGCGTTCTTCCAGGCGCCGCAGGCGCTCACTGACACTGGGCGCGGACAGGCCGCTGATCTGTGCCAGGGCTTTGAGCGAGCGGCGCGAATCCTCCATCAGGGCGCTGATCAGTAACTGGTCGATGGCGTCGGTCATGGCTACCTCGTTAGGCAATTGGTGTAATTTGCCTTGATAGTAAAGGCCATGAGCTCGTTCTGCCTTGGTAATCCGCTGGAAGGTCGCAGGCTTGCCTGCGCATACTGTGGCCATCGTCGACAGGAGGTGTGAGATGGACAACGGGCTGCGTCGTGGGTCCCTGGAAATGATTGCCGCCATGCTGATCTCTGGCACCATCGGCTGGTTCGTGCTGGTGTCCGGGCAACCGGTGTTGGATGTGGTGTTCTGGCGTTGCGTGTTCGGCGCCGCGACCTTGCTGGTGATTTGCGCGGCCATGGGCTTTCTCAAACCTGGCGTGCTGTCCCGTGCCACCTTCCTGCTGGCGGTGGTCAGTGGGGTGGCCATCGTCGGCAACTGGGTGTTGCTGTTCGCTTCCTACTCACGGGCGTCGATCGCCATCGGCACGGCGGTGTACAACGTCCAGCCGTTCATGCTGGTAGGGCTGGCGGCGTTGTTCCTCGGCGAAAAGATCACCCTGGCCAAGCTGACCTGGCTGAGCGTGGCCTTCGTCGGCATGCTGGCCATCGTCGGTGCCCATGGCAATGGCCAGGCCAGCGGTGATGACTACCTGCTAGGGATCGCCCTGGCGTTGGGCGCGGCTTTTTTGTATGCGCTGGCGGCGTTGATCATCAAGCGCCTGACCGGTACCCCGCCGCACCTTATCGCGCTGGTGCAGGTCAGCACCGGCGTGCTGCTGCTGGCGCCCTGGGTCACGCTTGGCGGCTTGCCGGGCGAGTGGCCGGCAATGGGTAGCCTGCTGACCCTGGGCGTGGTTCATACCGGGCTGATGTACGTGCTGTTGTACAGCGCCATCCAGCGTCTGCCCACCGCGTTGACCGGGGCCTTGTCGTTCATCTATCCGATCGCGGCGATCCTGGTCGACTGGTTCGCCTTCGGCCATCGCCTGGCGCCATTGCAATGGCTGGGGGTGGGGTTGATCCTGCTGGCGGCGGCGGGGATGCAGCAGGGCTGGTGGTGGCGTGCTTCAGGGAAATCCGCGCGACAATGGTGATAGCGCTTTGTAACAAGGAGGTGAGGTGTTTTCCAAAATCAGTCTCGAACAATGGCGGGCGTTCGTCTGTACCGTAGAATGCGGCGGCTTCCAGCAAGCCGGCGAGCGCCTGTTCAAGTCGCAGTCGGCGGTCAGCCACGCGGTCAACCGCATGGCGCAGTTGCTCGGCCAGGAGTTGTTTGTCATCGAGGGGCGCAAGGCGGTGCTTACCCCCTTGGGCCAGGCGCTGCTGCCCCAGGCCAAGCACCTGCTCGGCGCGGCGCAGAAGCTCGAGCACCTGGCCAACCAATACCAGCCGGGGTTGTTCAGCGAACAGGCGCTGGCGGTGGATGTATTGTTCCCCCTCGAGGTGCTACAGCAGGCCCTGGTGGATTTCGCTGGGGACTACCCGGATCAGCGTATCCGTCTGTACGAGCCTGCGCTTTCCGGCGCGTGCGAGCTGCTCGAGGACGGCAAGGTCGAACTGGCCATCGCCAGCCGTCTGCCACCGGGTTACGTGCAGGAGCTGCTGCTGAACATCACCCTGGTCTGCGTGGTCGGTGCCGAGCATCCGTTGGCCCTGGCGCGGGGCAAGCTGAGCCTGGATGACATCAAGCCGTATCGGCAGGTGGTCATTCGCGACTCCGGCATCCGTCACTCGCAGAACAGCGGTTGGCTGGGCACCTCCCAGCGTTGGACGGTAAGCAGCCTGGCAACCGCCGCAAGCTTTGTCGAACAGGGGCAGGGTTTTGCCTGGTTGCCGGAACACTGCGTGAACCCGGGACTGCGGCAAGGGCGCTTGCGACGGGTCAACCTACAGCACCAGCAGACCCGCGAAGTGCCGATGTACATGGGCTATCCAGAAGCCTATCGGCATAGTCCACAGGTTCAGCGGCTGGCACAGGCCTTGCGCCAGCGTCGCCAGCAGCACTGTCCCGTCGAGCCATGAGGCTACTTGCCTATTGCGCCTCGCGTACGCGAGCCATGGCCTGGCGCAGATCATCCAGGCCCAGGGCGCCTGATACCAGGTAGCGCCCGTCGATCACCAGGCTGGGTACCGAACGGATGCCCAGGCGCTGCCCCATAGCCAGTTCGTCGTGCAGCAACTGTGGAGCCTGTTCGTAGAAGGCCAAGGCAAAGGCCGCGGTGTCCAGGCCCGCTTCCTCGGCGAGGGTCAGTACCGTGTCGTGGTCGCCGATGTTGCGGTTTTCCACCAGGTGCGCCTCTTGCAGGCGTTCGAACATTCTGGCGTGACCGGGGTTGCCGGCCAGCAGCGTGGCGGCCTGGCAGGCCAGGCCGGCGAGCAGGCCGGTGGGGTAGTCGAAGGCCTGTTGGCGCATGCCCTCGATGTTGATGCGTGGGGTGTCTTCGGCCTCGGCGCAGGCGCGCCAGTGCTCGAGGATGGTCTGCTTGGCCTGGGGCATCGAGCCAAAGCGCTCGATCATCGCCTCGCGGCTGGTTTGCAGGATGAAGGTGCGGTGCTGGATGTCCAGGTTCAGTTCGGCCTGCAGCTGTTGCAGGCGTGGCGCCAACACGAAACACCAGGCGCAGACGGCATCGTGGAAAAATTCGACCTTGAGCGGGTGCATGGGCAATTCCGTTTGCAAAAGGGGAGGGCGGCACTATCCCCAGTACCTGCCGGGGAAAAAAGCGACAAAAATGGCGCCAACTCACTCATCCTGTTCATCAATGGCGGCCAGCGCCGGCATCGAGCGGGTAGAATGGCGTTTTTGCCTGATCCAAGACCTACATGAGCCCAGCCATCGCTACCCTCGAGCAACACCTGCTCGCCGCCCTCGACCCCGCCCCGAGCGAAACCCGTCGCCTGTTCCATGGCCGTGGCCGCTGCTGGCCGGGGCTGGAGCAGATCACCGTCGACTGGCTTGACGGCGTGCTGCTGGTGGCGCTGTTCCGCGAACCGCCCGAGGGCCAGTTGGCCGAGCTCGAGGCGATGCTGCGCGCCTTGGCCGAACGCCCGCAGTGGACCGGCCAGGCCGTGCTGCTGCAACACCGCTACCTGCCCGACAGCCCTGGCCAATGGTTGCTCGGCGAACCTTGCCAGCAGCGCGAAGTGGTCGAGGATGGCCTGAGCTACCTGCTCGACCTCGGCGTGCGCCAGAACAACGGCCTGTTCCTCGACATGCGTTATGGCCGGCGCTGGGTGCGCGAGCAGGCAGCGGGCAAGCGGGTGCTCAACCTGTTCGCCTACACCTGCGGATTCTCGGTGGCGGCGATTGCCGGTGGCGCCGAGCAGGTGGTCAACCTGGACATGGCCAAGTCGGCGCTGTCGCGCGGACGCGACAATCATCGCCTCAATGGCCATGACGCCTCGCGCGTGGCGTACCTGGGGCACGAGCTGTTCAAGTCGTGGGGCAAGGTGCGCAAGTATGGGCCGTACGACCTGATCATCATCGACCCGCCGACCTTCCAGCGCGGCAGCTTCGTGCTGACCCAGGACTACGCCAAGATCCTCCGGCGGTTGCCGGAGCTGTTGACTGAAGGCGGCACGGTGCTGGCCTGCGTCAACGATCCGGGGATCGGGCCGCAGTTTCTCATCGAGGGCATGGCCGAGCAGGCGCCGGGGCTGGTGTTCGTCGAGCGGCTGGCGAACCCGCCGGAGTTTGCGGATGCAGACCCTGAAGGTGGGCTGAAGGCGTTGGTGTTCCGTTCCCAGGCTTGAAATGCTGTTCGCCAGCAAGCTGGCTCCCACAGGAAGTTGCGTGGGCCTGTAGGAGCCAGCTTGCTGGCGAAGGCGTTTACTGGTTGGTGTAGATCTGGTCGAACACGCCACCGTCGTTGAAGTGGGTCTTCTGCACGGTGCGCCAGTCACCGAAGGTTTTCTCCACCGACAGGAAGTCCACTTTCGGGAAGCGGTCGGTGTACTTGGCCAGCACCGTTGCGTCACGTGGGCGCAGGTAGTTGTTGGCGGCGATTTCCTGGGCCGCCGGCGACCACAGGTACTTCAGGTATTCCTCGGCCAAGGCCTGGGTGCCTTTCTTGGCCACCACCTTGTCGACCACGCTCACCGGCGGCTCGGCCTCGGCCGACACGCTAGGGTAGACCACTTCGAACTGGTCGCGGCCGAACTCGCGGGCGATCATCTCGGCCTCGTTCTCGAAGGTCACCAGCACATCGCCGATCTGGTTGGTCATGAAGGTGGTGGTGGCGGCGCGGCCACCGGTATCCAGCACCGGTGCCTGCTTGAACAGCTTGCCGACGAAGTCGCGGGCCTTGCTTTCGTCACCGCCTTGCTTGAGCACGTAGCCCCAGGCCGAGAGGTAGGTGTAGCGACCGTTGCCCGAGGTTTTCGGGTTGGGCACGATCACCTGCACGCCGTCCTTGAGCAGGTCGGGCCAGTCCTTCAGCGCCTTGGGGTTGCCCTTGCGCACGATGAACACGGTGGCCGAGGTGAACGGTGCGCTGTTGTTCGGCAGGCGCGTGACCCAGTTGTCCGGCACCAGCTTGCCGTTGTCGGCCAGGGCGTTGATGTCAGTGGCCATGTTCATGGTGATGACGTCGGCCGGCAGGCCGTCGATCACGGCGCGCGCCTGCTTGCTAGAGCCGCCGAAGGACATCTGCAGGTTGACCTTCTCGTTGTGCTCCTTCTCCCAGTGCTTCTGGAACGCCGGGTTGTAGTCCTTGTAGAAGTCGCGCATCACGTCGTAGGACACGTTGAGCAAGGTAGGGGCGGCTTGGGCGAGGCTGCCCAAGGCCAGGCCCGCGGCGAGCAGCGAGGCGCTGAAGAGTTTTTTCACGTTGCGTCCTTGTTATTGAAAGGGTGTAGGCAGAATGCCTGCGACTATAGCGGGTGGTTCGCCAAGGGTTAAAGATCAAAACAGTCTTTGGTTATGCCAGGCACAAAGCCGCTCCTACAGGTCCTGTGCCGGTTGCTTGGGAAACAACGCATTGCCACACCGCGAACAGAACGCCGCGCCGTGCTCATGGTGCTTCTTGGCGCAGGTCGGGCAGTCATGCTGCAACTGCTCGCCGCGCATGGCATTGGCCAGTTCGGCGGTGAAGATGCCGGTGGGCACGGCGATGATCGAGTAACCGGTGATCATCACCAGCGACGACAGCACCTGCCCCAGCGGCGTGCTCGGCACGATATCGCCGAAGCCCACGGTGGTGAGGGTGACGATGGCCCAGTAGATGCCCTTGGGAATGCTGGTGAAGCCATGCTCCGGCCCTTCGATCACGTACATCAATGTGCCGAACACGGTCACCAGGGTCGACACGCTGACCAGGAACACGATGATCTTCTGCTTGCTGCCCTGCAGCGCCGCCAGCAGGTAGTGGGCCTGCTTGAGGTAGGGGCTGAGCTTGAGCACGCGGAAGATCCGCAGCATGCGCACCACGCGGATGATCAGCAGGTACTGGGCGTCGCTGTAGTACAGGGCGATGATCCCCGGCACGATCGCCAGCAGGTCGACCAGCCCGTAGAAGCTGAAGGCGTAGCGCAGCGGCTTGGGCGAGCAGTACAGGCGGGTGATGTATTCGGCGAGGAAGATCGCCGTGAAGCCCCACTCGATCCCGGCCAGCAGCCCGGCGTAGCCCTGGTGTACCTCATCGATGCTGTCGAGTATCACCGTCACCAGGCTGGCGAGGATGATCAGCAGGAGAATCTTGTCGAAGCGTCTGCCAGCCGTGGTGTCGGTCTGGAAGACGATGACGTAGAGCCGCTCGCGCAGGCTTGCAGGGTTGTCCATGGGCTCGTTCCCTTGTGCGAATGGGCAGAGCCTAGGGGCTGGGTTTCAGCTGTGCAAGCGGGGCGCGTTGCGGCGCTGGTTGAGCTGGGCCAGGTGGCTGCCCAGGTGCAGCAGCCAGCAGGCTACCACGAACGGGGCGGTCAGCCCGGCAATCGGCAGCAGGTTGAACAGTGGTTGCAGCAGCAGGGCACAGGCGATGGCGAGCAAGGTCACCCAGGGTTTCTCGCCCTGGCGGCTGAAGGCCAGGGCGGCCAACGCGGCGTTGAAGCCATACAGCCCCAGCCAGGCAGCCTGGGTTTCACCCGCCAGCAAGGCGATGCCGCCGCCGATGGCTGATCCGATCAGGGCCCAAGTGGCGGCATAGGGGTTGGCGAGGTACAGGCCGATGACGATCAGCAGGCCGGCCATGGGCTTGTCCAGCAGGAAGATCTGTCCGACCCCGCGCAGCAGGGCGTAGGCCGCATCGGCCTCGACCGGGCCGTTGGCCGCGGGGCTGGCCAGCAGCAGGGTCGCCCAGCCGAGCAGCACGAACGGCGCGGTGTAGGCGATCAGCAGCTTGCCGCCGCGCTTGCGCCATTGGTGGGTGAGCATGCTCGACAGGCCGCCGGCGGCGATGATCAGCGGCGGCAGGATCGCCGACCAGGGCAGCACGGCGCTGATCAGCAGGCCGATCAGCACGCCGTTGTAGCAGTACAGCCCGGCCTGGCGGTCGGCGCGTTCGTAGCCGCGGCGCTGGGCGGTGAGCAGGCCGGCCAGGGCCCCGAGCAGGGCGCCGCCGACCAGGTTCGGCGCGGTCAGCAGGATCGCCAGCAGGCAGCACAGGCCGCACAAAGGGTTGCGCAGCAGCAGCACCTGGCTGAAGCCGTTGAACAAGGCCGTGGCCCAGTCGGGGCACGGGTTGATGAAATTCTTGGTGTACATGGGGCAGTCGGCAAGGTGGGTGGGGGAGCGGTGGGCCTCTTTGGGGCTCGGTTTTGCGCAGTTCTGTTACATCGGTGTACGGGGAGGGCTGCGCCCTCCAATCGCGACACAAGGTCGCTCCTACAGGGATCGTGTATTCATGCCTGGGTGCGATCCCTGTAGGAGCGGCCTTGTGCCGCGAAAGGGGCGCAAAGCGCCCCCGGCGATCTCAAACCAATGTCTCGATCCGTAGCGTATTAGTCGAACCCGGCTTGCCGAAAGGCACACCGGCGGTGATCAGCAGCGTGTCGCCACGGCTGGCCATGCCTTGCGCTTGGGCGATCTCCAGCGCCGTGGAGACCACCTCGTCGACCTGGCGCAGGCGGTCGTTGACCACCGAGTGCACGCCCCAGGCCACGCTCAGGCGGCGGGCGGTGTTCAGGTTCGGCGTCAGGTTGAGGATTGGCGCCCGTGGCCGCTCGCGGGCGGCGCGCAGGGTGGAATTGCCCGACTCACTGTAGTTGACCAGCACCGCCACCGGCAGGATGCCGCTGATGCGGCGGATCGCGCAGCTGATGGCATCCGACACGGTGGCTTCGGCCTTGGGCCGGCCAACGTCGAGCTGGGCCTGGTAGTCCGGGCCGTTTTCCACCTGGCGGATGATCTTGCTCATCATCTGCACGGCCTCCAGCGGGTAGTCGCCCGAGGCGGTCTCGGCCGACAGCATCACCGCGTCGGCGCCTTCGGCCACGGCGTTGGCCACATCGGTGACCTCGGCGCGGGTCGGTGCCGGGGAAAAACGCATGGATTCGAGCATCTGCGTGGCCACCACCACCGGCTTGCCCAACTGGCGGCAGGTATTGATGATGCCCTTCTGGATCTGCGGCACGCTCTCGGCCGGCACTTCCACGCCCAGGTCGCCACGGGCGACCATGATCGCGTCGGACAGCTCGGCGATGGCCGGCAGTTGCTCGACCGCCGAGGGCTTCTCGATCTTGGCCATCAGGTAGGCGCGGTCGCCGATCAGCTCGCGTGCTTCGAGGATGTCTTGCGGGCGCTGCACGAACGACAGGGCCACCCAGTCCACGCCCAGCTCAAGGCCGAAGGTGAGGTCGCGGCGGTCCTTTTCGGTGAGCGGGGAGAGCTCGAGCACCGCCTGGGGCACGTTGACACCTTTGCGGTCGGACAGCTCGCCGCCGGCCAGTACTTCGGTGTCGATGGCGTCGCTGTGCTTGGCGGTCACCCGCAGGCGCAGCTTGCCGTCATCGAGCAGCAGGTCCATGCCAGGCTGCAGCGCGGCGATGATTTCTGGGTGTGGCAGGTTCACGCGGCGGCTGTCGCCCGGAGCCTTGTCCAGGTCCAGGCGCAGGGCCTGGCCGCGTTGCAGTTGCACCTTGCCGTCGGCGAAGCGGCCGACGCGCAGCTTCGGACCCTGCAGGTCCATGAGTATGCCCAGGGGGTAGTTGAGCTGCTGCTCGACTTCGCGGATCCACTGGTAGCGCAGGGCGTGGTCGGCGTGTTCGCCGTGGCTGAAGTTGAGGCGGAAGATGTTCACCCCGGCTTCGACCAGCTGGCGGATGTCATCGATGCCCTTGATCGCAGGCCCGAGGGTGGCGAGGATTTTTACTTTTTTATCAGGCGTCATGATTGGGCAGTCTCGAGGATCAGGATGGCGCGGAAATCGTTGACGTTGGTGCGGGTCGGCTCGGTGACGATCAACGCGTCGAGGGCGGCGAAGTAGCCATAACCGTTGTTGTTGTCCAGCTCATCGCTGGCCGACAGGCCCAGGGCCTCGGCACGGGCGTGGCTGTCCGGGGTCATGAAGGCGCCGGCGTTGTCCTCGGAGCCGTCGATACCGTCGGTATCACCGGCCAGGGCGTACACGCCCGGCAGGCCCTTGAGGTTTTCCGTGAGACTGAGCAGGAACTCGGCGTTGCGCCCGCCACGGCCGTTACCGCGCACGGTGACGGTGGTCTCGCCGCCGGAGAGGATCACGCAGGGCGCCTTCAGCGGCTGGCCGTGCAGGACGACCTGGCGGGCGATGCCGGCATGCACCTTGGCCACCTCGCGCGACTCGCCTTCCAGGTCGCCGAGGATCAGCGGGCTGAAGCCGGCCTGGCGGGCTTTCACCGCGGCGGCTTCGAGCGATTGCTGGGGCCGGGCGATCAGCTGGAAGTGGCTGCGCGACAGGGTGGGGTCGTCGGCCTTGACGGTTTCCGAAGCCGGATTGTTGAGCCAGTCGATGACGGCCTTGGGCGCTTCGATGTTGTAGCGCTTGAGGATCGCCAGGGCATCGGCCGAGGTGCTGGGGTCGGCCACGGTGGGGCCGGAGGCGATGACCGTGGCCAGGTCGCCGGGCACATCGGAAATGGCGTAGGTGTAGACGGTGGCCGGCCAGCAGGCCTTGGCCAGGCGGCCGCCCTTGATCGCCGAGAGGTGCTTGCGCACGCAGTTCATCTCGCCGATGGTGGCGCCGGATTTCAGCAAGGCTTTGTTGATCTGCTGCTTGTCCGCCAGGCTCAGGCCTTCGGCGGGCAAGGCCAGCAGGGCAGAACCGCCGCCGGAGAGCAGAAAGATGACGCGGTCGTCTTCGCTCAGGTTGCTGACCAGCGCGAGCACGCGCTTGGCCACGGCCAGGCCGGCGGCATCGGGGACCGGGTGGGCGGCTTCGACCACCTCGATCTTCTGGCAGTTGGCGCCGTGGCCGTAGCGCGTCACGACCAGGCCCGAGACTTCGCCCTGCCAGCTCTTCTCGACCACTTCGGCCATGGCGGCGGCGGCCTTGCCGGCGCCGATGACGATGACCCGGCCGCTACGGTCGGCGGGCAGGTGGGGTTCGAGGACCTGACGGGGGTGGGCGGCGGCGATGGCTGTGTCGAACAGCTCGCGCAGGAATTTTTGTGGATCGACCGACATGGCAGGCTCCCAGATTCTTGTTGTTCTGCAAAATCGAAAACGCCCCTGGAACTGCCTCCGTGCAGGCCGAACCAGGGGCGGGTGTTGCTCGGTGTGGGGCGGTTCGCCGGCAAGCCGGCTCCTACGGGGATAGCGTCGAACCTGTAGGAGCCGGCTTGCCGGCGAACAGCTGCCTCAAATCACTTGTCGTCGCGGATCGAGAAGTTGGCCATATGTTCCAGGCCCTTGATCAGCGCCGAGTGGTCCCAGTTGCCGCCGCCCAGCGCCTGGCAGGTGTTGAACACTTGCTGGGCATTGGAGGTGTTGGGCAGGTTGATGCCCAGCTCCTTGGCGCCTTGCAGGGCCAGGTTCAGGTCCTTCTGGTGCAGGTTGATGCGGAAGCCTGGGTCGAAGGTGCCTTTGATCATGCGCTCGGCATGCACTTCGAGGATCTTCGAGGAGGCGAAGCCGCCCATCAGGGCTTCACGCACCTTGGCCGGGTCGGCGCCGTTCTTGGCGGCGAACAGCAGGGCTTCGGCAACGGCCTGGATGTTCAGGGCGACGATGATCTGGTTGGCCACCTTGGCAGTCTGGCCATCGCCGTTGCCGCCGACGCGGGTGATGTTCTTGCCCATGGCTTCGAACAGCGGCAGGGCGCGCTCGAAGGCTTTCGGGCAACCGCCGACCATGATGCTCAGGGTCGCGGCCTTGGCGCCGACTTCGCCGCCGGACACCGGGGCGTCCAGGTAGGCGGCGCCAGTGGCCTTGATCTTCTCGGCGAAGGCTTTGGTGGCGGTAGGCGAGATCGAGCTCATGTCGATCACCACCTTGTTCGGGCCCACGCCTTCGGCGACGCCGTTTTCACCGAACAGCACGCTTTCGACCTGAGGGGTGTCGGGCACCATGACGATGATGAACTCAGCTTCCTGGGCCACTTCCTTCGGGTTGGCCAGGGCCACGCCGCCGGCGGCGATCAGGTCGGCCGGGGCGGCGTCGTGGTGGGTGGAGACGAAGATGCTGTGACCTGCCTTTTGCAGGTTCTGGGCCATGGGCTTGCCCATGATGCCGGTGCCGAGGAAACCGATTTTAGCCATGAGAGTTCTGCCTCTTTGTATTTGTATGAACAGGCGACCTGGCCCTTGTAGGAGCGGCCTTGTGTCGCGATTGGGGCGCGAAGCGGCCCCACGATTTTGGCCATTTCGGCGATTGCCGGGGGCTGCTGCGCAGCCCATCGCGACACAAGGCCGCTCCTACAGGGACCGAGTGCATCCTTAGATTGCGTTGTGCGTCTTGAGCCAGCCCAGGCCAGCCTCGGTGGTGGTCTTGGGCTTGTACTCCGCGCCCACCCAGCCCTGGTAGCCGATGCGGTCCAGGTGCTCGAACAGGAAGCGGTAGTTGATCTCGCCGGTGCCCGGCTCGTGGCGGCCCGGGTTGTCGGCCAGCTGCACGTGGTTGATCAGCTTGAGGTTGGTTTCCAGGGTGCGCGCCAGGTCACCTTCCATGATCTGCATGTGGTAGATGTCGTACTGCAGGAACAGGTTGTCGCTGCCCACCTCGGCCTGGATTTCCAGGGCTTGTTTCGTGGTGTTCAGGTAGAAGCCCGGGATGTCGCGGGTGTTGATCATTTCCATGACCAGGCGGATGCCGGCGGCCTTGAGCTTGTCGGCGGCGTAGCGCAGGTTTTCCACGAAGGTCTTGCGCACGGTGGCGCAGTCCGGGCCTTGCGGGCGGATGCCGGCCAGGGCGTTGACCTGGGTGTTACCCAGCACCTTGGCGTACTCGATGGCCTTGTCGACACCGGCGCGGAACTCTTCGACGCGGTCGGGGTGGCAGGTGATGCCGCGCTCACCTTTCGACCAGTCGCCGGCCGGCAGGTTGAACAGCACCTGGGTCAGGCCATGGGCGTCGAGCTGCTGCTTGATCTCGGCGGCGCTGAAATCGTACGGGAAGAGGTATTCGACGCCGCTGAAACCAGCGTCGGCGGCGGCCTTGAAGCGAGCCAGGAAGTCCTGTTCAGTGAACAGCATGGACAGGTTGGCGGCGAAGCGAGGCATAAGTCGTCTCCTTGCGTTGATTGCCCCCGCGCGCGGCGCGGGGGCGTCAGGCGATCAGTCCAGCAGCGAGATGGCGGTCGGCGCGTCGTTGCCGACCAGGGCGAGGTCTTCGAACTCGTTGACCGCGTTGATCTCGGTGCCCATGGAAATGTTGGTCACACGCTCGAGAATCACTTCGACCACCACCGGCACGCGGAACTCTTCGGCCATCTTCTGCGCCTTGAGCAGGGCAGGGGCGATCTCGGCCGGTTGGAACACGCGGATGGCCTTGCAGCCCAGGCCCTCGACCACGGCGACGTGGTCGACACCGTAGGTGGCGGCGTCGGTGGAGTTAATGTTCTCGAACGCCAGTTGTACACAGTAATCCATGTCGAAACCACGCTGCGCCTGGCGGATCAGGCCGAGGTAGGCGTTGTTCACCAGCACGTGGACGTAGGGCAGGTTGAACTGCGCGCCCACCGCCAGCTCTTCGATCATGAACTGGAAGTCGTAGTCACCGGACAGCGCGACCACCTTGCGTTTCGGGTCGGCCTTGACCACACCGAGGGCGGCAGGGATGGTCCAGCCCAGCGGGCCGGCCTGGCCGCAGTTGATCCAGTGGCGTGGCTTGTACACGTGCAGGAACTGCGCGCCGGCGATCTGCGACAGGCCGATGGTGCTGACGTAGGTAGTGTCCTTGCCGAACACTTCGTTCATTTCCTGGTACACGCGCTGCGGCTTGACCGGGACGTTGTCGAAGTTGGTCTTGCGCTGCAGGGTAGCCTTGCGTTCCTGGCAGTCTTCCAGCCAGGCCTTGCGGCACTTGAGCAGGCCTGCGGCTTTCCATTCGCGGGCCACTTCGAGGAACACGTCCAGGGCCTTGCCGGCGTCCGAGACGATACCCAAATCTGGAGTGAATACGCGGCCGATCTGGGTCGGTTCGATGTCCACGTGCACGAACTTGCGGCCTTCGGTGTAGACGTCGACGGAGCCGGTGTGGCGGTTGGCCCAGCGGTTGCCGATGCCGAACACCAGATCGGACTTGAGCATGGTCGCGTTGCCGTAGCGGTGCGAGGTCTGCAGGCCGACCATGCCGACCATCAATTCGTGATCGTCCGGGATAGTGCCCCAGCCCATCAGGGTCGGCACTACCGGTACGCCGGTCAGTTCGGCGAACTCGACCAGCTTGTCGCTGGCGTCGGCGTTGATGATGCCGCCGCCGGCTACCAGCAGCGGGCGCTCGGCGTCATTGAGCAGGGCCAGGGCTTTTTCGGCCTGGACGCGGGTGGCGGCTGGCTTGCTGATCGCCAGTGGTTCGTAGGCATCGATGTCGAACTCGATCTCGGCCATCTGCACGTCGAACGGCAGGTCGATCAGCACCGGGCCTGGACGGCCGGTGCGCATTTCGTAGAAGGCCTTCTGGAATGCGTAAGGCACCTGGCCCGGCTCCAGCACGGTGGTCGCCCACTTGGTCACCGGCTTGACGATGCTGGTGATGTCGACGGCCTGGAAGTCTTCCTTGTGCAGGCGGGCACGCGGGGCCTGGCCGGTGATGCAGAGGATCGGGATGGAGTCGGCCGAGGCGCTGTACAGGCCGGTGACCATGTCGGTGCCGGCAGGGCCGGAGGTGCCGATGCACACGCCGATGTTGCCCGGGTTGGCGCGGGTGTAGCCCTCGGCCATGTGCGAGGCGCCTTCGACGTGGCGAGCGAGGACGTGATCGATGCCACCGACTTTTTTCAGGGCCGAGTACAGCGGGTTGATCGCGGCGCCGGGAATGCCGAACGCGGTATCTACACCTTCACGGCGCATGACCAGAACGGCTGCATCGATTGCTCTCATTTTGCTCATGGTTTGTGCCTCATCGATTTTGTAATTGTATACAACTTGCGTTGCGGCAGAGTGTATTCATGGTCGGCGCAAAAGGTCAATCCATTTTCGTCGGCGGGTTTGACTTGCTGGTCATGGCGAAAAAGGGCGGCATTTCGTCGCAGTGAGACACATTGGATCAGAAAATTGTATACAAACAGTGTCTTTGTTGTGTTCTATCGTGTCTATTGGTTTTCAACTGCCCTCAGGGCTTCTCACAACAAGAAGAGGACCTTTTCATGAACGCATTGACCCTCAAACAGGCCGTGGGCGTGGTAAATGCCGCGTTGGCCGCAGGCCGCAAGATCAACGCCGCGCCCTTGACCGTGGCGGTGCTCGACGCCGGCGGGCATCTGCTGGCGTTACAGCGCGAGGACGGCGCCAGCCTGCTGCGCCCCGAAGTGGCCATCGGCAAGGCCTGGGGCGCGGTGGCGCTGGGCAAGGGGTCGCGTTTGCTGGCGCTGGACTCGCAGCAGCGCCCAGCCTTCTACGCGGCTTTGAACGGGCTCGGCGAGCGACCGGTGGTGCCGGTGCCAGGGGGCGTGCTGATCCGCGATCAGGAGGGCAAGGTGCTGGGGTCGGTGGGGATCAGTGGTGATACGTCGGATATCGACGAGCAGTGCGCGATCAGTGCGATCGAAGAAGTCGGGCTGACGGCGGATGCCGGGGTGGCGGCTTAAGGTTCAGCTTCTCTGGGGCCGCTGTGCGGCCCATCGCCGCGGTTCGTCGCCACGACAAGCCGGCTCCCACAGCAATTGTGCAGGGCCTGTGGGAGCCGGCTTGCCGGCGATAAGGGCTGCGCAGCAGCCCCATTGGCCCTGTCAGGCTGCCTCAGGCTCGCAGCCCTTCAGCACCAGGCGGATGATGGTCTCCGCCGCCGCGTCATAATCGCTGTCGGCCAGTTTGGCCTTGCCGGTCACCACGGCGATCTGCCAGTCGAAATCCGCATAGGTTTGCGTCGCCGCCCAGATGCTGAACATCAAATGGTGCGGGTCGACGTGGGCGATCTGGCCGCGCTCGATCCAGCGCTGGATGCACTCGATGTTGTGGCGGGCCTGCTCGTTGAGCTGCTCCACCTGGCGCGGTGACAGGTGCGGCGCGCCATGCATGATCTCGCTGGCGAACACCTTGGAGGCGTGGGGCAGGTCGCGGGAGATGCGGATCTTCGAGCGGATGTACGCGCTGAGCACTTCTTTCGGATCACCGTCGGCGTTGAACGGCGTCGAGGCCTGCATGATCGGCGCGATGATGCTCTCGAGCACCTCGCGGTAGAGGTTTTCCTTCGACTTGAAGTAGTAGTACACGTTCGGCTTGGGCAGGCCGGCCTTGGCCGCGATATCGCTGGTCTTGGTGGCGGCGAAGCCCTTGTCGGCGAATTCTTCACTGGCTGCGCGCAGGATCAGTTCCTTGTTGCGCTCGCGAATGGTGCTCATTGTCGGGAATCTTCCTCGGGTCTGGCCCCTCCAAGAGGGGTCCGGCATGGTAGCACCCGCTCGGACGGGCGCTCAAGGCAGCGTCTTTGGGCTAGAATCCCGGCCATTCGAACCTACTGGAAACATTTTGACATGGCAGGAAGCAGCTTACTGGTATTGATCGATGATATCGCCACGGTCCTCGACGATGTCTCGTTGATGACCAAGGTCGCGGCGAAGAAGACCGCCGGGGTGCTGGGCGACGACCTGGCGCTCAACGCCCAGCAGGTCACTGGCGTGCGTGCCGAGCGGGAGATCCCGGTGGTGTGGGCGGTGGCCAAGGGCTCGCTGCTGAACAAGGCGATCCTGGTGCCGGCGGCGTTGCTGATCAGCGCGTTCATTCCCTGGGCGGTGATTCCGCTGCTGATGGTCGGTGGCGCCTACCTGTGCTTCGAGGGCTTCGAGAAGCTGGCGCACAAGTTCCTGCACAGCAAGGCCGAGGACGACGCGCAGCACGAGGCGCGCAAGGCGGCCGTGGCCGACGAGCAGGTCGACCTGGTGGCCTTTGAGAAAAGCAAGATCAAGGGCGCGGTGCGCACCGACTTCATCCTCTCCGCCGAGATCATCGCCATCACCCTGGGTACCGTGGCCGATGCGCCGCTGAGCCAGCAGATCATCGTGCTGTCGGGCATCGCCATCGTCATGACCCTGGGGGTGTATGGCCTGGTGGCAGGCATCGTCAAGCTCGATGACCTGGGGCTGTGGATGACCAAGAAAGCCTCGGCGCTGAGCCAGGCGGTGGGCAACGGCATCCTGCGCGCCGCGCCGTACATGATGAAGAGCCTGTCGGTGATCGGCACCGCGGCGATGTTCCTGGTTGGTGGCGGCATCCT
>NZ_SOZA01000055.1 GCF_004519305.1 Pseudomonas sp. RIT623 | reverse complement strand
TCTACCGCGCGCTTAGAAGCAAAAACAACGGCAACGGCAACGGCAACGGCAACGGCAGGGTGTTGCAAGGCCGCTTGCGAACCACCACCGCCACGCATTGTCCCTATACTCCGAAGCGCCGCTTCACACCACGACCTTCGCAGGTGGGTTTGCCATCGCGCTTGTGTCATCATGCTCCGACCGCCGGTTTAGCCCCTTTATAAGCCTCTATGAACAAATCCTACGCATTGCTGCTTGCCCTCGCCCTGCTTCAAGGCTGCCAGAGCCTGGCTCCGAAGACGGACGCCCAGACGCCCGTCGCCGACGCCGACAAGCGCGCGGAAAAGCCCGTGGTGTACGGCTCGTTCAAGCAGGACACGCTCTACAGCCTGCTGGTGGCGGAGCTGGCCGGCCAGCGCAACCGCTTCGACATCGCCCTGGCCAACTACGCCGACCAGGCCGAAAAGACCCAGGACCCCGGCGTCTCCGAACGCGCCTACCGCATCGCCGAGTACCTCGGCGCCGACGAGCCGGCCCTGGACAGCGCGCTTATCTGGGCCCGCAACGACCCACAGAACCTCGACGCCCAACGCGCAGCCGCTATCCAGCTGGCCCGCGCCGGGCGCTATGACGACTCCATGGTCTACATGGAAAAAGTCCTCCAGGGCCAAGGCGACACCCACTTCGATTTCCTCGCCCTGTCCGCAGCCGAAACCGACCAGCACACCCGCGACGGCCTGCTGCAAAGCTTCGACCGCCTGCTGGTGAAATATCCAGACAACGGCCAGCTGGTGTTCGGCAAGGCGCTGCTGCTCAACCAGGACGACAAACCCGAACAAGCCCTCGACCTGCTCGAAAGCCACCCGCCACAAAACGGCGAGATCGCCCCGGTACTGCTCCGTGCCCGCCTGCTGCAAGCCCTGGACCGCGGCCCCGAAGCCCTGCCGCTGCTGCGCGGCGCCATCCGCGACAACCCCGACGACAAGCGCCTGCGCCTGACCTACGCGCGCACCCTGGTCGAACAGGACCGCATCGACGACGCCAAGGCCGAGTTCGAGAGCATGCTGCAGCAGTACCCCGAAGACGACGAGATCCGCTACTCACTGGCCCTGGTGTGCCTGGAAACCAAGCATTGGGACGAAGCCGAAGGCTACCTGCAGGAACTGGTCGAGCGCGATGCCAACGTCGACGCCGCCCACCTCAATCTCGGGCGCATCCGCGAAGAGCGCAGCCAGCCAGCCGCCGCCCTGCGCGAATACGCCCTGGTCGGCCCCGGCGCCGATTACCTGCCGGCACAACTGCGCCAGGCCGATATCCTCATCGCCAACGGCCGCAGCGCCGAAGCCTCGCGCCTGCTCGCCGAGGCCCGCGAGGCGCAGCCCGACTACGCAATCCAGCTGTACCTGATCGAAGCCGAGAGCCTGGGCAACAACGGCAAGGAGGCCCAGGCCGGGCAAGTGCTGGAGCAAGCCATCAAGCGCTACCCGGACGACCTCAACCTGCTCTACACCCGCGCCATGCTCGCCGAAAAGCGCGACGACCTGGGGCAGCTGGAAAAAGACCTGCGCGCCATCCTCGCCCGCGAGCCGGAAAACGCCATGGCCCTCAACGCCCTGGGCTACACCCTGGCCGACCGCACTAGCCGCTACGCCGAGGCCAAGGCCCTGATCGACAAGGCCCACCAGCTAACCCCAGACGATCCAGCCGTGCTCGACAGCCTGGGCTGGGTTGCCTATCGCATGGGCAACCTCGAGGAGGCCGAGCGCCAATTGCGCCTGGCCTTCGAGCGTTTCCCCGACCATGAAGTGGCTGCCCACCTGGGCGAAGTCCTGTGGGCCAACGGCAAGCGCCGCGAAGCCCGCCAAGTCTGGGCCAAGGGCTTCGAAGCCCAGGCCGACAGCCCTATCCTGCGCAAGACCCTCCTGCGCCTGACCGGATCCGAGAGCCTGTAAACCATGTTCCTGCGTCATTGCATCACCTTCACCCTCATCGCCCTGCTCGCCGGCTGCGCCGGTTTCGGCAGCAAGGAAGCCGTGCAAGGCCAGGGCAGCCCGCAACTGTGGCGGGCACACAAGCAACAGCTGAGCAGCCTCGACGGCTGGCAGATCAACGGCAAGGTCGGCATCCGCGCCCCGCGTGACTCCGGCAGCGGCACCCTGTTCTGGCTGCAACGCCAGGATTATTACGATATTCGCCTGGCTGGCCCGCTGGGCCGCGGCGCCGCGCGCCTGACCGGGCGCCCTGGCGGCGTGGTGCTGGAGGTGGCCAACCAGGGCCGTTTCGAAGCAGCGAACCCCGAGGCGCTGCTGCAAGAACAGCTCGGCTGGCGCCTGCCGGTGTCGCACCTGGTGTGGTGGGTACGCGGCCTGCCCGCGCCCGACAGCAAGAGCCAACTGACCCTGGACGGTGACAGCCGCCTGGCCGGCCTGACCCAGGACGGCTGGCGCGTCGAATACTTGGGCTATATAGAGCAGAACGGCTATTGGCTGCCCGAGCGCCTGAAGCTGCACGGCGAGAACATCGACGTGACCCTGGTGGTCAAGGACTGGCAACCGCGCCAGCTGGGGAACTGAGACCATGTCCAAACTGACCCTCCCGGCCCCGGCCAAGCTCAACCTGTGGCTGCACATCACCGGCCGGCGCGCCGACGGTTACCACGAACTGGAAACCGTGTTCCAGTTCCTCGACCACGGCGATGAACTGAGCTTCGCCCTGCGCGACGACGGCCAGATCCGCCTGCAGACAGAAATCGCCGGCGTCCCCCACGACAGCAACCTGATCGTGCGCGCCGCGCGTCAGTTGCAAGCACAGGCGGGCACCACGCTGGGCGCCGACATCTGGCTGGACAAAGTCCTGCCCATGGGCGGAGGCATCGGCGGTGGCAGCTCCGACGCGGCGACCACCCTGCTGGCCCTGGCCCACCTGTGGCAGCTCGACTGGAGTGAAGACCGCCTGGCCGCGCTGGGCCTGACGCTCGGCGCCGACGTGCCGGTGTTCGTCCGTGGCCACGCCGCGTTCGCCCAGGGCGTTGGCGAGCAGCTCACCCCGGTCGACCCCGCAGAACCCTGGTACGTCGTGCTGGTGCCGCAAGTGTCTGTCAGCACAGCGGAAATTTTTTCGCATCCAGAGTTGACACGTGATTCCCTCCCCCTTAAGATGCGCCCCGTTCCCGAGGGAAACAGTCGAAATGACTGCCAACCGGTAGTTGAGCAGCGGTATCCAGAAGTTCGCAATGCGTTGAATTCACTGGGTAAATATACCGAAGCCCGAATGACCGGAACTGGAAGTTGTGTGTTTGGGGCCTTCCCAAGCAAAGCCGAAGCTGATAGAGTTCTGGCCCTTCTTTCAGAGACCCAAACAGGGTTTGTGGCGAAAGGAAGCAATGTTTCGATGTTGCATCGCAAGCTGCAAAGTCTGCTCAAGAAGTCGAGTTCATAAGAGCTCGCAGCAATAGATACAGGGGCGTCGCCAAGCGGTAAGGCAGCAGGTTTTGATCCTGCCATGCGTTGGTTCGAATCCAGCCGCCCCTGCCATTTCTTATACTCATCCAGGTTACCCTCAGCCTTCAGGTACTGCGCGTGTCCAAGATGATGGTCTTCACGGGGAATGCCAACCCCGATCTGGCTCGGCGTGTCGTACGTCAGCTGCATATTCCACTGGGTGATGTGTCTGTCGGCAAGTTCTCCGACGGCGAAATCAGTGCTGAAATCAATGAAAATGTTCGTGGTAAGGACGTCTTCATCATTCAGCCCACCTGTGCCCCAACCAACGACAATCTGATGGAACTGGTAGTGATGGCCGATGCCTTCCGCCGCTCCTCAGCGTCGCGAATCACCGCCGTGATTCCCTACTTCGGATACGCCCGCCAGGACCGCCGTCCGCGTTCGGCACGTGTAGCCATCAGCGCCAAAGTCGTCGCTGACATGCTCACTGTCGTGGGTATCGACCGTGTACTCACCGTCGACCTGCACGCTGACCAGATCCAGGGCTTCTTCGATATCCCCGTCGACAACATCTACGGCTCGCCCGTACTGGTCGACGACATCGAAGACCAGCGTTTCGAGAACCTGATGATCGTCTCCCCGGACATCGGTGGCGTGGTGCGTGCCCGTGCCGTCGCCAAGTCCCTGGGTGTCGACCTGGGTATCATCGACAAACGCCGCGAGAAGGCTAACCACTCCGAGGTTATGCACATCATCGGCGACGTCGAAGGACGCACCTGCATCCTGGTAGACGACATGGTCGACACCGCCGGCACCCTGTGCCACGCGGCCAAGGCCCTGAAAGAACACGGCGCTGCCAAGGTTTACGCCTACTGCACGCACCCTGTCCTGTCGGGCCGCGCGATCGAGAACATCGAGAAGTCGGTACTGGACGAGCTGGTGGTGACCAACACCGTTCCGCTGTCCGCCGCTGCTCAGGCCTGTGACCGTATCCGCCAGCTGGATATCGCACCGGTCGTCGCTGAAGCGGTACGCCGCATCAGCAACGAAGAATCGATCAGCGCGATGTTCCGCTAAGCGGAACACTCGCTGACGAAAAGCGCCCCGCCCCGACACTGGTTGTTGGGGCGGGGCTTTTTTGCCATCCCCGTTGGCGCTGGTCGCAAACGCCCTCGGGAGGCTATTTTGGAGAAACAAAATGACTGACTTCATCCTGAACGCCCAAGCGCGTACTGACCTGGGGAAAGGTGCGAGCCGCCGCCTGCGTCACTCCGCCAACATCCCTGCCGTTGTCTACGGTGGCGATAAAGAAGCCCAATCCCTGACCATCGTGGCCAAGGAAATCGCCAAGCTGTTCGAAAACGAAGCTGCCTTCAGCCACGTGATCGAACTGAACGTCGATGGCGCCAAGCAGAACGTCGTGGTCAAGGCCATGCAGCGTCACCCGGCCAAAGGCTTCATCATGCACGCCGACTTCGTTCGCGTCGTTGCTGGCCAGAAACTGACCGCCAAGGTACCGGTTCACTTCATCAACGAAGAAGCCCCGGTCAAGAAAGGCGGCGAGATCTCCCACGTTGTTTCCGAGATCGAAGTTTCCTGCGAAGCCAAGGACCTGCCTGAGTTCATCGAAGTCGACCTGGCCAAGGCCGAAGTCGGCACCATCATCCACCTGTCGGACCTGAAAGCTCCGAAAGGCGTAGAGTTCGTCGCTCTGGCCCACGGTGATGACAAAGCTGTTGCCAACGTCCACGCCCCGCGCGTTGCCGCTGACGCTGCTGAAGGCGCTGCCGAGTAATCCACTCGCACGCCGGCGTTGATCGGGTTACAGTGCCGCGCGCACCGTAACCCACCAACTCCAAGGAAGAGCCCCTGACGTGACCGCCATCCAGTTGATCGTCGGCCTGGGTAACCCCGGCCCCGAATACGAACAGACCCGGCATAACGCAGGGGCTCTTTTCGTTGAACGCCTTGCCAGCGCCCAGCGCGTTTCGCTGTCCGCTGACAAAAAATATTTCGGCCTGACGGCTAAGTTCAGCCATCAGGGCAACGATGTTCGCCTGCTGATTCCCACCACCTACATGAACCGCAGCGGCCAGTCCGTGGCGGCTCTGGCCAATTTCTTCCGCATCAAGCCGGAAGCGATCCTGGTGGCGCATGACGAACTCGACCTGCCTCCGGGCGTCGCCAAGCTCAAGAAGGGTGGCGGCCACGGTGGGCACAACGGCCTGCGTGACATCATCGCGCAGCTCGGCAACCAGAACGACTTCCACCGCCTGCGGCTTGGCATCGGCCACCCGGGCGACGCCAAACTGGTCTCCAACTTCGTCCTGGGCCGCGCGCCGCGCGCCGAGCAGGAGAAGCTCGACGCCAGCATCGATTTTGCCCTCGGCGTGCTGCCGGACGTGCTTGCCGGCGACTTCGCCAAGGCCATGCGCGAGCTGCACAGCCAGAAGGCCTGACTCTTTAGAAAGGGGAATTCCCATGGGTTTCAATTGCGGCATCGTCGGCCTGCCCAACGTCGGCAAGTCCACCCTGTTCAACGCCCTGACCAAGTCCGGCATCGCGGCGGAGAACTTCCCCTTCTGCACCATCGAGCCGAACAGCGGCATCGTGCCTATGCCAGACGCGCGCCTGGCGGCGCTGGCAGAGATCGTCAAGCCCAACCGCATCCTGCCGACCACCATGGAGTTCGTCGACATCGCCGGCCTGGTCGCCGGTGCCTCCAAGGGTGAAGGCCTGGGCAACAAGTTCCTCGCCAACATCCGCGAGACCGACGCCATCGCCCACGTGGTGCGCTGCTTCGAAGACGAGAACGTGATCCACGTTTCCAACAGCGTCGACCCCAAGCGCGACATCGAGATCATCGATCTCGAACTGATCTTCGCCGACCTCGACAGCTGCGAGAAGCAACTGCAGAAGGTTGCGCGCAACGCCAAGGGCGGCGACAAGGATGCCCTGGCGCAGAAGGCGATCCTGGAAAAACTCATCCCGCACTTCACCGAAGGCAAGCCGGCGCGCAGCCTAATGAAACACATGGCCGACGACGAGAAGGCCTTGATCCGTGGCTTCCACCTGCTGACCAGCAAGCCGGTGATGTATATCGCCAACGTGGCCGAAGACGGCTTCGACAACAACCCGCACCTGGACGTGGTCAAGGCCATCGCCGAGGAAGAAGGCGCGGTGGTGGTGCCGGTGTGCAACAAGATCGAAGCCGAGATCGCCGAGCTCGACGACGGTGAGGAGAAGGACATGTTCCTCGAGGCCCTGGGCCTGGAAGAGCCTGGCCTGAACCGCGTGATCCGCGCCGGCTACGAGCTGCTCAACCTGCAGACCTACTTCACTGCCGGCGTGCAGGAAGTCCGCGCCTGGACCGTGCGCGTGGGCGCCACCGCGCCGCAGGCGGCCGGTGTGATCCACACCGACTTCGAGAAAGGCTTCATCCGCGCCGAAGTGGTGGCCTACGACGACTTCATCCAGTTCAAGGGTGAGAGCGGCGCCAAGGAAGCCGGCAAATGGCGCCTGGAAGGCAAGGACTACATCGTCAAGGATGGCGACGTGATGCACTTCCGCTTCAACGTCTAAGCCAACAGGCCACGATGGGAAAAGCCCCTTGAGCGTTCGCGTTCAAGGGGTTTTCTTTTTTCTGCGGATCAGGTGAGCGCTTCACTGACTGACTGCCAGCAGTTTTGCATTTATCACCTGCGCAGCCGGGTTCAGGCTAGACGCTTTTGCGCAGACAGGACTCGCTCATGAAGCATGCTCGCCCCCAGGCTATCCCCACCGTGCAGGTGGACACCGACGAAGTGATCGTCACCGAATGGCGCTTCGCCCCTGGCGCCGAAACCGGGCGTCATCTGCATGGCCATGACTACGTGGTGGTGCCAATGACCGACGGCATCTTGCTGCTGGAGACTGCGGAAGGTGAGAAACGGGCGGCACTGCTGGCGGGGCAGAGTTATTTTCGCAAGGCGGGAGTCGAGCACAACGTGATCAATGCCAGTGACCACGAGATCGTGTTCATCGAGACCGAGTTGAAGTAGTTCAACTGTGCGGACCGATTCGCCGGCAAGCCGGCTCCTACAGGATCGGCACCGCACCTTCACCCACCTTGCGCAACCGTCTACAATTGCTCCTGCTTGAACCGGGATAACCGAAGCACTGCCTCGAAACCCGATGGACCTGACCCTTGCCGGTCACCCGTCGGGACAAATGGGTCCGGACCTTGGCCGGCCCGTTTATCGGAGGCAATACATGAGCCCGCGTATCTGGCTGCTGGCCCTGGCGACGTTCGTCACGGGCATGGCTGAAAACATCACTGTCGGCATCCTGCCGTCCCTGGCCGATGGCCTGGCCGTACCGCTCGGCGTCGCCGGGCAACTGACCACGGTCTTTTCCCTGAGCTTCGCGCTCGCCGCCCCCCTCTCCCCGCTGATGACCACCCGTCTCCCGCTGCGACGTCTGCTGTGCATCTGCTTGGCGCTGTTCGCCTTGTGCAACCTGGCCGCGGCCCTGGCGCCAGGCTACAGCGCCTTGCTGCTCGCCCGTATCGGCATGGCCGCAACCAGCGCCCTGACCTGCCTGACCTGTACCCTGATGGCCACGCGCATGGTCCCCGAGGCCCTGCGCGGGCGCGCCATTGGGGTGATTTTCATGGGCATCTGCAGCTCGCTGGTGCTGGGCGTGCCCGCCGGCATGCTGCTGTGCGACGTGCTTGGCTGGCGTGGCGTGTTCACAGGGTTGAGTCTGCTGGCGCTGGCCGTGCTGCTGATGGCCTGGCGCGGCCTGGAACAGCTGCAAAGCAGCGAGCGCATCGCCCTGGGCAGTTACCTGCGCCACCTGGGTAACGGCCGGCTGCTCGCGGCCCAAGGTGTGTCGCTGCTGATGATCGCCGGGCACTTCAGCGTGTTCGCCTACCTCGCGCCCTATGCCCTGCAGGTCGCCGACATACCCGCGCAATGGCTGGCGGCGCTGTTCGCCGCCTTTGGCATCGCCGGGGTCTCGGGAGGTTATGTCGGTGGCTGGATGGCGGACCGGCTCGGCGCGAGCAAGTCCATCGCCCTGGCCCCCCTGCTGTACCTTGTCAGCCTGCTGATGCTGCCGCTGAGCGTCGGCACGCCCTGGCTGTTCCTGCCGATCATGATGCTGTGGGGCGGCTTGAGCTGGACCACCTCGCCCGTGGTGCAGAACTATCTTGCAAGCCGTGGTCCGGACACCTTCCCCGCGGGCATGAGCCTGAACATGTCCGCCATGCACCTGGGTGTCGGCCTGGGCTCGGCCATTGGCGGGGTGGTGATCGGCACGGCGACGCTGTCGGCCACCCCTTGGGCGGGTGCCGCACTGACCGCCATGGCCGCTGTCCTGGCGCTCTGCTCGGCGCGTCCCGCGGTCTCGACGGCGTTCAGCGAGCGCGAGCTGGCCTCGTAGTCGCCTGCTCTTGCTCGAACGCCTCGGCCAGGAAATCGATCAGCTTGCGCACCGCGGGCATCAGCCCGCGCCGGGAAGGGAACAGCGCCACCACCTCGCCTTCCCGTGGCGCCCAGCCGTCGAGCACCTGCACCAATGCGCCGTTGGCCAGGTCGGCGGCGACTGCCTCCTCGGGCAGCAATACCACGCCCACCCCGGCCAGGGCGCCCTCGCGCAATACCGCCAGGTCATCCGAGACGATACGTGGGCGAAACGGCACGGCGGCTTCGGCTCCCTCGGGCCCCTCCAGCAGCCAGGTGAAATCCTGCACATTGACGCCCCAGCACAGGCTGGACAGTGCCTGTAGCTGCTCGGGCCGTTGCGGCTGGCCGTGCGCGGCCAGCAAGCCGGGGGACGCCACCAGGCACTGCCGGCTCGGCGCCAGGCGGCGCATGATCAGTTCGCTGCTTTCCAGCGGCTGGTGACGCACGCTGAGCACCAGGTCGAAGCCTTCGCCAATCACATCGACACGGCGGTTGTAGCTCTTGACCAGCAACTCTACCACCGGGCATTGCGCCATGAAGCGCGCCAGGATTGGTGCCAGCCGCGAATCGAGCAGCGCCGTGCTGCTGGCCAGGCGCACGATACCGCGCGGCTCGGCGCGGTTGCGCTCGACCGCGTCCTCGGCCGCCACGGCCTGCTCGAGCATGCCCAGACAGTGGCGGTAGTACTCCAGCCCCACCTCGGTAACCTGGAACTGCCGCGTCGAGCGCTGGACCAGGCGCACGCCCAGGCGTTCCTCGAGCTTGGCCAGGCGCCGGCTCAGGCGCGACTTGGGCAGCCCGAGAATGCGCCCGGCCGGGGCAAAACCGCCGTGCTCCACCACCTTGGCATAGAGGTACAAGTCGTTCAGGTCGAACATAGGCAACGCGCGTCCACGGGCCACTGCGCCATCCTCGCTCATGGTTCGAGGATCGTCACAGTGGCGGTGGTACCGGCGCGCAGCACCGGTGCTTGCCCCGGGTCCAGGCGCAGGCGCACCGGCACGCGCTGGGCCAGCTTGACCCAGGTGTAGTTGGGGTTGACGTTGGCCAGCAGGCGATTGCCGGGCTGGTTCTCACGGTCGGTGATGGCGTAGGCGATGCTTTCCACCCTGCCCTGCAGGGCTTCGCCGCTCATCAGCACCACCTTCGCCCGGCTGCCGACCTGGATGCGCGGCAACTTGGTTTCCTCGAAATAGCCACTGACATGGAACGAGTCGCTGTCCACCAGCGCCAGCAGCGCCGCGCCCGGCTGGGCGAAGTCGCCCTGGCGGGTCAGCAGGTTGGTGACATGGCCGTTGACTGGCGCCAGCACCCGGGTACGCTGCAGGTCGAGACGGGCCTGCTCCAGGGTCGCCTCGGCCAGTTGCACGTTGGCTTGCGCCAGGCCCAGGCTGGACTGCTCACGCAACAGGTCGGCCTGGGCCACCGCCACCTCGGTGCGCGACTTCTCCCATTCCTCGGCGGAAATAGCCGACATCGATTGCAGCTTGCGTCGGCGCTGTTCCTCGCTGCCACGTTGTTTAAGCAGCGCCTGGTTGGCGACTATATTGGCCTGCGACTGCCCCAGTGCCGCGCGGGCCACTTCGACCGCGCGCTGGGCGTGCAACACCGCCAGCTCATAGCGCGCCGGGTCGATCTGCAGCAGCAGGTCGCCCTTGTGCACGAACTGGTTGTCCTGCACCGGCAAGGCCACGATCGGGCCACTGACCTCCGCCGCCAGGGTCACCACGTCGGCGCGGACCCGGGCGTCGCGGGTCCAGGGTGCCTGGGTGTAGTGCACCCAGGCGAACCAACCCAGCACGATGGCCAGCGCCACCACCAGCAGGGTCAAACTGCGCGACAGCAAGGGTTTGATCGACGGCATCTACACACGCACTCCCATCCACAATAGCAAGGCCGCACAAAGGGCGGCATACACGGCGCCCTGGAACAGCGCCGGGTGCCAGACGAACGCCAGCACCCCCACCCGGCGCAACACGGCATCGACCAGCAGGAACAACGGCAGCGCCAGCAACAGCGCCTGGGCGATGGGTGGCAGGTAGACCCCACCCACCTCGAAATCAATGGGCATCGGCCACCTCCGTCAGTGGCGCCGGGACATCCGCCGCCAATACACCGCGATAACGCGCCAGCAGTTGCCCGGCGACCGCCAGCGCAACCCGCAAAATGAACAACTGGCGCAACGCCTCGCGCCCTCCGGGTACCAGCGCGCCGTGCAAGGTATCGAGCACCTGGCCCTGGCGCTCGACGTCCTGCAACAACGCGTCGAGTTCGACCGCGCCTTGACCACCTATGGCCTCGGCCATTGCCTGCAAGTCTTCGAGCAGGCGCTGGCGGGTCACCAGCGGCAAAGCCAGTTCGCCCTCGCACAGGCTGCGCGCCTGCGCCAGGGCAATGGCCAGCGCCGGGCATACCAGCGCGCAATCGAAACGCTCACGCGAAGCACTGTCGCTGGCCGCCGGCAGCACGCCGAGCATGGCCGACAAGCGATCCAGTTGGCGGCTCTCGAAGGCGAACTGCCCGGCCAGTGTGCCTGGGTCGCTGACCTGCCGGTAGACATCCTCGCGAGTCAGGCCGAACAACCGGGCGATACGCCGTTGCGGATTGAACGGGAAGACCAGGGCGAACACCGTCATCGCCAGCACCCCGGCCATCAGGTAGCCCCCAGCGAACTCGAACCACTGGATGTCGCTGTTGTGGTAGGCGCCGACATTCTGCGGCCCGATCATCAACAGGCTGATCAGGCCGATGCCCATGCCGATCCCGGCAGTCATTGGATTGGCCAGGCCCACCGCCGCCAGGTAGAGCAAGGGCACCAGGCACAGCGCCAGCATCTCGAAATCGGTGAACAACGGCAGCAAGGCGAACTGATACAACGCCGACAAGCCCATGCCCACCAGCAGCCCGCGATTGTAGTTCTGGCTGGCCAGCAAGGGCCGTGGCAGGGTCGCCATCAGCGAGCACATCACACCCATCAGGATCACCGCCGAACGCGCGCCATCCCAGGCGGTCTCGATCCACAACCCACCGATCAGCAGCAGCGCCAGGCAGGCGCGCACGGCATTCATCCCCGCCAGCGGCCAGTCCAGGTGCAGCGCGCCGGCGCGGCCGGGCTGCTGCGGGCAACTGGCCAGGCGCCCTTGCTGGATCGCTTCGTTAAGCTCGATCAGTTCGTCCAGTTGCTGCAGCAGCCGCGCCTGCTCCCAGCGCAGGGCCCAGGCCAGGGCACGCAGTTGCGCCGGCAAGGGTTCGCTGAGGAACTCGGCGCGGTCGGCGGCTTCATCGAAGTCTTTGTGCAGGGTACGCAGGGTTTGCCGGTGCTGCGCCGACAGCGCCATGCCTTCCCGGGCCAGCGCTTCGAGGCTGTTCAGCTCGGCGTCGCGCAGCAGCTGGATATCCGTGGGCAGCGGCCCCTGCCAGTGCGCCTTGACCAGCTCGCGCTGCTGGCGCAGCACCAACAGCCGCGACACCAGCAACACCAGTTGGTTGGCGAACAGTTGCACCAGCCCGTCGCCACTGCGCAGGTGCGGCGCGTCGAAATACAGATGCCGGCGCAAGCCCTCCAGGGCGCTGATCTCGGCGATCAACTGGGCCTGGCGCTGACGGAAGGCGGCCTCGTCCTCTTCGGTGCGGACCACCTCGGCGGCATGCCGGGCAATCAGCTTGAGCAGGCTGTCGACCTTGGCGAAGTAGCTGCTGGCCACCGCCTGCGGGCGTGCCGTCAGCAGGCTGACCACCGCCACGCAACCCACCGCCAGCAAGGTTTCGGTCACCCGGGTGACCGCCAGCATGAAGGTGCCCTCGGGTTCCGGCACGGCGAGCATGGCCACCACCACGGCGGTGAAGCCACTGAGTACGAAGGCATGGGAATCGGTATAGCGCAGCAAGGTGCCGCCGGCGGTGCACAGGCCCAGCCACAGGGCCAGGGCAACCACCAGGGTGTAGGGCATCTGGGCGAACAAGGCCATCAGCAGCACCGCCACCGCCGCGCCGACCACCGTGCCCAGCACCTGGGCCAGGCTGCGCTTTAGGGTCATGCCGGCCAACGGCAGGCTGATGATGATCACCGTCATCAGCGCCCACTTGGGTTGTTCCAGGTCGAACACGAACGCCAGGTAAAGACACAGCAGGCCGGCCACCACGGTGCGCAGCGCGAACAGCAACACATCGCGACCGGGCTTGAGCGCCAGCCTGAAATAGGCAATCAGTGGAGCCATCCATTACCTCGTAACCGGGGTGACGCGCCCGGGCCCGCGCACGAGCCCGGGCAGGCGGTCACTTGTTCAGCTTGTTGAAGCTGGTCATCAGGTTACGGTAATCCGGGATGTGGTTGGAGAACAACGTGCCGAGGCCTTCGATGTCGTTGCGCCAGTCGCGGTGCAGCTCGCAGGCCACGCCGAACCAGGTCATCAGTTGCGCCCCGGCCGCTTCCATGCGGCGCCAGGCCGAGTCACGGGTCAGTTCGTTGAAAGTGCCGGAGGCATCGGTGACGACGAACACGTCGAAGCCTTCCTCCAGCGCCGACAAGGCAGGGAAGGCCACGCACACCTCGGTGACCACGCCGGCGATGATCAGTTGCTTCTTGCCGGTGGCTTTCACCGCCTTGACGAAATCCTCGTTGTCCCAGGCGTTGATGTTGCCGGGCCGGGCGATGTACGGCGCGTCGGCGAACTGCTCCTTGAGCTCGGGCACCAGCGGGCCGTTGGGGCCGCTCTCGAAGCTGGTGGTGAGGATGGTTGGCAGCTTGAAGTACTTGGCCAGGTCGGACAGCGCCAGCACGTTGTTCTTGAACCGGTCCGGGTCGATGTCGCGCACCAGTGACAGCAGCCCGGTCTGGTGGTCGACCAGCAGGACGGCGGCGTCGTTCTTGTCCAGACGCTTGTATTGGAATGCCATGGTGGATCTCCTTGCGTGGATTGAAAATGGTGGCTCAGCTGCGTTGCGAGTCGAGCTGTTCGTGCCCGGTGACCACGGCCTGGGCCTTGGCGTAGCTCTCGATCAGCAACTGGTAGTGCGGGAACACCGCGCTGTAGGCCTCGGCCCACTCGGCGGCATCCGGGCGGTTCCAGGTGCGCTGCACCTCGGAGCACACGGCGGCGGTGTCCATCGGCACCACGCCGGCCTGGACCACCCGTGCCAGGGTGACTTCCTGGGCCATCTTGGAGTAGGTGCCTGACGCGTCGATGACAGCGAACACCTGGTAACCGGCGGCCACCGCGCTGATGCTGGGGAAGGCCATGCACACGCTGGTGATGGTGCCGGCGATGATCAACTGCTTGCGCCCGGTGGCCTTCACCGCGGCGACGAACTCGGGGTTGTCCCAGGCATTGATCTCGCCCTTGCGCGCCACGTATTGCGCGTGCGGCGCGGCCTCGTGGATTTCCGGAATCAACGGGCCGTTGGGGCCCTGGGGCACCGAGGCGGTGGTGATGACCGGCATCTGCGCCAGGCGGGCGACCTTGGCCAGGGTGATGGCGTTGGCCCGCAGCTCGGTCATGGGCATGTCCTTGACCGTCTGGAACAGGCCGCTCTGGTGATCGATCAACAGCATGGCGGCGTTGTCGGGGTCGATGCGCGGTACCTGGCCTTCGAAATTGGCAGCTTGCGAGAATGGGCTCATCGTTCTCTCCTCTCGTATCGAGAACCGGCCGTCCTGGCCTTGGCGGGCGAACCGCGCCCCACACAAATCCGCGGTGGGGATTATCAGAGTAGGCAACGCAGGCTGAGCGAAACGACCGTCAGTCGGCGGGCCCCGGGGGATGCCCGTGCGGCCTGTGGCCAGCCGGGCGACAGGGCTAACGGTAGAGAGCCCGGCCCCAGGCCGGTAGGCCCATCGATGCACCCTCAGCGTTGCGCTGGGGGAACGATGAATCACCCGGCGCTGCAAGGGCCTCGACGGTCCGCATTGGTTCACAAATTCCTGAACTGATTATTTGCCCACAGCGATTTGACGCCCTACCCGCCGCCACCAGAATCGCTTCGCCATAATCAAAATAATCGCGCCGGTACAAACCATGACCCCTTCTCACTACATCGACGGCCACTGGGTCGAAGGCCAGGGCAGCGACTGCATCGTTGTCCATGACCCATCCGATGCCCAGCCGTTCGCCGAACTGTTGGCTGCCAGCAGCGCACAGGTCGACCAGGCCGTGGCTGCCGCACGTCGCGCCCTGGCATCCTGGAAAACCGTCGGCGCCGCCGAGCGCGCCGCCTACCTGCGCGGTTTCGCCGAGCAACTGGGCCTGCGCCGCGACGCGCTGATCGCCCTGCAAATGCGCAACAATGGCAAGCCGCGCCATGAAGCAGAGGTCGACCTGGACGATGCCATCGCCACCTTCGCCTACTACGCCGACCTTGCCGAGCAGTTGCCGGCGAAGAACCGCGACGTGCCCCTGGCCGCCCCAGGTTTCAGCGCCCGCACCCGCCTGGAGCCAGTGGGGGTGGTCGGCCTGATCGTGCCCTGGAACTTCCCGCTGGTGACCAGCGCCTGGAAGCTCGCCCCGGCCCTGGCCGCCGGTTGCACCGTGGTGCTCAAGCCCTCGGAAGTCACCCCGCTGGTCGAGCTCGCCTACGGCCAGATCGCCGAGACGCTAGGCCTGCCGGCCGGCGTGCTGAACATCATCAATGGCAAGGCCGAGACCGGCGCCGCGCTGAGCGGCCACAACGGCCTGGACAAGCTGTCGTTCACCGGCAGCAATGGTGTCGGCAGCCAGGTGATGCGCGCCGCCGCCGCCCAATGCCGGCCCGTCACGCTGGAGCTGGGCGGCAAGTCGGCGATCGTGGTGTTCGATGATTGCCAGGTCGACCAGGCGCTGGACTGGATTATCGCTGGCATTACCTGGAACGCCGGGCAGATGTGCTCGGCCACCTCGCGCCTGCTGGTGCAGGACGGCATCGCCGAGGCCTTGCTGCCGCGTCTTCGCCAGGCACTGGCGGCGTTGCGGGTGGGCAACCCGCTGGAGCAGGAGGTCGACATGGGCCCGCTGACCAGCCAGGCGCAATGGTTGAAGGTGGCGGGCTACTTCGCCAAGGCCCGGGAAGAGGGCCTGGCGTGCCTGACCGGCGGCACGGCGCTGGATCGCGAGGGCTGGTTCGTCAGCCCGACCTTGTATGTGGATGTTCCTGAAGACAGCCGCCTGTGGCGTGAGGAGATCTTCGGGCCGGTGCTGTGCGCGCGGCGCTTCGGCAGCGAAGCCGAGGCCATCGCCCAGGCCAACGACAGCCGCTTCGGGCTGGTGGCCACCGTCTGCAGCGCCGACCTGGACCGCGCCGAGCGCGTGGCCGACGCGCTGGAAGTGGGCCATGTGTGGATCAACTCGGTACAGGCGGTGTTCGTCGAGACGTCGTGGGGCGGGACCAAGGCCAGCGGCATCGGCCGCGAGCTTGGGCCCTGGGGGTTGGCGGGGTATCAGTCGGTGAAGCATGTGACGCGGTGCCTGGGCTAGACAGCTCGCGATGCACTTGCGTGCTGACCCACAGCGACTTGCTTGCACGATCCCTGTAGGAGCGGCCTCGTGTCGCGAAAGGGCTGCAAAGCAGCCCCACAATCGTTGTATCGGCGCTGGATCCCGGGGCTGCTGCGCAGCCCCTTCGCGACACAAGGCCGCTCCTACAGGGGCCCAAGAGCGCGCCGATGGCATCAAGAGGGCTCGTCGGCCGGTCGCCCATTCTCCTGCACCAGCACCATGCTCTGCGGCGACGACAAGGCGATACCCGCCTCGCGCAGGCGCGCGAGAATGGTGAACAACAGGTCGCTGCGCGTGCTCGACACCTGGCGCGGCGAGCCCACGTAGCCGCTGACCGCGATCACCATGCCACTGCTGGTCAGGTCCTTGAACGTCACCGAAGTCGCCGGTGCGTCGAGGATCGCGTCATGCTCCTTGTACGCCGCCAGCAGCAACTCGCGCACCTGGCTGGCGTCGGTCTCCAGCGGCAAGGTCAGGGTCACGCCGACCACGCCCAGGGCATTGGCCATGGTCACGTTGCGCACGTTCTGCGAGATGAACTGCGAGTTGGGCACTATCACCGTCGAGCGATCGGACATCTGGATCTCGGTGGCGCGCACGTTGATCCGCCGAATATCCCCTTCCACACCCGCCAGGCTGACCCAGTCGCCCACCTTCACCGGGCGCTCGGTGAGCAGGATCAGGCCGGAAATGAAGTTCTGCACGATCTGCTGCAAACCGAAACCGATACCCACCGACAAGGCACTGACCACCCAGGTCAGGCTGGTCAGGTTGATGTGCAGGGTGGACATCACCAGCATCGCCAGGAACAGGAAGCCCAGGTAGCCGACCAGGGTCACCAGCGAGGCGCGCATGCCGGCATCCATGTCGGTCTCCGGCAGCAGGCGCTCGCTCAGCCAGCGCTTGACCACGCGGATGGCGAACCAGCCGCCGATGAAGATGGCCACGGCCAGGAGGATGTCCTGGGGCACGATCTTCAGGTTGCCGAGCACCTTGCCGCCGCTGCCGTCCCAGTCGGCCAGGCTCAGCAGCAACTCGCCCGGGCTGGTGCCCGAGGGCATGAACACCAGCACTGCCGCCGCGAACAGCAACAGGGTGCGGCCGATGCCGGCGAGAATGGTGCTGGCCTGGGCCTGGTGGCGCTGTTGCAAGCCCAGCGCCGAGGCCAGGGCCAGGCCACCGGGCTGGCGCGGCGACAGCAAGGTTTCGCAAAGATCGCCGAACACCGTGATCAACAGGTAGGCACAGGTGGTGACCACGCTGACCCACAGCAGCTTGCCGGTCAGGTAGAACGCCAAGGTGAGGTAGCCAGCGAGCAGGGTCAGCAGGATCAAGCCCACCCACACCACGATCACCGCCGGGATCAGCCCGGCCAGGCCGGTTGGGCGCGGCAGCTCGTGCTTGCGCAAGGTCCGCCGGTAGCGCACCAGGGCAAAGACGAACAGCAGCGACACCACCAGCGCGGTCAGGCCATTGGTGGCCAGGGTCAGCGCCAGGCTGGTGCCGATCACGCTGTTGATGCGCTCCTGGGTCAGCATCACCATCAACACCAGGGCCAAGACCTTGGGGAACCAACCCAGGGCGCTGGCGACCTCGTCAGGGATCGGCGGCAGGCGCCAGGAAGGCCGCTGCAGCATCAGCATGGCGCGGCCCAGGCCGGAAATGAACGCGCTGAACACCACCAGGGTGAGCACATGGTTGGTCAGGCTGGCGATATCGGTGCCCAGCTCGGCGCTGCTTTCCAGGCCCCAGCGCAGCAGCGACACCGAGCCGGCGATGGTGCCCAGGGTCGCCAGGCTCACGCTCAGGGCCAGGGCGCTGCGGCGCAGTCGGCCTTCGGGCAGCCAGCGCACCATGGCGTCGGCCAGCAGCCGCTCGAGCATCCGCCGCACCCAGGTCCAGACCAGCACGGCAGCAATCAGGGTGCTGAAAAAGAACCAGCGGTGCTCGACGCTGGTGGCGCTGGCCAAGGCATCGGCCGCTTCGCCGCGCAAGTCGCGCAGGCGCGCCAGGTCTTCGTCGGTGGGGCGGATCAGGCTCGACCAGAACGCCGGGCTCAGGGGGCTGGCCGCGCGGCTGGTGACCTGCGAGTTGAACAGGCTGCGGCGCAGGTTGACGATCTGCGTGGAGAGGTCGCGGGCCGACTGGGTCAGCTGCGTCGCTTCCTTCTGCTCGGCCAGCACCGCGTTCTTTTCCGCGGCCAGTTGCTGGCGCTGGCGGGTCAGGCTCTCGGCCTCGTCCGGCTGCGGCGGCCCGAACACATTGAGCTGGTCGTCGAGGCGT
The DNA here is from genome assembly GCF_004519305.1 of Pseudomonas sp. RIT623. Classification (GTDB taxonomy): domain Bacteria; phylum Pseudomonadota; class Gammaproteobacteria; order Pseudomonadales; family Pseudomonadaceae; genus Aquipseudomonas. The sequence goes on along the minus strand of NZ_SOZA01000055.1, from coordinate 5,368 downwards.
TCGACGTCGGCGGTGCGCTGGGTCGCCAGCACGTCGGCCTGGCGTTGCACCTGCAGGGCCTGCTGGCGCAACTGCGACAGCAGGTCGTCGTTGGCATTGGCGCTGACGCCCTGGCGGATCTGGTCGAGATGCTCGCTCAGTTGCTCCAGGCTGGCGTCTTCATCCAGTACCTGCTGCTCGGCCACGGCCAGGCGCGACACTGGCGTGGCCGGGGCGGCCCAGGCGGGCAGCGCCAGCCACAGCAGCAGGGCGAGAACGCCTGGGTAAAATCGGTCAAGGCTGACACGCCTCATCGAATGTTCCTCTATACAACTCGACAGGGCGCAAATTCTACGCGTTCCGCAGGCTCAGGAGTGTGCCGTTTCTCGGGCCAGCAACTGGCGTTTGCGCTCCACGCCCCAGCGGTAGCCACTGAGATCGCCGTCGCGGCGCACCACCCGGTGACAGGGGATGGCCACGGCGATGGTGTTGGCCGCGCAGGCCTGGGCTACCGCCCGCACGGCCTTGGGCGCGCCGATGCGCGCGGCGATCTCGGTATAGCTGACCCGGGTACCCGCCGGCACTTCGCGCAACGCCTGCCAGACCCGCTCCTGGAACGCCGTGCCCTGCACATCCAGTGGCAACGCCAAGCCCAGCGCCGGCGCCTCGACAAAGCCGATCACCTCGGCGACCAGGCGCTCGAAGGCCTGGTCGCCGCCGATCAGGGTGGCCTTGGGGAATTTGTCCTGCAAATCCTGCAACAAGGGCTCTGGCTCGTCACCCAGCAGGATCGCGCAGATCCCCCGCTCGCTCTGCGCCACCAGGATCGCCCCCAACGAGCACTGGGCCAGGGCGAAACGAATGGTCGCGCCCTGGCCGCCAGCGCGGTACTGCCGTGGGCGCATGCCCAGGCGCGCGTCGGCGCTTTCGTAGAAGCGGCTATTGGAGTTGTAGCCCGCCTCGTAGATTGCCTCGGTGACGCTGGTGCCGGTATCCAGCTGCTCGCGCAGGCGCCGGGCGCGAAAGGCCGAGGCATAGGCCTTGGGCGTGAGCCCGGTTTCGGCCTTGAACAGACGGTGCAGGTGGAACGGGCTGACATTCAGTTCGGCGCCGAGCTGATCGAGGTTCGGCGCCGTGTCGCTGGCCTCGATCAGCCGGCAGGCGCGGGCCACCCGTTCGCTGCGGCGGCTGCCAAGGCCGGCCTTGCAGCGCTTGCAGGCACGGTAGCCGGCGGCCTCGGCCTGAATGGCGTCGGCAAAGAATTCGACGTTCTCGCGCTTGGCCAGGCGCGAGGTGCAGGCTGGCTGGCAGTAGATTCCGGTAGTGCGCACGGCGTAGACGAAGTGGCCTGTGGCGCCGCTGTCGCGGGCCTGCACGGCGTGCCAGCGCTCGGCGTCGGTGGTGTAGGTCGGGGCGGGTTTCATGGGCCTCTCCTGGAGTTCGATGCCGTCAGCCTGGCAGGGCTGGCGTTGCGCGTAACTCCGAATCTTGCGTTGTTTTCAGCGGTCGCATTGCCTCAAGTCTTGAGGCAGCGGACTTGCCCGGGAACACCGGCACAGCCGGTGCCAGCCTCCGCGTCGCCTGGTTCGCCAGCAAGCTGGCTCCTACAGTACTGCAGGCCGTAACCGTTGTAGGAGCCGGCTTGCCGGCGAACACCGGCGTAGCCGGTGCCATCCACTGCGTTGCCTGGTTCGCCAGCAAGCTGGCTCCTACAAGAGGAGCGTCTGCCCGCGGCAGGGCCATCACGCTCGCCACAGATACCACGCCGCCACCGTGCGATACGGGCGCCAGGTCATTCCCAAGCCGCGCATCTGCGCGGGTGTCGGGGCCTTCTCCAGCCCTTTGAGGCGCCGATAGCCTTCACGCACGCCAAAATCATCCACTGGCAGGATATCCGAACGCTCAAGGCTGTAGATCAGCAGCATCTCCACCGTCCAGCGACCGACCCCGCGCAGGGCCACCAGGCGCTCGACCAGTGCCTCGTCGTCTAGCGTCAAGGCGTGCGCCCGGCTCGGCACGATACCTTCCAGGCTGGCCTGGGCTATGCCGTGCAGGGTTGCGGTCTTGCTCGCGGAAAACCCGCAGGCGCGCATGGTCTCTGGCGTCACTGCCAGCAATTGCGCAGGCGTGGGGAATGCCGTTGCGGGAAACAGCGCCAGCAACCGCCCAAGAATCGCCTCCGCCGCCCGCGCATGCAACTGCTGGTAGGCGATCGCCCGTGCCAGCGCCTCGTAGGGCTCGCGCCCAGGCGTGGCGCGATGCAAGCAGGGCCCGACGGTAGCGATATGCCGCGCCCAATCTGCGTCCAGCCCAGCAAGGGTCTCAGTGGCCTGCATGACAGCGCGTGGCGAAAGATCTGCAAGGATCATCGGTGGTTTCCGGCCCGGAACAAACCTGCAGCCTAGCCCAGCCCTCGAGACATGAAACGCCGGTTCTTGCGCACTGACTCGCGGCTCAATCCACCGCCGCCTGCAGCTTGCCGGCCCGCCGATAGGCCTGGCGTGCAAAGCACACGAACAACCCAGCCATCAACGCCAGGGCCATCGGCAAGCCATGGGGCGCCACGTCCATCGCCGCGCCGCTGACCAGCGGCCCGACCAGGCTGCCCACGCCCCACAGCAAGCCGACGCTGGCGTTGGCGGTCACCAGGTCCTGCCCCTTGAAGCGCTGGCCGATCAGCACCAGCGCCAAGGTATAGATCCCCCCGGCCACCGCCCCCAGCACCACCAGCAATGGCCACAGCAGCCAGGTCATTTGCAGCAGCCAAGGCAATGCGATACCGATCGCCATCGCCGCCAGCCCGCATACCAGGTGCAGGCCGGTGCGTTCAACCCGGTCGGCGAGCCAGCCCAGCGGCAACTGGAAGATCATGTCGCCGGCGAACACCACGGTCACCATCAGCGCCGCCACGCCCACGGCAAAACCGTGGCTGGTGGCGTACACCGGCAACAACGACAGCACCACTGCATCGAAGAACGAAAAGAACAGCACCGCCACGCACAACGCCGGGGCCACGCGGAAGAAGCCGGCCAGGCCGAAACTCTTGGCGTCCTCGGCATGCTCGACATGGTCGTTGGGCACGGTGAACAGGATGCACAGCAGGGCCAGGCCGTAGCACAGGGTGACCACCCCGGTCAGCCACGGACTGTCGGCGCCAAGCAGCGCCAGCAACGCCGGGCCGAGCACCTGAAAGCCAGTGAAGCTGGTGGCATACAGGGCCATGATCTTGCCGCGGTTGTGCTCCGGGCATAGCTCGTTGACCCAGGACTCGCCGAGGATGATCGCGATGCCCATGCCAAGGCCCAGCCCCAGGCGCAGCAGCGCCAGCCACAGCATCGAGTCGAATGCCCACTCCAGCAAGGCGATGCTCAGGGTGCACAAGCTGAAGCTGAGCAGGTAGATGACCCGTCGGGTCAGATGCTTGCAGCAGGCATCGACCATGAAGGCCGAGAGCATCATGCCCGCTGCCGGGATCGCCGAGATGACACCGATCTCCAGGGTCCCCGCCCCCGCCTCATGCAAACGCAACGAAACCAACGGCAGGCTCGCCCCGAGGCTGAAACCGACCACCGACACGGCGAACAACAGGCCCGCCAGCAAACGCATGTTCATGTACCACTCCTTGCAAGCCGGCGCGCAGGGGCTCTGGCCGACTGGAAATTCCGCTGAAAGATGTTCGAACGCAGGCACCCGCGGTCACGCCGGGATGGCGCAGGACGCAGGGGCGCGGATCAGTTCAGGGCAAGGTGTGGCGAGAAGGTGAAGGCGAACAGCACGCTGCGCCGACGCTTGAGTACCGTGTCGCTCGGCCACGCGCGGCGCGCTGTCGGTGCGACAGACGAGCGGAGGGAGCAGAAGACATCGGTACGGCGCATCGCTTGAACTACGCAGGTCGAAGAATGGAGGCGGCACTCTAGGCCAGGGGGGGGCATTACGTCAATCGCGGGGCAAGCCCGCTCCCACGCAGGTTTGTGGGAGCGAGCTTGCCCCGCGAGTCCTTCAACGCTTGCCGGTGGACGGCAAGAACACCGCCAGCAAGCCGAACAGCGGCAGGAACGAGCACAGCCCATACACGTACTCGATACCACGCAGGTCGGCCACGTACCCCAGCAAGGCCGCGCCGATACCGCCGAAGCCGAACATCAGGCCGAAGAAGATCCCGGCGATCATCCCCACGTTGCCCGGCACCAGCTCCTGGGCATACACCACGATGGCCGAGAAGGCCGAAGCCAGGATAAAGCCGATCACCACGCTGAGCACGGTGGTCCAGAACAGGTCGGCATACGGCAGTGCCAGGGTGAACGGCGCCACGCCCAGGATCGAGAACCAGATTACCGCCTTGCGCCCAATGCGGTCGCCGATCGGCCCGCCGAAAAAGGTCCCGGCCGCCACGGCACCAAGGAACAGGAACAGGTGCAACTGCGAACCGGCCACCGACAGCTGGAACTTCTCGATCAGGTAGAAGGTGAAGTAGCTGGTGAAGCTGGCCATGTAGAAGTACTTGGAAAACACCAGCAAGCCCAGCACCAGCAATGCCAGCATCACCCGCTGGCGCGAGATGCCATGGCCGGCTTGCAGCGCCTTGCGTGCCTTGGCCTGGTTGAGGTGCTCCTTGTACCAGCGGCGCAGCATCAAGGTCACGGCCAGGAAGAACAACCCGGCCACGCCGAACCACGCCACATGGCCCTGGCCAAACGGGATGACGATCGCCGCCGCCAGCAAGGGACCAAGGGCTGAACCGGCGTTGCCACCGACCTGGAAGGTCGACTGGGCCAGGCCGAAGCGCCCGCCCGAGGCCAGCCGGGCGATACGCGAGGTTTCCGGGTGGAAGGTCGAGGAACCGATCCCCACCAGCGCCGAGGCCAGCAGGATCATCGGGAAGCTGCCGACAAAGGCCAGCATCACGATGCCCACCAAGGTGCACAGGGTGCCCATGGGCAACAGGTTGGGGGTCGGGTGCTTGTCGGTGAAGAAGCCAACCCATGGCTGCAGCAGCGAGGCGGTGATCTGGAAAGTCAGGGTGATCAGGCCGATCTGGGCGAAGCTGAGGTCGTAGTTGGCCTTGAGCATCGGGTAGATCGCCGGCAGCACCGACTGGATCAGGTCGTTGATCAGGTGGGCCAGGGCACAGAAGCCGATGATGCGCATCACCAGCGGGTTGGCTGGGTTGCTCACGGGAGGGGGCTGGGTACTGCTGGTGGCCATGGGCTGATATCCGAGCGCAGGGTGGGATCCGATTATCGTGAAACAAATAGATACGAAGCTAGCTTTTTATTCCCTCGCCGCCTCGCGGGAGCCGGCTGCCGGCGAACACCGGCAAAGCCGCTGCCTGCGCCACGGCGCTGGTTTCACCAGCAAGGCTGGTGCCTGTGGGATCGTCCTCCACATT
>NZ_SOZA01000054.1 GCF_004519305.1 Pseudomonas sp. RIT623 | reverse complement strand
GGGAGCAACAGTCTTGCCCGCGAATGCCGGTAGCCGGTGCCAGGCGGCGCCTCGCCTGGTTCGCCAGCAAGGCTGGCTGCTACAGGGGGCGCGCATTCCATCTTTGCAAATCCTGCCGTCTATTTCGGCGAAATCCTATAGACACAGCGGCGATCACCAGAGATCAGGTGCTCGCAGCGCTCCACCGTGGCCTGCTCGCCAATCGCCGCCTGGAATACCTGTAGCTCGCTGCGGCAAAACCCCTGGCAGCGGGTCGCGGCGATGCAGATCGGGCAGTGGTTCTCGACGATCAGCCAGGCCTGGCCATCGGCCTGCATCTCGGCCATGTAGCCGGCGCGTTCTCGTAGTTGCACCAGGATGCGCACCTTGTCTTCCAGGGTTTGCGCACTGGCACAGGCCTGCTGGTACTCGCGGCTGTTGCTGTCTTCCATGCGGCTGATCAGGCGGTCGACGCCGTCGCTACCGAACACCTGCTCGACGCTTTCGATCAACTGCAGGGTCAGCACGCTGTGGGAATCGGGAAAACGCCGCTGGGCCGTGGCGGTCAGCGTCCATTTCTGCGAGGGGCGGCCAGCACCCTTGGCCGGCACGCTGATGCCGCTGATCAGCTCCGTGGCCTGCAGCTTCTGCACCTGTTGGCGCGTGGCTTCGAAGGTAATGCCGAGCAGTTGGGCAAGATCGGCGGTCTTGAGCGGCCCGCGGGTCTTGAGCAGGAACAGGATGCGGTCGGTGGTGCAGTTCGGGTCAACGGAGGTCGAGGTCATGGAGCGTTGCAAACCGGGGTGAATGAGCGGGTCGGGCACTCTCCTGGGCCGTCCTTTGCGCAGGCAAGTGGGCGAAGGATAGCCTGTATTCATGCGGATAGGTGCAAGGTGAACGAGTATCGATAGGAAAATTTATATTCGATAAAAATATAAAAGTTTGTGGTTGTATTTCTTTGCCTCAGGTCTAGGCTCTTTTGCGGAGCCTGTGCTTGCCGGTCCCAGGGAGGGTTGCGTGCAAGTTCGTGGAATTCCTTGGCTGGCCCATGGCCGGGCGCAGGTCCTACTCCAATAACTCGACAGGGACGTGAGTGCATGAATGCCCAGAAACCCGTGACCATCTACGAGCATGCCGACGAGGTGAACAGCCTGCAGGGCGTGGTCGACCTGGTGAAACTGTCCGATCAGTACCGTCAATCCGCCATTCTGCATTCGGCGTTGGCCCTGCGCGTGTTCGACCACGCCCGCCAGCCAATCGCGGCCCAGGCGTTGAGCGATGCGCTGGGCTGGGTGCCGAACAAGGGCCGGATCTTCCTCAACGCGCTGGTCGCCATGGGCCTGCTCAAGCGCAGCGCGCAAGGCTACGAGAACCTGCCGTTGAGCCAGCGCTTCCTGGTCAGCGACAGCGCCGAGTTCATTGGCCCGATCATCGATCACCAGCGCCTGCAATGGCACAACTGGCCACGCCTGGGCGAGGTGCTGCGCAGCCGCGACTCGCTGGATTTCCAGCAGGAAAACCGCTTCAAGCACGATATCGCCGCCCGCGATGCGTTCAACGACGCCATGGTCCGTTTCAGCCAGCCGATGGTCGACGTGCTGCGCGACCTGCCACTGTTCGACAAGGCGCGGCGGGTGATCGACCTGGCCGGCGGCCACGGCACCTACCTGGCGGAGATCGCCAGCCGTCATCCGCAGGTCAAGGGTGAAGTCTGGGACCTGGAGCCGACCCGTGACGCCGCCGCAACCACCTTCGGCAAATACAAGCTGGAAGAGCGTCTGGGCTTCCACGCGCGCAACCTGCTGGACCTGGCCCAGTACCAGGGCGAGCGCGCCGACGTGGTGATGCTCAACGACTGCCTGCACTACTTTACCCGTGAGCAGGTGCGCACCTTGATCGCCGGTGCCGCCGGCATGGTCGAGGACGGCGGCGCGCTGCTGGTGCTGAGCATGGCGCTGGAGGACGACGAGATACATCCGGCGCTGTCGGCCGACTTCTCCTTGCACATGATGCTCAACACGGTCAACGGCGAGCTGCACTCGACCCGCTACCTGATCGACAGCATGGCTTCGGCGGGGCTTGCAGTGGAGCAGGAGCCGATCGGCCGCTACACCCTGCTGGTTGGACGGAGGGCTGCCTGATGCTGCGTCTATTGGCATTGCATGCCGCGCCGCTGGGCGACGCGGCGGCCCAGGCCCTCGACAGCCTCGGCAGCGCGGCGGCGAAGGCGGGCTTCAGCCTGCAGGTTAGCCAGCAGGCGGCCGGGCAGGGGCCGGTGGATGCGGTCTGCCTGCTGCTCGACAGCGCGACGCCGCCAGCGGCGCTGGGCAACTTGCTCAATGAGGCCCGCGGGCTGTGCCACAACACGGCCCTGGTGCTGATTCGCGTGCAAGGCACGTTGGCGCAACTACCATCGGCCAGCGGTGTGCTCGCGCAATGGCAGCAGGCAAGCCAAGGGTTCCTGTACCCTTATGCGCTGGATATCGCCAGCGGCCAGGTGGCAGAGCAGGTGATCAAGGCCTGGTTGCCGGGCTTCGCCAAGTTCGCCGCCGCCAGCAAGCTGTGGCGCTCCCTCGACGGCCTGGGGCTGGACGAGGCGGCCCGGGCCAAGCAGCGCCCGGAGATGAACCACGTCAATATCCTCACCCGCGACCTGGAAGCCTCCAAGGCGTTCTACGCCGACATCCTCGGCGCCAACTACTGCTACAACCTCGGCCCACGCAAGGCGGTGATGGAACTCAACGGCTTCGACTTCTTCATCGAGCAGAGCGAGGCCTTCAGCTATCCGGCCGGCTACCACATCGGCATCCGCGCGCTGCCCGAGGATGTGCGGCGCATCGCCGAGCAGGTCACGGCCGCCGGCAGCATCAAGCTGGTCAAGGGCAACGGCCCGGCTCCTGGCTACCACCATGGCCCGGACCAGGTCCGCAGCGCAGTGTATTTCGAAGACCCGGACGGCCTGGTCATCGAGGTCTACAGCGCCGAAGTGGAAATGATCGAAAGCAACCCGCGGTTGCTCACCGATCGCCTCTGACCCCAGCTCGCCACACCCTGCCGCGGCGCGCGGCAGGCGTGGGCCCAGGCAGGTATTTGCATGAACAGCTACAAACAGTGGCATTGGCCGCGGCTGCCCAGCCCCTTGCCCAAGGATGTCAGTGACCGGGCCCTGATGGGCTACCCGGAGCACTACCTGGAGCAACCGCTGCAAACCAAGGTCGGCGAAGCCTTCGACGCCTTGCTCGACGGCCCGCTGGAAACCTTGCTGAGGATTGTCCAGCAACCCAGCGAGCCCCTGGCCCGGCGTATCGCCGCCGGCGAGGTGCTGGGCTTGCGCGGCGATCCGCGCATCGACACCTTCGCCCCACAGATGATCGACATCCCGGCGGCGCGGGTACATATCGGCCTCGACCCACGCGCGGTAGAGCAGGTGATGGACCAGTTCGACGGCTTGGGCCTGGACCGCAGCTGGATCGCCAAGGAAACCCCGCGCCACGCGGTGGAACTGGCGGCATTTCGCATCGCCCGGTTTCCGGTGACGCACCAGGAGTACCGCCAGTTCCTGCTCGACAGCAGCCACCCTGGCATCCCCGAGGGCTGGGCCTTTGGCCGTTACCCGCGGCACCACGCCAACCACCCGGTGTACAGCGTCGCCGCCAGTGATGCCGACGCCTATGCGCGCTGGTTGAGCAAGCGCACCGGACGGCGTTTCGCCCTGCCTAGCGAGGCGCAGTGGGAATACGCCGCAGCGGGCACCGAGGGGCGGCAGTTCCCATGGGGCGACAGTTACCAGGTCGAGCATGCCAACACCGCCGAGCTGGGCTACCTGGACAGCACCCCGGTCGGCGTCTTCGTCGACGCCGCCTCACCCTTCGGCGTGCTGGACATGGCCGGCAATGTCGAGGAGTACGTGGCCGAGGACTACCAGGCGTACCCCGGAGGCCCACGCATCGAGGACGACCTGGTGCTCGATGTCGGCACCCACCGCGTGGCCCGCGGTGGCAGCTTCACCCGCTTTCGCGACCTGGCGCGTACCGCGCGCCGCCACGGGCGTTACCCACGGCCGATCTACGTCATGGGCTTTCGCCTGGTGGAACACCACAACTAAGCAACCGCGTCTTCCGTGCAAGAGGTCTGATCCCATGAACAAGGATGTTTCGCTGCATACCATCGTGCCGATCTCTATTCTCGGCGGCGATGTCGACGCCCATTTCTATGGTTTCCATGGTTTCGAGCGCCACCAGGAGCACTTCGCCGTGGGCATCGGCCCAGGTCGGGACGAGGTGCCCCTGGTACGGGTGCACTCCGAGTGCATCACTGGCGATGTGTTCGGCTCGCAGCGCTGCGATTGCGGCCCCCAGTTGCAGGAGGCCCTGCGCACCCTCAAGGAGGTCGGCGGCTACCTGATCTACCTGCGCCAGGAAGGGCGCGGCATCGGCCTGTATTCCAAGTTCGAGGCCTACCTGCTGCAGGACTCTGGCCTGGACACCTACGAAGCCAACCTGCGCCTGAACCACCTGGCCGACTCGCGCTCCTTCGACCCTGCCGTGCAGATCCTGCGCGCCCTGGGCGTGGACCAGTGCCGCCTGCTGACCAACAACCCGGAGAAGGTCGCCCAACTGCGCGCCGGCGGCATCGATGTGATCGCGCAGGTACCCACCGGGGTGTTCCTGACCAACCACAACCGCAACTACCTGCAGGCGAAGGCCGTCAAGTCCGCCCATTCGATCAAGCTCTGACCTCCAGCGAAAAAGGATCTTTCGATGAAACACATAGGCCCTATCAGCGGCATCGCCGCCCATGCCGCGCACTTCGTCGCCACTGCCGGCTACGACAACCAGGTGATTTTGTGGAACGCCAGCACCGGCGAGCCGATTCACCGCGTGCACCACGATCACCTGGCCAACCAGTGCGCGTTCAGCGCCGACGGCAAGTACCTGGTCAGCGCCAGCAGCGACTACACCGCGCGCATCTGGGAAGTGCCGAGCATGCGCCTGAAGGCCGTGTTGCAGGGGCACAACGACGACGTCGAGATGGCGGTGTTCTCACCAGACAGCCAGCGCGTGGCGACCTGCTCGCGTGACCACGTGCTGCGTATCTTCGACCTCGATGGCGTGCAACTGCAGGCATTCCATGGCCACCAGGCCGACGTGATCTCGGTGGTCTGGTCGCCGGATGGCCAGCGCCTGATTTCCAGCAGCGATGACGGCACCGTGCGCCAGTGGGACACCCGCAGCGGCCAGCAATGCGACGAGGTGGACATCGGCGGCGTGGAAACCGACACCATTGCCATCACCCGTGAAGGCGTGGTGTTCGCCGGCGATGATGAGGGGCGCATCTCGATCATCGCCGACGGCCAGGTGCAGACCGTGCCGGCCCATGCCGCCGGGATCAAGCGCATTGTCTGGAACGACGACAAGCGCCTGCTGGTTAGCCTGAGCTATGACCGCTCGGCGATCCTCTGGACGTTTGATGCCGGGCGCAACCTGGTCAAGCGTCGCAGCACCGCGCTGCCGAGCATCGTCTGGCCACGCAGCTGCGCCTTCGTCGGCGACGAGCAGCTGGTGTTCGCCACCTTCGGCTCGCGCTACGCCACCTGGAACTACGAGCAGGACCAGTGGCAGGTATCGGGCATCGAGCCGGCGGTGAGCATCAATGCCGTGGTGCGCAGCGAAGAGCGCCAGTACAGCATCGGCGACGCTGGCATCCTGCACCGTGACGACCAGCCGGTGACCTGTGTCGGCAGCCTGTGCAACTTCCTCCTGCCGTTCGGCCCGCTGCTGCTGACCGGTGGCCAGATGGGCCAGGTGTTCGATGGCCTGTCCGGGCGCATGCTCTACCAGCACCGTTCTCCGCTCAACTGTGGCGCAACCTTCGTCAAGCAGGGCGAGGACCTGGCGCTGATCGGCACCTACACCGGCGAAGGCCTGGTGTTCGGCCATGACGGCAAGGGCGGCCTGCGCCTGGTGGCGTCGATCCCCATGCACGACAACGCGATCAAGGGCGTGGCCGCCGACGAGCGTCACCTGTTCAGCGTCTGCGCTTCGGCCGACGCCGCGTTGCACAGCATCGCCGACTTCAGCTGCGTGCGGCACATCGAGGCGGCGCATACGCGCATTTCCAACGGCTGCTGCCCGATCACCGGCGGTTTCGCCAGTATCGGCCGCGACCTCAAGTTGCGCCTGTGGCTGGAAACCGGCGACGAAGTGTTCGATTCGCCGCACCAGCACTCGATCAAGTGCATCGCCGCCTCCAGCGATGGCCGGGTGATCGCCACCGCCGCCTACAACGGCACCGTGGCGCTGTTCGACCTGGCCTCGCGGCGCTGGCTGCCGGTTCAAAGGCCCACGGCCAGCGGCATTTCCTGCCTGACCCATGACGCGGCCAGCGATGCGTTCCTGGCCAGTTCCTATGATGGGCGCATCTACGGCATCGACGCGCGCCTGGCATCCTGACGGAGGATTGCGATGAGCAAGCAAGCACAGGGCTTCATGGCCCAGGACGCCTACCGCAAGGCTCTCGATACCTCGTTCGTGCACCGCTATAGCCATGGCGAGGACGAATGGTCGTGGGATGTCGGCATGATCCAGGCGGCCCAGGTGTTCCTCGAGCGGCTCGACCCGCAGGGCGACCAGCATGTGCTGGATATCGGCGTGGGTCGTGGCCGCGATGCCTCCACCTTTATCCTCGCCGGGCACCGCGTCACCGGGCTGGATATCGTCGAGAACTCCAGCTGGCCGTTGCTGCGCAAGCGCTGGGGTGATCGCCTCGACCTGGTGAACAAGGCCATGCAGGACTGGCAGCCGGCACCGGGGACGGTGTTCGACGCGGCCCTGGACAACGGCTGCTTCCACCACCAGCACCCGGACGAATGGGGCCCTTACCTGGCCCATGTGCGTCGCCTGCTGCGCCCCGGCGCGCTGGTCGGGCTGAACGTGTTCGGGGTCGATGATGCCCACCCCGAGGCGGGGTGGCGGGAAATGGATAACCAGCGCCAGGGCTATTTCTTCACTGACGCTGGCATCCGCCAGACACTGGAGGCCCACGGCTTCACCTGGCAGGGCCTGGAGGTGATCGAGCGTCAGCATGGCGAGGCCCGCTATCTGCTGGCGCTGGTCCGCACGTGAGTGCGCTCGACCGCCACTACCTGGATATGGCCCTGGCGCTCGCCAGCCAGGGCCTGTACAGCACCATGCCCAACCCGCGGGTCGGCTGCGTGATCGTCAACGATGGCCAGGTGGTGGGGCGCGGATGGCACCAGCGCGCCGGCGAAGCCCATGCCGAGGTACATGCGTTGCGCGAGGCCGGAGAAGCGGCGCGTGGCGCCACCGCCTATGTCACCCTCGAGCCGTGCGGCCGGCATGGGCGCACGCCGCCCTGCGCCGATGCGTTGGTGGCCGCGGGGGTGAGCCGGGTGGTCAGCGCCAGCGCCGATGCCTCCCAGTGTGGTGGTGGCGAACGCCTGCGCCAGGCCAGCATCGTCGTCGAAGTATTGCCGTGCCCGGAAGCGCGGGCGCTCAATCGTGGGTTCTTCTCGCGCATCGAGCGCCAGCGCCCCTGGGTACGAGTATTGCGGCCCGACGCGTTGGCGATCGGCACGCTGGGCGACGGCGCGATGCTCAGTCATTGCGATGAGCAAGCACCACTGGCCCACTGGCGGGGGCGGGCATCGGCCTTGCTGACCACCTGCGAATGGGTCAAGGCGTGCGACACGTCACTGCTGGCGCCGGTGTCGGCGCAACGTGCCACGCCAGTAGCACCATTGCGCGTGGTGGTAGACCAGGGGCTCGAGTGTCCAGCGTCGGCCGAGGTGCTCGACGGTCGTGCGCCGACCCTGGTGTTGCATGACAGGCGGGTGATGGCTGGCGGGCGCTTTGCCCAGGTTCGTTGCCGCATGCTCGATGAGTTCGGTGCGTCGCGGGTGTTGCAGGTGCTGCACGAATTGGACTGCAACGAGGTGCAGGTCGAGGCCGAGCCAGCGTGGTGCGAGGCCTTGGCGCGCCAGGGGCTGGTGGATGAGTGGCTGGTGAGGGTCTGAACGTTGGGCAGCTTGCCGCGTCGGCTTCTGCGCAGGCGTGGGAAGGCGGGCCGGTTCGATGGTAGGGTGGTGGTTTACGCCCTGGCTGCAGGAGGTTGACGCATCATGCTCCACACCACCCTGGACGCATTGCCGATCAAGGAAATGCTGAGGCAGATTCCATCGCTCAAGGCACCGCTACCTGACCTTGATCTGTCGGCTATGCCGGCCACGCCCCAGGAGGCCTTCGCGCTGTGGTTGGACGCGGCGTTGGCCGCGGGTGTGCGCGAGCCCCATGCAATGACGCTATCGACCGTCGATGAACAGGGCTGGCCCGATGCGCGGGTGTTGATCCTGAAGAATGTCGATGCGCGTGGGTGGCACTTCGCGGTCAAGCGTGAAAGCCCGAAGGTCAGGCAAATCGAACATCAGCCCAAGGTATCGCTTACCTTCTACTGGCCTGCGCTGGGGCGGCAGATCCGCCTGCGGGGTGAAGCCGTGGCATTGTCAGCGCAGGAGTGCGCCGAGGATTTTCTGGGGCGCCCTGTGAGTTCGCGCGCCAGTGCCATGGCCTCCCGGCAAAGCGAGATCATGGAGGATCCCCAGTCGCTGGCGAGGCGTCTTGCCCAAGCTCAGGCTTTTCTTGAGGGCCACCCCGGTCATGTCGAAGCCGGTTGGCAAGTTTATGCCGTTGCGCCGACGGTCGTGGAGTTCTGGCAGGGCGCCACTGACCGCAATCACAAGCGTTGGCGCTATACGGCCACCCAGGGGGGCCTCGCGTGGAGCGCGGTCCGGCTGTGGCCATGAGCGGGCCGATCGCGCCAGGCAATGGCTGGGTCTTGCGCCGTGCCAGCGCAGAGGATGCCCCCGCGGTACTGGGCCTGTTCGATGAAGCCATCGCCTGGTTTCGCGAAATAGGCAACCCGGGGCAGTGGGGCACGGAGCCTTGGTCGGCCCAGCCGCAGCGGGTCGAACGCGTGACACAGGCGTGTGCGTTGCCGGGCGCCTGGGTGGCGCACACACAATCTGGCACCCTTGGCGCGGCCTTGGTGCTGGGAGAGGCGATGCCCTACGTACCCGCTGCGACGGAGCCGGAAGTCTATGTGCGGCTGCTGGTTGCCTCGCGCCGTCTTAGTGCGCGGGGCGTTGGCCGGTACTTGATGGCGTTCGCCGATGAGCAGGCGAGGGCGGCAGGCGTTGGGCACCTGCGCGTCGATTGCTACGGTGGCGGGTCGGGAGCGCTGGTGCGTTTCTACGAGTCCTGCGGTTACCAGCGTGTCTGCACCTTCGAGGTCGATGGCTGGCCGGGCCAGTTGTTGGCGCGAAGCCTGTGAACAGGCTCGCAGGCGGCATTGCTCGGCTCAGCGGCTGCAGATCAGGCCAACCTGCAGGCTGTTGCCTTCGAACAGGTCCCAATACCCCGCTGGGTGTGCCTTCTTGCGAATGCCGCTGATCAGCGGGGCGATCCAGCGCACGTTGCGCAGGCCCACGTCGTGGGCAGCCTGTTCATACACCGACTTGTGCCAGCGGTAGTAGGTGAAATCAGCGGGCGGCGTGCTCATGAACTGGCCCTGGCAGCGAAAACCGCCTTCCACCGGCTGCTCGTCCAGGACACGGATGCCGTAATCGGTGAAATTGCCTCGGGCCAGGTCGAACGTGGGGTTGGCGGTGTAGGCGATCAGGTGCCCATCGGGCTTGAGGTTGAGCGCGACGGCCTGGAACATGCGCCGCAGTTCCTCGACGCTACCGGCATAGTTGAACAGCCAGGCGGCGGTGACCTTGTCGAACTGGCCGATCTCGCCCATTTGCGCCACATCGCGCACTTCGTAGGCGATGCCGTCATTGGCCTGGCGGGCTTGGTGGATCATGCTCGGCGAGATATCCACGCCATGCACCCGTGCCGCGCCCCAGTCCTTGAACCGACGGCTGAAGAACCCGTGGCCGCAGGCCAGGTCGAGGATTGCGTCGCCGGCCACCCCACCGAGCAAGTCGTGAACCATGTAGCGGACGGTATCGACCTCGACGCCACGCTGGCTGGCATGGCTGGTGAAGTCTTCGAATTGATCGCTGATACGCTCGTAGACTTCCTGTGATTCTTTCATGGTTGTTCCTTGCGAGCAGAGGGGCCGGTGATGCGCAGCGCCAGCGGGATGGCCAGCAGCGGCGCGCAGGCGAACAGGGCGAACAGCCAGGTCGCGGCCTGGCGCGCGCCGTCGAGGCCGCCGGGTTCGACCAGGCCCGCGCTGTTGCTGACCAAGCCGGCGAGGGCGGCGGCCAGGGCGGTGGCGTAGAGCTGCACGGTGGTGATCGACGCCGAGGCGAGGTTTTCCTCGCCGGGGCGCGCGGCCTGCAGCACGCGGGTGAGCAGATGCGGCCAGCCCAGGCCGATGCCCAGGCCGACACCGGCCAGGGCCACGGCATACAGTGCCAGGCCGGGGGCTTGGGCCAGCCAGGCCGGGTGCGGTGTGAGCAGGGCCAGGGCCAGCAAGGCAAGCGCCACCAGCAATGGGCCGAGGCGGATCTGTCGGGCGCCGCCGTTGCGGTCGCGCCCGGCGCTGGCCAGGGCGCCGATGGTCCAGCCTGCGGCCATTACCGCTGTCAGGTAGCCGGCCGCCAGCGGCCCGAAGCCGTGGATCTGCTGGAGGAAGTAGGGCACGTAGATTTCAGTGGTGATGGCCGCCACCAGCAGGCACATGATGGCGAACAGCGCGCCCATCGGTTGGCGTAGGCTGTAGGCGCCGCTGGGCAACAGGTGATGGCGCGCGCGCGGATCGAGACGGGCGATTAGCGCGGCAATCGCCAAGCCCACGGCGATGCCCACCAGGTTGATCCACAGCACCTCGGACAGGCTGGCCGCGCAGATAGCCAGCACCGAGGCGACCAGGCAGGCGATGAGCCCATAGGCCGGGCGGGCGTCGTTGTCGTCCAGCGCCTGGCGCCCCGGCAGACGCAGGCAGACGATCAGCGCAAGCAGCGCGGCCACCGGCAGCAATGCCCAAAAAGCCCAGCGCCAATGGCCGCCCTCGGCGAACACACCGCCCACCGCCGGGCCACACAAGGTGGCCACGCCCCACATCGCCGACACCAGGGCCATGGCCCGCGGCCACAAGCGGCGCTCGAACACCAGGTGGATCAGCGCATAGCTGAGGGCGAACAGGATACCGCCGCCCAGGCCTTGCACGCTGCGCCCCAGCAGCAGCATCGGCATGCTGGCGGCCTGGGCGCAGAGCACGGAGCCGGCAGCGAACACCAGCAGTGCCAGCAGGTAGGCAAGCCGTGGCCCGCTGCGGGCCAGCAGGCGAGTGGAGAGGGTGGAACCGATGATCGAGGCCACCACGAATAGCGTGGTGCTCCAGGCATAGAAGGACAGCCCGCCGATTTCGCCGATCACCGTCGGCAACAGCGTGGTGACGATGTACACATTGATGGCATGCAGGGCGACACCCCCGGCCAAGGCGATCGAGCGCAAGGCGTTGCCGCCGCTGAGCAGCTCGTTCCAGCGCGCCGGAGGGTGTTCGGGAAGGGCGGTCATGACGGCTCCTTGGGTGATCCTGCGCAGGGAGTCTAGGAGCCGTATGTCAAATATTCAAGAAGGAACTTGTGTAATTGGCGGGCCATGAATTTGTTAGGATCGCCTTCTTTTGTTCGTAGCAGGAGTACCACTCATGATCATCAGCACCACCAGCCAGCTCGAAGGCCGCCCTGTCGCCGAGTACCTCGGCGTGGTCAGCGCCGAATCGGTGCAGGGGATCAACTTCGTGCGCGATTTCTTCGCACGTTTTCGCGACTTCTTCGGCGGCCGTTCGCAGACCCTGGAGAGCGCGCTGAAGCTGGCCCGCGAGCAGGCCACCGAGGAACTCATGGCGCGGGCACGGCAGTTGCAAGCCGATGCCGTGCTGGGGGTGGACTTCGAGATCAGCATGCCGTCGGTGCAAGGAGGCATGGTCGTGGTGTTCGCCACCGGCACGGCGGTGCGGCTGAAGTAAGCGCTTGCCACTGGTCGGGCTGTGTCGGATTGCCCGGTTAGTCTGCAAATGACCGGCTAGTCTCACTTCAGCGGACCGCCGCTTCTCTAGGCAAGCGCGTTGCTTGTCGGCACGGTCACCATTGGAGGGAGACAGGGCATGAGCGAATCCTATTACGAAGACTTGAACGATGCGTTTCCGATCAACAGCCAGGTGCGTTGTGGCCAGGCGGCCTTGCGCCTGGGTTTTGCCAACATGACCCTGGACGAGTCGGAGCAGTTACAGCCTGCCCATTTGCAGCGGGCCAAGAAGGGCCGGTTCATGCCGCGGGTGCCCTCGAAAAAGTAAATCGACGTTGATCCCAGCGCGGGGCAAGCCCGCTGCCACAGGTGCCGTGCAATGACCTGTGGCAGCGTGCTTGCCCCGCGCTTGCGTTCAGGCGCCCGCCCAACGGCGCGATTTTCCCAGCATTTGTTGACCCCGCTCATGGTATCGGCGCGTCACCCTCGCCGGGTGGCTGCGACTGTGCTTTTCTTGCGCGGCATTTCAGACTCGGAGTAATCAGCGCAATGCGAATCAGGGAAGAGACCTACTGGCAATGGGCCGATGCGCAGTTGCACAGCCGCAGCCATGATGAGGAATTGAGCGATGGCACCAGCATCGATGTGCAGGTGCGGCTTTCCCGGCTTGGCGCCACGCAGTTGTTCGTGGGCGTGTACGCCCAGGGGGGCAAGGCCCTGCTCGAGGAGTATTACCCGGCGCGGCCTGGTGAAACCATGACCCGCGCGTTGGTATGGGGTGTCGACCGGGCCAGGGCAGTGGCCACGGGTGCCTTGCCGCTGCCTGAGGAGGCGGCACGACGGCTTCGGGCCTGAGACACTGCCGGCGAACCCCGGCGTAGCCGGGGCCAGGCACCGCGGCGCTTGCTTCGTCAGCACTACGGATTGGGCGTCGCGCGCAGATTGCGCACATGAAAAAGCCCGGCCTTGCAGGGCCGGGCTCAAGCAGCGCTGTACGCTTGGCTGAGACACGCTCAGTTCAGCGTATCGATCACCTTGACTGCCTGCCGCTCACGGGCGGTAGGCCATTCTTGTTGCAGGGTCTGGAGGACGCGACCGACGAAGATGGTGTCGGCGGCGGCCTTCTTGCCGACGTAGCCCTGGCCACGACGGTAGACCTTGAAGCGGGCGCGCATGCTGGGCATGTGCGATTCGAATTCAGCTTCGACCGTGTTCGGCGGCAGACGGTCAAGGCGGACGTCGCCGGACTGGCTGACCCACAGCAGGTGGTCGTCGAGGCTGTCTTTGCGCGCGGCGAACAGCTGGGCCAATTGGTCGATGGTTGGATTGTTGTTCAAGTTCATCATAAAGCCCCCATTACTCTCATTCGTTGGTGAAGTTCGGCTGAAGTTCACATTCGGCGCCACACCATGTAGCGCGCTAACCAAGGCTGCTACAGCAGCATTGCAACAGGGGCTTTCTCACGCTGCCTTCTGGGCAGTTTCCCTCTCCACGGACGGCCTGCGTTACCGCGCAGGCCGTCTGGAACACCCTTGCCACCGCTCCCGATCAGGGAGACGGCCTCATCATGCACAAGGCGCGGGAAGGGCGTCAATGGCTTTGTAGTGATTATTTTTCGTCACTACATCTTGTCGGACAATCCAGCTCGTTCTGTCAGGCCAGGCCGTTATCACCGTGTTCCAGGTAGCCCGGGCGCTCGCGCAGGCGCCAGTGGTAGGCCTCCAGCGCCGGCAGTGACGGGTGCTCCAGCGGTGTGCGTCGCCAGCGGTTGAGCGACAAGCCAATGGCCACGTCGGCGATGCTGAAATCGCTGCCGGCGACATAGGCGCCGGTGGTCTGCAGGCGCTGCTCGAGCAGGCGCATCCTGGCCGTCCACTGGGCGCTGGCGGCGGCCAGCAAGGCCGGGTCCTGGTGGGCCGGGGACTGACGCACCAGCGACATGAACGGGTAGCGCCAGGCGTCGTTGAGGTCGGTGGCCTGCCAGTCCAGCCACTGGTCCACCGCGGCGCGGCTGCGCGGGGCGCTGGGGTAGAGGTGTTCACCGCCGTACTGGTTGACCAGGTAGCGCAGGATGCTGTTGGACTCCCATAGCACGAAATCGCCATCGACGATCACCGGCACCATGGCGTTTGGGTTCAGGGCCAGGAACTCGGGGCTGTCGGTGGCGCGAAAGCCGCTGCCCCAGTCTTCGCGCTGGAACGCAAGGCCCAGTTCCGCGCAGGTCCACAGCACCTTGCGCACGTTGATCGAGGACGCTTTGCCAAGGATCTTCAGCATGTCAGTGCTCCAGGCTGGACAGGATGCGTTGTGCCGCGCGCACGCGTTCTTCGTTGGGGTAGTTGCGGTTGGCCAGCAGCACGATGCCCATCTGCTTGGCGGGCACGAAGGCGACATAGGCGCCGAAGCCACCGGTGGCGCCGGTCTTGTTGTACCAGGCGGCAGGCTCGGCGGGCAGCGCTGGTTGCAGCGCGCGGACGGGGTTTTCCCCGCGGATGATCTTGGCGCCGTTGTACTCCAGCAGGGTGTCGAGAGCGACGGGGTATGGATAGCGCTCCCAGCCCAGGCCCTGGGTCATCGGGCCGACCTGGAAGAAGCCGGATTGGGTGATGGCGATGGCGTTGCGCAAGGCCGGGTCCAGCGTGGTCGGTTGCAGTTGCAGTTGTACGTAGCGAAGCAGGTCGCTGGCGCTGGTCTTGATGCCGTAGGCCTCGTCGGCGTAAGGGCCCGGGTTGACCCGCAGCGGTTTGTCGTCGGCGTCATAGCCCTGGGCGTACAGGCCGCGTGCGTGGGCCGGTACTTCCAGGTAGGTATGCTTGAGGCCCAGGCGCGGCAGCAGCCCCTGGGTCATCAGCTCGGCGAATGGCCGCTGCTGGGCACGGGCGGCCAGGTCACCGAACAGGCCCAGGCTGGGGTTGGAGTAGCAGCGGTAGGTGCCCGGCGCGTGGCGGCGTTGCCAATGCTGGTACCAGGCCAGGGTCTGCTCGGGCGTTTGCACGGCATCCGGGAATTGCAGCGGTAGGCAGTCGCCGCTGTAGGTGCCCAGTTGCAGCACGCTGGCGCTGCCGATCGGTGCCTTGGCCAGGGCCGGCTGGTAGCGGCTGGCGGGGGCCTGGAGGTCGAGCGTGCCTTCGGCGCTGGCCAGGGCGGCGAGGGTGGCGGTGTAGGTCTTGCTGATCGAGCCGATCTCGAACAGGGTGTCGCGGCTCACCGCCTGCTTGTCGACCTTGTTCGCCCAGCCGTAGTTGAAGTAATGCGACTGACCGTTGGCATAGACCGCCACCGCCATGCCCGCGATATGTTGCTCGCGCATCAGCGGTTCGATCACATCGTCGACAGTGGCTTGCAAATCATTGGCCAGCAGCGGGGGGGCCGCGAGGGTCAGGGCGGTGGCCAGCAGCCAGGGCGTGGGGCGTTTCATGGTCGGGGCGTTCCTTGTCATCAGTCTCGGGGAGGCGAAGCGCTGCTCGGTGTGTCCGTTGGGCGACATCGCAGGGGGGGCCGGCGTTAGCGGCAGAAGGGCCGAGACCTTATCGTCCAGGCTTGCACAAAGACAAGACGGAATCTGTGATGAGATATTTGCGCATGCTGTTCGACAACTTCACCCTGGCCTTGCTTGCAGTGGTGTTCATCGCCACCGTGCTGCCGTGCTCCGGTGAAGGCGCGGTACTGTTCGGCTGGCTGACCAATCTGGCCATCGGCCTGCTGTTCTTCCTGCACGGCGCCAAGTTGTCGCGCGAGGCGATCATCGCCGGCGCCGGGCACTGGCGCCTGCACCTGCTGGTATTCGCCTGCACCTTCGTGCTGTTTCCGCTACTGGGGCTGGCGTTCAAACCGTTGTTCGTGCCGCTGGTGGGCAACGAGTTGTACCTGGGCGTGCTCTACCTGTGCGCCTTGCCGGCCACGGTGCAGTCGGCCATCGCCTTCACCTCGCTGGCCCGCGGCAACGTGCCGGCGGCGATCTGCAGCGCGGCGGCCTCGAGCCTGCTGGGGATCTTCCTTACGCCCCTGCTGGTGATGCTGTTGCTGGGGGCGTCGGGCGATACCGGCTCGGGGTTGGACGCGGTGCTGAAGATCACCCTGCAACTGCTGGTGCCCTTCGTTGCCGGTCAGCTTGCCCGGCGTTGGATCGGAGCCTGGGTCAAACGCAACGCGCGCTGGTTGAAGGTGGTGGACCAAGGATCGATCCTGCTGGTGGTGTATACCGCGTTCAGCGAGGCGGTGGTCACCGGTTTGTGGCACACGGTTTCACCGCAGCACCTGGCGGGGTTGTTCGCCGTGTGCGGGATCTTGCTGGCGGTGGTGCTGCTGGGGACGCGCTTGTTGGGGCGGGTGCTTGGGTTCAATGTCGAGGACCGCATCACCATTTTGTTCGCCGGGTCCAAGAAGAGCCTGGCCACGGGGGTACCGATGGCCCAGGTGCTGTTCGTGGGCGGTGGGATCGGGGCGATGATCTTGCCGTTGATGTTGTTCCACCAGATCCAGCTGATGGTCTGCGCGGTGTTGGCCCAGCGCTACGCGGCGCGGGTGGGGACGGGCCATCCTGAGGTACGTGCGTCGTTGTGAGGGGCATCCTTTTCAAGGGTTTGGGCGCTTGGACTATTGATCGGGTGAGGGCCTCCAGGTGTCCGCCGAAAGCCTTGCGGCGCTCGATCTTGTAGGCGCTGCAACTCTAATGTCGAACACCCTGAAAGGTGTCCTCTGTGCGCTCATTGACCCACCAACGTCTGCAATCGCGCCAACGCCGGCCCTTCGTGTTGGCGTTCGAACACCTGCAGCGACACCTCCAACATGCCGCCCGGCGCACGCGACAGGCGCTGCTCGCAGCGCAGGCGCAAGCGCCCCTGGTCACAGTCGAACTGCCGGATACCGGGCTTCGCGCCGCCCTCCAGGCGCAACTCGGCCAGCCGCCCCTGGGCCGCCAGCAACGCCAGCGCCTTGTCGCGTAGCAACCCATTGCCCTGGGTCATCAGCCCGGTGGCGCGCACGGCTGCGGCCATGGCCACGGCGACAATGGTCAGTGCCACCAGCACTTCGATCAGGGTGAAGCCTTGTTCCTGGCGGCGCACGGCATCTGCTCGCTTCGAGGCAAAGGGGCACTCTAGAGCGGCGCGATGACCGTTTGACGACGCCGACTCCCGAGCTTTTTCAATATCAGTGACATACCCGCTTGCCACAATCGGCCCCCGATTCGAACTCACGCAAGGAATGCCGAGATGCAGATCGCCCGCCGCAGCGCCACAGGCCGCCGTTTCCGCCAGCAGGGCTTTACTCTGATCGAGATCATGGTGGTGGTGGTGATCCTCGGGATTCTCGCGGCCATGGTGGTGCCCAAGGTGCTCGACCGCCCCGACCAGGCCCGCGCCACCGCGGCACGCCAGGATATCGCCGGGTTGATGCAGGCGCTCAAGCTCTACCGCCTGGACAACGGCGGCTACCCGAACCAGAACCAGAGTCTGAAGGTATTGGTGGAGAAGCCGGCCCAGGCCAAGGACGGCCAATGGCGCGCCTACCTCGACCGCCTGCCCAACGACCCCTGGGGCCGCCCTTACCAGTACCTGAACCCGGGGGCCAACGGCGAGGTCGATGTGTTCTCCCTGGGGGCCGACGGCCAGGCCGGCGGCGACGGGGTGAATGCCGATATCGGCTCGTGGCAGTTGTGACCGGCCATGGCGCGCGAAGAGGGCATGGCCGTGATCAGCGCCTTGCTGATTGCCGCGGTGGTGGCAGTGATCGCCGCAGGCATGATCGAGCGCCAGGGGCTGCTCACCCGGCAGCTGGAGAACCGCCAGCTGGCCTTGCAGGGGCAATGGGCGCTGGAGGGCGGCTTGCAGCTCAGCCGCCAGCTGCTGCTGGAACAACGAATGAGTGACCCGCTGGTGCGCACCGGGCAGCCCTGGGCGCGTCCGATCCTTGGCCTGCCTTCGGCTACGGTGCAGTTCGATGGGCGCCTGGAGGACGAGCAGGGCAAGTTCAACCTGCGCAACCTGGTGGTCGACGGCCAGCTCGATGCCGAGGCGCTGGCCACCTTCCAGCGCTTGTGCGCGTTGATCGGCGTCGAGGCGCGCCTGGCCACGGCGATTGCCGGCCAGGTGATCGACAGTTACCCGCAGCGCCCTGCGCAAACGCCGGCCACGGCCGAGCAAGGCCTGGGCAGCGGACGCCTGACTTCGCCGGCGGTGGCCGCGCAGCTCTTGCCGGCCAAGCGCCCGATGTTGCGTAACCTGGATGCCCTGGCCTCGCTCAAGGGCATGGATGGCAAGACCTTGCGGCACTTGCAGCGTTTCGTCACGGTGTTGCCGGCCCTGACCTGGGTCAACGGCAACACTGCCAGCGCCGAAGTGCTCGCCGCCCAGGTGCCGGGGCTGTCATTGCCACAGGCCACTGCGTTGGTGGCCGAGCGCGACGCTGGGCGCTGGTTCATCAATCGCGGTGACTTCGTCAACCGCTTGCGCATGCCGCAGTTGGCTACGACCGATGTGCGGGTGGGCATCAACAGCGACTGGTTCCGCTTCCATGGCCAGGCGCGCCTGGGCGCTCGCGCGTTGCCGATGCAGGCACTGCTGCGCCAGCGCGAAGGCCAGTTGGCGGATGTGATTTGGACGCGGGTGGGCGCATGAACATGCTGCTGGAGATCCAATTGCCGCCGCTGGCCGAGTTGACGGCGCAATCGCCGCTCGACTATCGCCATGGCGAGCAGCACGGCCAGGCGACGCGTGGGCAACTGGCGGCGCGGGCCAAGGGCATGGTGTGGCGCCTGCATCTGCATGAAGACGACAGCCTGGCCCTGGCCATCGCACTGCCGCCGCTGACCGGCAAACGCCTGGCGGCGGCGGTGCGCTGCGCGGTCCAGGGCCTGGTGCTGGGCGATGCCGGGCAGCTACATGTGGCCCATGGTCTGCGCCAGCCCGATGGCCGCGTCGCCGTGGCCTGGTTGGGGCAGCCGCAGCTGGCGCACTTGCAGGCTTGGTTGCAGGGCGAGCGGGTTCGCCTGGGCGGTGTGTTCGCCCAGCCCGCCGACGGCCTGCCGGCGCCGGACCTGGCAGGCGGCCTGCAGGGGCCGGCGAAACCGCTGGGCTGGGGGCCGGTGGTGGCGATCTGGGGCGTGGCGGCAACGGTCTGGTGCCTGGGGCTGAACCTGCACGCCGCGCAGCTGGCCAGCGCCGGCGAACAGCTGGGCGCGCGCATGGTCAGCCAGGTGCGCCAGGCGTTTCCACACTTGCCGGTGGTGCTCAACCCGTTGCAGCAGGCGCGCCAGCAGTTGCAGGGCGGGCAGGGAGCGGCGGCATCGGGTTTGCCGGCGCTGCTCGAAGGCGCCGGGCAGAGCATGCCGTTTCTGGCCGGTAACGTAGCGGCGCTGAGCTTCCAGGACGGGGTGCTGCGCATCACCCCGTTGGCCGAAGGCACCCAGGCGCCGACAGGCAGTACTTGGCAGGCCGACCTGGCGGCGCGCGGCATCGAGGCGGGTGTCGATGCCCAGGGCTGGACCTTGCGCGCCGGTGGGGCCCGGCAAGAGGAGCTGGCCCATGTCGATTAAAACGCGCCTGGGCGTCGCGCGGACGCAGGTGCGCCAGCGCTGGCAAGCCCTGGCCCCGCGCGAGCGACGTGCCGTGGGCCTGACTGCCGGCTTGCTCGCTGCGCTGTTCTGCTGGCAGGTGCTGATTGCGCCGGCCTTGGCCAGTATCGCCCACTGGGAGGCCGAAACGCCCAAATTGCGCAGCCAGGCCCAGGCCCTTGACGCATTGCTGGCCCAGCGTGCCGTAGCGCCCCCGGCCGACCTCGAACTGGCCTTGCGCCAAAGCCTGACCCAGGCGGGGCTGCACAACCAGTCGCGCCTCGCGCGCATGGACGGCGCCTGGCAACTGGACTGGCAGCACGCACCTGGCGAAGCCGCGGTGGCCTGGTTGCAGCAGGTACCCGCGCGCCTGGGGCTGAGCATCGGCCAGCTGGTGCTGCAGCGCGATGCGGACCACGCGCCGGCCGGGCCTGTGACATTTTCTGGAACTCTTCGCATGGATCAGGCGCCTGGCGCTAAGGACCCTTCATGACCTGCCTTCACTCCCGGTTGCTGCCGTTCGCGCCCCTGGCGCTGGCCTTGGCACTTGCGGCCTGCACCACCTCGCCGGCCGTGCAGACACCCCTGGCCAGCAGCGAGCTGGGCAGGCCGCTCGCCGCGCTCGGCGGCGCCCCGACTACCTTGGACCATCAAGCCCAGGCCAGCCCAAGCCCGCGCCCGGCCGCGCGGCAGATGCCTGCGCGAGTCGGCCAGCGGCACAGCCGCGCGACGCCGCTGGCGGCGCAGAGCAACCCCCTGGGCGACCAGCCGGTGCAGTTGAATTTCGTCGACGCCGATATCCAGGCCGTGGTGCGCGGCCTGTCCCGCGCCACGGGCCGGCAGTTTCTGATCGATCCGCGGGTCAAGGGCCAGCTGACCCTGGTCTCCGAAGGCGAGGTGCCCGCGGCCAAGGCCTACGCCATGCTGCTGGCGGCCTTGCGCATGCAGGGCTTGAGCGTGGTCGACGTCGGCGGCGTGGCCCAGGTGGTGCCCCAGGCCGACGCCAAGCTGCTCGGTGGTGCGCTGGCCAACGACGATCGTGTGGCCGGCAACGGCATGCTCACCCGCACCTTCCGCTTGCAGTACGAAAACGCCGTCAACCTGATCCCGGTGTTGCGCCCGATCGTTTCGCCCGACAACCCGATCAACGCCTACCCGGGCAACAATACCCTGGTCGTCACCGACTACGCCGAGAACCTCGAGCGGGTGGCGCAGATCCTCGACCGGGTCGATATTCCCAGCGCCATCGACACCGATGTGGTGGCGATCCAGAACGGCATCGCCAGCGACATCGCCAGCATGGTCAACGAACTGCTCGACAGCCAGGGCAGCGACCCGACGCAGAAGATCAGCGTGCTCGGCGACCCGCGTTCGAACAGCGTGGTGATTCGCTCGGGCAGCCCTGAGCGCACCCAGTTGGCCCGCGACCTGATCTACAAGCTCGACAATGCGCAGAACAGTGCCGGCAACCTGCACGTGGTATACCTGCGCAACGCCCAGGCCGACAAGCTGGCGCAGAGCCTGCGAGGGTTGCTCACCGGCGAAAGCGATAGCGCCAGCAGCGACGGCACCCGGGCGCTGCTCAGCGGTGGCGGCATGCTCACCGGGGGTAATGGCAACGGCGTCAATGGCACCAGCGGCACGCCGCAGGGCAACAGCAACCGCGGCGCCAACTCGAGTCAGGGCCACAACGGCCTGGGCGCCGGCAGCACGCCCAATGGCTATGGCAACGGCCTGGCCCAGGGCGAGCAGGGCACGGCGTTCTCTGCCGGCGGCGCGACCATCCAGGCCGACAAAACCACCAACACCCTGCTGATTTCCGCGCCGGAGCCGCTGTACCGCAGCCTGCGCGAGGTGATCGACCAGCTCGACCAGCGCCGCGCCCAGGTGGTGGTGGAGAGCCTGATCGTCGAAGTGGGCGAGGACGATGCCAACGAGTTCGGCATCCAGTGGCAGGCTGGCAACCTGGGCAAGAATGGCGCGTTCGGTGGTGCCAACCTTGGCGGCAGTGGCCTGACCAAGGGCGCCACCAGCATCGATGTGCTGCCCAAGGGGTTGTCGGTGGGGGTGGTCGACGGCACGGTGAAGATCCCCGGTATCGGCGAGGTGCTGGACCTCAAGGTGCTGGCCCATGCACTCAAGAGCAAGGGCGGCAGCAACGTGCTGTCGACGCCCAACCTGCTGACCCTGGACAACGAGGCGGCGAGCATCTTCGTCGGCCAGACCATCCCGTTCGTCAGCGGCCAGTACGTCACCGACGGTGGCGGCAACAGCAACAACCCGTTCCAGACCATCCAGCGCGAGGAGGTTGGCCTGCGCCTGAACGTGCGCCCGCAAATCTCCGAGGGCGGCACGGTCAAGCTGGACGTCTACCAGGAGGTCAGCAGCGTCGATGCGCGCGCCTCCAGCGCCGCCGGTACCGTCACCAACAAGCGCGCCATCGACACCAGTATCTTGCTCGACGACGGCCAGATCATGGTGCTCGGCGGCCTGTTGCAGGACGGTTATACCCAAAGCAACGAAGGTATCCCGTGGCTGTCCAGCCTGCCTGGGGTCGGCGCGCTGTTTCGCAACGAGCGCCGGGCCAGCAACAAGACCAACCTGATGGTTTTCCTGCGCCCGTATATCGTGCGTGATGCCGGGGTCGGGCGCAGCATCACCCTCAACCGTTACGACTTCATCCGCCGCGCCCAGGGCAACCTCAAGCCCGAGCACTCCTGGGCCCTGCCCGACATGGACATGCCGTTGTTGCCGCCGGTGGAGCAGGGCGTGCCGGACCAGGGGCGGGCACAACCGGCGGCGCTGCGAACGCCCCGGGCAGCGCTGCGCGCGGTGCCGGTGGACGAGGTCGCCCGGTGAGCCGGCTGCCCTATGCCTGGGCCAAGGCCCAGCGCCTGGTGTTGCAGGCCGACGGCGAGGCCGCGGCGCTGCTGTCGCGTTGCCCGTCGAGCCCTGGCTGGGCGCTGGCCGAGGTGCGCAGGCGGCATGGTCAGGTGCGAGTCGAGATGCTCAGCGATGCGCAGATGGATGCCCTGCTGGTCAGCGCCTATGCCGACACCGGCAGCGCCGCGGCCGTGGTCGGCGCCGCCGAGAACGAGGTCGACCTCGACCGGCTGTTGCAGGACATCCCGGAGGTCACCGACCTGCTCGAAGCCCAGGACGACGCGCCGGTGATCCGCATGATCAACGCCTTGCTCACCCAGGCCGCACGCGACCAGGCCAGCGATATCCATATCGAGCCGTTCGAGAGCCACTGCCTGGTGCGCTACCGGGTCGACGGCACCCTGCGCGACGTGGTCTCGCCACGCAAGGCCCTGCACGGCGCGCTGGTATCGCGGATCAAGATCATGGCGCAACTGGACATCGCCGAGAAACGCCTGCCCCAGGATGGCCGCATCGCCCTGCGTGTGGCCGGGCGGCCGATCGACATCCGCGTGTCCACCGTGCCCACCGGCCACGGCGAGCGGGTGGTGATGCGTCTGCTGGACAAGCAGGCCGGGCGCCTGCGCCTGGAGGCGCTGGGCATGGATGGCGACCTGCTGGCGCGGCTCGACCAACTGATCCGCCAGCCCCACGGCATCGTGCTGGTCACCGGCCCCACCGGCTCGGGCAAGACCACCAGCCTGTACGCCGCGCTGGCGCGCCTGGACGCCAGCGTCAGCAACATCCTCACCGTCGAGGACCCGGTGGAGTACGACCTGCCGGGGATCAGCCAGATCCAGGTCAACGCGCGCATCGACATGAGCTTCGCCGCGGCCCTGCGGGCCATTTTGCGCCAGGACCCGGACGTGATCATGATCGGCGAGATCCGCGACCTGGAAACCGCGCAGATCGCCGTGCAGGCCTCGCTGACCGGGCACCTGGTGCTGGCCACCCTGCACACCAACGATGCGGTGTCGGCGGTCAACCGCCTGGTCGACATGGGCGTCGAGCCGTTCCTGCTGGCCTCGGCGTTGCTTGGGGTATTGGCCCAGCGCCTGGTACGGCGCCTGTGCCCGCATTGCCGCCAGCCGGACCCGGCCGCGCCCGGACAGTACCGTGCCGTGGGGTGCGCGCAGTGCAATCATTGCGGCTACAGCGGCCGTACCGGCATCCACGAGTTGTTCTGTGTCGACGACCAGGTACGCGCCCTGGTGCACCAAAGCGCCGACGAGCAGGCCTTGCGCGCCGCCGCCCGGCGCAATGGCATGCGCAGCATGCGCGAGGATGGCCAGCGTTGGGTCGACGACGGCAGCACCTGCCTGGAAGAAATCCTTCGCGTGACACGGGATGCCTGATGAACCGCTATCGCTATGAAGCCGCCGACGCCCAAGGCCAAATCGTCAATGGCCTGCTCGAAGCCGACGGCCCGGGCGCGGCCCTGGCGCAATTGCGCGCGCTGGGCCTGACCGCCTTGCAGGTGGAGGCGCAGGCAGCGCCTGGGCAGGGCGGTGGGTTGTTCAGCCCGAAGCTTGCCGATGGCGACCTGGCCTGGGCCACACGTCAACTGGCCAGCCTGCTGGCCGCCGGCCTGCCGCTGGAGGCGGCGCTGGGCGCCACGCTGGAGCAGGCCGAGCGCAAGCATGTCGCCCAGGTGTTCGCTGCCGTGCGCGGCGATGTGCGCAGCGGCATGCGCCTGGCCGATGCCCTGGCCGAGCGGCCGCGGGATTTCCCGGACATCTACCGGGCGCTGGTGGCGGCGGGCGAGGAGTCCGGCGACCTGGCCCAGGTGATGGAGCGCCTGGCCGACTACATCGAGCAGCGCAACACCCTGCGCGGCAAGATCCTCACTGCCTTCATCTACCCCGGCGTGGTCGGCCTGGTGTCGGTGGGCATCGTGATTTTTTTGCTCAGCTATGTGGTGCCGCAGGTGGTCAGCGCGTTTACCCAGGCGCGCCAGGACCTGCCTGGGTTGACCCTGGCCATGCTCAGCGCCAGTGACTTCGTGCGCGCGTGGGGGCTGTTGTGTTTCACCGCTCTGGCGGCGGCCGTGTGGGGCTGGCGGGTCTATTTGCGCGCCCCGGCGGCGCGCTTGGCCTGGCACGCAAGGATCCTGCGGCTGCCGTTGCTCGGACGCTTCGTGCTGGGCCTGAACACCGCGCGCTTCGCCTCCACCCTGGCGATCCTCGGCAGCGCCGGGGTGCCGCTGCTGCGCGCGCTGGAGGCGGCGCGCCAGACCTTGGGCAACGACCGCCTCGACCAGTGCGTCAGCCAGGCCACCGCGCGGGTGCGCGAAGGCACGGGCCTGGCCTCGGCGCTGGCGGTGGAGAAAGTGTTCCCGCCGCTGCTCATCCACCTGATCGCCAGTGGCGAGAAAACCGGCAACCTGCCGCCGATGCTCGACCGTGCCGCGGACAGCCTGGCCAAGGACATCGAGCGCCGGGCCATGGGCATGACCGCGTTGCTCGAGCCGCTGATGATCGTGCTGATGGGCGCCGTGGTGCTGCTGATCGTCATGGCGGTACTGATGCCGATCATCGAAATCAACCAGCTGGTGCAGTGACCTGTGCCGCCACCGTCCACACCTGCTGGAGCAGTTGGAGGCCGCACCGCGCTAAAGGCCGGCTCTTTGCGAGCGGCCCGACGCAATCCCCTGTAGGAGCGGCCTTGTGTCGCGAAGGGTCGCAAAGCGACCCCATCAATCTAGAATTGGAACGCGCAAATCCGAAACAATCGCAAAGGCCTAGAAAGGGCTGCCGCCAAGGGCGATCAGCGTTTGCTTGGTCGGGTAATGCCGTCCACCAGCAGCACAGCGGCGCCGGCCATGATGGCGATGTCGGCCAGGTTGAACACACCGGTGTGCAGGCTGCCGATGTTGAGCACCAGGTAGTCGACCACGTGGCCGTCACGAAACACCCGGTCGATCAGGTTGCCCAGCCCGCCCACGGCGATGAACCAGGCGGCGCTGGCCTTGACCGGCGCCGATTGCCAGTGGCGCCAGGCCCAGACCATGGCCCAGCCGCACACCACGCCGACGGCGGCCACGAATATCAGTTGCTTGAGCCACGGCGCCAGCCCGGCGCCGAGGCTGAGAAACGCGCCGGGGTTGAGGCTCAGGGCCAGGTCCAGCCAGACGCTCTGGTTGCCATAGACATAGCTGTGCTGGTCCAGGGCGACCAGGGCGATCAGTTTTACCCACTGATCGATAATGATGAAGGCGATGCCCAGGGTCAGGACAAGGGTGCGGCTGGAAAACATGCTGGCAGTTCCTTTTGTGCGCGAATGCGGCTGTCGGGCACGCCCGCAGCGCGGCGAAGATAGCGCAGGCGGGTCTAGACTTAAAGCCCGGGTCTGTTGCAGGCGCGACCCGATCATCCATCCGACCACCGCCCCCGGACCGGACGTCGCCGACGGTGGCCTACTGGCAAGAGGAGGGCAGGTCATGGACGAGACGCGGCTTCACGAATTCATGGGTAGGCTGGTGGGCGATATGGGCGCGGCGGCGACGCTGGCCAATGTCATCCTTGGGGATGAACTCGGGCTGTACCGTGCCATGGCCGACAGCCAGCCGATCACGCCCGAGGGGCTGGCCGAGCGCACCGGCTGCCAGCCGCGACTGGTGCGCGAGTGGCTCAATGCCCAGGCGGCGGCAGGCTACATGAGCCACCACGATGGCTGCTTCACCCTGCCTGAAGAGCAGGCCATGGCCCTGGCGCTGGAGGATTCTCCCGCCTACATGGCCGGTGGCGCCGCAGTGGTCGCGGCGCTGTTCCACGACAAGGACAAGCTGGTGGCGGCCATGCGCGGCGATGGCGGCGTGCCCTGGGGCGATCATCATCCGTGCATGTTCAGCGGCACCGAGCGTTTCTTCCGCCCCGGTTACCGGACGTTCCTGGTGGCCGATTGGTTACCGGCGCTGGAGGGAGTGGTGGCCAAGTTGCAGGCCGGCGCCAAGGTGGCGGATGTCGGCTGCGGCCACGGGGCGTCGACCATCGTCATGGCCCAGGCTTTTGCAGCCTCGCATTTTGTCGGCTACGACTATCACGCTCCCTCGGTGCAGACCGCCAGCGAGCGGGCGCGCGAGGCGGGCGTGGCAGACCGGGTGCGCTTCCAGCAGGCGTCGGCCAAGGACTATCCGGGCCACGACCTGGACCTGGTGTGCTTCTTCGATTGCCTGCACGACATGGGCGACCCGGTGGGGGCGGCGCGCCATGCCTATCGGGCGCTCAAGGCCGATGGCACGGTGATGCTGGTGGAGCCGTTCGCCGAGGATACGCTGGATGCCAACATCAACCCGGTCGGCAGGCTGTTCTACG
>NZ_SOZA01000053.1 GCF_004519305.1 Pseudomonas sp. RIT623 | reverse complement strand
TAGTCTCGTGGGCTCGGAGATGGTATAAGAGACAGGGTTTGTAGGCCATGGAGGTATGCAGAGGGTTACAGGATCGACAGTCTAACAGTTGGGCATTCATCGCGGACTGCCCCGCGATCGGTTGCTGGATCTTGATGCAAGTCATTCGCGATACGTTTCATGTCCGCGCACCTTGAACTTGCGAAAAAAGCCCCTATGTTAGTCAGGCCCCCTAAAAGCGCTGTGCCAGCATCGTGGAAATCCACCACTTTCCTCACCATCGTTTCCGGGTAGAATGCTCGTTCGCATGCGGCCTATGGGCTGCACGGGCGACTTCACGGGGCCGCCCTCCATCCCTACGTGTGGAAGATCCTGCCGATATGTTTGCGCCTTTGTTAAAGAAACTTTTTGGAAGCAAGAACGAGCGTGAAATCAAGCGCATGCTCAAGACGGTGAGCGCCGTCAACGCCTTCGAAGAGAAAATGGTGGCCCTCTCTGACGAGCAACTGCGGGGCAAGACCGCAGAGTTCAAAGAGCGCCTGGCCAAAGGCGAGACCCTCGACCAGCTGCTGCCTGAAGCCTTCGCCGTGGCCCGTGAGGCCGGCAAGCGCGTGATGGGCATGCGTCACTTCGATGTCCAGCTGATCGGTGGCATGACCTTGCACGAAGGCATGATCGCAGAAATGCGCACCGGTGAAGGCAAGACCTTGGTCGGTACCCTGGCCGTCTACCTCAACGCGCTGTCCGGCAAAGGCGTGCACGTGGTCACGGTCAACGACTACCTGGCCCGCCGTGACGCCAACTGGATGCGCCCGCTGTACGAGTTCCTCGGCCTCACCGTGGGTATCGTCTCGGCCTTCCAGCCGCCTGAGGAAAAGCGCGCTGCCTACGCCGCCGACATCACCTACGGCACCAACAACGAATTCGGTTTCGACTACCTGCGCGACAACATGGCCTTCAGCCAGGACGAGAAGTTCCAGCGTGAGCTTAACTTCGCGGTGATCGACGAAGTCGACTCGATCCTCATCGACGAAGCGCGTACCCCGCTGATCATCTCCGGCCAGGCCGAGGACAGCTCCAAGCTGTACATCGAGATCAACCGCCTGATCCCGCGCCTGACCCAGCACATCGAGGAAGTCGAAGGCCAGGTGACCCAAGAGGGCCACTACACCATCGACGAGAAGAGCCGTCAGGTCGAGCTCAACGAAGCCGGTCACCAGTTCATCGAGGACATGCTCACCCAGTCCGGCCTGCTGGCCGAGGGCGAGAGCCTGTACTCGGCGCACAACCTGGGCCTGCTGACCCACGTCTACGCCGGCCTGCGCGCGCACAAGCTGTTCCACCGCAACATCGAGTACATCGTCCAGGAAGGCCAGATCCTCCTGATCGACGAGCACACCGGCCGTACCATGCCGGGTCGCCGCCTGTCCGAAGGCCTGCATCAGGCCATCGAGGCCAAGGAAAACCTGAACATCCAGGCCGAGAGCCAGACCCTGGCCTCGACCACCTTCCAGAACTACTTCCGCCTGTACACCAAGCTGTCCGGCATGACCGGTACCGCCGACACCGAGGCGTTCGAGTTCCAGTCGATCTACGCCCTCAACGTGATGGTGATCCCGCCGAACAAGCCGCTGGCGCGCAAGGATTTCAACGACCTGGTGTACCTGACCGCCGACGAGAAATACGCCGCGATCATCGCCGACATCAAGGAAAGCATGACCCAGGGCCGTCCGGTGCTGGTGGGTACCGCGACCATCGAAACCTCCGAGCACATGTCCAACCTGCTCAAGAAGGAAGGTATCGACCATAAGGTCCTCAACGCCAAGTATCACGAGAAGGAAGCCGAGATCATCGCGCAAGCCGGTGCGCCGGGCGCCCTGACCATCGCCACCAACATGGCCGGTCGCGGTACCGACATCCTGCTGGGCGGTAACTGGGAGGCCGAAGTCGCCGCGCTGGACAACCCGAGCGCCGAACAGATTGCCCAGATCAAGGCCGACTGGCAGAAACGCCACCAGCAGGTGCTGGAGGCTGGCGGCCTGCACGTGATCGCCTCCGAGCGTCACGAATCGCGCCGTATCGACAACCAGCTGCGTGGCCGTGCCGGCCGTCAGGGCGATGCCGGCTCCAGCCGCTTCTACCTGTCGCTGGAAGACAGCCTGATGCGTATCTTCGCCTCCGACCGGGTGAAGAACTTCATGAAGGCGCTGGGCATGCAGTCCGGCGAGGCCATCGAGCACCGCATGGTCACCAACGCCATCGAGAAGGCCCAGCGCAAGGTCGAGGGTCGCAACTTCGATATCCGCAAGCAGCTGCTCGAATACGACGACGTGGCCAACGAACAGCGCAAGGTGATCTACCACATGCGCAACAGCCTGCTGGCGGCCGAGAATATCGGCGACACCATCGCCGAGTTCCGCCAGGAAGTGCTCGATGCCACCATCAGCCAGCACATCCCGCCGCAATCGCTGCCCGAGCAGTGGGACGTGGCTGGCCTGGAGGCCTCGCTGTCCAGCGACTTCGCCATCAAGCTGCCGATCCAGCAGTGGCTCGACGAGGACGATCACCTCTACGAGGAGACCCTGCGCGAGAAGCTGCTCAAGGAAATCACCGACGCCTACCACGAGAAGGAAGACCAGGCTGGCCTCGACGCCCTGCGCACTTTCGAGAAGCAGATCCTGCTGCGCGTGCTGGACGACCTGTGGAAAGACCACCTGTCGACCATGGACCACCTGCGCCACGGTATTCACCTGCGCGGCTACGCGCAGAAGAACCCGAAGCAGGAGTACAAGCGCGAATCCTTCACCCTGTTCCAGGAACTGCTCGAGTCGATCAAGCGCGACACCATCCGCGTGCTGTCGCACGTGCAGGTACGCCGCGAAGACCCGGCCGAGGAAGAAGCCCGTCTGCGCCGCGAGGCCGAGGAGCTGGCCAGCCGCATGCAGTTCCAGCACGCCGCCGCGCCTGGCCTGGAAGGCGAGCAATTGGCCGAGGAGGGCGCTGAAGTCGCCGTCGCGTCGGCCCCTGTGCGCAACGACATGAAGCTGGGCCGCAACGAGCCATGCTGGTGTGGTTCGGGCAAGAAATTCAAGCACTGCCACGGGCAGATCGAGTGATCTGATCTCACCCCTGGCTTGAAATCCCGGGGCTGCCTTGCAGCCCATCGCGACACAAGGCCGCTCCTACAGGAATCGCAGTAATCCTGTAGGAGCGGCCTTGTGTCGCGAAAGGGGCGCGCAGCGCCCCCTCATCCCCCGCATTAATTTCTAGGAGCGCTTACATGGCTGTTGGTCTTGGTCCCTTGCCCACCCTGCACCCGGTTCCCGGTTTCGAACTCGGCATCGCTTCGGCGGGCATCAAGCGCCCCGGGCGCAAGGATGTGGTGGTGATGCGCTGTGCCGAAGGCTCCAGTGTCGCGGGCGTGTTCACCCTCAACGCCTTTTGCGCGGCACCGGTGATCCTCTCCAAGCAACGCGTGCAGGGCAGCGTGCGCTATCTGTTGACCAACACTGGCAATGCCAACGCCGGCACCGGCGCCCCTGGCCTGGCCGCCGCCGAACGCACCTGTGCCAAGCTGGCCGAGCTGGCCGGGGTCCCGGCCGAGTCGGTGCTGCCGTTCTCCACCG
This sequence comes from Pseudomonas sp. RIT623, assembly GCF_004519305.1. Classification (GTDB taxonomy): domain Bacteria; phylum Pseudomonadota; class Gammaproteobacteria; order Pseudomonadales; family Pseudomonadaceae; genus Aquipseudomonas. The sequence goes on along the minus strand of NZ_SOZA01000053.1, from coordinate 25,736 downwards.
GCGTGATCGGCGAGCCGCTGCCGGTCGAGAAGATCGAAGGCGCGCTGCAGGCCGCCCTGGACAACCTGTCGGAAAACAACTGGGCCGAAGCCGCCACCGGCATCATGACCACCGACACCCTGCCCAAGGGCGCCAGCCGTCAGTTCCAGTTCGCCGGCAAGACCATCACCGTCACCGGTATCAGCAAGGGCGCGGGGATGATCCGCCCGAACATGGCCACCATGCTCGGCTACATCGCCACCGACGCCAAGGTCGCGCCCCAGGTGCTCAAGGACCTGATGCTCGACGGCGCCAACAAGTCGTTCAACCGCATCACCATCGACGGCGATACCTCGACCAACGACTGCTGCATGCTGATCGCCACCGGCAAGGCCGATGTGCCGGAGGTGACCGAGGCCCGCGGCGAGCTGTTCGAGGCCCTGAAAAAGGCGGTGTTCGAGGTGTGCATGGAAGTGGCCCAGGCCATCGTCCGTGACGGCGAAGGCGCCACCAAGTTCGTCACCGTGCAGGTCAACGGTGGTGGCAATCACCAGGAATGCCTGGATGTCGGCTACGCCGTCGCCCACTCGCCACTGATCAAGACCGCGCTGTTCGCTTCCGACCCCAACTGGGGCCGTATCCTCGCCGCTGTCGGCCGTGCTGGCGTCCCAGAGCTGGATGTCAGCCTGATCGATGTGTACCTGGACAGCGTGTGCATCGCCAGCAAAGGCGGGCGCAACCCGAGCTACACCGAGGCGCAAGGCTCGGCGGTGATGGCCCAGGAAGAGATCACCATTCGCATCGAGTTGGGCCGTGGCCAGTGCAGCGAAACCATCTGGACCACCGACCTGTCCCACGAGTACGTGAAGATCAACGCCGAATACCGTACTTGATATAACTGGGGCCGCTGTGCGGCCCTTTCGCGGCACAAGGCCGCTCCTACAAGAGCACGCGACCTCCTGTAGGAGCGGCCTTGTGCCGCGAAAGGGCTGCAACGCAGCCCCATTATCCCGAATCCGCTGGAGCCCAATCATGAGCTATCACCTGATCATCGGCGACAAGCTGTATTCTTCCTGGTCGCTACGCGGCGCCCTGGCCCTCGACCTGGCCGGCGTGCCCTACGAAGAAACCCTGGTCAAACTCAACCAGCCCGACACCCGCCAGCGCCTGCTGGCCTTCTCTGCCACCGGCAAGGTGCCGCTGCTCAAGACCGAGCACGGGGTGATTGCCGATTCCCTGGCGATTGCCGAATACCTCAACGAACAGCACCTCGCAGCCCGGCTCTGGCCGGAGGACGTCGCCGCCCGTGCCCAGGCCCGCTCGGCCTGCGCGCAGATGCACAGCGGCTTCTTCGCCCTGCGCGGCGCCATGCCGTTCGACCTGTCCCGCGACCAGGCGCTGGAAAGCGTGCCGCTGGATGTGCAGGTCGACATCGACCGCATCGTCGCCCTGTGGTCCGAGTGCCGCCTGGTGGCCAAGGATAGCGGCCCGTTCTTGTTTGGCCGGCCGACCCTGGCCGATGCCTTCTTTGCCCCGGTGGCCGTGCGCCTGCGCACCTACCGCGTCGAGGTACCGGCCGAGGCCGCCGCCTATATCGAAACCATCTACCAGTGGCCGGCCTTCCAGGCCTGGCAGCAGGCTGGCCTGGCGGAGCGTGAAGGGTGAAACGGATTCATGTAGCAGCAGCGGTCATTCGCGGTAACGATGGCCGTATCCTCATTGCTCGACGTGCCGACAGCCAGCACCAGGGCGGTTTGTGGGAATTCCCTGGCGGTAAGGTGGAGGAGGGCGAAAGCGTCGAAGCGGCGCTGGCCCGAGAGCTTCGCGAGGAACTGGGTATCGACGTGACCCGTTCGCGGGCGTTGATCAAAGTCAGCCATGACTACCCGGACAAACAGGTGTTGCTGGATGTCCGCGAGGTCCAGGCGTTCACTGGCGAACCCCACGGCGCCGAAGGCCAGCCGCTCGCTTGGGTTATGCCACGGGAGTTGGCGCAATACGAGTTCCCCGAGGCCAACAAACCGATCGTGGCTGCGGCGCGCCTGCCGGATCAGTACCTGATTACCCCGGATGGTCTGGAAGTGCCGGAGATGCTCAAAGGCATTCAAAGGGCTGTGGCCAGTGGTATTCGCCTGATTCAGCTGCGTGCCCCGGACATGTACGACCCCAAGTACCGTGACGTCGCGGTGGATGCGGTGGGCCTGTGTGGCGGCAAGGCGCAGTTGATGCTCAAAGGGCCGCTGGAGTGGCTGGGAGACTTCCCGTCCGCTGGTTGGCACCTGACAGCGGCGCAGTTGCGCAAATACGCAGCCAAGGGCCGGCCATTTCCGAAAGAGCGGTGGTTGGCGGCCTCCTGTCATAACGCAGAAGAGCTGGCGCTGGCTGAGCAGATGGGCGTGGATTTTGTCACCCTGTCGCCGGTGCAGGCGACTCAGACGCATCCTGAGGCTGCCCCGCTGGGATGGGCTGAGGCGCAGCGGTTGATTGCAGGTTTCAGTCATCCGGTGTTCTTACTGGGTGGGGTAGGGCCGGGTGAGCGTGAGCAGGCCTGGGAAGCTGGGGCGCAGGGCGTTGCCGGGATTCGGGCGTTTTGGCCTGAGGCCTGACTAGCTCATTAGCCTGACAGCGGCGCTGGGCTGTCAGGCTTGTGCTGCAAGTGGTGGCTTTCAAACCGGTGGGGGCGGGCTCTTGACGTTGAACATCCAGCAAGCTGCACACCAGCACAGCGCTGAAAACATATTGTAAGGGAATAGCACCAGCCAGAAGGGCAGCATCCAATTGTTCTTGCCCTGCATTTCACCAGGCTCGCCTGTGCGCCAGGGGGCGTAGTGACGCCACGCCTGTTTTGGCGACAGGCAAATTGTGTTCAGAGGGATGCGCCACCAATCCGGTTCCTTGGGAGGAGGTAGTTTATCGGGGCCGTAGTCCATGAATCGGCAGATATACTCCCACAATTCTTGTGCATAGAGTGGATTGTCTTCGCTAGGGTTGTTGCTGGGGAACCATATTGCATCCTTTTGTCTCATCTTTCCGTCTTCTGGACGCTGAGCGATCGCTAATCCGTAGTCTATAGTGAATGAACTGCCGCTGAATTCGGTTTTTACAAAATAGCCGCCAACGCATTTCCTCCAGTCAATTGTCAGATTTTTTTTGTTCCGTTTGTAAATAATTGTTTTGGAATTTCGGTCGAAGTAAAGATGTGAGAGTCTTTTAATTAAAAATATACGGTACCAAAGGAGCGGGGTGGCAAAGAAGGGGGCGATGATAACCAGGGCGGCAAGGGTGACATTGAGGTCGTCGGCGTACCATATGTGTGAATCACTCCATACGTAAGCTTCAAAAATAATTAAAAGTAGAGTGGTTGCGGTGTACATTTTGCCCATGAAAATTGAATCAGATATCCAGGGATTTCTAAGGCATAGATATTTTTTGTTGATTTCTACAAATTGGTCGCGAATTGCAGGGGCGATCGAGGATTGGCTGGATTTCTTAAATATCCATGTGATTCTCATTCGTTTGGACTCACCGATAATGTAATAGTAGATTTGCCGTCTTCGTCAATGCCTTGTCGGGGGAAATAATCGATCGACAAGCTAAGCGAGCTCCCCTGTGGGATTTCTGCGCTGAAATTAAGGATTAGCCCTTCGGGAACCAGTAAGGTAGTTGGGGTGGTATTAAGCAGAAAAGCCTTTTTGGCAATGGCATCTTCACGGCTAAAACTCGCCGTCCACGTGCTTATGCCCAGCAAGAAGCCGCGAAGAAGTACAGTGATTTGTCCTCGATTATATGAGTGTTCGATACCCGTTTGGATAATCGTCCCCCAATCAGGGTGCGACCAGTAGGTGGTGTTGTTAATGGAAGTATCGAAATTCCCTATCTCTACCCCTAGCGTTTGCGCCTGTTCTTTGGAGATTTTAATTGGTGTATAGAAGGTTGAATACCAATTTTTCACTTCATCTACGAGCGTTAAGAATGGGGGCAGCTTCATTGAAGCGTCAAGCTTGAGATAGGGGCGATTTTCACCGTCGTTTTGAAGTGTTCCAAATTTCGATCGAGCAGCCCAAAGTTCCATGGGGCCGTGTAAGTGCTCAGATGCCTTTTTCTGTAAGAATAGGCCAATTGTAAGGACGGCTGCCCCAGCTGCAATTGTGGAAATTGCCACCAGTCCCGCTAAAGACATCAAGGCTGCTGCGCTTGCTATAGCTAAGGTGCCTTCCAGGATCACAGCGGAACCAATGGAGATAACTATGCCTGAGATTGCGGTGTCTTCCGCAGCAGATTCGTTGCCATAATCGGCCTGTCGCTTGGCTTTTAATATGTCTGAAGCAAGACCTAATAATATGGCTGGATACCCAACTGCTCGCGCAAAGGAATTGCTGGATAGAAAATTCATAAGCCCGTTGCCGAACGCCATTCCAGGCGCTACGCTGCTGAGCTTGACTGTAACTGACTTCTGCGCAGCCCGGGTCGTTACCAGTGTCGCTGCCAGCGAGCCAACTACCCCAAAGACTGCAGACGCAAACCCCGTTGTGTATTCCGCTGCCGAACTCTTCAGCACATTCGCGTAAGCGACTTTCAAATTGACTATGTTCAGCCAGAGCATCCCAGCGTTCGCTCCAGCGCCTGCAACCGAACGCACTATCGACGCAATCCTGGGTTTCACCGTCTGCGTCGTGGTCATTTCCAGCGTCACCGTGCGGCTACCACTGATGCGCAACTTCTTCGACTCTTCTATCTGCGCCATGCCTGTGTCGATAAATTCCTTCACTGCTTGGCTAAGCGCGCTTTCCCGTACGGCTTGGCCGGTAATTTTGTAGCGCGTGCTCAGCAGGCCTAGCGCCTTTTCAGCATTGGCCTCCTGCGCGGCGGCCACTATCCGCTGCTGAAAGGAATGACTCGCATCCCAGCGGGTCTTGCCGTTCAAGCGCTTGAGCACCACCGTATGCACTGCCTGGGCCGTGAGGTCGGTTATGTCAGCGATTGCCGGGAAGCGTCCCGCCAACACTTCGATGGTGCTGTCCGAAGCCCCGATCAGCGTACCGGCAGCATCGGCCCTGTCTTTGAACGGGTTGAACGGAGCGAGCGCGAGGTACAAAGGGCTGTCATGTTGATCGAGCCATTTCTCCAGCCGCTCAAACCGCAGATCCTGGTCTTCGGCGCCGGGAACAGCTTGGCTCATGCTGCCGAGCATCAACGCCAGGCTCATCTCCAGCCCAAGGGCGCTGGAGTAGTTGTCGCGATCGTAACTGGCAATAACGGCGGCCAGTGACCGCGGGTCGTCAGCATGCTGGCCTTCGGCGGACGCCAGCCAGGCGTCATGGTCCACGCTGGCCAGCAATGCCTGCATCTGCAAATCGGCCAGTACTTGTTGCTGCGCTTCGCGCTCGGCGATGAAGGCGTGGAAAAGGACACTGTCGATGCGTTGCCCCAGCCGGGCACCTTGCGGTGAGTGCTGCTCGTCAGTCAGGGCTTCGTAGCGTGCCAAGCCGATCGATTGATGACTATTTGCCGCGCGTACTCTTGCCTCGTACTCCACATCCGGCGCGTTGGCTGGGTAGAGCGTATGCAGGGTTTTTTCCAGCAGTGCGGCCACGATGCTCTTGTGGTGGTGGTCCTTGCTTTGCTTGCAGATGCGCTCCACATCGTATCGGTAACAAACGGGCACCTTCTCCTGGCTCTCCGGCGGGCCGCCGAACGCATGGCGACTTGGGTCGGGTGCTGCGGGGTCGCGCATGGCGTGCTGATAGGCATTAGCCGATAGCCCCAGGTCCATCGAGATGCCTTCAGCGTCATATAGTGCGACGACGGCAGGGATGCGCGGTTGTGTGGCGGGGTAATGACGTGCCATGCCAGCTAGAGTGCCGCAGGGCATTATTTCCGGGCATGGATGGCTGCTCCAGTCCAGGCTCATGCGCAGCGCATCGGGCTTGAAGTCCTCGACCCAGGTTCGCAGGGCGCTGACAGGCAGCACATGGGCCTGACTGGAGTTTGTTGGCTCGCCGGCAATAAGCTCAGGAATGTCCAGCGCCTGCATATGGCGCCGGCGTACCGCCGCAGAAGCCATGATCCGGGCAGTCATCGCGTTGCTCCACAAATGGGAGCTGTAGCCGATCCACACTTCTGCGGCGGTATCCTGATAGGTATCTGCCCAGACCCAACCTGAGGATGCGCCGCTGATGTACCTGTCTCGTCGGTGATAGTGCTCCAGGCCGTTGTAGCGCAGCTCTTTATAGCGCCCCGCGCCGTTATGTTCGTGGATGACCAACTTCTCGCCGCAAGGGCCTGCCATGAAGACATAGACATACCCGGCGCGCAGGGCGCGGAGGGTGTAGGCGCTTTGATGCAGTGCGGGGAAGCCTTGCTCCAGGGCGAAGCCGGCGTCGGCATAGCGAAAGAAAGGCGCGTCGACTGCCTTGGGCACTACGGCGTAGCGAATCGGCAGAATGGGAATTCGGGCGCTGCAGGCAGGGCGAGAGACGGCACGGGAAACCGTGTTGCTATTCGGCATGGGGGCTCCTTGTCCCGTTACCACCTGGGTTAAGGGTGGTAACTCTGGTATGAGACAAAGAGCTTACTGATGGTGTTGCGAAGAATTTCCCGTGAAACTCCTTAAAGAATCGTAGGAAAATTCGCTATTTGCTTTGATCGTCAGGTTTCGCGTACGGCTGCCAAAGCACTTCAGCAACAGCTTGCCGTCGCCCGATGATCCGCGCCGCCACGAACAGCAGATCCGAAAGCCGGTTGATGTAAGCCAATCCAACCCCCTCCAGCGGTTCCACAGCATTCAACTGCTGACACCGCCGCTCGGTACTGCGCGCCAGGCTCCGACACACATGCGCCTGGGCGATCAGCGCCGAGCCACTGGGCAAAATGAAGTTCTTCAGCGGCCCCAGCTCTTCGTTCCATACATCGATGGCAGCCTCCAGGCGTTCTACTTCACTGAGGTTCAAGGCCTGGTAAGTCGGCATCGCCAGCTCGCCACCCAGGTCGAACAAGCGGTGCTGGCAAGGCGCGAGTACCTCACTCACCTCATCGAGTCCCTGCTCGGCCAGGCCCGCCAGCAACACCCCCAGTTGACTGTTGAGGCTGTCGACCTCGCCAATCGCCTCGATGCGCGGATGGTCCTTGGGCACCCGGCGTCCATCGCCCAGGCCGGTTTCACCTTTGTCGCCGGTGCGCGTATAGATCTTCGACAGGCGATAGCCCATGTCATGTCTCCGAGTGGGTGGTGGCCTGCGGGGCCGGGTTCAGGGGCAGGCGCAGGGTGAAGCAGGTGCCCTGGCCGGGCGTGGATTGTACTTCCATCTGCCCCTTGTGGTTGTTGGTGATGATGAAGTACGACACCGACAAGCCAAGGCCGGTGCCCTGGCCGATCTCCTTGGTGGTGAAGAACGGCTCGAAGGTGCGCTTGCGCACCGTTTCGGGCATGCCGACGCCATTGTCCTCTACCTGGATTTCCGCCCAGGGTGGGCTCAGCCGGGTACGCAAGGTGATGCGCCCTGGCTCGCTGGGTTGCGGGCGCAGGTGGATGGCCTGGGCGGCGTTCTTCAGCAGGTTGAGCAATACCTGCTCCAGTTCGTTGGCGGTGCAGGGCACCGGGCCCAGTTCGGGGTCGAACTGGCGGACGATGGCCTGGCCCTTGAAGTCGAAGCCGATGGTCAGGTCGAAGTCGTTGCCGGCGATCTCCACCGCCTGGTCGATCAGCGCTGGCAGGTCGCACGGTGCCAGCTGGCGATTGCTGCGGCGGCTGAAACTGAGCATGTGGGTGACGATCTTCGCCGCCCTGGCGCCGGCCTGCTGGATGCCATCGAGCAGTTGCGGCACGTCGCGGCTGTCCAGGTAGCGGTTGACCACCGGCAGGTCGATACCCAGCTCGTTGGCCTGCTCCTGGTTGCGTGGCAGGTCCGGCGACAGGCGCCTGCGGATGTTCTGCACGTTGTGCAGAATCGCCCCCAGCGGGTTGTTGATCTCGTGGGCCATGCCAGCGGCCAGGCCACCGACCGAGAGCATCTTCTCCGACTGCACCATCATTTCTTCCAGTGACAGGCGCTGGGTGATGTCGTCTATGCGGATCACCACGCCGCGCCCGCCACCGCCCATCAGCGGGTAGAAGGTCAGGGCGTAATGGCGCAACTCGTCGCCCTTGGGCCAGGTGACCCGCTCGATCTTGGCCACCCGGTGCTTCTCCACGCTTTCCTTGAGCTGCGGCAGGAACGGCTTGAGCGGTTCGAAGGCGAGGAAAATCGGCTGATTCAGCGCCTCGTCCAGCGGCGTGCCGGAGAGCACCGTGGCTTCGTGGTTCCACTGGGTGACGTAAAGCTGTTCGTCGAGGGCGATCAGCGCCGAGGGCATCGAATCGATGATGCTGTTGAGGTAGTTCTGAAAGCCCGTGAGCTTCTTCTCGATCTTGCTGCGCACCTGGACTTCCAGTTCCAGCTTGCGGTTGGTGTGGCGGGTTTCCTCGGCCAGGCCCTGGGCCTGGTCGTAGGCGTCCTGGAATTCGTCGCGGGTGCGTTTGAGCTGCTGTTCACGGGCCTCGATGCGCGACAGCATGGTGTTGAACGCCTCGGCCAGGCTGCCGATCTCGTCGTCGTTGCCGCGCTGGGCGCGCAGCGCGTAGCTCTCCTCGCGGGTGACCTGGCGCGACAACTCCTCGAGGTTGTTGATCGGCAGGGTGATCAGGCGCTTGATCTGCCGGGCGATGACCAGCCACAGCAGCACGCTGAACACCAGGATCGCCAGGCTGGCCGACAGCGTGCCGGTATAGAACGCGGTGGGCAACTCGCTGCTGGCCACCAGTAGCAGGTGCGCGGGCGGGTTGGCGTTGCGTGGCAGGCGAATCAGCTGGGTGCTGCGAAACTCCATGAGGCGCCAGCCATCGATGTTGCGAAAGCGCTTGGGCAGGGTCAGCGCCTCGCCGTGCTGCAATTGCGCCAGCATGCGCCCGTCGCCGCCGTAGATGGCCGCGGCGCGCAGTGGCGTGTAGCTGTCGAGCTCCTTGAGCAGCGCCGTGGCGGTGTCTGGCGAGTCGCCGGCGCGAGCCGACAACTGTGGGTTGGCCACCAGCTTGCCGATGGTCTGCAAGGCCTGGGGCGCCATGCTTTCCTGGGTGATCCAGTAGGCGGCGCTGATGAAGGCCAGGTTGGCCACCAGCAGGATGGTCACCAATAGCACCAGCAGGGCCGCCAGCAGCTTTTGCCCTACCGGAAGGTTTTCCAGGCGTTGGCGCAGGGTCATGGGTCGGGGCGTGTCCATATCCGGTGGATGGAAGCGTCAATCGCTGCGCAGGCCGCGCGCCTCGAGGTTATCGACCAGGCGCCGCAGCAGACGTTCCAGCTGCGGCACCGCGGCGCCGTGGCGGGCGGCGCTGCGGCAGGCATGGCCGAGCAGGTAGTGGACCTCGGTGCGCCGGCCATGGCGAACGTCCTGGTACATCGAAGAGTAGTTGGCCGCGGTGGCGACGATCACCCGTTGCACTTCCTCGTGCAGGTCGCTGGCCGCTTCGGGCTGGCCACAACGGTGCAGCAGGTTGACCAGTTCGTCGCACAGCGGGTCGACTTCGGTCAGGTGTCCGAGCAGGCCGCCATTCTGGCAGTCGTGCAGTACCGTCAGCGGGTTGATCGCACAATTGAGCGCCAGTTTGCGCCATAGGCGAGTAGGGATGTCGAGCGCCCACTGGGCCGGAATACCGGCGTCGTGCAGGTCGTCGAACCAGGATGGCATGCCGGGGCTGGCCGGATCACCCAGCCAGTTGAAGCCGTGCCCGGCAAAGCGAACCTGCCAGTCCGCTTCGCGGAACGCGCCCTCGGTGCTGGAGGCGAAGATGCAGCGGGCGTGCGGCACCTGTTCGGCGACTTCGTCCTGGCTGCCCAGGCCGTTCTGCAGCAGTATCAGCTCGACGCCATGGGCCAGCCTGGGGGCCAGACGCGCCACGGCAGGCGCGGCGTCGTAGGCCTTGCAGGCGACCAGCAGGCGATGGATCGGGCCGGGCGCGTCGAAACTCTGCGCAGGGATCGCATAGTGGTGCTGGGCATCCTGCTCCACCAGCGTCAGCCCGCCCTTGCGTTGATAGGCGGCCAGGCGCTGCTGGTCGCGCAGGATCAGGGCTACCGGTTTGCCGGCGCGGGCCAGGCGGCAGGCCCAGAGACTGCCGAGGCTACCAGCGCCGAGAATATGCCAGGTGCTGCTCATCTGCGTTTCGCAACCCGTTATAATGAGTGCGCATTTTAACCATCAAACCCGACGCGCTCCATCTTCAGGCGAGCGCGCTTTTTTTTCTGGAGATCAACCATGCCTTCGTTCGACGTGGTATCGGAACTGGACAAGCACGAAGTGCAGAACGCCGTCGACAACGCCATCAAGGACCTCGACCGCCGTTATGACTTGAAGGGCAAGGGCACCTTCGAGTTCAAGGACAAGGAACAGACCGTGCTGCTGACCGCCGAGGAGGAGTTCCAGCTCGAGGCGATGCTGGAAATCCTGCGCCTGGCGCTGGTCAAGCGCAAGATCGACGTCAAATGCCTGGAAACCAAGGACCCCTACGCCTCGGGCAAGGAAAAGAAACAGGAAGCCAAGTTCCGCGAGGGTATCGACAAGGACCTGGCCAAGAAGATCGTCGCCACCATCAAGGATGGCAAGCTCAAGGTCCAGGCCGCCATCCAGGGTGAGCAGGTGCGCGTCACCGGCAAGAAGCGCGACGATCTGCAGGAAGCCATTGCCCTGCTGCGCACCAAGGAATTCGACATGCCGCTGCAGTTCAACAACTTCCGCGACTGATCACGGCATCGGAACCTTGATGGCCTAGTGATGTCCATGAGGTCCCTTGGCCGCTGATGTTTCAGCGGCCTGCTTTACTGTGCACTTGCCGTTCGGCATCAGGAGATGAACATGGATTTGAACGCTGAAGTCGATCAGCTGGTCCGCCAATCGCAAACCTGGATTCCATTGATCATGGAATACGGCAGCCGCCTGTTGCTGGCGCTGCTGACACTGGCCATCGGCTGGTGGATCATCAACAAGCTCAGCGCCCGCCTGGGCAAGCTGGTGGGGCTGCGCGCCGATGTGGCGTTGCAGGGCTTCATCAGCTCCCTGGCCAATATCGTGCTGAAAGTGCTGCTGATGGTCAGTGTCGCGTCGATGATCGGTATCGAAACCACCTCGTTCGTCGCCGCCATCGGTGCCGCCGGCTTGGCTATCGGCCTGGCGTTGCAGGGCAGCCTGGCGAACTTTGCCGGTGGCGTGCTGATCCTGATGTTCCGCCCGTTCCGCATCGGTGACTGGATCGAAGCTCAGGGTGTCGCAGGCACCGTGGACAGCATCCAGATCTTCCACACCGTGGTGCGCACCGGTGACAACAAGACGGTGATCATGCCCAACGGCGCGCTGTCCAACGGCATCATCACCAACACCAATCGCCAGCCGACCCGCAAGGTCGTGTTCGATGTGGGGGTGGACTACGATGCCGACCTGCAGAAGGCGCGCAACGTGCTGCTGGAGCTGGCGCAAGACCCACGCGTGCTGCAGGACCCGGCGCCGCAAGCAGTGATCTCGACCCTGGGCGACAGCTCGATCACCGTGTCGCTGCGTATCTGGACCAAGACTGCCGACTACTGGGACGTGCTGTTCATGCTCAATGAGCATGCCCGTGACCGGCTCAAGGCCGAAGGCATCGACATTCCGTTCCCGCAGCGGGTCATCCGCGTGGTGCAGGAGAGCGCGGTGCAGTAAACCGCTTCGTCACCCTCGCTGTTCATCGTGGGGTAAGCCTGTTCCTACAATCTTGTGGGGATGGGCTTACCCCATGTTGCTTTTCGTGCCCTTACACTTGTTCACAGCACAGGCACTGTCAAATCTGGCATATAGCCTGACCCCGCCCTCAATACCTGATGCCCGCCATGAAGCCTCTGTTGTATATCACCCCTCTGCGCGCCTTGCTGTTCGGCTTGACCCTGGCGCTATTCGAACTGCTGACCTACCTGGCCAGTGACGCCGTGATGCCCGCCATGCCAGTGGTGGTCGGTGACTTGCGGGCCAGCCCCGAATATATCCCCCACGCACTGAACCTCTACCTGCTCGGTGGCGTGGTGCTGCAATGGCTGATCGGCCCCCTGGCCGATCGATTTGGCCGGCGCCCGATGTTGCTGGCGGGCTGCCTGTTCTTCGGGCTGGCCTGCCTGGCTACCTTCTGGGTTCAGGATATTGGCCTGTTCAACCTGCTGCGTCTGCTACAAGGCATCGGCCTGGGCTTCGTGGTCACGGTCAGCTACCCGGCGCTCAACGAGGCCTTCAGCGAGGCCGACGCCGTGCGCATGATGGCTTTGCTGGCCAACATCGCGCTGCTGTCGCCGTTGCTCGGCCCATTGGTGGGTACCTTGATGCTGAAATGGCTGGACTGGCGCTGGCTGTTCGTCGCTTTCGCCCTGGGCGCGGTACTGTGCTGGGGGCTGCTGTACCGCCTGATGCCAGAGACCCTCGGCGTGGAGCGCCGCGATGGCTCGCGCCTGGCGTTCACGCCGATTCACCTGATGCCACTGCTGGCCGGCTATGCCCAGTTGCTGGGCAACCGGCGTTTCGTTGCAGGTAGCGCGGCGCTGGGTCTGGTGGGGTTGCCACTGATCGGTTGGATCGGCCTGTCGCCGGTGCTGCTGATCCACGACGAGGGCCTGAGCACGATGGACTATGCGTTGTGGCAGTTGCCGGTATTCGCCGGGCTGATCCTCGGCAACCTGATCATCAACCGTATCGCCGATCGCTATCCGTTGCCGGCGCTGGTGCGCGGCGCGCTATGGCCGTACCTGGCGGGGCTGGGGCTGATGGTCCTGGCCACCTGGTGCTGGTCGTCGGTGACCAGCGTGGTGGCGGGCATGTCGCTGTATGCCCTGGGCCTGGGCGTGGCTAACGCCGTGCTGTACCGCATGACGCTGTTCTCCAGCGAACAGAGCAAGGGCCTGGTGTCGGCCATGCTGGGCATGATCACCATCGCGCTGCTGGGGCTGGGCGGCGTGGTGCTGGCGATGCTTGGCGCCGGGGCGAGCCTGCTGCACTTCGCCGTCGCCGCGTGTGTGGCAGGGGCGCTGGCGCTGTTGCCCTTGTGGTTCGTGGTGGGCAGGCGTTTCGGGGAAGGGGCTGTCACTCAGTAAACCCGAGTCCTGCAGGAGCGGCCTTGTGCCGCGAAAGGGGCGCAGCGCGCCCCCGGCAATAGTCATGTTGGAGGCTCTGATTGCCGGGGCCGCTATGCGGCCCTTTCGCGGCACAAGGCCGCTCCTACGGTTCAGGGTTGCTCGGCGGCAGAGTTACTCACCGGCACCGGCTTTCCCCGGCCGGCCTCCTGGCGCCAGTGCAGGGCGATCAAGATCAGTGTCGGCACGCCCAGCAGGGCGGTGATCAGGAAGAAATCGTGATAGCCGAACTTCTCCACCATCACCCCTGAGTAGCCGCCGATCAGGCGCGGCAACAACAGCATGATCGAGCTGAGCAGGGCGTATTGGGTGGCCGAGAACTTCAGGTTGGTCAGGCTCGACAGGTAGGCGACGAACGCCGAGGTGGCCAGGCCTGAGCTGAAGTTGTCCAGCGAAATGGTCACCACCAGCATTTCCAGGTTCGGGCCCATGTCGGCCAGCATCAGGAACAGGATGTTGGTGGCCGCCGAGGCCGCGCCGCCGATGAACAGGATCGGCAGGATGCCGAAGCGCACGATCAGCAGGCCGCCGGCGCCGGCGCCGACCAGGGTCATGATCAGGCCGAAGATCTTGCTGACGCTGGCGATCTGGTCCTTGGTGAAGCCCATGTCGATATAGAACACGTTGGCCATCACGCCCATCACCGTGTCGGACATCCGGTAGGTGGCGATCAGCCCGAGCAGCAGCAATGCCTGCCAGCGGTAACGCATGATGAAGTCGTTGACCGGCGTGAGCACCGGCGCCAGGCCGCGGCGGCCCAGGGACGACAGGCAAGCCCAGGTCAGCAGCACGTAGAGGATCAGGCGCAGGAAGGCGCGGTCCTCGAGCAACAGGTCGAGCATGGTCGCGTCGCCGAAGACCACGCTGGCCCAGTCGGTGTTGAACATCTGGGTGAAGCTGGCCGGCACCGAAACCAGCAGGATGATCAGCACGAACACCGAGGCCAGTTGGTGCGTCAGCCCATAGCGTGCGGCCGACAGTTGGGTGCGCAGGGGCACTGGCGGTTCGCGCATCACCAGGGTGGTGAAGACGGCGGGCAGCATCAACACGCCAAACAGCACGTAGGTGCCGGTCCAGGCTTCATGCAGGTAGCTGAAACCGGTGGAGCCGAACCACTCGGCAAAGAACAGCGCGCCGGCTGTGGCAAGCAGTGCGGCGACCCGATAACCGGCCATGTAGCTGGCAGCCAGGGCGGCCTGGCGCTGGTCATCGGCGATCTCCAGGCGGTAGGCGTCGACCGCGATATCCTGGGTGGCCGAGGCGAAGGCCACCAGCACAGCCAGGGCGATCAGCCACGACAGGTGCTTTTGCGGGTCGCAGAAGCCCATGCCGATCAGGCCAAGTACCACCAGCACTTGCGACAGCAGCAACCAGGAGCGGCGTCGGCCCATGCCGCCGAGCAACGGCAGGCGCCACTGGTCGAGCAGCGGCGACCACACCCACTTGAAGGCGTAGGCCAGGCCGATCAGGCTGGCATATCCGATGGTTTCACGCGCGACACCCGCCTCGCGCAGCCATACCGAGAGGGTCGAGAACACCAGCATGTACGGCATGCCGGCGGCGAATCCGAGCAGCAAAAGCACCAGGGTTGACGGGCTGGCATAGGCAGCGAGCGCAGCGCGCCAGGTTTTACGGGGCATGGGCCAACATCTGCCTCAAGGTTTGCGAAAACAAAGCGCGCACTCTAACCGCTGTGCTCCATCGGGCGCCAGCCATGGCGCGCCATATCCACACGATTATTGGCCACATTCACGCCTTCTGCGCGCAAGCGGGCGCGTTGTTCGTCGCCCGAGGGTGTGCCCAGCGCCAGGCTCAGCCGGCCACCAGCGCCGAGCACGCGATGCCAGGGCAGGCGGGTGTCGCCAGGCAGCTGCCCCAGGGTACGGCCAACCCAGCGCGCCGCGCGGCCAAGGCCGGCCAGCTCGGCCAGCTGGCCGTAGCTTACCACCTTGCCGCTGGGGACTTGGCCCAGCACCGAGTACAGCGCCATTCGTCGGGCCTGTGCGTCTGCTGGAGGTGGTGCGAGTGGCGTGGGCATCACGGCGCCCCTGGCCTGTGGATGAAACCGGACAGGCGGTTTGGGTAAATGCGAGTGGAACTCATCGACATGAGGTGGGTCTGTCCTTGCTCAGGGCCGGGGTATCTGGATAATGCCCGGCTTTTTCGTCGAATCGAACCCGTATTGCATTTATGTATTCTAGAACCCTGCTGTGCCTCGTTGCCGCTTCCCTGTGCGCCCCAGCGCTCGCTGACACCGTGTGGATGAAGAACGGTGACCGCCTGAGCGGCAAGATCAAAGTCTTCGACGGCGGCAAGTTGCTGTTGGAAACCCCTTATGGAGGCTCCATCGCCCTGGACTGGAAGCAGGTGCAGACCCTGGAGAGCGACCAGGAGCTGCTGGTCAAGCAGGATGCCTACAGTGGCGAAAAAGCCAAGTCGCTCAAGGCCGCCGAGCCGGGCAAGGTGACCTTGGCCAATGGCGAGGCGCCGAAGACCGTCGAATTGGCCAGCATCGAGCAGATCATGAAACCGCGACCGCTGCTTGAGGACTTCCTGTGGAAAGGCAATGTCGATGTGGCGATGGACTACAAGCGCGCCGAGAACAATACCGACGACTATGACGTCAGTTTCAAGACCACCGCCCGCCACGGGCGCTGGCGGCACAACGCCGAAGGCGAGTACAACCGCGAGACCAAGGATGACGTCACCACCACCAATAACTGGAGCGCCGAGTACGCCCTGGACCGCTTCATCACCGATAAGTGGTTCTGGCAGGGGCGGTTGGAATACAAGCGCGATCATATCGAGGACCTGGCCCGCCAGCGCACCGTCGGTACCGGCCCGGGCTATCAGTTCTGGGATGACGAACTGGGCGCGTTCTCGCTGGGCTCGCTGATCAATCGCACCGATTTCGAGTACCGGGATGGTCGCCAGGACAACTTCTATGCCGCCGCGGTGAAGTGGGATTACAACCGTTACCTGATTGGCAAGAAGGTCGAGTTCTTCACCAATGGCGAGTTCGGCAGGCCGTTTAGCAGTGTCGCCGACTACTCGCTGGATGCCGAGTTGGGGCTGCGTTACAAGGTGACCGAGTGGGCGTCGTTGAACCTCAAGGCCGAAAAGGACGTTATCAGGGGCACGCGTGACAGCGACCTGGACAAGACGCGGTATACCGCCGGATTCGGTGTTACCTGGTAAGACGATCCTGCAGGCGCTATGCGTGCCCTTTGTAGGAGCGGCCTTGTGTCGCGAAAGGGCCGCAAAGCGGCCCCGGCGATGTCTGCCTCGTCGCTGAGATCCTGGGGCTGCTGCGCAGCCCTTTCGCGACACAAGGCCGCTCCTACAGGGATATGCGTAGCTCCAGGCCTGCGCAGCATACCTAGTGGCGGCAGCGGGTGATAATGCTTATCTTGTCACTCATCCAGTCCGCCGCCAGGAGCCCACACCCGTGAGTACCAACGCCCTTCGCCCCGCCCGGGAACTGCTGCTCAAGGAGTATCGCGGTGTCCTCTCGACCCACTCCAAGTCGATGCCCGGCTTTCCTTTTGGCTCGGTGGTGCCCTACTGCCTGGATGCCGAGGGCCATCCGCTGATCCTTATCAGCCGCATTGCCCAGCACACCCATAACCTGCTCAAGGATCCCAAGTGCTCGATGCTGGTGGGCGAGCGCGAAGCAGAAGATGTGCAGGCCGTCGGGCGCCTGACGGTGATGGCCGAGGCCCACAAGCTCAGCGACGAGCCCGCCATCGAAGCGGCCGCGGCGCGCTACTATCGTTACTTTCCCGAGTCGGCGAATTATCACAAGGCCCACGATTTCGACTTCTGGGTGCTGCAACCGGTGCGTCACCGCTACATTGGCGGGTTCGGTGCGATCCACTGGCTCGACCAGGTGACCCTGGCCAACCCGTTTGCCGGCTCCGCCGAGGCGAGCATGATCGCGCACATGAACAGCGACCACGCCAATGCCATTGCCCACTACGTCGAGCTGACCGGGCTGCCGCGTAGCGTGCCTGCCGAACTGGTCGGTATCGACAGTGAAGGCATGCACCTGCGCATCGGCCAGGGCGTTCACTGGCTGGCGTTTCCTGAAACTTGCAACACGCCGACACAAGTCCGCGAGGCCTTGGTACTGCTGGCCCGCGCTGACCAGTGGCCAGTGGCGGCGGCGGTCGAGGGTTGAAAATCGGCAGCAGGGCATCCATCTGATGGTCTTACAGGAAGATTCTCTTCCATCGAGGAATGCTTGATGCGTGCTTTTCTACTGCTGTTTCTACTCTTCCCTGTGCTGGAGCTGTTCGTCTTCGTCAAGGTCAGCGCCGCCATCGGTTTCTTTCCGGCGCTGCTACTGATCATCGCCGGTTCTGCCCTGGGTGTGCTGGTGATGCGCGTGGCTGGCCTGGCCACCGCCTTGCGTGCCCGGGAAAGCCTGCAGCGTGGCGAACTGCCCGCCGAGGACATGTTCCAGGGCCTGATGCTGGCGGTCGGTGGCGGCCTGCTGCTGCTGCCAGGCTTCATCAGCGACGTGTTGGGCCTGCTGTGCCTGTTGCCGTTCACCCGGCGCCTGGTGGCGGCGAAGATGCGCCGCCGTGCCGAGGAGCAGGCCCTGCGCCAACGAGCCTTCCAGGATGATCCGTACCAGGCGCAACCGCGTGATGGTGGCCATCGCCCCAATGTGATCGAGGGCGAGTACGAGCGTCGTGACAAGTAACGGCGTCCAGTGCTGTGGCTTGCCGCATCGCGGGGCAAGCCGGCGGCCACATCGGCCTTGAAAGGCCAGGTAAAAAAAATTCCCTATCAAGCCTTGTAATCAATTTTGTCGGCCTCATGTATGTGGTCACCGCAAGGTTTCTGGTGGTGACACCAGGCATGACACACGTGGTTCGCCCGTCGCGGGCCACTCCCGGCAACGCCGGACCGTATCAACCTGCCGGTGTCGACACCGGCCGATGAAAACCACTATTTGGGAGAGATCGACAATGAAGCTTCGTCCTCTGCATGACCGCGTCGTTATCCGCCGCAGCGAAGAAGAATCGAAAACCGCTGGCGGTATCGTCCTGCCGGGTTCGGCCGCTGAAAAACCAAACCGCGGCGAAGTCGTCGCCGTCGGCACCGGTCGCATCCTGGACAACGGCGAAGTGCGCGCGCTGGCCGTGAAAGTGGGTGACAAAGTGGTTTTCGGCCCTTACTCGGGCAGCAACACCGTGAAAGTCGATGGCGAAGACCTGCTGGTCATGGCCGAGAACGAAATCCTCGCCGTTATCGAAGGCTGATTTCCCCGACTTCCCGTTACTCCAAAGAATTCCAAGGATTAAACGATCATGGCTGCTAAAGACGTAAAATTCGGCGATTCCGCTCGTAAGAAAATGCTGGTTGGTGTCAACGTTCTGGCTGACGCGGTAAAAGCGACCCTCGGCCCGAAAGGCCGTAACGTGGTTCTGGCCAAGAGCTTCGGCGCGCCGACCATCACCAAGGACGGTGTTTCCGTCGCCAAAGAAATCGAGCTGAAAGACGCCTTCGAGAACATGGGCGCCCAGCTGGTCAAGGAAGTCGCTTCCAAGGCCAACGATGCTGCCGGTGACGGCACCACCACCGCCACCGTTCTGGCCCAGGCCATCGTCAACGAAGGCCTGAAGGCCGTCGCTGCCGGCATGAACCCGATGGACCTCAAGCGCGGCATCGACAAGGCCACCGCCGCCGTCGTCGCCGAGCTGAAGAACCTGTCCAAGCCATGCGCCGACTCCAAGGCCATCGCCCAGGTAGGCACCATCTCCGCCAACTCCGACAACTCCATCGGTGAAATCATCGCCGAAGCCATGGAAAAAGTCGGTAAAGAAGGCGTGATCACCGTCGAAGAAGGCTCGGGCCTGGAAAACGAACTGTCCGTCGTCGAAGGCATGCAGTTCGACCGCGGCTACCTGTCGCCGTACTTCGTCAACAAGCCGGACACCATGGTGGCTGAGCTCGAAGGCGCGCTGCTGCTGCTGGTCGACAAGAAGATCTCCAACATCCGCGAGCTGCTGCCAGTACTGGAAGCCGTTGCCAAGGCCGGCCGTCCGCTGCTGATCGTTGCCGAGGACGTCGAGGGCGAAGCCCTGGCTACCTTGGTGGTCAACAACATGCGTGGCATCGTCAAGGTTGCCGCCGTCAAGGCCCCTGGCTTCGGCGATCGCCGCAAGGCCATGCTGCAGGACATCGCCGTCCTGACCGGCGCCACCGTGATCTCCGAAG
Source organism: Pseudomonas sp. RIT623 (assembly GCF_004519305.1). Classification (GTDB taxonomy): domain Bacteria; phylum Pseudomonadota; class Gammaproteobacteria; order Pseudomonadales; family Pseudomonadaceae; genus Aquipseudomonas. Next base: position 6,351 of record NZ_SOZA01000053.1, on the reverse strand, counting down.
AGATCGGCCTGTCCCTGGAAACCGCCACCCTGGAGCACCTGGGTAACGCCAAGCGCGTGATCCTGTCCAAGGAAAACACCACCATCATCGACGGTGCTGGCCAAGAATCCGACATCCAGGCTCGCGTCACCCAGATCCGCGCCCAGGTTGCCGACACCACTTCGGACTACGACCGTGAGAAGCTGCAAGAGCGTCTGGCCAAGCTGGCTGGCGGTGTTGCCGTGATCAAGGTCGGTGCCGGCACCGAAGTCGAGATGAAAGAGAAGAAAGCCCGCGTCGAAGACGCCCTGCACGCGACCCGTGCTGCCGTCGAAGAAGGCGTGGTACCTGGCGGTGGTGTTGCCCTGGTGCGCGCCCTGGCTGCCATCGTTGAGCTCAAAGGCGACAACGAAGACCAGAACGTCGGTATCGCCCTGCTGCGCCGCGCCGTCGAAGCCCCGCTGCGCCAGATCACTGCCAACGCCGGCGACGAGCCAAGCGTTGTCGCTGACAAGGTCAAGCAAGGTTCGGGCAACTTCGGTTACAACGCCGCTACCGGCGAATACGGCGACATGATCGAGATGGGCATCCTGGACCCAGCCAAGGTCACCCGTTCGGCCCTGCAAGCCGCAGCTTCGATCGGCGGTCTGATGATCACCACCGAAGCCATGGTTGCCGACCTGCCGGAAGACAAGCCAGCTGCTGGCGGCATGCCTGACATGGGCGGCATGGGTGGCATGGGCGGCATGATGTAAGCCAGCCTTACCCCCTGCACCAAGGAAAAGCCCCGGCTCGCGAGAGCCGGGGCTTTTTCGTTTGTCTCGAGGCCAGTGGGGCGGCAAGGCGGCCCCTGGCTCAGGCCATGCTGCGCTCGTCGGCTGGCGCTTGCGCCCGGCCCCGGCGATACAGCACCGGGTAATACGACCCAAGGCCGATCAACCAGCAGAACACTGCCGTCCACACGTTGTGCGACAAGAAGTGCGCCCCCTGCATCATCCGTCCCAACGACAACACCGAGCCCGCCACGAACGCGAGCAACAACGCCGCCCGCGCCAGCCGCGGCTTACGGTCGCGCAGCACGAAGAACAGCGCAAACAGGCAGAACCCGGTCGTCGCGTGGCCACCCGGCCAGCACAAGCCTGGCTTGTCGGTGGGCGGCCGGGGTTCGAGCAGCTTGCTGTAGGTTTCCTTGCCACCGAACTGGGTCAGGCTCCAGGGGCATTGCACCTGGGTCAGTTGCTTGAGTGGGGTTACGAACGCGGTGGACAGCCCCAACGCCAGTACCAGGCAGCCCAGTTCCCGTCGCCAGCCATACAGGCGCTGCCAGCAAAAACTCAGGGCAAGTGCGGCGATACTCAGCACGCCGAGCACGATCACGCCTTGCTTGACCCGGTCATGCAGGATGGTCTCCAGCAGGTAGCTGTGGCGGCCGATGAATTCGCCGGCCACCGGGTTGTAGAACAGCCTGGCCAGGTCCATGTCCAGCGAGGTCCATTCCAGCAGGACCAGTGCCACGGCGGTGACGAAAGGGATGCCCAGGTACAGCCACGGGTTGATCGGGCGAGGGTGGACAGTTGCCTGCATGGTGACTCCAGCGGGTGGGGGACGGGTGTGAAAATGACTGGGCATTGTCCTGCGCCCGCTATCCTGTGTCCGTGAAGGATCAGTGAAAAAACTGTCAAGTTCGCTGAATTCGCCCCAGGGCTGGCACCGCGCGGGCGATGGCCTTAAGCTGCGCCTGCCGCGCACTGCGAAGCGCCGCACAGGAGACCTCGATGCGCATTCTTTTGGTTGAAGACAACCGCGATATCCTCGCCAACCTGGCCGACTACCTCGGCATGAAGGGCTATACCGTCGACTGCGCCCAGGACGGCCTGTCCGGCCTGCACCTGGCCGCCACCGAGCACTATGACCTGATCGTGCTCGACATCATGCTGCCGGGCATCGATGGTTACACGCTGTGCAAGCGCCTGCGCGAGGACGCCCGTCGCGATACACCGGTGATCATGCTCACTGCTCGCGACCAGTTGGATGACCGCCTGCAGGGTTTCCGTTCCGGGGCCGACGACTACCTGCTCAAGCCATTCGCGCTCTCGGAGCTGGCCGCGCGCATTGAAGCGGTGTTGCGCCGTGCCCAGGGCGGCGGGCGGCGCACGCTGCAGGTCGCCGACCTGAGCTACGACCTCGATACCTTGGAAGTCACCCGCCAGGGCCGCCTGCTCAAGCTCAACCCGGTTGGCCTCAAGTTGCTTGCCGTGCTGATGCAGAAAAGCCCCCATGTGCTGCGCCGTGAGGTGTTGGAAGAAGCCCTGTGGGGCGATGACTGCCCGGACAGCGACAGCCTGCGTAGCCATGTCCACCAGTTGCGCCAGGTGATCGACAAGCCGTTCGAAAAGCCCCTGCTGCATACCGTCCATGGCGTCGGCTATCGCCTCGCCGAGGGCCGCGATGGAGTTTAGACAGAGCCTTGCCCAGCGCATCATCATCGCCTTTGCGCTGATGAGCGCGCTGGTCGCCGGGGCCTTCGCCTTCGGCATCGTCGCCACGGTGCATCTGGTCGAGGAGCGGCTGATCTCGTCGGTACTGGGCGGTGACCTGCAGCGCCTGCTGCGCATGGACAGCGTCAGCGACTGGAGCCACCGGCCGCGCCCCGACCAGCTGTTCTACTTCAGCGGCGGGCGCGACGACTTCGAACTGCCCAAGGACCTGCGCCACCTGGACGTTGGCTTTCACGAGGTGTTCCGCGACCAGTTGTCGTACCACGCCATGGTCGAGATCGTCGATGGCCGGCGCTATGTGCTGTTGCAGGACCAGAGCGACTTCGAGGAGCGCGAGCGGGTGCTGTTCGCCGTGGTGGTGGTGGGCTTCGTGCTCAGCCTGGCCCTGGCGGTGATACTCGGATGGTTGCTGGCGCGGCGGGTGATGGCGCCGGTGATTCGCCTGGCGCGCCAGGTGCGTCATCGCGACCAGTTGCTGGGCCTGGCGCCGCCGCTGGCGCCGGACTATGCCGCGGACGAGGTTGGCCAGTTGGCGGTGGCCTTCGACGATACCCTTGGGCGCCTGCGTGATGCCCTGACCCGCGAGCGCCTGTTCACCAGCGACGTCAGCCACGAGCTGCGCACGCCCTTGATGGTGCTGGCCACCTCGTGCGAGCTGTTGATGGAGAACCCCAACCTGCAGAGCCGCGCGCGTAGCCAGGTCGAGCGGATTGCCCGGGCGACCGAGGAGATGCGCGAACTGGTCAAGACCTTCCTGATGCTAGCGCGGGCCCAGCGCGACGAGGGCGCGGTGGCCTCGCGTGCGACCCTGCGCGAGGTGGGCGACGACTTGATCGGCGTGTGGCGCGACACCATCGAACAGAAGGGCCTGGTGCTGCACTACGACGGTCGAGCGAATGCCAGCCCGGTGCTGTACAACGCCACCTTCCTGCAATCGGTGATGGGCAACCTGCTACGCAACGCCGCCCACTATACCGATGGTGGTTACATCCGCCTGAGCCTGGAGGCCAATGGGTTCAGTGTCGAGGACAGCGGCGTGGGCATTCCCGAGGAGCAGCGCGAGGCCATGTTCCGGCCCTTCGTGCGGGGGGACGAGCGCCGTGGCGAAGGCCTGGGCCTTGGCCTGTCGCTGGTGCAGCGGATCTGCGACGACCAGGGCTGGCGAGTGACCCTCACCGCGACGCTGCCCCATGGCTGCCGCTTCCAGGTAGACCTGAGCCAGGGTAAACCGGTGGTGCAGGACAGCGAGGGCCGCGACGGCGTCTTGGATCCGGATTAACGTTCGGTAACATCTGCGGCTTGTTCTGACAGATTTTTCACATCGACATGACCTGACGCCAACGCTTGCCTGCCTAAGGTGTGGCGCACTGGAGTCAGGAGATGTTCAATGCGTAGCCCCATCAAACTTGCGTTCTCGCAGAAGTACGACCGGGACCATGCCCGTGAGTACTTCCTCAAGCACCAGGATGGCCTGGCCCGTCGCCTTTCTCACCTGCGCGACGAGCAGTTGGCCCGGCGTGCCTTGGCGCTGGCCGGGGAACCGGGGCTGGTGCTTGACCTTCCGTGCGGTGCTGGCCGTTTCTGGCCGCTGCTGGCGGAGAAACCCAACCGGGTGATCATCGGGGCGGACAACTCTGCCGCGATGATCGAGACAGCCTGTACGGCACAACCGCCAGAGGTGGTGGCGCGGGTACGCCCCTTGCAGACTTCCGCTTTCGCGATTGATCTGCCGGATAACGCAGTCGACAGCATTTTTTGTATGCGGCTGTTCCATCACATTGGTGATCCAGCCCATCGCAGAACAATTCTTTCAGAATTTCAAAGAGTTAGTCGTGACAGTGTAATTCTGTCACTGTGGGTGGATGGTAATTTCAAGGCTTGGCGACGTCGCAAGCTGGAGGTTCGCCGTGGTGCCCAGGCAGCGCAGGGCAGCTATCAGAACCGGTTTGTGTTACCAGCGGCTACAGTTGAAGAAGAATTTTCCTCTGCTGGCTTCAGGATTCAGGAACGTCTCGACTTCCTGCCGTTCTATGCCATGTGGCGAGTGTATGTATTGCGCAAGGGGTAGAGATTGATGGCGGTAGTCCAGAAAGAATCCAGGCAGTTCGAGTATTACTGGCAGCAGCAGGGGGAGTGGGTCGAGGAACCTAACCAGCGCCGCGGTGGCGAGAGTGGTGTGCAGCGCCTGAGCGATGACCATGGCCACATGCTGTATGCCAAGCGTCAGGTGGGGCATATCTATCGCAGCCTGCTGCACCCGTTCGGCCGGCCCACGGTGTTGCGCGAACTCGATGCATTGCACAGCTTCGAGCAGTTGGGTGTGCGGGTGCCGCGCATCGTCTATGCCGGCGCCGAGCGCGATGCCGATCATCAATGGCGCGCATTGCTGGTGAGCGAGGCGCTCGAGGGGTTCGTCGATCTTGATACCTGGCATGCCGAGGGTGCCCGCGAGCGATATCCGCAGGCGGTTCACGAGCGCATGCTCAAGGACTTGGCGGACAACCTGGCGCGTATGCACCTGGGCCATTGGCAACATGGCTGCCTGTACGGCAAGCATGTGTTCGTCAAGGTGATGGGCGACGGGGAGCAGGCGCGGGTCGAGGTGGCGTTGCTCGATCTGGAGAAATGCCGGCGGCGGATCAGTTGCCAGCGCGCGGCGTACAACGACCTGCGCCAACTGCGCCGCCATTCGTCGTTCAATGACGCGCAATGGCAGATGTTGCTCTATTTTTACCAGATGGCGTTTGGCAGCGCTGTCAAAGGGTTAGAGCAATGAAACTAGAAATCGCTCGAGCTTTGTTCCTGGTGGCGGCGTTGGCGGTGACCACCGCGGCGGCGGCGGCCTGGGAGCAGCCTCGCCCGACCGTGTTCAGCAAGGCCGAGGTCGGTGGGTTGTGCCCGCTGCCGCGGGTGGCCAAGGCTGACCAGGCGCGGGCTCAGCCGGACCATGATCTGCTGTTGTTTCTGTTTGGGATGAAGCAGGGGTTACGGCCGTTTGGCTAAATGCTGGCTGGCGCCAGGGGCTTTAGGAAGTTCCTGGCGTTTTGATTTTAGTGATCATGTTTTGGTTAGTTGGTTAGTTGGTTAGTTGGTTAGTTGTTGGTTTTGGTTGTTTTGTGTGCATTCATTTGTGATGTCGACGCATAGTCACCTTTCCGCCCTTACGGCGGGTCCCTTTTTGAAGGATCAAAAAGGAACCAAAAAATCCTCGCTCCATTCATCCGGCCCCTACGCTGCGCTCCGGGGTTCCCTCACTCCGGCCTTGCTCCCGGGAGGACCGCGCTGTAGGGCCCATCCTGGGCCCCAGCGCTTGACGGGCATTCATGCCCGTCACCTCCCTACGCAAGGCCTGCGTTCGGCCTCCTGAAGTCGCGAAGTTAGGGGCGGCGCCTGCACTGGCGCAGCTAGTCGCTAGTTGAATGTGTGGGAACTCTGGTTCGCATTGCGGGGCAAGCCCGCTCCCACGCCAAACCGGTAAAGTGGCCAAGCGTGGAAGTGGGCTTGCACCACGACGGCGTTGGAACAAACAACACATTTCCAACTAAAAAATCAAAAATCTCTGCCCTTGATCTGCTCTTGATCTGCTCTTGATCTGTTTCGCTGTTGATTTTGCTTCTAAGCGCGCAATAGTTCAGGCGCCGCCAATTGCGACTTCAGGAGGCCGAGCGGAGTTCTTGCGTAGTGGGGCGACGGCCATGGATGGCCGTCGAGCGCTGGGGCCCAGGATGGGCCCTACAGCGCGGCACCCACGGGAGCAAGAACGGAGCGAGGGAACCCCGCAGCGAAGCGTAGGGGCCGGATGAATGGAGCCAGCGGTTTTTGCCTACTTTTGCCCGCGTGCAAAAGTAGGTCGCCGTAAAGGCGAAAAGGTGAA
>NZ_SOZA01000052.1 GCF_004519305.1 Pseudomonas sp. RIT623 | reverse complement strand
CCCCAGGAACCGTCGACGATGGAACACCGTGAAGCGCTGATCGCGCTGCGCACCTTTCTCTCTTCCCAGATTCTCGGCCAGGAAAAACTGGTCGAGCGCCTGCTCATCGTGCTCCTGGCCGACGGCCACATGCTCGTCGAAGGCGCCCCCGGCCTGGCCAAGACCAAGGCCATCAAGGAGCTCGCCGAGGGCATCGAAGCCCAGTTCCATCGCATCCAGTTCACCCCCGACCTGCTGCCCGCCGACATCACCGGTACCGAGATCTACCGCCCGGAAACCGGCAGTTTCGTGTTCCAGCAAGGCCCGATCTTCCATAACCTGGTGCTCGCCGACGAAATCAACCGCGCCCCAGCCAAGGTCCAGTCGGCCCTGCTCGAAGCCATGGCCGAGCGCCAGGTCAGCGTTGGCCGCAGCACCTACGAACTGTCGCCGCTGTTCCTGGTGATGGCCACGCAGAACCCGATCGAACAGGAAGGCACCTACCCGCTGCCCGAAGCCCAGCTCGACCGCTTCCTCATGCACGTGAAGATCGGCTTCCCCGACGCCGCCGTCGAGCGGCGCATCCTCCTGCAGGCTCGCGGCGAGGCGCTGGGCGGCGAGGTCAAACCCGAGCGCCGGGTCAGCCAGCAGGCAATCTTCGCCGCACGCAAGGAAATCCTCGGCCTGTACATGGCCGACGCCGTGGAGGAATACCTGGTGCAACTGGTGATGGCCACCCGCACCCCGGCCAAGTTCGACAGCGAACTGGCCGACTGGATCGCCTACGGCGCCAGCCCCCGCGGCTCGATCGCCCTTGACCGCTGCGCCCGCGCCCACGCCTGGCTGGCCGGGCGCGACTTCGTCAGCCCCGAGGATATCCAGGCGGTGCTGTTCGACGTGCTGCGCCACCGCGTCATCCTCTCGTTCGAGGCCGAAGCCGCCGGGGTCGACCAGGACCGCGTGGTCCAGCGTATCCTCGACGTCGTCGCCGTCGCCTGACCCATGCCCACCGCGCACGTGGCCGAACCCGGTATCCGCATTGGCCTCGCCGAGCTGATCGACATGCGTCACCGCGTGCGCGAGATCCAGCTGTTCTCGCGCCCCGGCCAGCGCAGCCCGCTGGTCGGCCTGCACCACTCCCGGCTGCGCGGGCGCGGCGTCGACTTCGACCAGGTGCGCGTGTACCAGGCCGGCGACGATGTGCGCAACATCGACTGGCGCGTCACCGCCCGCACCCAGGAACCGCACACCAAGCTGTTCCATGAAGAGCGCGAACGGCCGATCTTCATCATGGTCGAACAGAGCCAACGGCTGTTCTTCGGCTCCGGATTGATGTTCAAGTCCGTGCTGGCAGCCCAGGCCGCCGCGTTGTTTGGCTGGGCCGCGCTGGGCCATAACGATCGCATTGGCGGCCTGGTGTTCGGCGACAGCGACCACCTGGAGATCAAGCCCCGGCGCAGCAAACAAAGCCTGCTGCAGTTGCTCAACCGCCTGGCCAAGGTCAACCAGGCCCTGCACACCGAGGCTGTGCCGCAACCCGACAGCCTGGGCCTGGCCCTGCGCCGGGCGCGCGAGGTGTTACGCCCGGGCAGCCTGGCCATCGTCATCTGCGACGAGCGCGCCCTCAGCGCCAGCGTCGAACAGCACCTGGCGATGCTCTCGCGCCATTGCGACGTGCTGCTGATGCCGGTCAGCGACCCCCTCGACCACGCTCTGCCAGCAGCCGGCCTGCTGCGCTTCGCCCAGCGTAGCGCGCAACTGGAGCTCGACACCCTCGACGCGACTCTGCGCCAAGCCTACCGCCAGCAAGCCGAAGCGCGCATCGAGCGCTGGGAGCTGCTGGCGCAGAAGCTGCGAGTGGTGCTGATGCCGCTGAGCACCCAGAGCGACATGATCGAACAACTGCGCGAGTACCTGAACGCACAACGTCCACGGAATACATCATGAACGGCGGCCAGCGATGAACCCGCTCGACCAGTTGCAGCCGCTGATCGCCCCGCAGGCGATCGGCCTGTGGCCGCCTGCTCCTGGCTGGTGGCTGCTGCTCGTCCTGCTGCCGTTGCTCGGCTGGAGCCTGTGGCGCCTGCGTCATTGGCGCCCACGCAAGGCGCGGGTGGTACGCGCCGAACAGCCCCTGGACCCGGTGCGCGTCGAAGCCCTGGCCGAGCTCGCCCGGCTGCCACGCCCCTACGACGGCGCCCCGGCCGGTGCCTGGCTGCAGCAGATCAACGCCCTGCTCAAGCGCCTGTGTCGCAACCATTACCCCGGCGCCAACAGCCACACCCTCAACGGCCGCCAGTGGCTGGCGTTTCTCGACAACCGCTGCCCGGCCGCCGGCCTGACGCGCTGGATGGTGCTGGTCGAAGGCGCCTACAAGCCCGAGTGCAAGCTCGACGACAAGGCCATCGCCGGCCTCGCCCAGGCGGTCGAAACCTGGATCCGCAAGCATGTTTGAACTGGCCTGGCCGTGGATCTTCCTGCTGCTACCGCTGCCCTGGCTGGCGCGCCTGCTGCTGCCTGCCGCCGACAGTGGCGAGCCGGTGCTCAAGGTGGGCTTTCTCGATGAGCTCGAGGGCCTGGCCGGTCGGCGCGCGCGACTGAACCTGCCGACCTGGCGCCAGCAGGCACCGTTCCTGCTGATCTGGTTGCTGCTGCTACTGGCTGCGGCGCGCCCGCAATGGCTGGGCGAGCCGGTGCCGGTGTCGGCCAGCGGCCGCGACCTGCTGGTGGCGGTGGATGTGTCCGGGTCCATGGACTTCCCCGACATGCAATGGCACAACGATGAAATCAGCCGCCTGGACCTGGTCAAGGCGCTGATGGGCGATTTTCTCCAGGACCGCCAGGGTGACCGGGTCGGCCTGATCCTGTTCGGCAGCCAAGCCTACCTGCAGGCGCCGCTGACCTTCGACCGGCGCACCGTGCGCACCTTCCTCGACGAAGCGCAGATCGGCATCGCCGGCAAGAACACCGCCATCGGCGACGCCATTGGCCTGGCGGTCAAGCGTCTGCGCCAGCGCCCGGCGCAAAGCCGGGTGCTGATCCTGATCACCGATGGCGCCAACAATGGCGGACAGATCCACCCGCTGACCGCCGCGCGCCTGGCCGCCCAGGAAGGCGTGCGCATCTACACCATCGGCATCGGCGCCAACCCCGAGGCCAGCGGCACCCCCGGCCTGCTCGGGCTGAACCCGAGCCTGGACCTGGACGAAGCGGCGCTCAAGGAGATCGCCGACATCACCCATGGCAGCTACTTCCGCGCCCACGACGGAGCCGAGTTGGACGCCATTGGCGATACCCTCGACCAGTTGGAGCCGGTAGCCCAGCAACCCACCCAGGCGCGCACGGCAAGCGAGCTGTATGCCTGGCCACTGGGCTTGGCGCTGCTGCTCAGCGTGTTGCTGGTGGTGGCCGTGCAATGGCCGGACAACCTGTTGCAACGCCTGCTGCGCAAGCCGCGCTTTTTGCAACCGCACCCGGAATGGCGTCAGCGCCTCAAGCGCCTGCGCCTGAGGAGGCGGCGATGATCGACCTCTGGCCACAATGGCTGCGTCCGCTCTGGCTGCTGGTGGTGCCACTGCTTGGCTGGCTGCTGTTCAAGCTCTGGCACCGGCGCAAGCGCGCCGGGCGTTGGCAACTGATCCTGCCGCAGCAATTCCATGCCGTATTGCTTGGCGGCGGGCGTGGCGGCAGCGGCAAGCTGCCGTGGGTCGCCCTGGGCCTGGCCTGGCTGCTGGTGGTGCTGGCGCTGCTCGGGCCAAGCTGGCAACGCCTGGAGGAAACCCGCCAGCGCCCGGCCGACCCACTGGTGATCCTGCTCGAGCTGACCCCACAGATGCTTGCCGAGGACAGCGCGCCAAACCGCCTGGAACAAGCTCGGCGCAAGGTGCTCGACCTGCTCGAGCACCGTCGCGACAGCCAGACCGCGCTGATCGTCTACGCCGGCTCCGCCCATACCCTGGTGCCGCTGTCCGACGACCTGGGCACTACCCGCAACCTGCTCGAGGCGGTGGACCCGTCTATCATGCCGCAGCCCGGCCAGCGTGCCGACCTGGCCGTGCAAAAGGGCCTGGCGTTGTTGGCCCAGAGCGGCCTGGGCCAAGGCCGCCTGCTGCTGATCGGCTCGGCGCTGGGCGAGCAGGAGCGCACCGGCATCCTCCAGGCCCTTGGCCGCCAAGGGCCGAGCCTGTTGATGCTGGGCATTGGCAGTAGCGAGGGCGCCCCCGTGCGCCAGGCCAACGGCGAGTATCTGAAGGACGCACAAGGTGGCATTCTCGTGCCGCGCCTGGACAGCGCTTCGCTCAAGGCGTTCATCAGCAGCACCGGCGGGCGCTACCGCCATGCCCGCATCGACGACCTCGACCTGCGCGGCCTGGGGCTGTTCGACAACCCACGCCTGCTGCACAACGACGGCCAGACCTTGCAACTGGACAGCTGGGCCGACCAGGGATACTGGTTGCTGTTGCCACTGTTGCTGCTCGCCGCCTGCGCCGGCCGGCGCGGTTGGTTGTTCTGCCTGCCGCTGCTGCTGGCGCTGCCGCAGCCAAGCCAGGCCTTCGAGTTCAACGACCTGTGGCTGCGTCCTGACCAGCAGGGCCAACGACTGCTGGAGCGGCAACAACCGGCCGCCGCCGCCAGGCATTTCGCAGACCCACAATGGCGCGGCATGGCCCTGTACCAGGCCGGCGACTTCGCGGGCGCGGCGGCGGCCTTCGCCCAAGGCAGTAGCGCCGCCGCGCACTACAATCGAGGCAATGCCCTGGCCCGCGCCGGTGAGCTGGAAGCGGCGCTGGACGCCTATGAGCAAGCCCTGGAGCGCCAGCCCGACCTCAAGCCTGCGCTGGACAACCAGGCGCTGGTCCAGCAACTGTTGCAGCAACGCCAGGCCAAGGCCCAGGAGCAACCCGCCGATGCCGATACCCAGGGCAGCCCGGGCAACAACACCGAGGGCAACAGCAGCTCGGCCAGCAGCCAGGTCCAGGGTACTCCCGGCAGCGACGAGCAGGCCCAGGTCCAGGCTTCCGGCGACAGCAACGGCAACACCCAGGCACCGCCCGGCAACGCCGGCGGCGATGATGACAGCGTCACCCAGCCGCCACAGCGGCCGCTCTCCACCAGCCTCGACGCCGAACAGCGCCAGGCCCTGGAACAATGGCTGCGGGAGATTCCCGACAACCCGGCAGAGCTGCTGCGGCGCAAATTCTGGTACGAACAGCAATTGCATCAGGAAAACCCACGATGAGTCGCCTCGGCGTCTGTCTTCTTGGCCTGCTGTGGAGCCTCGCGGCCCAGGCCGAACCTACCCTGCAGGCCAGTGTCGACCGTACACGCCTGGAAGCCGGCGAAACCCTGGAACTGACCCTCGAGAGCCAGGACGTGACCCAGTTCGGCAAACCCGACCTGCGAGCCCTCGAGCCCGACTTCGAGGTCCGCGGCACGCGCCAGCTCAACAGCCTGCACAGCCTGGACGGCGAAACCCGCGCCAGCACCCGCTGGATCATCACCCTGCTACCACGGCGCAGCGGCAGCCTGAGCATTGCGCCACTGCAACTGGGCCAGTCCCGCAGCCAGCCGATCGAGCTGCAGGTGCAACAGGCCGACAGCCAGCGCCCGGACGTGGCCTCCCAGGTGTTCATCGAGGCCACCCTCGACAGCAACGCTGTGTATGTCCAGGCCCAGGCCGTGCTGACCCTGCGCATCTACCACTCGGTGGCGCTGTACGACGACAGCAGCCTCAGCCCGCTACAGCTGGAAAACGCCAAGGTCGACCCGCTGGGTGAATCGCGCACCTACGAAAAAGACATCAACGGCGTACGCCATGGCGTGATCGAAACCCGCTACGCGCTCTACCCGCAACAGAGCGGCCCGCTCGAAATACCGCCACTGAAGTTCACCGCCACCGCCGCCGACAACGGCGAGCAGCCTGCCGGCACGCCACGGGTCGGGCGCCAGGTGCAGGTCAGCTCGCTGCCGTTGCGCCTGGAGGTCAAGCCGATCCCCGCCGGCTACCCGGCCGACCGCCCCTGGCTGCCGGCGCGCAGCCTGACCCTGGAAGAACACTGGAACCCCGACCCGGCCCAGCAAGCCACGCAAATCGGCGACTCGCTGACGCGCAACGTCACCCTGCGCGCCGAGGGCCTGTCGAGCACCCAGTTGCCGCCGCTGCCGGCTACCGAGGCCGTCGGCCTGCGCCGCTATCCGGACCAACCGCTGCTGCGCAACGAAATCAGCGAGCGCGGCATGATCGCCAACCGCGAGGAGCGCGAGGCGCTGGTGCCTACCCACAGTGGTCAACTGGCGCTGCCAGCGCTGGAAGTCACCTGGTGGAACACCCGCGAGGACCATCTGGAACACAGCAGCCTGCCGGCACGCACCCTGGATGTGCAGGACAACCCAGCCCTGAGCGCGGAAACCCCGGTCGGCGAAAGCCGTGTCGGCAACGCCCTGCTCTGGCCTTGGCAACTGGCCACGCTGGTGCTGGCCCTGACCACCCTGGCCGGCTTCGCCTTATGGTGGCGTGCCCGCTCGCAACCGGCGGTATTGCGCGCCGCACAGAGCGGCCCAAGCCCACGGACCCTGCTCGACGACCTCAAGCGCGCCTGCCAGGCCAACGACCCGCAGGCCACGCGCCAGGCACTGGATGCCTGGGCGCGGCAGCAGCCGGAAACCCTGGCCGAGATGGCGGCGCGTTTCGTGCCGTTGTCCGATGCGCTGGATGGGTTGAATGGGGCGTTGTACAGCGAGAGTGGCCAGTATTGGCATGGCGATGAGCTGTGGCGGGCGATCGGCGCCATCCCACCCGCCGAACAGGTGCTGACACCGGCCGGGGAAACCGGCAACCTGCCGCCGTTGTATCCGAAATGAAGCGGGCGCTATCACCGCATCGGTGATGAGCGCTCGCCTACGGCCAGGCATGGCGCGAGCAGCGCCGCCCTGTGCGTGCCGCCTACTTCTCGAACGGGTTCCAACCTTGCTGGCCCTTGACCTCTTTGAGGTAGTAGGCGTAGTTGGTCACGGTGGCCCACAGCGCCGCCAGGCCACAGTTCACGCCGGTGTCCACGGCGCGTGGCAGCTCAGTGCCGGTGATGCCTTCGTAAAAGCCCAGCGCCACCCCGATAAGCACCGAAATACCCAGCAACGCCAGGTTTTTCTTCCACAGGCCGAGCACGAACAGGTAGATCGGGCCGAAGAAGAACGCCAGCCAGTTCATGTTGATCAGCAGGCGCTTGCCCAGCGGCAGCGCCTTGAAGGCTTGCTTGAAGCGTGGGTCACGAGGGCCGCCGCTCTGCTCGAAGAAAGCGAAACGCTCCTGCCATTTCGGCTTGTAGCGGCTCAGGTCGGCCGGGGCCTGGGTTTGCGGAATACTTTCCATTGCAGATCCTTTGACATTCGATAAAGCGGGTATCACACGGCGACAGCATCCCTGCCAGCACGCGCATGGTTACTGAAACCCTCAACCCACGCGCAAGCGCGCCACGGACGGTATCCGGGACGACGATACGAATGGGAATGACGCGATGCGGGGTTTCATGAAACATCCTTGTTTCAAAATATTAAACCATTCACGGGAATATCCAACAAGCGACCATGCCGACGCCGATGCCCAAGGCCGACTTGGGTTACCATACGCGCCCTTGCGCGAGCCCATTCATGACACGCGGCGGCTTGCCTGATTCGACAAACCACAGGTCAACCATGCGTCTGTTTCACACCTCCGACTGGCACCTGGGCCAAAGCCTGCACGGCCAGGAACGCGACTTCGAACACGCCTGCTTCCTCGACTGGCTGCTCGGCCAACTGCACCTGCGCCAGCCCGACGCCCTGCTGATCGCCGGCGACATCTTCGACACCGTCAACCCGCCGGTCAAAGCCCAGGAACGTCTCTACGACTTCATCGTCCAGGCCCACGAACAACAGCCCAAGCTGGATATCGTGATGATCGCCGGCAACCACGACTCCGGCTCGCGCATCGAGCTGCCGGCGCCGCTTATGCGCCGCCTGCGCACCCATGCCCTGGGGCGTGTGCACTGGCTCGATGAAGGCCAACTGGACGCCGAGCGCCTGCTGATTCCGCTGACCAACGCCCGCGGCAAGGTCTGCGCCTGGTGCCTGGCCCTGCCCTTCCTGCGTCCGGCCGAAGTCACCGGCCCCGCCCTGGGCGACGATTACCTCAAGGGCATCACCCTGGTACATGAACAACTGATCGGCGCCGCGCAAAAAATCCGCAAGAAGGACCAGGCACTGGTCGCCGTCAGCCACGCGCACATGGCTGGCGGCAGCATCAGCGAGGACTCCGAGCGCAGCCTGATCATCGGCAATGCCGAGGCCCTGCCGGCGCGGCTGTTCGACAAGGCCATCAGCTACGTCGCCCTCGGCCACCTGCACAAGCCGCAGAAGGTCAACCGCGAGGAACGCATCCGCTACAGCGGCGCGCCGATCCCGTTGTCGTTCGCCGAGATCAACTACCCGCACCAGGTGCTGGAAGTGGAGCTGGCGGGCAGCGAACTGGTCAGCGTCGAGGCGCGCCTGGTACCGCGCGCCGTGGCCCTGCAACGGGTCGGCCCGGCGCCGCTGGGCGAGTTGCTCGAACAACTCGCCCAGTTGCCGGTGATAGACCTGCTCGAAGACCCCAACCGCCAGCCCTGGCTGGAGGTGCGGGTGCGCCTGGACGAGCCGCAACCGGACTTGCGCCAGCAGATCGAGACCGCCCTGCACGGCAAGGCCGTGCGCCTGGTGCGTATCAGCGCCGAGTACGCCGGAACCGGGCGCCAGGACGACGATGAACAGGCGTTCGTCGAGCTGGCCCAGATGACCCCGCAGGACCTGTTCGGCCGTGCCTGGCAGCAACAGTACGGCAACCCCGCCGACGAGCAGGCCCTGGCCGACTTTGCCGAGCTGCTGCAGGACGTGCTGCAAGAAGAGGAACAGCCATGAAGATTCTCGCCATCCGCCTGAAGAACCTGGCCTCCCTCGCCGGCCCCATCGACATCGACTTCACCGCCGAGCCTTTGGCCAGCGCCGGCTTGTTCGCCATCACCGGGCCCACCGGCGCCGGCAAGAGCACCCTGCTCGACGCCCTGTGCCTGGCCCTGTTCGGCAGCGTGCCACGGTTGAACGACATCAAGCGCGAAGCCAAGGTGCCAGACGGTGACGAAGAAATACCCACCTCCGACCCGCGCAACCTGCTGCGCCGGGGCACTGGCAGCGGCTTTGCCGAAGTGGATTTCGTCGGTATCGACGGGCGCCGCTACCGCGCCCGCTGGGAAGCCAACCGCGCCCGTGAGAAGGCCAACGGCAAGCTGCAACTCAGCCGCCAAAGCCTCTACGACCTGGACAGCGATCAGTTGCTGGGTAGCGGCAAGAACGAATACAAGCAGTTGGTCGAGGCCCGACTGGGCCTGAATTTCGAGCAGTTCACCCGCGCGGTGATGCTGGCCCAGAGCGAGTTCGGCGCCTTCCTCAAGGCCGACGACCGCGAGCGCAGCGAGTTGCTGGAAAAGCTCACCAACACGGCGATCTACACCCGCCTCGGCCAACGCGCCTTCAGCAAGGCTCGGGAAACCGGCGAGGTTCACAACGACCTGAAGAAACAGGCCGAGCACCTGCTGCCGATGGCCGCCGAAGCCCGCGCCGCCCTCGACCAGGAACTGGAACTGGCCCAGCAACAGTTCAAGGCCGACCAGTCGCGCCAGCGCCTGCTCGAGCAACAGCGCACCTGGTTCGAAGAACAGCAGCGCCTGCAGGCCCAGCAGCATGAGGCCGGCACTGCCCTGCAAGCCGCCGAGCAGGCGTGGCAGCAACTGGCCGAGCAGCGCGTCGACCTGCAACGCCTGGAGCGCCTGGCGCCCCAGCGCCACCAATTCCATCGCCAACAGCACCTGGCCGCGCAACTGGCCCCGGTGCAGGCGGATATCGACCAGCAACAACGCCAGCAAAGCGATCTGCAGCAACATATCGACGCACTGCAGCAGTCCCTCGGGGCCGCCCGCCAGCACCTGGGCCAGCAGCAGGCCCAGCAAGGCGAAAACGCTCCGCGCCTGCGCCAGGCCTTCGCCGCTCAAGGCGACATCGCGCGCCTGGACAAGGACCTGGCCGAGCAGCGCGAAGCCTGTAACCAGGTCGAGCGGGAGGCCAGCGCGGGCCAGCAGCAGCTGCAACAGCTGGAAGACCATCAGCAGCGCAGCCAGCAGCAGCTGTCGCAGATCGATGCCGCCCTGGCCGAAAGCCAGCACCTGGCCAGCCTCGCCGACGCCTGGCAGGCCTATCTGCCACAGCTCAAGCAGGTCATGCTGATCGGCGGCCGCCTGGCCAAGGGCCGCGAAGAGCTGCCCGGACTGCAGGCCCAGGCCAGCCAGGCCAACGCCCAACTACAAGGGCAACGCGAACATTTCGAGCTGCTGTTCCGCGAGGCCGGTGCCGAACCCGATGCGTTGGCCGAGCAGGTCGATCTGCTCGGCGCCATGCTCCAGGACAACCGCAAGCAACAGCGCGCCGTCGAAGAGCTGGGCCGCCTGCATGGTCGCGAGCAAGAACTGCGCCAGGCCATCGCCGCCCTGCGTGAACGCCAGCAGCAAGCCATGCAGCGGCGCCAGCAACTGATCGGCGAAGGCACCGCGGCCAAGGCCGAACTGGAAAGCGCCGAGCAAGCGCTGACCCTCACCCGTCAATTGCTCGAGCGCCAGCGCCTGGCGCGCAACACCAGCGTCGAGGAGCTGCGCGCGCAACTGCGCGACGGCGAGCCTTGCCCGGTCTGCGGTAGCGCCGAACACCCGTTCCACCAGCCCGAAGCGCTGCTGCACAGCCTTGGTCGGCACGACCAGGCCGAAGAAGAGGCGGCGCACAAGCAAGTCGAGCAGCTCAATGGCAAGCTGGTGGAACTGCGCACCGAACTGGGCGTGGTCAATGCCCAGCTCAAGGATTACCAGCACCAACAACAGCAGCTCGGCGAGCAGTTGCAGCCTGTGACCGAACAGCTCCAGGCCCATGCCCTGTGGCCGGCGCTTGCCCCGCAGGACGACGCGGCCCGCGGCAAGTGGCTCGACGGCCAGTTACGCCGCCTCGGCGAGGAGATCGACCGCGACGAGAAACGTCAGGGCGCCCTGCTCACCCTGCAAAAGGATGCCGCTCGCCTTACCCAGCAATTGCAGGCCGCAGGCGAGGCCCAGCAACAGGCGCAGCGTCACCTCGACCAGCAGCACCAGGCCCTGGCCGCCGACGCCCAGCAACTGCAGCAAAGCCTCGACGACCTGGGCAGCGTGCTGCCCCAGGACATTCTCCGGGCCCTGCGCGACGATCCGGCCAACGCCTTCCTCGGCCTCGACCAGCAGATCGCCCAGCGCCGCCAACAGCTCGACCTGCGCAAGGACGAGCAGCAAGAGCAACAGGCCCGTCAAGTCCAGCTCGACAAGCTGCGCGACCAGCAACAGACACGCCTGCAAGGCCAGCAGCAACTGCAACAGAAACTCGCCGCGCTGGACGCGCAACATCAGCAGGCCCGCGCCACCCTGGGCGAGCTGCTTGGTGAACAGCCCAGCGCCGAAGCCTGGCAACAGCACATGGACTCCCAGCTGGAACAGGCGCGCAGCGCCGAGACCGACTGCGCCCAGAAACTGCAAGCGCTGCACACCCAAAGCGTGCAACTGGCCGGCGACCTCAAGGCCAACCAGCAGCGCCAACAGGCTTTGGAACAGGAGCACCAGCAGTTGCAGGGCGAAATCGCCCAGTGGCGCGGCGCACATCCAGAGCTGGACGACGCCGGCCTCGATCGCCTGCTGGCTATCGACGACGCCCAGCTTGGCGAGCTGCGCGAGCAGTTGCAAGCCGCGCAGAAAGCCGTCGAGCAAGCCCGCGTGCTGCTCCAGGAGCGTGAGCAACGCCTTGAACAACATGCCGCTCAAGCCCAGGGCGACGTCCCCGTCGACACGCTGGAACAAGCCCTGGCCGAACTCCAGCAGCAACTGGCCGTTCACGAGCAGCACTGCGCCGAGCTCCGCGCCCGTCAGGCCGACGACCAGCGCCGTCAGCAGGCCAGCCAGGCCCTGGCCGAGCAGATCGAGCAGGCCTATCAGCAATGGCAGCGCTGGGCGCGCCTGAATGCGCTGATCGGCTCGGCCTCGGGCGATGTGTTCCGCAAGATCGCCCAGGGCTACAACCTCGACCTGCTGCTGCACCACGCCAACAGCCAGTTGCGCCAGTTGGCCAGACGCTACCGCCTCAAGCGTGGCGGCAGCGCGCTGGGCCTGCTGGTACTGGACACCGAGATGGGCGACGAGCTGCGCTCGGTACACTCGCTGTCGGGCGGCGAAACCTTCCTGGTCTCCCTGGCGCTGGCGCTGGGCCTGGCGTCGATGGCCTCCAGCACCCTGCGCATCGAATCGCTGTTCATCGACGAGGGCTTCGGCAGCCTCGACCCCGAGTCGCTGCAACTGGCCATGGACGCCCTTGACGGCCTGCAGGCCCAAGGCCGCAAGGTGGCAGTGATCTCCCACGTGCAGGAGATGCACGAACGCATCCCGGTGCAGATCCAGGTACGCCGCCAGGGCAATGGCCTGAGCGATGTCGAGGTGTGCGGGTGATTCTCTACTCGTTCCGCCGCTGCCCCTGGGCCATGCGCGCGCGCCTGGCCCTACGCTATGCCGGGTGCGCGGTGCAGGTAGTCGAAGTGAAGATGAAGGAAAAGCCGGCCGAGCTGCTGGCACTGTCGCCCAAGGGCACGGTGCCGGTGCTCGATAGCGGTGACGGGGTGCTGGAAGAAAGCCTCGACATCATGCGCTGGGCCCTTGAGCAGCACGACCCCGAGGATTGGCGCCTGCTGGCCGACCCGGCTGCGGCGCGCCAGGCCGATGCGCTGATCACCCGCAACGACAGCAGGTTCAAGGCGCAGGTAAACCTGTACAAATATGCCGAACGCTATCCCGAATATTCCAGGGCGCATTATCGACAACAGGCCGAAGCCTGGCTGGCCGAGCTGGAAAACCTGCTCGCGGACCGAGCATTTCTGTTTGCCAATCACCCAAGCCTGGCCGACGCCGCAGTGCTGCCGTTGATGCGCCAGTTTGCCGGGGTCGAACCCGAATGGTTCGCCGAGGCGGCTTATCCGCGACTGCGCAGCTGGCTGCAAGGATGGCTGGATTCGGCCTTGTTCAACGCCATCATGGCCAAATGAAACGCTGTCACAGCGCCAGGATTGGCGCGGACATCAGCAACAACACAACCGCCGTGATACGCCACATCATGCCCTGCCCCTTCGGAGAGTCAAAAATTTAGCGTCAAATTAAATCACATGGCACTGTGCTATTACCAACGGCTTTACACTCAATTGGAATGCTTGCTCAGCGCGGCATGGAAATGCGCGCTCTGCTGCAAGTACTTTTGGGTATAGCTGTGGGTGTTGGCTACTTTGCCGCCCTGCCCCACCTGAGCGTGAGCGGGCAGGACAACCGAAGCGGAAATGGCGGAAGCGGCGATGATCGGGAAGAGATTGAAGTTCATGTGGGCGGACCTCGACATCGGTGGTTTTGACATTGCCCCGTCGGGGCCTTGGGTCAAAACTTACGCCGATGGGCTCGACCACTGAAATTCATTACAGCAGTAGCGATTATCACGCTGATCGATAATGGTCCGCGCGCCCTGTAGGAGCGGCCTTGTGTCGCGAAAGGGCCGCAGAGCGGCCCCAGGGTCTCAGCGTTGAGACATCAATGCCGGGGCTGCTACGCAGCCGTTCGCGACACAAGGCCGCTGCGCAAGCGCACGTTCATTCCAGGAACTTGAGGTCCGAAGGCGCTGGCTGCGCGTGCTTCTGCACCGTTTCGCCCAAAGTGCCCTTGCGCGGGTCGCGGCGCAGGACCACGATCTGGTTGCTCTTCTGGTTGGCCACCAACAGGTAGTTGCCACTAGGGTCGAGGGCAAACTCCCGAGGATGATCGCCCTCCACCGAACGACGCTGCAGCAAGGTCAGCTGGCCGTCGTCCTTGCCCACGGCATACACCACGATCTCGTTGGCGGTTCCGCGATTGCTGACATACAGGAAGCGGCCGTCGGCCGACAGGTGCAGGCCGCCCGCAGCTTTCGCGGCAGCGTCCTTGTTCTCGGTCAGCGGCAGGCGCTGGCGCTCGCTCAAGGCACCGCCTTGCACATCGAACACCACCACCTCGGCGCTCATTTCCAGGGTCAGGTAGGCATGCTGGCCCTTGGCGTCGAACAACAGATGGCGCGGACCGCTACCCGGCGGCAGCACCACCGACGGCGGAATCGCCGGGCTCAGCGGATGCTCGGGGCTGGCCCCGTCGTAGCGGTAGATGAACACCTTGTCGGCGCCCAGGTCGCTGGCATACAGGTGGCGACCATCGGGCGACAACACCAGCGAATGCACGTGGGCGCCGGCCTGGCGCTCGGGATTGACCTTGCTCGGTGTGTGCCGGGCCTGTTGCACCACTGGCTTGAGCTTGCCGTCCTTCGCCACCGGGACCACCACCAGGCTGCCGCCTGGATCGGCGGCCACCGCGTAGTTGGCGACGAACAAGTAGCGCTGGTCATGGCTGAGACTGGCGTGGGTTGGCTCATCGCCCAGGCTTGGCACCTGGTTCAACGCATTGATCTCGCCCTGTTTGCCCAGCGAAAAACTGCTGGCCTGGCCTTGGGGCGTTTCATTGACTGCGAACAGCAGGCGCTGGTCCGCCGACAGCACCAGCCACGAAGGGCTGACGCTCTTGACCACCTGTCGGGGCGTGGCGTCAATCTGCCCTGTGTGGGGATTGAAGTCGTAGCGGTAGATCCCTTCGCTACCGCCATCGGTGTAGCTGCCCACCAGCAAGGTGGCGGCCTGGGTCTCCATCGACAGGGTGATGAGGCCTGCGGTCAGCAGGCGTGTCCATTTACTGTTCATCGTCTTGTTCATCCGGGGCACGCAAAGCACTCATACAGACTAGACGATGCTCGCCCTCGCCATCGCTGAGGCTCCAGTCGTCGCCCGCGCCACTGGCGGCGGCCACCTGGTCGGCGTTGAAGATCCAGCGGCGCAGTTGGCGACCGTCCATGCATTCGATGGTCAGGCCGGATTCGTCGAAGGTGAAATCGAAAGCGTGCAGGCCGTCGATCAGCAGCATGTCGCAGGATTCGAGGGCGGTGGCGAGGGTGCTCATGGCAATACCATTTCAGACAAATGCCGCCATTATACGCAATCGCGGGTCTAGCCCGCTCCCACGCCAAGCACATCGTGGGAGCGGGCTAGACCCGCGATCTTGACGTCACTCAATGGGCGAAGATCGACCCCCCCTCCTTGCCCGCCAATTTCTCTGGTTTGATCAGGAAGCGCGCCAGCGCCGGCAACAGCCACAGCGCGCCGAACATGTTCCACAGCAACATGAAGGTCAGCATCAGGCCCATGTCGGCCTGGAACTTGATCGCAGAGAAGATCCAGGTGCACACGCCGATGGCCAGGCACAGGCCGGTGAACAGCACCGCCTTGCCAGTGGAGCGCAGGGTTTCGTAGTAGGCCTCCTGCAATGGCAGGCCGGCACGCAGGAAGCTTTCCAGGCGGCTGTAGATGTAGATGCCGTAGTCCACGCCGATGCCCACGCCCAGCGCCACCACCGGCAGCGTGGCGACCTTGACGCCGATCCCCATGAACGCCATCAGCGCGTTGCCCAGCACCGAGGTCAGTACCAGCGGCAGGACGATGCACAGGGTCGCGGCAAACGAGCGGAAGGTGATCATGCACATCACCGCCACGCAGATGTAGACGAGGATGAGGATGGTCAGCTCGGCCGATTTGATCACCTCGTTGGTGGCCGCTTCGATACCAGCGTTACCGGCCGCCAGGAGGAACTGCAAGCCATCCTTGTTGTGACTGTCGGCGAAGGCCTTGGCCGCGGCGGTGACCCGTTCCAGGGTTTCGGCCTTGTGATCGTTGAGGAACACCAGCACCGGCGCCAGCGAGCAGTCGGCGTTGTACAGGCCGTCGGCACGGGCGATGGAGTTGTTGAGGATGTCCGGGTTGCGCGACAGCGTTTCCCACTTCAGGCTGCCCTCGTTCATGCCCTTGATGACCTGCTTGGACACGGTCACCAGGGAGATGGTCGACTGCACCCCTGGAGTGTTGTCCATGGTCCACATCAACTCGTCGATCGGGGCCATGGTCGAGTGGATCGAGCAGCTCTCGGCCGGGGTCTTGACCATGATCACCAGCACATCGGAACTGGTCGAGTAGTTGCTGATGATGAAGCTGTTGTCCTGGTTGTAGCGCGAGTCCGGGCGCAGCTCCGGGGCGCCCTGGTCGAGATCGCCGATCTTCAGGTTCTGGCTGTACCAGAGGCCGCCGGCGAAGGCCAGCAGCGCCAGCACCACCGACACCGGCGCCACCTTGGCGCTGGCGAAATTGGACAGCAGGCGCCAGAACGGGTGTTCACAGGTGGCGTCCTTCTTGCTGCGGGCGATGGCCTTCTGGCTGATGCCGACGTAGCTGATCGCCACCGGCAGCAGGATCAGGTTGGTGAAGACGATCACCGCCACGCCGATCGAAGCGCCGATGGCCAGCTCGCGGATTACGCCGATGTCGATGATCAGCAGGGTGATGAAACCCACCGCGTCGGCAAGGATGGCGATCATCCCCGGCAGGAACAGCTGGCGGAAGGTACGGCGCGCGGCGGTCAGGGCGTTGTCGGCGTCGCTGGACTGCAAGGCGATGCCGTTGATCTTCTGCACCCCGTGGGAGATGCCGATGGCGAAGATCAGGAAGGGTACCAGCATCGAGTATGGGTCCAGACCGAAGCCCACCGCATGCATCAGCCCCAACTGCCAGACCACCGCGACCAGGGTGGTGATCAGCACGGCGATGGTGCTGCGGATGCACCAGGTGAACCAGTACAGCAGCGCCCAGGTGATCAGCAGCGCCACGCCGAAGAACAACGCCACCATCACCAGGCCGTCGATCAGGTCGCCGACCTTCTTGGCGAAACCGACGATGTGGATCTTCACGTTGGGGTTCTGCGCCTGGAACTTGTCGCGGATCTTCTCCTCGAGCTGATGCGAGAACTGCTGGTAGTCGAGCTTGACCTGCTTGCCCGGGTCCTGCGGGTCGGGGTGGCTTTCCAGCAGCGGGATGTCGATGATGCTCGACTTGAAGTTGTTGGCCACCAGGCGCCCGACCTGGCCAGACTTGAGCACGTTGTCGCGCAGCGTGTCGAGGCTGTCCTGGGAGCCGTTGTAGGTGTTGGGGATCACCTCGCCGCCGGAGAAACCTTCCTCGGTGACTTCGCTCCAGCGCACACTGGGGCTCCATAGCGATTTAAGGCCCGCGCGATCGACACCAGGGATGTAGAACACCTCGTCATGGATCTGGCGCAGGGTCTCCATATAGTCCTTGTCGAAGATGTCGCCATTGACCGCCTCCACCGACACGCGCACGGTGTTGCCGAGGTTGGCCAGGTCGTTGCGGTGCTCCATCATCTGCTCGATGAACGGGTGCTGCAGCGGGATCATCTTTTCGAAACTGGTGGACGGGCGGATCTGCGTGGCCTGCCAGAACAGGAACACGCTGACCAGCAGGCAGATGGCGATAACCGCCGGACGATTGTTGAAGATCAGGCGTTCCAGCAGGGTGGCCTTGTCCTTGTGCTGCATGTCGAAACTCTCCCGGCTGGTCATGGACGCACCTCCTCTACACCGTCGGCCGAGGCCAGGTGCACGCCGCCCTGCCCCACCAGCAGCAGGCCGCCGCCGGCAAGGCCGCTGACCCCGGCCAGGGCGATGCGGTCGCCGCGATTGCGCACGCTGAAGGTCTGGCCGTCGTCATGGCTGCGCAGCACGCTGCCGCCATTGCCGACCAGCACCAGGCTACCGTCCTCGAGAAGCGTAGCGTTTGCCAGGCCGAATTCGAGCGGGCCGCGCTCGGCCTTGAGTTCGATCGGCTGCCAGCTATCGCCAAAATCGGTGGAGCGGAACAGGTTGCCGCGCAGGCCGTAGGCCAACAGGGTGTTGGGCTGAGCGGTGCCGATCACACCGAACAGCGAGCCCTCGTAGGGGCCTTGCACCGCCGTCCAGCTCTGACCGGCATCGCTGGAGCGGAACATGCTGCCCTGCTCGCCGACGATGAACAGGCCGGCGTCCTTCACCGTGGTGATGGCGTTGAGGTGGAGCTGGTCGGGGTTGTCCAGGCGCTCGCCGACGTCCTGCCAGTGCTGACCGCCATCAGTGGTCTCCAGCAGCGCGCCATAGGCGCCGACGGCAAAGCCATGTTGAGCATCGACGAAACGCACGTCGAGCAAAGGCGCTTCGCGGGACAGGTCTTCGAACTGCTTGCTCCAGGTCGCGCCGCCGTCGTTGCTGGCGAGGATCTGAGCGTCATGGCCGACCGCCCAGCCGCGCTTGTCGTCGAGGAAGAACACTGCCGTAAGCAGTTGCCGGGTGGGCACCCGGGCCTGGGTCCAGGTCTTGCCCTGGTCGTCGGAGAACAGGATATGGCCGCGATCGCCAACCACCACCAGGCGCTGGCCGGCGTGGGTGGCGCCGATCAACAGGCTCTGGCTGGCCTTGGCCGATTCCACCGAATAGTCGTCGGCGGCCACCGCCGCCTCGACGCTGCCAGCGCCAATGCCCAGCACCAATGCCAGCATCGCGCCTGCCGCCAGCCGGCGACGTGGCGTAATCCGCTCTCTCATGACTGCCCCCTGTTGTGTTCTTGTGGTGGGTCAATCTATTGCCAGGTACTGCCGAAACCCCTGTTCCAGAGGCCTGGAATAGCTTCTGGCCATGCTATCGGGATTGTCCGACAGAACACAACGAGCGGGACGTTATGTTTTGTTAACCACAAAAAGCCGGGGCCGCCTTGCGGCCCTTTCGCGGCACAAGGCCGCTCCTACAGAAGATCGCGATCCCCTGGAGGAGCGGCCTTGTGCCGCGAAAGGGCTGCGCAGCAGCCCCAATGTCGACCAGGCTTACACCAGGCTCTTGCTCACCACCTCGTACACATCGCTGGACAGCGCACCGGAAGCGAGGATCCGCTCCAGCTCGCCCTTCATCAGCGCCTGACGCTGGTCGTCATACTTGCGCCAGCGGGTCAGCGGCGCCAGTTGGCGCGAAGCGATCTGCGGGTTGAGCGCATTGAGCTCGATCACCAGGTCCGCCAGGAAGCGATACCCCGAACCGTCAGCGGCATGGAAGTTGACCAGGTTCTGCCCGGCGAAACCACCGATCAGCGCGCGCACCTTGTTCGGGTTCTTCAGGGTGAAGGCCGGGTGCTGCATCAATGCCTTGACCCGCGCCAGGCCGCCCGGCAGGGTGCTGGCCGCCTGCACGCTGAACCACTGGTCCATGACCAGCGGGTTGTCCTTGAAGTGCACGGCGAAGGCGTCCAGGGCCTTGGCGCGCTCGGCCTCGAACGGCGAGTTGACCAGCACCGCCAGCGCCGTGAGACGCTCGGTCATGTTGTCGCAGTGCTCGTACTGCTCCAGGGTCGCCTTGAGCACCTGCGGCTTGCCGCTCAGCATCAGGTACGACAGGGCGATGTTCTGCAGGCTGCGACGGGCGAAGTGCTCGGCCGAGGCCACGTAGGCGGTGTTGCGCGACACGTCGCGGTTGGCCTGGTAACGCGCCCACAAGGCATCGAACAACTGCTCGGCGATCTGCTGGCGGGCGAACTCACGGGCGGCGTGAATCGCATCGACGTCGGCCACCTGGCTGATTTCGGTGAGATAGGCCTCGCCCGGCAGCGAGAGCATCTCGGCGACCATGGCCGGGTCCAGCGACGCGTTGCCGAGCACAGTGCCCAGTGCGGTGATCAGGCGCTGGTCGAGGGACAGTGCTTCGCCACGCTGGTGCTGGCCGATCAACTCCTGGAGCACCTGCACGGCCAACTGCTGCCCCGCTTCCCAGCGGTTGAAGCCGTCGCTGTCGTGTTGCATGAGGAACATCAGCTGGTCGCGGTCGTAGGGGAAGCCCAGCTTGACCGGTGCGCTGAAGCCGCGCAGCAGCGACGGCAGCGGCTGGCTGGCAATACCTTCGAAGGTGAAGGTCTGCTCGGCTTCGGTCACCGACAGCACGCGGCTGGTGCCAGTGGCGGCGCTTTCGCCGGCCAGGCGCAACGGCAGGTCGTTTCCTTGGGCATCCAGCAGGCCCAGCGCCACCGGGATCACGAACGGCAGTTTCTCAACCTGCCCCGGTGTCGGCGGGCAGCTCTGGCGGAAGGTCAGGCTGTAGCGCTGCGCGGCAGCGTCATAGGCCTCGCTAACCTCCAGGCGCGGGGTGCCGGCCTGGCTGTACCAGCGCTTGAACTGGGTCAGGTCGACGCCGTTGGCGTCTTCCATGGCCTTGATGAAGTCGTCGGTGGTAACCGCCTGGCCATCATGGCGCTCGAAGTACAGGTCGCTACCCTTGCGGAAGCCCTCGGCGCCCAGCAGGGTGTGGACCATGCCGACCACCTCGGCGCCCTTCTCGTACACCGTCAGGGTGTAGAAGTTGGAGATCTCGATGAAGCTGTCCGGGCGGATCGGGTGGGCCATGGGGCCGGCGTCTTCGGCGAACTGATGGGTGCGCAGGTAGGCGACATCCTCGATGCGCTTGACCGTGCGCGAGTTCATGTCGGCGCTGAACTCGGCATCGCGGAACACCGTGAAGCCTTCCTTGAGCGACAGCTGGAACCAGTCGCGGCAGGTCACGCGGTTGCCCGACCAGTTGTGGAAATACTCGTGGGCCACCACGCCCTCGACCCGCTGGTGGGCAGCGTCGGTGGCGGTCTCGGCGCGGGCCAGCACGCAGCTCGAGTTGAAGATGTTCAGGCCCTTGTTTTCCATGGCGCCCATGTTGAAGTCGTTGACCGCGACGATCATGAAGATGTCCAGGTCATATTCACGGCCGTAGACTTCCTCGTCCCAGCGCATGGACTTCTTCAGGCTGACCATGGCGTGGTCGCACTTGTCGAGGTTTTCCGGCTCGACATAGATGCGCAGGGTCACATCGCGGCCTGACTGGCGAACGAACGTGTCTTCCTTGCACCAGAGATCACCGGCCACCAGCGCGAACAAGTAGGCAGGCTTCTTGAACGGGTCTTCCCAGGTCGCCCAGTGGCGGCCATCCTCGGCCGGGCCGCTGCCGACCGGGTTGCCGTTGGACAGCAGCACCGGGTAGCGGTGCTGCTCGGCAATCACCGTGGTGGTGAAGGTGCTCATCACATCCGGGCGGTCGAGGTAGTAGGTGATCTTGCGGAAACCCTCGGCCTCGCACTGGGTGCAGAACATCTTGCCAGACTTGTACAGGCCTTCCAGCGCGGTGTTGCTCTCTGGGTGGATCTTCACGCTGGTGTCCAGGGTGAAGCGCTCGGCCTTGGGCTGCACGGTCAGGCTGTCGTCGCTGAGCTGGTAGTCGCCTGCCTGCAGTTCGGCATCGTCCAGCGATACCCGCAATAGTTCCAACTGTTGGCCATCGAGCACCAGCGGCGGCAGGCCGGCGCCGCGCTCGGGGTTGCGGCGCATGACCAGCTGCGCATGGACCAGGCTGTGGTCCTCGAACAGTTCGAAGGTCAGGTGGGTCTCGTCGATCAGGTACTCGGGGGCCTGATAGTCCTTGAGGTAGATCACTTGCGGTTGTTCGGTACGCATGGTGACGATCCTTTTACTGGAGCACGGCCAGCTGGTAGGCCGTGTACTTGCGAATGTTGATCACGCCGGTGTCGAAGATCAGGTACTGGCCCTTGATGCCAAGCAGCGTGCCTTCCACGACCGGGTCCTTGTCGAGGTTGAAGCTGACGATCTTTTTCGGGTAGGCCTCGACCGGGTAGCGCATCTGCACCACCTCGGCGTCGGGCAGCGGCTGGATGGCCTGCAGGCCGAAGCGCTCCTGCAAGACGCGGATGCCGTCGGCGCAGGCGTCGAAGATCTGCTCGCGGATGGCCGGCAGGTCGAGCACCTCGGCGTCGCCCTTGAGCAGCGCGCGCCAGTTGGTGCGGTCCGGCACCTGGCTGCGCAGTACGTCTTCGACCAGCCCGGATTGCTGGCGGGTGGCCACGCGCATGATCGGCAGCGCCTGGCTGGCGCCCTGGTCGAGCCAGCGGGTGGGCAACTGGGTGGCGCGGGTGATGCCGACCTTGATGCCCGACGAGTTGGCCAGGTACACCACGTGGTCGGTCATGCAGAACTGCTCGCCCCACGACGGCTCGCGGCAGGTGCCGGCGTCGTAGTGGCAGCGTTCCGGAGCCATGATGCACACGTCGCACTGGGCCAGCTTGGTCATGCACGGGTAGCAGTAACCCTGGCTGAAGCTGGTCTTGGTGCGCTTGCCGCAATGGCTGCAATGGATCGCGCCGAGGTACTCCAGGCGGATCGACTGGCCGATCAGCGGATTGACTGGCACCTCGGTGTCATCCAGGCGGAAACTGTATTGAACGACCGGTGCGTCCAGGCGCACCGCCATCTTGCTCAAAGAGCCACGAGCGAGTTCGATCAATGTACCGAGTCCGACTTGAACAGAATGTTGGCGATCGGCGCCGACTTCGAGGCGCATTCCTGCGGGCCCATGTAGCCGGTGCGCTGCTCTTCGGGGAGGTTCTTGATCTCCCAGGCGATCACCGCCTGCAGCGACAGCTCTTTCTGTTCGGCGGTCAGTTTGCGGCCGTCGGACCATTTGCCGATTTCCACGGCCGTCTTCAGGCTCTGGTAGATCTCGGGGGTGATGTTTTCGATCATTTGCGCGAACGTGGACATGCTGTCTCCTCAGTCAGGCGGTCAGTTTACGCCTCGCCAGCGCGCCACCCAAGAGCCCCGTCAGGCATCCGATGAGCAACCCACCGACATGGGCGGCGTTGGCGATCTGGCCGAAGCCGAGCTGACCGACCAAGCCACTCAGGCAGATCACCAGCCAGATCAGCATCATCACCAGCACGCCTTTGGGCAGATTGAACTGCGGGTTAGGCGCCAACCATTGGTACAGCCAGACATGCCCGAGCAAGCCGTAGAGCACGCCGGACAGGCCGCCGAACAGGCTCGGCCCGCTGGTGAAATGCTGGGCCAGGTTGGACACCAGGCTGAACAACAGCGTCAGCCCCAGCAACATCCACGGCCCCTGGCGCAGCTCGATACGCTTGCCCAGCTCCCAATACCACAGGCCGTTCATGGCCAGGTGCAGCACGCCGAAGTGCAGCAGCATCGGTGACACCAGGCGCCACCACTGGCCTTCGGCGAGGCCCTGGAGCAAGGGGGTGAAGTACAGGTAGTCGCCCTGCACCTTGAACGACAGGAAGGTGAACCAGCCAATGGTCGAGAGGTTGTCACCCAGGCCGGTCACCCCGGCGACCACCAGGCTCAGGATCAGTACCGCGGCGGTGACCTTGCAGGCCAGGGCCTGCTCCTTCAGCGAAGGCGCCGCCGGGGCGGTCGGCATGCCGGCGTCCACAGGCTCGGGCATCGCTGCTAGGTCGGCATTGCCCTCAGGGAAGCGCCGATAAAGTTCCAGTACTTCATGGGCCATTGCCGGCGGTGCCCAGAGCACCTGCTCCTCGCCCTCCTCCACGACCCGATGCGGCACCTGCAGACGGCGCAGCAGGGCGACGAAGCCGCCAAGATCGACACTCAACGGCAGGCGTAGCACTTCGATCACGTTCACTGGCTGGCCTGCGGGCGTTCGACATCGACCCAGACGAACTTGTGCGGGTCGATGCGGGTTTCGTCGTCCAGCCGATAGGCCGCCAGCTTGCCGTAGAGCACCGCGCTGTAGTCCAGGCAGGCCAGGTTGGCGCGGATCGGCGCCGGCCGGCCGCTGCGCCAGTAATGACCGACGAACAGCAGCGGTTCGTCCTCGGCATAGCGCAGCAGGGCGTTCTTCTGGCTGTGACTGAGCGGCGTGCGGGCTACTTCGTCGGGCAGCGCGTCGGGCTGGAAGACGATATCGCCGTAGGTCTGCGGGTCTTCTTCCCAGAACTTGGTGCGGAAGAAGGCGCGGGTCAGGCCATCGCCACCGGTCAGGGTCAGGCCATCCGGCAGGCGCATGTCGGTGCCACGCAGCAAGCGGTTGCACACGGTCGAAGCGAAACTGCCGGGCACCGCCGAGGCCTGCACGAAGTGCTCGTCGATACAACCACCGGGGTATTGCTGACGCAGCGGCGCGATCAGCTGCGGGTCCCAGCAGGCGTGCACCAGGCGGAAACGCCCGGCGTCGACGAACAGCGGCAAGGTGTAGAACCACTGGATGAAGTCGTGCCAGTCGCCGGGGTGCTGGGCGAACTGGGTGAGGGTCTCGTCGATCAGCCGCGCATGGCGCGGGGTGTGCTCGCGCACATAGGCCTTGCCGCTACCTGGCAGCGCCGGGGTGACCCAGGCCAGGGCGTTGTACTCGTGGTTGCCCATGATGCAGAAGGCCTGGCCGGCCTCGACCATGTCATGGACGATGTGCAGCGCCTCGCGAATGCGCGGGCCGCGGTCGACGATGTCGCCGAGGAACAGCGCCTGGCGCCGTGGGTGGCGCCAGACCCCACCGACCCGCTTGTAGCCGAGGGTGTCGAGCAGGCGTTCGAGGGTCAGTGCGCAACCGTGCACGTCGCCGATGATGTCGAAACTGCGCGCCGGATCGAACATCAGTCGTCCCTGCCTCCCAGGCGGCTGCCCCAGCCGAGCTTGGTGCGGCAGACCTCATAGTAGTTGTGGTCCAGCGGATGGATCAGGCGCAGCTTCTGCGGCTTCTTGCTCACCGTGATGGTGTCGCCGGGGGCACAGGTGAAGTGGTTCTGGCCGTCGCAGGACACCTGCGGGTAGATCTGCAGGTCCTTGGACACGACGATCTTCAGCTCGCTATTGCCATCCACCACGATCGGCCGGCCCGACAGGGTGTGCGGGTACATCGGCACGATGACGATGGCGTCGAGCTTGGGGTGCATGATCGGGCCGCCGGCGGACAGCGCATAGGCCGTGGAGCCGGTGGGCGTGGCGACGATCAGGCCGTCGGCCTTCTGGCTGCAGACGAACTGGCCGTCGATGTAGATCTCGAACTCGATCATCCGCGTCGACTTGCCAGGGTGCAGCACCACGTCGTTGAGCGCGTCGCCCTGGCCTATGGCCTCGTGATGGCGGCGCACCTCGGCCTGCAGCAGGAAGCGGTTTTCCACCAGGTAATGGCCGTCGAGTACCTCGGCGACTTTCTCCTCGAGTTCGTCGGGTCGGATATCGGTGAGAAAACCCAGGTTGCCACGGTTGATGCCCAGCACCGGCACATTGTGTCGGGCCAGGGCGCGGGCGGCACCGAGCAGGCTGCCGTCGCCACCAACGACGATGACCAGGTCGCAGACTTCACCCAGCAGCTTGCGCGTGGAGGTCTGCAGGCCGTGGCCAGGCAGCACTTCGGCGATGGCATCCTCGAGGATCACGTGCAGGTGGCGCTCGAGGAGGAATTTTTTCAGTCGGCGAATGGTGTCGAGCACCTGGGAGCTGCCAAGGCGGCCGATGATACCGATATTGCGAAATTGCTCCATGGTGCTCCTGCAAAGCTCTGCGGCGGGTGACAATGGCGCGATTATGGGCGAAAGGACTGGCCAGCGGCAAACCGGCTATGCTCGCAGGATGATGCCCTTCGCCGACCTCGAACTCCTGCCCCGCCAGCTTCGCCACCCCGCGGTGCGCGACCTGGCCTGGACGCTGCTGTCACCGCCGCTGCTGGAGGACGCCGCCTGCGCCCAGCGCCACCCGCTCAAGGGCAGCGCCTGGGCCGACGACCCGCAGGCCCTGGGCCGCTGGCTCGTCCACCTCGACCAGGCCCCCGGGCCGCTGTTGGCCTGGCTGGCACGCCTTAACAGCCGGCGGCTCGGCCTGTACTACGAAAGCCTGTGGCAGTTTGCCCTGCACCAGGCACCGGGCATCGAACTGTTAGCGGCCAACCTGGCGATCCGCGACGGCGGGCATACTCTGGGCGAACTGGACATTCTGCTGCGCGACCGAGAGGGCGATCATCATCTGGAACTGGCCATCAAGCTCTACCTGGGCCCCCCACGCGGTGACAGCGGCGACCCGGACCTCTGGCTCGGCCCCGGTTGCCATGACCGGCTGGGGCGCAAGCTGGCGCACCTGGCGCAGCACCAGTTGCCCATGTCGAGCGGAGCGCGCAGCCGCTCGGTGCTGGCCGGGCTGGGCCTGGATCGAGTGCAGGCCCACCTGTGGCTTGGCGGCTACCTGTTCTACCCACGGTCAGGACAGACCCGCTCGCCAGAGGGGGCCAACCCCCGGCACCTGCGCGGACGCTGGCTACGTCAATCGCAATGGAGCGAGGTCGAAAACGGCTGCTGGCAGCCCCTGCCCCGCCACGCTTGGCTGGCGCCGGCGCGGTTTGAAGCACAGGCCTGCTGGAGCGCAGCGCGCTTCGACGCCTGGCGCAAAGGGCTGGAGCCCGATACCCACGCACACCTGCTGAGCCGGGTGGAGGAACAGGCGGACGGCACATGGGAAGAGGTCGAACGGATGTTTCTGGTGGCCGACACCTGGCCGGACCTCCCCCCACGCTGAAGCAGACTGTCGCCGGTTCACCGGCGACAGAAGACCGGGCCTCAGGACGCCTCGGCCACAGGCTCAGGCGCCGGGCAATGCGCCTGGGCATCCTTCGGCCACAGCACCTGGCCCTTGCCGTCGACCACCTGTTCCGCGCCGCAAGGCAGGCGGTTGGTATCGAACACCACGCTGCCATCCAGGCGATACAGGGCGCGCAGCGTACGCACGGCGTCGTCGCCATTGCCCTCGACTCGATAGGCGAAGATCGCGCCACGCGCCTCGTCGACCACCAGGTCCTGCCACTTGGCGGGCACCAGCAGCTTGCCGTCGAGGTCGTACAGCGCGCGCGCGGTGTCCGACCTGCTGCCTTCGGCAGCCAGCAGGTGGCGGCCATCAGCCAGCAGCTTGAACGATACGAACTGTTCAGGCTTGACCAACACCTTGCCCAGCTCGTCCATCAGGCCCACGGTGTCGGTTTCGCTCGGCATGCCCAGGAACACCACCGTCTTCTTCGGCGATTTCAGCTCGGTGAAGGCATAGCGCTTGGGCGCGACCACGCCGATCTGCTTGTAGGTGGGCTGGAACACGACCTTCCCCTGGTCCAGGTCGATGGTTCCGTAGGTTGCCAGGAACATGTTCTGCAGCTTGCCGATATGGTTGAAACCGGGGCGATGGCCACTCATGCCGAGCAAACCCATGCCAGCGTCGCCGATCGAATCGTACTCGGGCTCGATCAGCCATTTGCCGTCATGCCCGATCATCCCGGCCTTGCCCCGGTCTTCATCGGTACGCGGCAACTGCACCATGCCGCCAACCTTGCCGAAGGTCTCGCAGTTCTGATACTTCGCCTCGATCACCACCTTGCCCTGGTAGTCGAGGTAGCCGCACGGCTTCTCGTAGTCATCGCGGAAGGCCACCAGACCACTGCCCGGCGTGCCCAGCCAACCCTGGCCAAGTGGGATCACCAGGTTGCCTTCGGCATCCGCCAGCCCCTTGCCGGCAGTTCCCTCCCGGGAGACGACCAGGTGACCGTCGGCGGCGCTGACAATGGTGTCGAAATCGAGCTTGCGCAACACCTTGGTCTGCAGGTTGTACCCCCAGTTCTCACCCTGGCGCTCGGCCAGTACCCAGTTGCCGCGCTTGGCGAAATCTTCGCGCACATACATCGAGTCGAACACCGCCTCGCTGACCTTCTCGCCCTGGGGCGTGAGGATGCCACGCAACTCGTCGATCTCGTAAACGATGAAGTCGTTGTCGCCACCGACATAGACAGTGTCGAAGATCGGCGGCTGGACTTCCTTGCCCTGCTCGTCCATTACCCCGACCTTGCCATCGCGAACATAGCCGAACAGGCCGGGAGTCAAGGTGTAGAGCGAATCGGTGAGGTCGGCGCGAATCACCCGCTTGCCGTCACCGCTGGCCAGGTGCCAATAGTCGCCGCGTCCGAAGATGAAGGCATCGGTGAAGGGTTGAGTGTAGAGCTGAGTGAATTCACTGCCTGGGGCAATCCGGAACGCGCCGTTCTGGTCCAGCACGGCACATTCGTCGTTCACGCAAAGCGGAATGGTCAGGGCGGCAATCGGCGGCGTCTTGACCGCCGGGACTTGCTCGCAGCCGGCGAGCAGCAGTGACAGGGCGCCGAACAGCGCGACCCGAGGGGTACTGATGAAGTGTTTCATTGACACAGGATCCTTGTGCGATTGTCATCAGGTGCAGGCTAAAAGCCATCACCCAGCTTGCTGTGTCGGTGATGTTTGATAGATCTGAAGCAAACAAATTTCCACGCCAGCGATTAGAGTGAAGGTCAGGCGCCGAGAAGAGCGCCCGTGCAACCTGATGACGAGGACCCACCATGGTTTCATCCACCCCCGCGACCCATTACGCGCGTCTGTCGATCGCCCTGCACTGGCTGATGCTGGTGCTGTTGGCCGCCGTCTACGCCTGCATCGAACTGCGCGGCCTGTTCCCCAAGGGCAGCGCTGAACGCGACCTGATGAAAGACCTGCACTTCATGCTTGGGCTGACGGTGTTCGTGCTGGTCTGGCTGCGCCTGGCCATGCGCCTGTCGCGCCCCACTCCGCCGATCGTGCCCAGGCCACCGGCCTGGCAGACGGGGCTGTCGCACCTGGTACACCTGCTGCTGTACCTGATGATGATCGGCCTGCCGCTGGCCGGTTGGGCAATACTCAGTGCCGCCGACAAGCCGATCCCGTTCTATGGCCTGGAGCTACCGGCGATCGTCGCCCCCGACCCGGACCTGAGCAAGTTCATCAAGGGCTGGCATGAACGTATCGGCAGCTGGGGCTACTGGCTGATCGGCCTGCACGCGCTGGCCGGGCTCTATCACCACTATGTGCGGCGCGACAACACGCTGCTGCGCATGCTGCCCTACAAGTAACCGCGTCGCCCCTGCAAGCCTCCGCTGTGCAGGAACACCAGGCGGGTGCCGGAAGCGAAATGCCCGGCCTCGACCTGATCGCGCAGGGCCAAAAGGGCCTTGCCGGTATAGAGCGCCTCAAGCGGCATGCCGGTTTGCCGTTCGGTGTCGGCGATGAACGCCAGCAGCGCGTCATCGATACGGGCAAAGCCGCCACGGCTGGCGTCATGCAACTGGTAGCCGTGCACACCCACCAGCGCCGCGACGGTTTCCGGTACACCATGGCCCAAGGGCACGGCCAGAGCGCCATGGACCCTATGCCTGCCCGCCTCTTCCAGCACCATACCGGCCAAGGTCGTGCCGGTGCCTGCCGCCACCCACCAGGCGTCGTAGTCAATCCAGCCCAGCGTTGCCAATTGCGCCCGGCATTGCCTGACGATCAACCCGCAGCCCTGCGCGCCAGCTGGGCCGCCACCGCCTTCGGGGATGCAGTGCCAGCCCGGGTAGCGGGCCTGCCAGGGCTCCCAGAAGCCGGGCTCATGGCGGTTGCGGTAGCCGCCGAAACCGAGCCAGTGCAGCTCCATACCCAGGGCTCGCAGGTCCTGTACCGTCGGTGTTTCCTGAGGGTGGCCACGCAACAGCCCGGCGGTAGCGAAGCCGAAACGCTTGCCGGCGGCCGCCAGGGCGTGGAGATGGTTGGAATAGTTGCCGCCCAGGCTGATCAGGCCTGGAGCATTGGCCTTCTGGGCTTCGAGGAGGTGATGACGCAGCTTGAACCATTTGTTGCCGCTGATCAGCGGGTCGATCAGGTCCAGGCGCAGGACCGCGGCTTCGATTCCCGCGTGGCGTAACCAAGATAGGTCGAGGCGTTGCAGGGGGGCTAGGGGGAGAGAAAAATCAGACATGGAGGCAGTTTATCTGATTGCCCAGATGCAGATGTGTTGCT
>NZ_SOZA01000051.1 GCF_004519305.1 Pseudomonas sp. RIT623 | reverse complement strand
CAGCGCAGGGGCCGGATGAACGGAGCGCCACGGCTTTGGTTACTTTGGCCACGACCAACCCGCCGTAAGGGCGGAAAGGTGACTATGCGTCGACATCACAAATGAATGCGCATAAAACCACCAAAACCCACAACAACAACAACAACAACAACAACAACAACAACAACAACAACAACAACAACAACAACAACAACAACAACAACAAGGGGGCGAATCAGAAGTTATACAGCCACTCCCAACCCGCCCCCATCAAAAACCCCAGAATTAATTCAAAGCATCAAGCAAAGCCCGATTCATCTCCGGCGTCCCAATGGTAATCCGCAAAAACTGCGCAATCCGCTCCTGCTTGAAGTGCCGCACAATCACCCCCTGCTCCCGCAACCGCGCCGCAATCCCCGCAGCATCCTGCTCGGGATGCCGAGCAAAGATGAAGTTCGCCGCCGAAGGCAACACCTCGAACCCCCGCGCCAGCAACTCGGCCACCAGCACCTCCCGACTATCGATGACCTTGCGGCAAGTCTCATCAAAATAAGCCCGGTCCTCGAACGCCACCGCCGCCCCGACAATCGCCATGCGATCCAACGGGTAGGAGTTGAAGCTATTCTTGATCCGCTCCAACGCCTCGATCAGGTCAGGGTGCCCCACCGCCAAGCCAACCCGCAGCCCCGCCAGCGAACGTGACTTGGACAAGGTCTGGGTCACCAGCAGGTTATCGTAGCGATCGACCAGGCTGATAGCCGTCTCACCACCAAAATCGATGTAGGCCTCATCGACCACCACCACCGAATCCCGGTTGGCCTGCAACAACTGCTCGACCGCCTCTAGCGGCAGCAGGCAACCGGTCGGCGCATTGGGGTTGGGGAAAATGATCCCAGCATTGGGCTTGTTGTAGTCCGCAACACGGATCTGGAACTGCTCATCCAGCGCCACCTGCTCGAACCCGATACCGTACAGGCCACAATACACCGGGTAGAAGCTGTAGCTCACGTCCGGGAACAACAGCGGCCCACGGTCATGCTGGAACAGACCGTGGAAGATATGCGCCAGCACCTCATCCGAGCCGTTACCAACGAATACCTGCGCCGGCGTCACGCCGTAATACTCGGCCACGGCCTGCTTGAGCCGATCACCGTTCGGGTCCGGGTATAGGCGCAGGTTGTCGTTCAGTTCACCACGCATGGCCTCCAAGGCCTTGGGCGAGGGGCCGTAGGGGTTCTCATTGGTGTTTAGCTTTACCAGCCGCGCCAGCTTGGGCTGCTCGCCCGGCACGTAAGGCACCAGGTCCTTGACGAAGGGACTCCAGAAACGACTCATGCTCAGTTCCCCTTCTCGTTGAGGATGCGGTATTCGGCGCTGCGCGCGTGGGCGGTCAGCGATTCGCCACGGGCCAGTACCGAGGCAGTGTGACCCAGTTCGGAGGCGCCCTGCTCGGAGCAGAAGATGATCGACGAACGCTTCTGGAAGTCATAGACCCCCAGCGGCGACGAGAACCGCGCAGTACCGGATGTCGGCAGCACATGGTTGGGGCCGGCGCAGTAGTCACCCAGCGCCTCACTGGTGTGGCGGCCCATGAAGATCGCGCCGGCGTGGCGGATCTGCGGCAACCAGGCCTGCGGGTCGGCCACCGACAGCTCCAGGTGCTCGGGGGCGATGCGGTTGGCCACCTCGATGGCCTGCTGCATGTCACGCACCTGGATCAGCGCACCACGGCCATTGATCGACTTCTCGATGATCTCGGCACGCTCCATGGTCGGCAGCAACTTGTCGATGCTGGCGGCGACACGGTCGAGGAACGCGGCGTCCGGGCTAACCAGGATCGCCTGGGCATCCTCGTCGTGCTCGGCCTGGGAGAACAGGTCCATGGCAATCCAGTCCGGATCGGTCTGACCATCGCACACCACCAGGATTTCCGATGGGCCGGCGATCATGTCGATGCCGACCTGGCCGAACACATGGCGCTTGGCGGTAGCCACGTAGATATTGCCCGGGCCGACGATCTTGTCCACCTGCGGCACGCTCTCGGTGCCGTAGGCCAAGGCGGCGACTGCCTGGGCCCCGCCCACGGTGAAGACCCGGTCGACACCGGCGATGCAGGCGGCCGCCAGCACCAGCTCGTTGACCTCGCCACGCGGGGTTGGCACCACCATCACCACCTCGCCGACACCGGCGACCTTGGCCGGGATGGCGTTCATCAGCACCGACGACGGGTACGACGCCTTGCCGCCCGGCACGTACAACCCGGCGCGGTCCAGTGGGGTGACCTTCTGTCCGAGCACGGTACCGTCGGCCTCGGTGTACTGCCAGGAGTCCTGCTTCTGCCGCTCGTGGTAGATGCGCACGCGGTTGGCGGCTTTCTCCAGGGCTTCGCGCTGGGTCGGGGTGATGCGGGTCAGGGCCAGTTCCAGGCGATCGCGATTGAGGATCAGGTCGTCGATCGACTGGGCATCAACGCCATCGAAACGCTGGGTGAACTCCACCAGCGCAGCGTCGCCGCGCTCGCGCACGGCGTTGATGATGTCAAGCACGCGCTGGTTGACCGCGTCATCGGACACACTTTCCCAGCTCAGCAGATGATCCAGATGTCGGGCGAAATCCTGGTCAGCGGCGTTGAGACGGGCAATTGCAGTGGACACGGTCATGGCGAGGGCCTCGTTATTAGCGGATGTTCAGGCGCCCTAAAGCTACCACTCCATCCGCGCGGGCACCTGAGAAAGAAGGCTATGACGCGGATAGACGGGCGCGACAGCAAAGGTCGCGCGCAGAGGTCAGCCGCGGTGTCGCGATTCGACAGCGTTGCGCAGGGTGTCGATCAGACTCTGGATACGGGCGTGCTGCATCTTCATGGAGGCCTTGTTGACCACCAGGCGCGAGCTGATCGTGGCGATCAGTTCCTGTGGCTCCAGGCCATTGGCGCGCAGTGTGTTGCCGGTGTCGACCACGTCGATGATCTTGTCGGCGAGGTTGATCAACGGCGCCAGCTCCATGGAACCGTACAGCTTGATGATGTCGACCTGGCGGCCCTGTTCGGCATAGTAGCGCTTGGCTACGTTGACGAACTTGGTGGCCACGCGCAGGCGGCCCTTGGGCTCAGGGGCGCCGGTGACGCCGGCGGTCATCAGCTTGCATTGGGCGATCTGCAGGTCCAGGGGCTCGTACAGGCCCTGGCCGCCGTATTCCATCAGCACGTCCTTGCCGGCCACCCCGAGGTCGGCGGCGCCATGCTCGACATAGGTCGGCACGTCGGTGGCACGCACGATGAGCAGGCGTACGTCATCCTGCGTGGTGGGGATGATCAGCTTGCGGCTTTTGTCCGGATTCTCGGTCGGCACGATACCGGCTTCGGCCAGCAGTGGCAGGGTATCGTCGAGAATACGGCCTTTGGATAGCGCGATGGTCAACATTGGAACGTCGGTCCTTAAGCAGCTATAGCCGGCCGGGCACAGGGCCCGACCGCAAAAGATTCAGGGCGCGTCCCTGCGCCGTACAGACGACTAGCCCGGTACGCGACGGATCTTCGCGCCCAGCATCTGCAGTTTTTCCTCGATGCACTCGTAACCACGGTCGATGTGGTAGATGCGGTCGATCAAGGTGTCGCCTTCGGCGACCAGCGCCGACAGCACCAGGCTGGCGGACGCACGCAGGTCGGTGGCCATCACCGGGGCGCCCTTGAGCTTGTTGACGCCGGTGACGATGGCGGTGTTCCCTTCGACCTGGATCTGCGCGCCCATGCGGTGCATTTCGTAGACGTGCATGAAGCGGTTTTCGAAGATGGTCTCGATCACCGCACCAGTGCCTTCACCGATGGCGTTGAGCGAGATGAACTGCGCCTGCATGTCGGTGGGGAACGCCGGGTATGGCGCGGTGCGCAGGTTGACAGCCTTAGGCCGCTTGCCGTGCATGTCCAGCTCGATCCAGTCCTCGCCGGTGGTGATATCGGCGCCAGCTTCCTTGAGCTTCTCAAGGACGGCTTCGAGGATGGTCGGATCGGTGTCCTTGACCTTGACGCGACCACCGGTCACGGCAGCGGCAACCAGGTAGGTGCCGGTCTCGATACGGTCGGGCATGACGCGATAGCTGGCCGAGTGCAGGCGCTCGACGCCATCGATGGTGATGGTGTCGGTGCCAGCGCCCTGGATCTTGCCACCCATGGCGTTGATGAAGTTGGCCAGGTCGACCACTTCTGGTTCGCGGGCAGCGTTCTGCAGCACGCTGCGGCCCTTGGCCAGGGCCGCGGCCATCATGATGTTCTCGGTACCGGTGACGCTCACGGTATCGAAGAAGAAGTGCGCGCCGCGCAGGCCGCCTTCAGGCGCCTTGGCCTTGATGTAGCCACCTTCGACTTCGATCTTCGCACCCATGGCTTCCAGGCCGCGGATGTGCAGGTCGACCGGACGCGAGCCAATGGCGCAACCACCGGGCAGGGCCACTTCGGCCTCGCCGAAACGGGCGACCATCGGGCCAAGCACCAGGATCGAGGCGCGCATGGTCTTGACCAGCTCGTATGGGGCGACCAGGGTCTTGATGGTGCGCGGGTCGATCTCCACCGCGAGCTTCTCGTCGATCACAGGTTCGATGCCCATGCGACCGAACAGCTCGATCATGGTGGTGATGTCGTGCAGGTGCGGCAGGTTGCCGACGGTGACCGGGCCATCAGCCAGCAGGGTAGCCGAGAGAATCGGCAGGGCTGCGTTCTTCGCGCCGGAAATGCGGATCTCGCCGTCGAGGCGTGTACCGCCAGTGATAATCAGTTTGTCCATTCGTGTCTCGCCGCCAAGTTGGCTCAGGTGCGCTCAGCCCAGGCTGCGCTGCTGAAGAATTTCATGGTTACCGCGTGGATGCTGCCGTTGGCGATCCATGGATTGAGGTGAGCATAGATCGCCTGCTGACGTTTGACCGGGCTCTGGCCCGCCAGCTCGTCGCTGATCACGTTCAACTGGAAGTTGCAGCCTTCGCCCTCAACTTCGACCCGGGTTCCCGGCATTTTTTCTTCCAGAAAGCTCTTAACTTCTACGGCCTGCATGCTCAACCTCGATCGGCGCCCAACGCGCGCGGGTCGGCCATCATACAAAAAAGCCCCTCGCCTGCGAAGCCCATGCGCGGGCTCGCTGACCGAGGGGCTTTCACCTGGCCCCAGGCCATCAGCCTGCCAGTACCTCGTCGAGGTCGTAGACCTCGGCGATTTCCCGCATGTCGCTAGGCATGCCGCGCAGTTCCCAGGCCTTGCCGGCGGCCTGGGCGTCACGCATGAACGCCAGCAACAGCGACAGGCCGACACTGCTGGACTTGACCACCGCCGTGCAGTCGAGCACCAGGCGCGCCTCGCGGCTGGCAGCGATCAGTGCCTTGCCCTGCTTGCGCAAGGCCGGGCCGCTGCGGTAGTCCAGCACACCGGCCAGGGCCAGAACCCCCGGCTCGGACATGCTCACGGCGGCGTCGCTCATTTGACTTCCTTATCCGGCGAGCTGTCGGCGGCTTGCTTGGCCTTGGCCACTTCGCCGGCCCAGCCGTCGATAGTCTTGTCCAGGTTGTTGCCGTTGCGCTGCATGGCGTCCTGGAACTGGTCGCGGAACAGCTTGCCGATGTTGATGCCGTTGACGATGACGTTGCGCACTTTCCACTGGCCATCGAGCTTCTGCATGGTGTACTGCACCGGGTAGACCGCGCCGTTGTTGCCGGTGATCTTCATGCCGACGCTGGTGCGGTCGCCGTCTTCGGCTCGGGCCGGGTCGACGGTGATGCCCTGGTTGTCGTATTCCAGGAGGGCGTTGCCGTAGAACTGCATCAGGCTACGCTTGAAGTTCTCTTGGAAGCGCTGCATCTGCTCAGGCGTGGCCTTGCGCGAATATTTGACGGTCATGATGCTCTTGGAGATGCCATCGGCATCGACCACCGGCCCGAGGTTGCTGTTCAGCGCGCTGTAGAACGCCTCCGGGTTGGCCTTGTACTGCGCCTTGTTGGCTTTCAGGTCGCTGAGCAACTGGCTGGTGGTGCCCTGGATCACATCACGGGCGGATTGCCCCGGCGCCGCCAGGGCCAGCAGGGGGAAGGCCGCCAGCAGGACCAGCAGGCCACGTCGCAGGATCGAAATCATGGAAACTCCTTAGTTAGCCGGTTGAGCTTCTTTCGGTTCCTTGCCCACCGAGTTGAGCAGGAACTTGCCGATCAGATCTTCCAGCACCAGCGCCGACTGGGTGTCGTGGATGGTGCTGCCATCCTTGAGCAACGCGTCTTCGCCGCCCACGCTGATGCCGATGTACTTCTCGCCCAGCAGGCCGGCAGTCAGGATCGAGGCAGTGGAGTCGGTCGGCAGGTTGTCGACGTTCTTGTCCAACTGCAGCGTTACCCGACCGGTGTACGAGTCGCGGTCCAGATCGATGGCCGTGACCTTGCCGATGGTCACACCGGCCATGGTCACTTTAGCTCTGACCGTCAAACCGGCGATATTGTCGAAGTAGGCGTAAACTTTGTACGTGTCGTTGCTCGGGCTGGCCGACAGCCCGCTGACACGCAGGGCCAGCAGCAGCAGTGCCAGGATCCCGGCCAGGAGGAACAGGCCGACACCGATTTCCAGGGTGCGGTTTTGCATCAGAAATCTCCAAACATCAAGGCGGTCAGAATAAAGTCCAGACCCAGGACTGCCAACGAGGCATAGACCACGGTCTTGGTAGTGGCACGGCTGATCCCTTCTGAGGTGGGCTCGCAGTCATACCCCTGGAACACGGCGATCCAGGTCACGACGAAAGCGAACACCAGGCTCTTGATCAAGCCGTTGATCACGTCGTCGGCAAAAGAAACGCTGTTCTGCATGTTGGCCCAGAACGAGCCTTCGTAGACGCCCAGCCAGTCCACGGCGACCCACGAGCCGCCCCAGATGCCGACCACACTGAAGATCAGCGCCAGCAGCGGCAGCGAAATGAAGCCGGCCCACAGGCGCGGGGCAACGATGTACTTGAGCGGGTCGACGCCGATCATCTCGAGGCTGGACAACTGCTCGGTGGACTTCATGTTGCCGATTTCGGCGGTCAACGCCGAGCCTGCGCGCCCGGCGAACAGCAAGGCGGTGACCACTGGCCCGAGCTCGCGCAGCAGGGTCAGGGCGACCATCTGCCCCACCGCCTGCTCCGAACCGTATTTGGTGAGGATGCTGTAGCCCTGCAACGCCAGCACCATGCCGATGAACACACCGGACACGACGATGATCGCCAGCGACAGCACGCCGACCGAATACAGCTGCTTGACCAGCAGTTGGAAGCTGCCGCCGATGCCGCCACGGCCGATCAGCGCATGCCCGAGGAACAGGCACGAGCGCCCCAGCACGGCCAGCACGTCGATGGCCGAGCGGCCGAACAGGCGGATACGTTCGAGTATGGATTTTCTGCGCATCAACGCGCTCCCAGCAGATCGGCGCGGTAGTCAGGCGCAGGGAAATGGAAAGGTACCGGACCGTCCGGGTCGCCTTTCATGAACTGGCGGATACGCGGGTTGTCCGAGCCCATCAACTCGGCCGGCGTGCCCTGCCCCAGCACCTGGCCGTCGCCCACCACATAGATGTAGTCGGCGATGCTGGCGGTTTCCGCCAGGTCGTGGGAGACCACGATGCTGGTGATGCCCAGGGCGTCGTTGAGCAGCCGGATCAGGCGCACCAGCACGCCCATGGCGATCGGGTCCTGGCCGACGAACGGTTCGTCGTACATGAGAATCTGCGGGTCCAGGGCGATCGCCCGGGCCAGCGCCACGCGACGTTTCATGCCGCCGGACAGTTCGTCGGGCATCAGGTCGATGGCGCCGCGCAGGCCCACGGCCTGCAGCTTCATCAGCACGATGTCGCGGATCATTTCATCCGACAGCTGCGTATGCACCCGCAGCGGGAAAGCGACGTTCTCGAAGACATCGAGGTCGGTGA
Source organism: Pseudomonas sp. RIT623 (assembly GCF_004519305.1). Classification (GTDB taxonomy): domain Bacteria; phylum Pseudomonadota; class Gammaproteobacteria; order Pseudomonadales; family Pseudomonadaceae; genus Aquipseudomonas. Next base: position 22,683 of record NZ_SOZA01000051.1, on the reverse strand, counting down.
ACAGCGCGCCGCTCTGGAACAGCACGCCCATTTGCTTGCGCGCATCGAACAGATCGCCCCGCGACAGCGCGGGCAAGTTCTGGCCATTGACCCAGACTTCGCCGCTGGCCGGACGCAGCTGCGCGCCCATCAGGCGCAGCAGGGTGGTCTTGCCGCACCCAGAAGGCCCCATGATGCCGGTGACCTTGCCACGGGGAATACGAATGTCCACGTTGCTGAAAATGCTGCGCGAACCGCGCTTGAAGGTGACGCCCTTCAACTCGACCGCACAGGCGCTATCCACACTCATCTAGACTCCTTGCTAGTGCAGCCTCGCCTAGTTGACGCCGGCCTTCATCATGAAGGCACACGCGCCCGTGGCAGGCCGAATAGCGGCGAACTATAGCACCGCTGATAGGCCCGCCCCAAGGCCATCGCCTGACTCGTTCAGGGCGCAGACAGGGTTGCGCGACAGGCATATGACATTCGATGGATGAGCGTTTCACACATTGCGGCTATAATCGCCGCCTTTTCATCAGGCATTGCGTTTCGACATGACCCAATCCAGCGAGCTGATCCAATCCGCCCAGCGCACCCTGCGCCTCGAACTCGAGGCCGTGCAGGCCCTGCTGGCCCGCATCGACGGCGACTTCGTCAAGGCTTGCGAACTGATCCTGGCCAGCAAGGGCCGGGTCGTGGTGGTTGGCATGGGCAAGTCGGGGCACATCGGCAACAAGATCGCCGCCACCCTGGCCAGCACCGGCACCCCGGCATTCTTCGTGCACCCGGCCGAGGCCAGTCATGGCGACATGGGCATGATCACCCGCGACGATGTCATTCTTGCCCTGTCCAATTCCGGCAGCACCGCCGAGATCGTCACCCTGCTGCCGCTGATCAAGCGCCTGGGCATCCAGCTGATCAGCCTGACCGGCAACCCCGATTCGCCCCTGGCCCAGGCCGCGGAGGTCAACCTCGACGCCAGCGTCGCCCAGGAAGCCTGCCCGCTCAACCTGGCGCCCACCTCCTCGACCACCGCGGCACTGGCACTGGGCGACGCCCTGGCCATCGCCCTGCTCGAGGCCCGCGGCTTCACCGCCGAGGACTTCGCCTTCTCGCACCCGGGCGGGGCCCTGGGTCGTCGCCTGTTGCTGAAAGTCGAAAACGTCATGCACGCCGGCGACGAACTGCCGGTGGTCAAGACCGGCACCCTGCTCAAGGACGCGCTCCTTGAAATGTCTCGCAAAGGTTTAGGCATGACCGTGGTCCTGGGCAACGACGGCAAGCTGGCCGGGGTCTTCACCGACGGCGACCTGCGCCGCAGCCTGGACCGCAACATCGACGTGCACAAGACCCTGATCGACGAGGTCATGACCGTGCACGGCAAGACCGCCCGCGCCGAGATGCTCGCCGCCGAGGCATTGAAAATCATGGAAGACCACAAGATCAGCGCACTGGTGGTGGTCGATCAGGCCGACCGCCCGACCGGCGCCCTGAACATGCACGACCTGTTGCGCGCCGGAGTGATGTAAATGAACCAGGATCTGATGCAACGTGCAAAGGCCATCAAGCTGGCGGTGTTCGACGTCGACGGCGTGCTCACCGACGGGCGCCTGTACTTCCTCGAGGACGGCAGCGAGTTCAAGACCTTCAATACCCTCGACGGCCATGGCATCAAGATGCTCATGGCCGCGGGCGTGACCACGGCCATCATCAGCGGGCGCAAGACCCCGGTGGTCGAGCGCCGGGCGAAGAACCTCGGCATTCCCCACCTGTTCCAGGGCCGCGAGGACAAACTGGTGGTACTCGACGGCCTGCTCGCCGAACTCAAACTAAGCTATGAGCAGGTCGCCTACCTGGGCGACGACCTGCCCGACCTGCCGGTTATCCGCCGGGTGGGCCTGGGCATGGCCGTGCACAACGCCGCACCGTTCGTGCGCCAACACGCCCACGGTGTCACCCAGGCCCGCGGCGGCGAAGGCGCCGCGCGCGAGTTCTGCGAACTGATCATGCAGGCCCAGGGCACCCTGGACGCTGCCAACGCCAACTACTTGTAAGGCCACCCATGTTCAGCAAGAAAGTTCGCAATTTTGCGCTGCTTGGCGTGATCGCCGCCGTACTGGCGGCGGTCGGCTACTGGAACATCAGCCCCGAGAGCTTCCTCGAGCAGCCCGCGGCCCAGGTCGACGAAAGCGCCATCGACTACTACGCCATCAACGCCCACAGCGTGCAGTTCCTGCCCGACGGCAAGCTGCAGTACGAAATGACCGCCGCCAAGGTCGAGCACCTCAAGGCCAGCGAAGTCACCCTGGTGACCACGCCCGACCTGCACATGTACCGTGGCACCGAGTATCCCTGGCACGTGCAGAGCAAGCGCGCCGAGGTCAACCCGGACGGCAGCGAGGTGGAACTGATCGACGACGTGCGCGTGGCGCGCACCGACGAGAAGCGACGCGAAACCATCATCACCAGCACACGCATGACTGTGTTCCCGCAGAAGCAATATGCGCAGACCGAGCAAGCCGTTAGAATCGACGGCGCCGGTGGCACGACTACGGGCAAAGGAATGAAAGCGTATTTGAAAGAAGGCAGGATGGACCTGCTCTCTAACGTAAGAGGACAGTATGAGGCTCGTTAAAACCATCCCCCTTCTGCTCAGCCTGGGCGTAGCACTGGGAAGCGCGAGCGCCTTCGCCCTGCCGAACGACCGTGACCAGCCGATCCGCATCCAGGCGGACAACGCCCACCTGGACGACAAGCAAGGCGTGGCCACCTACACCGGCGACGTGATCATCACCCAAGGTTCGATGATGATCAAAGGCAACACCGTGACCATGACCCGCGCCGCCAACGGCGACATCGACGTGGTCACCTCGGTGGGCAACCTGGCCTACTTCGAGCAGCAGCAGAGCGCCGCCAAGGCGGACAAGATGAAAGGCTGGGCGGTGACCATCCAGTACCAGGCGCAAAAGGACACGGTAATCCTGACCGACCGCGCCAAGGTCGAGAACGAAGGCAACACCACCGAAGGCGAGAAGATCGTCTACAACACCAAGTCCCAGGTGGCGACCGCCGGCCGTGGCGGCAACGTGACTGCACCGCGTCAGCGTATCGACATGGTCATTCAACCGAAGAAAAAGGCCGAGTAAATGGCAACCCTCAAAGCCCAGCACCTGGCCAAGAGCTACAAGGGCCGGCAAGTCGTGCGCGACGTCAGCCTGTCCATCGATAGCGGCCAGATCGTCGGCCTGCTCGGCCCCAACGGCGCCGGCAAGACCACCTGCTTCTACATGATCGTCGGCCTGGTCCAGGCCGACCAGGGTCGCGTGCTGATCGACAGCCACGACGTCAGCCACCAGCCCATGCACGGCCGCGCCCAGGCCGGCATCGGCTACCTGCCGCAGGAAGCCTCGATCTTCCGCAAGCTGTCGGTGGCCGACAACATCATGGCGATCCTCGAGACGCGCAAGGACCTCGACCGCGATGGCCGGCGCAAGGAGCTGGAAAGCCTGTTGCAGGAGTTCCACATCAGCCACATCCGCGACAACCTGGGCATGAGCCTGTCCGGTGGTGAACGCCGCCGTGTCGAGATCGCCCGCGCCCTGGCCACCGCGCCCAAGTTCATCCTGCTGGACGAACCCTTCGCCGGTGTCGACCCGATCTCGGTCGGCGACATCAAGCAGATCATCCACCACCTCAAGAACAAGGGCATCGGTGTACTGATCACCGACCACAACGTTCGCGAGACCCTGGATATCTGCGAAACCGCCTACATCGTCAACGATGGCCAGCTGATCGCCGAAGGCGACGCCGAGACCATCCTGGCCAACCAGCTGGTCAAGGAAGTGTACCTGGGGCACGAGTTCCGACTCTGACCCGTTCTGCCCGCGGCACTGGCGCACAGGCCTGATCGATACTTAAGTTGTTACAGTGCTCCAGTGCCCGGTCTCGAAAACAGGCTGTTCGCTTTTCGCGGCGTGCTGGGCACGCTGCCAGCGTCGCCAAAAGAGAACGTATTTCCGAGACCGGGCACTAGGCAAACGCTGCAATTTCAGGCATATAACTTGCTTAAAATCGGCGCCCAAGCGCCCTACGTGTAGTGGATGGCGCATGCGCGCCGGCGAACAAGGTATTAAGCCCCTGCCATGAAACCATCGCTCGTCCTAAAAATGGGCCAGCAACTGACGATGACCCCGCAGTTGCAACAGGCCATCCGTCTGCTCCAGCTCTCTACCCTGGACCTCCAGCAGGAAATCCAGGAAGCGCTGGAGTCCAACCCGATGCTCGAACGTCAGGAAGACGGCGACGATTTCGACAACAGCGACCCGATGGCGGACAACGCCGAAAGCAAGCCGGCCGCCGAAACCCAGGACAACAGCTTCCAGGAGCCGACCACCAGCGCCGAAACCCTCGAAGACGGCGAGTGGGCCGAGCGCATTCCCAACGAACTGCCGGTCGACACCGCCTGGGAAGACATCTACCAGACCAGCGCCAGCAGCCTGCCCAGCAACGATGACGACGAGTGGGACTTCACCACCCGTACCTCGGTGGGCGAGAGCCTGCAGAGCCACCTGCTCTGGCAGCTAAACCTGGCGCCGATGTCCGACACCGACCGCCTGATTGCAGTGACCCTGATCGACAGCATCAACGAACAGGGCTACCTGGAGGACAGCCTCGAGGAAATCTGCGCAGGCTTCGACCCCGAGCTCGACATCGAGCTGGACGAGGTCGAGGCGGTGCTGCATCGCATCCAGCAATTCGAACCCGCCGGCATCGGCGCCCGCTCGCTGGGTGAATGCCTGTTGCTGCAACTGCGCCAACTGCCGGCCTCGACGCCATGGATGAGCGAGGCGCAGCGCCTGGTCAGCGACTTCATCGACCTGCTCGGCAGCCGCGACTACAGCCAGCTGATGCGGCGCATGAAGCTCAAGGAAGATGAGCTGCGCCAGGTCATCGAGCTGGTACAGACCCTGAACCCGCGCCCAGGCTCGCAGATCGAGTCCAGCGAACCGGAGTACGTGGTGCCGGACGTGATCGTGCGCAAGGACAGCGAGCGCTGGCTGGTAGAGCTCAACCAGGAAGCGGTGCCGCGCCTGCGGGTCAACCCGCAATACGCCGGATTCGTCCGCCGCGCCGACACCAGCGCCGATAACACCTTCATGCGCAACCAGTTGCAGGAAGCGCGCTGGTTCATCAAGAGCCTGCAAAGCCGCAACGAGACACTGATGAAGGTGGCGACGCAGATCGTCGAGCACCAGCGCGGTTTCCTCGACCACGGCGACGAGGCCATGAAGCCGCTGGTGCTGCACGATATCGCCGAGGCGGTGGGCATGCACGAGTCGACCATCTCGCGGGTGACCACGCAGAAATACATGCACACGCCACGTGGCATCTACGAACTGAAATACTTTTTCTCGAGCCACGTCAGCACCGCCGAAGGCGGAGAATGCTCGTCCACGGCGATCCGCGCGATCATCAAGAAACTGGTGGCGGCGGAAAATCAGAAAAAGCCATTGAGTGACAGCAAGATCGCTGGTTTACTGGAGGCACAAGGCATCCAGGTAGCCCGTCGCACCGTCGCCAAGTACCGCGAATCGCTGGGGATCGCCCCATCGAGCGAGCGCAAGCGACTGATGTAGCCCGGGATGTGCCACAGCGTTTCAGTGGCAGGTGCAAGACCTGCCTCTTTATGCACGGGCAACAAAGGAGAAGCTGTATGCAAGTCAACATCAGTGGACAGCATGTAGAAGTCACCCAACCACTGCGCGATTACGTGCTCGAGAAGCTCGCCCGCGTGGAGGGCCATTTCGACAAGATCACCAATGCAACGGTGATCATGAAAGTCGAAAAGCTGCAGCAGAAGGTTGAAGCCACACTCCAGATTCCCGGTGGCGAAGTGGTCGCCAACGCCGAACACCAAGACATGTATGCCGCGATCGATGCCCTGGCTGACAAGCTCGACCGCCAACTGAAAAAACACAAGGAAAAACAGCAAAGCCTGCTGCAAGGTGCAGCCGCCCGCTGATCCCCCTCATCCATGATCCGACTTGAAACCATCCTGACCCCCGGCCGTTCCCTGGTGAACGTGCCGGGCGGCAGTAAAAAGCGCGCCCTGGAAAAGGTCGCCACCCTGATCGCCGAGCAAGTACCCGAGCTGGAGATGCAAGACGTCTTCGACAAGCTCATCGCTCGCGAAAAGCTGGGCTCCACCGGTTTTGGCAATGGCATCGCCATTCCCCATTGCCGGCTTGTGGGCTGCACCGCGCCAGTGAGCGCCTTGCTGCACCTGGACGCCCCCATCGATTACGACGCCATCGACGGTGCCCCGGTCGACCTGCTGTTTGTGCTGCTGGTCCCGGAAGCTGCCACCGATGCCCACCTTGAATTGCTGCGCCAGATCGCCAGCATGCTCGATCGCAAGGAGGTTCGCGATCGCCTGCGTGCCGCCGACAGCAGCGAGGCCCTGTTCCAGGTCGTCCTGGACGTACAGAACGAGCACTGACCATGCGCCTGATCATCGTCAGCGGCCGCTCCGGCTCCGGCAAGAGCACCGCCCTGGACGTGTTGGAAGACAACGGCTACTACTGCATCGACAACCTGCCGGCGGGTCTGTTGCCGCAGTTGGCGGAAAACGCGCTGATCAACACCGAGCTGCTACAGCCCAAGGTGGCGGTGTCCATCGACGCGCGCAACCTGCCCAGCCATCTGTCACGCTTCCCGACCCTGCTCCAGGAGGCGCGCGCCCGGCACATCCAGTGTGACGTGTTGTACCTGGACGCCGACGAGGACACCCTGCTCAAGCGCTTCTCGGAAACCCGTCGCCGCCACCCGCTGACCAACGACAGCCGTTCGCTGGCCGAGGCTATTCGCGTCGAAAGCGAGCTGCTGGGGCCGATCGCCGACCTGGCCGACCTCAAGATCGACACCACCAACCTGAACCTGTACCAGCTGCGCGACTCGATCAAGCTGCGACTGCTCAACCAGCCGGAGCCGGGGACCGCGTTCCTGGTCGAGTCGTTTGGCTTCAAGCGTGGCATGCCGGTGGATGCCGACGTGGTGTTCGACGTGCGCTGCCTGCCCAACCCCTACTGGAAGCCGGAACTTCGCGAGCATTCCGGCCTCGAACAGCCGGTAATCGACTACCTGGCAACCCAGCCGGATGTCGAGGAGATGTTCCAGGATATCTCCAGCTACCTGCTCAAGTGGCTACCGCGCTTCGCCGCCAGCAACCGCGCCTATGTCACCGTGGCCATTGGCTGCACCGGTGGCCATCACCGTTCGGTTTACATCACCGAGCGGCTCGGCCAGTTGCTCCAGCAATCCCTGAAAAACGTCCAGGTCCGCCATCGCGACCTCTAGCCCACAGGATATCCGCCCCACGATGCCCGCCCGCGAAATCACCATCATCAACAAGCTGGGCCTGCACGCCCGGGCGGCCGCCAAGTTCGTCGGCGTGGCCGGGCGCTTCCCCTGCCAGGTGCGGGTCGGTCGCGCGCCGGACAAGCTGGTGGATGGCAAGAGCATCATGGCGGTGATGATGCTCGCCGCCGGCAAGGGCACCCCGGTGCACCTGCACACCGAGGGCGAGCAGGACGCTGAAGCCATGGATGCACTGGTCGCGTTGATCGAGAACTTCTTCGACGAAGGCGAGTGACTGATACAACGCGGCCCCTGTAGGAGCGGCCTTGTGTCGCGAAAGGGCCGCAGAGCGGCCCCAGCAATATTGGTTTGATGCATAAATCGCAGGGGCGCTTCGCCCCCCTTTCGCGACACCAGGCCACTCCTACAGGGGGCAGTGCCAGGCTCAGGACATCGCCGTATCCATCACCATCATCAAGCAGAACCCGACACACAGCCCCAGGCTCGCCAGGCGATGATGCCCGTTGCTGCGTGACTCGGGAATGATCTCCTGGGTCACCACCAGCAGCATCGCCCCCGCCGCGCAGGCCAGGCCCAGCGGCAGCAACAGTTCGGCGATGTTCACCAGCCAGGCACAGATCACCGCGGCCAGCGGTTCGACCAACCCCGATGCCGCACCGATCAGGAACGCCTTGAAGCGCGGCATGCCCGCCCCTGCCAGCACCAGCGCGATCACCAGGCCCTCCGGCACATCCTGCAGCGCGATGCCCATGGCCAGGCTATCGGCATCAGGCATCCCGCCTCCGGCGGAAACCCCGATGGCCATGCCCTCGGGGATGTTGTGGGCAATGATGGCAATGACGAACAGCCAGATCCGCGCAGCGATTACCGGTTGCTGCTCACTGCCGACCAGAGCCTGCGGCGAAGCACCGGAGACCTTGAGGTCGACCACGAACAGGCACAACGCGCCGAACAACAGCCCGCTGCTGATCACAGCACCGGCGCCCCATGGGCTGAAGCCGATGGCCTGGGCCGCATCCAGCCCGGGAATGATCAGCGAGAACGCGGTGGCCGCCAACATCACCCCGGCACCAAAACCGAGCAAGGTGTCGGCCACGGCCACTGGCATGTTGCGGATTACCAGCACCGGCACTGCGCCCAAGGCCGTCCCCAATGCGCACAGTGCTCCGCCCTCCAGGGCTCGCAACATGCGCGGTTCCAGGTCCAGCCAGGCGATGCCCCGCGACACCAGCAATGCGGTGCCGACCAGCAACAGCACGGTCCCAAGCGCCAGGCGGAACAGGCGCACACTGCTGACAGACATCACCTCGGAGCGCATACCGGTCAGACTCACTTCAGGGCTTCAAGGTAGCGGCGTTCCACTTCGGTCCAGTCGACCACGTTGTAGAAGGCGCCAATGTACTCAGGACGGCGGTTCTGGTACTTCAGGTAATAGGCGTGCTCCCAGACATCCAGGCCGAGGATCGGTGTGTTGCCGTGCATCAGCGGACTGTCCTGGTTACCGCTACTCTCCACCACCAGCGTTTTGCGCGGGGTCACGCTGAGCCAGGCCCAGCCACTGCCGAACCGGGTCAGCGCGGCCTTGGTGAAGGCCTCCTTGAACGCCTCGAAACCACCGAGCTGCTGGTCAATGGCCTTGGCTACCTGACCCTCGGGTTGGCCACCACCCTTGGGCGACATGACGGTCCAGAACAACGTGTGGTTGGCATGGCCGCCGCCCTGGTTGACCACCGCCCCTTGCAGTTTCTCGGGCAGTTGCTTGACCGCGCCCACCAGTCGCTCCACCGGCCATTCGGCCCATTCGGTGCCTTCGATGGCGGCGTTGAGGTTGTTGATGTAGGTCTGATGGTGCTTGCTGTGGTGGATCTCCATGGTCTGGGTGTCGATGTGCGGTTCCAGCGCATCGTAGGCGTAGGGCAACGCAGGCAAGGTATGTGGCATGTCAATGGATTCCGTAGGCAGGTTTGCGATCCGTGATGTCCGCGTGCGCGACCAGCTCGCTGGCTGCGGGCGCCTGGCGGTTCAGCAGGCGCTCGGTACGCGGGTATTGGCCGTACTCGGCGATGAAACTCAGCAGTTCGGTGTAGGTGCGCCCGCTGTGGCGCAAGGCCGTGTCGCGCAGGGCCTGGGGCAGGCGCGGATCCTGGCTGGCCTGGAGCAGCCGCTGGTGCGCCGCGCACAGGTAGTCGGCGCTTTCGTGCGGCTGGTTCAGGCGCAGGTGCAGCTCGGCCAGGTTGTGGTGGGCGATGACCAGTGCGGCCACCGCCTCGTCGACGTCATGCCAGCGCTCGAACAGCACCTGGGCCAAGGCCAGTGCTTGCAGGTAGTGCTCCCGGGCGTCGACCAGCTCGCCCTGCTCGAACAGGCGGTTTGCATCTTGGGTGGTGCGTTTCCAATGCTGCATGACGTGCCTCCTGGGCGGCCCGGGTCAGATGCCGCCAGCGGTAAGTTTTTCCGGGTCCAGCAGCGCCTCGAGCTGGTCACGCGACAAGTCGGTGTGCTCCAGCGCCACGTCGATGATCGGTCGACCCTGCTGGTAGGCGGTCTTGGCGATCTCGGCAGCCTTGAGGTAGCCGATGATCGGGTTGAGTGCGGTGACCAGGATCGGGTTGCGCGACAACGCCTCCTTGAGCTTGCCCTCGTTGACCTTGAAGCTCGCAATCGCCTTGTCGGCCAGCAGGCGGCTGACGTTGGCCATCAGCTCGATGCTCTCCAGCAGGTTGCGGGCGATTACCGGCAACATCACGTTGAGCTCGAAGTTGCCCGACTGGCCGGCGACGGCGATGGTGGCGTCGTTGCCAATCACCTGGGCGGCGACCATGGCGGTGGCCTCCGGGATCACCGGGTTGACCTTGCCCGGCATGATCGACGACCCCGGCTGCAGGCCTTGCAGCTCGATCTCGCCAAGGCCGGCGAGCGGGCCGGAGTTCATCCAGCGCAAGTCGTTGGCGATCTTCATCAGCGCCACGGCGGTAGTCTTGAGCTGGCCGGACAGGGCCACAGCGGTGTCCTGGGAGCCGATCAGGGCGAACAGGTTCTCGCCCGGGGTGAACGCGACACCGGTCAGCCCGCTGAGCTGGCGGGCGAAGCCGGCCGCGAACTGCGGATGGGCGTTGATCCCGGTGCCTACCGCGGTGCCGCCCTGGGCCAGCGCCTGCAAGCTCGGCAGGGTCGCCTCGAGATGCGCCTGGGCGCCCTTGATCTGCGCGGCCCAGCCGCCGAGCACCTGGCTCATGCGCACCGGCATGGCGTCCATCAGGTGGGTGCGGCCGGTCTTGACGTATTTGTGCACCTCGGCGGCCTTGGCCTCGATCACCTGGCTCAGGTGCCCCAGGGCTGGCAACAACTGCTCGTGCAGGGCCAGCGCGGCGCTGACGTGGATGGTGGTGGGGATGATGTCGTTGCTGCTCTGGCCGCAATTGACATGGTCATTGGCGTTGACCGGTTCGCCCAGCACCCGGCTGGCCAGGGTGGCGATCACCTCGTTGGCGTTCATGTTCGAACTGGTGCCGGAGCCTGTCTGGAACACATCCACCGGGAAGTGCTGGATGAAGTCGCCGCCCAGCAGCTGTTCCACCGCCTTGACGATGGCCTCGCCCTGCCCCGCGCTCAGCTGCGAAAGCTCGATGTTGGCCTTGGCCGCCGCGGCCTTGGCCAGCAGCAACGCACGGATGAACTGGCCCGGCATCGGCTGGCCGCTGACCGGGAAGTTGTCGACCGCGCGCTGGGTCTGGGCACCGTACAGGGCCTGGGCCGGCACCTGCAGTTCACCCATGCTGTCGCGCTCGATACGGGTATCACTCATCTTCAAGTCCTTGCATCAGTTCTTCGGGAGAAATCGACGGCAGCAGCACGCAATTGGCGAGCTGCATCGCATAGGGTTGCCAGCGCTGGTTGTGCTCGCAGCGGTCGAGGTTGCGCAGGTCGAGCAACGGTCGCCAGGCGTGGTCCAGGCACAGGCAGCGCCAATGCCAGGGCAACATGCGGTCGTTGGCGGTATCCAGCAGCAGGCGCAAGGCGGTCAGGGCCACCGTCCAGGGCGAGGTTTCGGTGCAGCACACCAGGTAGCGACCCTCGGCCAGGTAATGGTCGATCAGGCGTGGCTCGTCAGGCTCGAGCGCGCAGCGAATACGCCGGCTGAGCCAGCGCCAGTTTTCCAGGTAGGGCAGTTCGTGGAGGACAGGTTTCATGAACATCATCGCCGGGTGACTGGATAATGATATTCATTATTAATTGATAAATAGAATCAGTTCAAGTTAGGCGAAGGGCAAATAAAACCCGGCGCGATGGCCGGGTCCTGTGAAAGACATGAGCGGGATAGCGTGGGAACGGGCTTGCCCCGCGATTGAAGTCGAAATTATCGCGGGGCAAGCCCGCTCCCACGCCCTCTCCCGATAGAGCGCTGATCAGCTGCCGGCCACCGTCATGCGCTCGATCAGCACCGAGCCGCAGTGAATATTGCTGCGGGTCTCGATATCGCTGCCAATGGCGACGATCTGCTGGAACATGTCTTTCATGTTGCCGGCAATGGTCACTTCCTGCACGGCATGCTGGATCTCGCCATTCTCGACCCAAAAGCCCGCCGCGCCACGGGAATAATCGCCAGTGACCATGTTCAGGCCATGGCCCATCAACTCGGTGACCAACAAGCCACGGCCCATGCGCCGGATCAGGGCGGCCTGGTCTTCCACGCCATGGGTCACGTACAGGTTGTGCACGCCCCCGGCGTTGGCGGTGCTGGGCAACTGCAGCTTGCGTCCCGAATAGGTCCCGAGGATATAGGACACCAGCTCGCCCTTGTCGACGAACGGCTTGGCATAGGTCGCCAGGCCATCGCCATCGAACGCCGCGCTGCCCAGCGCACGCGGAATGTGCGGACGCTCGTCGAGGGTCAACCAGGTGGGGAACAGGCGCTGGCCGATGGTGCCTTCGAGGAACGACGACTTGCGGTACAGGTTGCCCCCGGAAATGGCCGAGAGGAAGCTGCCGAACAGTCCGCCCGCCAGCTCCGCCGAGAACAGCACCGGCACCTCGCAGGTTGCCACCGGACGCGCGCCCAGGCGGCTGGCGGCGCGCTGCGCGGCACGCTGGCCAATGCTGCGCGGGTCGGCCAGCAAATTGCCCTGGCGGTTGACGTCGTACCAGTAGTCGCGCTGCATCTGCCCGTCGCCTTCGGCGATCATCACGCAGCTCAGGCTGTGCCGGGTGGAGGCGTAGCCACCGATGAAACCGTGGCTATTGCCATACACCCGCACGCCCTGGTGGGTATTGAGGGTGGTGCCGTCGGCATTGAGGATCCGCGGGTCGGCGTCAAAGGCAGCAGCCTCGCAGGTCAGTGCCATCTCGATGGCCTGCTCCGGCTCGATATCCCAGTCGTGGTACAGGTCCAGGTCGGGGATTTCACGGGCCATCAGCGCCGCATCGGCAAGGCCCGAGCACTCGTCCTCGGAGGTATGCCTGGCAATCGCCAGGGCTGCGGCGACGGTTTCACGAATGGCATCAGGGCCGCTCGCCGAGGTGCTGGCCGAACCTTTGCGCAGGCCAACATAGAGGGTGATGCCGAAACCCTGATCGCGATTGAACTCGACCGTCTCGACTTCACGCTGGCGCACCGTGGTGGACAGGCCCTGCTCCAGCGACACTGCCACTTCGCAGGCGCTGGCGCCCTGGCGGCGCGCCTCGGCGACGATCGCCTCGACCTGTTCCTGCAACGCCGGCAGGTCCTTGGGGCCTACGCTCTGGACTGCACTCATGGTTCTCTCCACTGAAAATTCTGCGTACGGCTTGGGTCATTCTACGACCGGGCCGGACAAGCGGCCCCCGACTGGTTATCATGGCGGCGATTTCTTGCGGACTGCCCCCATGGTTGATTCTTACGACGACGCCTTCGATGGCGAAAAAAGCAAAACCCAGATCAAGCGCGAGCTGCATGCGCTGGTCGAACTCGGCGAGCGCCTGACCACGCTCAAGGCCGATACCCTGGCGCGCCTGCCGCTGACCGACGAACTGCGCAAGGCCCTGGACGAAGCCAGCAAGCACACCGCCCATGGCGCCCGCAAACGCCACATGTCGTTCGTCGGCAAGCTGATGCGCGTGCAGGACCTGGATGCCATCCATGCCGTGCTCGAGCAGGTCGACAGTTCGACCCGCCAGTACAACGAACGCTTCCACGGCCTCGAGCGCTGGCGCGACCGTCTGATCGACGGCAACGACGAAGACCTCGAGCGCTTCGTCAACGAGTACCCCGACACCGATCGCCAGCACCTGCGCTCGCTGATCCGTCATGCCCAGCATGAAAAAGCGCGGAACAAACCGCCTGCCGCTGCGCGCAAGGTGTTCAAGTACATCCGCGACCTCGACGAGACCCAGCGCGGCCTGCGTTGAGGCCATCGCGAGCCAGGTCGCTTCGGCGCAGCGCCGCTCCCACGCAGCCTTCGCAGGCATCTGTGGGAGCGGCGCTGCGCCGATGCGACTTGCCCCGCGCTCATTGATCAAGCCCCGGTACCACCGACGGTGATCGCATCCAGCTTCAGGGTCGGCTGGCCAACGCCCACCGGCACCGACTGCCCATCCTTGCCACAGGTCCCCACGCCGCTGTCCAGCGCCAGGTCGTTGCCGACCATCGACACCCGGCTCATCGCTTCCGGCCCGTTACCGATCAGGGTCGCGCCCTTCACCGGCGCGGTAATCTTGCCATCCTCGATCAGGTAGGCTTCGCTGGTGGAAAACACGAACTTGCCGCTGGTGATATCCACCTGGCCGCCGCCCAGGTTGGCGCAGTAGATGCCCTTCTTCACCGACCGGATGATTTCCTCCGGATCGCTGTCGCCGGCACGCATGTAGGTGTTGGTCATGCGCGGCATCGGCAGGTGCGCGTAGGACTCGCGGCGGCCGTTGCCGGTTACCGCCATGCCCATCAGGCGGGCGTTGAGCTTGTCCTGCATGTAGCCCTTGAGGATGCCGTTCTCGATCAGCGTGGTGCACTCGGTCGGCGTGCCTTCGTCGTCGACACTCAGCGAGCCACGACGGCCCTTGAGCGTGCCGTCATCGACGATGGTGCACAGGCTCGAGGCTACTTTCTCGCCGATCCTGCCACTGAACGCCGAGCTGCCTTTGCGGTTGAAGTCGCCTTCCAGGCCATGCCCCACAGCCTCGTGCAGCAGCACACCGGACCAGCCCGAACCGAGCACCACCGGCAGCGTGCCGGCCGGGGCCGGGATCGCCTCGAGGTTGACCAAGGCCTGGCGCAGCGCCTCGCGGGCATAGCCCATCACCCGATCTTCGGTGAAGTAGCTGTAGTCGGTACGCCCGCCGCCACCCTGCCCGCCACGCTCGCGGCGGCCGTTGTGCTCGACGATGACACTGACGTTGAAGCGCACCAGCGGACGCACATCGGCGGCCAGGCTGCCGTCGGCGGCGGCCACCAGGATGCGCTCCCAGACACCGGCCATGCTCACGCTGACCTGCTGGATACGCGAATCGAGGGCGCGGGTGGCAATGTCGACCTTCTTGAGCAGCTCGACTTTCTCGGCACGGCTCAGCACATCCAGCGGGTTGTCCTGGCCGTACAGCTCGGTCACCGCCTGGCTGCGGAAGGCCTGGACCTTGCCGTGCTGCCCGGCGCGGGAGATCGAGCGGGCGGCACGCGCCGCCGAGGTCAGGGCTTCGAGGTTAATTGCGTTGCTGTAGGCGAAGCCGGTCTTCTCGCCGGACTGGGCACGCACGCCCACACCTTGGTCGAGGTTGAAACTGCCCTCTTTGACGATGCCGTCTTCAAGCGCCCAGGTTTCCGAGACCTGGCCCTGGAAGTACAGGTCGGCGGCGTCGATGCCGGGCCCGGCCAGATCGCCCAGCACCGTCTGCAGGCTATCTAGGGTCAAACCGCCGGGGGCCAGGAGCTGCTCGCTGACGGTGGATAGAATCTCGCTCATAGTCACTCCGAGGTATGCGCAGGCCGCAAAGCGTCCTGCGAGAAAAAGCGCCGGTGAGTCAGCACCGGCATGCGCGCCCGGATGGACGCTTGTTCTTCACGGTCGCGGGTGGCGAGCAATACCGCTTCACCCCGCGCCTGTTGCACGACGATTCGCCCCCAGGGGTCAATGATCGCCGCTTGGCCATGGGTTTCCCGTGGCCCTGGATGCAAGCCGCCCTGGGCCGCCGCCAGCACGTAGCACTGGGTCTCGATGGCTCGGGCGCGAATCAGCACTTCCCAGTGCGCCGCCCCGGTCACCGCGGTGAACGCCGCCGGGGCGCTGATCAACTCGGCCCCGGCGGCGCGCAAGGCGCTGTACAACTCGGGGAAACGCAGGTCGTAGCACACCGACAGGCCCAGGCGGCCGACCGGCGTGTCGGCCACCACCACCTGGCTGCCGTGGGCATAGTCATCGGATTCCCGGTAACGCCCGCGGTTGTCGGCCACGTCCACGTCGAACAGGTGCAGCTTGTCGTAGCGCGCGGCAATCTCGCCGTGTTCGTCGACCAGCAGCGAGCAAGCATGCGCCTTGGCTCCAGGCTGGCCGACCGGCGGTAGCGGCAAGGTACCGGCGACAATCCATAACCTGAGGTCACGGGCGGTGTGTTTCAACCACGGTAGGATCGGCCCTTCGCCCAAGGCCTCGGCGCGGCCGATGGCGGCTGCGTCGCGCCGGCCCATGGCGGCGAAGTTTTCCGGCAGCACCGCCAGCCGTGCGCCGCCGGCTGCGGCCCGCTCCAGCAGCGCCGTGGCGCGTTGCAGGTTGGCCAGGACATCGTCTTGGCTGACCATCTGGATCACAGCTGACGTCATGACCACCCCAGGCTTACTTGTCGAAAGGTTTCACAAAAGTGATTTTAGGCTCTTTGACCGGACCTTCGACGCGATAATGCACGCTGGCGAAGCGCGCCACCCGGTCGCCGATCAGCCGATCGACCAGGAACAGCGCGCCGCCGACAGCCGGCGCGCCGATGATCAGCGCCGCCAGCGGCAGGTTGTTGGTGACCGGCAGGGTGACCAGCAGCTTGGCATCGACCCGATCGCGGACGAAGTCCAGGGTGCCGTCCAGTTCGAAATTACTCGAGGGGCCGGTGACGGAGATTGGCTCGCGGGTCACGTACACGCCTTCGCTGGCCACCAGCAGGCCCTTGACCCGGTCATAGGCCAGGCCCTTGCTGAACAGGTCGGAGAAGTCCAGGCGCAGGCGCCGGCCAATGGAGTTGAAGTTGAGCAGGCCGAACACCCGCAGGGCCTGGGCGCTGCCCTCGACTTCGACGAACTGGCCCGAGCGCAGCGCCGCGTCGAGGCTGCCGGAATAACGGTTGAGGCTGACCCAGGCCGGCGAACCCGGCCAGCGGCCATCGACGTCCATGCGAAAATCGCGGCTGGTGACCGTGGGCGCAAAGCCCCAGGCCTTTAGCACGTCAGCGAGGTTCTTGCCGTCGATACGCCCTTTGTACCAGCTCGCGGTGCTCCCCGGGGTACCTTCCCAGCCGCCACTGCCGTCGATGTGCAAGCCCTTCAGGTCGAGGTCGATATCGCTCATGGCCATGCCCTGCGCGGTCTGGCGCAACTTCAGGCTGGCGCTGCCGAACAGATCGTCGCCGCGGTACAGCTTGTCGATGGTCAGGTCCAGCGGCGGTACCTTGCGCGGGTCGACGCCGGCCAGCGGGTCGGGCCCGTGCTCGGCTTCAGCCTCGGCGGGGTCGGCCGGCGGCAGGCGCAAGGTCTGCAGGCGGATGCTCATCGGCGTCGTCTTGGCGTCGGGGAACCGTGCGTTGCCGATGACTTCCTTGCTGTCCAGGCGCAGGTCCCAGGCCGGGCCACCGCGGGCCAGGCGAATCACGCTCTGGTTGAGATCCATGCCGAAGGCCTTCAACTGGCCGATGCTCAAATCGACGCTTTGCAGGTTCTGCCGGGCATTGCCGCCCGGGTCCTGGCCGCCAAGGCGCTCCAATTGTTGCTGCCACGGCGCCAGATCCAGCGCCTCGAGCCGGCCGCGCACACGCAGGCCCTGGCCGGCTGGCAGGCTGGCATCACCCGTGCCCAGCAGCAGCTCGCCGCGGCCCTGGCCCAGTTTGTCGGCGGGGGCAGCGTAGGCAAAGCGGGCAAGGTCGCTGTAGCTGGCATCGACACGCCGCTCGGGGCCCTGCAAGGTCAGGCTGAAACGGCTGTCACGGGTTTCCCCGCGGGCCTTGCCGAACGGCGCCGGCAGGTCGATGGCCAGGCCTTTGAGCGACGAGTTGACGGCCAGGCGATTGTCACGGCTGCCCAGCGTCACCTGCAGCTGGTACGGCAGGTCACCCGACACTGGCAGGGCCTGCTTGACCTGCAGCCAGTCGGTAAGCGCCTTGAGGCCGACCTGGCCTGTGGCATTGATACGGGTCTGGATATTGCCGCCCTGGCCTTCGGCGACGATCTGCGCGCTGACCGGCTTGCCGAAGGCGTTCAGGCTGATGTCCCTGCCACTCAGGCCCTTGTCTAAGTCGAAGCTGAAGTCGCCTTTCAGGCTGCTCAGCTCCAGGGTTGGCGGTGCCACCTTGAGCGTCGCATCCTGGGTGGCGAAATCCACCAGCACCTTGGGGCGCTGGCCGTGGGCCAGCGGGATGTCCAGCTTGACCTTGCCCTTGAGCGGGCCCTCGCCTTCCCAGCCGGCGAAGATCTCGCCGGTACCAATGGGCGCATCCTTGAGAATCTTCAAGCCATCGCCGAGGCTGCCGTCGAAATCGCCGTCAAGGAACAGGTGGCTGTGCTGGTCGCCTTCGACATGAGGAATGTTGACGCTGACATCGCTGACCTGGGTGTCCAGCAACAGGCCGTGGTTGGCCTGGATGCGCACCCCGGTATCTTCGATATAGACGTTGCCATCGACCTGTTGCACCTGCGGCCAGCCTGGCTGGAAGTCCAGCGCGGCGTCGTGCACCTTGAAGAACAGGCTGATGTCGCGGGCATGGGGCGGCGCGTTGTGGTGCAGCGAGCCCTGGTACTGGAAGTACCCTTCGTCGACATTGCCCTTGACGATGGCGCTGCGCAGCCACTCGTCCAGCGCCGGGCTGAGCACCTCGGGCAGGTACTTGGCGGTGTAGCGCCCGTCGCCCTCGGTGAGGCCGACGCGCAAATCCATGTAGTCCTCGTGGCCCGGCTCCAGGTGGATGCGGATCAGGAAGTCGGCGGCGATCTTGCCCTCGTCGCCCAGCACCTTGATGTAGGGGGCGACCAGGGTGAAGGCCTGCTTGTTCAGGGTCCAGGTCAGGCGCGCGTTGGCTTTCGGGTAATGCCAGGGTTTGCCGAAGATCGGGTACAGGTGCAGCATGAACGCCTGGGTATCCAGGCGCAGCTCGCCATGGCCAAGGTCGCCGCTGATGGCCCCGGTGACGTTACCGGCGGCCGGGGCGCCGTGGTAGGCATCGAAGCCGACCTTCTCCAGGTTGGCGGCAAACTGCACGCGCTGGTCGCCCTCGGCCTTGGGCCGGATGTCCAGGCGCACGTTGCGCAGGGCACCGGTGACCTTGAGCGCATCGACCACGGTCATGAGTTTTTCCGGCAGTGGCGCCAGGGCGTCGATCAGCGGCGTCAACGGGGTCAGGTCAAGGCGGTCGGCCTGCACCTGCCAGCTTTCCTCGGCCGGGGTTGCGCCCTCGCGCTGTGCCAGTTGCAGGTGGGATTCCCAGCGAGTCTTGCCAAGGCTCATGGCCAATGAATCGACGGTGACATCGAAGCCCTGGTCCTGGCGCTGGAACCAGGCCGAGACGGCCAGGTTGTCCAGCGTGATAGCCTTGCGCCCGGTGTAGGCACCCTTGAGTCGCGGGGCATTCAGGCGTACCACGGCCTGCTGCAACTGGCCCTGGTTCCAGTCGATCCAGAACTCACCACCGGCACGCAAGGTGCTGGCCTGCCACTGGCCCAGGAACTTCGGCGGCAGCCACCGCCCCCAGTCGCTTTGCGGCAGGCTCAGGTAGGCTTGCAGGCGCCCGTCGCGCCAGGCCTTGGCGCTGGCGCGGCTGTTCAGGCTCAAGGCCAGTGGCTGGCCATCGGGCAAGGTGGCACGCAGGTCGACACTCTGGCGCGTGGCCCCGGCCTGCAGGCCGAGGCTGACATAGGTGAGGGTGAGCGGGTCGCGCTGCCAGGGGTGCAGGGTGACCTGGCTGTCGAACACATCGATACGGCCCAACTGACGCAGGCGCTTGAGCGCCTCGGTCGGATCAAGGGGTTTGTCATCCTGGCTCGGCAGGCCTTCGAGCGCCCAGGCGCCCTGCTGGTCCTCGCGCAAGATCAGTTGCAAGCCGCTGAGCTGCACGCGCGCCAGGCGCACTTCGCGGGCCTTGAGGCTGGCCCACAGGTCCGGCACCAGCTTGACGTCGTCCAGGCGCAGCGCCGCGGCGCCCTCGCCCAGTTGCAGGTCGCGCACCCGCAGCACCGGCGCCAAGCCACTCCAGCGGCCCTCCAGAGCACCGACATGCACAGGCAGGCCCAGGGCCTGTTCGGCCTTGAGCTCGGCGTCGGCGCGGTATTCAGCGACCAGCGGCAGCAGTTGCCGGCCAAGGCTGACATACAGCGCCACCAGTACCGCCAGCAGGGCGCAGATCCCCAGCCCCCAGCGGGTCAAGGCGCCCAGAACGCGGGTCAGACGTTCCATGGCCATGGCCCTCCAAGTCGTCCCTTAACTATGGCCGGTGTATAGCGCTTTGCCAGCCCGTCCTTGGGGCAACCGCTTTCATGCAGGGTCAGAGCAGCACCACATCGTATTGTTCCTGGGAATACATGGACTCCACCTGGAAGCGAATGGTTCGCCCAATGAACGCCTCCAGTTCGGCGACATTGCCCGATTCTTCGTCGAGCAGACGGTCCACTACCTTCTGGTTGGCGAGCACCCGGTAGCCCTCGGCCTGGTAGGCACGTGCCTCGCGCAGGATCTCGCGGAAAATTTCGTAACAGATCGTCTCGGGGGTTTTCAGCTTGCCACGCCCTTGGCACCCTGCGCAGGGCTCGCACAGTACCTGCTCGAGGCTTTCGCGGGTGCGCTTGCGGGTCATCTGCACCAGGCCCAGCTCGGTGATGCCGATGATGTTGGTCTTGGCGTGATCACGCTCGAGCTGCTTCTCCAGGGTACGCAGCACCTGGCGCTGGTGCTCCTCGTCCTCCATGTCGATGAAGTCGATGATGATGATCCCGCCGATGTTGCGCAGGCGCAGTTGCCGGGCAATGGCGGTGGCCGCCTCGAGGTTGGTCTTGAAGATGGTTTCTTCGAGGTTGCGGTGGCCGACGAAGGCCCCGGTGTTGACGTCGATGGTGGTCATTGCCTCGGCAGGATCGACCACCAGGTAGCCGCCGGACTTGAGCGGTACCTTGCGCTCCAGGGCGCGCTGGATTTCATCCTCGACGCCATACAGGTCGAAGATCGGCCGCTCGCCGGGGTAGTGCTCCAGACGGTCGGCGATTTCTGGCATCAATTCGGCCACGAACTGGGTGGTCTTCTGGAAGGTTTCCCGCGAATCGATGCGGATCTTCTCGATCTTCGGGTTGACCAGGTCACGCAGGGTGCGCAGGGCCAGGCCCAGGTCCTCGTAGATGACCGTGGGCGCGCCGCAGGTCTGGATCTGCGAGCCGATTTGCTCCCATAGGCGACGCAGGTAGCGGATGTCCTGGAAAATATCCTCGGCCCGGGCGCCTTCGGCGGCGGTGCGCAGGATGAAGCCGCCGGCGTCCTTCATGTCTTCCTGGGCCATGCAGTCGGTGACCACCTGCTTGAGGCGCTCGCGCTCGGCTTCTTCCTCGATCTTCAGGGAAATGCCGACATGGCTACTGCGCGGCATGTACACCAGGTAGCGCGACGGGATCGACAGCTGGGTGGTCAGGCGCGCGCCCTTGGTGCCAATCGGGTCCTTGGTGACCTGCACCACCAATGCCTGGCCCTCATGGACCAGCGCGGTGATGGTTTCAACCGCCGAGCCTTCGCGCTGGGAGATTTCCGAGGCATGGATGAACGCCGCGCGCTCCAGGCCAATATCGACGAACGCCGCCTGCATGCCGGGCAGCACCCGCACCACCTTGCCCTTGTAGATGTTGCCGACGATACCGCGACGCTGGGTGCGCTCGACGTGCACCTCTTGCAGGACACCGTTCTCCACCACTGCCACGCGGGATTCCATCGGGGTGATGTTGATCAGGATCTCTTCACTCATGGCGCGCTCTCGTCAGGGGTCTGGGGTAATGATGGATTGCTGCGGCGTGGCTGGCTAGCGCTATGCGGAACCCTCTTGCAGTTGCCAACATGGCACGCCGAATTGCTCGAGCAGTTCGGCGGTTTCACTCAGGGGCAGCCCGACCACGGCCGAGTAGCTGCCCTCGATGCCGCTGACGAACACCGCGCCCAGGCCCTGGATGGCATAGCCGCCGGCCTTGTCGACAGGTTCGCCGCTGTCCCAGTAGCGCAGCGCTTCCTCGAAGGAGATGGTGCGAAAACGCACGGTGGTGCTGACACAGCGGCTGATACTGCGCTGACCATCGGTCAGCGCCACGGCGGTAAGCACCTGGTGTTCGCGCTTGGAAAGGTCACCGAGCATGGCTAACGCCTGCTCGCGATTCTCCGGCTTGCCAAGGATCTGGTCATCGAGCACCACGGTGGTGTCGGCGCCCAGCACCACCCCTGCGCCATCAATGTGGGCGAAACCCGCCACGGCCTTGGCCTGGGCCAGACGCTCGACATAGGCCGCTGGGGTCTCGCCCAGTAACGGAGTTTCATCGATGGGTGCGCTGACCACGGTGAACGGCACGCCGATCTGGGTAAGCAGTTCACGGCGACGCGGCGAGCCGGATGCCAGGTACAACTGTGTCATGTGGACATCTCCCTGTCAGTGGCGCTGATCGTCAGTGAATGTGCAGGCGACGGCGCAGGCCGCGCAGAGCGAAGCTGACCCATGGCCAGAGCAAGGCGCTGATCACCGCCGACCAGACCAGGGCCAAGGTCGGCAGGCGATTGCCGGTCAGGGCGCTGAGCCACAGCTGGATCAGCTGGGCGATACCGAAGATCACCAGGATCACCAGGCTCTGCTGCCACATCGGGAACATGCGCAGGCGCTGCTGCAGCGACAGCACCAGGAAGGTGATCAAGGTCAGGATCAGCGCGTTCTGCCCCAGCAAGGTGCCGTACAGCACATCTTCGGCCAGGCCCAGCACGAAGGCGGTGGTCATACCGACCTTGCTCGGCACCGCCAGGGTCCAGAAAGCCAGGAGCAGGGCCAGCCACATGGGCCGGAATACTTCCATGAACTGCGGCATGGGCGAGACGCTGAGCAACAGGCCGAGGGCGAAGGTCAGCCAGATGGCCCAGCCGTTTCTGCTACGGGTGCTGGCCA
>NZ_SOZA01000050.1 GCF_004519305.1 Pseudomonas sp. RIT623 | reverse complement strand
ATCAAGCAGAAAGCCGCAGCGGCTCCAAAGTACGAATGAGCGCTTCAAGCACCCGATCCTCATGCTCATGAATGAAGAAATGCCCCCCGGGAAACTTGGCCAGCGAATACTCACCCACCGTCTCTCGCCGCCACGCCTGCAACTGCTCGTCACTGGCCCGATCATCCACGCCAGCGAACACATGCAGCGGACAACTCAAAGGCGCCCGCTGCCGATAGGCGTAACGCCCACAGAGCAGAAAGTCAGCCTGCACGATCGGCAAGGTCAAACTCATCAGTTCTTCGTTGCCCAAAGCCTCCTCCGGCGTCCCGCCCAGCTTGCGCAGCTCGGCGATCAGCTCGGCATCACCGCGCGGCTCGGTCCAGCGGGGGCTGTCGTAATCCTCGCGGCGGGTGGGCGCGGCAGTGCCACAGGCAAGCAACGCCACCGGCGCCGGACAGCCCAACGCACGTAACTCGTGAGCCAACTCGAACGCCACCAGCGCCCCCAGGCTATGCCCAAGCAACGCATAAGGCGCATGAGTCGCCAGCCGCTGCTCGGCAGCCAGCTGCCGGGCCAACGCCTGCAGGTCGGTGTGCAAGGACTCGGCCATGCGCGCACCGCGCCCGGGCAATTCCAGCGGACGCACCTGCAGCCAAGCTGGCAACTTGCGCCGCCAGCGGCTGTAGACCATGGCACTGGCGCCAGAGTACGGCAGGCACAGCAGGTTCAGTGCCGACACGGCCCTACTGCGCCGCGGCCATCTGCTGGCGCAGGCTCAGCGGACGCATGTCGGTCCACACCTCGTCGATGTAAGCCAGGCAGTCCTTCTTCAGGCCGCTCTTGCCCACCGCGCGCCAGCCGTTGGGAATGGCCTTGTAGTCCGGCCAGATCGAATACTGCTCTTCATGGTTGACCACTACCTGGAACTGGATATCGTCGCGGTCGAAAACGGAAGTCATTGCCTATCTCCTTGATGATGAGGGCCGAACGCGCCTGGCGCAGGGCGGCTTTCAAGGGAACGAACAACAACAAGGGAAAATTAGCCAGGCGCGCGGGTCGACTCGCGCGCCCGGGCGATGGCCGCCTGGATCGCCGCCCGGGCCTGGGGGCTATTCTTCCAGCAACTGCTGCCCACCAGGCTCGCCGCCGCAGCGACGATCTGCAGGGCATCGGCCTCGGCCAACTGCGCCAGCGAGTCGAACCCCAGCTGCTCCAGGCGCTGAACCACGGTAGGGCCCACGCCCTTGACCGCCAGCAACTGCGCCCGCTCATCCGCGCAAAACGCCATCTCCACCTCCTTGTGCCCTTGCCACTTTGCAAGTGCCGCGGATGATGGCATATATCCCTCTCTGCCCCCACCCTCCAGGAGATTCCCCATGCTCGGCGTGACCGACTACGGCGCTTTCGTGATCGCGTTCCTCATCCTCCTGGCAATCCCGGGCCCCGGCAACTTCGCCCTGATCACCGCCACCGGCAAGGGCGGCATCAAAGGTGGCCTGGCCGCCACCTGCGGGGTGATCCTCGGCGACCAAGTGCTGATGTGGCTGGCGGTGGCCGGCGTCGCCGCCCTGCTGGCCGCCTACCCGGCCGCCTTCCACGTGGTGCAATGGGCCGGCGCGGCCTACCTGGCCTGGCTCGGTCTGCGCATGATCCTGAGCAAGCCCGGCGCGGCGCCACGCGACAGCGGCATGGCCAGTGGCCGTTACCTGCGCCAGACCATGATGATCACCCTGCTCAATCCCAAGGCGATCATGTTCTACATGGCATTCTTCCCGCTGTTCATCGACCCGGTGCGCCACCAGGGCATGCTGACCTTCGCCTTCATGGCCCTGACCGTGGCCGGGCTGACCCTGCTTTATGGGCTGGTGGCCGTGCTGCTCACCCATCACCTGGCCGAACGCATGCGCGCCAGCCCACGGGTGACGCATGCGCTCGAACGCCTGGCCGGGGCATGCCTGCTGGGTTTTGGCATCAAGCTGGCGGCGATGCGCTGAGGTTCAGGCGTCGCGCAGCAGATCGTGGGCATCGAGCAGACGGAAGGCCACCTGCGGGTTACGCTCGAGGCCGCGGCGGATGGCGGCCGGGATCGCTTGGCGGGTCTTGCGGCACAGGCCCGGCTGCTGCTCCAGCTCGATGGCGATGCCACGCATGGTGCGCACTTCGTTGAGACCGGGGCTGATGTTCACGCGGATACCTAATTGCGCGTAGAGGCGCGCTTGCAGGTGGTACAGGTCGTCGAGGTCCTTGAGGTTTTCCAGGCGAGCGACCAGGCGTTTTTCTTCCTCGCGGGTAAGCAGCAGGATGCGCCGCTGCGGGCCATCGGCCAGGCGTTCGCGCCCGCAGTCACAGGCGCCTGGCGGGCATGGGTGGCGTAGAGGGGGCTGGCTGGTCATGGTGCAAGGATAGCTGCAAGGATCTTCTGTCGCCTAGACGACGCACCCGTGGGAGCCAGCCACTGCTGCGCCAGCAAGCTGGCTCCTACCGGTCAGGCAGGTCGCAATCAGTATAGGAGCCGGCTTGCCGGCGAACACCGGCACGGCCGGTGCCAAGCACCGCGGCGTCCGCTTCGCCAGCAAGTGACGGCGCCCTAGCCGCCCGCCAACAAACTACGGTCGAACATGAATGCCCCCGTCCCCTGCGGCGTATGACGGTACAACTGCTGCGGCCGCCCCAGCCTGGGCTGATGCTTCTCCCCGGTGTCCTCCACCCAGCCCGCCGCTCTCATCCGCTCCAGGCGTTTGCGCAGCGAGGTGCCGTTGACCGCCTGCCCCAGGCACGCCTGCGCCGCGGCCAGGGCATCCAGCACGGTAAAGCGCGCCGGCACCAGGTACAGCGGCAGGTTGCTGTACACGGTCTTGGCCGCCAAGCGCTCACAAGCGCGCTCGACCAGCAGGCGATGGTCGAACGGCAACAGCCGCTTGCGGGTCAGCAGCTCGTCCAGGTCGACGAAGGCCAGTTGCGTCTCGTCGACCTGCCCATCGGGATCGAGCAGCGCCAGGTAGTAGGTGCTCAACGACCAGCCCCGCGGGTCGCGAAAGGCATTGCCCTCGGTCCCGACCTGCTCCAGATGCCGCGGCACTACCCGCGCCTTTTCCACCAAGGCCCGCGCGGCGGCGGCGTCCAGGCTGTTGTCCGGAGTACGCCCATTGACAATCACCCCCGGCAAGGCCCACTGCCCAGCATGTGGCTCGCGCTCGCGCAAGTGCAGCAGCACCTGCAGGCGCTGGGTTTGCGGGGACAGGCGCAACGCGACGATATCCACGCTGGCCAGGACTTCTGCACTACTCACACACTCACTCCATTCCGAGGTGCCACTATATTCCACCAGGGCGATTAAATAGATCAAGGATTAAATCCATAAGAAAAGGCCACTTGACACACTTAATTTACCAGGTGGATTATATGGCCAAGCCAGCTAGGGAGAGATACCAGATGAAAATCGCCAGCTTCGACGTCGACGCCCAGAACGGCTTCACCACCAACGCGCCCCACGAACTGCCGGTGCCCGGCGGCGAGCAGATCGCCCCGGCGCTCAACGCCATGGCCCGCCGCGCCTCGCTGCGCCTGGGCAGCAAGGATGCCCACCCGGCCAACGCCGCCTGGGTAGTGGCCGACGCCGGGCAAATGCTGCAACCGCTGGCCCTGGCCAACGCCGACCTGACCTGGGTCAGCCACTGCGTCCCCGGCACTCCGGGCTTCGAGCTGCTGCCCGGCCTGCCCGCCCCCATCGACTACGACTACTTCGTGTGGAAAGGCGTCGAACCCGACCTGCACCCCTACGGCGCCTGCTACCACGACCTCGGCGAACGCCGCTCCACCGGCGTCATCGAATACCTCAAGGTGCAACAGGCGCAGGCGATCATCGTCGGCGGCCTGGCCCTGGACTACTGCGTGCGCACCACGGCCCTGCAACTGCGCCGCGCCGGGTTCGAGGTGCTGTTGTACCTGCCGGCCTGCCGCGCACTGAGCGCCGAGGGCGCCGAGCAGGCCTGCGCACAGATGGCCGGCGTCGGCATCCACCTGTGTCCCGATGAACCGGCGCTGGACCGCCAACTGGCGCAACTCAAGGAGCAACGCCCATGAGCGATAGCGTTTTCGGCCCGCGGATCATCCAGAACCTGCTGGACACCGACTTCTACAAGATCACCATGATGCAGGCGGTACTGCACAACTACCCCAACGCCGAGGTGGAATGGGAGTTGCGCTGCCGCAACAACGAGGACCTGGCGCCCTACCTGGCCGAAATCCGCTACCAGGTCGAACAGTTGGCCGATGTCTCGGTGACCCACGACCAGCTGGCTTACCTGGAAAAGATCCCGTTCATCAAGCCGGACTTCATCCGCTTCCTCAGCCTGTTCCGCTTCAACCTGCGCTACGTGCAGGTAGGCCTGGACGATGCCGGGCAACTGGCGATCCGCATCCGCGGCCCATGGCTGCATGTGATCCTGTTCGAGATCCCGCTGCTGGCGATCATCAGCGAGGTGCGCAACCGCTATCGTTATCGCGAGGTAGTGATCGAACAGGTCGGCGAGCGCCTGTACCAGAAGCTCGACTGGCTCAGGGCGCAGGCCAGCGACGACGAACTGGCAGGCCTGCAACTGGCCGACTTCGGCACTCGTCGGCGCTTCTCGTACCGGGTGCAGGAAGAGGTGGTGCACATCCTCAAGCGCGACTTCCCAGGCAAGTTCGTCGGCACCAGCAACCTGCACCTGGCCCGCGAGTACCAGGTCAAGCCGATCGGCACCATGGCCCACGAATGGTTCATGGCCCACCAGCAACTCGGCCCACGGCTGCTCGACAGCCAGGCCGCCGCGCTGGAATGCTGGGTACGTGAGTACCGTGGCCAATTGGGTATCGCCCTGACCGACTGCATCGGCATGGATGCCTTCATGAGAGACTTCGACCTGTACTTCGCCAAGCTGTTCGACGGCCTGCGCCACGACTCGGGCGAGCCGCTGGCCTGGGCCGAGAAGGCCATAGCCCACTACCAGCGCCTGGGCATCGACCCCAGGAGCAAGACCCTGATCTTCTCCGACGGCCTGGACTTCCAGAAGATGCTCGAGCTGTACCGTGCGCTGAACGGCCGTATCCATGTCAGCTTCGGCATCGGCACCCACCTCACCTGCGATATCCCCGGCGTCGCGCCGATGAACATCGTGATCAAGATGACCGCGTGCAACGGCGCGCCAGTGGCGAAGATCTCCGACAGCCCAGGCAAGACCCAGTGCCGGGACGAGAACTTCGTGGCATACCTGCGGCATGTGTTCCAGGTCGCCTGAGCGCGAAACCCGTCACATGCATGCCGCTCGATCAAGCTACTCCCGGGCCCTGGCGCGCGTGTCACGCGCTAGGGCCATGTCGACAGTCACCACTGGCCGCTGGCCAGGCAACCAACGATTTCCCAACCGCTGTATTCCCACCAGGAATAGCGCTCATCGGAGCAGCTTCTGGCGAGGCTGGCCAGCTGAACTTGCTGGGTTGCTTGCGTGGTGACGAAGGGCGTCTCAAGCGAGGCGGTAACCTGATTGGCGCTTTGCGGCGCGGTGATCGGGGCCGGGTGCACGGAAGCGTTCGCAACAGTGACGCTGAAGGTGAGCGCTGCGGATACGGCCAGGGCAGTCATGGACTTTTTCATGTTGGAAATCCTTTCAGTGATCTGACAGGTACAGACATTGGCTTGGCCTGCCAAGATCGCAACAGGCCAGGCTATCGACAAAGCTACCACCGCCGGGCTTGCGGCACAGTCGCTCAACTGTGCTATTGACAGGCCCTTGCCCAGGGCATGCATTCGCACCGCCCGTCGCCGCCAAGGTTTTTCACCCGCCCCCTCGTTGCCACGCACGTTTGCTTGTATGGTGTTGTCCAAGAAGGATGTTTTACCCGCACAGGAAAGACCAGATGCCCCAACGCAATGTCATCAACGCCTCCGTCAGCCCCAAGGGCAGCCTGGAGACGCTGTCGCAACGTGAAGTCCAGCAACTGAGTGAAGTCGGTACCGGCAGCCTCTACACCCTGTTCCGCCAGTGCGCCCTGGCCATCCTCAACACCGGCGCCCATGTCGACAACGCCAAGACCATCCTCGAGGCCTACCAGGACTTCGAGGTGCGCATCCACCAGCAGGACCGCGGCGTGCGCCTGGAGCTGCTCAACGCCCCGGCTGACGCCTTCGTCGATGGCGAGATGATCGCCAGCACCCGCGAGATGCTGTTCAGCGCCCTGCGCGACATCGTCTACACCGAGAGCGAACTGGCCAGCCAGCGCATCGACCTGGAAAGCTCCCAGGGCATCACCGACTACGTCTTCCACCTGCTGCGCAACGCCCGCACCCTGCGCCCCGGCGTCGAGCCGAAAATGGTCGTGTGCTGGGGCGGCCACTCGATCAGCAGCGAGGAATACCAGTACACCAAGAAGGTCGGCCACGAGCTGGGCCTGCGCAAGCTGGACGTCTGCACCGGCTGCGGCCCGGGGGTGATGAAGGGCCCGATGAAGGGCGCCACCATCGCCCACGCCAAGCAGCGCATGCACGGCAGCCGCTACCTGGGCCTGACCGAGCCGGGCATCATCGCCGCCGAGGCGCCCAACCCGATCGTCAACGAACTGGTGATCCTGCCGGACATCGAGAAGCGCCTGGAGGCCTTCGTCCGCGTCGGCCACGGCATCATCATCTTCCCCGGCGGCGCCGGCACGGCGGAGGAATTCCTCTACCTGCTGGGCATCCTCATGCACCCGGACAACCAGGACCTGCCGTTCCCGGTGATCCTCACCGGGCCACGCAGCGCCGAGCCGTTCCTGCTGCAACTGCATGCCTTCGTCGGCGCGACCCTGGGCGAGGCGGCGCAGCGGCATTACCAGATCATCATCGACGACCCGGCCGAAGTGGCCCGGCATATGGTCGAGGGGCTCAAGGCAGTCAAGCAGTTCCGCCGCGAGCGCAACGACGCCTTCCACTTCAACTGGCTGCTGAAGATCGACGGCGGCTTCCAGCACCCGTTCGACCCGACCCACCAGAACATGGCCGACCTGGCCCTGCGTCGCGACCTGCCGCCCCATGAGCTGGCGGCCAACCTGCGCCGGGCGTTTTCCGGGATTGTCGCCGGCAACGTCAAGGACAAGGGCATCCGCCTGATCGAGGAACACGGGCCGTACCAGATCCGCGGCGACGCGGCGATCCTCGACCCGCTGGGGCGGCTGTTGCAGGCGTTCGTCGACCAGCACCGGATGAAATTGCCGGGTGGCGCGGCGTATGTGCCGTGCTATCAAGTGGTTACCTGATAGCTTCGCCGGCAAGGCCGGCTCCTACCCTGATCGCATGTAGGAGCCGGCCTTGCCGGCGAACAGCCCGCTGAATCGCCATCAATACGCCATTAGCTTTTGCAATATCCTGCAGACATTTCCCACTCCGGGCGGTGAACCTGCCTACAAAAAAACGGTCTTTCGCTGACGGTCAATTCACCCGACCGGATCAGCGGCCCAGTCATCGGGCCTTCATTCGTCCTGTTTCAGCGAAGACCAGCATGCCAGACATCCAGCCAGCCTCCCCTGCCCTCACCGCCCTGCGCGGCGGCCTGATCACCGCCCTGATCACCCTCGCCGCCCCGGCCCATGCCGAGGATCCGGCCAGCGACGCACGCTGGGTCAGCGACAGCCTGAGCACCTACGTGCGCAGCGGCCCCACCGATGGCCATCGTATCGTCGGCACGCTCAAGTCAGGGCAGAAGGTGACGCTGGTGAGCAGCCAGGGCAATTACAGCCAGGTGCGTGGCCAGAGCGGCGACCTGGTGTGGATCCTCAACAGCGACTTGCAGGCCGTGCCCGGCCAGAACGAGCGCCTGCCGCAGCTCGACGCCCAGGTGGCCGAGCTGTCCGGCCAGCTCAAGACCATCGACGACAGCTGGAAGAACCGCGTGCAGGGCATGCAGGAAACCCTGGATTCGCGCAAGGCGCTGATCGACGAGCTGGAAACCCGCAACAAGGCCCTGAACGAACAGCTCGAGCAGAGCCAGTCGACGTTGCGCGACACCCAGGCGCGCCTGGGCGACGAGAACAAGCAGGTGATGATGCGCTACATGGTTTATGGCGGCAGCATCGCTGGCGCCGGGCTGTTGGCCGGGCTGATCCTGCCGGCGCTGACCCGCGGGCGCAAGCGTAACGACCGCTGGTTCTGATGCCCCTGTTCATGGCAGCGGCTGTGCCGGTGTTCGCCGGCAAGGCCGGCTCCTACCTCGACCGCCCGACGCAAGCTTCGCGACCAGGTTCAAGCAGGGCGGTTGCTTACACCGAACGGGATATGCACCGAAGGCGCCACGGTGCGGGTGCTCTTCAGGTGTCCGGACTGGTCGTCGAAGAAGATGTGCGGCTTGAGCACCTGCAACACCCGGCGCTTTTCGATGCCACCCAGGAAGAAGGCATCGTTGGCCATCACTCCCCAGCTCTTCAGGGTATTCAGCGCGCGCTCGTGGGACGGTGCGTTGCGCGCGGTGACGATCGATACTCGCAAGCGGTTTTCGTAGCCGGGGTGCTCCAGCTTGTACTGTTCCTCTGCCGCCTGGATCCGCGCGATACGCACGAAAAATTCCTTCAGCGGCCCGGGGTTGTGCGGCTGGGCGACGTTGATCACCTCGTGGGCATGGAAGCTGCCCAGCCCGCCCGATTGCATCACCGCCTCCGACTCATCACCGGCCAGCACGCCGTCGAAGTCGAAGGCGATGCGCAGGTTGTCGTCGCTCTCGTCATCGTCGAACTGCGAATCAAGCACCTGGCCGGCCGGGTGACCAGCCTTGATCGCCGCGTCCACATGCTGCTTGTCGGCGGACAGGAACAGGGCGATGTTCAGTGCGGGGATATATTCGTAGGGTGAACGGCCCTGGGTGAAGATCGCCCGGGTCATGTTCAGGCCGTAGTGCTCGATGGTCTTCATCACCCGCATGCCGGTGTCCGGGTCGTTCTGCGACAGCAGCACCACTTCCACCAGCGGGTCCTCGGGGTCCTCGCGCAGGTCGTTCAACGCCAGCAGGCGCTTGATGAAGGGATAGGCGATACCCTTGCCCAGCGGCACTTCCAGATGTTGCTCCTGGTACTTGCGGTATTGCGCTTCACCGTCGCGGCGAAATACCGCGTCCGACTCGCTGAGGTCGAACACCGCGCTCGAGGCCACGCCAATCACCAGGCGGTCGTCCAGTTCGAAGGGCATGCACGCTCCTTGTCTTGTAAAAGTGCAACCGTCAGCCTTTGCTGCGGCCTTCCAGCCGCGAAGCCCAGTCCTCGACCTCGCGCTGCTCCAGGCGTTTTTCCAAGGTCCGGCGCCAGTTCGGCACCAGTGGTAGCGCCAGGCATTCGCGCAACAGTTCCGGCTCCAGGCGCTTGTCGAACAGCACCGCCGAAAGCCGCGCCACCGACCATTGTCCATACGGGCGCTCAACCAGTTCCAGGGCATCGCCCGCCGCTACCTCGCCTTCTTCGAGCACCCGGTAGTACCAGCCTGTGCGTCCGCTCTGCTGCACCCGCAGGGCCATCTGCGCCACGTCGAAACGGTCGTTGAGCTTCCAGCACGGCATGCGCCCCTGGGAGATTTCCAGCAACGCGGTGCCGACCCGAATGCGGTCGCCCAGGCAGACATCCGACTCACGCCAGCCGCTGCTGCTGAAGTTCTCGCCGAAGGCGCCTGGCTGCTCCAGCAACGGGTGCGCGCCGAGCTCGGTGGCCCAGTCTGCGTAGTGGTCACGGGGGTAGTGATGAATCGCCTTCTCGACGCCGCCGTGCACGCGCAGGTCGCCCTGCTCGTCACCGGCCAGGCCGAGGAAGGTCACCTGCAAGCGACCTGCACGTGGCTGTTTGTCGATGGCGCTGTGCGAGCCTGGACGGGTAAAGGGCCGGGCACTGCCGGTGAGCAGGCTGTCGAGGCGTGAACTGGACGGGAGCATGCGGCGGTCTCGTGCAAAGGACCGGGCGAGCTTACACCAGAGCGACCACGCGCCCAAGACAGATACGCAACTGGTAGGAGCGGCCTTGTGCCGCGAAAGGGCCGCGCAGCGGCCCCAACTATTGGGCCGTGACGCTGAGACCCTGGGGCTGCTTTGCAGCCCTTTCGCGGCACAAGGCCGCGCCTACAGAAAGGCAGCGAAAGGTAGTTGCCGGCCGCTACTTGCCTCGGGCCTTGTTGTAGATGGTCTTGGCCTGCTCGGTCGAGGTCACGCACTTGCCCATGTCGCCCTTGTCCTGGGCGTCCTTGGCGGCCTTCAGGTGCTCCTTGTAGTCGTGGGCCATGCCGCCATGCAACCCGGGACCATCGGTCTTGAGAATGTTGTCCAGCTCGGCGATTCTCGCATCGCAGTTGGTCTTGGCGCTGTCTTCGGCATGGGCGGCAACGCTGAGCACCGAAGCGATCACTAGCAGTGTCATGGATTTCATGGAGCGTTCTCCTGGGAAACAACCTGACGGCTGGAAAATGCGCCGGCCTGCGTGCCAGCGCAGCAAGGAGCATAGCCCCACATCGACCGATGCGCGGGCGCTTCTCGACATGCCTGTTACCGTTCAGCCGGCCTGGCCGGTTACTGGCGTAATCGTGCCAGGGCCTGCAACACATGCCCCGTGGCGCGCTCAGGCTCACCTTGGCGACAAGCAATGCCCAACTGGCGCCACATGCCTGGGCGCAACGGTCGCCGCAGGATGCGCGGATCATGCTGGCCACCCTCGCCCTCCTGCGGCAGCAACGTCGCGCCGTATCCCGCCGCCACCAGGCTCTTGATCGCATCGTTGAAGTTCAGCTCGATACGCGCCTTGGGGTACAGGCCCGCCGCCGCGAACCACTCGGCGGTCACTCGCGACAGCTGCGTGGTGCTGTCGTTGAGGATCAGCGCCCTGCCAGCCAACCAGGCCGGCGTCACCCGCGCCGGTGGCTGCCAGTCGGCAGGCACATAAGCCATGATCGGGTCGCGCCGCCACGGCGTGACCTTCAGCCCCTTGCCCGGCTCCTGGGGCAATGCCACCAGGCCGATGTCCAGGCTGCCTTCGCGCAAGCGGGCAAGCGAGGCCTGGGAAGTGAGCACCTGGACCTGCACATCGATACCCGGATGATCCACCCGCAAGGTGTCCAGGGCCTGGGGCAGCAAATGGGCAATGGCGCCGGTGGAAGCGCCCAGGCGTACCCGACCGCTCAAGCCTTCGACCTGCCGGCGGACCTCATCCAGCGCCTGGTCGGCATCGGCCAGCAGGCGCCGGGCACAGGCCAGCAGCGTCTCGCCGATGACCGTGGGACGCACCTGGCCTCGGGCGCGGGTGAGCAAGGCCGCCCCCACCCGCGCTTCCAGCTCGGCCACATGCAGGCTGATAGTCGGCGGCGCGAGGTTGAGCTGGCGGGCGGCATCGGCGAAAGAGCCGTGATCGGCGATCACGACCAAGGTACGCAGGCGGTCAAGGCTGATTTCGCGCATGGAGCTCCAGAAGGGTTCACGGGTATTGTTCATAAATTCTGAATATCAACTTCATGATATTCAAATTTTCTTTCAGGACGACACCGACGAGCATGGTGCCATCTTTCCTTGAGCGAACCCTTACCATGCACCAGCCCCTCGTTTTCATCGACGGCGACCAAGGCACCACCGGCCTGCAGATCCACGCACGCCTGCACGGCCGCCAGGACCTGCGCCTGCTCACCCTGCCCGAGGCAGAGCGCAAGGACCCGGCACGTCGCGCCGAGGCGATCAACAGCGCCGATATCGCCGTGCTGTGCCTGCCGGACGACGCCGCCCGCGCCGCGGTGGCGACGATTCACAACCCGGCGCTGCGGGTGATCGACGCCAGTTCCGCCCACCGCACCACACCGGGCTGGGTGTACGGCCTGCCAGAGCTGGACGCGCAACAGGCCGAGCGCATCGCCCGCGCCACCCGGGTCAGCAACCCCGGCTGCTACCCCACCGGCGCCATCGCCCTGCTGCAGCCGTTGGTCAAGGCCGGGCTGCTGCCAGCGGACTACCCGCTGAGCATCCATGCCATCTCCGGCTATTCCGGCGGTGGCCGGGCGGCGGTCGAGCGCCATGAGCAGCGTAGCGAGGGCTACCTGCCGGCCTTGCAGCTGTATGGCCTGGATCTGGCCCACAAACATGTGCCGGAGATCCAGCAGCATGCCGGGCTCAGCGCGCGGCCGGTGTTCGTGCCAGGCTACGGCGACTATCGCCAGGGCATCGTGCTGAACATCCCGCTGCAGCTGCGCCTGCTGCCGGGCGTGAGTGCCGAACAGCTGCAAGCCTGCCTGGAACATCACTACCAGGGCGCGCGCCACGTGCAGGTCATGCCGCTGCACCAGCACGGCGCTGCGCCAGCACTGGACCCGCAAGCGCTGAACGACAGCAACGACCTGCGCCTGGCCCTCTATGCCAACCCCGAGCACGGGCAGGTATTGCTCACGGCGGTGTTCGACAACCTGGGCAAGGGCGCCTCGGGGGCGGCCGTGCAGAACCTCGAGCTGATATTGGCAGCCCTGTAGCCGCGCAGCGAAGCCAGACAGCGGGTAGAATAGGCACCCCTCACGTTGCACCCGGAGCCCTACCCGCGATGTTCATCCTCCGCCGCCTCGACGGCGTGCCGCCCGAATCCTTCCAGAACCAGATCCGCCAACTGGTGATCGACCACGTTGGCCAGCTCAGCAGTGTCGCCATCAGCCCGGACAACCCGCTCTACCCGCTGTACCAGTACGGCGTGGGCCTGGAGGTGCACCAGTACCTGATGGCCCTGGACGGCACTCGCGGCCTGGCGGTCGAGCTGATCCTGGCGCTGGATGCCGAGGCCCCGGACCAGTTGCTCGGTTTCGCCCTGGCATTGCCGGCCCAGGATGACTCGCAGGCCTGCGCCCTGGCGTTTCTGGCGGTGGACGCCGGCCATCGCCGCCAAGGCGTCGCCCGCGGCCTGCTGGATGACCTGCGCGGGCGCTATGCCTGTGTCGAACTCAGTGCCTTCCCGGCGCAGGTGCCGTGCTTCGAGGCCATGGGCCTGCAGGTGGTGGCCAGCGCCGGCCCGCAGGTGTTGATGAGCAGCACCGGCCACGCCAGCGGTGCATTGATCGGCCGGTTGGATATCACGCCGATCTACCAGACCGTCGAAGTCATGCAGATTCACGCCTACCTGCTCAAGCAGCATGGCGACGAGGCGATGATAGAAGCGGAACAGTTGCGCGATGAGCGCCTGGACGCCCTGGCAGAACAAGCCCAGGCCTGCGCAAGGCAGCGTCTTACCCGGCATTGATGGTCGCCGCTGTTCGCCGGCAAGGCCGGCTCCTACAGTATCCGAGACCTACCTCGGCCTATAGGAGCCAGCCTCGCTGGCAAAGAGGCTAGGCATGCACCCAGCGCCGATGCAGCCCGCGGGCCAGGGCATCGAGCATGAAGCCCAGCACCCCGATCAGCAGCACCATGGCCATCAGCTCGGAATACGCCAGGCGGTCGCGGGTATCAAGGATGAAATACCCCAGCCCCGCGCTGACCCCGAGCATCTCGCACGGCACCAGCACGATCCACAGGATGCCGATGGCCAGGCGCACGCCGGTCAGCACATGGCCGATCACCCCCGGCACGATCACCTTGCACAGGGTTTCCCAGCGCGTGGCGCTGAGGCTGCGCGACAACTGCAACCAACGCGGATCGAGCTGGCGCACTCCGGCGGCAGTGTTGAGCAGGATCGGCCACAGCGCGGCGAACGCCAGCAGGAAGTAGATCGGCTGGTCGCCCACGCCCATCAGCATCACCACCACCGGCATCCACGACAGCGGCGAGATCATCCGCAGGAACTGGAACGCCGGCGTGGTCGCCGCCTCCAGATGGCGATAACTGCCCACCAGCAAGCCCAATGGCACACCGATCAGCAGCGCCAGCAGCAAGCCGACCAGGATGCGCTTGAGGCTCACCCAGATATGCCCGTACACCTCGCCCTGGCCCAGCAATTCCAACAAACTGGTCAACGTGGCCTGGGGCGAAAAACGCGCCGACAGGCCATCGGCCGCGCCAAACACCTGTACCCCTGCCCACCACAGCACCAACAGCACCGCCAGGCCAACCAAGCCCAGGGCGCCATGCACGACATGCCCACGCATCAGACCGCGAACTCCTCGCTACGCTGGAAGTTCTCGGCGATGCCGAACGCCGCCGGGCCGCCCACCGCCTCGATGGCCTTGCGCACGAAGCGCTCGTCGACCAGGTCGCGGGCAGTCTGCGCCGGGTCCAGGCCGGCGAGGAAACCGCTCTGGCCCTCGATCAGGGTGTTCTTCAAGCGCTTGACCAGTTCCTCGGTGTAGCTGGGGAACGGGTATGGCTGGAAGTCGATGCGTTTTTCATCCCACTGCTGGTGCTGGATCGCCCCGCTGGCGATGTAGCCGGCCCGGTCCTCGGCGGACGGCGCCAGGACCTTGGCCAGCACCGCCGGATCGTGCGGGGTGTACTTGTTGGGGCCGGCCTTGGACAGCAAGGCGGCGGCCTCGGCGCGGTGCTCGCGGGTCCATTGCTGGGCCTTGACGATGGCGTTGACCACCTTCTGCGACCATTCGGGGCGATTGTTCAGGTCGTGCTCGTGCATGAACACCACGCAGCAGGCATGGTTGCGCCAGACGTCACCGGTGAAGCGCTGCACACGACCAACCTTGAGGTTCTCGGCCAGGGCATTGAACGGCTCGGCGACGATATAGCCGGCGATGCGCTTGCTGGCCAGGGCCGGTGGCATGTCCGAAGGCGGCAGCACCAGCAGGTTGACCTCGTTGTCGGCCAGCTGTGCGCTGTCCGGCTTGGACACAGGCTTCAGGCCATTGTCACTGAGCATCTGCTGCAGCACCACGTTGTGGATCGAGTACCAGAACGGGATGGCCACGGTCTTGCCGCCGAGCTGTTTCATGTCGGTGATGTCCGGGGCCACGGTCAGGCCCGAGCCACCGACATGGTTCCAGGCCACCACCTTGGCCGGCACCTTGCTGCCATAGCGCGCCCACACGGTCATCGGCGACAGCAGATGGATGACGTTGACCTGACCAGAGATGAACGCTTCGATCACCTGGGCCCAACTGCGCAGCAGCACCGGGCGTTCGGCCTTGATGCCCTCGGCCTCGAACAGGCCATTGTTGTGCGCCACCAGCAAGGGCGTGGCGTCGGTGATCGGCAGGTAGCCGATGCGCACCGGGGCGTCCGGCTCGGCGGCGGCGCGCGCCTGCAGGCTGGACAGCAACGGCAGCGCGCCGGCGGCGGTGAGCATGGCGCTCAGCTTGAGAAAGTCGCGACGCGAGGTGGTGGAGCAGCAGTCATCCATGCACATGGACAGCCTCCGAGGGCAAGGGAGAGGGAGTGGTTTGGGCTGTGCGGCTTGCCCGCCGAAGGGTCTTGAGAATCTCGATACGCAGCGCGCCCAGCTCCTCGACCCGTTGCTCGCGGGGTTGCGCCAGGTCGATGTGCCACTGGCCGAGGGTGCGCGCTGGGTGGTTGCCCAGTAGCAGCACGCGATCGGACAGCAGCAAGGCTTCGTCGATATCGTGGGTGATCAGCACGGCGGCGGTGTTGTGGGTGGCGATCAGTTGCAGCAGCAGTTGCTGCATGTCGGCCCGGGTCACCTCGTCCAGCGCGCCGAACGGTTCATCGAGCAGCAACACTTCGGGCTGGCGCGCCAGGCAACGGGCCAGCGCGGTGCGCTGGGCCATGCCGCCGGAGAGCTGCGCCGGATACTGGCTGCGGGCGTGGGCCAGGCCCACCGCGTCGATGGCATGCTCGATCCGCGCCCGGCGCTCGGCGGCCGGCAGCTTGGGCTGGCGCGCGAAATCAAGGCCGAAGGCGACATTCTTTTCCAGGCTCAGCCAAGGCAACAGGCTTGGGTCCTGGAAGGCCACCGCCAAGCGCGGGTGCGGCCCTTGCAGCGCCTCGCCGTGCAGGCTGACGCTGCCACCACGGGGCTGCTGCAGGCCGGCCAGCACCCGCAGCAGGCTGGATTTGCCGACCCCGCTGGGGCCGAGGATGGTCACCACCTCGCCTGGCGCCAGGCTCAGGTCGAACTGCTCCAGCACCGCCTGCCAGCCGCCCGCGCGCGGGTAGCCCAGGCTGATGTCGCGGGCCTCGAGCAACACCTCGCTCATGCGGCGGCCGCCTGGCGTTGCAGTTCGGCGCGCAGCTGCACCAGGCTTGGGGTGACGATCGGCACAAACGCCGACTCGCGCCAGCGCCGGGCAAAGCCTTCGCCGTAGGCGCTCAGGTAGGCCTTGCCACCGCTGGCCTGCAATTCCAGTTGCACGGCATCGGCGGCGCTTTCGGCGAGGGTGATGCGCAGCTTGAACAAGGCCGCCGGCTGACCGAGGAAGCGCCCGTCGAGCAGGCCCTGCTTAAGCTCGCCGACGGTATTCTGCAAGCGCTGCAGCAGTACCTGGCGCGCCTCTTCGAGGAATGAACCGCGACCTTGCAGGTGCGCCTGCACTTCATCCAGGGCACGCCGGGCCAGGCCGATGGCCATGCCGCATTGCAGGGCGAGGAACGCCGGGCGCACCTTAGGCAGGAATTCGCGGGCATTGTCGTGCAGCAGCCAATCGCGGCCCAGCGCTACCTGATGGAACGCCAGCGCCGCGGTATTGCTCGACTGCAGGCCCATCAGTTGCAAATCGTCGGAGCGCTCCAGGCCCGGGGCCGTGGAGGGTATGGCCAGCACGAACGGCGCGCCACCGGCGTCATCCTCGATCGCCGCCGCCACCACGAAACCGCTCTTGCGCAGGTTGGTCACCCAGTGCAGGCGACCGTCGAGGTTCCAGCCATCGGCCTGGGGCTGGCCACGGACCTGCAAGGCCTCGATGCCGGACAGGTACTTCATGGCGTTGGACAGCCCGGTGGCGCCAGCCAGCTCGCCCTTGAGCAACTCGGGCAGCAGTCGCTCGCGCAGCGCCTGGTTGGGGCTGTGCAGCAGGTATTCGATAAAGGCGCGCTGGCCCCAGCAGACGAAAGCCGCGGCCAACGAGCGGCTGGCGATGGCGGCGATGGCCTCGACCGCGTCGCTGACCTGGCCACCCGAGCCGCCCAGGGCCGGGTCGATTCCGACGCGCAGCAGTTGCGACTCGGCGATGTGCGCCAGCACCTGGTGCGGATCGCACTGGCCCTGGTCGATGGCTTCGGCATTGGCGTCCAGCCATTGGCCAAATGCGTGATCAAGCATGTCCCTACTCCTGTTGAAACGCCGGACGCGCCGGCACCAAGCCTCGATCAGGCCGAAGGCTGCCAGCGGTATTTGCTCAGCTCGTCGTTGAGCGGCGTCTGGGCGAACACATTAGCAAAGTTGCACAGGGTAGCGAGACTCACTCCGAGAATCACTTCCAGGGCATTGCCTTCGCTGAAACCGGCGTCGCGCAAGGCTTGATAGGTGGCGTCGCTGACATTGCCACGAGTGGCGATCACTTCGCGGGCGAATTCGGCCAGGGTTTCGTAGCGCGCATCAGGCAGTTCGCCACGGGCGCGCAGGGCATCGACCACCTCCTGGGGCAGCTTGGCCTTGTTCAGCGCCACGGCGGTGTGGCCGGCGACGCAGAAGTCGCAACCGTGCTGGGTGGCGGCGATCAGCTGCACCACTTCGCGCTCGGCCAGGGTCAGCTCGGACTTGCCATTGAGCGCCGAGACGGTGACGTAGGTTTCCAGGGCGGCCGGGGCGTTGGCCAGGATGCCCAGCAGGTTGGGGATGAAACCGGAGTTCTTCTGCGCGCTCTCGAGGAACGGACGTGCGGCTTCCGGGGCGGTCTGCAGGCTGTGTAGAGTGATGCGCGCGGACATGGAGTGGTCTCCTTTGATGTAGGTCGCTACAGTCTGTTGGTTATAAGAAGTAGCATCCATATTCATCAGTCGCCTTTCCTTGCTCCAGAGTCCTTGCATTAGATGATTTCATCCAGCCACCTTGTCGATTGGTTATTAGAAGGCCTCGAACTCGATGCCAGCCTGTTCCATGTCGGCCGCTACTGCGGTGGCTGGCACGCCAGTACCCATGGCCTGGGCCGGGCCAGCTTCCACCTGGTGGTGCAGGGGCATTGCTGGCTGCATATCGACGGCCAGCCCGAAGCATTACGCCTGGAAAGCGGCGACGCGGTGTTCCTGCTGCGCGACCTGGCTTACCGGCTGTCCAGCGACCAGGACCCGGCCGTCGCCTGCGCCCAACCACGCCAGGCCATGCAGGCGCTGGACAGCAACGCCAGCGACGGCGCTGGCCTGGTGTGCGGCTTCTTTCAGTTCCAGTCGGGGTTGTCGTCATTGATCGTCGAAGGGCTGGCGGACTGGATTCTGCTGCGCGCCGACGACCCGGCAGGCACTGCGGCGCGGGCACTGTTCGAGCTGATCCTGGAGGAATGCCGGCGCGCCCCGCAGCCGTCGCAGACGCTGCTGGAGCGGCTGACCCATTTGTTGTTCCTGTATGTGCTGCGCCAACAGGTGCACGCCGGACAGTCACTGGGCGGGCTGGTCGCCCTCGCCCGCCAGCCGGCCTTTGCCGGCTTGCTGGAGCGGCTGATCGAGACGCCGGGGCAAGCCTGGACACTGGAAAGCATGGCGGCCTGCGCGGGCCTGTCGCGTTCGGCGTTCTTCAAGCGCTTCAACGAGCTGGCCGGGCAGTCGCCGGGGCAGGTGCTGCTGGCGTTGCGCATGCGCCACGCATGTCAGTTGCTCAAGGCGGGCAATACCGTCGAGCAAGTCGGCGCGCGGGTAGGCTATCAGTCGGTGGCGGCATTCACCCGGGCGTTCGCCAAGGCCGTGGGGGTGCAGCCTGGCGCCTATCGCAAGCAGCACGAAGGCCGAGCGCCGTAACCGGCGTAGGAGCCGGCTTGCCGGCGAACACCGGCACAGCCGGTGCCACCCACCGCGTCGCCTGGTTCGCCAGCAAGGCTGGCTCCTACGGGTATTGCAGGCCGCAACCGCCGTAGGAGCCGGCTTGCCGGCGAACACCGGCGCAGCCGGTGCCACCCACCGCGTCGCCTGGTTCGCCAGCAAGGCTGGCTCCTACGGGTATTGCAGGCCGCAACCGGCATAGGAGCCGGCTTGCCGGCGAACACCGGCGCAGCCGGTGCCATCCACCGCGTCGCCTGGTTCGCCAGCAAGGCTGGCTCCTACAGGTATTGCAGGCCGCAACCGGCGTAGGAGCCGGCTTGCCGGCGAACACCGGCACAGCCGGTGCCAGTCACCGCGTCGCCTGGTTCGCCAGCAAGGCTGGCGCCTACGGGTTACAGCGTTGCGTTACACCGGCAGCAGCGGAATATCCCCGGCGCCCTTCCCTTCGCGGCGCTCGCTCATCCAGTCATTGACCTGCTGGCCGAACTCGGCAGGCGCCTTGCGCCCGAAGCGCCGCGCCAAGTCGAGGATGGTCTGCTGGGCCAGGGCCTCCTCCATGCGTTTCTGCGCGCCCAGCATCACCGCGTGGATGGCACAGGTGCCCGCGGTCGCCCAGCCCGGCGCTGAACCTTCGAACACCGCGCAGCGCTCGCGGATCTCGCGGCAGTCGAAGATCTTCTTCGGCCCATCGATGGCGTTGACGATGTCGAGCACGGTGATCTCGTCCGAGGGCCGCGCCAGGCGGAAGCCACCACGCACCCCCTCGGTGGCCGCCACCAGCCCGGCCCGGGCCAGCTTGGTGAAGACCTTGGCCAGGTACTCCTGGGGCACGCCTTGCAGCTCGGCCAGGTCGCGCACGCTCGACTCGCGGCTGTCGCCACGTTCATCGACCAGGAACAACAGGCAATGGATGCCGTATTCGACGCCGGCACTGTACAGCGACATATCAATCTCCGACTAAATTTGTCGCAAATAGTACGCCTTCCATGCACGCCTGGCAAAACCTCAGTCGACCACCCGTCTTTTTTCACAGCCCCCCGAAGTGCCATGGCACAAGGGTTACAGTCAGATTCACGCGGCCCACGGCCGAGCGCGGATGAAAAAAACACTTGCGGCAACAAACTACGACCAATAAAGTCGTAGTTATTCGGCAAGCGCCCACGCCCCGATCGAACCCTCGCCCCCTACCTTGCGGAGCCTCTTCATGACCTCTCACATCCTGATCATCGGTGCCGGCTTTGCCGGCGTCTGGAGCGCCCTGAGCGCCGCCCGCCTGCTTGACCAGGCCCAGCGCGGCGATGTACGCATCAGCGTGCTGGCCCCGCAACCACAACTGCGCATCCGCCCGCGCTTCTACGAAGCCGACGCGCACACCCTGCAGGCACCGCTGGCGGCCTTGTTCGAGGTGGTCGGGGTGAACTTCATCCGCGGCCACGCCGAGCACATCGACAGCCAGGCGCGCCAGGTCGGCTATGTCGACGACAATGGCCAGCACCAGCAAATAACTTACGACCGCCTGGTACTCGCTGCCGGCAGCCAAGTGGCCCGCCCCGCCGTGCCGGGCCTGGCCGAGCACAGTTTCGATGTCGACCAGATGGAATCAGCGGTGCGCCTCGAGCAGCATCTGGCCAGCCTGGCCGACCTACCGGCCAGCCCGGCGCGCAATACCGTGGTGGTTTGCGGTGGCGGTTTCACCGGTATCGAAACCGCGACCGAAATGCCCGCCCGTCTGCGCGCCATCCTCGGCGAAGGCCAGGCCCGAGTGGTGCTGGTCGACCGTGGCAGCAGCGTCGGCGCGGCGCTGGGCGCCGGTATCACGCCGTCGATCATTGCCGCCTCGGAACAAGCCGGCGTGCAGTGGCTGACCGGCGCCTCGGTGGTGGCGGTCGATGCCGGTGGCGTGACCCTCGACAACGGCGACTACATCGCCAGCAAGACCGTGATCTGGACCGTTGGCGTCAAGGCCAGCCCATTGACCGCGCAAGTGGCCGGCGAGCGTGACGGCCTCGGCCGCCTGCGCGTTGACGACCACCTCAAGGTAGTCGGCCAGGCGCATATCTATGCCACCGGTGACGTGGCCTGGGCGGCGGTGGACGAGCTCGGCAACCACGCGCTGATGACCTGCCAGCACGCCATCCCCATGGGCCGCCACTCGGGCAACAATGCCATGGCTGACCTGTTGGGCCTGGAGCCTGTGGTGTACCGCCAGCCCAAGTACGTGACCTGCCTCGACCTGGGCGAGTGGGGGGCGACCTTCAGCGAGGGCTGGGAGCGCGAACTCAAGCTCCAGGGCTTGGAAGGCAAGGCGATGAAGCAGCAGATCAACACGGTCTGGATCTACCCGCCGGCCGCCGACCGTGCCCAGGCACTGGCAGCGGCAGACCCGCTGATCGCGATCGTCTGAGTGACTGAAAACGAAAAGCCCGTCACACAAGTGACGGGCTTTTTGTATTCGTCATGA
This sequence comes from Pseudomonas sp. RIT623, assembly GCF_004519305.1. GTDB lineage: Bacteria > Pseudomonadota > Gammaproteobacteria > Pseudomonadales > Pseudomonadaceae > Aquipseudomonas. The sequence goes on along the minus strand of NZ_SOZA01000050.1, from coordinate 9,832 downwards.
CATTGAACAACTGGTCAACAATAGTGGCACTATGTCATCATTCTGAAAAAAACAACATGAACCGTGAGGATATAACCCTTCGCAGCGCATCGAGAGCCTGACCCACCGAGCCCGGTAAACCCGCGCTCTTGACGCCTGCCTGCCACCGTCAAGGAGCGTCGCATGCAATTTCGGAACATGAAGATCGGCATTCGGGCCGCAAGCCTGTTCACCCTGCTCGGGATCCTGGTCCTGGCCATGGGCCTGGTCGCCCTCTACGAAACTCGCAAGATGGACCGCGCCACCGACGAGATCCGTATCACCTGGATGCCCGCCGTCCTCGCCCTGGGCGAAGTCAGCAGCAACCTTGGCCGCGCCCGCGCCCTCACCCTGCGCAGCGCCCTCGAGGAAAGCGCCGCCGCGCGCCAGGCCACCCTGGCCAGGATCGTCGAGGTCAACCGTCAGCTCGAAGACGACCTAAAAGCCTACGAGAAAACCATCATCAATGCCGACGACCGCGCGCTGTTCAGCACCTTCATGGGCCTGAGCGAACGCTATCACGGCCTGCAGAAAGCCATTCGCGATGCCGCCGCCGACGAGCAACTGGACGAGGCGCGGCGCCTGATCAACGGCCCGCTGGCCGAGTACGCCGACAGCATGATGCACGCCCTGGCCGCGCTGATCGACTACAACACCAAGGGCGCCGAACAGGCCTCGTTGCGCAGCAGCGACGCCTCCGACGAAGCCTTCGCCCTGATCGTCGCCACCCTGGCGCTGATCCTGCTGGCCCTGGTCGCCATCGCCACCCTGCTCACCCGCAGCATCGTCCTGCCCCTGGCCGACGCCGTGGCCGTCGCCGAGCGGGTCGCCACCGGTGACCTGACCCGCGAGATCACCATCACCGGACGCGACGAACCGGCCCTGCTGCTGCGCGCCCTGAGCCGCATGCAACACAGCCTGCGCGACACCCTGCGGCAAATTGCCGGGGCCTCCGACCAACTCGCCTCGGCCTCCGAGGAACTGCACACCGTCACCGAGGACACCAGCCGCGGCCTGCACCAGCAGAGCGCCGAGATCGACCAGGCCGCCACCGCCGTCAACCAGATGACCGCCGCGGTCGAGGAAGTGGCCAACAACGCGGTGAGCACCGCCGATGCCTCCAAAGGCGCCGACCAGACCAGCCGCGACGGCCGCGACCAGGTCAATCAGGCGCTGAGTTCGATTCAGCATCTGGTCAACGATGTCACCGGCACCTCGAGTGAGATCGAGCAACTGGCCAACAGCGCCAACGAAATCAGCCGGGTGCTCGATGTGATCGGCTCGATCGCCGGACAGACCAACCTGCTGGCCCTCAACGCCGCCATCGAGGCGGCTCGCGCCGGCGAGGCCGGGCGTGGCTTCGCGGTGGTCGCCGACGAGGTGCGGGCGCTGGCCCACCGCACCCAGCAGTCCACCGCCGAGATCGAGCAGATGATCGGCGCGATCCAGAACGGCACCGAGCGCGCGGTCAGTGCCATGCACAGCAGCCAGGGGCGCGCCAGCGGCACCTTGGAAGTGGCGCAGGCGGCCGATCAGGCCCTGGAACTGATCGCCGACGCCATCGCCTCGATCAACCAGCGCAACCTGGTGATCGCCAGCGCCTGCGAAGAGCAGGCGCAAGTGGCGCGGGAAGTGGACCGCAACCTGCTGAACATCCGCGACCTGGCGATGCAGACCTCGGCCGGGGCCAACCAGACCAGCGCGGCGGCCCAGGACCTGTCGCGCCTGGCGGTGGACCTGAACGGCATGGTGGCGCAGTTCAAGCTGTAACCCCAACAGGGCTATCGTTGCCGCTCGACCATCGCCACCGTACACCGACGCCTGGGCAAACCACCCGCCGATGTGCTGGCCGAACAAGCCCGCATCGAACGCGCCGATACCCTGCTGCTGGTCTACCCCATCTACTGGTGGTCGCTGCCGGCCCTGCTCAAAGGCTGGGTCGAGCGCGTATTCAGCAATGGCTGGGCCTTGGCTTGTTCGACAACCTGGACAACGCTGCTTGAACGGCCGGCCGGCGCGCGCGGGTACGCCGCGACGCCATGAACGGCTATCATGGTCGCGCGTATCTGGACTCGGGCACGGAGGCCCACGCCGCCATGGCCATGATCGAATTGCACGGTATCAGCCTCAATCACGCCGGCAAGCAGTGCTTCAGCGGCATCGATGCACGCATCGAATGGGGGCAGCGCATCGCCATCATCGGTGACAACGGCAGCGGCAAGTCGTCATTGCTGCGCCTGTTGCAGGGCAGCCTGGCGCCCAGCGAAGGGCGCATCGAACGCCATGGTGGCCTGCGCATCGGCCACCTGGCGCAGGTGCTGGACAACGCGTCGTCACTCAGCGGCGGCCAGCGGGTCAACCAGGCCCTCAGCCAAGCCCTCGCCCCAGGGCCCGACCTGCTGTTGCTCGACGAACCGACCAACCACCTGGACAGCCACAACCGGCGCTCGCTGTCGCGCATGCTCGAGCATTTCCCCGGGACCTTGGTGTTGGTCACCCATGACATCACGCTGATGAACCAGGCCTGCGACACCCTGTGGCACCTGCACCACGGACGCCTCGAGGTGTTCAACGGCAACTACGCCGACTACATGGCCGCACGCGACCTGCAGCGCGCCCAGCTCGACAAGCGCATCAGCGCCGTGCGCCAGGCCCGTGACAGCACCCACGACGCATTGATGCAGGAGCAGGCCAGGGCCGCCAGCGCCCGCAAGCGCGGCGCCAAGGCGATCGAGAACCGCAAGTGGGCCACCATACGTTCGCCGACCAAGCTCGGGCGCGGCAGCACCACCGCCGGCCGCAAGCAGGCGCAGATCCTGCAAGCGCAGCGCGACCTGGGCGCGCAACTGGCCGAGCTGCGTCCAGAGCCGGTGATAGTGCCGCATTTTCAACTGCCGGGCGCACAGCAGTCGTCACGGGTGCTGATCCAGGTGCGCGACGCCAGCATCGGTCACGACCAAACCCCGGTGCTCAGCGGCATCGACTTGCAGTTGGCCGGCGGCGAACGCCTGGCCGTGACCGGCGCCAACGGCAGTGGCAAGTCGACCCTGGCGCGAGCCCTTCTCGGCGATCCAGCCGTATGGCGCCAAGGTGACTGGTTGACCCCAGCCCCCGAGGACATTGGCTACCTCGACCAGCACTATGCCACCTTGCCGGCTGACCTCAGCGTCCTGCAAGCGCTGGCCAGGCAGGTGCCCGAATGGACGCTGGCGCAATTGCGCGCCCATCTGGCGGACTTTCTATTCCGCCAGGCCGAAGCGGTGCAGGCACCGGTACAGGCGCTGTCCGGCGGAGAAAAGGCACGCCTGACATTGGCCTGCATCGCCGCGCGCCCGCCCCAGTTGTTGATCCTCGACGAACCGACCAACAACCTGGATTTGCGCACACGTAACCATGTGCTGGAGGTGCTCGCCCACTACCCCAATGCCCTGCTGGTGATCTCCCACGACCAGGGCTTCCTCGACGCTCTGGGGATCACGCGCAGCTTTCACTGTGCCAGGGGCCACTCGGCCAGCGGCCAATAGCGGCCCTTGCGTGACTCGTACAAGGTGAAGTGCCGCGCCATCAAGTAAAACTCCGGCGCCTCGCTGGCTTCCGGGACCTGGCCGCGATAGTCCCGCGACAAGGTCAGGTGCGGCCGGTACTCGCGCGTCGGCGCCGCGATGCCCAACGGCAACAGCGCCTGGTGCAAGGCGTAGACCAGTTGCCGCAAGGCAACGGGCGCCTGTTCGGGTTCGAGCACCAGCGCCGCGGCGCGCGGCCAGACTTGCAAGCGGTCCAGCAGCACGCGCAGCGGCGCCTGCGGGCGCGCCAGGCGCTCGACCGCGGCGCAGATCGCCGGCACCTGGGCGGTGTCGACATCGCCTAGAAACGCCAGGGTGACATGGAAGTTTTCCGCCGGCACCGGCTTGCCGCTGCGCAGGCCCAGGCCTCGCCGCCATTGCGCCAGGGCCCGACACTGGGTATCGGTGACCGGCAGGGCGAAGAACAGGCGCTTGAAGGGTACCCCGCTCTGGCGTGCATCCTGGATCATGGGGGGCTCCTTGGCAGCGAATCGTGGGCATGAGTGTAACGCTCCTACCATAGGAAAAGACTGCACAGGCAGTTGAATCGTTTACGCAAACTGTAGGGCCATCCCACCTAAGTCGTGTGGATTTGTCGCAACAATAGGTACAAACCCAGGCCACGATTGTTTATGCTGGCGGGCTTACGCCATGGCGCATGGCCATTTTTCGACAAGTAAACGTCCATGAAAATTGCACTCGTACTGATCTTCGTACTCTCGATCGCCTATGTTCACCTGCGCGGCCGGGTTCGCCACAAACTGACCCGCCAGTTGGGCGACCACTCCAGCTTCCTGGCCCCGGTCAACGCCTTCCTCTACCTGTTCTCCAAGCACCCGGCCAAGCCGTACCTGCCGGTGGAGTCTTTCCCAGAACTGCAGGTGCTGCAGGACCACTGGCAGGAGATCCGCGCCGAAGGCCAACAGCTGTTGCAGGCCGGCGAGATCAAGAAATCCGACAACTATGACGATGTCGGCTTCAATTCGTTCTTCAAGACCGGCTGGAAGCGTTTCTACCTGAAGTGGTACGGCGAGAGCCACCCTTCGGCGATGACCTTGTGCCCACGCACCACCGAACTGCTGCAAGGCATCGGTTCGGTCAAGGCGGCGATGTTCGCCACCCTGCCGCCAGGCGCCAAGCTGGTGCGCCACCGCGACCCCTACGCCGGCTCCTACCGCTACCACCTGGGCCTGGATACGCCCAACGACGACGGCTGCTACATCGACGTCGACGGCGAGAAGTACTCCTGGCGCGACGGCGAGGGCGTGGTGTTCGACGAGACCTACATCCACTACGCCGCCAACACCACCGAGCACAACCGCATCATCTTGTTCTGCGACGTCGAGCGCCCGCTCAAGTACCGCTGGGCAAGCGCGTTCAACCGCTGGTTCAGCCGCAACGTGATGGCCGCCGCTGCCGCGCCCAACGACGCCAACGACAAGACCGGTGGCATCAACCGCCTGTTCACCCGCATCTACAAGATTCGTGAACGCGGCAAGGCCATGAAAAAGCGCAACCGCACCCGCTACTACCTGGAAAAATGGGCCGTGGTCGCTGCCCTGGTGCTGGTGTTCATCTACATCTGACCGGGTGCCTTCGCTGGCAAGCTCGCGCCCTCAGGGAGACGAGCTTGCCAAAGCCCCTCCCTCCTTATGTACCCCGCCGCCGCCAACATCGACTAGCCTGAAAGCTCCTGTTGCCAACCTGACAAGGTGAACACGATGAGCATGATGGACTGGGACGCCTACCGTAAGCAGTTGATGGCCGGCATCGGCGATCTCAAGCAACTTTCCCCCGATACCGTGGCCGGTTACATGACCGCCAGCGGCGCCGGCGCCAAGACCAACCACCTGGATGCCAAGACCCGCGAACTGATCTCCCTGGCGGTGGCCGTCACCACCCGCTGCGACGGCTGCATCGCCGTGCATTCGCAGCAGGCGGTCAAGCATGGCGCCACCCGTGAGGAAATCGCCGAGGCGCTGGGCGTGGCCGTGGCGATGAACGCCGGCGCCGCGCTGGTCTACTCGGCCCGGGCCCTGGATGCCGTGGGCAAGCCCGGCGCCTGACGCACCAGGCGCCGTCGCTCTTGCACGACGGCGCCGCGCCGCCCAGACTGAGCGGCTCAGTACCCGCAGGAACCACCATGATCCAAATCCGCCCCATGACCCCGGAAGACTTCGAACGCTTCTGGCCCACCTTCCAGGCCATCGTCCAGGCTCGCCAGACCTACGCCTTCGACCCTGGGCTCAGCTTTGAACAAGCGCGCGCGCTGTGGCTGCAAGCTCCGCTGCGCACCCTGGTGGCCGAGGCCGACGGCGCGCTGCTGGGTTCGTATTTCCTCAAGGCCAACGCCGCTGGCCCCGGCGGGCACGTGGGCAACTGTGGCTACATGGTCAGCGAGCACGCCCGTGGCCGTGGCGTGGCCAGGCTGATGTGCGAACACTCGCAGAAACTCGCCCGCCAGGAGGGGTTCCTGGCCTTGCAGTTCAACTCGGTGGTGGCGACCAACGAGGTGGCCGTGGCGCTCTGGCACAAGCTGGGTTTCGACACGGTCGGACGCCTGCCCAAGGCCTATCGACACGCCGAACTGGGGTTGGTGGACTGCCTGGTGATGTACAAGTGGCTGGCCGACCAACCGGTGCTGGAGAAGCCGCCGTTGTTGATTGGCCGCAAGAATATCGAGGCACGGGTGTCGCGTCGGCGCGGTCGCTGACCGGCGCGCCAAAAGCGTAGGCGCCGACTGGCCGGCGCCTACCGATTGCGCGGTACCTGGGAGCGCTCAGGCGCTTAGAACGCCAACCCCACCTTCACCCCGAACTCATCACGCTTGAGCTTGGTGTTGTCAGCCACCGGAGTGTCCTCGTCGAGCTTGTATTCGGTGCGGGTGTAGTACGCCCCCACCTGCACCGGCATGCCGCCTTGCTGGTTCATCAGCAAGGTGACCTCGGCGTAAGGATTGGTGCGATCCTTCATGTCGACGCTGTCGCTGCCGTAGTCATCGACCTTCAGGCGCGCCCGCCCATCGATGCTACGCCGTGCCCCCACTTCCACGCGCAGGGTCGAGGCATCGAACTGGTGGTTGTAGCCCAGCGCTGCCTTGGCGAACGGCGACTTGTAGGTCAGCCGCGTGTCGAGGTCGTTGATCTCGGGCTCGAAGCGTGTCCAGCTGTAGCCGCCGCCCAGCGTCAGGTCGACGAAGTTGCGCGCATCCAGCGCGGCGCGCCAGCCCAGGTCGAGGTCGGCCTGGGCCTCCTTGAGCTTGTTGTCGCTCTTCTTGCCGTACTTGGCCTCGGCGCCGATCTGGTAGATGAAGCCGGATTCGGCGGTCATCTTGTTGCCGAAGGTGGCGAACACACCACCCTGGCCCATGTGCTCTTTGTCCGATTCGCTCCCGCCCTCGAACTTGAACTTGTCGTAGGCCCCCAGCAGGCCGAGGGTGAACAGCGGATCGCTGCTCGGCGCCGCAGTGGCGGCCAGGGGCGCGCCGAGCAAGGCCAGCAGGCAGGAATGACGCAACAGGTTACGAGTAAACATGCGCAGCAGTCTCCATGACGTGAATGAATGACGAACGACCGGTTCGAGGCAACGCCACTGGGGAAAGTTCGAAAAAGTTTCGACAAATACCGCTAACTCGCTAAAGCGTCACAGATTTTGCCTTCATTCAAACGATTGACTCCCTGCCGGTTCGATGGTCAGATGCGCGCCAGTTTCAGGTGTCCTGCGCCGCCGCGCGCAGGGTGAAACGGGAAGCCGGTGCGTCGTTTTCCACGACAAGTCCGGCGCTGCCCCCGCAACGGTAAGCGAGCGAAACCTTCGACACACCACTGTGCACAGGCATGGGAAGGTGAAGGCTTCATGACCCTCGCAAGCCCGGAGACCGGCCTGAGGCTTCACTTGGCAACCCGCGGTGGGCGGGCGCAGGCCGGTATCCGCGTGCGCGCCCGCCTACGCGATTCGCCTTTGCGTGTTTTCCACCGGGATCCATTCATTCCTGTAGCAGTGGAACGACATGTCCCGATTCAACAAGCTTCACACCCTGGCGGCCTGCCTGGCCGTGTCCCTGCCCGCGCTGGCCGACGATCAGCCCGGCGCCACGCTTACCCTGCCCTCCACGGCGATCACCGACAACCGCGACCCGCAGGCCATCGACCTGGCGACGCCGACGCAAGCCGGCTCGCGCCTGAACCTCAGCGCCCTGGAAACACCAGCCAGCACCAGTACCCTCACCGAGGCGCAGATACTCGGGCGCAATAACCAGACCGTGCAGGACGCCGTGACCCGCTCGCCGGGCATCACCTTCATCGGCTCCCCGGGCGATGGCGGCACTGGCCTGTCGGCACGCGGCTTCAGCGGCCAGAGTTCGGTGATGACCCTGTTCGATGGCTCGCGACTCTACGCTGGCGCCGGAACCCTCACCTACCCGGTCGACCCGTGGATGGTCGAGCGTATCGAGGTGGTCCGCGGCCCGGCCTCGGTGCTGTATGGCGAAGGCGCCACCGGCGCGGTGGTCAACGTGATCCCGAAGAAGCCCTTCAGCGGCGACATCCGCAACCACCTGCGCCTGGGCTACGGTTCCTGGGACCGCCAGCAGCTCGGCCTGGACAGCGGCGGCAGCCTGAGCGACCGCCTGAGCTACCGCCTCACCCTGAACCAGCAAGCTGGTAACGGTTGGGTCGACCGCACCGACTCGCGCAGCCTGGCGCTGTCGGCGGCCCTTCGCTTCGATGCCACGGACGACCTGAGCTTCACCCTCTCCCATGAACGCGGCGACGCGCAACCGGCCAACTATTACGGCACCCCGCTGATCGACGGCCACCTGCGTGGCAGCCTGCGCAAGAAGAACTACAACGTCAGCAACGACCAGCAGCGCTACCACGATGAATGGACCCGGCTGACCAGCGACTGGCAGATCAACGACAGCCTCAGCGCCAGCAACCAGTTGTACTACATCAAGAGCCGCCGGCACTGGCGCAACGCCGAGGAGTACGCCTGGGATGCCGATAGCGCGCTGATCCAGCGTCGCAGCTTCCTGGAGATCAGGCACAACCAGGAACAAATCGGCGACCGCCAGAGCCTTACCTTCGAGCATGCGCTGTTCGGCCTGGCCAGCAAGACCGTGGTCGGCGCGGAGTACAACAAGATTCGCTTCAATGTCGACAGCAACTCGCCCTACAACGACAACGGCAGTGACCCACTCGACCCTTGGCAGCCCACCCCTGGCGGTTTCCACAGTGGCTCGCCGCTGCGCCCGCAAATGCTGTCCAAAACCAGCACCTTTGCGCTTTTCGCCGAAAACCGAACGCAACTCACCGAGCGCCTGTCGTTGGTGACCGGCGTGCGCCGCGACCAGAACCATATCGACCGTGACAACCTGGTCGATGGCACTCGCAGCGACCGCAGCCTGAGCGGTGGCAACTGGCGTGCCGGGCTGGTGTTCGCGGCCACCGACGACTTGTCGCTGTACGGCCAGTACTCCACCAGCGAGGACGGCGTCGGCGACCTGCTGACCTTGCGTCCCGAGCAGCGCCTGGAACTGACCGAAGCCAAGCAGACCGAGCTGGGCTTGAAACAACGCTTCTGGGACGGACACGGCGAGTGGACGCTGGCGGCCTACCACATCGTCAAGAAGAAGCTGCCGGTGTATGACGTGGTGTCCAAGCGTAGCCAGCAAGCTGGCCAACAGACCTCCGACGGGCTCGAAGCGAGCCTGGAACTGGCCTTGGGCAACCAGTGGCAGGTATCGGCGAACGCCGCACTGGTGCGGGCCAAGTACGATGATTTCATCCAGCGCAGTGGGGGGATGGTTTACGACCGGGCCGGCAACCACCCGCAAGACGTTCCGCGTCGAACCGCCAACCTGTGGTTGAGCAAAGGCTTCGGTCAGACCGTCGACGCGGGCATCGGCCTGCGCTATGTGGACGAACGCTACACCAGCGCCGCCAACGACGCCAAAGTGCCTGGCTACACCGTGGTCGATGCCAACCTCGGCTGGCAGTTGCTGCCCGACGTCCGCCTGGGCCTGCAGGTGAACAACCTGTTCGACCGCCAGTACGCCCAGTCCAGCTACAGCGGTGAGCAATGGCTGCTGGGGGCGCCCAGGTCGTACTTCGCTACGGTCGACTACAGCTTCTAGGGTCCCCCGCCATGCGCTACTCCTGTAGGAGCCAGCTTGCTGGCGAAGCAGGTGACGCGGTGGTTGGCACCGGCTATGCCGGTGTTCGCCGGCAAGCCGGCTCCTACACATTTGCGGC
>NZ_SOZA01000005.1 GCF_004519305.1 Pseudomonas sp. RIT623 | reverse complement strand
ATCGCTCGCAAGGTTTGGCGTTAGCCTCTTGATCAGCAAAGGCAAAGGCAAAGGCAAAGGCAAAGGCGCAAGCCGATAGAGATGCGAGTATGCGCGCGCGCGGGGCGGTCGATAGCCTGGCCTCATCAGCACAATAGCGAACGGTGGTTGTTCTGGAACCTGCGAAGTAGGACAATTACCGGCTTCACGTCCCTATCAGCGACCTTGCATGGCCTTTCTTGCACTTGGTATCAACCATAAGACTGCCTCGGTAGACGTACGCGAGCGCGTGGCGTTTACTCCAGAACAGCTGGTCGACGCCCTGCAGCAGCTGTGCCGACTGACCGCCAGCCGCGAGGCGGCGATCCTGTCGACCTGCAACCGCAGTGAACTCTATATCGAGCAGGACCACCTCGCCGCCGACACCGTGCTGCAATGGCTGGCCGACTACCACCAGCTGAGCCTCGACGAACTGCGCGCCAGCGCCTACGTCCATGAGGACCACGACGCCGTCAAGCACATGATGCGCGTGGCCTCCGGCCTCGACTCGCTGGTGCTCGGCGAGCCGCAGATCCTCGGCCAGATGAAGTCGGCCTATGCGGTGGCTCGCGAGGCCGGCACCGTCGGTCCGCTGCTAGGGCGCCTGTTCCAGGCCACCTTCAGCGCCGCCAAGCAGGTGCGCACCGACACCGCGATCGGCGAGAACCCAGTGTCGGTGGCTTTCGCCGCAGTCAGCCTGGCCAAGCAGATCTTCTCCGACCTGGGCCGCAGCCAAGCCCTGTTGATCGGCGCCGGCGAGACCATCACCCTGGTCGCCCGCCACCTGCACGAGCAGGGCGTGCGCCGCATCGTCGTGGCCAACCGCACCCTCGAGCGCGCCAGCATCCTGGCCGAACAGTTCGGCGCCCACGCCGTGCTGTTGTCCGATATCCCGCAAGAGCTGGTCAACAGCGACATCGTCATCAGCTCCACCGCCAGCCAGTTGCCGATCCTCGGCAAAGGCGCGGTGGAAAGCGCCCTGAAACAGCGCCGGCACAAGCCGATCTTCATGGTCGATATCGCCGTGCCACGGGATATCGAGCCGCAGGTCGGCGAGCTGGACGACGTCTACCTGTATACCGTCGACGACTTGCACGAAGTGGTCGCGGAAAACCTCAAGAGCCGTCAGGGCGCGGCCCAGGCTGCCGAAGAGCTGGTTTCGGCCGGTGCCGACGACTTCATGGTGCGCCTGCGCGAGCTGGCCGCGGTGGACGTGCTCAGGGCCTACCGCCAACAGAGCGAGCGCCTGCGCGACGAAGAGCTGCAAAAGGCCCAGCGTTTGCTGGCCAACGGTGGCAACCCCGAGGACGTGCTGCTGCAACTGGCCCGGGGCCTGACCAACAAACTCCTGCATGCGCCCAGCGTGCAACTGAAAAAGCTCTCCGCCGAAGGCCGCCTCGATGCGCTGGCCATGGCCCAGGAACTCTTTGCCCTCGACGAGGGCTCGACGGATAAATCCCCGCAATGAAAGCGTCGCTGCTGAATAAACTGGACACCCTCCAGGACCGCTTCGAGGAACTCACCGCGCTGCTTGGTGACGCCGAAGTCATTTCCGACCAGACGCGCTTTCGCGCCTACTCGCGCGAGTACGCCGAAGTCGAGCCGGTGATCGGCGCCTATCAAGAGTGGCGCAAGGTGCAGGACGACCTCGAGGGCGCCCAGGCGCTGCTCAAGGACGCCGACCCCGACCTGCGCGAGATGGCCGTCGAGGAAGTGCGCGAAGCCAAGGAGCGACTGGTTGGCCTGGAGTCGCAGTTGCAGCGCATGCTGTTGCCCAAGGACCCCAACGACGGGCGCAACGTGTTCCTGGAAATCCGCGCTGGCACCGGCGGCGACGAGGCGGCGATCTTCTCCGGCGACCTGTTCCGCATGTACTCGCGCTATGCCGAGAAACGCGGCTGGCGCCTGGAAATCCTCTCCGAGAACGAGGGCGAGCACGGCGGCTACAAGGAAATCATCGCCCGCGTCGAGGGTGATAGCGTCTATGGCAAGCTCAAGTTCGAGTCCGGCGCGCACCGTGTGCAGCGGGTGCCCGAGACCGAATCCCAGGGCCGTATCCACACCTCGGCGTGCACCGTGGCGGTGCTGCCCGAGCCCGACGAGCAGGTGGCGATCGAGATCAACCCGGCCGACCTGCGGGTAGACACCTACCGCGCTTCCGGTGCCGGCGGCCAGCATGTCAACAAGACCGACTCGGCCATCCGCATCACCCACTTGCCCACCGGTATCGTGGTCGAGTGCCAGGAAGAGCGCTCGCAGCACAAGAACCGTGCCCGCGCCATGTCCTGGCTGTCGGCCAAGCTCAACGACATGCAGACCAGCGCCGCGCAGAGCGCCATCGCCAGCGAGCGCAAGCTGCTGGTGGGCTCGGGCGACCGTTCCGAACGCATTCGCACCTACAACTATCCACAGGGCCGGGTTACCGACCACCGTATCAACCTCACCCTCTACTCCCTGGACGATATCCTCGCCGGGGGCGTGGAGGCCGTGATCGAGCCACTGCTGGCTGAATACCAGGCCGATCAGCTGGCCGCCCTGGGAGACTGAGATGACCATCATCGCCAGCCTGCTGCGTAACGCGCAGTTGCCGGAGTCGCCAACCGCGCGGTTGGACGCCGAACTGCTCCTGGCCGCGGCCCTGGGCAAGTCGCGCAGCTACTTGCACACCTGGCCCGAGCGGATCGTCAGCAGCGAAGCGGCCGAGACCTTTGCCGGTTACCTCGAACGCCGTCGCGGCGGTGAGCCGGTGGCCTATATCCTCGGCCAGCAAGGGTTCTGGAAGCTCGACCTGGAAGTGGCGCCGCATACCCTGATCCCACGCCCCGATACCGAGCTGCTGGTGGAGGCCGCGCTCGAGCTGCTGCCCGGCACGCCGGCCCGGGTGCTCGACCTGGGCACCGGCACCGGGGCCATCGCCCTGGCCTTGGCCAATGAGTGCCCGGCCTGGCAGGTCAGCGCCGTCGACCGTGTCGACGAGGCCGTGGCCCTGGCCGAGCGCAATCGCCAGCGCCTGGGCCTGGGCAATGTCCAGGTGCGCCGCAGCCACTGGTTCGAGGCCTTGGTCGATGAGCGCTTCGAGCTGATTCTCAGCAACCCGCCTTATATCCGTGCCGCCGATCCGCACCTGGTGGCCGGCGATGTGCGTTTCGAACCGAGCAGTGCCCTGGTGGCCGGCGAGGACGGCCTGGCCGACCTGCGGGTGATCGTCGCCCAGGCCCCTGCGCACCTGGTGCCCGGTGGCTGGTTGCTGCTCGAGCATGGTTACGACCAGGCTCCTGCCGTACGCGCGTTGCTGGTCGCGGCCGGTTTCGGCGAGGTCGCCAGCCGGGTCGACCTGGGTGGCCATGAGCGTATCAGCCTGGGGCGCCTGCCATGCTGAGCGACCAGGAGCTGCTGCGCTACAGCCGTCAGATCCTGCTGTCGCAGGTGGATATCGACGGCCAGTTGCGCCTGAAACACGGCAAGGCCCTGGTGATCGGCCTCGGCGGGCTCGGCTCGCCGGTGGCGCTGTACCTGGCTGCCGCGGGTGTCGGCACCTTGCACCTGGCCGACTTCGACACCGTTGACCTGACCAACCTGCAGCGCCAGGTGATCCATGACAGCGACAGCGTTGGCATGAGCAAGGTCGACTCTGCGATCAAGCGCCTGCTGGCGATCAACCCAGAGATTGCCCTGGTTGCCCATCGTCGGGCGCTCGACGAGGATTCGCTGGCCGCTGCCGTGGCGGCGGTCGATGTGGTGCTGGATTGCTCCGACAACTTCGCCACCCGCGAGTCGGTCAACGCCGCTTGCGTGGCGGCCGGCAAGCCGCTGGTCAGCGGCGCGGCGATCCGCCTCGAGGGGCAGTTGTCGGTGTTCGACACCCGTCGCGACAGTAGCCCTTGCTACCACTGCCTGTACGGCCATGGTAGCGAGGCCGAGCTGACCTGCAGCGAAGCTGGGGTCATCGGCCCGTTGGTCGGCCTGGTGGGCAGCCTTCAGGCCCTCGAGGCGTTGAAGCTGCTGGCAGGCTTCGGCGAGCCACTGGTGGGGCGCTTGCTGCTGATCGATGCGCTGAGCACGCGCATGCGCGAACTGCGGGTCAAGCGCGACCCCGCCTGCGCCGTGTGCGCCAACCGCCATGGCTGAGCGTTCGGCGCCGGTGGGTGTGATGGACTCGGGGGTCGGCGGCTTGTCGGTGCTCGCCGAGATCCAGCGCTTGCTGCCCAACGAATCGCTGCTGTACGTCGCCGATAGCGGCCATGTGCCCTATGGTGAGAAATCACCGGACTATATCCGCCAACGCCTGCGCCATATCGCTGGGTTCTTCCAGGCGCAGGGCGCCAAGGCCATGGTCCTGGCCTGCAACACGGCGACCGTGGCGGCGGTGGCCGACCTGCGCGAGCTGTATGCGGATTGGCCGTTGGTGGGGATGGAGCCTGCGGTCAAGCCGGCGGCGGCGGCGACCCGTTCCGGCGTGGTGGGCGTGCTGGCCACCACCGGCACGCTGCAAAGCGCCAAGTTCGCCGCCTTGCTCGACCGTTTCGCCAGCGATGTGCGGGTGGTTACCCAGCCTTGCCCTGGGTTGGTCGAGCGTATCGAGGCGGGAGACCTGAGCAGTGCGCAACTGCGCCAATTGCTGCTGGGCTATGTACAACCCTTGTTGGCGGCCGGTTGCGATACCTTGATCCTTGGCTGCACCCATTACCCCTTCCTGCGTCCGCTGCTGGCCGAGATGGTGCCCGCTGAGCTTGCGATCATCGACACCGGCGCGGCCGTGGCGCGGCAACTGCAGCGTTTGCTGGTCGCGCGCGAGCTGCTGGCCGAGGGGCCGGCGCGGGCTACCGAGTTCTGGAGCAGTGCCGATCCCGATGGTTTGCAGCGGGTGTTGCCGCTGCTGTGGACAAGTACCGCCAGTGTGCAGCGTTTCCCCCTGTAGGGACCGGCATGGCCGGTGCCGTGTGCCGCGGCGCCTGGTTCGCCAGCAAGGCTGGCTCCTACGGGGCGGGGGTGGCCGGGATAACGCTGTAGGAGCCGGCTTTGCCGGCGAACACCGGCATGGCCGGTGCCATCCATCGCGGCGCTTGGTTAGCGCACATGTTCCGGCAACGGCCACAGGTTGTTCATGCCCAGGGCCTCGAGCATCAGTTCGGGGTCGCGCTGCTCCAGCTCTGCAATCAGCACTGCCGCGGCGCTCTGCGCGGTCCAGGCTTCAGGTGGCAACGATACACTCAGTGCCGGCGGCGCCACCACGGTCAGGTCGATGCCTCGGTCCAGCAACGGCTGGCGTTGCTCGCGCACCCCTTGGGGTAGGCTGTTGACGCCGCTGGGCGGCTGGGTCGGGTTATATAATTGCAAGGCCGAGTAACGGTTGAAGATCACCATCACCTGCGGCTGCTTACCTTTCCTCAGCGCCGACAGGGCGCAGTTGAGCGCGCTTTCTGTGGCGCTCATGTTGCTTTGCACGATCCTCTCGAACAGGTTGCCAAGCGTGGTGTCGTCCGGCAGGTAGTCGCAGGCACCGGCGTTGATGATCAGGCCGTCGAGTGCCCCCCACTTGTCCAGTAGCTGCTGGTCGATGGCAGCGGCCTGGCTGGCCTCGGTCAACAGACCGGGCAGACGCAGCAAACTGGCCCCGTGGCGTTTGCCCAAGGCGTCGAGCTCCTGGCTATCCCTGCCACTGGCGGCAACTTGATGTCCTTGATCGAGCAACTGTTCCACCATGGCCAAGCCCAATCCCTGGCTGGCGCCTGTAACCCAGAAACTGCGTTTTGTACTCAAGGCAAGGCCCCCTGATCCTGCCAGCCGGACAAGCCCTTGAAGGCCGCCAATGCCCGCTGACGACTGCTTTCGAGATCGACTATTGGGTTCGAGTAATTATTAGTAGCAAATAGATCGGCAGATTTCACGGGGTAGTGAATCGATTTATCGTCCAGCGCCTGCAACTCAGGTAGCCAATGACGGATGAAACGCCCCTGCGGGTCGAAGCGCTGCGACTGGGTGATCGGGTTGAAGATCCTGAAATAGGGCACCGCGTCGGTGCCGGTCGACGCGCTCCACTGCCAGCCACCGTTGTTGGCGGCGAGGTCGCCGTCTATCAGATGGCGCATGAAATGCCGCTCGCCGTGGCGCCAGTCGATCAGCAGGTTCTTGCTGAGGAACATGGCAACGATCATGCGCAGGCGGTTGTGCATCCAGCCGGTGTGCAGCAATTGGCGCATGGCCGCATCGATGATGGCAAAGCCGGTACGGCCTTGCTGCCAGGCTTGCAGGTCGTCGGGTGCAGTGCGCCAGGGCAGGGCTTCGGTCTGCGGGCGGAAGGCGCGATGTCGCGAAACGCGCGGGTAGCCCACCAGCACGTGCTTGTAGAACTCGCGCCAGAGCAGTTCGTTGACCCAGGTCTGCACGCCGACGTTGCCGCTGTCGAACTCGCCGCGGTTGCCGGCCAATGCGCCATGCAGGCATTGACGCGGGGAGAGCACGCCCGCCGCCAGGTAGGGCGACAGCTGGCTGGTGCCGGCCTTGGCCGGCAGGTCGCGCCAGTGCTGGTAGTCTTCGATGCGTTCGTCGACGAAGCGTGTCAAACGTTGCCGCGCTTCGTCTTCGCCGGCTGGCCAGTGCCGACGCAGCGCCTCGCTGGGGGCTTCGAAACCGTCGATATGCTGGGGAATCGGGTCGCTGGCGATCGCCATCGCCGCCTGCCGGCGCACAGGCCGGGCCAAGGCCGGCACGTCACGGTGCAGGTGCTCCAGGCAGACGCGCTTGAACTGGCTGAACACCTGGAAGTAGTGGCCGCTGCGGGTGAGGATGCTGCCCGGTTGGAACAGCAACTGGTCGAGGTGGCCAATGGCATCGACGCCCGCTTGGCGCAGGAGTTGCCGGGTAGCCTGGTCGCGGCGGGCTTCGTTGAGGCCGTATTCGTCGTTCCAGTGCACGGTTTGCACATTGTGCTCCCGGCAGACCGCCAGCACGCACTGCGGCACCGTCGCCCAGGTGTCGGTGCTGCGGATCAGCAGCGGAATGTTCAGTGCTTCGAGGGCTTGGCGCAGTTGGCGCAGGTTGCGCAGCCAGAAGTCGACCTTGCAGGGCGCATCGTCGTGGGCTTGCCACTGACCGGGGCTGGCGACCCACAGGGCCAGGGTCGGCCCACGTTGGCAGGCGGCTGCCAGGGCGGTGTTGTCGTCGATGCGCAAGTCGTTGCGCAGCCAGATCAGTTGCATGCAGAGAGCGCCTTGTGAACGGTCATGATTGCTGGAGCGCGCGCAGCGCGGCCGCTGGTGTATCGAACAGCTGCAGGCCGGGCAGGGCCATGGCCTTGAGCGTGGTCTCATGGATAAGGACCGCGGCGCCACCCAGGAGCTTGGGGCCGGTGACGTCGTGCAAGGCACGGGTGAGCCCGGCCAGGTCCGGGTGGCGCCCCAGGTGCAGCACCAGGGCGCGGGGTTGCAATTGCTCGATGGCGTGGCGTAACTGGCGTGGTTCCACCGCCCACTCGAGGATCTCCAGTGCCTGGCCACTGCTGCTCAGCAGCCAGGCGCTGAGCCAGAACTCGGCAGCGAAGAGCGTATCGTCGGTGCGGGCAAGCAGTACGCAGGGCCCGGCCAGGGAGTGGTTGTCGTGGTACACCCTCGCGCCCAGCTTGCTGCGTAGCCAGGTATGGAAGAACACCTGCTCCAGGCGGGCATCGAAGTGGGTCTGCCAGCGCAGGTGCAAGGCATCGAGCAGGGGCAGGAGCAGGCGCTCGCAGACGGTCACCGCCGGATATAGCGCCATTGCCTGGTTCAGCAACTGGTCCAGCGGGCGTTGGGCCAGACGGGCGACGGCGTCGATCAGCTGTTCGATGCGCGCGCCCCATTCCCCCTGGATCGGCGCTGGCGCTTCGGCGGCATGGTCAAGCAGTTCGCGTACCTGGCTCACCGCAGCGCCGCGGTCCAGCCAGCGCAACACGTCCTGGACCCGCTGTACCTGGTCCTGTGGATAAAGCCGATGGCCCTTGGCCGTGCGCTGCGGCTTGATCAGCCCGTAGCGGCGTTCCCAGGCGCGCAGGGTGACGGGGTTGACCCCCGTCAGGCGGGCGACCTCGCCAATGGGCAACAGGGGGTCAGATGGCATTGCGCAGTCCCAGTTCGAGGGGGTGAGGTTGTAGGTAGACCTGTTGCAACAGGTACGGGTCAGGGTGCTTGCGCAGGTGGTGGCGCAGCAGGGTCAGAGGAACCACCAAGGGCACCACGCCCTGCTGGTACTGGCCGATGATCTGCTGCAGCTCCGCCTTGTCCGCCTGGCCAAGGTCGTTGCGCAGGTAGCCGCTCAGGTGCTGCAGCACATTGCCGTGGGTGCCGCGACTGGCGCAGCGGCGCAGGGCCTGCATCAGTTGGCTGAAGTAGCGCGGGCCGACCAGCTCCGGATCGTCGTCGCGGCGCAGGCTGCCGAGTAAACGGCCCAGGCGGCGGTAGGCTTCAGGGTTGTGGGCCATCAGCAGGTATTTGTAGCGCGAGTGGAAAGCGATCAGCGCGCCGCGGCTCAGGCCCTGGCCCAGCTGCTGCTGCCAGTCGGCGTAGGCGTAGACCCGGGCGATGAAGTTTTCCCGCAGGACCGGGTCGTGCAGGCGGCCTTCTTCCTCGACCGGTAGTTCCGGGCGGCGTGCGCAGAATGCCGCCGCGTAGGCGCCACGACCGCCCTGCTGGGCAGGGCGGCCGTCGTCCTGGTAGACCTTGACCCGTTCCAGGCCACAGGACGGCGATTTCTGCATGAAGATGTAGCCGCAGATGTCGTCGACTTCCTCGGCGATCTGCTCGGCGTAGGCGCGCAATGGCCCGGCCAGGTCGGTGCCGCCATTGCGCGTGCCGACCACGGCAGGGTGCTCGGGGGCGCCCACCAGACGAATCGGTTCGCGCGGGGTGCCCAGGCCGATCGCCACCTCCGGGCATAGCGCCACCCAGTCGAAGTGCTGGCCAAGCAGCTCGAGGCACAGGTTGGAGGCTTTGTGGCCGGCGTTGTAGCGCACCGGTTGGCCGGTCAGGCAGGCGCTGATGGCCAGGCGTGGCTTGTGGGCGAGCGAGGGCGCGTTCATCGCTGTCTCCGAAGTGACTTGTACAAATTGCACAGGTTGTACAAGTCAATTCCAGCACAAATGCAAACTTATACAAAGCAACTTTTTTGTATAAGTCTGCTGACGCGCTATTCCAGATGCGCCAACAGGCGCCTTGCCGCCTCCTGGCCGCTGAGCCACGCCCCTTCGACCCGACCGGACAGGCACCAGTCGCCACAGGCATACAGGCCCAGGTCGGCATCGGCCAGTGTGCCCCATTCGTGGTTGCCCGCCGGGCGTGCGTACAGCCAGCGGTGGGCGAGGGCGAACGTGGGGGCTGGCACCACGCAGCCGACCAGTTCGGCGAACTCGCCCCACAACTGTTCGATCACCTCTTCCTTGGGCAGGTCGATATGGTGCTTGCTCCAGCTGGAGGTGGCATGCAGCACCCAGGTATCGAGCTGTTCGTCACGCCCCGGCTTGCTGCGGTTGCGTGCCAGCCAGTCGAGTGGATTGTCCTGCACGAAGCAGCCTTGCATGGGGGTGTCGAGCGGGGTCTGAAAGCCCAGGGCGATGGCCCAGGTCGGTTCCATCTGCACGCCGGCGGCGACCGCGGCGAGCTTCGGCGCGGCGGCCAGCAGCGGTGTGGCCTGGGGGGCGGGCACGGCGATCACCACGCGGCTGAACGGCCCATGGCTGCATCCCTCGGTGTCCTGCAGGTGCCAGTATTGCTTGCCGCGAAACACTTCGGCGATACGGCAGCCGAAGTTGACCGTGACATCCTTGAGCAGGCCGCGGGTGATGGCGCTCATGCGCGGCACGCCGACCCAGCGCACCTGCTCGTCGGGGGATGGGGTCAGCTCGCCATCGCGGTAGTTGTACAGCTGGGGCTTCCACTGCGCCGCCCAGCCGGCGTCTACCCAGTGGTGCACCTGCTCGACGAAGCGCCGGTCGCGGGCGGTGAAGTACTGGGCGCCGAGATCCAGCGCGCCGGCATCGCTGCGCTTGCTGGCCATGCGGCCGCCGCTGCCATGGCCCTTGTCGAACAGGTGGACGGTCTGCCCGGCCTTTTGCAGGGCCTGGGCGGCGGACAGGCCGGCGATACCGGCACCGATGATGGCAATAGGTACTGTCATGATGGCCTCTTCGAACCTAGCTGTATGCAGCCTACGCTGCCAGGCAAACCTGTACAATGCACAATCTTTGTATAAGGTTATTCCGCTCGATTAGGACAGGTTGGCCTATGTTTATCCGAGAGCGTTCGGTCAAAAAAGTGCCTTGATCTTAAAAATAGACCACGGCCGCCAAGTGTGAGGACACAGCCATGCATATATTGCTGACCGGCGGTACCGGCCTGATCGGCCAACACCTCTGCCAGCTGTGGCAGGGACAGGGGCATCGCCTGAGCGTATGGAGCCGCCGCCCCGGGGAGGTGGCGAAAATCTGTGGCCGCGATGTTCGCGGGGTCGCCCGGCTTGAGGAAATCGCCAGCGATGACCGGGTGGATGCGGTGATCAACCTGGCCGGTGCGCCGATTGCCGACCGGCCCTGGACGGCGGCCCGACGCACCTTGTTGTGGGCCAGCCGGGTGACCCTGACCGAGCAGCTGCTGGCCTGGCTGGCAAGCCGCGAGCAACGGCCGCAGGTGTTGGTGTCGGGCTCTGCGGTGGGCTGGTATGGCGATGGCGGCGAACGTGAGCTGAGCGAAGCCTCGTCGCCGGTGAAGGAGGACTTCGCCAGCCAGCTGTGCATCGCCTGGGAAGAAACCGCGCAACGCGCCCAGGCCCTTGGCCTTCGTGTGGTGCTGGTGCGCACGGGGCTGGTGCTGGCCGCCGATGGCGGCTTTTTGTCGCGCCTGCGCCTGCCGTACAAACTGGGCCTGGGCGGGCCGTTGGGCGATGGTCGGCAGTGGATGCCATGGATCCATATAGACGACCAGATCGCCTTGATTGATTTTCTTGTGCAGCATAACGACGCCAGCGGTCCTTATAATGCCTGCGCGCCAGAGCCGGTGCGCAACCGCGCATTCGCCAAGTGCCTGGGCCGCGCCCTGCACCGTCCGGCGTTCATGCCGGTGCCGGCGTTGCTGCTCAAGGCCGGGCTCGGCGAGCTGTCGACGCTGTTGCTCGGTGGCCAGCGTGCCCGGCCGGTACGCTTGCTGGCGGCGGGCTTCACGTTCCGCTTCAACGATCTGCAATCGGCCCTGGACGACCTGTCCAGCCGCCTCTGACATAGGACGCTGCATGACCGATCATGCCCTGCTGCTGGTCAACCTGGGTTCGCCGGCTTCAACTTCGGTGGCCGATGTGCGCCGTTATCTCAACCAGTTCCTGATGGACCCATACGTGATCGACCTGCCCTGGCCGGTGCGTCGGCTGCTGGTGTCGCTGATCCTGATCAAGCGCCCGGAGCAATCGGCCCACGCCTACGCGTCGATCTGGTGGGACGAGGGCTCGCCGCTGGTGGTGCTGACCCGGCGCTTGCAACAGGCGATGACGGCCCACTGGCCCCATGGCCCAGTGGAAATCGCCATGCGCTATGGCCAGCCGGCGCTGCCCGAGGTGTTGGAGCGCCTGGCAGCCCAAGGCGTGCGCAAGGTGACCCTGGCGCCGCTTTATCCACAGTTCGCCGACAGCACGGTGACCACGGTGGTCGAGTTGGCCAGGCAGACCATCGCCGAACGCAAGCTGCCCCTGCAAACCCGCATCTTGCAGCCATTCTACGAGCACCCCGACTACATCGAGGCGTTGGCTGCCAGTGCCCGGCCCTACCTGGAGCAGGGCTACGATCACCTGCTGCTGAGCTTCCATGGCTTGCCCGAGCGGCACCTGAAGAAGCTCGACCCCACCGGCCAGCACGACTTCCAGGCCGCCGACTGCTGCAAGGACGCCAGCGCCGAGATGCGCGCGGTGTGCTATCGCGGCCAGTGCCTGGCCACGGCACGGGCGTTCGCGGTGAAGATGGGTATCCCCGAGGGCAAGTGGTCGGTGTCGTTCCAGTCGCGCCTGGGGCGGGCCAAATGGATCGAGCCCTATACCGAAACGCGGCTGGACGAGTTAGGCAAGGCTGGAGTGAAGAAGCTGCTGGTGATGTGCCCGGCGTTCGTTGCCGACTGCATCGAGACGCTGGAGGAGATCGGCATGCGCGGCAGCGAGCAGTTCATCGAGGCGGGCGGCAGGGAGTTGGTGCTGGTGCCGTGCTTGAATGAGCACCCGGAGTGGGTGAAGGCGTTGGCGGGGATGTGCGAGAAGGCCTGAGATTTGTATAGAGGGGCTGTTTTGCAGCCCTTTCGCGGCACAAGGCCGCTCCTACATCGTCTGTAGGAGCGGCCTTGTGCCGCGAAAGGGCCGCAAGGCGGCCCCAGGATGTCAAGAAAGACTCAAGGCAGCTGGTCATCCAGCTTCTTGTTCTTCCAGCCGTCGTTGCCCGGCAGGATCAGGTTCAGGGCAATGGCCACCACCGCGCACAGCGCGATGCCTTTCAGGCCCCAGTCATCCGGGCCGTCACCGCTGCCGATCAGCACGCCACCGATACCGAACACCAGGGTCACCGAGACGATCACCAGGTTGCGGGCCTCGGCCAGGTCGATCTTGTGGCGGATCATGGTGTTCATGCCCACCGCCGCGATCGAACCGAACAACAGGCACAGGATGCCGCCCATCACCGGTACCGGGATGCTCTGCAGCAGCGCGCCGAACTTGCCGATGAAGGCCAGGGTGATGGCAAAGATCGCCGCCCAGGTCATGATCTTCGGGTTGTAGTTCTTGGTCAGCATCACCGCGCCGGTCACTTCGGCGTAGGTGGTGTTGGGCGGCCCGCCGAACAGGCCGGCGGCTGTGGTCGCCAGGCCGTCGCCCAGCAAGGTGCGGTGCAGGCCCGGCTTCTTCAGGTAGTCGCGTCCGGTCACGCTGCCCACCGCGATCACTCCGCCGATATGCTCGATCGCCGGTGCCAGGGCGACCGGGACGATGAACAGGATGGCCTGCCAGTTGAACGCTGGCGCGGTGAAATTGGGCACCTCGAGCCAGGGCGCGGCGGCGATCTTGGCGGTATCGACCACGCCGAAGGCGAACGACAGGGCGAAGCCCACCAGCACGCCAGCGATGATCGGCACCAGGCGGAAGATACCCTTGCCGAACACGGCGACGATCAGCGTGGTCAGCAGCGCCGGCATGGAGATCAGCATGGCGGTCTTGTAGGGCATCAGCGCGGCGCCGTCGCCGCCCTTGCCCATCGCCATGTTGGCGGCGATCGGCGCCATGGCCAGGCCGATGGAGATGATCACCGGGCCGATCACCACCGGCGGCAACATGCGGTCGATGAAGCCGGTGCCCTTGATCTTCACCATCAGGCCCATGAAGGTGTACACGAACCCAGCAGCCATCACGCCGCCCATGGTCTCGGCCAGGCCGAACTGGCCCTTGGCAAGGATGATCGGGGTGATGAAGGCAAAGCTCGAGGCCAGGAATACCGGGACCTGACGGCCTGTGACCAGCTGGAACAGCAGGGTGCCGATACCGGCGGTGAACAGCGCCACGTTAGGGTCCAGGCCGGTGATCAGCGGCATCAGCACCAGCGCGCCGAATGCCACGAAGAGCATCTGCGCGCCCGAAACGACCTGGCGCCAGAGCGGGTCGTTGAAGCCGTCCTGCATGGTCAGGCGTCCTTCTGCTTGGTGCCGAAGATCTTGTCGCCGGCATCGCCCAGGCCTGGAACGATGTAGCCGTGTTCGTTAAGGCGCTGGTCGATCGAGGCGGTGTAGATCTGCACGTCCGGGTGGGCTTTTTCCACCACGGCGATACCTTCGGGGGCCGCGACCAGGACCATGGCGCGGATCTCCTTGCAGCCGGCTTTTTTCAGCAGGTCGATGGTGGCGACCATCGAGTTGCCGGTGGCCAGCATCGGGTCGATGATCAGGGCCAGGCGCTGGTTGATGTCCGGCGCGAGCTTTTCCAGGTAGGTGTGGGCTTCGAGGGTTTCCTCGTTGCGGGCGACACCGACGGCGCTGACCTTGGCGCCGGGCACCAGGCTGAGCACGCCGTCGAGCATGCCGATACCAGCGCGCAGGATCGGTACCACGGTAATCTTCTTGCCGGCGATCTTCTCGACTTGCACCTTGCCGCACCAGCCGTCGATCTCGTAGGTTTCGAGCGGCAGGTCCTGGGTGGCTTCATAGGTCAGTAGTGCACCGACTTCCTGGGCGAGTTCGCGAAAATTCTTGGTGCTGATATCGGCACGGCGCATCAGGCCGAGCTTGTGGCGGATCAGCGGATGGCGGATCTCACGAGTAGGCATAGGGGGAGGGCTCCGGGAGGCGGGCAAAAAAACCGCGCTAGATTAATCTATTCAGTCCTTGATGTCGTGCAGTCATTGTGCACGTTAGTCCATAAAGGCTTGATCTGAGACGAGCGGATGCGTACCTTTGCCCGCTTTTCCAAAATGCACCCCCTGGAGCGCGCCATGTCCGCCGATCTCGAGCATATCCGTCAAGTGATGCACGAGGCTGATTGCCTGTACAACGAAGCCGAGGTCGAGGTGGCCATCGCCGAGGTCGGCAAACGCATCTGCGTTGACCTGCACGACAAGAACCCGGTTGTGTTCTGCGTGATGAACGGTGGCCTGATCTTCGCCGGAAAGCTGTTGACCCACCTGCAGTTCCCGCTGGAAGTCTCGTACATCCATGCCACCCGCTACCGCAACCAGACCAGCGGTGGTGAGCTGTTCTGGAAGGCCAAGCCGGAAGTGTCGTTCATCGACCGTGACGTGCTGATCGTCGATGACATCCTCGACGAAGGCCACACCCTCAGCGCGATCATCGAGTTCTGCAAGCATGCCGGCGCCCGTGCGGTGCACACTGCCGTGCTGATCGACAAGGACCACGACCGCAAGGCCAGCCCGGACCTGAAAGCCAGCTACTTCGGCCTGTCCTGCGTGGACCGCTACATCTTCGGCTACGGCATGGACTACAAGGGCTACTGGCGCAACGCCAACGGCATCTTCGCCGTCAAGGGGTTGTGAGCATGCGCCAGCCCGCTTACCTCGATCAGTCGTTGTTCGCCGAGCTGGCGCAAAAAGCCACCGATAGTCCGCGTGGCCGGCATCACCACAATTTCCATGAAATGCACGAGCCTTGCCACCGCCTGGCGGTCGGCCTGCAACCGTCTACCTACATTGCGCCGCATCGGCACCTGAGCGACGACAAGGCCGAAGTGTTGGTCGTACTCAAGGGGCGCCTGGGGCTGTTGATCTTCGATGATCAGGGCGTGGTAATCGAAAAGCGTGTACTGCAGGCAGGCGGTGAGTGCCTGGGCGTCGACCTGACGCCAGGCACTTACCATGGCTTGGTGGTGCTCGAGCAGGATAGCGTGCTGTTCGAAGGCAAGGCCGGGCCCTATCGCCCGTTGGGCGAAGGCGAGCATGCCCACTGGGCCCCGCGCGAAGGGGAGCCCGAGGTTGCCGAGTACCACGCCTGGATGCGCGCGCAGTTTGACTGACCGTCTTTCGCGGCGGTGCGGGCTTGCCCCGTGATGAGGCCTGTGCGTAGAGTGCCTGCTCATGCCAAGGAGCCTCACATGCGTGCGATCGTCCCCCTGCTGCTGGCGGTGAGCCTGCCGTTGTCCGCCGCCCCGCTGCACAGCCAGTTTCTCCCGCCAGACGATCTTTCCCTGCGCCAGGAGGCACCGACCAGCCAGCAACTGCTGCAGGTCACCGACTACAGCGTGGTGGTCGGCACCCAGCGCCAGTCCGACCAGCAGCCGATCCCTATCACTGCTTCGTTGCAGATGCGCCTTAAAGGCAAGCCGCTGAGCAAGGGCGCGACCATTGGCCAGGTGCTGGTCAACTTCGATGGCGAGGGTGGCAAGAGCCTGAAGAAGCCGGTGTATGACGACAAAACCCGCACCCTGACCCTGAACTACCCGCTGGCCGATTACCGGGTGATCGTCGACCTGCTGCGCAACGAGACCCTCTACGTGCAGTTCCTCACCTATGCCAATGGTCATATCTGGGCCGACTTGCACACCGGTAGCGTACGTACGCGTTGAGGCTCGTCGCTGCGCGAGGGTAAACTGCCGGCCTTTGAAAATGCCCGTGATGGCCCAGTTGGAGTCGGCGATGCGTAAAGACAAGAAACAAGTGATTGGTGATGAGATCAGCGATGACTACATCAAGATCTTCCTGCAGTTCGAGCCGGCCGATGGCCTGACCTCGCCGTCGCATCACAAGCTGATCAAGGCCTATCGTGGCCTGCGTGTCGACGACTTCGAGCGCTATGTGGGCTTCTTCGTCGAGGCCGGTTACGACCTTGACGGCAAGGACGAGCATGGCAAGACCTTCGTCGAGGCCATCGCCGACCAGCGCAATGCGCCGGAGTATATCGAGATCATCGACAACGCCCGCGGCTGATTTCACCTTTCGGCTTCTCCTGTAGGAGCGGCCTTGTGCCGCGAAAGGGGCGCGAAGCGGCCCCAGATTTCAGCATTCCTGTAACATTGCCGGGGCTGCTTTGCAGCCCTTTCGCGACACAAGGCCGCTCCTACAAGAGGGAGGTCAGCCTGGCGAGACAGGCACAAAAAAACGCCCCGAAGGGCGTTTTTTCGTTTCAGCCGGATCAGGCGTAATGCTTGGCCGGGCTGCTCTCCACCAGTTCCAGCGCCACATCGTTGTCGGCGCTGATCTTGTGGTACAGGGCCGCGTCGGTGGCCAGGGTCTTCTCGCGTGCCGGGAAGATCTCCTTGAGCTTGGCGGCCCAGGCACCCTTGGCCTGCTCGGGGAAGCAGCGTTCGATCAGCTCGAGCATGATCGAAACGGTCACCGAAGCGCCTGGCGAGGCGCCGAGCAGTGCGGCCAGGCTGCCGTCCTGGGCCGAGACCAGCTCGGTGCCGAACTGCAGCACGCCGCCTTTCTTCGGGTCCTTCTTGATGATCTGCACGCGCTGGCCAGCCACTTCCAGGCGCCAGTCCTCGGCCTTGGCCTCGGGGTAGAAGCGGCGCAGGGATTCCAGGCGCTGTTCCATCGACTGCATCACTTCGCTGACCAGGTACTTGGTCAGGTCCATGTTGTCGCGGGCCACGGCCAGCATCGGGCCGATGTTGCCCATGCGCACCGAAAGCGGCAGGTCCATGAACGAGCCGTGCTTGAGGAACTTGGTGGTAAAGCCGGCGTAAGGTCCGAACAGCAGCGATTTCTTGCCATCGACCACGCGGGTGTCCAGGTGCGGTACCGACATCGGCGGCGCGCCAACGGCGGCTTGGCTGTAGACCTTGGCCTGGTGTTGCTTGACGATTTCCGGGTTGTCGCAACGCAGCCACTGGCCGCTGACCGGGAAACCACCGAAGCCTTTGCTTTCCGGGATGCCGGACAGCTGCAGCAGTGGCAGGGCGGCGCCACCGGCACCCAGGAAGACGAAGCGGGCGTCGACTTCACGGCTGCCGCCGCTGTTGACGTCCTTGATGCTCACGGTCCAGCCGCTGCCGTTGCGGCGCAGGCCGACGACCTTCTTGCTGTATTTGACCTGTGTGTCCGGCGTGTCGCCGAGCAGCTTGAGCAGCTTGTTGGTCAGGGCGCCGAAGTTGACGTCGGTGCCCTTGAGCACGCGGGTGGCGGCGATGTGCTGGTCGGCCGGACGGCCTGGCATCATCAGCGGCATCCAGTCGTTCATCACGGCCTTGTCTTCGGTGTATTCCATCTCGGCGAAGGCGTGGTGCTGCTTGAGCATCTCGAAACGTTTCTTGAGGAAGGAAACGCCCTTGTCACCCTCGACGTAGCTCAGGTGCGGCACCGGGTTGATGAACGCGCGCGCCGAGCCGAAGCTGCCCTTCTTGCTCAGGTACGCCCAGAACTGGCGGGAAACCTCGAACTGGGTGTTGATGTGCACGGCCTTCTTGATGTCGATGCTGCCATCGGCGGCCTGCGGGGTATAGTTCAGCTCGCACAGGCCGGCATGGCCGGTACCGGCGTTGTTCCAGGGGTTGGAACTCTCCGCGGCCCCGGAGTCCATCGCCTCGACGACCTCCAGTTTGAGGGTCGGGTCGAGCTCCTTGAGCAGTACGGCCAGGGTGGCACTCATGATGCCCGCGCCTACCAGTACCACATCAACCGATTCGTTCTGCGCCATTAACGCGTCTCCACAATCTACAGCACCTAATTGACAGCATAGGATCCCTGGGGTGGCCAGGATCGCCATGTCCGACTCTTCGCAGTTCTTGCAACTTCCGCGGACACCGCCAATCAGTCTTGGGTGTTCAGGTATTGAACCCCGTTTGCCGCAGGTGCGGCAATTCGACTTATGGTCAAGTGAACCGTCGTGCGTTATGGACCGGCCTCAGGCTCCCATCCAGGATGAGCGCTTTTGCCGTCTGTTCAGGGCTGTTCGGGACACATCTGCCGCTTTTACACATGCCAGACTGTTCATTTGCTCGCCACACTCTCGTGAAGTTGTGAAAAACCGTTTTTTCACGCTCTTTTGGAGTCGTGAACCTCAAAAGTGGACTGCGCGATGGCAACCCGCAGGTTCATGCGAAGCGGAAGGCCGGGAACAGCAGGCACGACAGCCAATGCAAGACCTGAGTGGAAGGCTCTCTGTGGGCGAAGCGTCGAGGGTGCCGGGGTCAAGCGGCGAATGCGGGGCCCGATCAGGAGACGTCCTTATAATCGGGGGGAGATTATAACGATGTCGCGGGCGGAAAGGGCGTACTTGTTGGGTTTTTATTGCAGCGTTTATCAGGCTGACAGGGTGCGTCGCTGCCAATGCTGCATTGCGCGGGCGCAAACCCGGGCGCTGCTCGGTAGCGGGCGACCGAGCCAGGCCAGTTGCGCCTCGTGCACCTGCACCCAGGCGCCGTTGCCCGGCGCTGTAGTGCACTGCTTGAAACCGAGGCAGGTGCCATCGCTGTCGAGGCGGGCGTAAGTGGCGTGGCGCGGGCGGTGCAAGAGCAGGGTCCAGAGCGAGGCCATGATGGTCAGTCCTGTGTGTGAGGGCTGACGCGAGGATAACCGCAGGGGCATGAAACGATTGTGACAGAAGGGCGGTTGCAAGCTACAAGCGGCAACCGCCAAGGAAAAGCGCAAGTGCTTTTGCTTGCAGCTTGCCGCTGGAAGCTTGCCGCTAGGTATACTGTGGGCCTTTGCCGCTTTTTCTGGAGAAACGCGCATGTTGCAACGTCTGTTGGTCGGTTTGTTCGCGGTGGCCAGCCTGAGCCTGGCCGGTTGTGCCCACAGCCCGCAACAACTCAGCCCGCAACCCAAGCTCACCCAGCAGTTGGCCCCGGTCGGGCATGGCCAGCCGGTGGTGGTCAAGGTGGTCGATGGGCGTGCTTCGCAGTCGCTGGGCACCCGCGGTGGCATGTACCCCGAGACCAGCACCATCACCGTCAATGGCAATGACGTGGTGCCCAAGCTGCAGGCCCAGGCCGAAGCCGCGGTGCGCCTGCTCGGCTTCACCCCGACGCCCAACGCCGCTAGCGCCCCGCAGCTGACCGTGACCCTGGCCGAGCTCAAGTACCAGTCGCCCAAGGACAAGATGTACGTGACCGAGGCGACCATCGGCGCCACCTTCCGTGCCGATGTGTCCAACGCGAACCGTCGCTACAGCGGCCGTTACGGTGCGTCGCTGGACCAGCGTTTCGGCATGGCGCCGAACCAGGAGACCAACACCAAGCTGGTGAGCGATGTGCTCAGCGATGCCCTGACCCGGCTGTTCAAGGACCCGACCGTCGGTCAGGTACTGGGCGAGTAAGGCTTTTGCGCTAAAGAAAACCCGCTGCCTGGGCTCAGGCAGCGGGTTTTTTATTGTGGCGCGGATAATTCGGCAATTTGTAGTCGCAGCAGGCTCAGGCGGCCAGTACGGTGAAATCCAGCAGGCTGATCCCGGTGTGCGGATCGATTTCCGGCAGGTCGTCGTGGGCATGCCCGCCGAGGGCGCAATAGACCAGCCACTGGCGATCCTGGACATTGATGGCGAAGCCATCGATCAGCGCCTGCTGTTCGTCGCTCTGGGCGACGAGGTAGAGGCGGTCCTGGTTTTCGGCGTGCAGCATGACAAGCTCCGGTCAGTTGAAGGCCGACAGGGTGGCCTGTCTTGATGACGAGCGTGTGACAGATGAAATTAAATGACAGCTGGTCGCAAAGTCGCGGTGACGGGCTGGGCCTTGGGTAGAATGCCCGGCTTTGCCGCACGTGATACCGAGGTCGCGCAATGTCGTTGCAAATGCTCTGGGGCTTCTTGGCCGCCCATCCGGCCAAATTGATCAACTTGCTGGCCCTGATCATCACTTGCCCAGGCGGGTTGTTGCTGCACAGTGCCCGACGCCGCGAGGCGGTGGTCCGTGCAGGCCTGGCGGTGGAAGACGGCATGGTGGATGCCTTCGAGCAGCGCGTGCCGCGCTACTTCTACATCCTTGGCTTCTCGTGCCTGGCGATGGCCTTGCTGTTGTCCTGGTTCAGCACCTGGGTCTGAAGGCTGCCGGTGCTGGCCTGTGGGCGCGGGCTTGTCCCGCACCCACGAGGTGCCTTCACGTACCTGGTCAGGCGGATGCCGGCTGGCGCTTGACCTGATACTGGTTGCGTACCGGCGTCGCATACTGCTGCACCAGGTACGGCTGGTGTTCCACTGGGCAAGCGTCCAGGCGCCGTTGCCATTCTTCCTTGGCCTTGGCCAGTTCATCGGCGGAGAACATCTTCTCCGCGCTCGGCACATCCAGGGCTGGGTCTTGCTCTGCCCACATCGCATACGCCAGGTAATGCACCGGGAACAGCCGGTAGCCGCCGAGAATCTGGCGGTCGATGGCCTGTGCCAGTTGCTTGGTGTCCTCGTGGTACTCGGTCACCGGTGGCGCGAAGTTGATGTGCACCCGGCCTTTGTAGCCGGTGATGCCCTGGGCGATGCTGTTGTCGTCCTCGCCCGGGGCCTTGGTGTAGCTGCCGGTGGTGGCGCGGATGTATAGCTCGCGGGCCTTGGCTTGGTCACAGGGGTCGTATTCGTAGCTGATCGACACTGGCGTCAGGTTAAGGCTCTGGACCACCGCGCCGAATGGCTCGTCCTTGCGGCTCATGTGGAACATCTTGAGGATAGCCGAATCGGTACGGTCGTCACCGTCCTTGGCGCGGCCTTCGGCCTGGGCAATCCAGATCGACACGCAATCGTGGCGGATCGAGTGGTTGATATAGGCCGACAGCAACTGGTAGGCGGCCAGCTTCTCGCGGCGGCCGCTGATCGAGCGGTGGACGATGAAGCTCTTGTTCAGGCGCATCATGTCGCTGACGAACGGCTTTTGCAGCAGGTTGTCGCCGATGGCGATGCGCGGCGTCGGCAGGCCTGCGTGGTACACCGCGTAGTTGACGAACGCCGGGTCCATCACGATGTCGCGGTGGTTGGCCAGGAACAGATAGGCGGTACCGGCCTTGAGCTGCTCGACGCCGGTGTAGGTCACGCCGTCGGTGGCGCGGTCGATGGTGCGGTCGACGTAGTACTCGACCTTGTCCTGCAGGGTGGAGACGCAGGTAACCCCGGCGAACTCCTGGCGCAGACGTCGGGCGATCAGCGGTTTGAGCAGCCAGCCGAAGGCGCCCGCCGCGCGCGGGAAGCGGAAGTGGGTGAGGATATCGAGGAATGCCGGGTCGCTGAGCAGCCGTGCCAGAACGGCAGGGACCTCAGCGTCGTCGTACGGTCGGATGGCATCGAATTCGCCCATCATGCTCTCTTGTTGGAAACGGCTAGGGTAATAAGGTAGGGGCGGGCTCCGAAAAACGGCTCGGACACACACAGGCCCTGTAAACAGACCGGCAATTATACGCACAAGTCACCCCGGAGGCCGCGATGCTGGAAACTGCGATCTACGATTGCCCCTATTGTGGCGAGCGAATCGAAACCACGGTGGACCTGTCCGGGGGCGATCAGGAGTACATCGAGGACTGTCAGGTGTGCTGCAAGCCTATCCGCTTCGTGCTGCAGGTGCATGGCCAGGAGTGGATGCTGGATGTCTACGGTGAGAACGACTGATGCAACGGATCTATGAGCCGGAAAGCCTGCTGGAGGCGCAGATGTTGATGGGCATGCTGGCCAGCGAGGGTATCGCGGCGCACCTGGTCGGGCGTGATCTGATGGGCGCCATGGGCGAGCTGCCGATCCAGGGCTTGCTGGGCCTGGCGGTGGCCGATGAGCAGGCCGAATACGCACGACAGTTGATCGATGCGTACAATGCTGCCCAGCCACTTGCCGGCGACGAACCGGAGAGTTATCCCGGAACCCTGATCTGCTAGGTTTTGAATTCGCCCATGTGTGGACGCTACGCCCTGTTTCGCTGGTCCCAGGCCTTTGCCGGGCTGCCCGGTTTCCCGGTGGGCCAGCAGGCCCAATGGAACATCTCGCCCGGTGCCTCGGTGCTGATCCAGCGCCAGCTCGACGGCCAGTTGCAGCTGGCCAGCGCCCGCTGGGGGTTGACCCCAGCGTGGTTGACCGACCTGTCCCGCACCCCCGCCCAGGCCCGCGCCGAAACCGTCGCCGAACAACCTATGTTCCGCGAGCCACTGCGCCAGCGGCGCTGCCTGATGCCAGCCAATGGTTTTTACGAATGGCGGGGCACGGCGCGCAAGCGCCCGTACTGGGTGACGCCGGGGGAGGGCGCGTCGCTGTTCTTCGCGGCATTGTGGGAAGTCTATCCGGTGCAGGAGCAGGCCTGGCTGAGCTGCGCGGTGGTGACCCAGGCGGCGATGAACCAGCGTCGGCCGCTGATCCTGGACGAGGCCGAGCAGGCGCTGTGGCTGGATCCTGAAACACCGATGGCGAGATTGCACGAGTTGTTGGCCAAGCCGCCGTCGGCCTTGCGCGAGCGGGCGCTGGCGTATTTCGTCAACGACCCGCAGCTCAATGGGCCGGAGTGCCTGACGCCTGCCTAGACGACGGACGCTACCCCTGTAGGAGCGGCCTTATGCCGCGAAAGGGCCGCATGGCGGCCCCGGCGATCTTTGCGTCAACGCTCAAACCCTGGAGCCGCTTCGCGCCCCTTTCCGGCCGGTCCGACGCCTCGGCAAGGCCGCTCCTACAGGGGCGCGTGTGCAGGTCTACACCCTGAACTGATTGATCAAGCGCCGCTGCTGCTCCGCCAGCTTGGTCAGCTCGGCGCTGGCCTGGCTCGACTCGTCGGCGCCGCCGGCGACCTCGCCGGCCACCTGGCCGATGTTGATCACATTGCGGTTGATGTCCTCGGCCACGGCGCTCTGCTCTTCGGCGGCGCTGGCGATCTGGGTGTTCATGTCGTTGATCACCGACACCGCCTGGGTGATGCTCTCCAGCGCCTCGGCGGCGCGGCTGGCCTGCAGCACGCTGTCGTCGGTCTTGCCCTGGCTATCCTCCATCACCTTGACCACTTCGCGGGTGCCTTGCTGCAACTGCTGGATCATCTGCTGGATTTCTTCGGTGGCCTGCTGGGTCTTCTGCGCCAGGTTGCGTACCTCATCGGCGACCACGGCGAAGCCGCGGCCCTGTTCTCCGGCGCGGGCTGCTTCGATGGCGGCGTTGAGCGCCAGCAGGTTGGTCTGCTCGGCAATGGCGCGGATGGCCACCAGGATGGCGTTGATGTTCTCGCTGTCGCGGGCCAGGTCCTGGACCACGGTCACCGCCCGGCCGATCTCGCTGGCCAGGGCGCTGATGGCGCTGGAGGTATCGCGGACGATGTCCAGGCCCTGGTTGGCCGCGCGGTCGGCCTCGCTGGCGGCCTGGGCCGCCTGGGTGGCGTTGCGCGCCACATCCTGGGCCGTGGCGGTCATCTCATGCACGGCGGTGGCCACCTGGTCGATCTCGGCCATTTGCTTGTGCACGCCCTGGTTGGTGCGGATGGCGATGTCGGCGGTATGCTCGGACGAGTCGCTGACTTTCTGCACCGAGCTGACCACCTGGCTGATCATCGCCTGCAGCTTGGCCAGGAAGGTGTTGAAGCCGCTGGCGATGGCGCCCAGTTCGTCGGCGCGGTCGCTTTGCAGGCGGCGGGTCAGGTCGCCCTCGCCCTGGGCGATGTCGTCGAGCATGGCGACCATCTGCTTGAGCGGGCGGGCGATGCCCAGGGCCAGCAGCCAGATTACCAGCAGGCCGACGGCGGCGATGGCCAGGCCGACCAGGGTCATGCCGGTGATATCGGTGCGGCGTTGGTCAGCCAGATCCTGCTGCAACTGATTGACGTCGGCCATGACCGTGCTCAGCGGCAGCTCCAGCAACAGGGTCCAGCGCGCATCGGTGCTGGCGACCTTGAAGGGCAGGTACAGTTCGATGCGGTCCTTGCTGGCGTCCACTTCGTAGTGCAGTTGCTCGCCGCTCAGGGTGTTGAGGGTGGCGGCTTCCTCGCTGTCCAGCACGTCGCTGGCCTTCTCGCCGAACTTGGCCGGGTCGCGGGTGTAGGCCACCAGGCGACCGTTGCTCGAGACCAGGGCCAGCTCGCCGGCGCCGTCGTACAGCTGGCGATCTGCGGTGTTGAGCAGGTCCTGGATGAAGTTCACCGACAGGTCGGCGCCGGCCATGCCCTGGAATTGGCCGTCGATCATGATCGGTTCGACGAACGAGGCGAGCATGACCATCTTGTCGCCCACCTTGTAGGGAGCGGGGTCGATCACGCAGGCTTTTTTCGACTCTTTCGGGCACAGGTAGTACTCACTGGCGCGCACGCCGGTGGCCAGCACCGTGCGGTCGTCGACATCGGCCAGCTTGTCCTGGCCGAGGCTGCCGTCGGCGTTGCGGAACCACCAGGGCAGGAAGCGCCCGCTGGCGCTGTCGATGCCCACCAGGTTGCTGCCGACGTAGCGCGCATCGGCGTGGTCGAGGGCGTTCGGTTCCCAGCCCAGGTAGGCGCCGAGCACGCTCGGATTGGCCTGCACGGTGCGCTTGAGCTGGTTGATCAGGTGTTCGCGGTCGACGCGCATCAGTGGCTGGCCATCGGCCCCCTGCATGCCGATCATCGCGTTGCCGGTGGCCAGGCCGCGGGCGATCGCCAGCGGCGCTTCCAGGCCGCGCTGGATCTCGCTGACCTGGGTGCGGGCCAGAGCCGCCAGGCGCTGCTCGATGACGTTCTCGAACTGCTGCTGGGTACGTTGTTGCACCAGTGCCTGGGTTCGTTGCCCGGCATACACCGCGTACAGCACCAGTGCCGCGACAATGCTCAGCACGATGGCACCGGCCAGGGCGGCCACGGAAAACTGGATCGACTTGAACTTCATGGCAAAGCTCCGCGCGCAAGGAGGTCGTTATCCAGGGTTATCGGCGGGCTAATACCAAAGCATGAGGCGACGGCGAGAAATCTTCCCTGCGGCTCTGGCAGGGGCGGGCGACTGGGCCTAGGATACGCGGCACGTAAAAAGGGAGTGTTTTCATGCGTAAGTCATTCGTTGTCAGCCTGCTGACTGCCGGTGTCCTGCTGGGCGGCTGCCAGGCGGTCAATACCACCAGTGGTGGTGCCGTGGGCGTTCAGCGCCAGCAGTACATGTTCAGCATGCTGTCGACCGACGAGGTCAACCAGATGTACGCCCAGTCGTACCAGCAGACCCTCGGCGAAGCGTCGAGCAAGGGCGTGCTGGACAAGAGCAGCAACGACGCCAAGCGCGTGCAGGCCATCGCCAAGCGCCTGATCGCCCAGGCGCCACAGTTCCGGCCGGATGCCGCGCAGTGGAACTGGGAGGTCAATGTGATCAAGAGCGATGAGCTCAACGCCAACTGCGGCCCGGGTGGCAAGATCATCGTCTACACCGGCCTGATCGATCAGTTGCAACTGACCGACGCCGAGATCGCCGCCGTGGTCGGCCACGAGATCGCCCACGCCCTGCGCGAGCACAGCCGTGAAGCCATGTCCAAGGCCTACGGCGTGCAAATGGCCCGTCAGGGCGCTGGTGCCATCTTCGGCCTGGGCCAGGACAGCATGGCCATGGCCGACACAGTGGTGAACTACGCCATGACCCTGCCCAACAGCCGCGCCAACGAGAACGAGGCCGACCTGATCGGCCTGGAGCTGTCGGCTCGCGCCGGCTACGACCCGAACGCCGCGATTACCCTGTGGAACAAGATGAGCAAGGCGTCCGAAGGCGCGCCGCCCGAGTTCATGAGCACCCACCCGGCCTCGAGCAGCCGTATCGCCTCGTTGCAGGCGGCGATTCCTAAGGTGATGCCGCTGTATCAAGCCGCCAAGAAGTAATTCACCGGGCCCCCTGTAGGAGCCGGCTTGCCGGCGAACACCGGCAAAGCCGGTGCTAGGCACCGCGCTGTCTGGTTCGCCAGCAAGGCTGGCTCCTACAGGGTCTTCAGCCTATCCAGCCACTGGTCTTCATCGCCGAATACACCGCGACCACGGCCAGCACGAAGAACGCGGTCGCCGCCAGGCGACGGATCAGCGTCAGCGGCAGTTTTTCCGCCGCGAAGTTGCCAGCCAGCACCACCGGCACGTTGGCGATCAGCATGCCCAGCGTCGTGCCGATGATCACCATGATCAGGTGCGGGTACTGCGCCGCCAGCATCACCGTGGCCACCTGGGTCTTGTCACCGATCTCCGCCAGGAAGAACGCGATCAGCGTGGTCACGAACGGCCCGAAGCGGCGCGCGTTGCTGGTTTCGTCATCGTCCATCTTGTCTGGCACCAGGGTCCACAGCGCGGTGGCGGTGAAGCTCGCGGCGAGGATCCAGTGCAGTACCGACTCGGTGAAGAAGCTGCTGACCCAGGCGCCGACCGCGCCAGCGGCGGCATGGTTGGCCAACGTCGCGGCGACGATCCCGGCAATGATCGGCCAGGGCTTGCGAAAGCGAGCGGCAAGGATGAGCGCGAGCAATTGCGTCTTGTCGCCGATTTCGGCAAGCGCGACGATCGCGGTAGGGACGAGCAATGATTCCAGCATCAGGATTCCTACGGGGGCGGGTCGACACGGCTATGACACGTACGACCTCCCCGCCCCGGGTAAGGTGTGCGTGTCATAGGTCTTGTCAAACCCTGGACCTGTCTGCGCAGATCGTGGGTCGCACGCGCCATGGCCTGTGGGCCAAGTGTGTTGACGCGTGCCGGGCGAGCAGGGTGCTCGCGGGAGACTACTCCCCTAGGACGGAGCGGATTCTGCCTAGGCGAATCGCTTTCGGCAAGCCCTGTTTTTATCCATGTGTTGCGCGGTAGATGCGAAAACCTTGTGCTTCGGCACGGATCTCACAGTTGCCCAGGGCGCCTTCGATGAGCGGCTGGTAACGAAGGAAGCTGTTGGCTACCAAGCGGATTTCACCGCCTTTTCGCAGATGTTCCCTGGATTTTTTCAGCAGGTTTTCCGAGGCGTGATAGTCGGTATGTACACCGGTATGGAACGGCGGATTGCTCAGGATTACATCCAGGTCGCTGGGGGCCGCATCGATCCCGTCACCGCTGATCACCTCGCCTTCCAGACCATTGGCGGCCAGGGTCAGGCGACTGGCCGCGACCGCGAAGGCGTCGACATCGAGCAAGGTGACCTGGCTTTGCGGATAGCGACGCTTGATCGTGGCCCCGAGCACCCCGGCACCACAGCCGAAGTCCAGGACATGGCCGCTCGGCAGGCCGTCGAGGTGCTCCAGGAGCAGGGCGGTGCCCTTGTCCAGGCGCCCGTGGCTGAACACGCCGGGCAGGCTGATCACCTGCAGAGGGCCATCTTCGAGCGGCAGTTCGAAGCGTTCGGCCAGGCTTTCCAGAGGCTTGGCTTCGGGCGCGTTGTCCACGGTCACCTGCCATAGTTGGCAGTGGCGGGCGCTGTCGAGCTTGCGCGGCCGGCCGAAGGCCTGCAATTGCTTGGCCGCGCCCTCGACGCCACCGCGTTTCTCCCCCACCAGGTACAGCGTGCGCCCGGCAAGGCGCGAGGCCAGGGCGTTGAGCAGGTAGGCCGCCAGCTCGCGTGACTTGGGCAGGAACAGCACGGCGGCGTCGAAGGCTACCTCGGGCACTTCGACACCGTAGTGGCTGCGCCCGGCGAAGCGGCTCTCGAGCACGGCCTGGTCGCCGGCATGCCAGGTCCAGCCGTGGGCCCCTGGCAACTGGCCGAGCAGGCCATCGGCCTGGGCGCCGGCGACCAGCAGCGGGCCTTGGAACAGCTCTGCCTGGCGGAGCAACACTTCACTGCGCGGGTCCATGGACGACGCCTCCTGAAAAAGTGGCGCAGTGTACCAGAGGCGGGTCAGCCGACCACGCGCCGCGGATGCCCGGCGAAGTAGGCCTGGGCGTTCTCGGCCAGCTGGCCGACGATGCGCTGGCGCGACTCCACCGCGCCCCAGGCACTGTGCGGGGTGATGATCAGGCGGGGGATATCCGCCGCCAGCAGCGGGTTGCCGTTGACCGGCGGTTCGACGCTTAGCACATCGCTGGCGGCGCCCCCCAGGTGGCCGCTGCGCAGGGTGTCGGCCAGGGCCTGTTCGTCGATCAACCCGCCGCGGGCGGTGTTGACCACCAGCGCGCCGGGCTTGAGCAGCGCCAGCTCGCGGGCACCGATCATGTGCCGGGTCTGCTCGTTTAGCGGGCAGTGCAGGGTCAGGGCATCGACCTGTGGCAGCAATTCGTGCAGTGGCAGGCGATCGGCCCGGGGTGGCCGGCCGGGGATCTGCCCGCTCAGCACGCGCATGCCGAAGGCCTCGGCCAGGCGCGCCACCGCGCCGCCCAGTTCGCCATGGCCGAGCAGGCCGAGGGTCTTGCCCTCCAATTCGACAATAGGGAAATCCAGCAGACAGAACTGGCTGGCCTTGGCCCATTGCCCGGCCTTCACCGCCTGGTCGTAGTCGCACAGGCGCGTGGCCAGGGCCAGCAGCAGGGCCAGGGTGTGCTGGGCCACCGATGGCGTGCCGTAGCCCTGGCAGTTGCTCACGGTGATGCCCTGGGCTCGGGCGGCGGCCAGGTCGACATTGTTGGTGCCGGTGGCGGCCACCAGGATCAGCTTGAGTTGCGGGTTGGCGGCCAGCGTGGCGGCATCGAGCATCACTTTGTTGCTGATGACGGCCACGGCACCTTGCAGGCGTTCGGCGACCTGCTCCGGGCGGGTCGTGGCATGCAGTTGCAACGTGTCGAACTGGGCATGCAAGGGCGAAAGGTCGAGGTCACCCAGGTCCAGTGACTGGTGATCGAGAAACACGGCGCGACGTGGGCTGGACATCAGGGGCTCCGGTGGCAGGGCAGGATGGGGTCGGCGCAGTGTCCGGCCCGGCGCCGCCGCTCGTCAACGGTAGCGCCTGCGCTCATACCTGCACGGCACAAATCATTCCTTCGGCTGATTTGACCGGTGCGTCACCGAACTACAGTTGATCTCTGAACTGTCCTGCCCGCTTTGAAGAAAAGGGATACCCATGTTGCAGACGCGCATCATCAAGCCCGCCGAGGGCGCCTACCAGTACCCGCTGCTGATCAAGCGCCTGTTGATGTCCGGCAGCCGCTACGAGAAGACCCGCGAGATCGTCTACCGCGACCAGATCCGCCTGACCTATCCGCAGTTGAGCGAGCGTATCGCCCGCTTGGCCAACGTGCTGACCGAAGCCGGCGTCAAGGCGGGAGACACCGTGGCGGTGATGGACTGGGACAGCCACCGCTACCTGGAGTGCATGTTCGCCATTCCGATGATCGGCGCCGTGGTGCACACCATCAACGTGCGCCTGTCGCCCGAACAGATTCTCTACACCATGAACCACGCCGAAGACCGCTTCGTGCTGGTCAACAGTGATTTCATCGGGCTCTACCAAGCGATCGCCGGCCAGTTGACCACGGTCGACAAGACCCTGCTGCTGACCGACGGCCCGGACAAATCCGCCGACCTGCCGAACCTGGTGGGCGAGTACGAGCAGCTGCTGGCCGCCGCCAGCCCGCGCTACGATTTCCCCGACTTCGATGAAAATTCGGTGGCTACCACCTTCTACACCACCGGCACCACCGGAAATCCCAAGGGGGTTTACTTCACCCATCGCCAACTGGTGCTGCACACCCTGGCCGAAACATCGGTACTGGGCAGTTTGGACAGCGTGAGGCTGCTGAGCAGCAACGACGTCTACATGCCGATCACGCCGATGTTCCACGTGCACGCCTGGGGCATCCCCTACGCGGCGACCATGATGGGGATCAAGCAGGTCTACCCTGGGCGCTACGAGCCGGACATGCTGATCAAGCTGTGGCGCGAGGAAAAGGTCACCTTCTCCCACTGCGTGCCGACCATCCTGCAGATGCTGCTCAATTGCCCGTCGGCGGCCGGCCAGGATTTCGGTGGCTGGAAGATCATCATCGGTGGCAGCGCGCTCAACCGCGCCTTGTACCAGGCAGCGCTGGCCCGGGGCATCCAGCTCACCGCCGCCTACGGCATGTCGGAAACCTGCCCGCTGATCAGTGCCGCGCACTTGAACGACGAGCTACAGGCGGGCAGCGAGGATGAACGCACCAGCTACCGGATCAAGGCCGGCGTGCCGGTGCCACTGGTCGAGGCTGCCATCGTCGACGGCAATGGCAATTTCCTCCCCGCCGATGGCGAAACCCAAGGCGAACTGGTGCTGCGTGCGCCCTGGCTGACCATGGGCTACTTCCGCGAGCCGGAGAAGGGCGAGGAACTCTGGCAGGGCGGCTGGTTGCACACCGGTGACGTCGCCACCCTCGACGGCATGGGCTACATCGACATTCGCGATCGCATCAAGGACGTGATCAAGACGGGCGGTGAGTGGATTTCCTCGCTCGACCTCGAGGACCTGATCAGCCGCCACCCGGCGGTGCGCGAAGTGGCGGTGGTCGGCGTGCCCGACCCGCAATGGGGCGAGCGGCCCTTTGCCCTGCTGGTGGCGCGTGACGGCATGAACATCGATGCCCGGGCGCTCAAGGAACACCTCAAGCCTTTTGTCGAACAGGGTCATATCAACAAGTGGGCGATTCCCAGCCAGATCGCCCTTGTTACTGAAATTCCCAAGACCAGCGTCGGCAAGCTCGACAAGAAGCGCATTCGCCTGGATATCAGCCAGTGGCAAGCCAGTAACAGCGCCTTCCTCTCTACCCTGTAACCGCTGCGCGGGTCGTGCTACCGCGAGTACGACCCGCAGGCTAGAGGGATCGCGCCTTGTCAAACGATGAAATTGAGCCATGCTTGAGCACTGCCAGCACGCAGGGCGGCCAATCGGGGTGGGGCTTCACCCAGGCGCGCAAATCACACTTTAGAGGGATCAAGCACCTGTGACCGCTGGCTATAGTCGGGTCAGGGGATTTTCAGGAATGGGGGAGGGTACCGCGCATCCTGTGCGTGGTGCCTTGGGCAGGAGCCTGCGTCAACCAGGCGCTCAAGCCGTTTCTGAAAGGACTCACTGCCATAACAAAAAAGTACATGGAGTAGCGTCGATGACATCTGCAAACCCGTTCTGGCGCCGGGCACGTCTGCCCCTGGCCGTCAGCCTCGCTTCCACGCTCGCAAGTCCAGCTTTCGCGGTCAGCTTCAACATCGGTGAAATCGAAGGCCAGTTCGACTCGTCGCTCTCCATCG
Source organism: Pseudomonas sp. RIT623 (assembly GCF_004519305.1). GTDB lineage: Bacteria > Pseudomonadota > Gammaproteobacteria > Pseudomonadales > Pseudomonadaceae > Aquipseudomonas. The sequence continues at coordinate 166,825 of NZ_SOZA01000005.1, read as the reverse complement.
GCGCCAGCTGGTCGACGGCCAACCCCAACAAGAACCTCATCGGGGCCAACAACGGCGGCAGGGGGCTGTCGCAGACCTCCGACGACGGCCACCTGAACTTCAAGAAGGGCGAGACCTTCTCGAAGATCTTCAAGGGTATCCACGACCTCGAGCTCAAGTACGGCGACACCGGCGTGTTCGTCCGCGGCAAGTACTGGTATGACTTCGAACTCAAGGACGAAGGTCGCGAGTTCAAGGACATCAGCGACTCCAACCGCAAGGAGGGCGCGAAGTCCTCGGGCGCCCAGATCCTCGACGCCTTTGTCTATCACAACTACTCCATCGCCGATCTGCCAGGCACCGTGCGCTTCGGCAAGCAGGTGGTGAGCTGGGGCGAAAGTACCTTCATCGGTGGCGGCATCAACTCCATCAACCCCATCGATGTCTCGGCATTCCGTCGTCCGGGCGCGGAGATCAAGGAAGGCCTGATCCCGGTCAACATGTTCTACCTGTCGCAAAGCCTGACCGACAACCTGACCGCCGAAGGTTTCTACCAGGTCGAGTGGGACCAGACCGTCGTCGACAACTGCGGCACCTTCTTCTCGCAGCCAGACGTGATCGCCGATGGTTGCGACAACAACCTGGCAGTGCTGGCCAAGCAGTCTGCCGTGGCCGGACGCCTGGGAGCCCTGGCGGGGCCGACCATGCGTGCCTTGCAGGGGCAGGGCGTCAGCTGGGGCTCGCCGGACGAAGGCGTGATCGTGCGTCGTGGCCCGGACCGTGATGCCCGCGACAGTGGCCAGTTCGGCTTGGCGCTGCGCTACATGTACGAACCCCTGAACACCGAGTTCGGCGGTTACTTCATGAACTACCACAGCCGCGCGCCGATCTTCAGTGGCCGTGGCGCCGCGGCCCGCTTCTACAACCCAGCCAACCTGGCTGGCGCGCTAGTCCGTGCCGGGGTGCCGGCCGGCGCCGCCACCAACCCGGCCCTGCTGCAGCAACTCATGCCCCTGTATGTGGCCGGTAACTCCAGCTACTACGTCGAGTACCCGGAGGACATTCGCCTGTATGGCCTGAGCTTCTCCACCACCCTGCCCACCGGCACGGCCTGGAGCGGCGAAATCAGCTATCGGCCGAACGCACCGGTGCAGCTGAACACCACCGATATCCTGTATTCGGGCCTGACCCCGCTCGACCCCAACGCCTCGGTGCTCAAGGGCATCCCGGACACCGACCAGCCTGGCTACCGGCGCAAGGAAATCACCCAGTTGCAAACCACGTTCACCCACTTCTTCGACCAGGTCATGGGCGCCGAGCGTCTGACCATGGTCGGCGAGGTCGGCTGGACCCACGTGGGCGGGCTGGAAAGCACCTCCAAGATGCGTTACGGCCGTGACCCGGTCTACGGGCCTGGCCCGCTGCCTGGCGGTCGTTGCCAGAGCCTCAACGCCACCACGCTGGCCGGCGCCCCGCAGAACAACCTTTCGCGCTACTGCGAAAACGACGGTTTCACCACCTCCGACTCCTGGGGTTATCGCGTACGCGCCATCTGGGACTACAACAACGTCTTCGCCGGCGTGAACCTGCGCCCAAGCGTGGCCTGGTCCCATGACGTCGATGGCTACTCGCCGGGCCCTGGCGGCAACTTCGAGGAAGGGCGCAAGGCGGTCAGCCTGGGGCTGGACGCCGAGTACCAGAACACCTACACGGCGAGCCTGTCGTACACCAACTTCTTCGATGGCAAGTACACCACCGTGGATGATCGCGACTTCGTCGCCCTCAGCTTCGGCGTGAACTTCTAAGAACTCTGATCCAGGACGACAACAGAATGAAAATGACCACACGTCTGCTGCAAGCCGGGGTATTGGGCATGTCCCTGCTGGCGACCAGCGTCATGGCTGCGGTTTCCGCCGACGAGGCGGCCAAGCTGGGCGCGTCGCTCACGCCGATGGGCGCGGAGAAGGCCGGTAACGCCGATGGCTCCATCGGCCCGTGGGAGCCGCTGTCCAAGAGCGCCGGCAGTGCCGACAGCAAGGGCTTCCTGTCCGACCCTTATGGCAGTGAAAAGCCGCTGTTCACCATCACCGCGCAGAACGCCGAGCAGTACAAGGACAAGCTCTCGCCTGGCCAGCTAGCCATGCTCAAGCGCTACCCGGACAGCTACAAGCTCCCCGTGTACAAGACCCACCGCGGTGCCACCGTGCCGGACGACGTGTTCGCGGCGGTCAAGGAAAACGCCACCAGGACCACCCTGGTCGCCGGTGGCAACGGCCTGGAGAACTTCCGCACCGCCATTCCGTTCCCGATTCCCAAGGACGGCCTGGAAGTGATCTGGAACCACATCACCCGCTACCGTGGCGGCAGCGTGACCCGCCTGGTCACCCAGGCCACCCCGCAGCAGAACGGCTCCTATAGCCTGGTGTACTTCCAGGACCAGTTCGTCTTCCGCGACAAGATGAAGGACTACGACCCGGCCAACCCCGGCAACATCCTGTTCTACTTCAAGCAGGAAGTGACCGCGCCGGCGCGCCTGGCCGGTACCGTACTGCTGGTCCACGAGACCCTCGACCAGGTCAAGGAGCCGCGCAAGGCGTGGATCTACAACGCCGGCCAGCGTCGTGTACGCCAGGCGCCGCAGGTGTCCTATGACGGCCCGGGTACCGCTGCCGACGGCCTGCGTACCTCCGACAACCTGGACATGTACAACGGCGCACCGGACCGCTACGACTGGAAGCTCGAAGGCAAGAAGGAGATGTACATTGCCTCCAACGCCTACAAGCTGGATGATCCGAAGCTCAAGTACGCCGACATCATCAAGGCCGGGCACATCAACCAGGACCTGGCGCGTTACGAGCTGCGCCGCGTGTGGCATGTGGTCGCGACCCTGAAGCCAGGCCAGCGGCACATCTATGCCAAGCGTGACTTCTACATCGACGAGGACACCTGGCAGGCTGCGGTGATCGACCAGTACGATGGTCGCAACCAGCTGTGGCGCGTATCGGAAGCCCACGCCCAGCCGTACTACAACGTGCAGGTACCGTGGTACACCCTGGAAGCCATCTACGACCTGCAATCGGGCCGTTACCTGGCACTGGGCATGAAGAACGAAGAAAAGAGCGCGTACAACTTCGGCTTCAGTGCCAGCAAGGCCGACTTCCAGCCAGCGGCCCTGCGCCAGGCAGGTGTGCGTTGAACTGATCGCTGTTCACTCCGTGTGATCCCCCAGAACGCCCCGGCTTGCCGGGGCGTTTCTGTTCCCGCGCCCTCGGCCCGCATCCTTGGTGTTGTTTCGTTTTGTTGTAGTCTTTTTGGGCCAAAGGGCCTGCATCATCTTCAAATGCGCGGCGTTTGCCGCTAGTCTCGCAACCATCCGTACCCGCCGCATTACTCCAATCAGAACGAGCCGGCCATGACAGACTTGTCCCGTACGCATGGAGTCGCCAGCCAGGCCTTGGGCCTTTTGGACGGGCGTTTTTTCCGCCCGCCCCTGCCAGAGGCGCATGTGCCCCGCGCACGCCTGTGCCAGCGCTTGCACAGCGGCTTGGCGGGGCGCCTGTTGCTGGTGAACGCCCCGGCGGGCTTTGGCAAAAGCTCGCTCGCCATCGAGTTCTGCCAGGCGCTACCCAACCACTGGCGCAGTTTGTGGCTGGGTCTGAGCCTGCGCGATGCCGACCCGGGGCGTTTCCTCGAACGGCTGCTCGAAGGGCTGCAACAGTTTTGCCCGGCCCTCGGTGGGCAGGCTCTGGGGCTATTGAAAATGCGCCAGCGTCATCAACCGTTCGCCTTCGAGGAATGGCTCGACGGCCTGCTCGACGAGTTGGCGCTCTACCTGCAACCTGACACGCCGTTGCTGCTGGTGCTGGACGACTACCACCTGGCCCAGGGGCCGGTACTAGACCGCTGCCTGCAATTCTTCCTCAATCACCTGCCGCCCGGGCTGGTGCTGCTGGTCACCAGTCGTCAACGCCCCGACTGGCACCTGGCACGCTTGCGCCTGTCGCGGCAATTGGTCGAGCTCAACGAGCAGGACCTGCGCCTGACCCCGGACGAAGCGCTGGCGGTGATTGGCCGCCAGCCCACCGGTTTGCGCGGCCAGGCCCTCGACAACCTGATCCAGCGCAGTGACGGCTGGGTGGCTGGCCTGCGCTTCTGGCAACTGGCCGCCAGCGAGTCGGGTGACGACCATGCCTTGCCCCAGGCCTTGCACGGGGGCGAGGGGCTGATCCGCGATTATTTGCTGGAAGAAGTGATCGAGATCCTGCCCGCGCCGGTCCAGGCATTCCTCTATGACACCGCCTGCCAGGAGCGCTTCTGCGCCGAGCTGTGCGATGCCCTGCGCGAGCGCCACGACAGCGCCGAGGTGCTGCGCTACCTGCAGGCCCACCAGGTGTTCCTGGTGCCGCTCGACGAGCATGGCACCTGGTTCCGTTATCACCATTTGTTCTCCGACCTGCTGCGCAGTCGCCAGGCCAGCGAGCCGCTCGCCGGGCTGCACCTGCGCGCCTGTCGCTGGTTCGAGGGCCAGGGCCTGCTCGACGAGGCGGTGGAGCAGGCGCTGCGCGCCGGCCATCTGGATGTGGCGGCCGATCTGGTACAGAGCCTGTCGGAAGAGCAACTGCTGGCCGAACAGAACGTCGGCATGTTGCTGCGTTGGAAAATGGACCTGCCCGACAGCCTGCTGATCAGCACGCCACGGCTGATCGTGCTGTACAGCTGGGCGCTGGGCCTGGCCTGCCAGCTCGATGCCGCCGAGGAGCTGGCGGCCTATCTGAGCCGCTTCCTGCCGGCCCCTTCGGCCACCGCGCAAAAATCGATGCTGGCCCAGTGGCTGGCCCTGAGCGGGGTGATCGCCCGTGGTCGCGGTGATCGTGCGCGCACCTTGGCCTATTGCTCCGAGGCGCTGCAAAGCTTGCCCTGCAAGCGTTACGGGCAGCGCCTGGTGTGCCTGTCGACCTTGTCCAACCTGGCCATCGCCGATGGCGATTTCTGGCGCGCGCGGGGCTGGAACCGCGAAGCCCTCGAACTGGCCCAACGGGTCGGTAATCCGTTGTTCGAAGCGCTGGCCCACTATGATCGAGCCAGGGTGCTGCATGCCCGCGGCGAGGTCCTGCGGGCGCTGGAGGAGGTGCGCCAAGGCTTGCAGCGCCTGCAGGGGCTATCCGGGCAACGCCTGTATGCCGTGCGCGCCCGACTCACCCTGTACGAAGGCTACCTGCTGGCTGCGCGCCTGCAGTCGGGGCCGGGACGCACCCGCTTGCGGGCAGGCTTGAGCGAGGCGCGCAGTTGCCGAGACATCAGTGTGCTGATCGGGCACTGCGTGATCGCCTCGCTCGACGGCCGCGAGGGGCGCTTCGCCGAGGCGTTCGCCGAGCTGGCCGAGGCCGAGCGGCTGATGCACATCTGGGACGTGCCGCCGATCTTCTACCTGGCCATGATCACCCTGGTGAAATGCGAATTGTGGCTGGCCCAGGGCCGCACCGACCTGGCCGAGTCGTGGCTGACACGTCTCGGCCAGACCTATGGCGGCGAGCAGCCCGCGGCGGCGCCCGAGTTCCACCCCCTGCTACCGCTGCACATCGAATTGCAGCAGGCGTTGTTGGAGCGGGTGCTGGAGCGTGCGCACGATGCCGAGGCGCGTCTTGGTGCCTTGGTCGAGCGGGGGCGGGCCAGCGGCGGAATGACCCTGGTGGTCAGCGCCCTGTGCCAGCTTATCCAAATGCTGCTCGAGCAAGGCCGTGAAGCCGAGGCCGCGAAGCTGCTCACCCAGGCCCTGGAGGCTGCCCAGGGCGGCGCCCAGCAAGCGTTCCAGCGGCTGCTGGATGATCAGCCCCAGTGGTTGCGCGAGCAGTTGCTGGCGCGCGCACCCTGTGCCGTGCAAGGCGACTTGCTGGCGCGGCTGCCCGAGTCGGCGCCCAACCTGCCGGTGATCGCCGAGGCCCTGAGCGGCCGTGAGCTGGCAGTGCTGGAATTGATCGCCCAAGGCTGCTCCAACCAGCAGATCAGCGAGCAGTTGTTCATTTCGTTGCACACCGTCAAGACCCACGCCAGCCATATCAACAGCAAGCTGGGGGTCGAGCGCCGTACCCAGGCGGTAGCCCGGGCCAAATCGCTTGGCCTGTTGGCCTGAAGGCGCGCACGGCGATAAAATAGTGGCCTTGAGCCACTTTCTGGCCCTGGCGTGCCGCACTCATCTTTTCCGACCCGCTGCCGATACAGGTCTCGGCGGCATGTATCGCTTCGCGCCACTTTCCTTCTTCTTCCAGTACAGGTCGTGTTGATGCTGCAGTACGGGCAAAAAAGCTTTCTGATCGTCGACGACTACACCGACTTCCGCACGTCGACCCGCTCCATGCTCCGAGAACTCGGCGTGCGCGACGTCGACACGGCCGACAGTGGCGAACAGGCGCTGCGCATGTGCGGGCAGAAACGCTACGACTTCATCCTTCAGGATTTCCATCTGGGCGATGGCAAGAAGAACGGCCAGCAAGTGCTCGAAGACCTGATCATCGACAAGCTGATCAGCCATGAATGCGTGTTCATCATGGTCACCGCCGAAAGCAGCCAGGCCATCGTACTCAGCGCCATCGAGCATGAGCCCGATGCCTATCTGACCAAACCCTTCAACCGCGTCGGGCTTGCCCAGCGCCTGGAGAAGCTGACCCAGCGCAAGACGCTGCTCAAGCCGATTCTCCAGGCCCTGGACCGCGGCCGCCCGGCCGAGGTGCTCGGCGCTTGCGCCGAGCTGTGCAAGAAGGACCCGCGTTTCGCGCCGCTGTGCCTGCGCTACCGGGCCGATGCCCTGCGCGACCTCAACCGCTTCGACGAACTGGAGAAGTTCCTCCAGAACATCCTTGCCAGCCGGCCACAGCCCTGGGTTTACGCCGCATTGGGTAGCCTGTTGCACAAACGCGGCCAGAATGCCCAGGCCCAAGGGGTCTATGAGCAGGCGCTGAAGGCTTTCCCGATCATGCCCAACCTGTACGACGGCATGGCTGAAGTGCTGGTGGCCCAGGGCGAGGGCAAGCGCGCGCAGCACATGCTCGAGGAGGCCGTGCGCCTTTCGCCGCTGGCCGTGCGTCGTCAGGCCGCGCTGGGCAAGCTGGCGCTGGACAACGCTGATTTCGAGAGCGCGTCCAAGGCCTACCGTCATGCGGTGAACCAAGGGCAGAGTTCGCGCTACAAGGATGCCGAAAGCAACCTGGGCCTGGTCCAGGCGCTGATGAACAAGAACGCCGGCAATGGCCTCGATGCCCGTACCCGGGTCGAGATCAACACTGTGCTCAGCGAAGTGGCCAAGGAAAACGTCGAGGACCAGGGCCTGCAAGTGCGCGCGCGGCTGATGAAGGCGGCCAGCCTGCAGCAGGCCGGGGACCCGGATACCGCGGCCAAGCTCACCGAGCAGGCCATGCAGCGCCTGGAAAAAATGGATCAGTTCTTCTCGGTCGAGGCCGCGCTGACCGTGGCCAAGCAGTTGCAGCAACTGGGTCAGGACGCGGCAGGTACCTCGATCCTCAAGGGCTGCGTGGAAACCTACGGCGACGACCCCAAGGTCATGCAGAGCGTGGCCAAGCTTACCGACGACCCGGTCGTGCTCGGCGCCGTGACCGAGGCGGTCGACCTCAACCGCCAGGGCGTGCGCAGCTACCAGGGCGGTCAGCTCAACGAGGCGCTGGGGATGTTCCGCAAGGCGCTGTCGCTGCAACCGAAGAACATCAGCATCGCTTTGAACACGGCCCAGGCCCTGTTGCGCATTGGTGGTGAAACACCACCGCCGGCATTGATGCAGGAGTGTCGAGACTGCCTCACCAGCGTGGCCGGCATCCCGACTAGCGACAGCCGCTACGACCGCTACCGCAAACTGCACATCCGGGTGTTCGGCGCATGAGCCAGGATAACCAGGGGCTGGATTTCTCCACGGTGATCGCCTCCACCGTGCATGACCTGAAAAACTCCCTCTCGGCTCTGACCCATGCCCACAGCCAGTGGCTGGCGCGCCTGCCCGAGGAACTGCGCGGCGGTAACGAGCAGGGGGTGGTGGAGCATGAGCTGAGCCACCTGAACGGCATGCTCGTGCAGTTGCTGGGCCTGTACAAGCTGGGGGTCAATCAGTTGCCGATCTGCCCGGACTACCACGAGCTGGACGACTTCATCGAAGCCCAGCTCGCCGCCCAGCAGGACGTGATCAAGCACCGCGACATCCTGGCCACCTGGCGCATCGAGACGCAAAGCCCGCTGGGCTTCTTCGACCGCGAACTGGTCGCCTCGGTGGTGGCCAATGTGCTGACCAATGCCATCCGCTATGCCGGCCACACCCTGCTGATCAGCATCGAGGAAGAGGGCGAGCAACTGGTGATCAGCGTCAACGACGACGGCACCGGTTATCCACAGCGCATGCTCGAGCGTCAGCATGACTATGTGCAGGGTATCGATTCGCAGAGCGGCAGCACCGGGCTGGGCCTGTACTTCGCGGCGCGGATCGCCGCCTTGCACGAGCGCAACGGCGTGCGTGGGCGGATCGAGATTGCCAACGGCGGGGCGTTGGGGGGCGGGTTGTTCCGGTTGTACTTGCCGTGAGGGGCAGCCTTTCAAGGTGTTGATTGTGGACTTGCCGGAAAAGGCGGCGAAGCAGCCCCTATAATCTTGCATTGAAGCGTCAGTCATGCTCCTTCGTCAGCCTGACGCAGCCTATGCGATGCTGATTCTGGAATCAGGCGCTTTGGCGGGTATTCCAACCTTTTCCGATCAACTGCTCTCTGTATGCCATCATGCAAAAAAACTCGATCCCGCTCATCCGCGAAACCTTCCCCGTCGGCCCCTTGCAGTGCAATTGCACCCTGATCGGCGATCCGCTGAGCAAGAAGGCCATCGTCGTCGACCCGGGCGGTGACGAACAAAAGATCCTCGCCCGCCTGCAGCACCATGGCCTGACCCTGGTGAGCATCATCCATACCCATGCCCATTTCGATCACTTCCTTGCCTCGGGCAAACTCAAGGAACTGACCGGCGCCACGCTGCACCTGCACAAGGCCGACCAGCCGCTGTGGGACAACCTCGAGATGCAATGCCAGATGTTCGGCATGCCCTACACCCCGGTGCCGTCGCCGGACCGTTGGCTGGACGACGACGAGGAGCTGGCTTGCGGCTGCGGCGTGGCCCTGCACACGCCAGGGCATACGCCGGGCTCGATGAGTTTCTGGTTCGCCGAGCACAAGCTGCTGATCGCCGGCGACACCTTGTTCCGCCGTGGCGTCGGGCGTACTGATTTGTGGGGTGGCGATCAGCGGGCTATCGTTCGTTCCATCAAGGAGCGGCTATACCGCCTGGATGAAGAGGCCATCGTGGTGACCGGCCATGGTCCGGACACCCGCCTCGGCGAGGAAATGCGCGAGAACCCGTTCGTGCGTGCCTGAGGTTTCATGGAATTTTTCCGCTGCGCTGTAATCCAAGGCTGGCATAGATCCGTATGTGATCCGTTGCACTAATGAATTTCAGTAGGAGCTTGTCCATGTTCACCATGCGTCGTCTGATTATCGTCGCTACCGCCGCTGCCCTGATGTCCGGTTGTGCCAGCCCCAACCCCTACGACAGCCAGGGCCAGGCGCAGGGCTCCACAGGGATGAGCAAGACCGCCAAGTACGGTGGCCTCGGTGCGCTGGCCGGCGCCATTGCCGGTGCCGCCATCGACCACAACAACCGTGGCAAGGGGGCGTTGATCGGCGCCGCCGCGGTGGGGGCCGCCGCGGCGGGTTATGGCTACTACGCCGACAAGCAGGAAGCCGAGCTGCGCGCGAAGATGGCCAACACCGGTGTCGAGGTGCAGCGCCAGGGCGACCAGATCAAGCTGATCATGCCGGGCAACATCACCTTCGCCACCGATTCGGCGAATATCTCTCCCAGCTTCTATGCACCGCTGAACAACCTGGCGGGTTCCTTCAAGCAGTTCAACCAGAACACCATCGAGGTGGTCGGCTTCACCGACAGCACCGGCAGCCGCCAGCACAACATGGACCTGTCCCAGCGCCGCGCCCAGGCAGTCAGCACCTACCTGACCTCCCAGGGGGTCGACCCGTCGCGGGTCAGCGTGCGCGGCATGGGCCCCGACCAGCCGATCGCCAGCAACGCCGATGCCAATGGCCGTGCGCAGAACCGCCGGGTCGAGGTCAATCTCAAGCCAATCCCTGGCCAGCAGTATGACCAGCAAGGCACCGTGCAGCAGTATCCCTGAGCCGTCGCGCTGAATAAAAAGGGCAACCCTGCGGGGTTGCCCTTTTTATTACGGCGCGCGCCATGTGCCTAAGCGGCCTGCCTGCGGATCCAGAAGGGTTGGTCTGCGTAGCGCGACTCGACCTGGTAATACCCACGTTTCAGCGCCTGGTACTCCATGACGTGGCGCTGTATGTCGCTGCGATAGGCCTGGCACTGCTCGGCCTCGTGGCTGGCGTTGGCGAGGCTGATGGCGGCCAGCCGGGCGCTCTGGATGCCGGTGCTCAAGGCATAGCCGATACCCATCGATGACAGCGGGTCGAACGCTGCCACGGCGTCGCCGGCTGCCGCCCAGCCCTTGCCGCAACAGGGCTCGAGATGCTGCGAGTGTGCCGGCCAGACGCGCAGGTTGCCCGCCATCGGCCGCTCGCCCAGGCGGGCGCGGGTATTGGGCGCCTGGGCGAGTGCGGTGGACCAGAAGTATTCCCGGTCGTCGTGCGAGGCCTGGAGCAGGTCGGCGTCGGTCATCAGCACGGTGATCAATCGCCCGTCCGGCACCGGGGCGCTGTACCACCAGCCTGAAGCGGTGGCCTCGACCAGCGAGCACCCTTCGACGACGCTGTCGCTGGCGGCGTAATACGCCGAGATACCCACCAGGTGGTCCTGCTGCAGACGGCTGGCGCCTAATGCCCGGGCCAGCCAGGCGCTGCGTCCGGTGGCGTCTATCAGGTAGCGGCAGCGCACCTCTGGCGAAGCCTCCAGGCCATCGACCCGCAACCGCCAGGTATCGCCATCGCGCCCGAGCTCGCGCACCCGCACGCCGGTCAGCAGTTGCGCGCCCATGCTGCGGGCGGCGTTGGCCAGCCCAGCATCGAAACGCGTGCGGTCCAGGTGCCAACCGTGCCCGCGACCGGTGAACAGGAAGTCCCGTGCACGGACCTCGCTGTCGCCCCAGGCGGCGGTGAAAGCGAACGACGGGCTGAAACCGGCCTGGCGGAAATGCTCGCCCACGCCGAGGTAGTCAAGCAGCGGCAAGACGCCGGGCGACAGGGTTTCCCCGACTTTCTCCCGGGCATATTCGCGCTGTTCCAACAGCATCACCGAGTGACCGCCGTGGCGCCGCAGGGTGAGGGCGGCCGCGCTACCGGCCGGCCCTCCCCCGACGACGACCACATCCACGGTCCTCGGCTGTTCAGCGAACAAGATGCCCCCGCGCGGTGACCACTTGTCGCGCATCGATGCTTGGCAGCTTCTCGTCCGGCTTGAGGTACCAGGTGTTGAAGAAGTTGCCGCTGGCACCGTTGAGCACGTACTCGGCCGGGCCTATGGCAAAGCTGGCCGCGACGAAGCGGTCATTGTTGCGTTCGGTCTCGACGAAATACGGATACAGGTCGCGCAGCGGCCCTTGGGCCTCATTGGTGATGAAGCCCAAGTAGTGCCAGGCCTGGATCATCTCGGTGTAGCCATTGATGCCGCGGCTGTAGATAGACTGCATCCCGGCGGAGATCCCCGAGGCCTGCTGGGCAGCGGCGGTCAAGTCGCTGGGGATCACATTCCAGGGGCTTTGCGGCGGCCACCAGTAGGCGTAGTAGGACGGCGCCTTGGGTACGCTGTCCTCCTTGTTGACGGCCGGGTCGGTGAAGTTCACGTTCTGCACCGTGCACTGATAGAAGTCGGCCTGCCACGGAATGGCCATGCGCTTGGTCAGGTCACCCGGTTCGCAACCCTGGAACGGGCCTTCCGGGTCTGTTTCGTTCTCGGTGGTGCTCAGGCCGTTGGCGTAGTAGTAGGCGCTTTCGTGACGATGCCTGATCTGGTACGGCTTGGCGTAGAGCGAGGGGCTGTAGAGGCTCCAGGTCACTTCGATACCCGGGCACAGTGGGCCGCCCACGCAGTTGCCGATGCTGGCCTGGTCCAGCGCGCTGACCCCCGGCAGCGGTTTGGGCGGCTCCAGGGTGAACTGGCCCGCCGCCCATTGCCCCAGCAGGAAGTACTGCGTGCGGGTCAATGTGAGGAACTTGTCGAGCAGTTCGTTGCTGACCGAGTTCGAGCCCGAGTTCAGCGGCATCAAGGGAATCCCCGACTTCTGATCGAACAGCTGCGCCTGGGCGCCGTCGGTAAAGCCATTGCTGCCTGGGTTGCGGAACAGCGAGAAGTAGTCCTGGCGCTTGCCCTGGCTCGCCGGGGAATTGTCCGTGGCATCGAACGGCGGCGGTGAAAAACTGTTGAGCGATGGGATCGAGGCCACCCAGCGATAGCCGGCGGGGCGCCGCAGGATCGGCTCGATGTCGCGTGCGTAGTTGGCGATGTAGCTCTTCTGGTATTGCCCGTTGCGGTACAGCTCCGGCAACAGGTTGAGCTCGCGCACCGCGACGTCGAAGGCCAGGTCGTCGAGGGTGACGATGTTCTCCAGCTCCGGGGCGAATTTCGGCGAACCAACGATGCACCAGGCGGTGAGGGTTTGCTCGGGCTGGTTGGCCAGCTTGAGGGTGCAGGTGACGGGGCCGTCGGACACATCGTCATGCCAGGTATCGGCGCCGGCAAAGCTGCTGATCGGTTCGTTGCCCCCGGCGTGGCCGTGGCCGCCGAGCACCAGCAGGCGCCCCTTGGCGTCGGTGCGCAGGGTCCCCAGCGTGTTGATCTGCTGGCCCTGGGTGGCGCGCGCCGGGAACGAGCGGAAGCGGTAGTCGTTGCTGGTGTTGTCCCGCGACAGCTCGACCTTGCCCTGGCGGCCGGACAGCTGGTGAGGGCCTGGGTCGATGATCAGTTTCTGCCGATCGGCTTCGTCGGTAACGCTGTCGTTGCGCAGCGAGACGTGCCGTTGCTTGTAACTGTTATGCGCACCCAGCAGCAGGTTGCCTTCCAGTTCGGCGAAGTTGTACCAGATGGCCTTTTTATTGGCCAGGTGCACCGACCAGGTCATGGACTCGACACCGGGGCTGTCGAGGGTGAGTTCCGTGGCCTTGCCGTTGTCGTCCACGGCGAAGATACAGAAACGTGCGGCCTGGCGTTTGACGCTGCCGTTGGCATCCTTGTAGCGGGTGACGTACACCGGTTGTTGTTGCGGGTCGAGCGTCTGGTTGCCATAGCCATCGCATTCCAGCGGTCGGCCGCCGATTTTTTCCGGGGCCAGATAAAAGCCCGTCTCGCTGTTACCTACACGCGCAACCCCTATGCTGGGGCCTATGACGTATTTCATGACCACTCTGCTTGTCGTGCCTTTCCTTCTCTGCGCGATCACGCCCGATCGCCTGGGCCTTGCGAGGTGACGCAAGCCGGTGCGTCCCGCCCGGTCGAGCCGGGGAGGGCGATAAAGAGGACGGGATCAAAGGCAGGGGAATGCTGGAGGGCGGATGCAATGGTCACGCGTTCGCCACATGCCGAATCGAACGCTGCGCTTCCGTGACGCCTGCGGTGATTTCATCCTGACAGCATTGAACGCTAGTCCCGGCCAGGGGGAAGTCAAATGACGTTGGTCGGGCCGCCGACGAGGGGTGATGGGGCGTCCCGGCCGAAGCCGGGACGGTGGCGCTAGACGGAGGTTTTTGCGCCTTGGTGGGCCTGAATCGCGGTCAGCGCGATGGTATGGACGATGTCCTCGACCTGCGCCCCGCGCGGCAAGTCGTTGACCGGCTTGCGCAGCCCTTGCAGCATCGGCCCGAGGCTGACGCAGTCGGCGCTGCGCTGCACCGCCTTGTGGGTGGTGTTGCCGGTGTTCAGGTCGGGGAACACGAATACCGTGGCACGTCCGGCCACCGGGCTTGACGGTGCCAGTTGCCGGGCGATCTCCGGGTTGGCGGCAGCGTCGTACTGCAGCGGCCCGTCGATCTGCAGGTCGTGCTCGGCCTGCTGCGCCAGGCGCGTGGCCTCACGGACCTTTTCCACTTCCTCGTCGCTGGCTGCCGAGTCGCTGGAGTAGCTGAGCATCGCCACCCGGGCGGCGATGCCGAACGATTCGGCCGACTCGGCGCTCTGCCGGGCGATCTCGGCCAGTTCCGCGGCGCTGGGGTGCGGGTTCATCACGCAGTCGCCGTAGACCAGCACCTGGTCGGGGAACAGCATGAAGTACACCGACGACACCAGGCTGCTGCCGGGAGCGGTCTTGATCAGTTGCAGGGCCGGACGAATGGTGTTGGCGGTGGAGTGCACCAGGCCCGAGACCAGGCCATCGACCTCGCCCAGGGCAAGCATCATGGTGCCGATCACCACCGGGTCCTCCAGTTGCTGCTCGGCCATCGGCGCATTGAGGTTCTTGCTCTTGCGCAGGTCGACCATTGGCTCGACGTAGCGCCCGCGGATCGACTCCGGGTCGAGCACTTCGAGGTCCGGCGGCAGGCTGATGCCCTGGGCCCGGGCCACTGCCTCGACTTCCTCGGGCTTGGCCAGTAGCACGCAGCGGGCGATGCCACGGGCCTGGCACAGGGCGGCGGCCTGCACCAGCAGCGGCTGCGCGCCCTCGGGCAGGACGATGCGCTTGTTGGCCTGCTGGGCGCGCTGGATCAGCTGGTAGCGGAACACCGCCGGCGACAGGCGCAGCTCGCGCGGCGTGCCGCAGCGCTGATGCAGCCAGGCGGCATCCAGGTGGCTGGCGACGAAGTCGGTGATGAACTCGGCGCGTTCGCGGTCGTCCACCGGGATCTCGCGGTTCAGTGAGTTGAGCTGATTGGCTGTGTCGAACGAGCCGGTACCCACCGAGAGGATCGGCAGGCCCGCTTGCAGGGCGCCACGGCACAGCTCGAGGATGCGCGGGTCGGGCTTGCTGTCGCTGGTCAGCAGCAGCCCGGCCAGGGGCACGCCGTTGATCGCCGCCATGCACACGGCGAGGATGATGTCGTCGCGATCGCCCGGGGTCACCACCAGGGTGCCGGAGGTTAGCAGCGGCACGGTGTTGGCCACGGTGCGCGCGCAGATGATGATCTTGTTCATGCGCCGCTGGTCGTAGTCACCGGCGTTGAGCACCTGGGCGCCGAGCAGTTCGGCCACGTCGCGGGTGCGCGGGGCGTTGAGCTCGGCCTGCCAGGGAATGCAGCCGAGCAGGCGGAAGTCGTTGCCGCGCAGCAGCGGCGAATGCTCGCGCAGGCGGGTGGCGAACTCGGCCATGCTCTCCTCGGTGCGCACCTTGTTGAGGATCACCCCGAGCACCTTCGGGTCGCGCGGGCCGCCGAACAGTTGGGCCTGCAGTTCGACGCGGCCGGACAGCTCGCTGAGCACTTCGTTTTCCGGCGCCGACACCAGGATCACCTCGGCATCCAGGCTCTTGGCCAGGTGCAGGTTGACCCGCGCGGCATAGCTGGCGTGCCGGGTCGGCACCATGCCCTCGACCACCACCACATCCTTGCCGACACAGGCCTGCTGGTACAGGCGGATGATCTGTTCGAGCAGTTCGTCGAGCTGGCCGTCACCGAGCATGCGCTCGACATGGGCCAGGCTCAGTGGGGTGGGCGGCTTGATGCCGTGGGTGCGGGCGACCAGCTCGCTGGAGCGTTCCGGGCCGGTGTCGCCGGGGTGCGGCTGGGCGATCGGCTTGAAGAAACCGACCTTCAGCCCCGCGCGTTCGAGGGTCCGAACCAGGCCCAGGCTGATGGAGGTCAGGCCGACGCCGAAGTCGGTCGGCGCAATGAAAAATGTCTGCATGCGTGCTTCTCGAAATAAGCGGTGCAAGGAATTTAACGGCCAAGGGTATCGCTAACCACACCCTGAGCGCACCAGCCGCAGGCAAATGCCTGGCCGATGCGGCGCGCGCGCTGGTCGGCGTCGAGCACCCAGGGGCGGGCCTGCCAGGGCGGTTGATGGCGCAGGTGTTGGGTGTGCCCGCAGGACAGCTCGACCACCCAGTGGCCTTCCTCGTCCTGATGGAAGCCGATGATCCGACTGGTGGGCCGTGTATCGTCCGAGCCGCGTTCGCAATCACGCGATGCGTTGGTTACACTGGTGCGCTCTACATTCTTTTGCAAAAGGTCTCGCCCCATGCTGATCGCCGCCAACAAGGCTGTCTCCATCGACTATACCCTCACCAACGACGCAGGTGAGGTCATCGACAGCTCCGCCGGTGGTGCGCCGCTGGTCTACCTGCACGGTGCCGCCAACATCATCCCGGGCCTGGAAAAAGCCCTGGAAGGCAAGCAGGCCGGCGACGAGCTGACCGTGGCCATCGAGCCGGAAGAGGCCTACGGCGAATACTCCGCCGAACTGGTCAGCACCCTGAGCAGCAAGATGTTCGAAGGCGTCGACCAACTGGAAGTGGGTATGCAGTTCCACGCCTCGGCGCCAGATGGCCAGATGCAGATCGTCACCATCCGTGATATCGACGGCGACGACGTGACCGTCGACGGCAACCACCCACTGGCTGGCCAGCGCCTGAACTTCAAGGTCAAGGTCGTCGACGTGCGTGACGCTAGCGAAGAAGAAATCGCTCACCGTCACATCCACGGTGAAGGTGGTCATCACCACTGATTTTCTGCGCTAAGCTCAGAGAGTCGCCAGGCGCTCGGGCAAGCCGGACTTGCCCTCCTCAGGAGGGTGGACGGTTTGGCCGTGCGCCTTTTTAGTGGGCGGGATTCGCCCCAGCGACCCTTGGCAACCTGAGAGGGGATTTCATCATGAGTGCATTTCACGACCTGACGTTGAAGGCGCTGGACGGCGAGGACCTGCCCCTTGCACCGTTCAAGGGCCAAGTGGTGCTGGTGGTCAATGTCGCCTCCAAGTGCGGCCTGACACCGCAATACGCATCGCTGGAAAAACTGCACCAGCAGTTCAAGGGCCAAGGCTTCAACGTGCTTGGGCTGCCTTGCAACCAGTTTGCCGGCCAGGAGCCTGGCAGCGAGAAGGAAATCCAGGAGTTCTGCAGCCTCAACTACGGCGTGAGCTTCCCGCTGGGGGCCAAACTCGAGGTCAATGGCCCGCAACGCCATGCGCTGTATCGCTTGCTGGCGGGCGAGGGCGCCGAGTTCCCCGGTGACATCACCTGGAACTTCGAGAAGTTCCTGGTCGGCAAGGATGGCCGGGTGCTGGCACGCTTCGCCCCGCGTACAGCGCCAGACGATCCGACCGTGGTGCAGGCGATCGAGAAAGCGCTGGCCTGAGATGCCGTGGGGCTGCCCGACAGCCCCTGTTTCGATACCGCTAAATCACTGTAATCAATAATACTGTGCCCACCTGCACGCACCCCCCTAAGCTCAGGCGCATTTCCTCACCCCGTCGGGAGCGCCGCATGTCCAGCAACCCTCTGTTCCAGCCTTTCACCATTGGCACCCTCGACCTGCCGACCCGTGTGGTCATGGCACCGATGACCCGCACCTTTTGCCCTGGTGGCGTACCCCATGACGGCGTGGTCGAGTACTACCGCCGCCGCGCCGCCGCCGGTGTCGGGTTGATCATCACCGAAGGCACCACGGTTGGACACAAGGCCGCCAACGGCTACCCCAACGTGCCACGTTTCCATGGCGAGGACGCCCTGGCCGGCTGGAAGCGCGTGGTCGAGGCCGTGCACGCCGAGGGTGGGCGCATCGTGCCGCAGCTGTGGCATGTGGGCAGCGTGCGACGCCTGGGCACCGAGCCCGATGGCAGCGTGCCGGGCCACGGCCCGAGCGGCAAGGAGAAGGACGGCAAGGTGCTGGTGCAAGGTATGAGTCACGCGGATATCCGTGAGGTCATCGCGGCCTTCGCTCAAGCCGCGCGCGATGCCCAGGCCATCGGTATGGACGGCGTGGAGATCCATGGCGCCCATGGCTACCTGATCGACCAGTTCTTCTGGGCGGCCAGCAACCGCCGCGACGACGAATACGGTGGTGATCTGGCCGGCCGTTCGCGCTTTGCCATCGAGCTGATCCAGGCGGTGCGCGCCGCGGTCGGGCCGGACTTCCCGATCATCTTGCGCTTCTCGCAATGGAAGCAGCAGGACTACAGTGCGCGCCTGGTGCAAACTCCCGAGGCGCTGGCCGCGTTCCTCGAGCCGCTGAGCGAGGCGGGTGTGGATATCTTCCATTGTTCCACCCGACGGTTCTGGGAGCCGGAATTCGACGGTAGCGAGCTGAACCTGGCCGGCTGGACCCGCCAGCTCACCGGCAAGCCGACCATCACCGTGGGTAGCGTGGGCTTGGACGGCGAGTTCCTGCAGTTCATGGTCGATACCGACAAGGTGGCCAAGCCGGCCAGCCTGGAAGGCTTGCTGCGCCGCCTGCAGGACCAGGAGTTCGATCTGGTGGCGGTGGGCCGGGCACTGCTGGTGGATGCACAGTGGGCGCAGAAGGTGCGTGATGGCCGCGAAGCCGATGTGTTGCCGTTCAGCCGCGAGGCGTTGACGACTCTGGCTTGATCAGCAGCGGTGCCGGGGCATCCACCGGCTGCCCGCCCCGGCAGGCGTTGTACAGATAACCCTCGAACTGCTCGATGATCGCCGGCCAGCCTTGGCGGCTGGCGTGCTGGCGGGCATTCAGGCGCACCCGGCGCAGGGTTTCCTGCTCTTCCAGCAGCCAGCAGGCGGCATCGATGAACGCGGCCTGATCGCCCGGCATGGCCAAGGCGCCGCTGTGGCCATGGCGAATATGCTGGGCCGCGGCGGCCTCGTCATAGGCGACCACCGCCAGGCCCGAGGCGAGGGCTTCGAGCACCACGTTGCCAAAGGTCTCGGTCAGGCTCGGGAACAGGAACAAGTCGCCGCTGGCGTAGTGCTCGGCCAGCAGCTCGCCACGCTGTGCGCCACAGAACACCGCTTCGGGCAGTTGTTGTTCAAGTTGGGCGCGCGCCGGACCGTCGCCGACAATCACCAGGCGCAGGCGCTTGTGTGGATGGTTGTTGTGCAGGGCCGCCATGCAGGGGCGCAGCAGGGCCAGGTTCTTTTCCGCCGCCAGGCGGCCGACGTGCAGCACGGCGATGTCGTCGGCCGCCAATCCCCACTGCTCCCGTAGGGCCTGGCTGCGCCGTGCCGGGTTGAACAGCGTGGCATCGACGCCACGGGCCATTAGCCCCAGGCGTTCGAAGCCGCGGCGCTCCAGCTCCAGGCGCTGGCTGGCGCTGGGCACCAGGGTAATGGCGGTACGTCGGTGGAACCAGCGCAGGTAATGGGTCAGCAGTCGCGACAGCAGACCCAGGCCGTATTGGCCGGAATACTGCGGGAAATTGGTGTGAAAACCACTGATCACCGCCACCCCGAGGCGTCGGGCGGCGCGCAGGGCGCTCAGCCCCAGCGGGCCCTCGGTGGCGATGTACAGCACATCCGGGCGCTGCCGGCGCCAGCGCCGCCACAGCTTGTGCATAGACACTTGGCCCCACTGCAGGCCAGGGTAGCCGGGCAGGGGCCAGCCACGGCACAGCAGTAACTGCTCGGGGTCGCCCGGGCCGATGTCGCTGGCCTGGCGCGGGCGGATCAGTTCCACCTGATGGCCGCGCTGGCGCAGCCCGTCGCTCAAGCGGCCAAGGGTATTGGCCACGCCGTTGATCTCCGGTGGGAAGGTTTCGCTGACCAGGGTGATGCGCAAGGACGGTGTGCTCATGGGAAAAGTGTCCTGCCGCCATGTGACGCCCGTGTGACGGGGATATGACGCCTGATTTTCGGCACTTTCGGCTGTTTGAATATTTCCTTGCAAAGCACTCAAGAACTCAGCGCAGGCAGCCGATGCAATTGCATTCGACTACAGGAATACGCTCCGGGAGAGCGGCCATGTTCAACAGCAAACTGAAGCAAGAAATCCAGCAACTGCGCGAAGAGTTGATGTCCATCGAGCAGGTCAAGAACAGCCTGGACAGTGAGATGCTGGTCCTCCAGCTCGACCCCCAGGGGCGCATCGAGTCGGTCAATGGCAACTTCGAGGCCGAGATGCTCTACCGCGCCGAACAGCTGATCGGCCGCAATATCGAGGACATTGTCCCGGCCCATGTGAAGAAGCTCGACTTCTATCAGCGCATGAAGCAAGCCATTACCCGTGGCGAGCACCTCAACGGCGCTTTCCGCCTGTTGCGCGGCAACGGCGAGGAGGCCTGGCTGCGCTCGATCCTGCAGCCGGTGAAGAACAGCGAAGGGCGGATCAAGTATTTCTCCCTGCACTCCAGCGACCTGACCCGCACCATCGAGACCTCCCGCGAGCATGAGAGCCTGATCAAGGCCTTGATGCGCTCCACGGCGGTGATCGAGTTCAACCTCGACGGCCAGGTGCTGACCGCCAACGACCGTTTCCTGCAGACCATGGGTTACACCCTGGATCAGGTGCGCGGCAAATCCCACCGCATGTTCTGCGAGCCGGAAGAGGCCAACTCGGCGGGCTACCAGGCGTTCTGGGAGAAACTGCGCCGTGGCGAGTTCGTCGCCGAGCGCTTCAAGCGCATCGACGCCCATGGCCGGGTGGTGTGGCTGGAGGCTTCGTACAACCCGATCATCGATGCCCACGACGTGCTCTACAAGGTGGTCAAGTTCGCCACCGTTATCACCGACCAGGTCAACCAGGAGCTGGCCGTGGCCCAGGCGGCGGACATCGCCTACACCACCTCGCTGGAGACCGACAGCAGCGCGCGCAAGGCCACCGACGTGGTAACCCAGACCGTCGAGGTGATGCGTGGCCTGGAAGGGTCGATGCAGGACGCCGCCGACGGTATCCAGGCGCTGGACAAGCAGTCCAAGGTGATCGGCGCAATCATCAAGACCATCAGCGACATCGCCGGGCAGACCAACCTGCTGGCGCTCAACGCCGCCATCGAGGCCGCCCGTGCCGGTGAGCAGGGCCGGGGATTCGCCGTGGTCGCCGACGAAGTGCGCCAGCTGGCCTCGCGCACCAGCAGCGCCACCGAGGAGATCGCCAAGGTGGTGCAACAGAACGAGCAACTGGCCCAGGCGGCGGTGGACATCATCGACACCAGCAAGCGCCAGGCCGAGCAAGGGCTGGCCCTGGCCGCCGATACCGGCGGGGTGATCGTGGAGATCCAGGAAGGGGCGAAGAAAGTGGTGGATGCGGTGGGGCAGTTTTCCAGCCAGCTGAGTCACTGACCGGCTTGACACCGCTTGTGTAGGAGCGGCCTTGTGTCGCGAAAGGGGTGCGAAGCGCCCCCAGGATTCGTGCATCAAGCTGATATCGCCGGGGCCGCTTTGCGGCCCTTTCGCGACACAAGGCCGCTCCTACAGGTTTATGGGGGCTCAGGTGCGTTCACGCACCCAGAACAACGTCGCCCCGGCCACCGCCGCCGGCATCATCAGCACGTTGACCCCCGGAATCATCAGCGCCAGGTAGGTGATCCCGCCAAAGCCCAACGACTGCCAGCGCTTGCTGCGCAGCCAGGCCAGCATGTCCTGCCAGTTCATCTTGTTGTTGTCCGCCGGGTAGTCGATGTACTGGATGGCCATCATCCAGATACCGAATACCAGCCACAGCGGCGCGGCGATCACGTTGACCACCGGGATGAACGACAGGATGAACAGGCCGATGGCCCGTGGCAGGAAATAACCCAGCTTGCGCATTTCGCGGCTGAAGGTACGCGGCACCATGGCCAGCAGTTCGGCCCAGCTGAATGGTGGGAAGGTGTCCTGGCCGCGCACTACCACCTCGACCTTCTCGGCCAGGAAACCGTTGAACGGCGCGGCGATGACGTTGGCCAGCAGGGTGAAGGTGAAGAACACCATCAGCACCACCAGCGCCACGAACAGCGGCCAGAGGATATAGGTGAGGAAGCTCAGCCAGTCGGGCAGGGTCGGCATCAGCGCATCGACCCACAGGCTGAACTGGTGCCCGGCGAAGTAGATCAGCCCGCCGAACAGCAACAGGTTGACCGCCAGGGGCAGCAGCACGAACAGCCGCAGGCTTGGGCTCAGGACCAGTTTCAGGCCTTCGCGAAGGTACTGTGGGCCGGAAAGGGCAGGGGCTTGCATCGGAATGCTCCGCAAAAGGAAAACGCGCTGACCTTACCGAGTTTGGCGCGCCGACGAAAGGCGCCGGGCGTTGGCGAAACGGCCTGTAACAATGCGCCGGGACAATGTCTGTCGGTGGCTGCCTGGCATAGAGACTGTCTATAAGGTGGATTGTCGAAGGATATTTCCTTAATCTCTGCGGCCTCGCTACAGTGCGCTCATCTTTTTACGGTTTTGGGCCAACGCGTTGTAGCCTTCCCCAAGTGCTGCGTGGGTCCGTTTTAATTCCAGCTGGCGCAGCCGGTACCCCGATGCCGGCCCCGTGCGGCCCGCTCGACAGGAGTTCGACATGTCTGAAGTACGTCATTCGCGCGTCATCATTCTCGGTTCCGGCCCTGCCGGTTACAGCGCCGCGGTCTATGCCGCCCGCGCCAACCTCAAGCCGCTGCTGATCACCGGCATGCAGGCCGGCGGCCAGTTGACCACCACCACCGAAGTCGACAACTGGCCGGGCGACCCCCATGGCCTGACCGGCCCGGCCCTGATGCAGCGCATGCAAGAGCACGCCGAGCGTTTCGAGACCGAGATCGTCTTCGATCACATCAACGCCGTCGACCTGGCCAACAAGCCGTTCACTCTTCAGGGCGACAGCGGCACCTACACCTGCGACGCGCTGATCGTCGCCACCGGTGCCAGCGCTCGCTACCTGGGCCTGCCGTCGGAAGAGACCTTCATGGGCAAGGGTGTTTCGGCCTGCGCTACCTGCGACGGTTTCTTCTACCGCAACAAGCCGGTGGCCGTGGTCGGTGGTGGCAACACTGCCGTGGAAGAGGCGCTGTACCTGGCCAACATCGCCAGCAAGGTGACCCTGGTACACCGTCGTGACACCTTCCGTGCCGAGAAGATCCTGGTCGACAAGCTGCACGCCCGTGTCGCCGAAGGCAAGATCGAGCTCAAGCTCAACGCCACCCTGGACGAAGTGCTGGGTGACAACATGGGCGTGACCGGTGCACGCCTGAAGAACAACGACGGCAGCTTCGACGAGATCAAGGTCGACGGCGTGTTCATCGCCATTGGCCACACCCCGAACACCTCGCTGTTCGAAGGCCAGCTGACCCTCAAGGATGGCTACCTGGTGGTTGCTGGCGGCCGTGAAGGCAATGCCACCGCCACCAATGTCGAAGGCGTGTTCGCCGCCGGCGACGTGGCCGACCATGTCTACCGCCAGGCCATCACCTCGGCCGGCGCCGGCTGCATGGCCGCACTGGACGTCGAGCGTTACCTGGACGGCCTGGCCAACGCCGCGCACTGATCCAGCCTTTGCGGGCCAGCCCGCTCCTGCACAGAACGTGGGAGCGGGCTGGCCCCGCGATAAAAAAACCGGCCATCTGGCCGGTTTTTTTGTGCCTGCGATTCAGCTCACAGACTCAACCGCATCGACAGGTCCACCGCCTTCACATCCTTGGTCATCGCGCCGATCGAGATGTAGTCCACACCGGTTTCGGCGATAACCCGCAGGGTGGTCTCGTTGACCCCGCCGCTGGCCTCGAGCTTGGCCTTGCCGGCGGTGATGCGCACCGCTTCGCGCATTTCATCCAGGCTCAGTTCGTCGAGCATGACGATATCGGCGCCGGCGGCCAGGGCCTGGCGCAGCTCGTCCAGGCTTTCCACCTCGATCTCCACCGGCTTGCCCGGGGCGATGCGCTGCGCCGCCGCCACGGCCGCGGCCACGCCGCCGCTGGCGGCAATGTGGTTTTCCTTGATCAGGAAGGCGTCGTACAGGCCGATGCGGTGGTTGTGGCAGCCGCCGCAGGTAACCGCGTACTTCTGCGCCAGGCGCAGGCCCGGCAGGGTCTTGCGGGTGTCCAGCAGGCGCACCTGGGTGCCCTCGACCAGGTCGGCCAGGAAGCGTGCACGGGTGGCCACGCCCGACAGCATTTGCAGGAAGTTCAGCGCCGTGCGTTCGCCACTGAGCAGCGAGCGCGCCGGGCCTTCGAGATGGAACAGTGCCTGGTTGGCCGTGGCCCGCTCGCCGTCCGCCACCTGCCAGTGCACCGCCACGCGCGGGTCGAGCTGGCGGAACACCGCATCCACCCAGGCGGAGCCGGCGATCACGCAGTCCTCGCGGGTGATGATGGTCGCCTTGGCCAGGCGCTCGGCCGGGATCAGCTGGGCGGTGATGTCGCCGCTGCCGATGTCTTCGAGCAACGCGCGGCGCACGTTGGCTTCGATTTCGGCGGTCAGGTCGGCGAGGCGTAGGTTCGGCATGGTCGGCTCCACAAGCTAGGTGCCGGCGATTATAGGGCAGGGGGGCGGCGTGTACAGCTGCCGCGGCGATGACCTTTGGTCGGGATAGATGAGCATTTGGCCGATTGCAGGGTCAGTTGGGTGCGTGAGAATGCGCGCTAGCAGCTGTCAACTTTTTCCCTGATAATGGCGCCTTGTATTTGGCGTCATAGCTTTGACGATTTTTCCGCCGGTGGCACAACGCAACATCCAGCAAGGAGTATGGGATGCAGAAAGAAGGCAAGGTGGTGCCCCTGGCGACCACCCTCGACCGGGGTGCCCGCGCGCCCTCGCCGTGCCTTCCCGTGTTGCTCCTGCAGGTGCGTGACAAGGCCGCCCTGCAACTGCGCCAGGGCTTGCAGGCGTTGTTCGACAACGCCGACGACACCCTCTTTGAAATGGCCGACAAGGCCAGCGGCCGCCTCGACCAGAACCTGTACTTCGAGGCCATGCGTGATCTGCGCCTCAAGCGCAAGAGCATCGAACGCGGCTTTCTCGATACCTTCTACGAGGCCTTCGCCCGTATCGGCCAGTGCGATGCCCTGGCCTCAATGGTCAACGCCCAGTTGGCGTTGCACAGCCCGACGCTGGAGCGTTCGGTGGCGGTGCAGGCGATGGTCGATCGCGTGCTGTCACGCGATGGCTTTGTGCTTGAGCAGTTGAACCTGCGTTTCGAGACCCTGCTGGAACTGGACATCGAGGTTGCGCGCAACCCGCTGGGCCCAGGCAGCCTGTGCGGTTTCTTCCTCCAGGCCGGGCGCGACCTGGGCGTGGGGACGAACGTCAAGCTGGTGTTGCTCAAGTTGTTCGAGCGTTATGTCCTGCGCGACCTCGACCTGCTCTATGGCGAGGCCAACCAGCTGCTGGCCAGTGCCGGCGTGCTGCCGGAACTGCTGCCGGCGCCGCGGCGCCGCGCCGAGGACCGCCGGCACATTGCCCGGCGTGCGCCGAGCAACCCCGCCTTGCACGATCCGGGCGCCGATAGTGCCGGGCAGGCCTTCTTCAGCGCGTTGCAGGCGCTGCTGGCGCCCAGCCGCGGTCGTGTGGCGCCGCGCCTGCAAACGCTCAGCGCGGCGCAGCCGATCGGTACCGAAGACCTACTGCGCCTGCTGACCCACTTGCAGCACTATGTGCCGGCGCCCGGCGAGCCGGACGACTTCAAGCTCGGCCAACAGCTCGAGCAACTGCTGCTGCGGGTCAGCGTGCGCAGCGGCACGCGCCGGCGCATCGCCACCGCCGACGAGGACATGATCAACCTGGTCGAGCTGTTGTTCGCCTTCATCCAGGCGGATGACAACCTGCCGGCGAGCCTGCGCGGGCTGATCGGCCGCCTGCATATTCCCCTGCTGAAAGTGGCCTTGATCGACAAGGGGCTGCTAAGCCGGGCCAGCCACCCGGCGCGGCGCCTGCTCAACGAAATCGCCGCTGCGGCGATTGGCTGGGAAGTCGAGGGTGATGGGCTGCGCGATAGCTTGCATTTGCGGGTCGAGCGGATCGTCCAGCGCCTGCTCAATGATTTTTCCGAAGACTGCGAGCTGTTCAGCGAGCTGCTCGAGGAGTTCCTGCTGTTCAGCCAGGACGAACGCCGGCGCAACGAGCTGCTCGAACAACGGACCCGCGACGCCGAGGAAGGCCGCGCCCGCACCTTGCTGGCCCGCCAGCGGGTGCAGCAGGCGCTGAACCTGCGCCTGCGCGGCCAGGTGCTGCCGCAGGTGGTGGTGCAGATGCTGGTGCAGGCCTGGAGCCAGGTGCTGCTGTTGGCCTGGCTCAAGCAGGGCGAAGACTCCCAGGCCTGGGCCGAGGGCCTGGCGACCATGGACGGGTTGCTCGCCAGCATTGCCCCCAGCGCAGACCCGGCCCGCCTGCTGGAGCAAGTGCCAGGGTTGCTCAAGGCCTTGCGCGAGGGCCTGGCGGGCGTAGCGCTGGACTCGGCGGCGACCCGTGAATTCTTTTTGCTGCTGGAACAGCTGCACCTGCGGGCCTGCGGCGGCGTGCCTGAATTCGACGAGGCGCTGGTCGAGGCGCGCGTGGAGCACGACATCGTGCTGGCCATCGCCGATGAAGCGACCCACGCCCCATGCGCGCCGCTCGACGACCAGGAACCGGCCCTTCGCCAAGTCGAGCGCCTGCGCCTGGGCACCTGGGTCGAAGTGATGGACGATGACGAGCCGCTGCGCTGCAAGCTGGTGGCGCGCATCGACAGCCATGACCGCTTCGTGTTCGCCAACCGGACCGGCTTGAAGGTGCGCGAGTGGAACCGCAACGGCCTGGCGGTGGCCTTGCGCCGCGGCGAGCTGCGCTTGCTCGACGATGGCTTGTTGTTCGATCGGGCCCTCGAGGCGGTTCTGGAACAGTTGCGCGTGCAGCAGGCCTAGGCCCCAGGGGCGCGCATTTTCTGCACAATCATTTACATGCACGGGCGGTGCAGGCGCGGCATACTGACAGCCTGCCCGTGGCGTCATTCAGGATCTGCCCCCATGCAATTGGACCGTGCGACCGGCTGGTTTTCTGGCGTCAGCCACTGCCCCTCGCCGAACTGCAACGCCCGCCCCGACGGCGAGGCCATATCGCTGCTGGTGATCCACAACATCAGCCTGCCTCCCGCCTGCTTCGGTACCGGCAAGGTCCAGCAGTTCTTCCAGAACCGCCTCGACCCTGACGAGCATCCTTACTTCGCAACCATCAACCAGCTGACCGTGTCGGCGCACCTGTTCGTCGAGCGCGACGGCGCGGTGACCCAGTTCGTCTCCTTGCTCGACCGCGCCTGGCACGCCGGGGTGTCGCGCTTTGGCGAGCGTGAGGGCTGCAACGACTTTTCCATCGGCATCGAGCTGGAAGGCACCGACCAGTTGCCCTATACCGATGCCCAGTACGCCGCCCTGGCCCAGTTGACCCAGCAGATCCGCGGCGCCTGGCCGGTGATCGACCTTGGGCGGATCTGTGGCCACAGCGACATCGCCCCGCAGCGCAAGACCGACCCCGGCCCGGCTTTCGACTGGCTGCGCTACCGCGCTGAGCTGCAACGCAATGAGGACAAGGCATGAGTTTTCTGGTGTTGGTGCTGGCGCTGTGGGTCGAGAAATTCTCGGCGCTGCGCCAACAGGTGCAACGCGACGGCTTCTTCCTGGGCGAGCTGGTGCGCCTGGAACGCAGTGGCAAGGTCCATCCATGGTCGACCCTGGCGATCCTGATCCTGGCGCCGGTGGCGTTGCTGGTGTTGCTGCTGCATGTGCTGGAGCCCGTGGCCTATGGCTTGCTGGCGCTGCCGGTGCACCTGCTGGTGCTGATCTACAGCCTGGGGCGTGGCGATGTGAAGGCGGCCCTGGGGCCGTTTCGCGATGCCTGGCGCCGGGGCGACGAGCAGGCCGCGCTGCACGTGGCCGAGCGTGACCTGGGCCTGGCCGCGGACGATGCCCCGGGGCTGATCACGCGGGTCCAGGGGCACCTGCTGTGGCAGGCATACCAAAGTTTCTTCGCGGTGATCTTCTGGTATTTCCTGCTGGGCCCGGGGGCGGCGTTGGCCTATCGGCTGCTGGCCCTGACCACCGAGCATAGCCGCCAACCGGCGCTGCAGGCCCTGGCCGGACAGTTGCGCCATGCCCTGGACTGGCTGCCGGTGCGGGTGATGACGGTGAGCTTCGCCCTGGTCGGCAACTTTGTCGCGGTGACCCGGGTGATGTTGCACGAGCTGCTCGACTGGCATGTCAGCGCCGGGCACCTGGTGGCCAAGGTCGGTCGGGTGGCGGACGACATTGCCGAAGAGGAGGACCGCCAGCGCAGCCTGGAGCGGCTGGACAGCCTGTGGGAGCTGCTGCTGCGTTGCGCGGTGCTGTGGTACGCCTGCTTTGCCTTGTGGACCGTGCTGATTTGACCCCTATGGGGAACGCTGCAGGAGCCAGCCTTGCCGGCGAACACCGACGCAGTCGGTGCCATCCCTCATGGGGAACGCTGTAGGAGCCAGCCTTGCTGGCGAACACCGACGCAGTCGGTGCCATCCAGCGCGCGCTTAACCTTAAGTTACAAACCTTGCGTTCATTCTGCGCTATACAAGGCACGGGCCCCAAGATGGCCTAGTGCTACCCCGCAGAACAACAAGAATTCAAGGAGGTGACCTGTGAAGCGTCTGCTCTATCCGGCCATCGCACTGATGAACCGGCTGAGCTTCGGCATGAAGTTCAGCCTGATCAGCGTCCTGTTCTTCCTGCCCATGCTGGTCACCAGCTTCTACCTGGTGCGCGATGCCTATCATCAGCTCCAGGCCACCCGCGGCGAGCTGCAAGGCCTGGCGCCACTGGCCCAGAGCCTGGCCCTGCGCGGCGACCTGGAAACCCTGGGCAACCTGTTGCAGATCAACGCCGTGCTCGGCCAGTCGGGCCAGGCCGGCGATCTGGAGACCCGCATCGGCGCCTTGCAGGATAAAGTCCAGGCCCAGCTCGACGGTCTGGGCAGCAGCGACCCGGTGCTCGAAGCCAAGCGCAGTGAACTGGCCGACGCCTTCAACGCTGCCCGTGGCGAGACCTCGTTGCAGAACAAGGCGGCACTGTTCGACAAGGTGCTGGCCCAGGCCCAGGTACTGGGCAAGCTGGTCGCCAGCCAGGCGGGGCTGAGCCAGGATAGCCAGGCCTCGGTGCGCCAGCTCAGCGAACTGGTCGGCAGCGCCACGGCGCAGGTCACCCAGGCTCTGGGTGAAGGCCGGGCGATGGGCGCGGTGGCCCTGGGGCGCGGCTTCATGGACTCCTCCGGTAGCGCCCGTTTCGAAGACCTGCTGCAACGCCTGGAACGGCTGTCCGCCGACTATGCACTGCGCCTGGACGACGCCCTGGCCGCCGATGGCCAGGCCAAGGCCGCGCTGGGCGTCAGCGCCCAGGCCAGCCAGGCCACGGTCAAGCAGGCCGCGGCGCTGTTCGAGGACCAGGTGGTGGTGGCCGAAACTCTGGATGCGCCATGGGCCGGGTTCTACCAGCAGACCAGCGAGCTGATGGTCCAGACCTATCGGCTCAACGAGGCGGTGCTCACTCACCTGCACGGCCAACTGGAGGAGCGCCTTGCCCAGCACCGCCTGCGCACCGTGGCGCTGGTGGTGGCCCTGGTCACGGTGTTCCTGCTGATCATCTACCTGTACAGCGGCTTCTATGTGTCCACCCGGCAGACCCTCGGCAGCCTCGGCAGTGCCATGGACAAAGTGGCCGCCGGCGACATGACCGTCATGTTCCAGGCCAGCAGCCGCGACGAGTTGGGCGAGCTGGGCCGGGGTTTCAACGAAACCGTGCGGCGCATTCGCGGCCTGATCGAGCAGGTCGGCAAGACCGTGACCACGGTCGAGGACCAGGCCGGTCAGGTGCTGTCGGTGTCCAGTCGCAGCAACCAGGCGGTCAGCGGCCAGCGCGAACAGATCGAGCAGGTGGCCACGGCGATGAACCAGATGAGCGCCACCGCCCAGGAGGTGGCCCGCAGCGCCGCGCTGGCTGCCGAGGGCGCGCAGCGGGTCAACCACGAAAGCGCTTCAGGTCGTGATCTGGTGCAGAGCCAGCAGGGCAGCATCGCCCGCCTGGCCGGCGAGATCGACCAGAGCGTGGCCGCGGTGAACCAGTTGGCCGGCGACAGCCAGGCCATCGGCCGGGTATTGGAGGTGATCCGCAGCATTGCCGAGCAGACCAACCTGCTGGCGCTCAACGCCGCTATCGAGGCGGCGCGGGCCGGGGAGCAGGGGCGTGGTTTTGCCGTGGTCGCCGACGAGGTACGCACCCTGGCCAAACGAACCCAGGACTCCACCGAGGAGATCGCGCAGATGATCCAGCGTCTGCGCGAAGGCGTGGATGCGGCGGTGCGGGTGATGGGCAGTAGCCACCAGATGGCTGCCGGCACCGTCGACGAGGCGCGCCAGGTGCAGCAGGCACTGGGTAACATTCTCGGCGCGGTGGGCGGCATCGTCGAACAGAACCAGCAGATCGCCGCCGCGGTAGAGCAGCAGACCGCCGTGGCCCACGACATCGACCAGAACATCGTGGCGATCAACCGCGCCGCCCAGGACACCACCGAAGGCGCCTGCCAGACCGAGGAGGCCAGCCGGGCGTTGTCGGCGCAGGTGGTGGAACTCAAGCGGCTGATCGGCGCGTTCAGGGTGTGATCAAGGACGACATGGATCCCATGTAGGAGCGGCCTTGTGTCGCGAAAGGGCCGTAACGCGGCCCCTGCGATCTTTGCGTCAACACCGAAATCCTGGGGCTGCTACGCAGCCCTTTCGCGACACAAGGCCGCTCCTACACGGGATACGTGTCGGGCTACCAGCCAAACACCTCGCAGGCGTTGCGACTGCTGGCCTCGGCCAGCAGCCCTGGTTCGATCCCCATGATTTCGGCCAGTGCCCCGACAATCTCGGGTAGATGCTCCGGGCTGTTGCGCTGGCCAGGGTACATGGCCGGGGCCATGTCTGGCGCGTCGGTCTCCAGCACCACGCTGTCCAGCGGCAGGCGCGGCAAGGTCTTGCGCAGGCGCAGCGCCTGCGGCCAGGTGGCGGCGCCACCGAGACCGAGGCGAAAGCCCAGCTTGATGTACTCGCGTGCTTCTTCGTAACTACCGGCGAAGGCATGGATGATCCCCGCCCGCGCCGGCTTGTAACGCTTGAGCGTGGCGATCACCTGGGCATGGCTGCGGCGTACGTGCAGCAGCGCCGGCAGCTCGAAGTCGCAGGCCATCTGCAACTGGGCCTCGAACAGCGCCTGCTGGCGGTCCTGGTCCAGCTCGGCCAGGTAGTAGTCCAGGCCGAATTCGCCCACCGCGCACAGCCGTGGATCGCCGTGCAGACGCTCCAGCCACTGGCGCAACAGGCCAAGGTGCTCGGGGCGGTGCTGTTCCAGGTAGACCGGGTGCAGGCCCAATGCCGCGCGGATACGCTCATCGGCACAGGCCAGCTCCCATACCCGCTGGAAGTTGCCCTCGAACACCCCCAGCACCACCATGCGCTCCACCCCGCGCGCCGCCGCGTTGGCCAGCAGGCGCGGGCGGTCGGCGTCGAAGTCGGGGAAGTCCAGGTGAGTGTGGGTGTCGATCAGGCGCATGCTCAGGCCTTGCCGATCCGTTGCTTGAAGGTGCGGCCAATGGCGTGCACGCCGGGCTCGTAGCGTTTTTCCTCGATCGCGGCCAGGGCCAGCTCCAGCGCGGTGGCGGCGATCAGACCGTGCTGCTGGGCCATGGCGTTGACCGGCAGCGGCAGGAAGTCGAGCAGTTGGTTGTCGCCAAAGGTGCCCAGTTGCAGTTGGCGCGAACCTTCCGGGCGGCTTTGCAGGGTGTCGAACACGCCTTGCAGCAGCACGTAGGAGGTGGTCACCAGGGCATCCGGCAGGCCGCCCAGCTCGTCGATCAATTGCGCCATCAGTTGCTGGCCGCACTCACGGCTGAACGCCTCGCCCTGGTAGCGGCGTACTTCGCCGTCGAACTGGCGTAGCGCCTCGTCGAAGCCACCGGCGCGGGCCTGGCTGACCGACAGTTCCGGGCGCGCGCCGATCAGCGCGATGCTGCGCGGCTGGGTCTTGAGCAGGCTCTGCGCCAGTTGGCGGCTGGCATCGCGGTCGTCGCTGATCACCGAGCAGAAATACGCCGGGTCCAGGCCCCGGTCGATTGCGATCACTGGCAGGCCCTTGGCCTGCAAGGCGCGGTAGCTATCGTCTTGCGGCGGCAGGCAACTGGCGACGAACAACGCATCGCAGCGTCGGGCGCGAAACAGTTGCTGCAGTTGGCGTTCGCTGTCGGGCTGGTCGTCGCTGCTGGCGATCAGCAACTGATAGCCACGGGCGCGGGCGCCCTGTTCCAGCTGTTTGGCGATGCGGGCGTAGCTGGGGTTCTCCAGATCCGGGAGAATGAAGCCCAGTGTCCGCGTATGGCGGCTGCGCAGGCCGGCGGCCTGGGGGTTGGGCGTGAAGCCGTGTGCCTCGACCACCGCGCGCACGCGCTCGACGGTGCTGCTGCTGATGCGCTGCTGTTCGGCCTTGCCATTGATGACGTAGCTGGCGGTGGTCACGGACACACCGGCCAGACGGGCGATATCGCTGAGTTTCACCGAATTTTCCTTGTTATTTCCGGGGCTGGCTGCGTGGCTTGACCGGGTAGTTTCACCCATTGGCGAGCCCGCGCGCAGACGACCATTGTCGCAATTGTCCGACAGGATGGGGCTTTTTCGTCGGCAGATTATCGAGTAACGTGGCCGTCCGGTCAGATTAAACGTTTCAGCTTGCTGAAGTTTCCTGCCTTGCGAGTCGGAAATCGCCACTGGCGCTGGACATTGTCACTACATCTGCCAACCAATTTCACAACAATACCTCGGCGCCCGGCGTGGGCGTCGCAAAAGGAGAGGGTCATGCTCGAGCTTGCCGTGGAGCAGATTGCCATGGGCCAGCGCGCCGCCGACAAAGGCGCGGCATTGGCGTTGCTGGCCGACCGACTGGTCGCCGATGGCCTGGTGGCCGAGGGTTACCTGGCGGGGCTGCAAGCCCGCGAGGCGCAAGGCTCGACCTTCCTTGGCCAGGGCATCGCCATCCCCCACGGCACGCCGCAGACCCGCGACCTGGTATTCGCCACCGGGGTACGCCTGCTGCAATTCCCCGAGGGGGTGGATTGGGGCGACGGCCAGATCGTCTACCTGGCCATCGGCATCGCCGCCCGCTCCGATGAACATTTGCGCCTGCTGCAACTGCTGACCCGCGCCCTCGGTGAAACCGACCTGGCCGAGGCGCTGCGTCGCTCCGGCAGCGCCGAGGCACTGCTCAAGTTACTGCAAGGGGCGCCACGCGAGCTGGCGCTGGATGCCCAGCTGGTCGGCCTCAACCTGGCGGCGGAAGACTTCGACGAACTGGCCTGGCGCGGTGCTCGTCTGTTGCAACGCGCCGGTTGTGCCGACAGCGGCTTTGCCGCCGTGCTGCAGCAGACCGAGCCGCTGCCGCTGGGTGAAGGCCTGTGGTGGCTGCACAGCGAACGTGAGGTGCGCCAACCGGGGCTGGCCTTCGTCACCCCGCAGCAACCGTTGCGCTACCGCGATCAGCCGCTCAATGGCCTGTTCTGCCTGGCCAGCCTCGGAGCGGCGCATCAAGCCTTGCTCGAGCGCCTGTGCGAGGTGCTGATCGAGGGCCGTGGGCAGATGCTCTACCAGGCCACCAGCAGCCGCGCCGTGCTCGAGGTGCTCGGCGGCGAGGCGCCTGCCGACTGGCCGAGCGCCCGGATAGTACTGGCCAACGCCCATGGCCTGCATGCTCGCCCTGCAAAGGTACTGGCGCAGCTGGCCAAGGGGTTCGAGGGCGAGGTCCGCATACGGCTGCACGATAGCGCCCAGCCCGCCGTTTCGGTGAAGAGCCTGAGCAAGCTGCTCAGTCTGGGCGCCCGCCGTGGCCAGGTCCTGGAACTGATCGCCGAGCCCGGTATCGCCGCCGATGCCTTGCCGGTGCTGCAGGCGGCCATCGAGCAGGGCCTGGGCGAAGAGGTGGAGGCACTGCCGCCCACAGCGATGCAGGACGAGGCAACGGTGCCAGCCCTGCAGGCTCCGCTGCCAGGCAGCACGCTGCAAGGCGTTGCTGCGGCGCCGGGCATCGCCAGCGGTCCGGCCCATGTCTGCGTCGAGCGCGATATCGACTACCCGCTGCGCGGCGAGTCGCCCGCCCAGGAGCGGGCCAGGCTGCGCCAGGCCATCGACACAGTGCACGCCGATCTTCAGGCCCTGGTGCAACGCAGCGACAAGGCCATCGGCGAAATTTTCGTCACCCATCAGGAAATGCTCGCCGACCCGGCCCTGACCGACGACGTCGAGCTGCGCCTGGCCCAGGGCGAAAGCGCCGCCGCTGCGTGGCTGGCGGTGATCGAAGCCGCCGCCCGTCAGCAGGAGGCCCTGCACGATGCGCTGCTGGCCGAGCGGGCCGCCGATCTGCGCGATATCGGTCGTCGGGTGCTGGCGCAACTGTGTGGCGTCAAGGACAGCGCCGAGCCAGAGCAGCCCTATGTGCTGGTGATGGCCGAAGTCGGCCCTTCGGACGTGGCGCGCCTGGACCCGGCACGGGTCGCCGGTATCGTCACTGCCCAGGGCGGCGCCACCGCACACAGCGCCATCGTCGCCCGCGCCCTGGGCATCCCGGCGGTGGTCGGGGCCGGGGCGGCCGTGCTGTTGCTGGATAGCGGCACGCCGCTGCTGCTCGATGGTCAGCGCGGGCGGGTCGTGGTTGCGCCAGCCGAGGCCGAGTTGCAACGAGCCCTGGCAGAGCGTGATGCCCGCGAGCGTCGGCTGCAGATCGCCTGGGCCAACCGCCATGAGCCCGCGCGGACGCGCGACGGCCATGCCGTCGAAGTGTTCGCCAACATCGGCCAGAGCAACGGCATCGACAAGGTGGTGGAGCAAGGTGCCGAAGGCGTCGGCTTGTTGCGCACCGAGCTGATCTTCATGGCCCACCCGCAACTGCCCGATGTGGCCACCCAGGAAGCCGAGTACCGGCAGGTGCTCGATGGCCTGGACGGACGGCCACTGGTGGTGCGCACCCTCGACGTTGGGGGCGACAAGCCCTTGCCGTACTGGCCGATCGCGGCTGAGGAAAACCCCTTCCTCGGCGTGCGCGGCGTGCGCCTGACCCTGCAACGCCCGCAGGTGATGGAAGACCAGCTGCGCGCCTTGCTGCGTGCCGCGGACAACCGCCCGCTGCGCATCATGTTCCCCATGGTCGGCCAGCTCCATGAATGGCGCGCCGCCAAGGCCATGGTCGAGCGCCTGCGCCAGGAGATCCCGGTGGCCGACTTGCAGGTGGGCATCATGGTCGAGGTACCGTCGGCCGCCTTGCTGGCGCCGCAGCTGGCCCGTGAAGTGGACTTCTTCAGCATCGGCACCAACGACCTGACCCAGTACACCCTGGCCATCGACCGCGGTCACCCGAGCCTGTCGGCACAGGCCGACGGCTTGCACCCGGCGGTGCTCAACCTGATCGACATGACCGTGCGCGCCGCCCATGCCCAGGGCAAGTGGGTGGGTGTGTGCGGCGAGCTGGCGGCCGACCCGCAGGCGGTCGCCGTGCTGCTGGGCCTGGAGGTGGACGAGCTGAGCGTCGCCGCCCGCAGCATTCCTGAAGTCAAGGCCCTGGTGCGCCAGGCCGACCTTTCGACGGCCCGCGCCCTGGCGCGCGAGGCCCTGCAACAAGACAGCGCCGAGGCAGTCCGGGCGCTGGTGGAGCGTTATTGATGGCCAAGATCCTCACCCTCACCCTCAACCCGGCGCTGGATATCACCATCAGCCTCGACCGCCTGCGAGCCGGCGCGGTCAACCGCAGCCAGGCCCAGCACAGCCATGCCGCCGGCAAGGGGCTGAACGTCGCGCAGGTGCTGGCCGACCTGGGCCACAGCGTCACCGTCGGTGGTTTCCTGGGGCAGGACAACCTGGCGCCGTTCGAGGCGCTGATTGCCTGGCGCGGGTTCGCCGATTGCTTCGTCCGCGTGCCGGGCGAGACCCGCAGCAACATCAAGCTGGTCGAAGCCGATGGCCAGGTCACCGATATCAACGGGCCAGGGCCGCAGGTCGACGAGGCTGCCCGCGACGCCTTGCTGCAACGTCTGGCACAGGTGGCCCCGGGGCATGACGCCGTGGTGGTGGCCGGCAGCCTGCCACGGGGGATCAGCCCCGAGTGGCTGCGCGAGCTGTTGCTGATGCTCAAGGCGCAAGGCCTGAAGGTGGCCCTGGACAGCAGCGGCGAAGCCTTGCGCGCGGGCCTGCAGGCCGCGCCCTGGCTGGTCAAGCCCAACACCGAGGAGCTGGGCGAAGTCCTCGGGCTGCCGGTGCAGGCCGCGGCCGAGCAACGCGCGGCCGCACGGCGGCTGCTCGCCACTGGCGTCGAGCATGTGGTGGTGTCCCAGGGCGAGCAGGGCGTGAGCTGGTTCGCCGCTGGCCTGGCGTTGCATGCGCAACCGTCGAAAGTGCGCATCGCCAGTACCGTCGGCGCCGGTGATTCGCTGGTTGCCGGCATGGTCCATGGCCTGCTCCAGGCCGAAGCGCCCGCCGCTACCTTGCGCCGCGCCACCGCCATCGCCGCCCAGGCAGTCACCCAGGTCTGCTTCGGCATTCACGACCGTGAGCAACTGGAGCGCCTGGAAGCCGCCGTGCGCCTTACAGAACAACAAGAAGAGGGCTGCTGATGAACATTGCCATTGTCACCGCCTGCCCCAACGGCCAGGTGTCCAGCGTGCTCAGCGCCCGCCTGTTGGCCGCCGCTGCCCAGCGTCGGGGCTGGAAAACCTGCGTCGAGGTACACGACGCCGAACACCCGGAGCTGCGCCTGACGCCAACGCAGATCGCCGAGGCCGACTGGGTGCTGGTGGTCAGCAGCGGGCCGGTGGACCTGGCGCGCTTCGCCGGCAAGCGCCTGTACCAGAGCACGCCGGCCCAGGCCCTGGCCGACCGTGAAGGCTTCCTCGACGAGGCCGCTGCTGGCGCCCAGGTGCAAGTGGCGCAAACCCCGGTGCAGGGTGCGCCGAAGATTGTCGCGGTAACCGCCTGCCCGACCGGCGTGGCCCACACCTTCATGGCCGCCGAAGCCCTGCAACAGGCGGCGCAGGCCATGGGCTACCAGCTCACCGTGGAAACCCAGGGCTCGGTCGGCGCGCGCAATCCACTGCCGGCCGAGGCCATCGCCGCAGCCGATGTGGTGTTGCTGGCCGCCGATATCGAAGTACCGGCTGCGCGCTTCGCCGGCAAGCGCATCTACCGCTGCGGCACCGGCATCGCCCTCAAGCAGGCCCGCGCCACGCTGGACAAGGCCCTGGCCGAGGGCAAGGTGGAGGCGACGGGGACGACCGGCGCGGTGCCGCCGGCCGAG
The DNA here is from genome assembly GCF_004519305.1 of Pseudomonas sp. RIT623. Taxonomy (GTDB): domain Bacteria; phylum Pseudomonadota; class Gammaproteobacteria; order Pseudomonadales; family Pseudomonadaceae; genus Aquipseudomonas. Next base: position 129,694 of record NZ_SOZA01000005.1, on the reverse strand, counting down.
AAGACCGGTGTCTACAAGCACCTGCTGACCGGGGTGTCGTTCATGCTGCCGATGGTGGTTGCTGGCGGTTTGCTGATCGCGCTGTCGTTCGTGTTCGGCATCGAGGCCTACAAGGAACCCGGCACGCTGCCCGCCGCCTTGATGCAGATCGGCGGCGAGGCGGCGTTCAAGTTGATGGTGCCGCTGCTTGCCGGCTATATCGCCTGGTCCATCGCCGACCGCCCGGGCCTGGCGCCCGGGATGATCGGCGGCCTGTTGGCGAGCACGCTGGGGGCGGGGTTCATCGGCGGCATCGTCGCCGGCTTTCTGGCCGGCTACAGCGCAAAGGCCATCGCCCGCTGGGTGCGCCTGCCCAGCAGCCTCGACGCGCTCAAGCCGATCCTCATCATCCCGCTGCTGGCCAGCCTGTTCACCGGCCTGGTGATGATCTACGTGGTCGGCCAGCCCGTGGCGGCCATGCTCGAGGGCCTGACCCATTTCCTCGACAGCATGGGCACCACCAACGCCGTGCTGCTCGGGCTGCTGCTCGGCGGCATGATGTGCGTAGACCTCGGCGGGCCGATCAACAAAGCCGCCTATGCGTTCTCGGTGGGGCTGCTGGCCTCGTCGAGCTACGCGCCGATGGCCGCGACCATGGCCGCCGGCATGGTGCCGCCGATCGGCCTGGGCATCGCCACCTTCCTGGCCCGGCGCAAGTTCGCCCAGAGTGAGCGCGAGGCCGGCAAGGCGGCGCTGGCGCTGGGCCTGTGCTTCATCTCCGAGGGCGCGATCCCGTTCGCCGCCAAGGACCCGCTGCGGGTGATTCCGGCGAGCATCGCCGGGGGCGCGCTGACCGGGGCCTTGTCGATGTATTTCGGCTGCAAGCTGATGGCGCCCCATGGCGGGCTGTTCGTGCTGCTGATCCCCAACGCGATCAACCATACGCTGTTGTATCTGCTGGCAATCACGGCCGGCAGCTTGCTGACGGCGGTGGTGTATGCGCTGATCAAGAAGAGCGAGCAGGTGGAGATGGTGGTGGCGCCGGTCAAGGGCTAGCCCCGCGATAGCTCCATCAAATGCTTCAACCCCTGGTCTTGCCCCGCAACGGTTTCAGCAGATCGCCCAATCCGTTGTGGTCGATCTCGTGCATCAGCGCCAGCAACCCGCCCAGCTCCCCGGGCGGGAAACCTTTACGGGCAAACCATGCCAGGTAGTCCCCGGGCAGGTCGGCGATGATCCGCCCCTGGTACTTGCCAAAAGGCATGGTGCGGGTGACCAGCAGTTGCAGGGTTTCGGGTTTCATCGGGGCGGTGGCCTGTGGCGGTTGAAGCGCGACCATACTGCAAACTGCACGACGACCCAAGCGGCGATCATGCAGAACGCCGCTTCATGGTTAAGCTCGTTGTTTTATATGTGATTGTTTTTAAACAGTATTTTTTAATTTCCTGGCTTGGCATGAAGCCTGCTCCGGTAAAGGTGACTATCACCTGCCAAGGAGTTGTTGCCATGAGCAATCCCAACAAAGACACGATCGACGTACTCAACGACCTGATCGAGTACAGCAAGGATGGTGAGAAGGGCTTCAAGACCTCTGCCGAGGATGTGAAGAACCCTGAACTGAAAGCATTTTTCGTGCAGCGTGCCAGCGAGTGCGCCAGTGCCGCGGCCGAGCTGCAAAGTGAAGTGCGCCGGCTGGGCGGTGATCCGGAAACCAGCACCAGCATCAGCGGCGACCTGCACCGTGGCTGGGTCAACCTCAAGTCGATGGTCACCGGCAAGGATGAAGAAGCGGTGCTCAACGAAGTGGAGCGTGGCGAGGACCATGCGCTGAAGGCTTACAAGGAAGCCCGCGAGAAGCTGGTCAAGCTGGGACGGTCGGCCAATGACACTTCCTACGCCTTGGTGGAGAAACAGCTGCAGGGTGTACAGCGTAACCATGACCAGGTGAAAGCGCTGCGCAACGCAGCCCGCGCTCGGTCGTAAGCGGGAAGCTGGGGGCGCTTTGCGCCCCTTTCGCGACACAAGGCCGCTCCTACAGGGGAACGCAACTCCCTGTGGGAGCGGTCTTGTGTCGCGAAAGCTAGGCCCGTGGCCCCTCAACCCGATTGCGCCCATTGGCCTTGGCCCGATACAACGCCTCGTCCGCATCGCCCAGCAGCGCCGCCAGGTCCTGATGGGTGCCGGGGATATGCAGGCCAATCCCCACACTGACCGTCACCGACCGCTCATCATCGGCGAACGGCGGCATCGCCTCGACACTGGCGCGAATCCGCTCGGCCAGCAGCAACGCGCCGGCCATTTCGGTCTCTGGCAGTACCACCTGGAACTCCTCCCCGCCGTAGCGCGCCGCCAGGTCCGCCGGGCGACGGATGCACAGCTCGATGGTGGTGGCCACCTCGCGCAGCACATGGTCGCCACCGGCATGGCCATGGCGCTGGTTGAAGGCCTTGAAGTGGTCCACATCCACCATCAACACTGCCAGCGGCTTGCGGTTGCGCTGGGCGCGCGCCCATTCCTGGCGCAGCACCTGGTCGAGGCGGCGGCGGTTGGCAAGGCCGGTGAGGCTGTCGGTGGCGGCGAGGGTGGCCAGGCCCAGTTCGGCATCGTGGCGCCGACGTAGCTCGCGGCCCAGCAGCAAGGTCAGCCAGAGGATGCCAATGCACAACACGCCGGTGGCCACGCTGACCACGATCGCGGTACGCCGCCACGACTGGAACACTTCATCGGCCGAGTGGGCCACCAGCACGATCAACGGCAGGTCGGCGACCCGGGCGAAGGTGTAGAGGCGCTGGCCCTCATAGGCCGTCGAACGGGCGGTAAAGCTGCCGCTGCGCTCGCTGAGGATGCGCTTGAAGTTGGGGCGCTCGCTGAAGCTGGTGCCGATCAGTGGATCCTGCGGCCGGGTCGGCTGGCGCGCCAGCAGCTGGCCATCGGTGTTGAGCAGGTTGATGCTGCTGTCCACGCCGATGTCCAGGCGCTGGAACAGTTCGTTGAAATAGGACAGGCGCAGGGCCCCGGCGGCCAGGCCCTGGAACTCGCCGTTGGCGCCGGAGATGCGCCGGCTGAAGCTGATGCACCAGTCCAGGTTGCCCAGCCGCGCCTTGAACGGCGGGCTGATCAGCAGGCCCAGGCCCGGGCGGTCGCGGTGCGCCTGGAAAGCCACGGTGTCGGCGAAGTTGGCCTGGCGCGGCACCGCGCTGGTGGAGTCGCCGAGCACGTCGCCCTTGGCGTCGAGCCAGAGAATGTCGCCGCGCACCGGCGCGGAGAAGGCCTGGTTGAACAGGATCTGCTGGCGCAGCTTGGTCGGCACGTTGAGCAGCTCGGGGTGCTGCACGGCCCAGATCAGGCCCTTGAGCGACTGGTCGTAGAGTTCGACGTTGCGCAGGATGTCACTTTCGATCAACTGCACGATATTGCTCGACGAGCGCATTTCCGATTGCTCGACGCTGTCGCGTTCGCGGGCCAGCAGGTAGCCGACGATGGCCACTATGGCGAGCACGGCAAGGCAGCTGCCCAGGTTGAGGACCAGCTCGGGGTGTGACTTGTACAGGGCGGATCGTGGTGATCGGGTGGGCAACGTCATGCTCGCAACTGCATAAGCCCCGGGATCCATGGGGAATGGGCCGAAAAGCGGCGGCGATATTCTAGGCAAGCGGGGATTGTCGGACAAGATCAAAGGCGATTTGGCCGACGGAATTGATTCAGGAAGGCCTGGCCCAGGCAACGAGCGGCTGACTTTGCAGGAGCGCCCTTGTGTCGCGCAAGGGCTGTGCAGCAGCCCAGGATTCTGCAGGGCTGCTTAAGAGTGCTGGGGCCGCTTTGCGGCCCTTTCGCGACACAAGGCCGCTCCTATAGTGATTACCGCGTTAGAACACGTTCAGCGGGTAATCCACGATCACCCGGAACTCGTCGTTGTCCTGCTCGCTCGCATACGCCGCGTTGGCTCGGTGCGTGGCATAGCGCAGCAGCACCGACAGGTCCTTGAGCTGGCCTTCCTGGAACACGTACTTCAGGTCGAAGTCACGCTCCCAGTGCCGGGCATTCTTGCCGTCCGCGTTGTAGAAGGTATAGAACTCGGTGTCCTGGCTGGCCTTGGTCAGGTCGGCCTTGCCGCGCGAGTACGACAGCGAGGTGCTCAGGCCTGGGATGCCGAGGCCGGCGAAGTCGTAGTCGTACTGCAGCTTCCACGAGCGCTCGTTCGGCGCGTTGAAATCCGAATACATGCGCGAGTTGTCGAGGAAGATGCTGTCACCCAGGTTGATGTAGTCGAACGGCGTGTTGCCGTTTACCCGCTGGTAGGCGGCGGTGACGCTGTGGTACCCGGCGGCGACGGTGAAGTGCACGCTCCAGGTGTTGTTGTCGATGCTGCCCAGCTTCGACTGGCCGGTGTCCTGGGTGTGATAGAAGTGCACGCCCGGGTTCAGGCTGACCAGGTCGTTGACCGCGTAGGTGTAGTCGAAGTCGGCGTAGTACTGGTTCCAGATGTCCTTCAGCTCGGCGGCGTAGAGGTTGGCGGTGACGCCCTCGGTGCCGCTCCACGACGCGCCGGCCCAGCTCAGGTTCTGGCTGTCCTGCTCGGGCGTCTGGTTGCTGTAGTAGGTGTTGATGCGGCGGTGGCCGCTCTGGTTGTACGGCTTGGTGAAGCTGACCTTGCCGCCTTCGAGCATCAGCCCGTCGATGCTGTTGTTGGTCAGCGCGACGCCGCGGAAGGTCTGCGGCAGCATGCGGCTTTCGCCACCGGCGATCACCGGGTTGCTGAGGAACAGGTCACCGGCCTTGAACTCGGTGTCGAAGCCCTTGAGCTTGATCGCGCCGCCGGCGGTGGAGAAGGCGTGGCGGGCCTTGTCGCCCGGTTCGCTCGGCAGGATCGAGGTACCGGCATGGCCGGAGCCGCCGTCCAGTTTCAAACCGATCATGGCGTGGGCATCGAGGCCGAAGCCGATGGTGCCTGGCGTATAGCCGGACTCGAAGCGCGCCACGGCGCCCTGGCCCCACTCGCGCTTGTCCTCTACCTTGCGGTTCTTCTCGTTGCGGTTGAAGTAGGCATTGCGAAAATGCAGGTTGAGCGAGGACCCTTCGATGAAACCCTCGGCTCGCTCTTCTTCGGCCTGGGCGGAGACGGGAATCGTTGCGGCCAACGCAACGAACAACGGGGTGAAACGAAACGCGGAAAGCACCGGTACAAACTCCTTTGGTCAAGCGGTTGGGCAGATTTTATTGTCGTGTCTGCCAATCTCTTATTAGAGACGCAACATCCCTGCTGATATTTTCGACACATAAAAAAAGCCGCTGATTAGCAGCGGCTTTGAAAGGCTAACATATCGTCACAGGCGGTGCCCATGGTGTAGCCAAGGGAAAACTTCGAATCGAAAAGGGCCGATCAGCTATCGACATCGCTGTCGGCTGCAACCTTGGAAGCTGTCTGCTGCGAGTCTTTCACCGCGTCGGCCGGCTTTGCGGCATAGGCCTCGCGGGCTTCTTGATGGAGGGCGGCAAGTTCGCTGTTACGGGCGACGAAGGCCGGGGATTCTTCGGCCATGGCCAGGGGCGACAACAACAGGGACGACAGGACGAAGACGCTGGCAATACCCATACTGTTGGACATTTGATGCAACCTTCTTGCAAAGCAAGTGCGAGTGATGACGGGGCTAAAGTTAGCCCTGTAAACAGCCTGGAAACAGAGGCTGTTTGGATAAGCACTGTTGCATAAAAAGTAATGATGAGCGGTAAAAGTATCAGATTTTTACCGCAAACCCGCGTAGTTGACCGTTTGGCAGGCTGATGCCGAAGGTATTGGCGCCTGCTTCGCTGCGCACGAACACACTGCCGCCGTGCATCAGGGCGATGGCCTTGACGATCGCCAGGCCCAGGCCGTGGTTGCCGCCCCCGCTGTTGGCCCGCGCGGCATCCACCCGGTAGAAACGCTCGAACAGCAGCGCCAGGTGCTCGTCGGCGATCGCCGGGCCGGGGTTGCTGACAGCGATGCTCACTTGCTGCTCGTTGGCCTCGATGCGCACGTCGATCACCTGGTGCGGCGCGGTGTGCTGCACGGCGTTGTTCAACAGGTTGATCAGCGCCCGACGCAGTTGGGCCTTCTCGATATGTGCCTGGGCGTCGCCGCTGACGCTGACGCTGACCTGGGCGTCCTCGAGGATGAAGTCGAGGTAGTCCAGGGTGGTGGCCACTTCCTCGGCCAGCGATGCCTGGGTCAGCGCGGTGGCCTTGCTGCCCTGGTCGGCGCTGGCCAGGAACAGCATGTCATTGATGATGCTGCGCAGGCGCTCGAGCTCCTCAAGGTTCGATTGCAGCACCTCGAAGTAGTGCTCGGCGCTGCGCCCGCGGGTGAGGGCGACCTGGGTCTGGCCGATCAGGTTGGTCAGCGGCGAGCGCAGTTCGTGGGCGACATCGGCGTTGAACGCTTCCAGTTGCGTGTAGGCCTGGCTGACCCGGTCGAGGGCGGCGTTGAAGGCGCCGGCGAACTGCGCCAGTTCCGGCGGCAGGTCGTGGGTTTGCAGGCGCCCGTCCAGGCGTGGCGGCGCCAGGGTCTGGGCTTCGTCCGAGAGGGCTTGCAAGGGCTTGAGGCCGATGCGCGCGACCCAGTAGCTGAGCAGCGAGGCCAGCAACACGCCCAGCGCGGCCAGGCCGACGATGGCCACCAGCAGGCTGTGCTGGGCCTGCCAGAAGGTCTCGGTGTCGATGCCGATCAGAAAGCGCAGCGGCGGGCGTCCGCCCAGGGCCGGCAGCTCGCTGACCAGCACCTTGTAGGGGTAGGGGCTGTCGGCCAGGCGCAGGTCGCGCATGCCTGGCGCGCCTTTGGCGAAGGCGCGCAGCTGTTGGCTGGGATGGCCGTACTCGAAGGCCGGGTCGCTGCTCACCACCCAGAAGCGGATGCGCCGGTCTTCTTCGCTGAGCAGGTTGAGCTTGTTGTTGATCTTGGCCCAGTGTTCGGCGGTGCCGTAGCGGTTGAGGGTGGACTCGAGCACGCTGAAGCGCGCGTCCAGTTCGGCTTCGGGCAGCAGGTCGAGGCTGCGGTCGACCTGGCGGTACAAGGCACTGCCGATCAATACGAACACGGCCAGTGCCACCAGGGTGAACAGCGCCGAGAGGCGCAGGGCGACGGGGGTGCCGGGTCGGCTCCGGAAAAGGTTCATGGGCAAATACCCCAGGGGGCTGCTTTGCAGCCCTTTCGCGGCACAAGGCCGCTCCTACAGGGGGACGCGATCTGCTGTAGGAGCGGCCTTGTGCCGCGAAAGGGGCGCGCAGCGCCCCCCGGGCTACCCACGGTTTTCCAGGACATAGCCCATGCCTCGGATGGTATGCAGCAGCTTGTTGTCGAACGGCCCGTCGAGCTTGGCGCGCAGGCGCTTGATCGCCACCTCGACGACATTGGCGTCGCTGTCGAAATTGATGTCCCAGACCAGCTCGGCGATGGCGGTCTTGGACAGGATCTCGCCCTGGCGCCGGGCCAGCACGCTGAGCAGCGAGAACTCCTTGGCGGTCAGGTCCAGGCGCTGGCCGGCACGACTGGCCTTGCGCGCCATCAGGTCGATCCACAGGTCCGCCACCTGGATCTGCAGCGGTTCATGAATGGCGCTGCGCCGGGTCAGGGCCTGCAACCGGGCCACCAGTTCGAGGAACGAGAACGGTTTGCCCAGGTAGTCGTCGGCGCCTTCGCGCAGGCCGTGGATGCGGTCCTCGACCCGCTCGCGGGCGGTGAGCATGATCACCGGCGTCTGCTTGCGCGCCCGCAGTGCGCGCAGCACGCCGTAGCCATCCAGGCCGGGGAGCATCACGTCGAGCACGATCACCGCGTAGTCGCCTTCGAGCGCCAGGTGCAGGCCGTCGATGCCGTCGCGCGCCAGGTCGACGGTGAAGCCCTGCTCGGTGAGGCCGCGATGCAGGTAGTCGGCGGTTTTCTCTTCGTCTTCGATGATCAGCACACGCATGGTCTTGTCTCAACTGGCGGTCGGCGCGGGGGCGACGGTGGCCCGGCGGCGGTGGAACAGACGCTCCAGGGCCAAGTATATGACCGGGGTGGTGAACAGCGTCAGGGCCTGGCTCACCAGCAGGCCGCCAACCACGGCGATGCCCAGTGGCTGGCGCAGTTCGGCGCCGGCGCCGAAGCCGAACATCAGCGGCAGCGCGCCGAGCAGTGCGGCCAGGGTGGTCATGATGATCGGGCGGAAGCGCACCAGACACGCCTGGTGGATCGCCTGCTCGGGCGTCATGCCGTGGTTGCGCTGGGCTTCGAGGGCGAAGTCGATGAGCAGGATGCCGTTCTTCTTGACGATGCCGATCAGCAGCACCACGCCGATCAGGCCCATGATGGTGAAGTCCTGGCCCATGGCCCAGAGCAGGATCAGCGCGCCCAGGCCCGCCGAGGGCAGGGTGGAGATGATGGTCAGCGGGTGCACGAAGCTCTCGTAGAGCACGCCGAGGATTATGTACACCGCCACCAGCGCGGCGAGGATCAGGTAGGGCTGGCTCGACAGTGAACTCTGGAACGCCTGGGCGGCGCCCTGGAAGTTGCCGGCGATGGAGTCGGGCATGCCCAGTTCGCGCTGGGTGCGTTCGAGGATCTGCACCGCATCGCCCAGGGCCACGCCGGGGGCCAGGTTGAACGACAGGTTGGCCGCCGGGAACAGGCCGTCGTGGCTGATCGACAGCGGCCCGGTGCTGGGCGGCGCGACATGGGCCAGGGCCGACAGCGGCACCATCTCGCCGGACAGCGGCGAGCGCAGGTAGAAATAGTTGAGGCTCTCGGCCTTGCCGCGCTGGCGGGCGTCCAGCTCGAGGATCACCTTGTACTGGTTGGTCTCGGTCTGGAATTCGCTGATCTGCCGCTGGCCGAAGGCATCGTACAGCGCCTGGTCGACGTCGGTCGTGGTCAGGCCGAAGCGCGCGGCGGCCTGGCGGTCGATGTCGATGCGGGTGACGCTGGCGCCCAGTTGCAGGTCGTTGGACAGGTCGCGGAACGCCGGATTCTCGCGCAGGCGTTCGGTCAGGCGCTGGGTCCACAGGTTCAGCGCGACGCCGTCGTTGCTCTTGAGCACGTACTGGTACTGGGTGCGCGACGGCCCGGAACTGAGGTTGATATCTTGCCCTGCGCGCAGGTACAGGACGATGCCGGGAACCTGCGCCAGTTTCGCGCGCATGCGGTCGATCCATTCGCTGGCCGACACGTCGCGTTCGCCACGGGGCTTGAGGGAGATCCAGAAGCGCCCGTTGGCGATGGTCTGGTTGCTGCCGGTGACACCGACCGAATGGGAGAAGGCGCGCACCGCCGGGTCGGCTTCGATGATCTTCGCCAGCGCCTTGTGCTTCTCGATCATCGCGGGGTAGGACACATCGGCCGCCGCCTCGCTGGTGCCGAGGATGAAACCGGTGTCCTGCAGCGGAAAGAAGCCCTTGGGGATGGCCACGTAGCCGACCACCGCCAATGCCAGGGTCAGGCCGAACACGCCGAGGGTGACACGCTGGTGCGCCAGGGCCCGGTCCAGGCCCTTCTCGTACCAGCGCACCAGGCGCTGGCCGAAACCGTCATGCCGCGTCTCGGGCGGGCGGCGCATGCACAGCGCGGCTAGGGTCGGCGCCAGGGTCAGCGAGACCACCACCGAAATCAGGATGGTCGCGGTGGCGGTCAGGGCGAATTCCTTGAACAGCCGGCCGACCACGCCGCCCATGAACAGCAGCGGAATGAACGCGGCGATCAGCGAGAAGCTGATCGACACCACGGTGAAGCCGATCTCGCCGGCGCCCTTGAGCGCGGCCGTGCGGCTGTCGTCGCCGGCCTCCAGGTGGCGGTGGATGTTCTCCACCACGACGATGGCATCGTCCACCACGAAACCCACGGCGATGACGATGGCCACCAGGGTGAGGTTGTTGAGGCTGAAGCCGAATACGTACATCAATGCGCAAGTGGCGATCAGCGACACGCCGAGCACGCTGGAAACGATGAAGGTCGCCGACCACTGGCGCAGGAACAGCGCCATCACCCCGATCACCAGGGCCACGGCGATCAGCAGGGTCAGCTCGACCTCGTGCAGCGAGGCGCGGATGGTCTGCGTGCGGTCCTGCAGCACCGATACCTCGACCGCCGCCGGCAGCATTTCCTGCAGGCGGGGCAGGGCGGCCATCACCCGGTCCACGGTGTCGACGATGTTCGCCCCGGGCTGGCGGAAGATCACCAGGTTCAACCCCGGCTGTTCGCCGGACCAGGCCCTGACGTAGGCGTTCTCGGCGCCGTCGATCACCTTGGCGACGTCGGCCAGGTGCACCGGGGCGCCATTGCGGTAGCTGACGATCAGCTTCGCGTAGTCCTCGGGGTGGAACAGCTGGTCGTTGGCGGCCAGGGTCGACACGCTGTGCTCGCCGTACAGCGCGCCCTTGGCCAGGTTGAGGCTGGTCTGCTGGATGGCCTGGCGGATGTCGGCCAGGGTCAGGCCGATGGCGGCGAGCTTCTCGGGCTGGGCCTGCACACGGATGGCCGGGCGCAGTTGCCCGGTGATGTTGATCAGGCCGACGCCGTCGATCTGGCTGAGCTGGCGGGCCAGCAGGGTCTCGGCATAGTCGCTCAGTTGGTTGCCGGGCATCTGCGCCGAGCTGACGGTGAGGATCAGCACCGGGCTGTCGGCCGGGTTGACCTTGCGCCAGGTGGGCGGGCTGGGCAGGTCCTGGGGTAGCCGCGCGGTGGCGGTGTTGATCGCCGCCTGGACCTCCTGGGCGGCGGTGTCGATGTTCTTGTCCAGGGTGAACTGCAGGATCAGGTTGGTCGAGCCCAGGGCGCTGCTGCTGGTCATCTGGGTCATGCCGGGGATGGCGCTGAACTGCACCTCCAGGGGCGTGGCGACCGACGAGGCCATGGTTTCCGGGCTGGCACCGGGCAACTGGGCGGTAACCTGGATGGTCGGGAAGTCGGCCTCGGGCAGCGGCGCCACCGGCAGGCGCGGGAAGGCGATGGCACCGAGCAGCACCAGGGCGAAGGTCAGCAGCAGGGTGGCGATGGGGTGGTCGATGCACCAGGCCGAAACGCCGTTGCGGGTGTTCATGGCTGGCTCCTGCTTTCGGCCATTTGCGCCGGGGCAGGGGGGGCGGGGGTGACTTCCACGGTGCTGCCGGGCTTGAGCCGCGACTGGCCGTCCAGCACCAGGCGATCGCCGGCCTTGACCCCGGCAATGACGTTCAGCGTGCTGTCCTGGTACACCACCTTGACCGGTACGGCGCTGACCTTGTCGCCGTCCAGGCGGTAGACGAAGTGGCCGTCGATGCTGCGTTGCACCACCGGCGGCGGCACCACCAGGGCGTCCTCGTCCACCGCCGTGCGCAGGCGCACGGTGACCAGCTGGCCCGGCCACAGGCGTGCGTCCCGGTTGTCGAACTCGGCCTTGACCCGCACCGTGCCGGTGGTGGCCGAGACCTGGTTGTCGATCAGCATCAAGTGCCCCTTGGCGAGCAGGCTGCGTTCGCCGTCGGCGTCCAGGTAGGTCTCCACTTCGGCGGGCGTGGCCGAGTTGAGCAGGCCCTGCAGGACTGGCAGCTGCTGTTGGGGCAGGGCGAACTCCACGGCGATCGGGTCGATCTGGGTGACGCTGAACAGGCTCTGGGTGTCGCTGGTGCGTACCAGGTTGCCAGGGTCGACGTTGCGAATGCCGACGCGGCCGCTCACCGGCGCGCGGATCTGCGTGTAGCTGAGCTGCACCGCGGCATTGTCGATGGCCGCCTGGTTGCCCTTGATCGTCGCCTGCAACTGGTTCACCAGCGCCTGCTGCTGGTCGAGGGTCTGCTTGGACACGCCGTCGTCGCTGCTGAGCAACTGGTAGCGCTTGAGGTTGACGTTGCCCACCTGCAACTGCGCCTGGGTCTGGCCGAGCTGGGCGCGGGCCTGGTCGAGGTTGGCGCGGATCGCCCGGTCATCGAGGGTGGCCAGCAGGTCGCCCTGCTTGACCCACTGGCCTTCCTTGACCAGCACCTGGGTCAGTACGCCCTCGACCTGCGGGCGCACCTCGACGCTGTGCAGCGACAGCACCGAGCCGATGGCGCTCAGGTAGCGCGGCACGTCCTGCTGGGCCACGGCGACCACGCGCACCGGTATCGCGCTGGCGGCGCGGTTGACCGGGGCTTCGCGGCGCAATCCCTGCCAGGCGCCGATGGTGATCAGCAGGACAAGGGCCAGGGCGGCGAGTACGAGGGAGCGGGACGGACGTCGCATCGGGGCGGGCACCTTGGCCAAAGGGCTGGGAAATGGATTGGGCTATTGCAGGGTTATAGCGCGCCTACCGGGTCGCCAGCGTGACGCCAGGCTGTCACGGCTGTCAGTTTCGATCGTTTGATGGCCAAGTGCCAATACCCTGCCGTGGATCAATATTGCCCCCGCGTTTGACCCTAGAGTCGTACGCCCTGCCGATTTTCCCGTACAACAACGAGAGCCTCCGATGAAGTGCAATATGCCTGTTACCGGTCGCGAAGTGGATTACCCCGGCGACGCCAACATCCTGTCCACCACCGATCTGGACAGCCGTATCACCTATGCCAATGAAGATTTCCTGCGGGTCAGCGGGTTCCCGCGCGAGGAGCTGCTGGGCAATCCCCACCACATTGTCCGCCACCCCGACATGCCGCCCCAGGCCTTCGCCCAGATGTGGCAGGCGCTCAAGGCCGGGCGCTCGTGGATGGGGCTGGTGAAGAACCGTTGCAAGAACGGCGACCACTACTGGGTAAGCGCGTTCGTCTCGCCGATCAGCAGCGGCGGGCAGGTGCTGGAGTACCAGTCGGTGCGGACCAAACCTGGGGTCGAGCAGGTCGCGGCGGCCGAGCGGTGCTATGCAAGGTTGCGCGAAGGCCGGCGTGGCTGGCGCGAGCGCTTGCCGGTGCTGCAGCTGGGCACGCGCTTGTCGCTGGCGGTCGGTGTGGTGCTGGCGCTGGTGATCGGCGCGGGTCAATGGTGGCTGGGGGCACCGCTGCTGGAATCGCTGGTGGAGATGGTGGCGGCGGCGGGCTTGAGCAGCCTGGCGATCCTTGGGCTGCTGCGCCCTTACGAGCGGCTGCGGCGGCAGGCCCAGGCGATCGCCGACAACCCGCTCAGCCAGCACCTGTACACCGGCCGGCGTGACGGCCTGGGGCAGATCGAGTTCGCCATGCGCATGCTCAAGGCGCAGCTGGGGGCGGTGGTCGGGCGCATCGGCGACACCTCCTCGCGCCTGGCCGGGCACTCCGGCTCGCTGGTCGAGGCCTTGCACAGCAGCCACGCCAACAGCCTCGAGCAGCAGAGCGAAGCCGACCAGGTGGCCACGGCGATCCACCAGATGAGCGCCAGTGTCGCCCAGGTGGCCAGCAGCGCGCAGATGGCGGCGATGGCGGCTGACCAGGCCGAGGACGAGACCCAGTCAGGCCACCAGCTGGTCGATCGCAACCGCTGCGCGATCCAGGACCTGGCCGGCTCGCTGGTGGAAGCCAGCGAGGTGATCCAGCAGTTGGAGAACCACAGCAGCGAGATTTCCGGGGTGCTCGACGTGATCCGTGGCATCGCCGAGCAGACCAACCTGCTGGCGCTCAACGCCGCCATCGAGGCGGCGCGTGCGGGCGATCAGGGGCGGGGGTTCGCGGTGGTCGCCGACGAGGTGCGTGGCCTGGCCCAGCGCACCGCGCAGTCGACCCACGATATCCAGCGCATGATCGCCGCCCTGCAGGACGGCGCCCGCGCGGCGGTGCAGGTGATGCAGCAGAGCAGTGCCCATGCCGGGCACAGCGTCGAGCAGGCGCAACTGGCCAGCGATGCGCTGGACAGCATCAGCGTGCGGGTCAACCAGATCAACGAGATGAGCCTGCAGATCGCCGCGGCGGTGGAGCAGCAGAGCCAGGTCAGCGAGAACATCAACCGCAACATCACCAGCATTCGCCAGGCCAGCGAGGCGACGGTCAGCGTCGGGCAGCGCAGCCACAGCAGCGCCAGTGACGTGGCCGACCTGGCCAAGGACCTGCGGCGGTTGGCCGATGAGTTCTGGCGGCGCTGTCAGTGAATCGGTGATCGGCCTTGCCGCGCGATCGAATCTAGCTAGAAACCGATGAACGCATAGTAGACCGGCGTATCGCCCGTCACCTGCAGGCAATGGTCCTGCAGGTCGGCGGCAAGCGCCTCGTCCTGCACATGCACCACCCACGGTCCATCGACCGCCCGTGGCGCCTGCTCCAGTACCGAGGCAAACGCTGCCATGTCCGGCAGCCACGCGGTAAACCCGTTACCCTTGAGTGCACTGGTGGTCATGCCCAGTGCCTGGCAGATCGCCACCTTGGCCGCGATATCGTCGCGGTCGGCCTGGCGTGAAGCCTCGATCAGGGCACGCAGCGCCTCATCCACCGGCAGACTGCCGTGAATCAGTTCCGGCCCTTGCGTCCAGGCCTCGGGCGGGCAGTCCTTGTTTTCCGGGCGCAGCGGCAGGTGCGGGTTGATCTCCGCCGGGTAGATGCGACAGACCAGCGGGCGGCTTTCATAGATGCCGCACAGGTCATTGTCATCGAGGTTGCGGCAGCGTCCCGGGTTGAACGCGGCGAAAGTCACCGAGACCTGCAACTGCGCGTCACCGCATGGCACCGGGTGCGACCGGCGCAGCACATGCTCGCGCTGGTCCGTCGGCATGCCAGGGCCATCGACGAGAAAACCTTCGATCAGCACCACTACCTGGCCGCCGGAGATCGCCCACTGTCGGGCCTCGGCCAGGGTCAAAGGCACATGATGGCCGGTGCAGCATTTACCGCAACCGGTGCAGGCGAAACGCAGTTCCTCGCTCACGGTTTGCCTGGGTTCCATTCGGTGACCACCGCATGCTGCTGCTGGCGACTGTACAGGCACAGCTCGGTGCCGCTGCGGTTGTTCATGTGTTTTTGCGGGTAGACGCCTTCGATCAGCAGCGCGCTGTAGCCGACCTGGTCGTCGAACTCGGCGGGCTTGCCCAGGGCGTGGGCATCCTTGAATTGACTGGCGGCTAGGCAGGCCTTGAGCATCTGCTGGCGCTGGTCGTTCCAGGCCTGGCTGCTGGAGGCATGGGCTGCGCCGCTGATGAGCAGGGCGCAGGTGATCAGGAGCGAGCTGAGAGGTTTCATACGCGGTACCGGCACTAAACAACCGAAAGGCGCGAATTATGCCCGAACATTCTCCTGCATCAAGCCAGGAAAATCCTGACTTGATATGTCAGCGCTCCTCGAACACCACCGCCCGCGCCGCCGTCACCAGGCAGTTGGTCAGCTCTGGCGAGGAGAACTTGGTCAGGATCGCGTTGGCCCCGGCCAGCTTGGCTTTGTCGCCGCTCATGGCGCTGTCCAGCGAGGTGTGCAGGAGGATGTACAGGTGCTGGAAGTCCGGGGTTTCGCGCAGGGTGCGGGTGAAGGCGAAGCCGTCCATCTCGGACATCTCGATGTCGGAAACGATGATGTTGATTTCCCGCTCGGTGCCTTGTAGCTCCAGCAGCACATTGATCGCGTCCTTGGCGCTGCGCGCGGTGTGGCACTCGATGCCGAGGTTGCGCAGGGTGTGCACCGATTGCTGCAACGCGACCTGGCTGTCGTCCACTACCAGGATGTTGGCGGCGGCCAGCAGGCTTGCATCTTCTTCGCTGACTTCCCCCGGGTGCGTTTCGTGGGGCGGCGGGGCGATGCCGTGGATGACCTTCTCGATATCCAGCACCTGAACCAGGGTGTTGTCGACTCGGGTCACGCCGGTGATGAACGAGCGGTTGCCCGAGCCGTAGGGCGGCGGTTTGATGTCGGTGCTCAGGCAATGCACGATACGGCTCACCGCTTGCACGTGCAGGCCCTGGCGCGAGCGGCTGATCTCGGTGACGATCAGGCAGCCGCCGTCGGGGTCGGCCAGGGGCATTTCGCCGATGGCGCGGGACAGGTCGATCACCGACAACGAGTTGCCGCGCAGGGTGGCCACGCCTTTGACGTGCGGGTGGGCCTCCGGCAGCTTGGTTAGCGGCGGGCAGGGGATGATCTCGCTGACTTTCAGCAGGTTGATTGCCATCAGCTTGCCGCTGCGCAGGGTGAACAGCAGCAGGGACAAGGAGTCCGCGCGGGCTTTTTGCGTGGCCATGGGCAACCTTCGCTATGAATGAGGGGGAGGATGCCGGGTTATCGGCTTTTTACTGCCGGGCTTTAGCTTAGTTCGCTATTGGCGTTTGCAAGCAGGCGCCGGCTTGCCGGTGCCATGCACCGCGTTGCCTGGTTCGCCAGCAAGGCTGGCTCCTACAGGTGTTGCAGGCCGTAACCGTTGTAGGAGCCGGCTTGCCGGCGAACACCGGCGTTGCCGGTGCGATGCACCGCGTCGCCTGGTTCGCCAGCAAGCTGGCTCCTACAGGTGTTGCAGGCTGTAACCGTGTAGGAGCCGGCTTGCCGGCGAACACCGGCGTTGCCGGTGCGATGCACCGCGTTGCCTGGTTCGCCAGCAAGGCTGGCTCCTACAGGTGTTGTGGGCCGTAACCGTTGTAGGAGCAGGCGAACACCGGCGTTGCCGGTGCCATGCACCGCGTCGCCTGATTCGCCAGCAAGGCTGGCTCCTACAGGGTAGGGAGGGCGCTTAGCGCAAGCCCAAGCGCTTGGCCAGCCGGTTCAGGTTGGCCCGGTCCAGCCCCAGTTCCCGCGCGGTGGCGGCCCAGTTGTCTTGGTGGCGATGCAGGCAGGCTTCGACAATCTGCCGCTGATAGTCATCCACCGCTTCGCGCAGCCCGCCCTCGGGCAATGGCAGGTCGGCCGACGGCGCCTCGGCGACTACCTGCATGGTCGGTGCCACGTTGCGCAGGTCCAGGTCCGCCGCCTCCAGGGTGAGGATCCTCGGGCGCTGCCCATGCTGCCCCAAGGCCTTGAGCGCCGAGCGGCCGATCAGGTGTTCCAGCTCGCGCACATTGCCCGGCCAGTCATACCCCAGCAGCGCGGCCTGGGCCTCGGCCGACAGGCGCAGGCTGCCCAGGCCCAGGCGCGAGCGGTTCTGCTCGAGGAAATAACCGGCCAGCAGCAGCACATCGCGGCCGCGTTCGCGCAGCGGCGGCACTTGCAGCGGGTACACGCTCAGCCGGTGATAGAAGTCGGCGCGGTAGTTGCCGTTGCGCACCTCTTCGGCCAGGTCGCGGTTGGTCGCGGCGATCAGGCGCACATCCACCCGATGCTCGCGGTCCGAGCCCAGGCGCTGCAACTGCCCGCTTTGCAATACCCGCAGCAGCTTGGCCTGTACTGCCAGTGGCAGTTCACCGACCTCGTCGAGGAACAGCGTGCCGCCATTGGCCAGTTCGAACTTGCCCCGGCGCTCACCGTGGGCGCCGGTGAAGGCGCCGCGCACGTGGCCGAACAGTTCGCTCTCGACCAAGGTGTCGGGCAGGGCGGCGCAGTTGAGGCTGATCAGCGGTTTGTCCGCGCGGTTGCTGGCGCGGTGCAGGGCTTGGGCTACCAGTTCCTTGCCCACGCCGGTTTCGCCGGTGATCAGCACGGTCAGGTCGCTGCCGCCGACCAGGCGGATCTCCTCGACCAGGCGCTTGTGCGCCTTGCTCTGGCCAATCAGTTCCTTGTCCTGGCCGCTGGCCTGGCGATACACCTCGGCACGCTGGTGCTCATCCTCGGCGCGCAGGGCCAGGTGCTCGATGCGCTCGGCCACGGTGACGGTGGCGGCGGCCAGGCTGGCAAAGGCTTGTAGAGCCTCGAGCTCGAGGCTCTGGAACTGGCCGGCGGTAAGGGCATCGAGGGTCAGCAGACCCCAGGGACGCTCGTCGACCATCAGCGGGCAACCCATGCAGTCGTGCACCTCGAGGTCGACATGGGCGGCATCCACCAGCCCGTCGTAAGGGTCGGGCAGCGGGCTGTCACTGGGGAAGCGGGTGGGCTCGGGGCGGCTGAGCAAGGCCTGGAAGCGCGGGTGTTCACTGACCCGGAAGCGCCGGCCGAGGGTATCCGCCGACAGCCCGTCCACCGCCAGCGGCACCAGCCATTCGCCGTCCAGGCGCAGCAGCGCGGCGGCATCGCAGGGGAGCAGGCCGCGCATGGCCTGGAGCAAGCGACGATAACGTTCCTGGTCGGGCAGGTCGCAGGACAGGTCGCTCACCAGGGGGAGGAGGGCGGTGAGCAGGGGTTTTGCAGTCATATGGACTCCTGTTGGTCGAAATGACTATACGCGCGAGTGTGTCCTTTTGACACCGGTCAATGAAAACCCCCGGTTTTATTGACGATGAAAGTTGGCACGATTGCTGAAATAGCCTACGCAACCATTCGAAGCCACAGGCTCAGGAGTTGTCGTAATGCTCAATGCCGAACAACGTGCAATCATCAAAGCCACCGTGCCCCTGCTGGAAAGCGGCGGTGAGGCCCTGACCACCCATTTCTACAAGATGATGCTCAGCGAGTACCCCGAGGTACGCCCGTTGTTCAACCAGGCCCACCAGGCCAGCGGCGACCAGCCGCGCGCCCTGGCCAACGGCGTGCTGATGTATGCCCGCCACATCGACCAGCTCGAGCAGCTGGGCGGTCTGGTAGGCCAGATCATCAACAAGCACGTCGCCCTGCAGATTCTCCCCGAGCACTACCCGATCGTCGGCAGCTGCCTGCTGCGCGCCATCGAGGAGGTACTGGGCAAGGAAATCGCCACCCCTGAGGTGATCGCTGCCTGGGCTGGCGCCTATGGCCAGTTGGCCGACATCCTCATCGGCGCCGAAGAGAACCTGTACAAGCAGAAAGAAGAGGCCGCTGGCGGCTGGCGCGGCACCCGCGAGTTCCGCCTGGCGCGCCGCGAGCAGGAAAGCAGCGAGATCGTCTCGTTCTACTTCGCCCCGGTCGATGGCAAGCCGGTACTCAAGGCCGAACCCGGCCAGTACATCGGCCTGAAGCTGGAGATCGACGGCCAGGAGCAGCGTCGCAACTATTCGCTGTCGGCCCTGTGCGACGGCGAGCAGTACCGCATCAGCGTCAAGCGCGAGGCGGGCGGCAAGGTCTCCAACTACCTGCACGAGCAACTGCAGGTGGGCGATACCCTGCAACTGTTCCCGCCGGCGGGTGATTTCACCTTGGCCGCCAGCGACAAGCCGCTGGTGCTGATCAGCGGCGGCGTGGGCATCACCCCGACCCTGGCCATGCTCGAGGCGGCGTTGAAGACCCAGCGCCCGGTGCATTTCATCCACTGCGCGCGCAATGGCGCGGTGCATGCCTTCGGCGACTTTATCGACGGCCTGGCCGCGCGCTACCCACAGCTCAAACGCTTCTATTGCTACGCCGAGGACGACGGTAGCCGCCAGGCCGATGCCGTGGGCCTGCTGAATCAGGAATTGCTGGGCGAGTGGCTGCCGCGCGAGCGCGACGTCGATGCCTACTTCCTCGGGCCTAAAGGTTTCATGGCGGCGATCAAGCGTCAGCTCAAGGGCCTGGGTGTGCCGGAAGGGCAGAGTCGCTACGAGTTCTTCGGGCCGGCGGCGGCTTTGGAGTGAAGCGCTGAGCCCATCGCGGGGCAAGCCCGCTCCCACGAAGCCTAGGATGGCGGTGTGGGAGCGGGCTTGCCCCGCGATTCATCCCAATCGCTGCGGTTCGGCGTTCCGTCGGGGCGTCAGCACACGGATGCTCCCGGCCGTGGGTAATCGAGAACGAAGCGGACGATGACATTCGGCGCTGTCGGCCTGGCCGAGCGCCGAACCGCAGCGATTGGGCCAACAACCCCTTCTCTATATAAGAGGAGATGAACGCGGTTACACCCGCCTTCATCTTTAATCCTCCTTTAATCACTGTATCCTTCACTCCCGAGTGTCGAGGGGCCTGTCCCTGTCCGGCGCTCGGGTTGCCGTGTTTTTCACGCGCGGCCGTTGAACCGAAACCGACCTGCTCGGTCCTAGGTCAGCAGTGGATCGCGCGCACGTCCTTCCTCGATGCATTCAAAGGTCATCTCCAGCGTGTAGACTTGGCGCCCCCGGGCAGCCCGCGCTGCCACACTCCATCGAAGGAATCGGCAATGAACGAACTCTCATCGCGCCTGAATCGGGAACGGCGCTTTCTGGTGCTGCTCGGCGTGATCTGCCTGGCGCTGATTGGCGGCGCCCTGTACATGCAGGTGGTGCTGGGCGAGGCACCTTGCCCGCTGTGCATCCTGCAACGCTACGCCTTGCTGTTCATCGCCGTGTTCGCCTTCCTCGCCGCGGCCATGCCGGGGCGGCGCAGCCTGACCTTCTTCGAGGCGCTGGTAGTGCTCAGCGCCATCGGTGGCATCGTTGCAGCCGGCAACCATGTGTATATACTCGCCAACCCGATGGTCAGCTGCGGCATCGACACCCTGCAGCCCATCGTCGACGAACTGCCGCTGGCCAAGCTATGGCCGCTGGCATTCCAGGTCGATGGCTTCTGCGCCACCCCGTACCCGCCGATTCTCGGTCTGTCCCTTGCCCAATGGGCCTTGGTTGCCTTCGTCCTGACCGCGCTGCTGGTGCCGCTGGGCATCTACCGCAACCGCCGCCGCGCTTAGACCAAAGTCCCGAATTGACCTGGGTCTATTGCGCAGCGAGATAAGCCGCAAAGTGCGCGCAACGGTTGATCCAGGTCAGGCTTCGGCCCTTGCGCTACAAGGGGTTGAGGGCTATCAAGCGGGGTGCGACAAACTGTCGCGAAGTTGATTTTTTGAGCAGTATTGTTACGCATTCTGTAAAAGACTGTTGCTCAATAAGTCATAGTCAAGGTCTATTGACCTATCTACAATCGCCCCCAATTTCCGTTCGGCACTGCTTGCGAGTCGCAGGATTGATGGGAGCCGCAGCGCTTTCCATTTGCTGACTTCGACAAGTTTCGCCCAACGGCGATACCGGGCGGACACCCCTCCGCGTTTTCCCGCACCAAATGGACTTGGTCTGAAGTACAGGCCTGTTGCCTACGAAACCATAAGCACCGCTAACCCGCTTGACGCCAAGATCCTGCAGTCGGATCCCGGGCAGGGGCGAGTACGGGCGCCAATTGCCGCACTTGGCAGGACGAAGTGTTGGCTACCAAAACACAAATTGCATTGAAGCAAGCTGATCTAGAGGTCGTGAGATGAGTAAAAAGCGTTACCCCAGACTGTTTGGCATATTGCCCTTTTTAGGCATGCTTTTACTCAGTGGGTGCAACTGGACCCTGCTCGATCCGAAGGGCCAGGTGGGCATTGAGCAGAAGAACCTGATCCTGATCGCCACCGGCCTGATGCTGCTGGTGGTCGTGCCCGTGATCATCATGACCCTGGCGTTCGCCTGGAAGTATCGTGCTTCCAACAAGGCCGCCACCTACACCCCCGAATGGTCGCACTCGACCAAGATCGAAGCCGCGGTGTGGATCATCCCGATCCTGATCATCATCGCCCTGGGTTACTTCACCTACCACTCCACCCACAAGCTGGACCCGTACCGTCCACTGGATTCCGACGTGAAGCCGGTGCAGATCGACGTGGTCGCGCTGGATTGGAAGTGGCTGTTCATCTACCCGGAACAGGGCATCGCCACGGTCAACAAGATCGTCTTCCCGGCCAACACCCCGGTCAACTTCCGTGTCACCTCCGACGCCGTGATGAACTCCTTCTTCATCCCGGGCCTGGGTGGCCAGATCTACGCCATGGCTGGCATGACCACCAAACTGCACCTGATCGCCAACGAGAACGGTGAGTTCGACGGTATCTCCGCCAACTACAGCGGCGCCGGCTTCACCGGTATGAAATTCAAGGCAACCGCCACTTCGCAAGCCGACTTCGATGCATGGGTCGCCGAAGTGAAGGCCTCGCCGAAGAAACTGGACCAGGCCGAATACGACGCCCTGGCCAAAGCAAGCGAAAACAACCCAGTCGCGCTGTACAGCGAGGCTCCGGCTGACCAGTTCCAGCGCATCGTCGACAAGTACGAAGGCATGAACCGCGGTCGTCCGAACCACGAAGAAGCAGGCAGCAAAGACCTGGCCACTACCAAGGGTGTGGAATCGAGTATGCAACCAGCTGCCGGTGCAGAGGAGTAAGAGATGTTCGGTAAATTAACTCTGGAGGCGATACCGTATCACGAGCCGATAGTCATGGTGACGCTTGCCATGATCGCGCTCGGTGGTATCGCTGTCGTTGGTGCCATCACCTATTTCCGCAAGTGGTCGTACTTGTGGACCGAGTGGTTGACCACGGTCGACCACAAGAAAATCGGCGTGATGTACATCATCGTCGCTATGGTCATGCTGCTGCGCGGCTTCGCCGACGCCATCATGATGCGTACCCAGTTGGCCGCCGCCACCGGTGGCTCCGAAGGCTACCTGCCGCCTGAACACTATGACCAGATCTTCACCGCCCACGGTGTGATCATGATCATCTTCATGGCGATGCCGTTCTTCACCGGCCTGATGAACCTTGCGGTTCCTCTGCAGATCGGTGCACGTGACGTTGCCTTCCCGTTCCTGAACTCCCTGAGCTTCTACCTGCTGCTGGCAGGCGTGCTGCTGGTCAACATCTCGCTGGGCGTTGGTGAATTCGCCAAGACCGGCTGGGTTGCCTATCCGCCGCTCGCGGGTATCCAATACAGCCCTGGGGTGGGTGTCGACTACTACATCTGGGCGCTACAGCTCTCCGGATTGGGTACGACGCTGACCGGCGTGAACTTCCTCGTCACCGTGATGAAGATGCGCGCCCCTGGCATGAAGCTGATGGACATGCCGATCTTCACCTGGACCTGCACCTGGGCCAACGTGCTGATCGTCGCTTCCTTCCCGATCCTGACCGCCGCACTCGCACTGCTGACTGTTGACCGTTATCTGGACTTCCACATCTTCACCAACGAGCTTGGTGGGAACCCGATGATGTACGTCAACCTGTTCTGGGCGTGGGGTCACCCTGAGGTCTACATCCTGATCCTGCCGGCCTTCGGCGTGTTCTCGGAAGTCACCTCGACCTTCGCGGGCAAGCGCCTGTTCGGTCACCACTCGATGATCTACGCATCGGGCGCGATCGCCATCCTGGGCTTCGCGGTCTGGTTGCACCACTTCTTCACCATGGGTGCCGGCGCCAGCGTCAACACCTTCTTCGGCCTGGCGACGATGCTGATCTCCATTCCGACCGGTGTGAAGCTGTTCAACTGGCTGTTCACCATCTACCAGGGCCGTCTGCGCTTCACCGCGCCGATCATGTGGACCCTGGGCTTCATGGTCACCTTCTCGATCGGTGGCATGACCGGCGTCCTGCTGGCTGTTCCAGGTGCTGACTTCGTTCTGCACAACAGCCTGTTCGTGATCGCCCACTTCCACAACGTGATCATCGGTGGCGCGGTATTCGGCTACATCGCCGGCTTCGCCTTCTGGTTCCCGAAAGCCTTCGGTTTCACCCTGAACGAGAAGTGGGGCAAGGCTGCCTTCTGGTTCTGGATCTCCGGCTTCTACGTAGCGTTCATGCCGCTGTACGCCCTGGGCTTCATGGGCATGACCCGTCGTCTGAACCACTCCGACAACCCGCTGTGGGAACCCTACCTGTACGTAGCCGTGGTCGGCGCCGTGCTGATCCTGTTCGGTATCGCCTGCCAGCTGATCCAGATCTACGTCTCGGTTCGCGACCGCAAGGACAACATGGACGTCACCGGCGACCCATGGGGCGGCCGTACCCTGGAATGGTCGACTTCGTCGCCACCTCCGTTCTACAACTTCGCCCACATGCCTGAGCACGTTGGCCTGGACGCCTGGCACGAAGCCAAGCAAGCCGGCGCCGCGTACAAGGCTCCGGCCAAGTACGAAGCGATCCACATGCCGAGCAACACTTCCACCGGTCTGTTCATGGGTCTGTTGCTGACCGTGTTCGGCTTCGCCTTCATCTGGCACATCTGGTGGCTGGTGGGCGCGAGCCTGGTTGCGACCATCGCCGTCTTCGTTCGCCACGCCGCGCGTGACGACCAGGGCTACATGGTTCCGGCCGAAGAAGTGGCGCGCATCGAAGGCGAGCGCATGAAAGCGCTGGCCAACGCTGGTGCACTGCCTGCCGGCGGCGCACGTGTCGAATCGTTTGAACGGGTGTAATCAATGTCCAGTCAAGTAATCCACGGTGGCGCGCATGGTCATGACCATGCACACGATGACCACCACCACGACTCGGGCCAGATGACCGTCCTCGGTTTCTGGCTGTACCTGATGACCGACTGCATCCTGTTTGCGTCGCTCTTCGCCACCTACGCGGTGCTGTCCGGCAGTTTTGCCGGCGGCCCGTCGGGTCACGATATCTTCCAGCTCGACTTCGTTGCGGTCGAGACGCTGTTCCTGCTGCTGTCCTCGATCACCTTCGGCTTCGCCATGCTGCAGATGTTCAAAGGCAACAAGGGTGGCGTGCTGGGTTGGCTGGCCGTGACCTTCTTGTTCGGTGCTGGCTTCATCGCGATGGAAATCTATGAATTCCATCACCTGATCAGCGAGGGCTTCGGCCCGCAGCGCAGTGGTTTCCTGTCGGGCTTCTTCGCCCTGGTAGGTACCCACGGTCTGCACGTGACTGCCGGCCTGATCTGGATGGCAATCATGATGTACCAGATCAACAAGCACGGCATCACGCCGACCGCCAAGACCCGCATGAGCTGCCTGAGCCTGTTCTGGCACTTCCTGGACGTGGTCTGGATCTGCGTGTTCACCGTCGTCTACCTGCTGGGAGTTCTGTAATGGCTAGCGCACACGACACTCATCACGAAGGCAACCACGGCAGCGTCAAGTCGTACATGATCGGCTTCATCCTGTCGATCATCCTGACCGCGATCCCGTTCGGCCTGGTGATGTACCCGAGCCTGCCGAAGAACCTGACCGTTCTGATCGTGGTGGCCATGGCCGTCATCCAGGTGGTTGTACACCTCGTGTACTTCCTGCACATGGACCGCTCGAAAGAGCAGCGTTCCAATGTGTCGACGTTCCTGTTCACCACCCTGGTGATCGCTCTGCTGGTCGGCCTGTCGCTGTGGATCATGTTCAGCATCCACTTCGAAATGTTGGCCAAGTGAGGTAAGACTGCATGTCCGTGAAGCACTTTATCCAAATCACCAAACCGGGGATCATTTTCGGTAACGTGCTTTCCGTGGCAGGCGGTTTCTTCCTTGCCGCTAAGGGGCATGTGGATTTCGCCCTGTTCCTGGCGGTGGTGATCGGTACGTCCCTGGTGGTTGCGTCCGGATGCGTGTTCAACAACTGCATCGACCGTGACATCGACCACAAGATGGAGCGCACCAAGAACCGCGTCATGGTCCAGGGCGGCATGTCGCTGCCCCTGGCGCTGATCTACGCCACCCTGCTCGGGGTGGCGGGTTTCAGCCTGCTGTATGTCCAGGCCAATCCGCTGGCGGCGTTCTGCGCCCTGGTGGGCTTCGTGGTCTACGTCGGCTTCTATAGCCTGTGGCTCAAGCGTAAATCGGTGCACGGCACCTTGGTCGGCAGCCTGTCCGGTGCCATGCCTCCGGTGATCGGCTATTGCGCCGTGAGCAACAGCTTCGACCTGGCCGCGGTCACCCTGCTGGTGATGTTCAGCCTGTGGCAGATGCCGCACAGCTTTGCCATTGCCATCTTCCGCTTCAAGGATTACAGCGCCGCCAACATTCCGGTGCTGCCGGTGGCGCGCGGTATCCTCGCGGCGAAGAAGCAGATCGTGCTGTATGTGCTGGCCTTCGTGCTGGCGACCCTGATGCTGACCCTGGGCGGATACGCCGGCCTGGGTTACCTCGCCGTGGCGGCCGCCATGGGCCTGTACTGGCTGTACATGGCCTGGGGCGGCTACAAGGCCGAGGACGACAGCAAATGGGCGCGCAAGGTGTTCGGCTTCTCCATCCTCACCGTCACCGCCCTGAGCGTGATGATGGGCGTGGACAGCCAGACCGCGGCCGATGTGCTGATGACCTACGCACGCTGATACAGCGGGCTGTTATCTGAAAAACCCTGGCCTGGTGCCAGGGTTTTTTTATGGGCGCTTTCAAGCTGATGCCATCGCGGGGCAGCCCGCTCCCATGCAGTGGATACTCCTGGGGGAGCAGGCTTACCTCGCGATAATATCCTGTGCTGTTTTGTGAAATAGGTATTTTCAACTATTAAGCCTAAAAACATGTAGATAAACAGGAATTTATCCTTTACCTGTTTGGTATTTCGGGATTATCTTCTGTTTCGGTCGCCACAGCGGCCAACGTCGCTCGGACGGTTCCGGGCGCTTACGTCTGCAGAGGAACACCATGGCCAACTCAGGTTCGCCGCGCCGCTTCGCGCGCATCGATCGTCTCCCCCCTTACGTCTTCAATATCACCGCCGAACTCAAGATGGCTGCCCGCCGCCGTGGCGAGGACATCATCGACCTGAGCATGGGCAACCCCGACGGCGCCACGCCGCCGCACATCGTCGAGAAACTGGTGCAGGTCGCCCAGCGCGACGACACCCATGGCTACTCCACCTCGCGCGGCATTCCACGCCTGCGCCGGGCGATCTCCAACTGGTACAAGGATCGCTACGAGGTCGAGATCGACCCGGAAAGCGAGGCCATTGTCACCATCGGCTCGAAAGAGGGCCTGGCGCACCTGATGCTTGGCACCCTCGATCACGGCGATACCGTGCTTGTGCCCAACCCCAGCTACCCGATCCATATCTACGGCGCGGTGATCGCCGGCGCCCAGGTGCGTTCGGTGCCGCTGGTGCCGGGCGTGGACTTCTTCAATGAGCTGGAGCGGGCGATTCGCGAATCGATTCCCAAGCCGAAGATGATGATCCTTGGCTTCCCGTCCAATCCCACGGCCCAGTGCGTCGAGCTGGACTTTTTCGAGCGCGTGGTGGCCCTGGCCAAGCAGTACGATGTACTGGTGGTGCACGACCTGGCCTATGCCGATATCGTCTACGACGGCTGGAAGGCGCCGTCGATCATGCAGGTGCCGGGGGCCAAGGATATTGCGGTGGAGTTCTTCACCTTGTCCAAGAGCTACAACATGGCCGGCTGGCGGATCGGCTTCATGGTCGGCAACCCCGAGCTGGTCAGTGCCCTGGCGCGGATCAAGAGCTACCACGACTACGGCACCTTCACACCCTTGCAGGTTGCGGCGATTGCCGCGCTGGAGGGTGACCAGCAGTGCGTGCGCGATATCGCCGAGCAGTACCGCCAGCGCCGCAACCTGCTGGTCAAGGGCCTGCACGAGCTGGGCTGGATGGTCGAGAACCCCAAGGCCTCGATGTATGTCTGGGCAAAGATCCCCGAGCAGTATGCGCACCTGGGGTCGCTTGAGTTTTCCAAGAAACTGCTGGCCGAGGCCAAGGTCTGTGTGTCGCCGGGAATTGGCTTCGGTGATTACGGCGACGATCATGTGCGCTTCGCCCTGATCGAGAACCAGGATCGCATCCGCCAGGCCATTCGCGGCATCCGCCAGATGTTCCGGGCTGATGGGGTGACCAGCAAGTAAGCTGCAAGCCGCAAGTCGATCTGTGCAATACAGCCTTCTTGCGGCTTTGCATATTGAGCGGGGCAGGGAAGAGCAAAGCTTTTTCTTGCCGCTTGTCGCTAACAGCTTGAGGCCGCGATAAGCGGCCATCTTTTTTTCATCGCCCCTCTTCTCAGCCGTTCACGGCTGGATTACAAATAGCGCCGCGGGCGCTCGCCCGGATAACAACAACCTCCCTTCCTGGCCATCATGTCCGAACAGAATCCTTGCATGTCCTGCGGCGCCTGCTGCGGTTACTTTCGTGTGTCTTTCTTCTGGGGTGAATGCCAGTCCGCCGGCGGCCTGGTGCCCGACGATCTGGTGGTGCAGATCAACCCCTCCCGTGTCGCCATGATTGGCACCGACGCCAAGCCTTGCCGCTGCGTGAGCCTCGGTGGTGAGATCGGCACGCAAGTGGCGTGCTCCATTTATCAGAACCGTTCCAGCACGTGCCGAGAGTTCGAGGCTTCGTGGGAAAACGGCGAGCACAACCCTAGTTGCGATGAGGCTCGCGCCGCTTATGGCCTGCCGCCATTGACCCCGCCGGGGGCCAACGAGCCGCATTGGCCAGAGGAGGGCGCCGAGGTCGCTTGATGAGTGATCGACCGCCTGCGCCTCGAGCATATTGGCCATTCGCCATGACCGTTCGTCGGTTGGATCCAACCCACAAGCGGCTGAAACCCGCGAAACACGTGCCGCCTCGACAAAGTATTAACACCATTTGACCGACCCTGACCCCCAGCCAGCCGGCTGCGAGCGGCTACACATTCCAGCAAAGGAAAATTTGTAGCCATGGTCAGGTGTTTCGCCGTTCGCGTGCCCAGATTCACTGCGACAAACGCTGTTCACGCATTCAGGGACTGAACCGCCTGATCCACGAAGGAGCTCTCCGTGGACAGAATTGTTGCCGCCCGTTTACCTGCTCGTCTCTCTCAATTGTCTCTGGCTGTCAGTCTGGCGGTGGGAGGGATGGCGCTGGGCCTGACCAGTGAACAGGCGCTGGCGGCTTGTTCCCTGGCCGGGTCCACCGTGACCTGCAACGGCGCTGCCAACCCGCTCGCACCGAGCTACTCCAACGCCGCCAGCGGGCTCACCGTGAACGTCAACAGCGGTGCATCCCTGGGCGTGCTGCTGGGCGTGGGCGGCACCGCGCTGTCGCTCACCGGCAACAACATCACGTTGAACAACTCCGGTACCGTCAACCCGTCGTTGCTGGGGATCCTGAGCATCCAGTCCACCGCGGCGCTGATCGGCAACACCAGCACCGCCAGTACCATCAACATCACCAACAATGCCACGGGCGTGATTCGCGGTACCGGCGCCGTCCTCGGCGCCAGCCTGTTGAACCTCACTGGCATGGCCCTGGACGTGCGTAACGCCGCCGGTGGCGTCACCACCATCAGCAACGCCGGTAGCATTGGCTCCGCGGCGCTGGCCAGCCTGACGATCCTCAGCGAGGACACCCCGGTCATCGCCGTGAGCGGGGGCGGGTCGGTGGACTTCACCAACACCGGCACCGTGCTCGGTCGCACAGCATTTCAGGCGTCGGCAGCCGGCAACACCTTCACCAACGCCGGGAGCCTGACCGGCAGCCTGTCCATGGGCGCCGGCAGCACCAACCGCTTCAACGCCATCACCGGCTCCAGCCTCAGCGCGGGTGCCGGTATCGGTGTATCGCTGCTGGTCACCAGTAACCCCAACCTGGCCTTCGCGCCTGCCGGCGTGGTCGACGGCGGTTCCGGCGGCACCAACACCCTGGCGTTGCAGAACGCCATCGGTGGCGGCAGCGGCACCAGCGGCAGCGGCACCATCAACGCCTCGAACTACATCAACTTCAACCGCCTGATCGTCGACAGCGGTACCTGGTCGTTGATCGGGCAATTGCTCAACGGCACCACCCAGACCACCCTCAACGGTGGCTTGCTCAATTTCGACAATGCCAGCGCCTTCGGTAGTGGTGGCATCACGGTGAACGGCGGTGGCCTCGCGGGCACGGTGGCAGGCCTGGGCCTTAACAATGCGCTGATCTTGAATGCCGGCCTGAACGTGGGCGGTGCCACCGACATGGCCCTCAACGGCGTGGTTTCGGGTGTCGGCGGCTTGACCAAGACCGGTGCGGGGCTGCTCACCCTTGGCGCCAGCAACACCTACAGTGGTGGTACCACCCTGGCCGCTGGCGGCCTCAACCTGACCAGTGCCACGGCACTCGGCAGCGGCGGGCTGACCGTCAGTGGCGCCGGCAGCCTGCAAGGCAGCGTGCCGCTGGTGTTGAACAACGCGGTGGCGCTGAACGCAGCCTTGACGCTGCCGGGCAGCAACGCACTGACCCTTGGCGGCGTGCTCAGCGGCACCGGCTCATTGGTCAAGAGCGGTACCGGCAGCCTGACACTCAATGGTCTCAATACTTTCAGTGGCGGCACCTCCCTGGGCGGCGGAACGCTTACCTTGGGCAGTGACACGGCGCTGGGCAGCGGCGCGCTGACAGTGACCGCCAGCAGCATCCTGGACAGTGCCTCGGCGCTCAACCTGGGCAACGCGATCGCCCTGAACGCAGGCACGCTCACCCTCGCTGGCAACAATGCCACCACCTTGGGTGGCATCATCAGCGGCACTGGCGCGCTGGCCAAGGCGGGCGCCGCCGACCTCACCCTCAACGGCGTCAATACCTACAGCGGCGGTACCAGTCTGGCGGGTGGCAAGCTTACCGTCGGCACCAGCAGTGCGCTGGGCACCGGCGCGCTGACCCTGGGGGGCAACGCCAGCCTCGATGCCAGCAGCGCGGTCAGCCTGGGCAACGCCGTCAGTCTTGGCGCCAACACCCTGAACCTGCTCGGCACCAGCGCCACCACCCTGGGTGGCGTGATCAGCGGTACCGGTACACTGGTCAAGAGCGGGGCAGGGGACCTGGCGCTGAACGGCAACAACACTTTCAGTGGCGGCCTGACCCTCAACGCCAGCAAGCTCACCGTGGGCAACAGCAACGCCCTGGGTACCGGTGCCCTTACCCTCGCCGGCAACGCCAGCCTGGACGCCAGCACGGCGGTGAGCCTGGGCAACGCCGTCAACCTCGGCGCCAATACCCTGAACCTGCTGGGCACCAGCAGCACCACGCTGGGCGGCGTGATCAGCGGTACCGGCGCGCTGGTCAAGAGCGGCAGCGCCGGGTTGACCCTGAACGGCAGCAACACCTTCAGCGGCGGCACGACCCTCAACAGCGGTGTCCTCACCGTGGGCAACAACAACGCCCTGGGCACCGGCGGCCTCACCTTGGGTGGCAACGCCAGCCTCGACGCGGGCGTGGCGGTGAACCTCGGCAACGCCATCGACCTGGCCGGCAACACCCTGACCTTGCCTGGCACCAGCGCAACCACCTTGGGCGGCGTGATCAGCGGCACCGGCGCGCTGGTCAAGAACGGCAGCAGCAACCTGACCCTGGGCGGCGCCAACACCTTCAGTGGTGGCCTCACCCTCAACGCCGGCACCCTGACCCTGGCCAGCGCCACGGCGCTGGGTACCGGCGCCCTGACCGTGGGCGGCGCATCGACGCTGGCCAACACCGCGGCGCTGACCCTGGGCAACGCGGTCAACCTGGGCGGCAACCTGACCCTGGCAGGCGCCAACAACCTCAACCTGGCCGGGACCCTCAGCGGCACCGGCGGCCTGGTCAAGAACGGCAGCGCCAGCCTGACCCTCAGCGGCAACAACACCCACAGTGGCGCCACCGCGCTCAACGCCGGCACCCTGGTGCTGGGCAGCAACACCGCGCTGGGCACCGGCGTGCTCAACGCCGCGGCCAACACCAGCCTGGACACCAGCGTCGCCGGGCTGAACATCGGCAACGGCCTGAACCTGGCCGGCAACCTCAACCTGCCGGGCAGCAACGACCTGACCTTGAGTGGCGTCATCGCCGGCAGTGGCGGCCTGACCAAGGCCGGCAACACCACGCTGACCCTGACCGGCGCCAATACCAATAGTGGTTCCACCTTCCTCAACGGTGGCACCCTGGTAGTCGGCAACAATACGGCGCTCGGTACCGGCATCCTCAACACCGCCGTGGGTACCCACCTGGACGCCAGCACCGCGGTCAGCCTGGCCAACGACGTCATCGCCGCCGGCCCCCTGACCATCGACGGCACTGCCAACCTCGGGCTGAGCGGCGTGATCAGCGGCATCGGTTCGCTGGTCAAGAACGGCAACGCCAGCCTGACCCTGAGTGGCAGCAACACCTTCACCAACGGCACCCAGCTCAATGCCGGTACCTTGATTCTCGGCAGCAACACCGCACTGGGCATCGGCGGCCTGACCTTGGGCGGCAACGCCAACCTGGACACCAGTACCGCCGTCTCGGCGACCAACAGCATCAGCCTGGGCGGCAACACCTTGACCGTGCTGGGCAGCAACGCCACCACCCTGACCGGGCAGATCAGCGGCACCGGTGCCCTGGTCAAGAGCGGCAGTGCCGGCCTGACGCTCAATGGCAACAACACCTTCAGCGGCGGCACCACCCTGAACGCCGGGCTGCTGACCCTGGGCAACAGCAATGCCCTGGGCACGGGCGGCCTGACCCTGGGCGGCAATGCCAGCCTCGACGGCAGCGGTACCCTGAACCTGGGTAACGCCATCAATCTTGCCGGCAACACCCTGACCCTGCCAGGCAGCAACACCACCACCTTGGGCGGGGTGATCAGCGGCACCGGCGCACTGGTCAAAAATGGCGCCACCAACCTGACCCTGAGCGGCGCCAATACCTTCAGCGGCGGCCTCACCCTCAATGCCGGTACCTTGACCCTGGCCAGCGCCGCCGCGTTGGGAGCCGGCGCGTTGACGGTCGGTGGCCCGGCGACCCTGGCCAACTCGACGGCGATGACCCTGAACAACGCCGTCAACCTCGGCGCCAACCTGACCTTGCCGACCACCAGCAACCTCACCCTGGCCGGCACCCTCAGCGGCACTGGCGGCCTGGTCAAGAACGGCAGCGCCACCCTGACCCTGAGCGGCAACAACACCTACAGCGGCGCCACCGCCCTCAACGCCGGCACCCTGGTGGTCGGCAGCAATACCGCACTGGGCAGCGGCGCGCTCAACGCCGCCAACAACACCACGCTGGATACCAGCGTGGCCGGGCTGAACCTTGGCAACGCGCTCAACCTGGCGGGCAACTTCATCCTGCCCGGCAGCAACGACTTGACCTTGAGCGGCGCCATCGCCGGTGCCGGCGGCATCACCAAGAATGGCGGCACCACCCTGACCCTGACCGGCAACAACAGCAACAGCGGCATCACCCGCCTGAACGCCGGCACCCTGGTGGTCGGCAGCAACACCGCGCTGGGTACCGGTACCCTCAACACCCTGGCCGGTACCCACCTGGATGCCAATACGGCGGTGAGCCTGGCCAACGATGTGAACATCGCCGGCCCGTTGACCATCGATGGCAGCGCCGACCTGGGCCTGAGCGGCGTGGTCAGCGGCATCGGTTCACTGGTCAAGAACGGCAACGCCAACCTGACCCTGAGCGGCAACAACCTCTACACCAACGGCACCCAGCTCAATGCCGGCACCCTGACCCTGGGCAGCAATACCGCGCTGGGCATCGGCGCCCTGACCGTGGGCGGCAACGCCAATCTCGACGCCAGCACCGCCGTTGCCGTGACCAACGGCATCAACCTCGGTGCCAATACCCTGACCGTGCTTGGCAGCAACGCCACCACCCTCGGCGGTCTCATCAGCGGCAGCGGTGCACTGGTCAAGAACGGCAGCGCCGTGCTGACCCTCAACGGCAACAACACCTACAGCGGCGGCACCACCCTCAATGCCGGCACCCTGGTCCTGGGCAACAACAACGCCATCGGCAGTGGCGCCCTGAGCGTGGGCGGCAATGCCAGCCTCGACTCCAGCGCCACCCTCAACCTCGGCAACGCCATCGCCCTTGGCAACGGCGCCACCCTGACCCTGCCAGGCAACAACACCACGACCTTGGGCGGCGTGATCAGCGGTGCCGGGGCCTTGACCAAGAACGGCAGCAGCAACCTGACCCTGAGCGGCGCCAACAGCTTCAGCGGTGGCCTGAACCTCAATGCCGGCACCCTGACCTTGGCCAACGCCGCCGCGCTGGGCACCGGCGCATTGAACGTCGGCGGCGCCTCGACGCTGGTCAACAGCGTGGCAATGACCCTGGGCAACGACGTCAACCTCGGCGCCAACCTGACCCTCGGCGGC
Source organism: Pseudomonas sp. RIT623 (assembly GCF_004519305.1). Lineage (GTDB taxonomy): Bacteria > Pseudomonadota > Gammaproteobacteria > Pseudomonadales > Pseudomonadaceae > Aquipseudomonas. The sequence continues at coordinate 96,098 of NZ_SOZA01000005.1, read as the reverse complement.
AGCAACAACCTGACCCTGGGCGGCGTGCTCGGCGGTACCGGCGGGTTGATCAAGAACGGCGTGTCCGACCTGACGCTCAGCGGCAACAACACCTTCAGCGGCGCCATCGACCTGCTTGGCGGCAGCATCACCACGGTCGGCAACACGGCCCTGGGCAACACTTCGGCGGTCAGCGTCGGCGCCGGCACCAGCCTCAATCTCGGCGCCAGCGCCACCATCGGTGGCCTGAGCGGGGCCGGCACGGTGAACATCGCCGGCGGCGGTGCCCTGACCCTCGGTGGCAACAACCTCAACAGCGTGTTCAGCGGTGCCCTGGCCGGCAGTGGCGGGCTGATCAAGACCGGTACCGGCAGCTTCGAGCTGTCCGGCGTCAACGTGCTCGGCGGCAACACCACGGTCAATGCCGGCCTGCTCAACGTCACCGGTTCGCTGGCCAGCGCCAGCGTGCAGGTCAACAGCGGCGCCAGCCTCGGTGGCACCGGCAGCCTGCTCGGCGCAGTCGACATTGCCAATGGCGCGCACCTGCTGGCCAATAGCGGCGCGACCCTCAGCACCGGTGCGCTGACCCTGCACAGTGGCTCGATCCTCGATTTCGGCCTGGCATCGCCGGCCACCGGCGGCACCGCAGTGGTCAGCGTCAATGGCAACCTGACCCTGGACGGTACCCTCAACGTCACCGACCTCGGCGGCTTCGGCACCGGTATCTACCGGCTGTTCGACTACACCGGCGCGCTGGTCGACAACGGCCTGCTGGTCGGCAACGTGCCGGGCGTCATGTTGCCCGGCGATCTCCAGGTGCAGACCTCCATTGGCAGTCAGATCAACCTGCTGGTCGGCGGCGCCAGCGGCACCGTGCAGTTCTGGGATGGCGCGCAGAGCGTGCCCAATGGCGTGATCGACGGCGGTACCGGTACCTGGAATGCTGGCAACACCAACTGGACCGATGTCAACGGCGTGCTCAATGGCAGCTGGGCCAGCGACTTCGCGGTATTCCAGGGCACCGCGGGCGATGTCACCGTGGTCGGCACCCAGGCCGCCACCGGCCTGCAGTTCGTCACCAACGGCTATCGCCTGATCGGCGCCGGTGGCCTGGACCTGGTCAACGGCAGCAACGGCGCCTTCGCCTTGCGCGTCGACCCGGGCGTCACCGCGACCCTCAACGTTGGCCTCTCTGGCAGCGGCCAACTGGCCAAGCTCGACAGCGGCACGTTGGTGCTCAATGGCGCCAACAGCTATACCGGCGGCACCCTGTTCAATGGCGGCACGCTGGTGGTCGGCAACAACACCGCCTTCGGTACCGGCACGGTCAGCACCGCCAACGGTACTACCCTGGACAGCAATACCGCTGTCACCCTGGGCAACGCCTTCAGCCTCAGCGGTGCCCTGACCGTCGCCGGTTCCGCCGACCTGGGCCTGTCCGGCGTGGTATCGGGGACTGGCAGCCTGATCAAGAACGGCGGCGCCAACCTGACCCTGGGCAATGCCAATACCTACAGCGGCGGCACCAGCCTGGGGGCCGGTACCCTGACCCTGGGCAACGCCCAGGCCCTGGGCACTGGCGGCCTGACCGTCACTGGCGCCTCAAGCCTGGACTCCACCGGCAACCTGGCGCTTGGCAACACCATCGCCCTGAACGCCAACCTCACCCTGTCTGGGAGCAACGACCTCACCCTCAACGGTACGCTCAGCGGCACCGGTGGCCTGATCAAGGGCGGCGCGGGTACGCTCACCCTCAACGCCAGCAACAGCCAGCAGGGCATTACCAGCCTGAACGGCGGCACCCTTGTGGTCGGCAGCAACACGGCGCTGGGCACGGGTGCCCTGAACGCAGCCGGTGGCACCACCTTGAGCAGCAATGCCAACGTCACCCTGGCCAACCTGATCAACCTGGCCGGTAACCTGACCATCGCCGGGGCGCAGAACCTGACCCTGGGCGGCAACGTCACCGGCGTCGGCGGCCTGACCAAGACCGGCAGCGGCACCCTGACCCTGAACGGCAGCAATGGCAACCTGGGCAACACCAATCTCAATGCCGGCACCCTGGTGCTCGGCAGCGCCAGCGCCCTTGGCCTCGGCCAGCTCAACGCGGCTGCCGGCACCACGCTGGACAGCGCTTCGGCGATCACTATCGGCAACACCGTCAACCTGGCGGGCAACCTCACCATCGCCGGCAGCAACGACCTGGGCCTGGGCGGGCTGGTAACCGGGGCCGGCAGCCTGACCAAGAACGGTGCCGGCAACCTCACCCTCAGTGGCGCCAACACCTTGGTTGGCGGCGTGACCCTCAATGCCGGCACGCTCACCCTGGGCAACAACCAGGCGCTGGGTACCGGCAACCTTGTCGTCGGCGGCGCCAGCAACCTGGCCACCACGGGTGCCTTGACCCTGGCCAACCAGGTGGCGCTGAACGACACCCTTAGCCTGGCCGGCAACAACGACCTGACATTGAACGGCGTGATCAGTGGGACCGGCGGCCTGACCAAGACCGGTACCGGCAACCTCACCCTCGGCGCAGCCAACACCTATCAAGGCAGTACCACGCTTGGCGCTGGCACCCTGACGCTGGGCAACAACAGCGCGCTGGGCACGGGCAACCTGGCGGTGACTGGCAACAGTACCTTGGCCAGCTCCGGCGTGCTGCAAGTGACCAACGCCATCGGCCTCGGCGCCGGTACCTCTCTCGGCGTCAACAACACCCAGGCCCTGACCCTCGACGGTATCATCAGCGGTGCCGGCGCGCTGAACAAGCTGGGTGCCGGGCAACTGGTGCTCAATGGCAGCAACACCTACGCTGGCGGCACCTCGCTGCAGGCTGGCAGCCTGCTGCTGGGCAATGCCGGCGCCCTGGGCAGCGGCGTCCTGACCGTCAACGGCGCCGCCGGCCTCGACGCCAGCCAGGCGCTGGTACTGGCCAATGCCGTCAACCTCGCCAGTGGCAACCTGACCCTTGGCGGCAGCCAGGCGCTGACCCTCGGCGGCGTGGTCTCCGGCAACGGCGGCCTGGTCAAGAACGGCTCGGCCAGCCTGACCCTCAACGGCAACAACACCTACAGCGGCGGCACCACCCTCAATGGCGGCACCCTGGTGGTCGGCAGCAACACCGCGTTGGGTAGCGGCGACCTCAGCACTGGCGCCAACACCAGCCTCGATGCCAGCGGCGCGGGCGCTACCCTGGCCAACAACCTGCACCTGGGCGGCACCCTCAACCTGCCGGGCAGCACCGACCTGACCCTCACTGGCGTGGTGGATGGCGTCGGCGGCCTGAACAAGGCCGGTGCCAGCACCCTGACCCTCAACGGCGCCAACAGCTACCTGGGCGGCACCACCCTCGGTGCCGGCCGGCTGGTGGTCGGCAATGACAACGCGCTGGGGCAGGGTGCCCTGACCGTCGCCGGTGTCTCGACCCTCAGCAGCGGCGCCAGCAGCACCACGCTGGCCAATAACGTCACGCTCAACGCAGGCCTGAGCGTCGAGGGCAGCAACGACCTGACTCTCAACGGCGTGATCAACGGCACCGCAGGCCTGACCAAGAACGGCAGCGGCAACCTGACCCTCAATGGCAACAACGGCTACCAGGGCGGCACCCAGCTCAACGCCGGGCGCCTGACCCTGGGCAGCAGCGGTGCGCTGGGCACCGGCACCCTGGCGGTCACCGCCGACGCCACCCTGGCCAACAGCTCGGCCATGGCCCTGGGCAATACCCTCGCCCTGAGCAACGGCGCCAACCTGACTGTCGAAACCACCCATGCGCTGATCTTCAGCGGCGATCTCGGCGGCAGTGGCAACCTGGTCAAGACCGGTGTCGACGACCTTACCCTGGTCGGCGTCAAGACCTTCACCGGCAACGTCGATATTCAGGCGGGCTCCCTCACCACCCTCGGCAGCGGTGTGCTGGCCAACGTCGACACCCTCAACGTCGGCGCCAGCGGCCAGCTCAACCTCAATGGCAACGCCAGCCTCGGCAGCCTGACCGGCAGCGGCCTGGTCGATGTCGGCGTCGGCAGCGTCCTGAGCCTGGGCGGCAACAACCTCGGCAGCACCTTCGCCGGTGGCCTCAACGGCCTGGGCGGCCTGACCAAGGTCGGCAGCGGCACCCTGACCCTGACCGGCACCAGCAACCTGGGCGACAATACCCAGGTCAACGCCGGTACCTTGAAAGTCGACGGCACCTTGGGCAGCAACCTGCTCACCGTGGCCAGCGGGGCGACCCTCGCCGGCAGCGGCAGCGCCAATGCCGCGGTGGTGATCGACAACGGCGGTCACCTGGCCGGGCAGAGCGGCGCCACCCTGGGCCTCGGCAGCCTGGTGCTCAACAGCGGTTCGATCGTCGATGCCGGCCTTGGCGCGCCGTCCAGTGGCACCACCGCGCTGTTCAACGTCGCTGGCAACCTGACCCTCGACGGTACCCTCAACGTCAGTAACGTCGGCGGTTTTGGCAACGGCGTGTACCGGCTCTTCGACTACAGCGGCGGCCTTACCGACAACGGCCTAGACTTCGGCAGCCTGCCACTGGGTGTCGGCTTGGCTGACGTGGCCTTGCAGACCGCCCTGGCCAACCAGGTCAACCTGCTGGTCAGCGCCGCCGGGCTGAACATCCAGTTCTGGGACGGCAGCCAGAATGTGGCCAACGGCCAAGTCGATGGCGGTAGCGGCGTGTGGAACGCCGGCAACAGCAACTGGACCGACCTCAACGGCTTGGCCAACAGCACCTGGGCCAGCAACTTCGCGGTGTTCCAGGGCACCGCGGGCGATGTCACCGTCGACGGCAGCCAGAGCCTCGGCGGCATGCAGTTCGTCAGCAATGGCTATCGGCTGTTGGCCGGCACCGCTGGCGCGCTCAACCTGGTCAACGGCAGCAGCGGCGACACCAGCGTGCGGGTCGATCCGGGCGTGACCGCCACCCTCGATGTCGGCCTGACCGGCAGTGGCAAACTCAACAAGCTCGACAGCGGCACCCTGGTGCTCAACGGCATCAATACCTATGGCGGGGGCACCACGCTCAGTGGCGGTACGATCGTGGTAGGCAGCGACAGTGCCTTGGGCAGTGGCGTGCTTGCCGCCGCCGCCGGCACCAGCCTGGATGCCAACAAGGCGGTCGCCCTGGGCAACGCCATCACCCTGGCTGGCCCGCTGAGCATCGCCGGCAGCAATGACCTGGCCCTGGGCGGCGTCATCAGTGGTGCTGGCGGCTTGGTCAAGTCGGGCACTGCGCGGCTATCGCTGAGCGGCATCAACACCTACGCCGGCAACACGGCGCTCACTGGCGGTATCCTGGTGCTGGGCTCCAACACCGCCCTGGGCACCGGCATCCTGAACACCTCCTCTGGCACCGGCCTGGACAGCAGCCAGGCCGTGACCTTGGCCAACACCATCAACACCACCGGTGACTTGACGATCGTGGGCAGCAACGACCTGACCCTCGCCGGCACCGTCGGCGGTAGTGGTCGCCTGCTCAAGGCCGGGCTCGCCCGCTTCGCGCTGATGGGCGCCAACACCTACAGCGGCGGGACCGAGTTGCAGGCCGGGACGCTGGTACTGGGCAATAACGCCGCCCTCGGCACGGGTGGCCTGGATGTCACCGGCAACGCCAACCTCGATACCGCCAGTGCCGTGACCCTGGCCAACCCGGTCAATGTCGGCGGTGTGCTCAATGTGCTGGGCAGCAACGACCTGCACCTGGCCGGCGTGCTCAGCGGCGCCGGCACGCTGAACAAGAGCGGCCTGGCCGACCTGACCCTGTCGGGCAACAATACCTTCAGCGGTGTTCTCAACCTGCTGTCTGGCAGCCTCAGCACCCTCGGCACCACCGCCCTGGGTACCCAGAGCGAGCTGAATGTCAGCAGTGGCGCTATCCTCAACCTCGATGGCAACACCACCCTGGGCGATATCGGCGGTAGCGGGGCAATCGACATCGCGCCGGGCAACAGCCTCAATGTCGAAGGCGGCAACTTCGCCGGCAACATCGGTGGCACCGGTACCCTCAACAAGCTCGGCGTCGGTGTCCTGGCGCTCAGCGCGGTCAACAGCCACAGCGGTACTACCAACGTCCAGGCCGGTAGCCTGAAGGTCGATGGCAGCCTGGCCAGCAGCACGGTCAACGTTGCCAGCGGCGCCACCCTGGCCGGTGCCGGCAGCCTCGGCGGGACGGTGAACGTGGCCAACGGCGGCAACCTCAACGCAATCACCGGCAGCACCCTGAGTGCCGGCGACCTGACGCTCGGTAGCGGCGCCAACTTCAATGCCTCGCTGGGCACTGCTGGCACGGGCGGCGGGCCGCTGGTCAATGTGGCCAACAACCTGACCCTTGGCGGCACCCTGAACATCACCGATATCGGTGGGTTCGGTGCTGGCGTGTACAGCCTGTTCAACTACGGCGGCAGCCTGACCAACAACGGCATGGCGTTCGGCAGCACGCCCGTGCCGGTCACCGACCTGACCGTGCAGACCGCCATCGCCAACCAGGTCAACCTGGTGGTCGGCGGGGCCAGCAATGTGTTGTTCTGGGATGGCAGCCAGACCGTCGCCAACGGCCTGATCGAGGGCGGCAGCGGCACCTGGAACGCCACCAACAGCAACTGGACCGACGCCAATGGCGTGCTCAACAGCACCTGGAACGACACCTTCGCGGTGTTCCAGGGTGCTCCAGGCACTGTCACCGTGGACGGCAGCCACAGCATCGGCGGCCTGCAGTTCCTCACCGATGGCTATGTGCTCAACGCTGGCACGGCGGGTGAGTTGCTGGGCAATGGTGTCAGCAACCTGCGGGTCAACCCAGGCGTCACCGCCACCCTCAACGTCGCGCTCAATGGCACCGGCAGCCTGGCCAAGCAGGATGCCGGCACCCTGGTACTCAACGCCGCCAACGGTTACAGCGGCGGCACCGCGCTCAACGGCGGCACCCTGGTGCTGGGTAACGACAGCGCGCTGGGCAGTGGCGTGCTGACTGCCGCTGGCGGCACCACGCTGGACAACAATACCGCCGTGGCCCTGGCCAACGACGCCGTGCTCAATGGCGCCCTGGCCATCGGCGGCAGCAACGCCCTGACCCTCAACGGTGTGGTCAGTGGCAGCGGTGGGCTGATCAAGAACGGCGCCGGCCTGCTGACCCTGAATGGCGCCAACACCTACGCCGGCGGCACCCAGATCAACGCAGGCAGCGTGGTCGGCAATACCACCAGCCTGCAAGGCGCGATCCTCAACAACGCGGCGCTGACCTTCGAGCAGAACGCCAACGGCAGCTACACCGGCAACCTTACCGGTACTGGCACCCTGACCAAGAACGGCACCGGCGAACTGCTGCTGACCGGCATCAATGGCCTGACCGGCGCGGTCCAGGTCAACGCCGGCAGCCTGCTGGTCAACGGCCGCCTCGACAGTGCCAGCGTGCAGGTCGCCACTGGCGCCCGCCTGGGCGGCAGCGGTACCTACGGCGGCGCGGTGCAGATCGCCAATGGCGCCACCCTGGCCGCTGGCCAGGGCGCCACGCCGCTCACCGTGGGCAGCCTCGACCTGGCCTCAGGCAGTGCCCTGGACTTCAACCTCGGCGCCCCGGCTGCGTCCACTACCGTGGTCAAGGTCAACGGCAACCTGGTGCTCGACGGTACCCTGAACATCACCGATGCCGGCGGCTTCGGCACCGGCGTGTACCAGCTGTTCAACTATGCTGGCGCGCTGACCGACAATGGCCTGGTGTTCGGCGCCATTCCGGGCAGCGTGGTGCTGGGTGACCTGACCTTGCAGACGGCCATCGCCAACCAGATCAACCTGGTAGTGCAGAACTATGGCGAGGATTTGCAGTTCTGGAACGGCGGCAAGACCAACCCTGATGGCAGCATCGGCGGTGGCAGCGGTACCTGGGGTTCGAACACCGGCTGGACCAACGCCAGCGGTACCAGCAACGAAGGCTGGAGTGGCGGCTACGCGGTATTCGGCGGTACCCCGGGTACCGTCACCGTGGTCGGCAACCAGTCGTTCGAGGGCTTGCAGTTCCTCAGCGACGGCTACCAGGTGGTGCCCGGTGCCGGCGGCAGCCTGACCCCGGTCAACGACGCGGATGGCAGCCTGGCGTCGGTACGGGTCAACGCCGGCGCCACTGCCACCGTCAGCGCGCCTCTGGTGGGCAGCGGCGGCATCGAGAAGCTCGACGCCGGCACGCTGATCCTGGCCGGTGCCAACACCTACAGCGGTGGCACCACCGTCAGTGGCGGTACCCTGGTCGGCAACACCACCAGCCTGCAGGGCAACATCCTCAACAATGCCAACCTGGTCTTCGCCCAAGGCAGCAATGGCACCTTCAATGGCACCCTCAGCGGCACCGGCACCACCACCAAGCAGGGGGGCGGCACCTTGCTGCTGACCGGCAACCAGCCATTGAGCGGCGCCTTCAACGTCAACCAGGGCGTGCTGCAAGTCGGCGATGCCGGCAACCCGGGCAGCAACCTCGGCGCCCAGGTCACCGTGGCCAATGGCGCTGCGTTGACTGGCAACGGCACCGTCGCCGGGTTGACCAACAACGGCACCGTGCTGCCGGGGCCGGCTGGCAACCTGAACGTCTCGGGCAACTTCACCAATGGCGCCAGCGGTACCCTGGTCATCGACCTGGGCACCGCGCCGGTGAACTACCTGAACGTGGGTGGCACCGCCAACCTCGGCGGTAGCCTGATGGTGGCCAACCTCGCCAGCGGCAATGGCCAGTACACCGTGGTCAACGCCGCGGGCGGGGTGAATGGCACCTTCGCCACCACCAACCTGGCCAACTCGGCGTTCATCAACAGCGCGCTGGCCTACGGCGCCAACCAGGTGACCTTGTCGGTCAGCCGCAACGGCACCTCGTTCGCCGAGGTCGCCGCCACCGGCAACCAGCGTGGCGTGGCCAATGCCCTGAGCAGTGCCGGGGCACCGGCAGCGTTGGTCAACAACCTGCTGCCGCTCGACCGTCAGGGCGCCCAGGCCGCGTTCGACAGCCTGTCCGGCGAGATCCACGCCAGCACCGCGACCGTGCTGATCGAGGACTCGCGCTACATCCGCGACGCGGTCAGCGACCGCCTGCGCCAGGCCGATTGCAGCAACCAGGACGACCCGCGTCGGACCCTGGCGCCGACCGCCAACCAGCAACTGACCAGCGAAGGTTGCCAGGGCCAGGCAGTGGGTTGGATCCGTGCCATCGGCGGCTGGGGCACCTACGACGGCAGCAGCAGCCATGCCAGTGTCGACCGCGACCTGTCGGGCTTCATGCTCGGTGCCGACCGTGCCCTGGATGACCAGTGGAAGGTCGGCGCCGCCGCCGGCTACACCCGCTCGAGCATCGATGCGCACCGTCGCCATTCGGACGCCACGGTGGACAGCTACCACCTGACCACCTACCTCGGCTACCAGCTGGACGCCTTCGCCGCGCGCCTGGGCGTGGCTTACAGCTGGCACGATATCGACAGCAAGCGCGATGTCCAGGTGGGCAGCTACAGCGATCGCCTGAAAGCCAAGTACAAGGCGCGCAGCGCCCAGGTGTTCGGCGAGGTGGGCTATGCCATCGACGCCGCTGGCATCGCCCTGGAGCCGTTCGCCGGGCTGGCCTACGTCAACTACGACAGCGACACCGCCCATGAGAAAGGCGGGGCCGGGCGCCTGCAGGGCAAGGTCAAGCAGGACGTGACCTTCTCCACGCTTGGCGTGCGCGCCGGCAAGCGCATCACCCTCGACAACGGCAGCCAGATCACCCCACGGGTATCGCTGGGCTGGCGCCATGCCTTCGGCGACGACAAGCCCGATGCCGACCTGCGCTTCATCGGTGGTGGCGCCGGGTTCAGCACCGAGGGCGTGCCGATCGCCAAGGACGCCGCGGTTGTGGAGGCAGGGGTGGACCTGTCGGTTGGCGCGAGTGGCAAGCTGGGGGTCGGGTACTCCGGGCAGTTGTCTAGCGAGAACCGCGACCATGGGGTGGTGGTGAGCTTCAGCATGGGGTTCTGAGGTAGATCGCCGGGGCTGCCTTGCAGCCCTTTCGCGACACAAGGCCGCTCCTACAAGGGATCGCGTTTCCCTGTAGGAGCGGCCTTGTGTCGCGAAAGGGGCGCAAAGCGCCCCGAGGGATGCCAGACCGGCGCACTGTCGTTAGACTGTCATCTCCCGCAATCGGACAGGAGTCCCGGTGTGCCCGACCCCCGCAGTTTCCCCAGCGACCTGTGCCTCGATAGCCCACGCCTGCAACTGCGCCCCATGCGCCATGGCGACGCGCAGCAGTGGCTGACCATCATGGCCGACCCCGAGGTCATGCGTTACTGGTACCACGCCCCCTGGCAGACCCTGGCCGAGGCCGAAAGCGCCCTGGCCGCCGACCGTGAAGCCTACGCCGCCGGCCAGTTGCTCAAGCTGGGCATGTACCGCCGCGACAACGGCGAACTGATCGGCATGGTCCAGCTGTTCAACCTCGAGGAGGGCTCGCGCCGTGGCGAGATCGGCTACTGCCTGGCCAAGTCGGCTCAGGGCCGTGGCTACATGGACGAAGCCCTGACCTGCTTCATCGACTACCTCGCGCACACCTTGCACCTGCGCCGTCTGGAGGCGGAAATCGACCCGCGCAACCAGGGGTCGGCACGTACCCTGGAACGCCAGGGGTTTGTCCTCGAAGGCACCTTGCGCGCTCGCTGGTGCGTGGCCGGCGAGTTGTCTGACTCGGGGCTTTACGGCCTGCTGCTCGAACCGCCTGTCGCCTGACGCCCGGGTGCGCTATGGTCGGCGTTCGATATTGGATTGACGGAGTTCGCGGTTGCCTGCCTTCTATTTGACCTGCAGCCTGGTGCTGTACCTGCTAAGCCTGGCCTTCGATGGCGCGCTGAGCGGCGCCGGGCGGCACATCCCAGCGTTGCAGATGCTGCTCTATGGCCCTTGGGGTATCGCCTTCGGCTTGTACCAATGGTTCGCCAATCCACTGCTGGCGCTGGCGATCCTGGCCCATCGGCGCTTTCGCCGGCTGGCGCTGGGCTGTGGCCTGGCGGCGCTGTACCTGGCGGCCAGCAGCTTCACCATCGAGCGATTGCCCGACAATCAAAGCTACGGTTTCCAGGATCTTACCGGTTTCGGCACAGGGTTCTACCTGTGGTTGCTGGCGATGCTGGTGTTCTGCGCAGGGCAGGCCTGGTGGTGCTGGAGGGCGCGCTCGGCCGCTGACATGCCGGGCTGGCGCTGGCTCGACGTGGCCCTGATCGCGGCCCTGGGCGTCACGCTGTATGCCGCTACGCAAATGCCCTCGCTGCGCTTCGAGCCGCACAAGGTGATCGTGCCGCCGGAGCAGCCGCAGACCTTGTGAGGGTGCCCCGCGATAGGGTTGCCACCTCAGGCGCTCAACGCACCGTGCCCCACTGCACCACGATCATGCCGATCACGATCATCCCCACTCCTGCCAGTCTCAACAGGTTTACCGGGCGCTCCGGCAGGCCCATGAGGCCGAACTGGTCGATCAGCAGCGACGACAGCACCTGCCCTGCCACCACGCAGACGATGAACCCCGCCGCCCCCAGGCGCGGCGTCAGCACCAGCGCGGCAGTGATGTAGAGTACCCCGGCGACCCCGCCGAACCAGGCCCACCAGGGCGCATGGGCCAGTTGCTGCACCTGCGGCACAGGCGCGCGCAGCAGCAGCAGGGCCGGCACCAACATCAGCAGGCTGACCAGCAACGACACCCCGGCGGCCCACAAGGGATGGCCGAGCAGGCGCCCGAGCGCGGCGTTGCTGCCGGCCTGAAACGGCACGGCGGCCCCGGCGAGCAGGGCGATGAGCAAGGGGAGGGCGGCTAAGAGGCTGGCGGGCATGGTGTCTACTCCTGATCAAAACAGTGGCTTTAGTCTCAGTCATGCATTTCAATGATGGAAATTCGAATTTTGCACAGGCTGTATTCGTACCATGGATGATTTACGCCGTATCGACCTCAACCTGCTGCTCACCCTGCACGCGCTGCTCAGCGAGCAACATGTCTCCCGCGCGGCGCTGCGCCTGCACCGTAGCCAGCCGGCGGTCAGCCATGCGCTGGCGCAATTGCGCGAACTGTTCGCCGACCCGCTGCTGGTGCGCCGCGGCGGCCGATTGCAGCTCAGCGCCCGCGCCGAGGCCCTGCGCGAGCCCTTGCAGCAGGCCTTGCAGCAGCTCGATGGCCTGCTTGGCAGCCCCGGATTCGAGCCTGGCAAGGCTCGGCGTACCTTTCGCCTGGCAATGTCGGACTATGGCGCGCGGGTGGTGCTGCCGGCGTTGATGCGCCTGTTGCGCCGCGAAGCGCCGGGCATCGATGTGCTGGTGGCCCAGGGCAGTCGCGAGGCGATGCTCGGGCAGTTGATCGATGGCGAGGCGGACCTGGCGCTGGGGGTGTTTCCGGAGCTGCCGGAGGAGATGGCCCAGCAGGTGCTGTTCGAGGAATCCTTCGTCTGCCTGGCCGATCGCGCCAGCCTGCCGGCGCGCGGCGGGCTGGACTTGCCCCAGTGGTTGGCCCGGCCCCATGTGCTGGTGGCGGTGCGGGCGGGTATCGACAACGAGATCGACCTGGCCCTTGGCGCCTTGGGCGAGCGTCGCCGTATCGCCCTGACCCTGCCCCACTGGGGCGTGGCCCAGGGCGTGATCGCCGGCACCGACCTGGTCCTCACCGTCGCCCGCCGCAGCCTCGCCGGCGCGCGCCTGGACCCGGCCTTGCGCCAGTTCTCGCCGCCCTTGGCCATTGCACCTTTCGCCTTCACCCAGGCCTGGCATCCGCGGCGCGAGGGCGATGCCGGGCACCGCTGGTTGCGCGCGCAGATCGCCGCCTTGTGTGTGAATGAAAGCGCGACAGGGTGCTAGGCTGTGCCGCGATCACCCGATAAAGGAATGCCCATGTTCAAGCACTATCTGCTCGGCGCCAGTGCCTTGCTGGCGATGGCCTGCGCCCAGGCCGACGACTATTCGTCCACCTACACCCAGTGCATGGACAAGGCCTCCAGCACCTTGGCCATGGGCGCCTGCATCCAGGCCGAGACCAAGCTGCAGGATGACCGTCTGAACCGGGTGTACAAGCAACTGATGGCCAAGCTCGACAGCCAGCAGCAGAAGGACCTGCGCGAGGTGCAGCGCACCTGGATGAAGTACCGCGACGGCAATTGCGCGTTCCATGGCAAGCTGAGCAACGGCAGCATCTATCGCATCGAAGGGGCGATGTGCGAGATGGACATGAGCAAGGACCGCGCCGCGGAGCTGGAACGAATCCTCAGCCCGGGGCAGTGACCGTCAAGCGCTGCGCTGTTGGCGCCTGGCCCGGGCCTTGAGGTACTCGCGCACCTCCACGCCATCCCCGGCGAACTCGATGCGGCTCGACTTGGCCTCGCGCTGGTAGGCATACATCGGGTCGTAGTATTCCTTGAGCAGCCCTTCGATCCAGCCGCGGTGCAGGTTCACATCGCCACTGCGCAGTTGCTCGTCCAGGGCCTGCCCCAGCAGCTCGGACAAGCGCTGGAAACGCTCGCCGCCGAGGCGCTTGTGGATATTGGCCATGCTCTGGCGCATGCGCTCGGCGAACAGCCCGCGGCCTTCTTCCTCGCCGTGCACCGCGACGAACTCGGCGCACAGGTTGATCACGTAGTCGCGCAGGATGCGCTCCACGCGGTTGGCAAAGCTGTCTTCCAGCCATACCAGCGGGTACTGCTGCATGCCCTGGTACAGCTCCAGCGGCACCGAGCAGCTGCCGACGATTCGCCCTTCGTCCTCGAGCACGAACTGCTCGATGCCACGGTGGCGCTTTTTCAGCACATCGATGGCCAGGGCGTTCTCGAAGTCGATCTGCGCCGGCTGCGCCGTGGCGCGCTTGCCGAAGCTGGAGCCGCGGTGGTTGGCGTGGCCTTCGAGGTCGAGCACGTTGTCCAGCTGGTGCAGCACGTCGGTCTTGCCAGTGCCGGTGAGCCCGCCGACCAGCACGAAGTCGCACTGCTCGACCGCCTGCTGGGTGGTTTCCAGCAGCAGGGTGCGCATGGCCTTGTAGCCGCCGACGACTTTCGGGTACTGGATGCCGGCTTCCTTGAGCCAACCCTGGACGATCTGCGAGCGCAGGCCGCCACGGAAACAGTACAGGTAGCCGTCGGGGTGGGCCTGGGCGAAGGCCGCCCAGGCGTCCAGGCGTTGCTGCTTGAGCGCGCCGTTGACCAGTTGGTGGCCCAGGGCGATGGCGGCGGCCTGGCCTTGCTGCTTGTAGCAGGTACCAACCTTCTGCCGCTCCTGGTCGGTCATCAGCGGCAGGTTGACCACGCCGGGAAAGGCGCCCTTGGCGAACTCGACGGGGGCGCGCATATCCATCAGCGGCACGTCGTCGAGGAACAGCTGTTTCAGCTCGGTGCAGTCGGGGCGCATCAGATCACCTCGACCGCGTGGCTCTGTCGCTCGACCAGCGCGCCGATTGGCGCCAGGTCCAGGCCCAGCTCCCGGGCCACGGCAAGGAATTCGGCCTCGCCCTCGGGGGTGACCGCCACCAGCAGGCCGCCGCTGGTTTGCGGATCGCATAGCAGGTGCTTCTGATCGTCGCTGAGCGCGCCGATCTTATGCCCGTAGCTGTCGTAGTTGCGCAGGGTGCCGCCGGGGATGCAGCCTTCGGCCAGGTAGTAGTCGACGCTGGGCAGGCGCGGCACCGCGTCGAACTGCAAGCGCGCGGTCAGGCCGCTGCCTTCGGCGACCTCGACCAGGTGGCCGAGCAGGCCGAAGCCGGTGACGTCGGTCATCGCCTGCACGCCAGCGAGCTTGCCGAAGCGGCTGCCCGGGGTGTTGAGGGTGCACATCCAGTCGCGGGCCAGGCCTTGGTCCTGCTCGCGCAGCTTGGCTTTCTTCTCGGCGGTGGTGAGGATGCCGATGCCCAGTGGCTTGGTCAGGTACAGCTTGCAGCCGACGCTGGCGGTGTCGTTGCGCTTGAGGTGGCGCTTGCTGACCACGCCGGTGACGGCCAGGCCGAAGATCGGTTCGGGGGCGTCGATGGAGTGGCCGCCGGCCAGCGGGATGCCGGCCTCGGCGCACACCGCGCGGCCACCACGGATCACTTCGCGGGCCACCTCAGGTGGCAGTACGTTGACCGGCCAGCCGAGGATGGCGATGGCCATCAGCGGGTCGCCGCCCATGGCGTAGATGTCGCTGATGGCATTGGTGGCGGCGATGCGCCCGAAGTCGTACGGGTCGTCGACGATGGGCATGAAGAAGTCGGTGGTCGAGACCACGCCGCGCTCGTCGTCCAGGGCATAGACCGCGGCGTCGTCGCGCGAGGCGTTGCCGACCCAGAGTTTCGGGTCCAGCGCCTGCGTGCCGCTCTCGGCGAGGATCACATCCAGCACCTTGGGGGAGATCTTGCAGCCACAGCCGGCGCCGTGGCTGTACTGGGTCAGACGAATCGGCTCGCTCATACGCACCTCGGGATTTTCGTGATGGGCGATTGTAGCAAAGCTGGCCTTTGCGCCTGCGCCTCTTATAATTCCACTGCGTCGGCGTTTTGCCGCACCTTCCCCGCTATTGAACCGGAGAACCCCCATGTTCAAACGCCCCCTGGCACTCGCTGCCGGCCTCGCGCTGTCCTGCTGCGCCGTTTTCGCCCAGGCTGCCGACGTACTGCGCGTCAGCGCCATCCCCGACGAAGCACCGACCGAACTGCTGCGCAAGTTCAAGCCGCTGGGTGAATACCTCGAGCAGCAACTGGGCATGAAGGTGCAGTTCGTGCCGGTGAGCGACTATCCGGCAGTGGTCGAGTCGCTGGCCAGCAACCGCCTGGACATGGCTTGGCTGGGTGGTTTCACCTTCGTCCAGGTGCACCTGAAGGACCCGACCGCGACCCCGCTGGTGCAGCGTGAGCAGGACGCCCAGTTCACCTCCAAGTTCATCACCGCCAACCCCGAGGTGAAGAGCCTGGCCGACCTGAAGGGCAAGACCTTCGCCTTCGGCTCGATCTCGTCCACCTCCGGCAGCCTGATGCCGCGCTACTTCATGTTGAAGCAAGACAACATCAAGCCCGAGGGTTACTTCAGCCGCGTCGCCTACTCCGGGGCCCACGACGCCACCGTGGCCTGGGTTGCCGCAGGCAAGGTCGACGCCGGCGTGCTCAACGCCAGCGTGTGGCAGAAGCTGGTCGATGCCGGCAAGGTCGACACCAGCAAGGTCAAGGTGTTCGCCACCACGCCGACCTACTTCGACTACAACTGGACCGTGCGCGGCAACATGGACCCGGCGCTCAAGGCCAAGATCAAGCAGGCCTTCCTCGCCCTGGACCCGGCCAAGCCCGCCGACAAGGCGATCCTCGACCTGCAGGCGGCCAGCCGCTTCATCGAGACCCAGCCGGAGAACTACCAGGGCACCGAGCAAGCCGCGCGTGAGGCCGGCCTGCTCAAGTGACTATTCGTCTGCAAGGGGCCAGCCTGCGCCACGGCCAGGTCCAGGCCCTGAATACAGTGGATCTGCGTATCGACCAGGGTGAGCGGGTGGCGATCATCGGCCCGTCCGGGGCCGGCAAGTCGAGCCTGCTGCACCTGATGGCCACCGCCGTGCAACCCAGCGCCGGGCAACTGACGTTGCTCGACGCCCAGCCTTGGGCGTTGTCGGCGCGCGCCCGCCAGCGACTGCGGGCACGGGTGGCACTGGTGCACCAGGCGCCGCCCTTGCCGCCGCGCCAGCGGGTAGTGACCGCGGTGCTGGCCGGGCGCCTGGGGCAGTGGAGCACCCTGCGCGGGTTGCTCAACCTGCTGCACCCAGGCGATGTGCCGGGCGCGCGCCAGGCCCTGGCCGAACTGGGGTTGGCGGACAAGCTGTTCGTCCAGTGCGGGCAGTTGTCCGGCGGCCAGTTGCAGCGGGTCGGCATCGCCCGGGCGTTGTACCAGCGCCCGCAGGTGCTGCTGGCCGACGAGCCGGTCTCGGCGATGGACCCGGTGCTGGCCGACCACAGCCTGGCGCTGCTCAACCGTCATGCCCAGGCCCATGGCGTGACCCTGGTCGCCAGCCTGCACGCGGTGGAGTTGGCGCTGGCGCACTTCCCGCGGGTCGTCGGTATCCGCGAAGGGCAGGTGGCCTTCGACTGCCCGGCCGAGGCAGTGACCGAAAGCCTGCTGGATGCGCTGTATGCCAACGAGCAGTTGGCGTCGCCGGTCACCGCCGGGGCGACCCTGACGGTGCAGATCCCACGATGCTGAACGCCGCTGTCCGCGACCCTGCGGCGCTACCTCGCCTGTTGTTGACCTTGCTGTGCCTGGCGCTGCTGTGGCCCGGATTGCAGTTGAGCGAACTGAACCCCGGCGTGCTGTTGCAGGCGGAAAACCGGCAACAGATGGCCAGCTTCGTCAGTGGCTTCTGGCCGCCGGCTCACGATCACGACTTCCTTGGCCTGCTGTGGCAAGCCACCTTGCAGACCCTGGCCGTGGCCACTGCCGGCATGGCCCTGGCCTTGCTGCTGGCGGTGCCGGCGAGCCTGTTGGCCAGTCGCGCCCTGTCGTTGCGCGCAGCCTCCCGCGGCGGGCGCCCGGGGTTCTGGTCGCGCACCTTGCGCCTGCCGGTGCGCGGCCTGCTGGTGTTCCTGCGCAGCGTGCCGGAGATCGTCTGGGCGCTGCTGTTCGTCCGCGCCGTGGGCCTTGGCCCGACCGCCGGGGTGCTGGCCATCGCCATCACCTACAGCGGCATGCTCGGCAAGGTCTATGCGGAAATCTTCGAGTCGGTCGACCAGCGCCCGGCCCATGCCTTGTTGCAGGCCGGCAGCGGCCGCTTGGCTGCTTTCTGCTATGGCATCCTGCCCAATGCCGCGGCCGAGGTGGTGTCGTACACCGTCTACCGCTGGGAGTGCGCGGTGCGCGCCTCGGTGGTGATGGGCTTCGTCGGTGCTGGCGGCCTGGGCCAGCAGATCGATTTGTCGATGCGCATGTTCGCCGGCGACCAGGTGGCGAGCATGCTGCTGGCGTTCCTGGTGCTGGTGGTGCTGGCCGACCTGCTCAGCCGTTTTCTGCGCGGGAGGCTGGCATGAGCCGGTCAATCAACCTGTTGGTGCTGCTGGGCATCGTCGCGGCGCTGGTGGCGTCGTTCGCCTACCTGGAGCTGGACCTGCACGCGCTGGTCGGCGAGGGCGGGCTGGGGCAGATGGCGGAGTACGCCGGGCGCTTCCTGCAGCCGGACCTGTCGCTCGAGCACTTGCGCGCCGTGGCCCGTGGGGCGCTGGAGACCCTGGCGATGTCCGGGCTCGGCACCTTGCTGGCGATGCTGCTCGGCATGTTGCTGGCGCTGCCGGCGGCAGGGCGATTTGGTTGGCCGCTGCAAGGCGCGGCGCGTTTGCTGCTCAATGCGCTGCGGGCGATTCCCGAGCTGGTGTGGGCGGCGCTGACCGTGCTCGCCGCAGGGCTGGGGCCCAACGCCGGCACGCTGGCGCTGGCACTGCATACCGCCGGCGTGCTCGGCCGCCTGTTCGCCGAGGCCCTGGAAAACGCCCCGCCTGAGCCGGCGGCGGCAATTCGCCTGCAGGGCGGCAGCCAGGTGGCGGCGTTCTGTTTCGGCACCTTGCCCAACCTTTGGCCGCAACTGCTGGCCTACAGCCTGTACCGCTGGGAGAACAACATCCGCATGGCCAGCGTGCTTGGTTTCGTCGGAGCGGGCGGTCTGGGGCAGATGCTCTACACCACCCTGAGCCTGTTCCAGGAAGCCCAGGCCAGCACGGTGATCATTGCCATGCTGGTGTTGGTGTTGCTGGTGGATGCGTTCAGCGATGTGCTGCGCCAGCGGTATGTGAGGGCCTAGACAGGCGCTATCCCTGCAGGAGCCGGCCTTGCCGGCAAACACCGGCAGCGCCGGTGCCATCCACCGCGTTGCCGGGTTCGCCAGCAAGGCTGGCTCCTACACGCCGCAACCTCCGCCCCCCCCCCGTAGGAGCCGGCCTTGCCGGCGAACACCGGCAGCGCCGGTGCCATCCACCGCGCCGCCGGATTCGCCAGCAAGCTGGCTACGGCATGGCGTTCGCCGCAGACACCTGCTCCCCACGCTGCATCGACTCCAGGTTGCGCTCGATGGTCTCGCAGATGCTATCCATCGGGATCTGGTGCTCGCTGGCGCGAAACGGGCTTTGCAGGTCGGTGCCGATGCGCTCGATCGCCAGCAGCATGAAGCCCACCACCGTCGACGCCAACGGGGTGAACCAGCCCAGCGACTCCACCAGCCCCACCGGCACGATCAGGCAGAACAAGGTGATGAACAGCCGCGGAAAGTACACGTAGGGGTAGGGCAGCGGTGTATTGGCGATGCGTTCCATGCCGCCCTGGGCATTGGACAGATCCACCAGCGTCGACTCCAGTCGCGCCAGGCGAATGCTGTCCAGGCGCCCAGCCTGGTACTCCTGGGCCAGTAACGCCGCCGAGCCTGCGAGAATATCGTTGGCGAAGTTGTTCGAACGGTTGCGCCGCTCGAACTCGGCGAGCGGGATGAACGCCATCAGTTCGTCCGGACACTTGTCGCCCTTCAGGTGCGCCGCCAGGCAGTTCACATAGGCGATATGCCGGCGCAGCAAGGTCGCCTTCACCGGGTTCGGCCCATCGTCCGGGTCGTCCATCAGCGTCAGCACTTGGCGGGCAAAGCTGCGCGAGCCGTTCACCAGCGCGCCCCACAAGGTGCGGGCTTCCCACCAGCGGTTGTAGGCGCTGCTGTTGCGAAAGCTCACCAGCACCACCAGCGCCGAGCCCAGCAAGGTCAGCGGGATCAGCGGCAGGCTGAACTTGCTGTTGAAGAACAGCATGAAGTCGATGGTGACCAGCACGTCCCAGATCAGCAGCCAGAACAGCGACCAGCCGATGTAGCCAAAGGTCTTGACCACCAGGCGGTACTTGCGGGCGAGGAGGGTTTTCACGTGGGGGAACCTCGAAACGATGGATGCAGGTTCCGACGCCGGCGGCGGGGTAAGGTTCGGTGTGTTTCGTCGTGTAGGAGCCAGCCTTGCTGGCGAACCAACGCCACGCGCAAATCGGCGGTGGTGCTGTTCGCCAGCAAGGCTGGCTCCTGCCGGGTCATGGGTTGCACATCTGCTTCATCCGCACCAGCGCCACCCGGTTGCCATCGGGCGCTCGGCGTTGTTCGATCGCGAACGGGACGAAACCCAGTTGTGGATAAAGCAGCAAGCCTGCGGTGTTGTGGTTGAAGCACGACACCCACAGCTCCCGCGCGGCGAACTGTTCGCGGGCCAGGGCGAGCATGCTTTGCACCAGGTAGCGCGCCACCCCCTTGCCCCGTGCGGCCGGTGCCACCACGACGTTGCCCAGCGCGCAGACGCCGCCGTGTTCGGCCTGGTAGAAATTGGCGAAGCCAACGAGCACGCCATCGGCCTCGATCACCGTCGAGCCGCTGCGCTGGGCGATGGCGTCGCTCAATTGTTCGGGCGTCAGGGGGTAGGTGGCCTTGGGGAACATGTAGAACAGTTCGTCCGGGCCCTGTGGGAAGCAGCAAAGGGCGGGGATATCGGCATGCGTGACGGGGCGGTGGCTGAGTTGCATGGGGAAGTCCGTGCTCGAGTGAGCGGCCAGCATACGCCATGGCCTCGCCGTTGAACGTCCTATGTCTGCCTCACCCCAGGCAATAGATGAGGGTAGAGCAGATGATCGTCTGATTGACCACCAGCCCAGCCGTCACCCAGGCTGCGGCCAGCACAACGGCGACGATAGGCCTTGCCTGCCGCGTGAAGCACAGCGCCAGGCAGGCGCCGATCGGTGCTCCAGGCAAGCTGAACAGATAGGCGAACCAAGCCATCACATCGCCTCGTCCACTGGTGAAGAACCAGAGATAGAACAGCCCGAGGTACAGCGCCATGGTCAGTGCGGCGCCGCCGATTACCGGGCTTGGCGCTCGTAGTATCAGCAAAACGAACAGGATGGCGGCCTGCGGCCCCCAGATGTCGACAACATTCGCCCAGAAAAACTCGCCGAAGGGGGCGATGCAGGTGGTTACTGCCATGCCCCCGAGCAAGCCGGGCAGAACGGTCCAAAGACGTGTTCGCATTCCTGTGTTCGATTGCTGTGCTGGCATACCCTGGACTTCCTGTCGTGGTGGTGGTGAAGGTGGCTGGCTTTCAGGTGTTTTTCAGGCACAAAAAAACCGACCATAAGGTCGGTTTTTTCTGGATCTTGGTGCCCCGAGGGAGACTCGAACTCCCACTCCTTTCGAAAACGGATTTTGAATCCGCCGCGTCTACCAATTCCGCCATCAGGGCTTGTGGCGCCGCAGTATAGAGAGGTCGCTCAAGGCGGTCAATCGGCTTTCATGGTCAATTTTCATGCATTGGGCTAAACTTCCCGGCCCTGTCGAACCGAACATCATCATGCGCGTCGCCGATTTCTCCTTCGAACTTCCAGACTCCCTCATCGCCCGCCACCCCCTGGCCGAGCGTCACGGCAGCCGCCTGCTCGTGCTCGATGGCCCCAGCGGTGAGTTGGCCCACAAGCAGTTCACCGACCTGCTCGACTACCTGCGCCCCGGCGACCTGATGGTGTTCAACAACACCCGAGTGATCCCGGCGCGGCTGTTCGGCCAGAAAGCCTCCGGCGGCAAGCTGGAAGTGCTGGTCGAGCGCGTGCTCGACAGCCACCGCGTGCTGGCCCATGTGCGCGCCAGCAAGGCGCCCAAGGCTGGCGCGGTGATTCTCATCGATGGCGGCGGCGAGGCCGAGATGGTCGCGCGCCACGAGACCTTGTTCGAGCTGCGCTTCAACGAAGAAGTGCTGCCGCTGCTCGAGCGCGTCGGGCACATGCCGCTGCCGCCCTACATCGACCGCCCCGACGAGGGCGCTGATCGCGAGCGCTACCAGACCGTCTACGCCGAGCGCGCCGGCGCGGTGGCGGCGCCCACCGCCGGCCTGCACTTCGACGAAGACCTGCTGGCGAAGATCGCCGCCAAGGGTGTCGAGCGGGCCTTCGTCACCCTGCACGTGGGCGCGGGCACCTTCCAGCCGGTGCGGGTCGACAAGATCGAAGACCACACCATGCATAAAGAGTGGCTCGAAGTGAGCCAGGATGTGGTCGACGCCGTGCAGGCCTGCCGCGCCCGTGGCGGGCGAGTGGTCGCGGTGGGCACCACCAGCGTGCGCTCGCTGGAAAGCGCGGCGCGCGACGGCGAGCTCAAGGCCTTCAGCGGTGATACCGATATCTTCATCTTCCCGGGCCGGCCGTTCCATGTGGTCGATTGCCTGGTCACCAATTTCCACCTGCCGGAGTCCACGCTGCTGATGCTGGTCTCGGCCTTCGCCGGTTACCCCGAGACCATGGCTGCCTACGCGGCGGCGGTCGAAAACGGTTACCGCTTCTTCAGTTACGGTGATGCCATGTTCATCACCCGCAATCCGGCGCCACGCGGCCCAGAGGATCAAGCATGAGTCGCACCTGTCGAATGTCGTTCGAACTGCTGGCCACCGACGGCAAGGCCCGTCGCGGCCGGCTGACCTTCCCCCGTGGCACCGTCGAGACCCCGGCCTTCATGCCGGTGGGCACCTACGGCACGGTCAAGGGCATGCTGCCGCGCGATATCGAGGCCATCGGCGCCGAGATCATCCTCGGCAACACCTTCCACCTGTGGCTGCGTCCGGGCACCGAGGTCATCAAGAAACACAACGGCCTGCACGACTTCATGCAATGGAAAGGCCCTATCCTCACTGATTCCGGTGGTTTCCAGGTGTTCAGCCTGGGCGCCATGCGCAAGATCAAGGAGGAAGGCGTGACCTTCGCATCGCCAGTGGACGGTTCCAAGGTGTTCATGGGGCCGGAAGAGTCCATGCAGGTCCAGCGCGACCTGGGCTCGGACATCGTGATGATCTTCGACGAGTGCACGCCGTACCCGGCCGAGCACGACGTGGCGCGCACCTCGATGGAGCTGTCGCTGCGCTGGGCCCAGCGCTCGAAGAACGCCCACGGCGACAACACCGCGGCGCTGTTCGGCATCGTCCAGGGCGGCATGTACCAGGACCTGCGCATGCGCTCGCTGGAAGCGCTGGTCAACATCGACTTCGACGGCCTGGCCATCGGCGGCCTGTCGGTGGGCGAGCCCAAGCACGAGATGATCAAGGTGCTGGACTAC
The DNA here is from genome assembly GCF_004519305.1 of Pseudomonas sp. RIT623. Classification (GTDB taxonomy): domain Bacteria; phylum Pseudomonadota; class Gammaproteobacteria; order Pseudomonadales; family Pseudomonadaceae; genus Aquipseudomonas. The sequence goes on along the minus strand of NZ_SOZA01000005.1, from coordinate 73,052 downwards.
CTGCCGGCGCAAATGCCCGCTGACAAACCTCGTTACCTTATGGGGGTAGGCAAGCCGGAGGATCTTGTAGAGGGTGTGCGCCGCGGCGTCGACATGTTCGACTGCGTGATGCCTACCCGCAATGCGCGCAACGGCCACCTGTTCGTCGATACAGGGGTGATCAAGATCCGCAACGCGTTCCATCGTCACGATGAATCGCCGCTGGATCCGACCTGCGATTGCTATACCTGCACCAACTTCTCCCGCGCTTATCTGCACCACTTGGACAAGTGCGGCGAAATGCTGAGCAGCATGCTGAATACCATCCACAACTTGCGCCATTACCAGCGCTTGATGGCCGGTTTACGCGAAGCTATCCAACAAGGTAAATTGGCCGCCTTTGTCGACGCCTTCTATGCCAAGCGCGGGCTGCCTGTGCCGCCCTTGGACTGACTGTTCGCATCCATTATTAGAAAATTTGCATTAGGAGTGCCCAATGAGCTTCTTGATTCCCGCCGCCTACGCGGACGCAGCAGCCCCCGCCGCCGGCCCAGCCGGTACCGGCTTCGAGTGGATTTTCCTGGTCGGTTTCCTGGTCATCTTCTACCTGATGATCTGGCGCCCGCAGGCCAAGCGTGCCAAAGAGCAGAAAAACCTGCTGAGCAACCTGCAAAAAGGTGACGAAGTGGTTACCAATGGCGGCATCGCCGGCAAGATCGTCAAGGTTGCCGACGACTTCGTGGTCCTGGAAGTGTCCGACAACGTCGAACTGAAGTTCCAGAAGGGCGCCATTGCCGCGACCCTGCCAAAAGGTACGCTCAAGGCTATCTGAGTTACCGGTTTCATTTTTCCAGTCGGGGCGCGCAAAGCGCCCCGCGTCTTGAACGGGCGGCGTGATGCTGAACAAATACCCTCTGTGGAAATACCTGCTGATCGTGTTGGTACTGACGGTCGGCTTCATTTATTCCGCACCCAACCTCTACCCGGATGATCCGGCGGTGCAGATCAGCGGCGCCAGCTCCGCCCTGCATGTCAGCCAGGCCGACCTCGACCGCGTGACCAAGGCGCTGGGCGATGCCGGCATCACCGTCAAGGGCGGCAGCCTGGGCGAGAAGGGCAGTGCCCTGGTGCGCCTGAGCAACCAGGAAGACCAGCTGCCAGCCAAGGATGTGGCGCGCAAGGCCCTCGGCGACGACTATGTCGTGGCCCTGAACCTGGCCCAGACCACCCCGCAGTGGCTGCGCAACCTGGGTGCCAGCCCGATGAAGCTTGGCCTGGACCTGTCCGGTGGTGTGCACTTCTTGCTGGAAGTGGACATGGACAAGGCCATGACCGCGCGCATGAAAGTCTACGAAGGCGAGGTCAAGACCTTGCTGCGCAAAGAGCGCATCCGCTACCGCAGCCTGCCGCAGCAGGATGGCGGGATCATGCTGGGCTTCGCCGACGATGCCACCCGCGAACAGGCCCGTAGCCTGATCCGCAAGAATTTCAATGATTTCGACCTGACCACCACCGAGCGCAGCGAACTCGCCGTGCTGCGCCTGGCGCTGACCCAGGCCAAGGTCGCCGAGATCCGCGAATACTCCATCAAGCAGAACCTGACCACCGTTCGCAACCGTGTGAACGAGCTGGGCGTGGCCGAGCCGCTGGTCCAGCGCCAGGGCGCCAACCGCATCGTGGTCGAGCTGCCGGGCGTGCAGGATACCGCCGAGGCCAAGCGTATCCTCGGCAAGACTGCCAACCTGGAGTTCCGCTTCGGTGCCGAGCCGGGCGCGTCCAAGGCCACCACCGAGGTGTTCGAGTTCCGCGAAGGCGGCCGCTCCGCCGCGGTCGAGCGCGGCCTGATCATCACCGGTGACCAGGTCACCGACGCCCAGGCCAGCTTCGACGAGCACGGTCGCCCGCAGGTGAACATTCGCCTCGACGGCCATGGTGGCGAGCTGATGAGCCGCGCCACCCGCAGCAACGTCGGGCGCAGCATGGCGGTGATCTTCATCGAGCAGAAGCCGATCACCCGCTACGAGAAGCAGACCGTCGACGGCGTCGAGAAGGACGTTGCCGTACAGAGCTTCAAGGAAGAGAAGAAGATCATCAGCCTGGCGACCATCCAGTCGCCGCTGGGCAGCCAATTCCGCATCACTGGCCTGAACGGCCAGGGCGAGTCGTCCGAGCTGGCCCTGCTGCTGCGTGCCGGTGGCCTGGCCGCGCCAATGTACTTCGCCGAAGAGCGTACCATTGGCCCAAGCCTGGGTGCCGACAACATCACCAAGGGTATCGATGCGTCGCTGTGGGGCATGCTGTTCGTCTCGCTGTTCATCATCGCCATCTACCGCGGCTTCGGCGTGATCGCCACCGTTGCCCTGGCGGGCAACATGGTCCTGCTGCTGGCGCTGATGTCGCTGCTGGGCGCCACGCTGACCCTGCCGGGTATTGCCGGTATCGTGTTGACCATGGGCATGGCGGTGGACGCCAACGTGCTGATCTTCTCGCGTATCCGCGAGGAGCTCAAAGCCGGCATGTCGGTGCAGCGCGCCATCCACGAAGGTTTCAATCGCGCCTACACCGCGATCATCGACGCCAACCTGACCAGCCTGCTGGTCGGCGGCATCCTGTTCGCCATGGGTACTGGCCCGGTCAAGGGCTTCGCGGTCACCATGTCCCTCGGGATTTTCACCTCGATGTTCACCGCCGTCATGGTGACCCGCGCCATGGTCAACCTGACCTGCGGCGGGCGTGACATCAAGAAGCTGTGGGTTTGAGGGAGCTGCGATGAAAACCATCAACTTCATGGGCGTGCGCAATGTCGCGTTCGCCATTACCGTGCTCCTGACCGTGCTGGCGCTGTTCAGCTGGTGGCAGAAAGGCCTGAACTTCGGCCTGGACTTCACCGGCGGTACGCTGATCGAGCTGACCTACGAGCGTCCGGCAGATCTCAAGGCCGTGCGTGCCGAGCTGGTCGATTCCGGCTTCCACGAGGCCGTGGTGCAGAGCTTCGGCGCCACCACCGACCTGCTGGTACGCATGCCGGGCGACGACCCGCAACTGGGCAACAAGGTGGCCGCGGCGCTGCAGAAGGCCGGTGGCGACAACCCGGCCACGGTCAAGCGCGTCGAGTTCGTAGGCCCGCAGGTGGGTGAAGAACTGCGCGACCAGGGCGGCATGGGCATGCTCCTGGCCCTGGGCGGCATCCTCATCTACCTGGCCTTCCGCTTCCAGTGGAAGTTCGCCGTGGGCGCGATCATCTCGCTGGTCCACGACGTGGTGGTCACGCTCGGTATCCTGTCGTTCTTCCAGATCACCTTCGACCTGACGGTGCTGGCGGCGGTACTGGCGATCATCGGTTACTCGCTCAACGACACTATCGTCGTGTTCGACCGGGTGCGCGAGAACTTCCGGGTGATGCGCAAGGCTTCGCTGATCGAGAACATCAACGTCTCGACCACCCAGACCCTGCTGCGCACCATCGCCACCTCGGTGTCGACCTTGCTGGCCATCGCCGCGCTGCTGTTCTTCGGCGGCGACAACCTGTTCGGCTTCTCCCTGGCGCTGTTCATTGGCGTCATGGCAGGTACCTACTCGTCGATTTACATCGCCAACGTGGTGCTGATCTGGCTGAACCTGAACAGCGAAGACCTGATCCCGCCGGTGAAGACCGAGGGTGTGGACGAGCGTCCATAACGCTGGGTCCCACGCCGTTTGGCGTAAAGAAAGGCGCGAGTGTTGAACTCGCGCCTTTTTTTTTGCTCCAAGGCAGGGAGAAGGCGGGCCAAGACCCCGCGGGTATGACTAGGAGGTTCGCGTGAACAAATCAATGCTGGTGGGTGCGGTACTGGGTGCTGTCGGTGTAACCGCCGGAGGTGCTGTGGCGACCTACAGCTTGGTCAACAAGGGGCCTGAGTACGCCCAGGTCACCGACGTGCAGCCGATCAAGGAAACCATCAAGACGCCGCGTCAGGTGTGCAAGGACGTGGCGGTGACGCGCCAGGCGCCGGTCAAGGACCAGCACCAGATCGCCGGCACCGTGGTCGGCGCGCTCGCCGGCGGCCTGCTGGGCAACCAGATCGGTGGCGGCACCGGCAAGAAGATCGCCACGGTGGCCGGCGCGGTCGGTGGCGGTTATGCCGGCAACAAGGCCCAGGAGTACATGCAGGAGCGTGACACCTACACCACCACCCAGACCCGCTGCAACACGGTCAACGACCTGAGCGAGAAGGTGGTGGGCTACAACGTGACCTATTCCATCGGTGACCAGGTGGGCAAGGTGAAGATGGACCGCGACCCGGGCTCGACCATTCCGTTGGACAAGAATGGCAAGCTGGTGCTGAGCCAGAATCAGCCGGGGCAGTGATCCCGGCGCGGGCTGCTTTGCGCCCCTTTCGCGACACAAGGCCGCTCCTACAAGGGGGGGGCGTGGTTCGCGGGACAATAGGCATAAAAAAAGCACCCGAGGGTGCTTTTTTGTGCCCGAAGCGATCAGCGCTTCATGTGCTCTGGCAGGTGCGGCTGGATGGCAGTCAGCACGGCCTTGAAGCACTTGATGTTACCCGCGACGATGTGGCCCTTCTCGAGGTGGTCGTGGCCACCGTTGAAGTCGCTGACCAGGCCACCGGCTTCCTGGATCAGCAGCACGCCGGCCGCCATGTCCCACTCGGACAGGCCCGACTCCCAGAAGGCGTCGAAGCGGCCGGCGGCCACGTAGGCCAGGTCCAGGCTGGCGGAACCGGCGCGGCGGATGCCGGCGGTCTGGCCGGTCAGGGCGCGGAACATGCCCAGGTAGTTGTCCAGGTCGGCCATCTGGTTGTCGCGGAACGGGAAGCCGGTGCCCAGCAGGGCGCCGTCCAGGCTGGTGCGCGAGCTGACGCGGATGCGGCGGCCATTGACCTGGGCGCCACGACCACGGCTGGCGGTGAATTCTTCCTGGCGAACCGGGTCGACGATCACGGCGTGCTCGAGGCGGCCGCGGTATTTGCAGGCGATGCTGACCGCGAAGTGAGGAACGCCACGCAGGAAGTTGGTGGTGCCATCGAGCGGGTCGATGATCCACAGGTAGTCCTTGCCTTCTTCGCCGGAGCCGGCGTGCAGGCCGGTCTCTTCACCCTGGATGGAGTGGTTCGGATAGGCCTTGCGCAGGGCATCGACGATGACTTTCTCGGCGGCGCGGTCGACCTCGGAGACGTAGTCCTTGGCCTGCTTTTCGTCGACTTTGATGCTATCCAGGCGTTCGATGGAGCGGAAAATCAGTTCACTGGCGCTGCGAGCGGCGCGCAGGGCGATATTCAGCATAGGCTGCATGGGCGTTTCACCTGGGATGTTAAAGAGGAAAGCCGCATAGTCTATCAGAAATCCACGACGGCAGAAGGGTCAGATGCGCTTTCGTGGCGTTACGTCCGTCGCTTCTGTAAGATCGTTTGCCCCTTTATCCCTACTCCGTGAGCTCAACACCTTGTTGCAGAATATTCGTGTTGTTCTGGTCAATACCAGCCACCCCGGCAATATCGGCGGCGCTGCTCGTGCCATGAAAAACATGGGCCTGTCGCGCCTGGTGCTGGTGCAGCCAAAAGAGTTCCCGTCAGGCGACGCCACCGCGCGCGCCTCGGGCGCCGACGACATCCTGGCCAATGCCCAGGTGGTCGACAGCCTCGAGGATGCGTTGGTCGGTTGCAGCCTGGTGATGGGCACCAGCGCCCGCGAGCGCAGTATCCCCTGGCCGCTGATCGACCCGCGCGAGTGCGGGGCCAAGGCCGTGGAGCACGCCCGTGGCGGCGAAGAGATCGCCCTGGTGTTCGGGCGCGAGCACGCCGGCCTGACCAACGAAGAACTGCAGCGATGTCACTTCCATGTGCATATTCCCTCGAACCCCGACTTCAGCTCGCTGAACCTTGCCGCCGCGGTCCAGGTGCTCTCCTACGAGGTGCGCATGGCCTGGCTGGCGGCCGAAGGCGCGCCGTCGAAAGTCGAGAAGTTCGATGCCAACTCGCTGCGCAGCAACGAGCCGGCGACCATGGACGAAATGGAACTGTTCTACGACCACTTGGAAAAGACCCTGGTGGACATCGGCTTCCTCGACCCGGAAAAGCCCAAGCACCTGATGCCGCGCCTGCGCCGGCTCTATGGGCGCAGCGCGGTCAATCGTTCGGAAATGAGCATTTTGCGCGGCATCCTCACCGAGACCCAGAAAGTCGCACGGGGCGAGCCGCATAAACGGAAGGACTGAAAGATGTTCGAGCGTCTGCGTGAAGATATCCAGAGCGTGTTCCATCGTGACCCGGCGGCGCGCAACGCCTTCGAGGTGCTGACCTGCTACCCCGGCATGCACGCGATCTGGCTGCACCGCCTGGGCAACGCATTGTGGAAGCGTGACTGCAAATGGCTGGCGCGGCTGGTGTCGAACTTCGGCCGCTGGCTGACCGGCATCGAGATCCATCCCGGCGCCACCATCGGCCGGCGCTTCTTCATCGACCACGGCATGGGCATCGTCATCGGCGAAACCGCCGAGATCGGCGACGACGTCACGTTGTACCAGGGCGTGACCCTAGGTGGCACCAGCTGGAGCAAGGGCAAGCGCCACCCGACCCTGGAGAACGGCGTGGTGGTCGGTGCCGGCGCCAAGGTGCTGGGCCCGTTCACCGTCGGCGCCGGGGCCAAGATCGGCTCCAATGCGGTGGTGACCAAGGCGGTGCCGGCCGGTGCCACCGCGGTGGGCATCCCCGGGCGGATCATCGTCAAGAGCGAGGATGACGCGCTCGAGGCCAAGCGCAAGGCCATGGCCGAGAAGATCGGTTTCGACGCCTATGGGGTCAGCGGCGACATGCCCGACCCGGTGGCGCGCGCGATCGGCCAGATGCTCGACCATCTGCAAGCCGTCGACGAGCGCCTGGAGGGCATGTGTGGCGCGCTGACCCGGATGGGCAGTGACTACTGTGCCAAGGAGCTGCCGGCGCTGCCCGCCGATGAGTTTGCCGAAGCCTGCGCCGAGGCCAAGCAGGGCGACACTCAGTCGCATTGATTGCGCCGGTCCGATACAAGGGGCGTGTGCTCGCGCCCCTTGTCTGCTACACTCGCGCCCGCCTCCCGCATGCATACCCGACTAAAGCACTAGGTCTAATAGTTGACTTAAATGCTCGGGAATCGCATACTCGCACACATCCTGTAACTCCCGTGGTACCCATACGCCATGCGACTGACTACCAAAGGCCGATACGCCGTGACCGCCATGCTCGACCTGGCGTTGCACGCGCAGCATGGGCCGGTGTCTCTGGCCGATATTTCCGAGCGCCAGGGCATCTCCCTCTCTTATCTGGAGCAGCTGTTCGCCAAGCTGCGCCGCAGCAGCCTGGTTTCCAGCGTTCGCGGCCCGGGCGGCGGCTACCAGCTGTCGCGGGGCATGGAAACCATCCAGGTGGCCCAGGTTATCGACGCAGTCAACGAATCGGTCGATGCCACCCGCTGCCAGGGCCTGGGGGATTGCCACGCCGGTGATACCTGTCTGACCCACCACCTGTGGTGCGATCTCAGCCAGCAAATCCATGAATTCCTCAGTGGCATCAGCCTGGCCGACCTCGTCATGCGCCGCGAGGTGCAGGAAGTCGCCCAGCGTCAGGACCTGCGCCGCGTCGCAGGCCGTAGCGCCCAGCTGGACAAGATTGAGACGTCCGCCGTCGACTGATAGCAGCGACGAGCGACGCCACCGCCTGATAGGAGATACTCAATGAAGTTGCCGATCTACCTCGATTACTCCGCGACCACCCCGGTCGACCCGCGCGTTGCGCAAAAGATGGCCGAGTGCCTGCTGGTCGACGGGAACTTCGGTAACCCGGCCTCGCGTTCCCACGTGTTTGGCTGGAAAGCCGAGGAAGCGGTGGAAAACGGCCGCCGCCAAGTGGCCGAGCTGATCAACGCCGACCCGCGCGAGATCGTCTGGACCAGTGGTGCCACCGAGTCCGACAACCTCGCCCTGAAAGGCGTGGCGCACTTCTATCAGACCAAGGGCAAGCACATCATCACCTCCAAGATCGAGCACAAGGCGGTCCTGGATACCGCTCGCCAGCTCGAGCGTGAAGGGTTCGAAGTGACCTACCTGGAGCCGGGCGAAGACGGCATCGTCACCCCGGCCATGGTCGAGGCCGTCCTGCGTGATGACACCATCCTGGTCTCGCTGATGCACGTGAACAACGAAGTCGGCTCGATCAACGACATCGCCGCCATCGGTGAGCTGACCCGCTCGCGCGGCGTGCTGTTCCATGTCGACGCCGCCCAGTCGGCCGGCAAGGTCGAGATCGACGTGCAAAAGCTCAAGGTCGACCTGATGTCGTTCTCGGCGCACAAGGTCTACGGCCCCAAAGGCATCGGCGCGCTGTACGTCAGCCGCAAGCCGCGCGTGCGCCTGGAAGCCATCATTCACGGCGGTGGCCATGAGCGCGGCATGCGTTCGGGCACCCTGCCGACCCACCAGATCGTCGGCATGGGCGAAGCCTTCGCCATCGCCAAGCAGGAAATGGCCGCGGAAAACGTGCGCATCAAGGCCCTGAGCGACCGCTTCTTCAAGCAGGTCTCCGACCTCGAGGAGCTGTACGTCAACGGCAGCCAGACCCAGCGCGTGCCGCACAACCTGAACCTGAGCTTCAACTACGTCGAAGGCGAGTCGCTGCTGATGTCGCTCAAGGACATCGCCGTTTCGTCCGGTTCGGCCTGCACCTCCGCTTCGCTCGAGCCGTCCTACGTCCTGCGCGCCCTGGGCCGCAACGACGAACTGGCGCACAGCTCGATCCGCTTCTCCTTCGGCCGCTTCACCACCGAGGAAGAAGTCGACTACGCCGCGCAGGAAGTCTGCAAGGCAGTCAACAAGCTGCGCGAACTCTCGCCGCTGTGGGACATGTACAAAGACGGCGTCGACATCTCCAAGATCGAGTGGGCCGCCCACTAAGCAGTCGCCGGCAAGAGCGGCTCCCTGATGAGGAAGGAATTGCACCATGGCATACAGTGAAAAGGTCATCGACCACTACGAAAACCCACGCAACGTCGGCAAGATGAACGCCGAGGACCCGGATGTCGGGACCGGCATGGTCGGCGCCCCGGCGTGTGGCGACGTGATGCGTCTGCAGATCAAGGTCAACGAGCAAGGCATCATCGAAGACGCCAAGTTCAAGACCTACGGCTGCGGTTCGGCCATCGCCTCCAGTTCCCTGGCCACCGAGTGGATGAAGGGCAAGACCCTGGACGAAGCCGAGACCATCAAGAACACCCAGCTGGCCGAAGAACTGGCGTTGCCGCCGGTCAAGATCCACTGCTCGGTACTCGCCGAAGATGCCATCAAGGCAGCCGTGCGCGATTACAAGCAGAAGAAAGGCTTGATCTGAGTCGACTGACGCAAGGTAGAGGTAAGGAGTTCCGATGGCTATCAGCATGACAGAAGCCGCCGCCAACCACATTCGCCGCTCCCTCGACGGGCGCGGCAAGGGTGAGGGCATTCGCCTGGGCGTGCGCACCACCGGCTGCTCGGGCCTGGCCTACGTGCTGGAGTTCGTCGACGAGCTGGCCGCAGAGGACCAGGTGTTCGAGAACCACGGCGTGAAGGTCATCATCGACCCGAAAAGCCTGGTGTACCTCGATGGCACCGAGCTGGACTTCGTCAAGGAAGGGTTGAACGAAGGCTTCAAGTTCAACAACCCCAACGTGCGCGGTGAGTGTGGCTGCGGCGAAAGCTTCAACGTCTGAGGCTGGCTGTGGGTACTCTTTGTCATTTCGCCCTGTTTGACCTGCAGCCGGGCTTCCGCCTGGACCTCGACCAACTGGCCACGCGTTATCGCGAGCTGGCCCGCGAGGTCCATCCGGACCGCTTCGCCGATGCTTCCGAGCGCGAGCAACGCCTCGCCCTGGAAAAATCCGCGGCCCTCAACGACGCCTACCAGACCTTGCGCAGTGCGCCACGTCGGGCCCGCTACCTGCTGGCCATCGGTGGCCACGAAGTGCCCCAGGAAGTCACCGTGCACGATCCGGACTTCCTGCTGCAGCAGATGCAGTGGCGCGAAGAGCTCGAAGAGCTGCAGGACGAAGCCGACCTCGACGGCGTGGGGGTGTTCAAGAAGCGCCTCAAGGCCGCCCAGGACAAGCTCAACGAGGATTTCGCCGCCTGCTGGGATGTGGCTGCCGAGCGCGACCAGGCCGAGCGCCTGATGCGCCGCATGCAGTTCCTCGACAAGCTCGCCCAAGAAGTGCGCCAACTCGAAGAGCGCCTCGACGATTAACCCCGGCGTCGCCCGTGATGACGCCTAAGGTACTCAGATAAGCATGGCCCTACTGCAGATCGCCGAACCCGGTCAGAGCCCCCAGCCGCACCAGCGCCGCCTGGCGGTGGGTATCGACCTGGGCACCACCAATTCTCTCGTCGCCGCCGTGCGCAGCGGGCGCAGCGAACCGCTGCCCGATGCCCAGGGGCAGTTGATCCTGCCGTCGGCGGTGCGCTACCTCGAAGGCCGCAACGAAGTCGGCCAGGCCGCCCGCGACGCCGCCTCCAGCGACCCGCTGAACACCATCCTGTCGGTCAAGCGCCTGATGGGGCGTGGCCTGGCGGACGTCAAGCAACTGGGTGAGCAACTGCCGTACCGTTTCGTCGGTGGTGAATCGCACATGCCGTTCATCGACACCGTGCAGGGGCCGAAGAGCCCGGTGGAGGTATCCGCCGATATCCTCAAGGTGCTGCGCCAACGCGCCGAGGCCACCCTCGGTGGCGAGTTGGTCGGTGCCGTGATCACCGTGCCGGCCTATTTCGACGATGCCCAGCGCCAAGCCACCAAGGACGCTGCGCGCCTGGCCGGCCTGAACGTGCTGCGCCTGCTCAACGAGCCAACCGCGGCGGCCGTGGCCTATGGCCTGGACCAGAACGCCGAAGGCCTGGTGGCGATCTACGACCTGGGTGGCGGTACCTTCGATATTTCCATCCTGCGCCTGACCGGCGGTGTGTTCGAGGTGCTGGCCACCGGCGGCGATACCGCCCTGGGTGGTGATGACTTCGACCATGCCATTGCCGGCTGGATCATCGAGCAGGCCGGGTTGTCCTCGGACCTTGATCCGGCTACCCAGCGCCAGTTGCTGCAGGCCGCCTGCGCCGCCAAGGAAGCCCTGACCGATGCCGATGTGGTCGTCGTCAGCCATGGTGCCTGGCAGGGCGAGCTGAGCCGCGCAGCCTTCGAAGCGATGATCGAGCCTCTGCTGGCCCGCAGCCTCAAGGCCTGCCGCCGCGCGGTGCGCGACAGTGGCGTCGAGCTCGAAGAGGTCGGCGCGGTGGTGATGGTCGGTGGTTCGACCCGCGTGCCGCGTGTGCGCGAAGCGGTCGGCACGCTGTTCGGCCGCACCCCGTTGACCTCGATCGACCCAGACCAGGTGGTGGCCATCGGCGCCGCCATCCAGGCCGACACCCTGGCCGGCAACCGCCGCGAAGGGGGCGAATTGCTGCTGCTCGACGTCATCCCGCTGTCCCTGGGCCTTGAGACCATGGGCGGGCTGATGGAGAAGGTGATCCCGCGCAACACCACCATTCCGGTGGCTCGCGCCCAGGAGTTCACCACCTACAAGGATGGCCAGTCGGCCATGATGATCCACGTGCTGCAGGGCGAGCGCGAGTTGATCAGCGACTGCCGCTCGCTGGCGCGCTTCGAGCTGCGCGGCATTCCGGCGATGGTCGCCGGCGCGGCGAAGATCCGTGTCACCTTCCAGGTCGACGCCGACGGCCTGCTCAGCGTGGCCGCTCGCGAACTGGCCTCGGGGGTCGAGTCGAGCATCCAGGTCAAGCCGTCCTATGGCCTGACCGACGGCGAGATCGCGCGCATGCTCAAGGACTCCTTCGAGCACGCAGGTTCCGACAAGCAGGCCCGCCAGTTGCGCGAGCACCAGGTCGATGCCGAGCGTCTGCTCGAAGCGGTGCAGGGCGCCCTCGATGCCGACGGTGAGCGCCTGCTCAGCAGCGACGAACGCGAGGCCATTGCCTTCCAGATGCAAGAATTGCGTGATTTGCTCACCGGCACCGATGGCGCCGCCATCGAGCAGCAGACCAAGCGTCTGTCGCAGGTGACCGATGCATTTGCCGCCCGTCGCCTTGATTCGACGGTCAAAGCCGCACTGGCCGGGCGCAACCTGAATGAGATCGAGGAGTAACCGATGCCCCAGGTGATTTTCCTGCCGCACGAAAAGTTCTGCCCGGATGGGCTGGTGGTTGAAGTGGAGCCGGGCACCAATATCCTGGAGCTGGCCCACGAGCATCACATCGAGATGGAAAGCGCCTGTGGCGGTGTGTGCGCCTGCACCACCTGCCATTGCATCGTGCGCGAAGGCTTCGACTCGCTCGAGGAAGCCGACGAGCTCGAGGAAGACATGCTCGACAAGGCCTGGGGCCTGGAAGCGCAATCGCGCCTGGCCTGCCAGGTGATCGTCGGTGACGAGGACCTCACCATCGAGATCCCCAAGTACTCGCTCAACCACGCCGCCGAAGCGCCGCACTGAGGGTTGCCCCATGAGCCTGAAATGGATTGATGTACTTGAGATCGCCATCCAGCTTGCGGAAAGCAAGCCTGAGGTCGATCCTCGTTACGTGAATTTCGTCGATCTGCACCGCTGGGTACTGGCCTTGCCAGAGTTCAGCGACGATCCGTCACGCGGCGGTGAGAAAGTGCTCGAGGCCATCCAGGCGGCCTGGATCGAAGAAGCCGACTAAGCGTGACGCTGTAGGTTAGGCAATCCCCTGGAACCCGCGTATAATTCGCGGGTTTAATTTTTCGCAACACTCAATATTCTGGAGTTTTCCATGGCTGTTCAACGTACTTTCTCCATCATCAAGCCTGACGCCGTTGCCAAGAACGTCATCGGCGAGATCACCACTCGCTTCGAGAAAGCCGGCCTGCGCGTCGTCGCTTCGAAAATGAAGCAGCTGTCCAAAGCCGAGGCCGAAGGTTTCTACGCCGAGCACAAAGAGCGCGGCTTCTTCGGTGACCTGGTTGCCTTCATGACTTCGGGCCCTGTCGTTGTACAGGTTCTGGAAGGCGAGAACGCCATTCTGGCCAACCGCGAGCTGATGGGCGCCACCAACCCTAAAGAGGCTGCTGCCGGCACCATCCGTGCTGACTTCGCCGAGTCGATCGACGCCAACGCCGTTCACGGTTCGGACTCCGAAGCCGCCGCTGCTCGCGAAATCGCTTACTTCTTCGCTGCTACCGAGGTAACCACTCGCTAAGCGAAAGCTTACGGGTGAGGGTGAATCCATGACGACATCGACTGACAAGATCAACCTGCTGGGGCTGACCCTGGCGGAAATGGAACAGTTCTTCGACTCAATCGGGGAGAAGCGTTTCCGTGCCGGTCAGGTGATGAAATGGATTCACCATTTTGGCGTCGATGATTTCGCCGCCATGACCAATGTCGGCAAGGTCTTGCGCGAAAAGCTCGAGGCCGTTGCCGAGATTCGTGGTCCGGAGGTGGTCAGTGAAGACATTTCCGCCGACGGTACCCGCAAGTGGGTGGTCCGCGTTGCCTCCGGCAGCTGCGTCGAGACCGTCTACATCCCCACCGACGATCGCGGCACCCTGTGCGTGTCGTCGCAAGCCGGCTGCGCCCTGGACTGCAGTTTCTGCTCCACCGGCAAGCAAGGCTTCAACAGCAACCTCACCGCCGCCGAAGTGATCGGCCAGGTGTGGCTTGCCAACAAATCCTTCGGGACCGTCCCGGCCAAGATCGACCGCGCGATTACCAACGTGGTCATGATGGGCATGGGCGAGCCCCTGCTGAATTTCGACAATGTCATCGCCGCCATGAAGATCATGATGGAAGATCTGGGCTATGGCATTTCCAAGCGTCGCGTGACCCTGTCCACCTCGGGCGTGGTACCGATGATCGACGAGCTGGCCAAGCACATCGACGTGTCGCTGGCCCTGTCGCTGCACGCCCCGAACGACGAACTGCGCAACAAGTTGGTACCGATCAACAAGAAGTACCCGCTGAAGATGCTGCTGGACTCGTGCATGGGCTACATGTCCACCCTGGGTGGCAAGCGTGTGCTGACCATCGAGTACACCCTGCTCAAGGACATCAACGACCAGCCAGAGCACGCGGCGCAAATGATCGAACTGCTGCGCGACGTGCCGTGCAAGATCAACCTGATCCCGTTCAACCCGTTCCCGCACTCGGGCTACGAGCGGCCGAGCAACAACGCCATTCGGCGTTTCCAGGACCTGCTGCACCACGGCGGTTTCAACGTCACCACCCGCACCACCCGCGGTGACGACATCGATGCCGCCTGTGGGCAGCTGGTGGGCCAGGTCAACGACCGCACCCGGCGCAGCGAGCGCTACATCGCCGTGCGCCAGCTGGCCGCCGACGAGCCGCAAGACAGCGCCGCGCGCCCCTGACGAGCACCTGCCCATGACCTTGCGCACCGCGCTGTCGATCCTGACGCTTTCGCTGCTGGCCGGCTGCGTGTCCGGTGGCGCGGGCGATCCCCTGGCCAGCCGCCAGGGGCGCGAGGATGCGGGCAGGGCCTATGTGCAGCTGGGCCTGGGGTATTTGCAACAAGGTTTGACCGAACAGGCCAAGGCGCCACTGGGCAAGGCCCTGGCCCTCGATAGCCGAGATGCCGATGCCCACGCCGCCCTGGCGCTGGTGTTCCAGGCCGAAGGCGAACCGGCATTGGCTGACCAGCACTTTGCCAAGGCGCTGGCGACCCAGCCGAATGACACACGAATCCGTAACAATTACGGCAGTTTCCTATATGCTCAGGGCCGTTTCGGCGAAGCCCAGGCGAACTTTCGCCAGGCCGCCGCCGATACCCTGTATCCTGAGCGGTCCCGGGTGTACGAGAACCTGGGGCTGACCGCCCTGAAGCTGGGGCAGGCAGCGCAAGCGCGCGACTATCTGGAAAAAGCCCTTCGGCTCAATCAGCGGCAACCGAAGGCTTTGCTCGAAATGGCTGAGTTGTCCTACGAAAACAGGCATTATGTGCCGGCCCGGGACTACTACGATCGATTCAGCCAGCTGAGCGACCAGAACGCCCGCAGCCTGCTGCTGGGCAGCCGCCTGGCCCGTGCCCTCGACGAACAGGGCGACGCGGCCCGGCTGGGCCGGCAACTACAACGACTTTATCCCGGTACGCCGGAATATCAGCAATACCTGTCGGAGCAACGATGAAAGCCGCGCACACCGAAGTAGCAGCAGCGACTGGCCAGAACCCCGGTGACGTCTTGCGCCAGGCTCGCGAAAAGCGGGACTGGAGCCAGGCCGAGGTCGCTCGAAAGCTCAACCTCACGGTATCTTCGCTGAACAACCTGGAAAACGGCGCCTTCGACAAGCTGCCGGGGCACACCTTCGCCCGTGGCTACATTCGCGCCTACGCCAAGCTGATGGACATGGACCAGGCGCCGCTGGTCGAGGCTTTCGACCAGATCACCGGGAGCCACGCCAAGGGCAGCGAAGTGCATGCGCTGGGCCGTATCGAAGAGCCGGTGCGCCTGTCCCACAACATCCTGCGGGTGGTCAGCCTGCTGCTGCTGGTGGCCGTGGTCGGTGGTGGTTTCTTCTGGTGGCAGGACCAGAGCAGCCAGCGTGGCAAGGACCTGGCCAAGATTGCCCTGGAGCACGTAGAGGTCGAGAGCGCCGACGGCACCACCCAGATCCACCCGCTGGACGAGCCGGAAGACCAGGCCGTGAGCGAGGGCCAGCAAGCCGAGGGCCAGGCCCTGCCGCTGGAGCCCGCCATCCCTGAAGCGGCACCTGCCGAGGCTGCGCAAGCCCCGACGGCACCCGCCAGCACTACCGCGCCGGTCGCTCCTGTGGCGCCGAGCGCGCCGCTCGCCAGTGCCCCGGCCCAGGCTGTCGCCAGCACGCCGGCGGCTCCGGTCGTGCCCGTGGTGCCCGCTGCCCCCGTGGCCGCGGCGCCGGTCAGCGAGGCCACCCCGGCCGCCGCCGGCAGCGCTAATGTACACATCCAGTTCACCGCCGATTGCTGGACCCAGGTCACCGACGGCAACGGCAAGGTGCTGTTCAGCGCCATCAAGCGCAAGGGCGACAGCCTGGAACTGACCGGCAAGCCACCGTTCGCGGTGCGCCTGGGCTTCGCCCGCGGCGCCCAGGTGAGCTACAACGGCCAGGCGGTCGATGTCGCCCCGTTCACCAGTGGCGAAACCGCTCGCCTGAAGTTGGGACAGTAAGTCATGCACGGCGAATCTCCGATCAAACGTCGCGAATCCCGCAAAATCTGGGTCGGCAATGTGCCGGTGGGTGGCGATGCCCCCATCGCGGTGCAGAGCATGACCAACACCGACACCAACGACGTGGCCGCCACCGTGGCGCAGATCCAGCGCCTGGTCGATGCCGGCGTGGACATCGTCCGCGTGTCGGTGCCGGACATGGACGCCGCCGAGGCGTTCGGCCGTATCAAGCAGTTGGTCAGCGTGCCACTGGTCGCCGACATTCACTTCGACTACAAGATCGCCCTGCGCGTGGCTGAGCTGGGCGTCGACTGCCTGCGCATCAACCCGGGCAACATCGGCCGCGAAGACCGCGTGCGCGCGGTGGTCGATGCCGCTCGCGACCGTGGTATCCCGATTCGTATCGGGGTCAATGCCGGCTCCCTGGAAAAGGACCTGCAGAAGAAGTACGGCGAGCCGACCCCGGCCGCGCTGGTCGAGTCGGCGCTGCGCCATGTCGAGCACCTTGATCGCCTCGACTTCCAGGACTTCAAGGTCAGCGTCAAGGCCTCCGACGTGTTCATGGCCGTCGAGGCCTACCGCCTGCTGGCCAAGCAGATCATCCAGCCGCTGCACCTGGGGATCACCGAAGCCGGTGGCCTGCGCTCAGGGACGGTGAAATCCGCCGTTGGCCTCGGTATGCTGCTGGCCGAAGGCATCGGCGACACCATTCGCATTTCGCTGGCGGCCGACCCGGTCGAGGAAGTGAAGGTCGGCTACGACATCCTCAAGTCGCTGCACCTGCGTTCGCGTGGCATCAACTTCATCGCCTGCCCGAGCTGCTCGCGGCAGAACTTCGATGTGGTCAAGACCATGAACGAGCTGGAAGGGCGCCTGGAAGACCTGCTGGTGCCGCTGGACGTGGCGGTGATCGGCTGCGTGGTCAACGGCCCGGGCGAAGCCAAGGAGTCGCACGTGGGCCTGACCGGTGGCACGCCGAACCTGGTGTACATCGATGGCAAACCGTCGCAGAAGCTGAACAACGACAACCTGGTCGATGAGCTGGAAAAGCTCATCCGCCAGAAAGCGGCCGAGAAGGCCGAGGCCGACGCGGCGCTGATCGCCCGCGGCTGACACAGATTCGTAAGGACTATTCGTGAGCAAATCGCTGCAAGCCATTCGTGGCATGAACGACATCCTGCCCGACCAGTCGCCGCTGTGGCGCTACTTCGAGGGCACCGTGGCCGGCCTGCTGGACAGCTACGGCTACAGCCAGATCCGCACGCCGATCGTCGAGTTCACCGAGCTGTTCAAGCGCTCCATCGGTGAAGTCACCGACATCGTCGAAAAAGAGATGTACACCTTCGAGGACCGCAACGGCGATTCGTTGACCCTGCGCCCCGAGGGCACCGCCGCCTGCGTGCGCGCCGTGCTCGAGCATGGCATCACCGGCAACGGCCAGGTGCAGAAGCTCTGGTACATCGGCCAGATGTTCCGCCACGAGCGCCCGCAGAAAGGCCGCTACCGCCAGTTCCACCAGATCGGCGTGGAGGTGTTCAACCTCGACGGCCCGGACGTGGATGCCGAGCTGATCATGCTGACCTGGCGCCTGTGGGGCCTGCTCGGCATCCAGGATGCCGTCGAGTTGCAGCTCAACAGCCTGGGCACCAGTGAAGCCCGCGCGCGCTATCGCGACGCGCTGGTCGACTACCTCAGCGCCCGCCTCGAGCAGTTGGACGAAGACAGCCAGCGCCGCCTGAAGAGCAACCCGCTGCGCATCCTCGACAGCAAGGATGCGAACACCCAGGCGGTGCTGGTCGGCGCGCCTAAGCTGGAAGACTACCTGGACGAAGAGTCCCGCGTGCACTTCGAGGGCCTCAAGGCCCGTCTCGACGCCGCCGGCATTCCGTTCGTGATCAACACCAAGCTGGTGCGCGGCCTGGACTACTACAGCAAGACCGTGTTCGAGTGGGTCACCGACAAGCTCGGCGCCCAAGGCACCGTCTGCGCCGGCGGCCGCTACGACGGCCTGGTCGAGCAGATGGGCGGCAAGCCGACCCCGGGCGTTGGCTTCGCCATGGGCATCGAGCGCCTGATCCTGCTGCTGGAGACCCTGGGCAAGGTGCCCGAGTCGCTCAGCCGTACCCTCGATGTCTACCTGTGCGCCTTCGGCGAGCCGGCTGAGCTGGCAGGCCTGCGCCTGAGCGAAAGCCTGCGCGACCGCCTGCCGGGCCTGCGCCTGGCGGTCAACGCTGGTGGTGGCAGCTTCAAGAGCCAGTTCAAGAAAGCCGACAAGAGCGGCGCCTTGTTCGCCCTTATCCTGGGTGACGACGAACTGGCCAAGCAAGAGATCGGCCTCAAGCCCCTGCGTGGCCAGGGCGAACAACAGAACATTGCCTGGGATGCTCTGGCAGAGCACCTGGAAACCGCGATCGCGCAAGCGTAACGCGGTTCAACAAGCGAATAGGCGAAAAGGAGTATTGGGGTGTCGAGTACCGATGATGATGATCTGGCAGGGATCAAGGACTGGTGGAACCGCAACGGCAAGCCGCTGCTGACCGGTGCCTTGCTGGCCGGCGTGGTGGTGATGGGCTGGCAGACCTGGCACAAGTACCAGGCCAACCAGTCGCAAGGTGCCTCGGCGCTGTACCAGGCCCTGCTGGAAACCTCGCTGACCCCTGACGGCAAGCCGGATGCGACCAAGGTCGCCGAGCTGTCGAGCAAGCTCAAGAGCGAGTTCGGCGGCAGCGCCTATGCCCAGTACGGCAGCCTGTTCGTGGCCAAGGTCGCGGTCGAGAGCGGCAAGCTGGACGATGCTGCCAGCGAGCTCAAGGGCGTGATGGAAAAACCGGCCGATGCCACCCTGGGCGAGATCGCCCGCCAGCGTCTGGCCCGCGTGCTCGCGGCCCAGGACAAGGCCGAGGATGCGCTCAAGCTGCTCGACGGTGATACCGACAAGGCCTTCCAGGCCAGCCGTGAAGAACTCAAGGGCGACCTGCTGGTACAGCTGGGTCGTGCCGACGATGCGCACAGCGCCTACGAGAAAGCCAAGGCCGCGCTGTCCGACGACGCCGCGATCGGTGGCCTGCAACTGAAGCTGGATGACCTGGCCAAAGGGGACGCCTGAAGTGAAGGGTTGGAAAACAGCAGCTGTGCTCACCCTTGCCGTACTGGCCGCGGGTTGCAGCAGCAACAGCAAGAAGGAACTGCCCCCGGCCGAGCTGACCAAGTTCACCGAGGAAGTGGTGCTCAAGAAGCAGTGGAGCCGTTCGATCGGTGATGGCCAGGGCGAAACCTACAACACCCTGGTACCGGCCATCGAGAACGAGCGCATCTACGCTGCCGACGTCACCGGCAAGGTGTTCGCCCTCAACCGTGTCAACGGCGACGTGGTGTGGAAGCAGGACCTGGAGCTGCCGGTATCCGGCGCGGTCGGTGTCGGCTACGGCCTGGTCATGCTCGGCACCCTCAAGGGTGAAGTGGTTGCCCTGGACGCCAGCACCGGTGAGGAACGCTGGCGTTCCCGCGTCACCAGCGAAGTGCTGGCACCGCCGGCCAACAACGGCGACGTGGTGGTGGTACAGACCCAGGACGACCGCCTGATCGGCCTGGACGCCGCCACTGGCGATCGTCGCTGGATCTACGAGAGCAGCCCGGCGGTATTGACCCTGCGTGGTACCGGTGCCCCGGTGGTGACCAACCGCCTGGCCATCGCTGGCCTGTCCACCGGCAAGGTGGTGGCGGTGGACATCAGCAACGGCGTGCCGGTATGGGAAAGCCGCGTGGCGATTCCGCAGGGCCGTTCCGAGCTGGACCGCGTGGTGGACATCGACGGCGGCCTGCTGCTGTCCGGTGGCACCCTGTACGTCAGCACCTATCAAGGCCGCGTCGCTGGCCTGGATCTGGACAGCGGCCGGGTACTCTGGCAGCGCGATGCCAGCAGCTATGTCGGCGTCGCCCAGGGCTTCGGCAACGTCTACGTGAGCCTGGCTTCGGGCACCGTCGAGGGTGTCGATGAACGTTCCTCCAGCGCATTGTGGAGCAACGACAGCATGGCCCGTCGTCAGCTGTCGGCGCCGGAAGTGTTCTCCAGCTACGTGGCGGTGGGTGACTTCGAGGGTTACCTGCACCTGCTCAGCCAGGTCGATGGCCGCTTCGTCGGCCGTGAGCGTATCGACAGCGATGGCCTGCGCGCCCGGCCCCTGGTGGTCGGCGACACCATCTACGTCTTTGGCAACAGCGGCAAGCTCGAGGCACTGACCATCCGCTGAAGCTAAGCTTGGGGCTCTGACCGGCCCCGGGCTGCGGCGCACGATGCGCCCCCGAATACCGGCCGCTGCCTTGCAGCGGCCTTTGCATTTTCAAGAATTCAAGAGTGGAGAGCCGCATGGTTCCCGTAATCGCCCTGGTGGGCCGGCCGAACGTCGGCAAATCCACCATGTTCAACCGCCTGACCAAGACCCGCGATGCCATCGTCGGCGACCTGTCGGGCCTGACCCGTGACCGCCAGTACGGCGATGCCAGCTGGCAGGGTCGTTCCTACATCCTGATCGACACCGGCGGTATCACCGGTGACGAAGTGGGCATGGACGAGAAGATGGCCGAGCAGTCGCTGATGGCCATCGAGGAAGCCGACTACGTGCTGTTCCTGGTCGATGCCCGCGCTGGCATGACCGCGGCTGACCAGATGATCGCCGACCATCTGCGCAAGCGGAACAAGGAAGCGGTGCTGGTCGCCAACAAGATCGACAACATCGACCCCGACATCGCCCGCGCCGAGTTCTCGCCGCTGGGCATGGGCAACGCCATCCCGGTGGCCGGTTCCCAGGGCCGTGGCATCAACGCCCTGATGGAGTCGTTGCTCGGCCACATTCCCCGTGATCCCGAGGAAGAAGCCCTCGACGAGGACGTCGCCGAAGGCGAGGAAGCCACGCGTATCCCTGGCCCGAGCGAAAAGGATGGCATCAAGATTGCCATCATCGGTCGCCCCAACGTCGGCAAGTCGACCCTGGTCAACCGCATGCTCGGCGAAGAGCGCGTGGTGGTGTACGACCAGCCGGGCACCACCCGCGACAGTATCTACATCCCGTTCGAGCGTGATGGCGAGAAGTACACCTTCATCGACACCGCCGGCGTGCGCAAGCGCGGCAAGATCCACGAGGAAGTCGAGAAGTTCTCGGTGGTCAAGACGCTGCAGGCGATCAAGGACGCCAACGTGGTGATCTTCGTCATGGACGCCCGCGAGGGCGTGGTCGACCATGACCTCAACCTGCTGGGCTTTGCCCTGGACGCCGGCCGCGCCGTGGTCATCGCCCTGAACAAGTGGGATGGCATGGAGTCGGGCGAGCGCGACTACGTGAAGACCGAGCTGGAGCGCCGGCTGTTCTTTGTCGACTTCGCCGACATCCACTTCATTTCTGCGCTGCACGGCACCGGTGTGGGCCACCTGTACAAATCGGTGCAGGCCGCGTTCAAGTCGGCGGTCACCCGCTGGCCGACCAGCCGCCTGACGCAGATTCTCGAAGACGCCATCAGCGTGCACCAGCCGCCGTTGGTCAATGGTCGCCGGATCAAGCTGCGCTATGCCCACCTCGGTGGCGCCAACCCGCCGCTGATCGTGATCCACGGCAACCAGACCGACAAGATCCCCAACTCCTACTCGCGTTACCTGGAGAACACCTACCGCCGGGTGCTCAAGTTGGTCGGCACGCCGATCCGCATCGAGTACAAGGGCGGTGACAACCCGTACGAGGGCAAGAAGAACACCCTCACCGATCGCCAGGTCAACAAGAAGCGCCGCTTGATGTCGCACCACAAGAAGGCCGAGAAGAAGCGCCGCGACAAGCGCTGACCTTCATCGTGGGAGCGGGCAAGCCCGCTCCCACGTTGCTTTCCATGGCTTGATCCTATTGTTTCAACCTTTTTCCTGACTGCTCGATCCGCTATGCTCGGATTCCACCCCGTGCCGGACCAACCCCAGGAAAGAGGGCTCCATGATCCGCAGCAAACTGCCGAACGTCGGCACGACCATCTTCACCACCATGTCGCAACTGGCCATGCAAACCGGTGCGCTGAACCTTTCCCAGGGCTTCCCTGACTTCAATGGCCCCCAGGCCCTGCTCGATGCTGTTGGCCGTCATGTGGCCGCCGGGCACAACCAGTATTCGCCCATGACCGGCTTGCCGGCCCTGCGCCAGCAGGTGGCGGCTAAGATCGCCCGGTTGTATGGCGCGCAGGTGGACGCCGATCAGGAAGTGACCATCACCCCAGGTGCCACCGAGGCGATCTTCTGCGCCATCCAGGCGGTGATCCACCCCGGCGACGAAGTGATCGTCTTCGACCCCTGCTACGACAGCTACGAACCCTCGGTAGAGCTGGCCGGTGGGCGCTGCGTGCATGTACCGCTGCGCGACGGCAGCTTCAGCATCGACTGGCAGCGTTTCAGCGATGCGCTGAGCCCGCGCACGCGCATGGTCATCCTCAACTCGCCGCACAACCCCAGCGGCGCGCTGATCAGCCGCGACGACCTGGACCAGCTGGCACGGCTGATCGCCGACCGTGACATCTACCTGGTCAGCGACGAAGTGTACGAACACCTGGTCTACGACGGCGTGCGCCATGCCAGCGTGCTCGCCCACGCGCAGCTCTACGCACGGGCATTCGTCATCAGCTCGTTCGGCAAGACCTACCACGTTACTGGCTGGAAGACCGGCTACGTGGTCGCCCCGCCGGCCCTGACCGCAGAACTGCGCAAGGTGCACCAGTACGTCAATTTCTGCGGTGTCACGCCGTTGCAGTGCGCCCTGGCCGACTTCATGGCTGAACACCCCGAGCACATCGATGAGCTGCCAGGCTTCTACCAGGCCAAGCGCGACTTGTTCTGCGACTTGCTGCAAGGCTCGCGTTTCACCTTCACCCGCACCCCGGGTACCTATTTCCAACTGGTCGACTATTCACAGATCCGCCCCGACCTCAACGATGTCGACATGGCCCTGTGGCTGACCCGCGAGCACGGCGTGGCCAGCATCCCGGTGTCGGTGTTCTACCAGCAACCCATCCCCGAGCAACGCCTGGTGCGCCTGTGCTTTGCCAAACGTGAGGAGACGCTGCGACAGGCGGCGGAACGACTATGCGCGATCTGAGCGAACTAGCGAACCTGAAAATCGCCCTGGTGCAGACCACCCTGGCCTGGCATGACCGCGAAGCGAACTACGCGCACTTCGAGGAAATGATCGGGCAGGCCGGCGAGGTTGACCTGGTGATCCTGCCGGAGATGTTCACCACCGGTTTTTCGATGGAGTCCGAGCGGCTCGCCGAGCCGGAGAACGGCCCCACCTACAAGTGGCTCAAGGCCCAGGCGAAAAAGGCCAACGCGGTGATTACCGGTAGCGTGATCATCCAGGCCGCCGATGGCAGCCACCGCAACCGCCTGTTGTGGGCACGCCCGGACGGCGAGGTCCTGCACTACGACAAGCGCCACCTGTTCCGCATGGCCGGCGAACACAAGCACTACACCCCAGGCGAGCGCCAGGTGCAGTTCGAGCTCAAGGGCTGGCGTATCCGTCCGCTGATCTGCTACGACCTGCGTTTCCCGGTGTGGAGCCGCGATGCCCAGGACACCGACCTGCTGCTGTATACCGCCAACTGGCCGGCGGCACGGCGTCTGCACTGGAACCGCCTGTTGCCGGCGCGGGGCATCGAGAACCTGTGCTTCGTGGCGGCGGTGAACCGGGTGGGCACCGATGGCAAGGGCTTCGCCTATTCAGGCGACAGCCAGGTGCTCGACTTCCAGGGCGAGAGCCTGTTGAGCGCGGGCGAGGCCGACGGTGTGTTCACCGTGGTGCTGCGCGCGGCGGAGCTGGCGGCGTACCGCGCGCGCTTCCCGGCCAACCTGGATGCCGATACCTTCGAGCTGCATTGAAGAGGTGATCGCCGTGGGTGCCAGCACCGCAGCGCATTTTGGGTAGGAGCCGGCTTGCCGGCGAACACCGGCGTAGCCGGTGCCAAGCACCGCGGTGTTTGCTTCGCCAGCAAGGCTGGCTCCTACAGTTCACGCTACGAGGGGATACCGCGCGATGTGCTCAATACACATCCCGCCGATACCGCCCATCCTCGATCAACTGCTGCACGACCGCGTCACCGAGGATCCCCTGCAACGCCGCATCCACCCCTGCGGCCATCCCTTGCAGGCTGCCGCAGACGTACACGCACGCGCCAGCGTCGATCCAGCGCTTGAGCTCGGCGGCCTGCTGCAACAGCACATCCTGCACATACACCTTCTCGGCCTGGTCGCGCGAGAACGCCAGGTCCAGCCGTTGCAGGTCGCCGCTTTGCACCCAGCCCTGCAGCTCCTTGCCGCACAGCAGGTCATACGCCCGGTTGCGTTCGCCGAACAGCAGCCAGTTGCCTTGCTCGCCCCCGGCAATACGGGCTTTGAGCAGGCTACGCAGGCCGGCCAGGCCGGTGCCGTTGCCAATCAACACCATGGGCGCCGAATCGGCGGGCAGGTGGAAACCGCTGTTGCGCCGCAGGCGTGCGCTGACCGTGCCATCCAGCGGCAGGTACTCGGTCAGCCAGCCGGAGCCCAGGCCCAGGTTGCCATCGGCGTGACGCTCCTGGCGCACGATCAGCTCCAGCACGCCATCGCTGGCGATGGAGGCAATCGAGTATTCACGGGCACTCAGCGGGACCAGGGCATCGACCAGGGCCTGGGCATGCAGGCCGATCAGGTGTTCGCGGCTGACCGGCAACTGACGCCTGGCCAGGGCCTGCGCCAGGGTTTCCTGCAGGCCGTCGAGTTGCACCGGGCTGCATGGATCAAGGCCCAGGCCGGCCAGGAAGGCATCGACGCGGGGCTGGCCGTTGCGTGGCAGGATTTCGATCAGGTCACCGGCATCCCACGCGCAGGGTGTTTCGGCTTGCAGGCCCAGCAGGTAGACCGCTGCGCCCTGACTGCCAGGGTTGAGCAGGTCACGGCTTGCCAGGCGCCAGTTGCCGAAGCTCGGCGGTTGCCAGGCGGCGACCGGGCGGGCGCCGGTCAGTTGCGCCAGTTCTTGTTGCCACAGTTGCAGCGCGGCGGGGTCGGCGTTGTCCACCTCCACCGGGCTGAAGGCGCTGCTGGCGCCACGTTCGCCGAGCCAGGCCTGGAGCCGGCGGGCGAAGCCGCAGAAGTGCGGGTACTGGCGGTCGCCCAGGGCCAGCAGGGCGTAGTTCAGGTGCTCCAGCGCCCAGGGTTGGCCCAGCACCTTGCGTTCAAAGCCACGGGCGCTGTCCGGCGCTTCGCCGTCGCCGAAGGTGCTGACCACGAACAAGGCGCGCTTGGCCTGGCGCAACTCGGGCTCGCCCAGTTCGGCCAGCGGGCGCACCTGGACCGGCACGCCTGCGGCCTGCAACTGGCCGGCGCTCTGCCAGGCCAGTTGCTCGGCCAGCCCGCTCTGGCTGGCGAAGCCGATCAGCCAGCTGTCGCCAGTGCTGGCCGTGCTACCCACCGCGCCGCGGGCGGCACGGACCTGGCGTTTCTTGCGGCGGCGGTCGAGGTACAGCAGCCAGCCGGTGACGAAGAACAACGGCATGGTCAGGCTGGCCAGGGTGACGATGATGCGCCCCGGCAGGCCGAAGTAGCTGCCCACGTGCAGGGCGTAGACACTCTGCAGCAGTTGGGCCTTGAACGATTTGTCGGCATAGCGCTCGTGGCGCTTGATCAGGCCGGTGGCCGGATCAAGGGTGAGGGTGTTGAAGGCCCGCTCATGCTCGGCGCCTTGCAGCAGGTAGAACAGGGTCGCCGGTTGGCCGCCAACCGGCGGCAGGCGCAGGTTATAGCTGGCAAGGTTCGGGCCGGCGGCCTCCTTGAGGTTGGCCCAGATGGCGTCGTAGTCGACCACCAGCGGTGGCGCGTTCTTGTCCGCCTTGGGTGGGCCATGGCGTCCACCGCGGCCTTCACCGCGTTTCTGCGCGCCCGCAGCCGGTTTGTCGGCCAGCAGTGTATTCAAGCCCTCGCGGTACCACTCGTAGGACCAGAACAGCCCGGTCAAGGCGAACAGCAGGTAGAACAGCAGGCACCAGGTGCCGAATACCGCATGCAGGTCCCAGTTGAACGCGCGGCCTTTCTTGGCCCAGTCCAGGGTCAGCCAGGCGCGCCAGTTCAAGGCCTTGCGCGGCCAGCGCAGGTACAGGCCGGACAGGCAGAAGAAAATCAGCATCAGGGTGCAGGCGCCGGTGATCTGCCGGCCGCTGTCACCCATCGCCAGGAAGCGGTGCAGGTTGAGCATGAGGTTGAAGAAACTTAGCCCGGCGACTTCACCCTTGAGCTCGCCGGTGTAGGGATCGGCATAGCGCAGTTGGCCACGACGCTCGCCAGGCGCGGGCATGAAGAAGACCCGTGCGGCATTGCCTTCGCGGGTATCGACCCAGAGCATCGACACCTTGTCACCCTCGGCGGCCTCGACCCGGCGCACCAGTTCGGCCGGTGGCAGCACGCCTTCCTGGCGCACCTGGACCTTGAGCACTTCGGTGTTGAACGCGCGCAGCAGTTCTTCCTGGAACGACCAGATGGCCCCGGTGATGCCCATCAGCGCGAGCACCAGGCCGGCGCTGATGCCAAAGAACCAGTGCACTTGGAACAGCGTCTTCTTCACCACATCGATTACCTTGTCTGGCCGCCAACTACCGCGCGGCGTGCATTATGCCTTGATATGCGAAAGCCCCGTTCATGGGAATGAACGGGGCTTTTTGTCACACCATCAGAAGTGGAAGTTGGCGCTCATGAGTGCTGTACGACCCGCTGCGACGTGTGCGTAGTGGGTGGAAAACACTTGGTCGAAGTAGCGTTTGTCCGTGAGGTTCTGCAGGTTCAATTGCAGATCGACGTTCTTGGTCAGGCGATAGGTCGCCATTGCGTCATAACGCCAGTAGGACGGTACTTCGACAGAGTTGGCCTCATCTCCGAAGCGTGAGTCGACGAAGGTGGCGCCGGCCCCGACTGTCAGTTGCGGAACGATGTCGTATGTCGACCAGAAGGTGAAGTTGTTCCGCGGCGTGCTCGGCATATGGTTGCCTTCGTTTGCCGCGGTGGTGGTCTTGACGATCTCGCTTTCCATGTAGGTGTAGCCACCATAGACCTTCCATTTGCTGGTCAGATTACCGGCATAGGTCAGTTCCAAGCCTTGGACGCGTTGTTCTCCGTCGAGTACCTGATAGGTGGCATTGTCTGGGTCGGTTACCCGAGCGTTGGTCTTGTCGGTACGGAACAGCGCTGCTGTCAGCGAGAGGTTCTCATCGAAGAAGTCCCACTTGGTGCCGATCTCATAGTTGCGGTTGCGTTCTGGATCGAGGTTGCTGTTGTTGGCCGCGAGCTCTAAGCCGCCATTGCCGCTGGTTTCACCCGATGGGTTGCTGGAAGTCGACCAGGCTGCGTAGATGCTGCCATTGGGCAGTGGTTTGTAGACCACGCCCAGTTGGTAGTTCCACAGGTGCGCATTGTTCTCGCGAGAAAAATCACCCGCCACCGACCCACGTCCACCAGTGCTGTAACCGCTGGATTTGGTCTGGTAATCGTCATAGCGCAGTCCAAGGTTCAGCGACCACTGCTCATTGAATGTCAGCGTATCGAACACGTAAGCGGCGCTAGTCTTGGTGTCGGTGTCCGTATAGGCCGGGCTGTCGGTGATGGTGCCAGACCAACCGTCCTTTGGAGACGGATCGTACAGGCTGGTGCAATCACCTGAACCGAGCAGGGCAGGGTTGCAGGTTGTGCCTGTACCGGCACTGGAGGTGATTACATAGCCACGGTTGTGTGTGTCGCTGTAGGTGAACTCCAGGCCTGTAACCAAGCTGTGTTCGATGAATCCGGTGTTGAACTTGGCACTGAGGTCGGTCTGGTTGACCCAGCCCTTGGAGGTGGAGTTACGGTTCTTGGTGGACCGATAGACGGTGCCATTGGCAACGTTGCCCTTGCTGTCATCAGGGTTGGTAACGATGTAGTCGAGTGTCGAGCGCGACATCCGGAAGCTATTGGACAACGTCAAGTTTTCGTTCAGATCGTGCTCGATCCGGATGGTCCCGCTGTCGTTGCTGGTCTTGCGGTAGTCGCGGCTGTTGAGCCCGTAGAAATTGTCACGGTCGACATGGGCGGGCTTGTCCACGTTGTATTTGCTGCGCGTGGCGCTGCGCGTCAGGGGGATACCGTAGTCCGGCATATCGTCGGTCTTGAGGTGGTAGTAGCCTACCGTCACGCGGGTATCGGTACCCAGGCCAAAGGCGAAAGACGGGGCAACACCCCAACGGCTTACATCGACGCCATCGCGACCCGCGACGTTGGCTTCGTGCTTCATCAGGTTCAAGCGAAATGCCGAACTGTCGGTCAGTTGCTTGTTCAGATCCAGCGTGGTGCGCTTGGTTTGATCGCTACCCCAGGTGAACCCACCGTTATAAGCATCACCCAGCTTTGCTGTTTTGGTGACCAGGTTCAGGCTACCACCTGTGGAGCCCGCGCCAGTGAAGGCCGAGCCAGGACCTTTACTGACCTCGACCGATTCCACGTTGAAGATTTCCCGGCTTTGCGAGGCCACGTCTCGCATGCCGTCGACGAAAACGTCGCTCTCGGCGTTGAAGCCACGGATGATCGGGCGGTCGCCGGCTGGGTTGCCGCCTTCGCCAGCGCCGAAGGTGATGCCTGGCGTCGTACGCAGCGCATCTACCAAGGTCGTTGCGCCGGTATCACGAATCACTTGTTGCGGAATGACGGTGACACTCTTTGGGGTTTCGCGCAGAGGTGCCGTGTACTTTTTCGAACTGGCGGTGTCGGCTTTGTAGCTGGTAGCGTCCTGCGTCGCGTTCACACTGGTCGCATCCAGCGAAATGACGGCATCTTTGGCTTGTTCGGCGACGGCGACCTGGGCCGCAGCAGCAGTGGTGATGGCGACGCCAATGGCGGAAACGAGCAGGCGTGGTGAACTCACAGCGGTTGGCACGTGACGCATGGTGATGGACCTTCCCCAAGGTATGAAGGCCGCGGATGATAATGTAAGCGAATGTAAGGAACAATTGAGAAGCGTTACCATTCGCTATAAATTTACATTCTTTACAATTTCACCTTACGGTTTTTACGGGGTCATACGTCGTGGATCAATGCCGGGGGCTTGTCCTGCGTAAAAGGTAATCAATATCATTGCGCCTTTACTCCTCGCCCATCAGGTGCCGTTGCCATGCTGCTTCATATTCCCGGGCTGTTCGATGCCGACGAAATCTTGCGTATCCGCCAGGCCCTGGAGCAGGCCGACTGGGCCGATGGCAAGGTCACCGCGGGCTATCAGTCGGCCAAGGCCAAGCACAACCTGCAACTGCCCGAGGGTCATGCACTGGCCAAGGAGATCGGTGGTGCGTTGATCGACCGCCTGTGGCGCAACCCGCTGTTCATGTCGGCGGCGCTGCCGCACAAGGTGTTCCCGCCGTTGATCAATTGCTACCGCGAGGGCGGCAGCTTCGATTTTCATATCGACAATGCCCTGCGCCAGCCCAAGGGCAGTGCCGAGCGGGTGCGCACCGACCTGTCCTCGACGCTGTTCCTGAGCGATCCGCACAGCTACGACGGCGGCGAACTGGTGATCCAGGACACCTATGGCGTGCGCGAGGTCAAGCTAGCCGCCGGCGACTTGGTGCTGTACCCCGGCACCAGCCTGCACAAGGTCAACCCGGTGACCCGGGGGGCGCGCTATGCCGCATTCTTCTGGACCCAGAGCCTGGTCCGCGAGGACAGCCAGCGCACCTTGCTGTTCGAGATGGACAATGCCATTCGCCAGCTCGGCGCCGATGTGCCCGAGCACCCCTCGCTGCTGCAACTGACCGGCACCTACCACAACCTGCTGCGCCGCTGGGCCGAGGTCTGAATCGTGTCTTATCAATTGCGCCGTGAAGAGGTGGTGGACGCGGCCGGGCTGCGGGCAATGCTCGAGCACAGCCCGGGCCAGGCGGCCCAGGCGATCCTCGCCGCTGCCGGGCAGGGGGTGCTCGAGGCCCAGTTGTTGCTCGGGCAGATCCTGCTGGATGGGCAAGGTATCGAAGCCGATGAAGTGGTCGCCCGGCGCTGGTTTGGCATCGCCGCCCAGGGTGGCAGCGCCATGGCCCACAACATGCTCGGGCGTTGCCTGGAGCACGGCTGGGGCGGCGAGGTGAACCTGGCGCAGGCGGCTATTCATTACGCCCACGCGGCGGATGCCGGGCTGGACTGGGGCATGTACAACCTGGGCAACCTGCTGGCCACCGGGCGTGGCGTGCCGGCCAACCAGGCCCAGGCGCTGGGGTGCTACGAACAGGCCGCCCAGTTGGGGCATGCCAAGTCGATGAACCTGTATGGGCGTTATCTGGAGCAGGGCATTGCCACCACCGCGAGCCCGGCGCGGGCGGTACGTTGGTATCGGCGTTCAGCCGAGGCGGGGGATTTTCGCGGGATGTTCAGCCTGGCGCTGGTGCTGGTCGAGCGCGGCGAGCTTGCTGAGGCCGGGCCGTGGCTGGAACGGGCGCGGGTCGAGGGTAACCTGAATTTCCTGCGCAGTGCGCTGGTGACGTTGCAGGGCGCGGGTCCGGTGTTGGAAGCCCATGCGGCGCGGTATGCCGAGGAGATCGAACTAAGGTCGGCGCCCCCCCTGTAGGAGCGGCCTTGTGCCGCGAAAGGGCCGCATCGCGGCCCCAGGTTTTCAGCATTGACGCATCAATCGCCGGGGCCGCTGCGCGGCCCTTTCGCGACACAAGGCCGCTCCTACAGGGGGCGAGGTAGTTTGAAACGGCAAAATGAAAACGGGGCCTCGCGGCCCCGTCTTGCATTACAGGTAGTAGGCCTTCAGCGGCGGGAAACCGTTGAACTCCACCGCGCTGTAGCTGGTGGTATAGGCACCGGTGGACAGCCAGTACAGGCGGTCGCCGATGGCCAGGTTCAGCGGCAGGCCATACTTGTAGTTCTCGTACATGATGTCGGCGCTGTCGCAGGTTGGGCCGGCGATCACCACTTCCTCGGCCTCGCCTTTCTTCTCGGTCCAGATCGGGAACTTGATCGCCTCGTCCATGGTTTCGATCAGGCCGGAGAACTTGCCCACGTCGGTGTAGATCCAGCGCTCGACGGCAGTGCGCGACTTGCGTGCCACCAGCACCACCTCACTGACCAGGATGCCGGCGTTGGCGATCAGCGAACGGCCAGGCTCGAGGATGATTTCCGGCAGGTCGTCGCCGAAGTCTTCCTTGAGGAAGCGGATGATCTCTTCGGCGTAGGTCTCTAGGCTGTTGGTGCGGGTGATGTAGTTGGCTGGGAAGCCGCCGCCCATGTTGATCAGCTTCAGCTCGATGCCGTCTTCTTCCTTCAGGCGCTCGAAGATCACCTTGACCTTGGCGATGGCCGCGTCCCACACGCTGATGTCGCGCTGCTGGGAGCCTACGTGGAAGGAGATGCCGTAGGGCACCAGGCCCAGGTCGCGGGCGAGGATCAGCAGGTCCATGGCCATGTCGGTCTGGCAGCCGAACTTGCGCGACAGTGGCCAGTCGGCAGTGGTGGAGCCTTCGGTGAGAATGCGCACATAGACTTTCGAGCCCGGCGCGGCCTTGGCGATGTTGCGCAGGTCGGCCTCGGAGTCGGTGGCGTACAGGCGCACGCCTTTCTCGTAGAAGTAGCGGATGTCCTTGGACTTCTTGATGGTGTTGCCGTAGCTGATCCGGTCGGCGCTGACGCCGCGGCCGAGCACCTTGTCCAGTTCATAGATCGAGGCGATGTCGAAGCTCGAGCCTTTTTCCTTCAGCAGGTCGATGATCTCGACCGCAGGGTTGGCCTTGACCGCGTAGTAGACCTTGGCGAACTCGAAACCGGCGCGCAGGTCGTCATAGGCCTGGCTGATCATCTGGGTATCGATGAGTACGAACGGGGTTTCCTGCTTGTCGGCGAACGCCTTCATTTTCTGGAAGGTGTCACGCGCAAAGTAGTCTTCGACCTGGATCGACATGCTCTGGGGCTCCATGGGCAAACTGAAAAGATAAGTGGCAGCAACTGAACGTCCTCCGTATCCCCACTTTGGTTCGCCTACTTCCCAAGGCATGTCGCCGAAAGCAAAAAGGTCAGCCGTGCCCGGAAAAGGTGGGTGACCTTGCTGTCTCGTCGTCAGTACTTGAGCCGGATGGATCGTTTCCAGCATGGACGTTCGGCGCGCACTTTAGGACGTGAAAACGGCAATATCAACAGGCAGGTCCGGGGTGTTCGTCCCCACCGCTGCAATAACCGACCGATGCGTCGAGTGGATGTTCCGGAAAAGGCCACAAGCGTTAAAAATTGTGGAATAGGTGGCGATCTGGTCGCGAACGGCTGATAGCTGGGTTCTTTGCATGTTGGCTGGCTTTCGCCGCGAAAGAGCCGAAGAATCGGCAGAAGACCGTTTGTCAGGTGTGTGTGCTGAACGGGAATTTTCTGCAGAGTGTTCATATTTATGGCCACGCCGCGACGCCTGTCTTTTTTTTCGAAATCGCCATAAATTTTTTGTTACCGACACCGGAAATCACTCTTGGTCGGCTCAGGACTGGGCCGATTGCCGTCATTGATGAGAAGAATTACTATTCGCGACCTCATCTGCCTCCCTGACGACCCCGAACGTGTCCGGACACAAAGGCTTCCTCGACCACTACCATGAGCTGATCGGCACCTGGACGCGCAAGTTGCGCAGTCGTCAGCAGGCCGAGGACCTCACTCACGACGCCTTTGTCCGGGTTCTGGAAAACCCGAACGAGCAGGTCGAGCAGCCGCGTGCCTACCTGCACCAGACTGCCCGCAACATCGCCGTCGATGGCTTTCGCCGCGAGGACCGTCGCCAGGCACTCGAACTGGAGGCGTTCGCCGACGGCGCGGCCAATGGCAGCGATCCGGAGGCGTACGTGCACGCCCTGGAACTGGCAGACAGCGTCGAGCGGGCGCTGGCCGAGCTGCCGCTCAATTGCCGCAGGGTGTTCATCTGGCAGAAGCTCGAAGGCCTGACCCAGGCCGAAATTGCCGAGCGCATGGGTTTGACCAAGAACATGGTCGAAAAGTATATGATCCGCACGCTCCGACATCTGCGTGAGCACCTGGATGTGTCGGCCAGATGAGTCAGGAGACCCCTTCGATGAAACAGCACGCGCCCGACTCCGTGGGCGAGCAGGCGGCCGCGTGGTTCGCCCGCACCCAGGACGCGCCGCGCGATGACGCCGCGCAGGCGGCATTGCAGGCGTGGCTGGCACAGCATCCCGCGCATCGGCAGGAGTACGAGCGCCTGGTACAGCTGTGGCGCGCCGCCGACTTCATCCCTCGGCAACGCCTCGAGGCGCTGTGCCAGCCCGAGCCGGTGCGCCAGCTTCCGCGCCGCCGCCTGCTGCGCCAGGCATTGGCGGCCGGCGTAGCGGTGGTCGCGCTGGGGCTGGGTTGGACAGGTTGGCAGTATCAGCAGCTCAACCATCAGGACAGGTTGAGCACGGCCCTGGGCGAGCGGCGTCAGGTCGAGTTGCCGGACGGCTCACGGTTGGAGCTCAACAGTGCCACACAGGTGCAGGTGATGTTCTCTTCGGGGCAACGTCATGTGCGCCTGGGCGCGGGCGAGGTGATGTTCATCGTCGCCCACGACAGTGGCCGGCCATTCGTGGTGAGCACCGCCCAAGGTGAAGTCACCGTCACCGGCACTCGCTTCGATGTACGCCAGGATCCGAACAGCACCCGCGTGGCGGTGGAGCAGGGTTCGGTCAAGGTGCAGGGCGCGGGCGAGTCGCTGGCGCTGCTCGGCGCCGGGCAGGGTTCGCATATCGACGCCCAGGGCAAGGTCGCCGCGCCCTATGCCATCGATGCCAACGCGGTGACCGCCTGGCGCCAGGGCAAGCTGGTATTCGACAACGCGCCACTGAGCGACGTCGTGGCGCAAGTCTCGCGCTACCGTGCCCGGCCACTGCATGTGGCGCCCGGCAAGGCCGCCGCGCTGCGCCTGTCGAGCACCTTCAGCACCGACGACCCAGACGCCTTGTTGCGGGCCTTGCCGAGCATCTTGCCGGTGCGGGTGAAGACCCTTGCAGATGGCTCCAGCGAAATTGTTCTGAAATAGATTCAGGTTTTTTCCCGTTCGTTCGTCTTCCCCGCCAGCTGCAACTGCCAAGCATTTCCATTTGCATGCGGTTGGCGTTTATACCGACTCTCAGGACCCATCGAAGACGTGAACAACAATAATCCCCTTCTCCAGCTGCGCCGCCTGGCGCTGGCCCTGGCGGTCAGCGCAGCCGCCGGCAACAGCTACGCCGACAGCATCCAGATCCAGGCCCAGCCATTGGCGGGCGCGCTCAAGCAATTGGGCCAGCAGACCAACCTGCAACTGTTCTTCAGCCCCGAGCTGGTGGACGGCAAGCAGGCTCCGGCGGTTTCCGGCAACCTGGCGCCGGAGCAGGCCCTGCAGCAACTGCTGCAAGGCAGCGGGCTGACCTTCGAGCAGTCCGCCGACACCGTGGTGGTCAAGCCGGCCCAGGCCG
Organism: Pseudomonas sp. RIT623; assembly: GCF_004519305.1. Classification (GTDB taxonomy): domain Bacteria; phylum Pseudomonadota; class Gammaproteobacteria; order Pseudomonadales; family Pseudomonadaceae; genus Aquipseudomonas. The sequence continues at coordinate 38,400 of NZ_SOZA01000005.1, read as the reverse complement.
CCGGTACCCTGACCAGCGGCAGCCTGGAGCTGGCGCCCACCGATATCAAGGTGGTCGGAGACTGGCTGGGCAATGCCGATCAGAGCGTGGTGCAGAACCACCCAGGCGCGCGCACCGTGGTGCGCCGCGAAGCGATGGTGGAAAAGGGCACGATGAACGTACGTGACGCCCTGCGCGGTATCCCGGGCGTGCAGGTGCAGGATTCCAACGGCACCGGTGGCAGCGACCTGTCGCTGAACGTCGGCGTGCGTGGCCTGACGTCGCGCCTGTCGCCGCGTTCCACTGTGCTGATCGATGGCATTCCGGCGGCCTTCGCCCCCTACGGTCAGCCACAGCTGTCGATGGCGCCGATCTCCTCGGGCAACCTCGACAGCATCGACGTGGTCCGTGGTGCAGGCTCGGTGCGCTATGGCCCGCAGAACGTCGGTGGAGTGATCAACTTCGTCACTCGGGCGATTCCCGAGAAGGCCACCGGCGAGTTGTCGACCAGCGTGGAAACCTCGCGCCATGGTGGCTGGAAGCACACCGAGTCAGCCTTCGTCGGAGGCACCGCCGATAACGGCATGGGCGTGGCGTTGCTATACACCGGGGTCAACGGCAATGGCTATCGCGAGCGCAACAACGACAACGACATCGATGATGTGATGCTCAAGACCCACTGGGCACCGACCGATGTCGACGAGTTCTGGCTCAACTTCCACTACTACGATGGCCGCGCCGACATGCCTGGCGGCCTGACCCAGGCCCAGTACGACCACAACCCCTACCAGTCGCTGCGCGACTACGACTACTTCAGTGGCCGGCGCAAGGATGTGTCGTTCAAGTGGCTGCGGCAGATCGACGACGCCACCCAGTTCGAGGTGCTGACCTACTACACCGACAGCTTCCGCGGCAGCGCCATCGCCGCGCGCGACATGAAGACCCTGTCGGCGTATCCGCGCAACTACCACACCTTCGCCATCGAGCCGCGGTTGTCGCGGATCTTCTTCCTCGGCCCGACCACCCAGGAAGTCAGCGTCGGCTATCGCTACTTGAAGGAAGCGATGCGCGAGCAGTCCACCCGCCTGGCGCTGATCGACAATGTGCCGACCGCGACCCCGACCTCCGATGGCCATGTGTTCCAGGACCGCAGCGGCGGCACCGAGGCCAGCGCCTATTACATCGACGACAAGATCGACGTGGGCAACTGGACCATCACCCCGGGTATCCGCTTCGAGCACATCAACACCGATTGGCGCGATCGCCCGGTGCTGGACGCCAACCAGCGCCCGGTGCCGGAGAAGAACCGCAGCATCACCAGCAACGAGCCGCTGCCGGCCTTGAGCGTGATGTATCACTTGTCGGACGCCTGGAAGCTGTTCGCCAACTACGAGACTTCGTTCGGCAGCTTGCAGTATTTCCAGCTCGGCCAGGGCGGCAGCGGCGACAGCACCGCCAACGGCCTGGAGCCGGAGAAGGCCAAGACCTACGAGATCGGCACGCGCTATGACAACGGCCATTGGGCGGGTGAACTGACCGCGTTCTACATCGACTTCGACGATGAATTGCAGTACATCAGCAACGATGTCGGCTGGACCAACCTCGGCGCCACCAAGCACCAGGGCATCGAGGCCTCGGCGCGCTACGACCTGTCTGGCCTGGACCCGCGTCTGCAAGGGCTTTCGGTGAATGCCGGGTACACCTATACCCGTGCCACCTACGAAGGTGAAATCCCCGGGTTCAAGGGTCGTGACCTGCCGTTCTACTCGCGGCAGGTGGCCACCGCCGGGTTGCGCTACCAGGTCAACCGCTGGACCTGGAACCTGGATGCCTACGCCCAGTCGAAACAGCGCGCGCCGGGCACTGGGATGAACGCCAATGGCAGCTTCAACGGCAACTACATCACCGAGCCGAGCGCCGACGGGCAGTATGGCGATATTCCGGGGTACGTGATCTGGCATGCCCGTGGCGGGTATGACTTCGGTCCGCGGTTGTCGAACCTGAAGCTGGCGGCCGGGGTGAAGAACCTGTTCGACAAGCAGTACTTCACCCGTTCCAGCGACAACAATGCCGGCATTTATGTGGGTGAGCCGCGCACGTTCTATGTGCAGGCCAGTGTAGGGTTCTGAATGGGACCGCTTTGCGGTCCTTTCGCGGCACAAGGCCGCTCCTACAGGAGATCGCATTCCTCTGTAGGAGCGGCCTTGTGTCGCGATGGGCCGCACAGCGGCCCCGGCTTTCTATCAGGAGATCACTGCCTCGGCCGGCGACACAATACTGGTCTTGGCCCCCCGTGATCTGCCCGAACTCAGGTAAGCCGCAATCGACTCCTGCGTCACCTCGCCCAGGAACACCTGTTCGGCATCCAGCACCGGCAACCACGCCCGATTGAACTCGTACATGCGCGACAGCAGGATGCGCAGGTGCTCATCGTGCGCCGCCGTGGCATTGAACGATCGCAGGAAATCCCCGCACGTGCCCTGCTGGCGGTGCATGTCGCGCCGGCGCACATAGCCCAGCGCGCGATTCTGCGCATCGGTCACCACCACATAACGGCGGTCATGCTCGTCCAGCAGCTCCAGCGCGTCGCCCACCGGTGTTTCCGGGCTCAGCGACGGCGCGTTGTCCGCCGCATCCTCGGCGCGCACCAGCAGCAGGCGTTTCAGGGTGCTGTCCTGGCCGACGAAGTTGCTTACGAACTCGTCCACCGGGTGTGCCAGCAGGGTGTCCGGGTGATCCAGCTGCAACAGCTTGCCGGCGCGGAAGATGGCGATCTTGTCGCCCAGCTTGATGGCCTCGTCGATGTCATGGCTGACCATGATCACCGTCTTGTTCAGCGCCCGCTGCATCTCGAAGAACTCGTTCTGGATCATCTCGCGGTTGATCGGGTCGACCGCGCCGAACGGCTCGTCCATCAGCAGCACCGGGGCCTCGGCGGCCAGGGCGCGGATCACGCCGATGCGTTGCTGCTGGCCACCGGACAGTTCGCGCGGGTAGCGCTGCAGGTACTGCTTGGGCTCGAGCTTGATCATGTGCATCAGCTCGCGGGCACGCTCGTGGCATTTCTGCTTGTCCCAGCCGAGCAGGCGCGGCACCACGGTGATGTTCTCCTCGATGGTCATGTTGGGGAACAGGCCGATCTGCTGGATCACATAGCCGATGTGCCGGCGCAGGGTCACCTCGTCGAGGCCGGTGGTGTCCTCGCCATTGATGAACACTTGCCCTGAGGTCGGGGTGATCAGGCGGTTGATCATCTTCAGCGTGGTGCTCTTGCCGCAGCCGGAGGGGCCGAGGAACACGCAGATCTCACCTTCGTTGACGGTGAGGCTTACCGAGTCGACGGCTTTGACGTCCTTGCCGTTGACGTTGAAGGTCTTGCTGAGGTTCTTCAATTCGATCATGAGCGCAGTCCTTCCGGAGTCAGGGCACGTTGCAGGGTTTGCAGGAGCAGGTCGGCGATGATCGCCAGCAGGCTGACCAGCACCGCGCCGACCAGCAACATCGACATGTCGCTGCGGCTGATGGCGGTGAGGATGAGCACGCCCAGGCCACCGGCACCGATGGTGGCGGCGATGGTCATCACGCCGATGTTCATCACCACGGCGGTGCGCACCCCGGCGAGGATCACCGGCACCGCGATGGGCAGCTCGACCATGCGCAGGCGCTGGCCGAAGGTCATGCCGATGCCGCGGGCGGCTTCGCGGATACCGGGTTCGACGTTGGTCAGGGCCAGGTAGGTGTTGCGCAGGATCGGCAGCAGTGAGTAAAGGAACACCGCGGTGATCGCCGGTAGCGGGCCGAGGCCTTGGCCGAACTTGGAGTAGAACGGCAGCAGCAGGCCGAACAGGGCGATGGAGGGGATGGTCAGCAGCACCGTGGCGCTGGCCTGCAGCGGGCCGGCAAAGACTGGGAAGCGGGTCATCAGGATGCCCAGCGGCACGCCGACGACGATGGCCAGGCCCACGGCGATGCCGACCAGGGTGATGTGCTGGCCGGTCAATTGCAGGACCTGGACCCAGTCGAGGTGGGCGAAGGTATCGAGCAGGTTCATGGCTGCACCTCGCTGAGTGAGTGCTCGCGCAAGAAGGCGGCGGCTACACGGCTTGGGCTCTGGTGCTCGACATCGACCTTGGCGTTGAGCTGGCGCATGGTCTGGTCGTCCAGTCGCTCGGCCAACGGCTTGAGCAGCCCTGCCAGTTGCGGGTGGGCGTCGAGCACGGCTTTGCGCACGACCGGGGCGGCGGTGTAGTCGGGGAAGTAGTGCTTGTCGTCTTTCAGCAGCTTGAGGTCGAAGGCGTTCAGGCGGCCGTCGGTGGTGTACACCAGCCCGGCGAACACCTGGTTGTTGCGCATGGCGGTGTACACCAGGCCACCGTCCATCTGGCGGATGTTGCGCCGGTCCAGCGGCAGGCCGTACAGCTCGCGCAGGCCGACCAGGCCATCGGGGCGGTTGGCGAACTCGGTGTCCAGCGCGACCAGGTGGGTGCGCTGGCGTTCGTCACGCAGCACCTGGTTGAGGTCGCTGATCGAGTTGATCTGCGGGTAGGCGGCGGCGACCGCTTTCGGCAGGCCCAGGGCATAGGTGTTGCTGAAGCGCGACGGAGCCAGCCAGACGAGGCCCTTCTGCGCATCCAGGGCCTTGACCCTGGCATAGGTGGCTGCGGCGTCGGGCATGCGCTCGTCGATATGGTTGTACGACACCAGCGAGACGCCGGTGTATTCCCACATCAGGTCGAGCTGGCCGGTTTCCTGGGCCTGGCGCGCGATGTTGCTACCAAGGCCGCTGGTCACGCGCACGTCGAAGCCGTTGGCGCGCAGGTACTGGGCGGTGATTTCGGCGAGCACGGTCTGTTCGGTGAACACCCGCGCGCCGATGCGCACCAGCGGTTTTTCCGCTGCCTGGGCAAATCCTGCGTATAGCAGGGCCGCGCCCAGCAGCAAGGCGATGATTCTTTTCATGGGTTCCCTCTTGTTATCCGGCCAGGCCGCGTTCCAGCCAGCGTTTGCTGGAGAAACTCACCAGGGCATCCAGCACCAGGGCAAGCAGCGCTGTACACGCGGCGCCGAGCAGCAGTTGCGGCTGGTTGTTCAGGGCGATGCCGGGGAAGATCAGGCTGCCCAGGCTGTTGGCGCCGATCAGGAACGCCAGGGGCGCGGTGCCGACGTTCAGCGCCAGGGCCACGCGCACGCCGCCGACGATGATCGGCACGGCATTGGGCAGTTCCACTTGCCACAGCTGCTGGCGCGGGGTCATGCCGATACCGGTGGCTGCTTCCTTGAGCGAGGCGGGGACGTTCTTCAGGCCTTCGTAGGTGTTGCGCACGATGGGCAGCAGGGAGGCGAGGAACAGCGCGAAGATCGCAGGACCTGCGCCGATGCCCAGGATACTCAGGGCGATGGCCAGGACGGCCAGGGGAGGGATGGTGTTGCCTACGTTGAAAAACTGCATGAAGCGTTCGGCTTTGTCGACCCGGTGCGGTCGACTCAAGGCAATGCCGGCGGGGATGCCCACGGCCAGCGCCGCCGCCATCGAAGCCAGCACCAGGACCAGGTGCGCTTGCAGGTAGAACCCAAGATCGTCGCGGTAGCGGGCGATCGTGTCGATGCCGATCCAGTGGACCAGCAGGGCCAGGATGACGAGCACGGCGGCCCATCCCAACAGCCCTTTTCCGTAGCGTGCAGCCACAGGCGGACTCCTTTTTTTATAGTCGGCGATCACACCCCCGTGCGGCCGGCCATTCCTGGCGGCGGGTGGTGTGCTCGCGAGTAGCAGCCGATGCGTGGCATCAGGCCATGAGCCGAACCCCGTCGGGCTCGTGAAGCAGGTGAAACCAGCCCTGAAGCGAAGCGGCTTGCAGGGGAGTGGACGTCTCCGTGGGCGTAAAGGTTCCCATCTGGGGCGGCATTTGGCCAGTGTTAATCACTGGGTTCTAGGAATTTTCACGCGAAAAAAAAGCGCGGATATTACGTGGAGGCGTTGAAGTACCTGCTATCGAGGCGTTTGCCGACGCGACGTTGGATGGCCCTGGGCTAGGCGATGTATGCGTGGCTGTCGTGATTCCTCGAATGCCATGTTCGGGCCGCCTTTCGTATCTTCGGTTTTGGCCCGCGCCCCGACTTCAGGTATGATATCGCCCCTTTTTGAATCCCCAGTCAGGCGATTTCCCATGACCAACCAGGCCGCCGAAGTCGCGAAGCGCCGCACTTTCGCCATCATTTCCCACCCCGACGCCGGTAAGACCACCATCACCGAGAAGCTCCTGCTGATGGGCAAGGCCATTGCCGTCGCCGGTACCGTGAAGTCGCGCAAGTCCGACCGCCACGCCACCTCCGACTGGATGGAAATGGAGAAACAGCGCGGCATCTCCATCACCACCTCGGTGATGCAGTTCCCCTACCGCGAGCACATGATCAACCTGCTCGACACCCCCGGCCACGAGGACTTCTCGGAAGACACCTACCGCACCCTGACCGCGGTGGACTCGGCGCTGATGGTGCTCGACGGCGGTAAGGGCGTAGAGCCGCGGACCATCGCCCTGATGGACGTGTGCCGCCTGCGCGACACACCTATCGTCAGCTTCATCAACAAACTCGACCGTGACATCCGCGACCCGATCGAACTGCTCGACGAAATCGAGGCGGTGTTGAAGATCAAGGCCGCGCCGATCACCTGGCCGATCGGCTGCTACCGCGACTTCAAGGGCGTGTACCACCTCACTGGCGACTACATCATCGTCTACACCCCGGGCCACGGCCACGAGCGTACCGAAGCCAAGATCATCCAGAAGCTGGATTCCGACGAGGCCCGCGCGCATCTGGGCGACCAGTACGACAGCTTCGTCGAGCAGCTGGAACTGGTACAGGGCGCCTGCCATGAGTTCAACCAGGACGAGTTCATCAACGGCCAGCTGACCCCGGTGTTCTTCGGTACCGCGCTGGGCAACTTCGGTGTCGACCATGTGCTCGACGCGGTCGTCGACTGGGCACCGCGCCCGCTGGGCCGGGTCGCCCACGAGCGCACCGTGGAACCGGTGGAAGAGAAATTCACCGGCTTCGTGTTCAAGATCCAGGCGAACATGGACCCGAAACACCGCGACCGCATCGCCTTCATGCGTATCTGCTCGGGCAAGTACGAGAAGGGCATGAAGATGCGCCATGTGCGCCTGAACAAGGACCTGCGCATCGGTGATGCGCTGACGTTCTTCTCCTCCGAGCGTGAGCAACTGGAAGAGGCCTTTGCCGGTGACATCATCGGCTTGCACAACCACGGCACCATCCAGATTGGCGACACCTTCACCGAAGGCGAGGCGCTGGGCTTCACCGGTATCCCGCACTTCGCCCCGGAGCTGTTCCGCCGCGTGCGCCTGAAGGACCCGCTGAAATCCAAGCAGCTGCGCCAGGGCCTGCAGCAGCTGGCCGAAGAGGGCGCCACCCAGGTGTTCTTCCCCGAGCGCAGCAACGACATCATCCTCGGCGCGGTCGGCGTGCTGCAGTTCGATGTGGTCGCCAGCCGCCTGAAGGAAGAGTACAAGGTCGAGTGCGCCTATGAGCCGATCACCGTCTGGTCGGCGCGCTGGATCGCCTGCGACGACAAGAAGAAGCTCGAGGAATTCCAGAACAAGGCCATGGAGAACCTGGCCATCGACGGTGGCGGTCACCTGACCTACCTGGCCCCGACCCGGGTCAACCTGTCGCTGATGGAAGAGCGCTGGCCGGACATCAAGTTCCGCGCGACCCGCGAGCATCACTGATCCAGCAGGCCTGCACTCGACCCTGTCGGAGCGGCCTCGTGTCGCGAAAGGGCCGCAAAGCGGCCCCAGAATCTTTCTCTAACACTGAACCCTGGGGCCGCTACGCGGCCCTTTCGCGGCACAAGGCCGCTCCTACAGGGGCCGCGTAATGCCTGCAATCAATTCCCGGCCTTGATACTGGTCCAGATGCGTGTGCGAATGCGGTCGATCTTCGCCGGCATCGCCTCCAGCGCATATAGCTTGTCCATCACATCCGCGCTCGGATAGATCATCGTGTTGCCCTTCAGCGCCGGGTCCACCAGCGCATCGGCCTGCTGGTTGCCGTTGGCGTACTGCACGAAGTTGCTGATCTGCGCCATCACCTCGGGCTGCAGCAGATAGTTCATGTAGGCATAGCCGGCCTTCTCGTTGGGCGCATCGGCTGGCATGGCGACCATGTCGAACCACATCGGCGCGCCTTCCCTGGGGATCGAATAACCCACCTTCACGCCATTGTTCGCCTCTTCGGCACGGTTCTTCGCCTGCAGCACATCGCCCGAGAAGCCCACCACCAGGCACACATCGCCATTGGCCAGGTCGCCGGTGTACTTCGAGGAGTGGAAGTAGCTGATGTACGGGCGCACCTTCATCAGCAACTCTTTGGCCTTGTCGTAGTCCGCCGGGGCCTGGCTGTGGTGCGGCAGGCCCAGGTAGTGCAGGGCGATCGGTAGCAGTTCGGGGCCATTGTCGAGCACCGCCACGCCACAGCCCTTGAGCTTGGACAGGTACTCGGGCTTGAAGAACAGGTCCCATGAGTCGATGGGCGCATGGTCGCCGAGCACCGCCTTGACCTTGTCGATGTTGTAGCCAATGCCGGTGCTGCCCCACAGGTAGGGGAAACCATACTGGTTGCCCGGGTCGTTGACCTCCAGCGCCTTGAGCAGCACCGGGTTGAGGTGCTTCCAGTTCGGCAACTGCGACTTGTCGAGTTTCTTCAGGGCCTTGCCCTGGATCTGCCGGGCCATGAAGTGGTTGGACGGAAACACCACGTCATAGCCAGAGTTGCCAGTCATCAGCTTGCCGTCGAGGGTTTCGTTGCTGTCGAACACATCGTAGGTGGGCACGATGCCCGTGGCTTGCTGGAACTGTTTGAGGGTGTTGGGGGCGATATAGCTCGACCAGTTGTAGATCTTCACCGAGTCGGCGGCGCTGGCAACGCTTGCGGCCAGCATCAAGGGGGCGAGAAGGTAGGTGCGCATGTCGGGGTTACCTTGCTTTGTCTGTTGTTATCGAAGGCAGGCGATCAGCGGATCAGAAAATCAGGACGTAGGTCTTGCGCACCGTCTCCTGGATGTCCCAGGTGCCGAGGCTGTTGGCCGGTAGCATCAGGGCATCTCCGGCTTCTATGGTCAGCGGCTCGCCGCCATCGGGGGTGAAAGTGCAGCGGCCCTTGATGAAATGGCAGAATTCCTGTTGCACGATCTGTCGCCGCCAGCGCCCGGGGGTGCACTCCCAGATGCCGGTTTCGACGCCGTCACCGCGTTCGACGCAGGTGACCGAGGTGACCGCGACCGGTGCGCCGAGCGGCACGGCGACCGGGGTGGAACTGTCCAGGATGGCGCTGTCGGTGCGCTTGAACTGGGTGATGCTCATGGCCGGTGGATCCTGTGTGGTGATGAAGGGAAGTCAGTGCATGAAGCTTTCCATGAAATCGGCCAAGCCGCTGGCCAGGCGCCGCCGCCAGCGGGCGCTGGCCGGGTTGGCGAGGGTCCGGTCCTCGTGGACGAAACTCTGGATGATCGCGTTGTAACCCACCCAGCGGCAGGGTTCGGGCGGCCAGCTGGCCAGGCTCGACAGCGGGCGGTTGTCGTGTACCCAGGGCTGGGCGGTCAGGACGTTGTGCTGGTCGAGAATCAACGCCGCCAAGGTGCGTCCCCCCAGGTTGCTGGCGCCGACACCTTCCCCGCCGTAGCCGCCGGACAGGGCGATGCCGCGCTGGCGATCGCACAGCATGTGCGGGCGAAAGCGCCGGGCCATGCCCAGGTTGCCACCCCACGAGTGGGTGATGCGCACGTGCTTGAGCTGCGGGAACAGCTCGCCGAACAGGTAGCGGCGCAGTTCGACTTCGTTGCCGGTGAGGGTGAAGTCCTCGCGCAAGCGACCGCCAAAGCGATAGCCACCGCGTGCGCCGAACACCAGGCGATTGTCGGCGCTGCGCTGGCCGTAGGTGACCTGGCGGCTGCTTTCGCTGAAGGCCTGGCCCTGGCTCAGGCCGATCTGTTCCCAGGTCGATTCCGGCAGGGGTTCGGTGGCCACCAGCAGGCTCTGCACCGGTAACTGGTGCCGCCCAAGTGGCGGCAGGCTGGCGGCATAGCCTTCGACGGCGGGCACCACCCAGTGGCTGCGGATGCGTGCCAGTGGGGTGCGCACTTCGCCGGCCTGCCAGTCGATGGCCGGGGTGTTTTCGTAGATCGGCACGCCCATGGCCTCGACCGTTCGCGCCAGGCCGCGTACCAGTTTGGCCGGCTGGACCGTGGCGACATGCGGATTGAAGATGGCGCCATAGGGCGTGCTGATCTTCAGCTGGGTCTCTAGCTGTTCGGGACGCAGCCAGCGATAGTCGTCCTCGGTCATGCCCAGTCGATAGAGGTCATCGAGCCAGGCGCGTAGGCTGCGCTCCTGTTCCGGGTAGCGCGCGGCGCAATACAGCACGCCGCCCTTGCGGTAATCGCAGGCGATGCCTTCACGCAGCAGCACCTCATGGACTTCGTCGGGGATGGCGTGCAGCAGGTCGATGCTTTCACGCCGTTGCTGTGGCGAGAGGGTGGCGAGCAGGCGGTCCTCGCCGAGCAGGTTGCCCATCAGCCAGCCGCCGTTGCGCCCGGAGGCGCCGAAACCGGCAATGTTGGCCTCGATCACCGCGATGTTCAGCTGGGGCGCCTGGCGCTTGAGGTAATAGGCGGTCCACAGGCCGGTGTAGCCGGCGCCGATGATGCACACATCGGCGTCCAGGTCCTGGCGCAGGGACGGGCGCGCGCACAGCGGCTCGTTGAGCTGGTCCATCCACAGGCTGATCGTGCGCGGGGGTTGCATTGGGTTTTGCTCCACATCCGTCTAGGTCTGTGGGCGATGCTAGTGGTGTCGGTCCGCGCCTGTCTTACGTGCGTGCACGCAGGGAAATTTGTTTGAGATAGGCCTTGGGGGTAAGGCCGGTGTGCTCGCGGAAGCACTTGTAGAACGCCGAGAGCGAGTTGAAGCCGGCGTTGAACGCCAGGTCGTCGATCGGCGTCTCGACGCTGACGTCGTCGAGGCTCGCCATCAGGTGTTGCAGGCGCGCCTGGTTGACATAGCGGTAGAAGCTTTGCCCGAGCACCTGGTTGAGCAGGTAGGAAATCTGGTTGCGGCTGTAGCCGCTGGCGTTGGCCACCTGCTGCAGGTCCAGTTCCGGGTCGAGGTAGGGACGCTGGCGCTGGAAGTAATGCTCCAGGTCCTGGGCCATGCTCGACAACTGCCGTGGTGACAAGCCGAGGCGGCTGGTGGCCGGGCGTGGGCCGTCGCTGATCCGGCCGATGTCGTTCTGGCGAACCAGGGTGGCGTATTCGTTGACCCGCCAGATCAGGTTGTCCCTGACCGTGATCGCTTCGCTGGACTGGAACGCCACCAGCCCGTCGCCGCCCTGCACCGTGACCTGGTACTGGATGAACGCGGTACAGCCATCGATGCGGATACGATCGCTGTGGACGATGTCCTCGCCGGCCTCATGGGGCAGGCAGGCGCGCACGTAGTCGCGCAGCTCGTCGAAGCCGAGCACGCGGTTCTGGAAGAAGTCGTGGTACTGGATGTGCGGGTGGTACAGCGCCATGACCCCGTCGAGGTCGCGATGCTTCCAGCACAGGTGGTAGCGCATGACCGTGGCGGCGGTGAGCGGGGTTTGCTCAGGGCTGTCGGGGAGGGTGGTGGAGGTCATGGGGGCGATAGTGCCTTGGCGTGGTTCAGGGTGACAAGACCAGGCATTGCAGAACGCCTCGGGGGTGGGCGGTGATCCTGCATTTTGCACGGTGGATCAACGTGGCTTAATGGCTAAGGCCTTGTTTCATATGGATGTCATTTTTTGACACAACTGGCATGGGCGCTGCACGGACTTTGGTAGACCACGAACGAGGAGAAGCATCATGCGCTCGATACTGCTGTGGATGATTGGGGTGCCGATTCCGGTGATCATCCTGATCTGGTTCTTCATGCACTGAGATCCCCGGGGCCGATTTGCGGCCCTTTCCGGCCGGACCGGCCGGAAAGGGGCGCAAAGCGCCCCCAACGATCTACAGGAACTGCTCGGCGTAATGGCAGGCCACCTGCCGTGTACTGACCTGCCTCAGCGCCGGCACTTCCTTGGCGCAGCGCTCGGTGGCATACGGGCAGCGCTTGTGGAACGCGCAACCATCCGGCGGATTCAGCGGGTTGGGCAGCTCACCGGCAATGCGGATCTTCGGCTTGAGTGGGTCCGGGTGGATCGCCGGGGTCGCCGAGAGCAATGCTTGCGTATACGGATGCAGCGGCTTCTCGTAGATATCCTCCTTCGGCCCCATCTCCGCCGGCCGGCCCAGGTACATCACCAGCACCTGGTCCGCCACATGGCGCACCACCGCCAGGTTGTGCGAGATGAACACGTAGGCGGTGTTGAATTCCTTCTGCAGGTCCATGAACAGGTTCAGCACCTGGGCCTGGATCGACACGTCCAGCGCCGAGGTCGGTTCGTCCGCCACCAGCACCTTGGGTTGCAGCATCATCGCCCGGGCCAGGGCGATCCGCTGGCGCTGCCCGCCAGAGAACATGTGCGGATAGCGCTGGTAGTGCTCGGGGCGCAGGCCCACCTGCTCCATCATCTTCTGCACTTTTTCGCGGCGCTCGGCCTTGCTCAGCGAGGTGTTGATCAGCAGCGGCTCGGCCAGTTGGTCGCCGATCTTCTGCCGTGGATTGAGCGAGGCATAGGGGCTCTGGAACACCATCTGCACGTCGCGACGCAATTGCTTGCGCTGCTCCTTGCTGGCGCCTTTGACCTCATGGCCAGCGATCTGCAGCGAACCGGAGGAGGGGTCTTCGATCAGGGTCAGGGCGCGGGCCAGGGTGGACTTGCCACAACCGGACTCGCCAACCACGGCCAGGGTCTTGCCGGCCTCCAGCTCGAACGACACGCCATTGAGCGCGCGCACCAGCGCGTGGCCCTTGAACAGGCCGCGGGAGACTTCGTAGTGGCGGGTCAATTCGCGGGCGGACAGTACGACGGCCATCACGCCACCTCCTGGTTAAGCGGATAGAAGCAACGCACCAGGCTATGGGCCTGGGGATCGAGGGCCGGGCGCTGCCGGCGGCAGTTTTCCTGCACGTAGGGGCAGCGCGGCGACAGCAGGCAACCTTGCGGCCGGTCATAGCGGCCGGGGACGATGCCGGGCAGGGTGGCCAGGCGCTCGGCGCCGATACTGTGCTCGGGGATCGCCGCCAGCAGCGCTTCGCTGTAGGGGTGGGCGGGGATGTCGAACAGCTCCGGCACCTGGCCGACCTCGACCGCTTGGCCCGCGTACATCACGCACACGCGCTTGGCGGTTTCGGCGACCACGGCCAGGTCGTGGGTGATCAGGATGAGCGCCATGTTGCGCTCCTTCTGCAGGTTGACCAGCAGTTCCATGATCTGCGCCTGGATGGTCACGTCCAGCGCGGTGGTCGGTTCGTCGGCGATCAGCAGCTTCGGCTCGCCGGCGATGGCCATGGCGATGGCCACGCGCTGGCTCATGCCGCCGGACAGCTGGTGCGGGTAGGCATCCAGGCGGCTTTCGGCGGCGGGGATCTCGACCTTCTTCAGCAGCTCCAGGGCGCGTTGGCGCGCCGCTTTACCTTTGAGGCCCAGGTGCTGGCGCAGCACTTCCTCGATCTGGTAGCCGACGGTATAGCTGGGGTTGAGCGCGGTCATCGGGTCCTGGAAGACCATGGCGATGTCCTTGCCCACCACCTTGCGCCGTTGCCGGCTGCTGAGCTTGAGCATGTCGATGCCGTCGAAGTTGAGCACGTCGGCGGTGATGCGCCCGGGGGCGTCGATCAGGCCCATCAGGGCCATCATGGTGACCGACTTGCCGGAGCCGGATTCGCCGACGATGGCGAGGATCTCGCCGGCGTCCACCGCAAGCTCCAGGCCGTCGACCACGGGCACGGCGTTGGCGTCGCCGAAGCGCACGTTCAGGTTGTTGATCTGCAACAGTGACATGGCGGTCTCCTCAGGCGGCATTCTTGAGTTTCGGGTCCAGCGCGTCGCGCAGCCCGTCGCCCATCAGGTTGATTGCCAGCACACTGAGCAAAATGGTCAGGCCTGGCAGGCTCACTACCCACCAGGCGCGTTCGATGTAGTCGCGGGCCGAGGCCAGCATGGTGCCCCACTCGGGGGTTGGCGGCTGCACGCCGAGGCCGAGGAAGCCCAGGGCGGCGGCGTCGAGGATGGCCGAGGAGAAGCTCAAGGTGGCCTGGACGATCAGCGGCGCCATGCAGTTGGGCAGCACGGTGACGAACATCAGCCGCGGCAGGCCGGCGCCGGCCAGGCGCGCGGCGGTGACGTAGTCGCGGTTCAGCTCGCCCATCACCGCGGCGCGGGTCAGGCGCACGTAGGAGGGCAGCGAGACGATGGCGATGGCGATCACGGTGTTGATCAGGCCTGGGCCGAGGATGGCGACGATGGCCACGGCCAGCAGCAGCGAGGGCAGGGCCAGCATCACGTCCATCAGGCGCATGATCGACGGGCCGAGAATCTGCGGGAAGAAACCGGCCAGCAGGCCGAGCAAGATGCCTGGAATCAGCGACATCACCACCGACGACAGGCCGATCAGCAGCGACAGGCGCGAGCCCTGGATCAGGCGTGACAGCAGGTCGCGGCCCAGCTCGTCGGTGCCGAGGATGAATTGCCAGGTGCCGCCTTCGAGCCACACCGGCGGGGTCAGCAGGAAGTCGCGGTACTGCTCGCTGGGGTTGTGCGGTGCCACCCAGGGGGCGAACAGCGCGCAGAACACGATCAGGCACATGAAGGCCAGGCCGGCCACCGCGCCTTTGTTGCGCGAGAAGGCCTGCCAGAACTCTTTGTACGGCGAGGGGTAGAGCAAGCTTTGGTCAACCGCGCTGGTCGGTGTGACGGATTTCGGAATGGGGCTGGTCATGATGGAATCCTCAGCGCTGGTGACGGATGCGTGGGTTGGCCAGGCCGTAGAGAATGTCCACGACGAAGTTGACCAGGATCACCAGGCAGGCGATCAACAGGATGCCGTTTTGCACCACGGGGTAGTCACGGGCGCCGATGGCTTCGATGAGCCATTTGCCGATGCCCGGCCAGGAGAAGATGGTCTCGGTGAGCACGGCGCCAGCCAGCAGCGTGCCGACCTGCAGGCCGAACACGGTGAGCACCGGGATCAGCGCGTTGCGCAGGCCATGGATGAATACCACGCGCGACGGCGACAGGCCTTTGGCGCGAGCGGTGCGGATGTAGTCCTCGCGCAGCACCTCGAGCATCGACGAGCGGGTCATGCGGGCGATCACCGCCAGCGGGATGGTGCCCAGCACGATGGCCGGCAGGATCAAGTGCATGACCGCGTCCTTGAAGGCGCCTTCCTCGTCGCTGAGCAGGGTGTCGATGAGCATGAAGCCGGTCTTCGGCTCGATGTCGTAGAGCAGGTCGATACGCCCGGAAACCGGGGTCCAGCCCAGGCTCACGGAGAAGAACATGATCAGGATCAGGCCCCACCAGAAAATCGGCATCGAGTAGCCCGCCAGGGAGATACCCATCACCCCGTGGTCGAACAGCGAACCGCGCTTGAGCGCGGCGATCACCCCGGCCAGCAGGCCGATCACCCCGGCGAACAGCAGGGCGGCCATGGCCAGCTCCAGCGTGGCGGGGAACAGGGTGAGGAATTCGTTCCAGACGCTTTCGCGGGTGCGCAGGGACTCGCCGAGGTCACCCTGGGCAAGCTTGCCGACGTAGTCCAGGTACTGGACCGGCAGGGGCTTGTTCAGGCCCAGGCGCTCCATGGCCTGGGCGTGCATCTCGGGGTCGACCCTGCGCTCGCCCATCATCACTTCCACCGGGTCGCCGGGGATCAGGCGTATGAGCGCGAAGGTCAGCAGGGTGATACCGAAGAAGGTCGGGATCAGCAGGCCCAGGCGCCGGGCAATAAAACTCAACATGTTCGTGGGTACCTCATCCAGCCGGTAAAGGCAGTGCCGCCGGCTCCCGTACAGGCTGCCGGCGGTCGTTGTTGTTGTTCTACTTCACCTTGGTGGTGGCGAAGTTATTGTTGGTCAGTGGATTGATGACATAGCCTTCGACGTTCTCGCGCATGGCGGTGAACATTTTCGGGTGGGCCATGCTGATCCACGGTTGGTCTTCATCGTACACCGCCAAGGCCTCGTTATAGAGCTTGGCGCGTTCGTCGTTGTCGATGACCTCGCGGGCGCGGGTGATCAGTTCCTGGAACTTAGGGTTGCACCAGCGCGCATAGTTCTCGCCGCTTTTCGCCGCGTCGCAACTGAGCATCGGCGTGAGGAAGTTGTCCGGGTCGCCGTTGTCGCCGGCCCAGCCCGCCGAAACCAGGTCGGCCTCGCCTTTCTTGGCGCGGCGCAACATCTCGGCCCATTCCAGCACACGGATATCGAGCTTGATGCCGATCTTGGCCAGGTCGGCTTGCAGCATTTCGGCGGACAACCGTGGGTTGGGGTTGGTCGGGCCGCCGCCGTTGCGGGTGAACAGGGTGATCACCGTGCCTTCCGGGACGCCGGCTTCCTTGAGCAGGGCGCGGGCCTTGTCCAGGTCGTGGGGCGGGTTCTTGTTGTCGGTGTTGTAGCCGATCATGGTCGGCGGGTAGGGGTTGACCCCGACCAGCGCGTTGCCTTTGCCGAACAGCTGGTCGACGTGGGTCTGGCGGTCGAAGGCCATGTTGATCGCCTTGCGCACGCGCACGTCGCTCAGGTACTTGTGCTGGGTGTTCATGGAGATATAGCCGGTGACCAGGGCCTCGATCTCGGCCACCTTGAGCTTGGCATCGGTCTTGATGCCCGGCACGTCGTCAGGCTTGGGGTACAGGGCGATCTGGCATTCGTTGGCGCGCAGTTTCTGCAGGCGCACGTTGCTGTCGGTGGCAATGGCGAAGATCAGCGCATCGGCCGGTGGCTTGCCACGGAAGTAGTCCGGGTTGGGCTTGTAGCGAACCTGGGCGTCCTTGTTGTAGCGCTGGAAGATGAACGCCCCGGTGCCGACCGGCTTGCTGTTGAGGTCGCCGGTCTTGCCCGCCTTGAGCAACTGATCGCCGTATTCGGCGGAGTAGATCGAGGTGAAGGCCATGGCCATGTCGCGCAGGAACGGGGCTTCCGGGCGGGTCAGGGTGATCACCACGGTATGGTCGTCGGTTTTTTCAACCGACTTGAGCAAGTCCTTGAAGGCCATGCTCTCGAAATAGGGGTAGCCGACACTGGTCTTGTCGTGCCAGGGGTGGTCCTTGCGCAGCTGTCGGTTCAGGCTCCACAGCACGTCATCGGCGTTGAAGTCGCGGGTGGGGGTGAAATAGTCGGTGGTGTGGAACTTGACTCCTTCGCGCAGGTGGAAGGTGTAGACCAGGCCATCGGGGCTGATGTCCCAGCTCTTGGCCAGCGCCGGCTGGATCTCGGTGGTGCCGGGCTTGAAGTCGACCAGGCGGTTGAAGATGGCCTCGGCCGTGGCATCGGCGGTGACGGCGGTGGTGTACTGGACGATATCGAAGCCTTCCGGGCTGGCCTCGGTGCATACCACCAGCGGCTTGGCCGCCAGGTTCGACGCGGCGCCCAGGATGACCGCCGCCAGGGCAGCGCGTAACGGTAGCGATTTCATGGAACCTCCCTGCAGTGTTCGTTCCAGCGTAGCCGCCACGGCCCGTGGGGAGTCGGGCCATGGCGGCAACGGTCAGAGGATGTTGAATGGAATGGTGGTCACGATCCGCAGCTCGTCCAGGCTGCCGTCGGCCTGGGCCTTGCTGGCGCGGTGCGCGGTGTAGGTGGCGCGGATGGTGGTGTCCTTGAGCATGCCGCTCTGCACCGCATAGCTGGTGCCGATACCCCACTCGTAGTGAGTTTCGCCGTCCATGCCACGCACCTCATAGGCGGTGCCCTTGTAGTGGGTACCGTCGATGCCCCAGCCGCGGGCGTTGTACAGGTTGAACTTGAGACCCGGCACGCCGTATGGGGCCATGTTCAACACATAGCTGATCTGCAGCGACTTCTCGTTCGGGCCGTTGAAGTCCGACAGCAGGGAGTTGGCCAGGTAGATGCCGTTGGTCTCGTGCAGGTAGTCGAAGTACTCGTTGCCGTTGACCTGCTGCCAGGAGGCGGTGAGGGTATGGGCCTGGTGGGTCAGGCCGAACGACAGGCTGTAGGTGTCGTTGTCGATCTCGCCCATTTTCTTGCTGCCGGCGTCGACTGTCTTGTAGTAGTTCAGGCCGGTGGTCAGGCTCAGCACCGCGCTGTCGCCCAGCACATGGTTGGCGCCGAAGTAGTACTGGTTCCAGAAGTCATCGACCTTGGTCGCGTAGAGGCTGGTGGTCAGGCTCTTGAACGGCTGGTAGTTGATGCCGGCGGTGCTGGCGCGGTCGGTCTCGACCCCCTCGGCGCCATATTCGCTGCGGAACTTGCTCAGGCTCTGCTCGGTACGCGGCGAGACGCGGTCGAAGGTGCCCAGGTCGAACGACAGGTTGTCGAACTCGGCGCTGTGCAGGAACGCGCCCTGGAAGCTCGACGGCAACGCACGGTTGCCAATGTAGGCGATCATCGGCGTGTCCACCGACTGGCGGCCCAGGGTCAGGGTGGTGTTGGACATCCGCGCCTTGACGTTGCCCAGGCCCATCTTGCTCCACTGGCCGATCGGGTCACCGTCGCTATGGGTCAGTGTCCGGTTGTTCGGCCCGGCCACTGCGGCGCGCCCGCGCTCCAGGGCGATGGCGTTGTAGGCCGCGGCCTCGACGGCAAAGCCCACGGTGCCTTCGGTGAAGCCCGAGCTGTAGTTGAGGATGGTGCCCTGCACCCAGTTGTCACGGCTGTGGGTGGGACGGCGCGTGCCGTCGCTCTTGGTGTAATTCCACAGCGGCGCGCGGGTGGCGCGTTCGCGGGCATACCAGTTGCGGGTGCTGCCGGACAGGCTCTGGCCGTCGATGAAGCCTTTGGCCTCGGCCTGTTCACTGCTGGACTTGAGCGTGATCGGCATATAGTCCTGGCTGGCGGGTTCGGCCTGGGCGAGGGCGCAGAAGGCGCCCACGGACAAGGCCAATGCGGTGGTTGCGGTACGTCTCGACATGAAAGCTCCCTTTCTTTTTTTTAGTTATCACCCGGCTTCGTGGGCCGGGCTTGTCACGGTGACGCGGTACTGCGGGTGTCTGCCTGGGGGTTGCCAGGCAAATTCGGGCTGCACGCGGTCGCGGGAGTGGGTTGCACCCCCGGCCTGACGTTGCAGGGTCAATCGATACTGACGCCGGAGAAAACGTTGCGTCCGAAGGGGCTGACCTTGAAGTCTTTCACGCTGATGCTCAGTGGCTGGTTGACTGTCGAGTGCGCCACTGGGGTGATCGGTACCTGTTGCTTGAGGCGTTGTTGGGCTTGCTGGTAAAGGCTGGTGCGTTGTTCGCGGTCGGTGACTTGCTTGGCTTTTTTCACCAGCGCGTCGTATTGCTTATCGCACCACAAGGAGTAGTTGTTGCTGCCGATGGCATCGCAGCTGAACAGGGTGCCGAGCCAGTTGTCCGGGTCACCGTTGTCGCCGGTCCAGCCGATCAGGGCGATGTCATGTTCGCCGTTCTTCATGCGCTTGAGGTACTCGCCCCATTCGTAGCTGACGATGCGTACCTTGAAGCCGAGCTTGCTCCAGTCGGCCTGGAGCATTTCGGCCATCAACTTGGCGTTGGGGTTGTAGGGGCGCTGGACCGGCATGGCCCAGAGGGTGATCTCGGTGCCGTCCTTGACTCCGGCCTGCTTGAGCAGTTGCTTGGCCTTTTCCGGGTCGAAGGGGGCGTCCTTGAGTGACTTGTCGTAGGACCATTGGGTCGGCGGCATGGCGTTGACCGCCGGCTGCCCTGCGTCCTGGTACACAGCCTGGATGATCGCCTGCTTGTTCACCGCCATGTCCATGGCCTGGCGCACTTCGAGGCGGTCGAACGGCGGGTGCTGGGTGTTGTAGGCGATGTAGCCGAGGTTGAAGCCCGGTTGGGTCATGACCTGCAGCTTGTCATCCTGCTTGAGCGCCGGCAGGTCGGCAGGGCGGGGGTGCAAGGTGACCTGGCATTCGTTCTTGCGCAGTTTCTGGATGCGTACCGATGGGTCGACGTTGATGGAGAAGATCAGGTTGTCGATCTTCACTCGCTCCGGCGCCCAGTAGTCCTTGTTGCCCTTGAAGCGGATCTGCGAGTCCTTCTGGTAGCGCTGGAACACGAACGGCCCGGTGCCGATAGGCTTCTGGTTGATGTCGCTGGGCTTGCCACTGGCCAGCAGGTGTTCGGCGTATTCGGCGGAGAGGATCGAGGCGAAGGCCATGGCGATGTTCTGGATGAACGCGGCATCGACGCTGTTGAGGGTGAAGACCACGGTCAGTGGGTCGGTCTTCTCGACCTTGGCGATGTTCTTGTCCAGGCCCATGCTGACGAAGTAGGGGAACTCGGTGGGATAGGCCTGGCGGAACGGCTGTTGCTTGTCGAGCATGCGATTGAAGGTGAACAGCACGTCGTCGGCGTTGAAGTCGCGGCTGGGCTTGAAGTCCTTGTTGCTGTGGAACTTCACTCCGGGGCGTAGGTGGAAGGTGTATGTCAGGCCGTCGGCGGACACCTGCCAGTCGGTGGCCAGGCCCGCTTGCACGGCAGTACCGCCCTGCTCGAACTCGACCAGGCGGTTATAGATGGGTTCGGCGGCGTCGTTGTCGGTGGCCGCGGTGTACTGGGCGGTGTCGAAGCCCGCCGGGCTGCCCTCGGAGCAGAACACCAGGTTGTTGGCCAGGCTGGTCGATGCCTGGCCCAGCAGGCCGAGGGCGATCAGGGTAGAGCTCAGCGTGGTGAAGCGCATGGCATATCCTTTGTCCGTGTTGTCGAAACGGGCCACGTGGGCAACACGCGGCTGTGGCGTCCCAGTCCCGACGATAGAGGCGTCAGGATGCGGGAACCATGGGTTGAGTACTGGTATGGGGGCGCGAAAATTCTGGCGAGCGTGAGAGATTTTCCCTACGTATCGCCCGATCGTGTCATCGTCCTGCCGCCAACCATGGCGACAGGACGATCACGGCCGTTACTTGTCCACGCTGACCCCGTAGAAGGAGTTCAGGCCGAACGGGCTGATCTTGAAATCCTTCACTTTCGCGCTCATGGGCTGATACACGGTGGAGTGGGCGATCGGGGTGATCGGCACCTGTTCCTTGAGGATATGTTGCGCCTGCTTGTACAGCTCGGTGCGCTTGGCCTGGTCGGAGGTCGCCTTGGCTTGCTTGATCAGGTCGTCGTAGGGCTTGTAGCACCACTTGGAGAAGTTGTTGCCGTCCATGGCATCGCAGCCATAGAGCGTGCCCAGCCAGTTGTCCGGGTCACCATTGTCGCCGCTCCAGCCAATCAGCATGGCGCCCTGCTCGCCGCCCTTGGAACGTTTGATGTACTCGCCCCATTCGTAACTGACGATCTTGGCCTTGATGCCGATCTTGGCCCAGTCGGACTGGAGCATTTCGGCCATCAGCTTGGCGTTGGGGTTGTAGGGGCGCTGCACCGGCATGGCCCACAGGGTGATCTCGGTGCCTTCCTTGATGCCGGCTTCCTTGAGCAGTTGCCTGGCCTTCTCCGGGTCGTACGCGGCGTCCTTGATGGTGTCGTCATAGGACCATTGGGTCGGTGGCATGGCATTGACCGCCAGCTGGCCGGCACCCTGATACACCGATTCGATGATCTGCTTTTTGTTGACCGCCATGTCCAGGGCCTGGCGGACCTTGAGTTGGGACAGGGGGTTCGCTTGGTTGCTGCCCTTGACCTTGTCCATCACGTTGTAGGCGATGTAGCCGAGGTTGAAACCGGCCTGGTCGGGCATCTGCAGCTTCGGATCTTCTTTCAGCGGTTTGATGTCGGCAGGGCGTGGGAACAAGGTGACCTGGCACTCGTTCTTCTTGAGTTTCTGCATGCGCACCGAGGCGTCGGTGCTGATGGCGAAGATCAGGTTGTCGATCTTCACGTCCTCAGGATTCCAGTAGCTCTTGTTGCCGGTAAAGCGAATGTTGGAGTCTTTCTGGTAGCTCTTGAACACGAACGGCCCGGTGCCGATCGGCTTCTGGTTGATGTCGGCGGGCTTGCCTTGCTTGAGCAGCTGGTCGGCGTATTCGGCCGACTGGATCGAGGCGAAGTGCATGGCCATGTTCTGGATGAACGCGGCGTCGACTTGCGCGAGGGTGAACTTCACCGTGTGGTCGTCGAGCTTCTCCACCTTGGTGATGTTCTTGTCCATGCCCATGTCGGTGAAGTACGGGAACTCGGTGGGGTAGGCCTTGCGGAAGGGTTGGTCCTTGTCGAGCATGCGGTTGAAGGTGAACAGCACGTCGTCGGCGTTGAAGTCGCGGGTCGGCTTGAAGTAATCGGTGGTGTGGAACTTGACGCCTTCACGCAGGTGGAAGGTGTAGGTCTTGCCGTCCTCGGAGACGTCCCAGCTGGTGGCCAGGCCGGGGATGACCTTGGTGCCGCCGCGTTCGAATTGCGTCAGGCGGTTGAAGATGGTCTCGGCGGAGGCGTCGAAGTCGGTTCCGGTGGTGTATTGCCCCGGGTCGAAACCGGCCGGGCTGCCTTCGGAGCAGAACACCAGGTTGGACGCGGCGTGGGCGATCGGTGCGCCGGCTAGCAAGCCTGCGCCTACCAGGAACGGAATGACTGCGTGTTTAAGCATGGTGGCCTCATTGTTGTCATTTTTCGAATTGAGGCGGCCTCGTGAGCCGACCTGCGGATACTTATGCAGGGGGTATTCCCAATGCAACACTCAGCAGGATGGTTGACGGCAAAAACGTGGTACGGACGTACATGGATGTCGCATCCGTATAACTTTGGCGAATGTTGATCGTTTGCGTAGTCAAACGGAGCGAATTTTTCAGGATATTTCGCACTTTATGTGACAAGCGGATGCACCCGTTTGGTGCGTAGGAAGGGTCTGAAACAGTTATCCGAGACGGTTTTGACCGCCTCGGATATTCAAGTGGAGGGGTCAGGGTACCTGGACTTCGATCAGGCCATCGGCGCTCATGCTGACTTCGCTGGTGCCGGCTTCGATATCCGGTGCTGGCGCGGCTTCGTCGGCGGCGCCCTTGGCCATCATCGCCATCGGCGCGTTGCGCAGGTACGGGCGCGGGTAGCCGCTGCTGTTGAGGTTCAGGCTGACTACTTTGTAGCCCTTGCCGCCGAGGGCTTCGGTGGCCAGTTGGGCGCGGGCCTTGAAGGCCGCGACGGCGTCCTTGAGCAGTGCGTCTTCGCTGCTCTTGCGCGTGCTCGGGGCGATGGAGAAGTCCATGCCGCCCATTTTCAGGTCCTGCAGCAGCTCGCCGGTGAGCTTGGACAGGGCCGGGAAGTCGGCGCTTTCCAGGCGCAGTTCGGCGCGTTCGCGCCAACCGGTGATCTTCTGGCCCTTGGTGTCGTAGATCGGATAGCTGTTGCGGCTGCCCTGGCTGATCTTCACGTCCTTGACCTGGCGGGCCTGCTGCACGGCCTTGTTCATGGCCTCGGTGATCTCTTTGGCCAGTTTGCCCGGGTCGCTGTTCTGCGCTTCGCTGTACAGGGTCACGACCATCAGGTCGCGGGCCACTTCCTTGCTCACTTCGGCGCGCAGTGAAACCTGGTTGTAGCGCGGCTCGTCGGCGGCCAGGGCGGGCAGGCTGGCGAGCAGACCGCAGGACAAGGCAACGGCGGCGGCGCCGCGACGGGGAATATGCATGTGGAGCTCCTTGGCAAGATAAGGCGTGGCAACGAGACCACGCATGGCCGATCAGACCGTGAAACAGTGTAGTGGGTTCAAAAGTGCCATCATGTACCTGTGACAAAGTGTGGCGCTTTGCCGCATTGCTGCAGCGAGGCGCCCGGCTTCGGTATACTCCAGCCGATTTTCCTGGAGCACTCATCGGGAGAGCTCATGCTCGCCGCCGCACATCCGCTGTCCGCTACACGCCAGAACCTCTGGCGCCTGACCTTCATTCGCATCCTCGTCCTGGCCGCCCAGGCCGGCTCGGTGGGCGTGGCCTACTGGACCGAGCTGCTGCCGCTGCCGTGGTTCTCGTTGGCGGTGACCCTGGCCCTGTCGTCGCTGCTGTGCGCCTTCACCGCCTTGCGCCTGCGCCTGTCGCTGCCGGTCACCGAGCTTGAGTATGCCCTGCAGCTGGCCTGCGACCTGTTGATCCACAGTGCCCTGCTTTATTACTCGGGCGGTTCGACCAACCCCTTCGTTTCCTATTACCTGGTGCCGCTGGCGATCGCTGCGGTGACCTTGCCGTGGCTCTATTCGCTGGTGCTCTCTGGCATCGCCCTGGTGGCCTACAGCTTGTTGCTGGTGCAGTACTACCCGCTGGAAACGCTGCCACTGGCCCGTGACACCATGCAGGTCTACGGCATGTGGCTGAGCATCGCCCTGGCCGCAGGGGTGATCACCTTCTTCGCCGCGCGCATGGCCGAGGAGCTACGCCGCCAGGAGAACCTGCGTGCCGAGCGGCGCGAGGAGAGCCTGCGCGACGAGCAGTTGCTGGCCGTGGCCACCCAGGCTGCCGGCGCCGCCCATGAGCTGGGCACGCCGCTGGCGACCATGAGCGTGCTGCTCAACGAAATGCGCCAGGACCACGCCGACCCGCAGTTGCAGGAAGACCTGCAGATCCTTCAGGACCAGGTCAAGCTGTGCAAGGAGACCCTGCAGCAGCTGGTACGCGCCGCCGAGGCCAATCGCCGCCTGGCGATCATCGAGCAGGATGTCACCGCCTGGCTCGACGAGGCGCTCAACCGCTGGCACCTGATGCGCCCCGAGGCCAGCTACCGCTTCCAGCGCCTGCGCGATGGCGCGGTGCCGCGCCTGACACCGCCGCCGGACCTGACCCAGGCTCTGCTGAACCTGTTGAACAATGCCGCCGATGCCTGCCCGGATGACCTGGAGGTACGCCTGGACTGGGACGCCCAGGACATCGTCATCAGCATCCGTGACCATGGCCCTGGCGTGCCGGCGGCCATCGCCGAGGCGATCGGCAAACCCTTCATTACCACCAAGGGCAAAGGCTTCGGCCTGGGCCTGTTCTTGAGCAAGGCCAGCGTGACCCGTGCGGGCGGTTCGGTGAAACTCTATAGTCATGAGCAGGGTGGCACCCTGACCGAATTGCGCCTGCCCCATGGCAAGCGAGGAGATGAACGATGAGCGAAGAAAACCAGGTCGAAGGCGAAGAACTGCCGCACCTGTTGCTGGTGGACGACGACGCCACCTTTACCCGGGTCATGGCCCGTGCCATGAGCCGCCGGGGTTTCCGTGTGAGTACCGCAGGTTCCGCCGAGGAAGGCCTGAAGCTGGCCGAGCAGGACCTGCCGGACTACGCCACGCTGGACCTGAAGATGGAAGGTGACTCGGGCCTGGTGTTGCTGCCCAAGCTGCTGGAGCTGGACCCGGAGATGCGGGTGGTGATCCTGACCGGCTACTCGAGCATCGCCACGGCGGTCGAAGCGGTCAAGCGCGGCGCCTGCAACTACCTGTGCAAGCCGGCCGACGCCGATGACGTGCTGGCGGCGCTGCTCTCGGAGCACACCGACCTGGATACCCTGGTGCCAGAAAACCCGATGTCGGTGGATCGCCTGCAATGGGAGCATATCCAGCGCGTGCTGGGCGAACACGAAGGCAACATCTCCGCCACCGCGCGGGCGCTGGGCATGCATCGGCGCACCTTGCAGCGCAAGCTGCAGAAGCGTCCGGTTCGACGCTGAGATCCTTCCCAGCGGCACGCTGTCTTGTCTGCTGAGCAGGTGACACGCATCCCTGTAGGAGCGGCCTTGTGCCGCGAAAGGGCCGCAAAGCGGCCCCTGCGGTTTCAGCGCTTTACCGGGCCTGGGGCTGCTGCGCAGCCCTTTCGCGACACAAGTCCGCTCCTACAGAGAGCGCGCATGGCTTGATGAGAGGCTCGGCATGTGGGGCGAAAGGGCCGCGCAGCGGCCCCGCCGGCTATCAGGCTTTCCCTCCCGAGCGGTCAACCCGCACCGCCAGCTGTCCAGATCCTGATGGCGCCTCGAACGCCACCAGCCCGCCTGCCGGCACCATGGCCCGGCCGATCACCTTGCCATCACGCAGCAACTCCAGCGGTAGCCCTGCCATCGACTGGCCCGACGCCAGTTCCAGCTTGATCTTGATTGTCATGAGTGACCTCCCTGTCACGCGTTGCGATCGATGTAAGTGGTTGCCACGCCATCCAGGCTGGCGATCAGTTCCGGCGAGCCCCCACGGAACTGACGGAACAGGTTGCGCCCGCGCTGCTTGCCATCCACTGGCACCTGCACGGTGGGGTGGAACTGATCGGTCAGCTCGGCATAGGCGCTCCAGGGGCCGATGTACGACTCGTTGAGCACATCGGTGATGCTGTAGGCATAACGCACCGCATTGCCCGGTTGCCAATTCAGGCCGTCTGGATCGCGGCGCTGCCAGCCGGTGATCGCCGGCGACCCGGCGGGTGGCTCGATGAAGCCGACAGGCGTGTTCGGCTTGTAGTCCTTGAGCAGCAGGTAGGTGCTCCACCCCCACCAGTCGGCAATGCGCTTGCGGTCGTTGAGGTCGTTGACATCCTTGCGTCGCAGCACGGCCTTGCCGTCGAGGAAGTACAGCGGGGCGAAGTTGCCCGGCACCAGGTCCTGTTCGGCGGCGCGCAGGTCCGGGGTCAGGCGCAGGGCGCCATAGTCCTTGGCCGGTGGCACGTGGCCATCGACAAAGGCCTGGAACACTTCGTCGGCCGAGCGCTGCACGGCGCGGCCCACCTGGCGGCGGTTGGCCACATCCACCGTGTCGAAGTAGCGCTTGTCGCCGTAGGCGCGCCATTGCTCGCCCTCGGCGTTGCGCACTGCCAGGCCGTACTTGCTGTCCTCGTCGTGCATGAAGCGCGAGATCAGCGAGCCAACGTCGCTGGGGGTGACGGTGTCGGCCAGGGCCTTGCGCGGCACCCGCAGGTGGCCGGCGGAGAACAGGTCGGTCAGGAAGTGGTCGGCGAAGGCGTTCATCGCGTAGGCCAGTTGCAGGTCGCGCTCGTTGCCACTGGCGCGGGCCTTCACGGCTTGCTGCAGGGCGGCGGCATGACCTGCCTGGTAGGCCAGCAGCGCCCAGGGGCCGAAGTGGTCCCAGTTGCTGGCGGCCAGCTTCAGGTAGCGTCCCAGGGGGAACAGGTCGGAGGCGAAACTGCCGCCGCCGGTGATGCGGTTCCAGCGCGCCGACAGGCTGTCGCCCAGAGCATCGTAGGCTTCGTGGGGCTGGCGCCCGTCCTTGATGGCCTGGTTGGCGGCGCGGATTTCTTCCTGCATCACCGCGAGGATCTGCTCGGCTTCGGCCTTGGCCGCCGGTAGGCGGGCCAGGGAGTCGAACGCCTGGGTGAAGCGTTCGAGGCGTTCGGCTTCAGTGCTGCCATCGGCTATGGGGCGCTCGGGCAGGCCGAAGAAGTCGCCACCCAGGGCGATCACCTGGCCATAGGTGAGGGTCAGGCCATTAGGCAGCGGCAGTGGCGCCTCATGAGCGACGATGGGCGCCTTGCCTGCCTCGAAGCGCAGCAAGGTGTTGTCACCAATCGCTGTGTGCTCGGCGCCTTCGAAGTATTGCTCGGCGTCGTGCTGACCGGCCTTGCCGCTGTTCTGTGGCACGGCGAAGCGGTGGTACTTGAGGGTGTGGTGGCCATGCATGACCAGCACCAGGTGGCTATCTGGGCCGGGGAGGGCGACGCCTTGCGGCTCGAACAGCTGGTCGAGGTCGGCCACCACCAGGGTGGCCTGGGCTTTGGCGGCCGCAGGCGCAGTGTGTGTTCCTGACATGATTTGCTCCTTGCAATGTCGGGATAATCCATTTTTATACTGTATGCATATACAGTAATTGCTATCATATTCAGGAAATTTCCTACGTCAAGGTCTGTTTGTGCGGGCAACTGGCAGCTACGGCGGGCGCAAGCCCCCGGCACTGGCGTATGATTGCCCCCCTCAACGCCCAGCCTCAGGATCGCGCTGCATGCTCGCCCTTCTTATCCAGACACTGAACATCACGGCCCCTGTGTTCGCCATGCTGTTCATGGGCGTGTTGCTCAAGCGCGTTGGCTTGATCGACGACAATTTCAACCGGGTCGCCTCCAAGCTGGTGTTCAACGTGTGCATGCCGGCGCTGTTGTTCCTCGGCATCTACCACGCTGACCTGGCGACGGCGGTGCAACCTGGGGTGATGCTCTATTTCGTCATCGCCACCCTGGCGGGCTTCGCCCTGGCCTGGGGGCTGGCCATCTGGCGCTGCCCGCGGGCTGACCGCGGCATCTATACCCAGGGCGCGTTTCGCGGCAACAACGGGGTTATCGGCCTGGCCCTGGCGGCCAGCCTGTATGGCGACTACGGTATCTCCCTGGGCGCCGTGCTCGCGGGCCTGGTGATCCTCATGTACAACTCGCTGTCGGCGGTGGTGCTGGCGGTGTACAGCCCGGACCTGAAGTCCGACCCCTGGAGCATCGGCAAGAACATCCTCAGCAACCCGTTGATCCTCAGCGTGCTGCTGGCCACGCCCATGGCCTATGCCCAGGTGCCGCTGCCCAACTGGCTGCTGACCTCCGGCGACTACCTGGCGCAGATGACCCTGCCGCTGGCGCTGATCTGCATTGGCGGTACCTTGTCGCTTGCGGCCTTGCGCGACAGTGGCCGGCTAGCCGTGGACGCCAGCCTGGTGAAGATGGTCTGGCTGCCGCTCCTGGGTACCCTGGGAGCCTGGCTGTGCGGCTTTCGCGGCGCCGAGTTGGGCATCCTGTTCCTCTACATCGGCAGCCCGACCGCCGCGGCCAGCTATGTGATGGCACGCGAGGCCAACGGCAACCACGAACTGGCGGCATCGATCATCGTGATCACTACACTGATGGCGGCCATCACCACCAACATCGGTATTTTCGTCTTGCAGTGGGGCGCCTGGATCTAGACCCTCACTGCACACAAAACCAACAATACAGCCTCACCTAAAGGACACTTCATGCAAGACCAGAGCACGCCCGAGCGCTTGCAGCGCGGGCTGAAGAATCGCCATATCCAGCTGATCGCGCTGGGCGGTGCCATCGGCACCGGGCTGTTCCTGGGCATCGCCCAGACCATCCAGCTGGCCGGCCCCTCGGTGTTGCTGGGCTACGCCATCGCCGGCCTGATGGCCTTCCTGATCATGCGCCAGCTGGGCGAGATGGTGGTCGAGGAGCCGGTCGCCGGCAGTTTCAGCCACTTCGCCCACCAGTACTGGAGCGAGTTCGCCGGGTTCGTCTCGGGCTGGAACTACTGGGTGGTGTACGTGCTGGTCGGCATGGCCGAGCTCACCGCGGTGGGCATCTACGTGCAGTACTGGTGGCCGGACTTCCCCACCTGGGCCACGGCGGCGATCTTCTTCGTGGTGATCAACGCCATCAACCTGACCCAGGTGAAGGTCTACGGGGAGATGGAGTTCTGGTTCGCCCTGGTCAAGGTGGTGGCGATCGTCAGCATGATCGCCTTCGGCGCCTGGCTGCTGGCCAGCGGTGATGGCGGGCCGGATGCCAGCGTTGCCAACCTCTGGCAGTACGGCGGTTTCTTCCCCAATGGCGTGGTCGGGCTGGTCATGGCGCTGGCGGTGATCATGTTCTCGTTCGGCGGCCTGGAGCTGGTGGGCATCACCGCCGCTGAAGCGGCCAACCCGCGCGAGAGCATTCCCAAGGCCACCAACCAGGTGGTCTACCGCATCCTGATTTTCTACATCGGTGCGCTGGCGGTGCTGTTGTCGCTGTACCCTTGGCAGAAGGTGGTGCAGGGCGGCAGTCCGTTCGTGATGATTTTCCACAACCTCGACAGTGACCTGGTGGCGACCATCCTCAACATCGTGGTGCTGACGGCGGCGCTGTCGGTGTACAACAGCTGTGTGTATGCCAACAGTCGCATGCTGTTCGGCCTGGCTGCCCAGGGCGACGCGCCGCGCCAGTTGCTCAAGGTCAGCCGTCGTGGCGTGCCGCTGACGGCGCTTGGGGTATCGGCGTTCGCCACTGGCCTGTGCGTGCTGATCAACTACCTGATGCCGGGTGAAGCGTTTGGCCTGCTGATGGCGCTGGCGGTGTCGGCGCTGGTGATCAACTGGGCGAGCATCAGTATCACCCATCTCAAGTTCCGCAAGGCCAAGCTGGCGGCGGGGATCACGCCGTTCTACCAGAGCCTGTGGCACCCGCTGAGCAACTACCTGTGCCTGGCGTTCATTGTGCTGATCCTGGTGGTTATGTACCTGACACCGCCGATTCGCATTTCGGTGATGTTGATTCCGGCGTGGATTGCCGTGTTGTGGGTGGCGTTTCGGATCAAAAAGTCTCGTCAGGCCTGATTGGATCTAGTTCGGTTTCGGGATGTTACGGTGTCCTGAAACCGAGTTGGCTTGGATGGCGTATTATTGTTACTCAAGTCTGTTTTCAATCTCGCGGTTGCCATTACAGGCAGTCAATACATCGCCAACTGTCTAACCACTAACTTCGTATCTCTTGGTCTTTGATCTTGATCTTGATCTTGCTGTTGCTTCTAGGTGCGCGATAGTGCAGGCGTCGCCAATTGCGACTTCAGGAGGCCGAGCGGAGTTCTTGCGTAGTGGGGCGACGGCCATGGATGGCCGTCGAGCGCTGCGCCCCAGGATGGGGCGTACAGCGCGGTCCCCACGGGAGCAAGAGCGTAGCGAGGGAACCCCGGAGCGAAGCGTAGGGGCCGGATGAATGGAGCGAGGATTTTTTGGTTCCTTTTTGATCCTTCAAAAAGGGACCCGCCGTAAGGGCGGAAAGGTGATTATGCGTCGCCATCGCCAATGAATGCGCATGTAACTTTCAAAATCCCCGCTCTGAAAGTCAAAGTCGGTAGGCGTGGATATTCACAGATACTTTTAATTAATCGCTAGGACTCGCCTGATAACTATCAATCACTTCCTGCGCCGCCCGAAACGCATCGACCGCCGCCGGCACCCCGGCATACACCGCGCAATGCAGCAGCGCTTCGCGAATCTCAACCACCGTGCAGCCATTGTTCAAGGCCCCACGCACATGCCCCTTGAGCTCCTGCGGGCACTTGAGCGCGGTCAGCGTGGCCAGGGTGATCAGGCTGCGGGTCTTCAGCGCCAGGCCATCGCGAGCCCAGACACTGCCCCAGGCGTGCTCGTTGACGAAGTCCTGAAGCGGCTGGGTGAACTCGCTCGCATTGCCCAGGGCGCGGTCGACGAAGGCATCGCCCATGACCTGGCGGCGAATGCGCTCGCCGGTGGATTTCGAATCTGCCATGTTGTTTCCTTAGTGTTGGCGGCGCCAGGCGCGGACGGTGGTATACAACAACACGATACCGAGCACCGGCAGGACGTAGAACAGCATCCAGCGCTCGAGGCGGCCAGCCAGCGGCATGCCGGTGGTGAACGTCACCACGTGCAGGCCGTAGGCCAGGTACAGGCACAGGAACACCAGGCCTTCGGCGCGGGTGACCCGGTAACCGGAGTAGAACACCGGCAGGCACAGCGCGGCGACGCCGAGCATCACCGGTAGGTCGAAGTCCAGGGCATTGGGCGAAATCGACAGCGGCTCGGGGGTGAGCACCGCGGTCAGGCCCAGGACCGCGAGCAGGTTGAACAGGTTGCTGCCGATCACCGTGCCCACGGCGATTTCCCGCTCGCCGCGCAGGGCGGCGATCAGCGCGGCGGCCAGTTCCGGCAGCGAGGTGCACACTGCCACCACGGTCAGGCCGATGATGCGCTCGGACAAGCCCAGGTCGGTGGCCACTTCGACGGCGGCCTCGAGCAATAGATGCCCGGCCAGGCTCAGCAGGCCCAGGCCCAGCAGGATCAGCAGCAGGGCGCCGCTCCAGAAGCGGCCTGCGCCGGTGTGCGCGGCGCTGGGCGCGGGGTAGGTGCGGGCGTAGTGGCGTGACTGGTGCCAGAGCATGCCCAGGTAGGCCAGCAAGCCAAGCAGCAGCAGGACACCCTCCAGGCGGCCCAGTTGGCCGTTGAAGGCGAGCAGGTAGACCAGCGCGCTGGCCAGGATCATCAGCGGGATGTCCAGGCGCACCAACTGGCGTGACACGCGCAGTGGAATGATCAGCGCGGCCAGGCCGAGGATTACCAGTACATTGAAGATGTTGCTGCCGATCACGCTGCCGACGGCGACGTCCGGCGCGCCCTGGTAGGCGGCCTGCAGGCTTACCGTCAGCTGTGGCGCGGTGCTGCCGAAGGCGACCAGGCTCAGGCCGATGATCAGCGGACGCACGTGCAGGCGCCCGGCCAGGCGCAGGGCCGCGCGCACCAGCAACTCGGCGCCGATAATCAGCAATAGCAGGCCCAGGCCCAGTTGCAGCAGGCTGAAGGCGGGAAGGGTGGCCAGGTCGAAAATAGCGAGGGCTCCAGTCAGGTCAGTCGCTCAAACCTTGTACTCGCACGCGCGCCGTTCCGCTACGCAACATGCCGATTTTTTCTGCGGCGGCGCGTGACAGGTCGATCAGGCGGCCACGGGTATGCGGGCCGCGGTCGTTGATGCGCACCACGACGCTGCGCTGATTGTTGAGGTTGGTGACCAGCACCCGGCTGCCGAAGGGCAGGCTGCGGTGGGCGGCGCTCAGGCCATGCTGGTTGAAGGGCTCGCCGCTGGCCGTTCGCTTGCCGTGGTGGCGGGCGCCGTAATAGGAGGCGGTACCGGTTTCGTCGTAACCGCGTGGGTCGATGTCGTGGCTGGCGCAACCGGCCAGCAGGGAAAACAGGCTGAGGGTGGCGAGGGAATGCTTGATCAAGTCGACTGCTCCGATTCAGGCACTGGGACCGCTATGCGGTCCTTTCGCGACGCAAGGCCGCTCCTACAGGTACTGCGCCATCCTGTGGGAGCGGGCTTGCCCCGCGATCGGGATCACCCTTCGAGCTTGGTCTTGAGCAATTGGTTCACTTGCCCCGGGTTGGCCTTGCCTTTGGAAGCCTTCATCGCCTGGCCGACGAAGAAGCCGAACATCTTGCCGCGCTTGGCCTCGTCGGCGGCGCGGTACTGTTCGACCTGTTCGGCGTTGGCGGCGAGCACTTCGTCGAGCATCTTGTCGATCGCGCCAGTGTCGGTGACCTGCTTGAGACCTTTGCTTTCGATGATGCTGTCGGCATCGCCTTCGCCGGCGGCCATGGCCTCGAACACGGTCTTGGCGATCTTGCCGCTGATGGTGTTGTCACGGATGCGCAGCAGCATGCCGCCAAGGTGTTCGGCGCTGACCGGCGACTGGTCGATGTCCAGGCCCAGCTTGTTCAGCAGGCTGCCCAGCTCGACCATGACCCAGTTGGCCGCGAGCTTGGCGTCGCCGCCAATTTTCACCACGTGCTCGAAGTAGTCTGCCTGTTCGCGGCTGGATGCCAGCACGTTGGCGTCATACGCCGATAGCGCGTACTGCTGCTGGAAGCGCTCGACCTTCTGCGTCGGCAGCTCCGGCAGGGCGGCGCGCACGGTCTCGAGGAAGCTTGGCTCGATGACCACCGGCAGCAGGTCTGGGTCGGGGAAGTAACGGTAGTCGTTGGCTTCCTCCTTGCTGCGCATCGAGCGGGTCTCGTCCTTGTTCGGGTCGTACAGGCGGGTTTCCTGGGTCACCTTGCCGCCGTCCTCGATCAGTTCGATCTGGCGCTGGACCTCGTAGTTGATCGCCTTTTCGACGAAACGGAACGAGTTGACGTTCTTGATCTCGCAGCGGGTGCCGAACTCGGCCTGGCCCTTCGGGCGCACCGAGACGTTGCAGTCGCAACGCAGCGAGCCTTCGGCCATGTTGCCGTCGCAGATGCCCAGGTAGCGCACCAGGGCGTGGATCGCCTTGACGTAGGCCACGGCTTCCTTGGCGCTGCGCATGTCCGGCTCGGAGACGATTTCCAGCAGCGGCGTGCCGGCGCGGTTCAGGTCTATGCCGCTGGCGCCGTTGAAGTCTTCGTGCAGGCTCTTGCCGGCGTCTTCCTCAAGGTGCGCGCGGGTCACGCCGATGCGCTTGATGGTGCCGTCTTCCAGGGCGATGTCCAGGTGGCCCTTGCCGACGATCGGCAGGTCCATCTGGCTGATCTGGTAGCCCTTGGGCAGGTCGGGGTAGAAGTAGTTCTTGCGCGCGAACACGTTGCGCGGGCCGATCTCGGCATCGATCGCCAGGCCGAACATGCACGCCATGCGCACGGCTTCCTGGTTGAGTACCGGCAGTACGCCCGGCATGCCCAAGTCAACCAGGCTGGCCTGGGTGTTCGGCTCGGAGCCGAAGGTGGTGGCGCTGCCGGAGAAGATCTTCGACTGGGTGGCGAGCTGGGTATGAATCTCCAGCCCGATCACAACTTCCCATTGCATGTGTGAACTCCTCAGAAGCCGTTGGGGGCGCGGGTGTGCCAGTCGGTGACTTGCTGGTACCGGTGCGCGATGTTGAGCAGGCGGCCTTCCTGGAAGTACGGGGCCAGCAGTTGCACGCCCACCGGCAGGCCGTCGACGAAGCCGGCCGGCATCGACAGGCCAGGCAGGCCCGCCAGGTTGGCGGTGATGGTGTAGACGTCCTCGAGGTAGGCGGCGACCGGGTCGCTGCTCTTGGCGCCGAGTGTCCAGGCCGGGTTCGGCGTGGTCGGGCCGAGGATCACGTCGACATCGTGGAAGGCGGCCATGAAGTCGTTCTTGACCAGGCGGCGGATCTGCTGCGCCTTGATGTAGTAGGCGTCGTAGTAGCCGGCCGACAGGGCGTAGGTGCCGACCATGATGCGTCGCTGCACCTCCGCGCCGAAGCCTTCGCCGCGGGAGCGTTCGTACAGGTCGGTCAGGTTCGCCGGGTTCGCGCAGCGGTGGCCGAAGCGCACGCCGTCGAAACGCGACAGGTTGGAGGAGGCTTCGGCCGGGGCGATCACGTAGTACGCCGGAATGGCGTGCTGCATGTTCGGCAGGCTGATTTCCTTGACCACCGCGCCGAGCTTTTCCAGCTCCTTGACGCTGGCCTGGACCAGCTCGGCGATGCGCGGGTCGAGGCCGGCGCCGAAGTATTCCTTGGGCAGGCCGATGCGCAGGCCCTGCAGCGAGGCGTTGAGGTTGGCGCTGTAGTCGGGTACCGGTTCATCGACGCTGGTCGAATCCTTGGCATCGAAGCCGGCCATGCCTTGCAGCAGCAGGGCGCAGTCCTCGGCGGTGCGGGCCAGCGGGCCGCCCTGGTCGAGGCTCGAGGCGTAGGCGATCATGCCCCAGCGCGATACGCGGCCATAGGTCGGCTTTAGGCCGGTCAGGTTGGTGAAGGCTGCCGGCTGGCGGATCGAACCGCCGGTGTCGGTGCCGGTGGTGGCCGGCAGCAGGCGCGCGGCCACGGCGGCGGCCGAACCGCCGGAGGAACCACCCGGTACATGTTCGAGGTTCCACGGGTTCTTCACCGCGCCGTAGTGGCTGGACTCGTTGGCCGAGCCCATGGCGAATTCGTCCATGTTGGTCTTGCCCAGGGTGACCATGCCGGCCTCGGCCAGCTTGGCGACCACGGTGGCGTCGTACGGGGCGTTGAAGTTGTCGAGCATCTTCGAGCCGCAGCTGGTGCGCACGCCATTGGTGCAGAACAGGTCCTTGTGGGCGATCGGCGCGCCGAGCAGGGCGCCGGTTTCACCGGCGGCACGGCGGGCGTCGGCGGCACGCGCCTGGTCCAGAGCCTGGTCTTCGGTGACGCTGATGAAACTGTTGAGCCGCGGGTCGAGATGCTTGATGCGCGACAGCAGGGCGCCGGTCAGTTCCTGCGAAGAGAACGATTTGTCGGCCAGACCGCGGGCGATCTCGGCCAGAGTGAGTTGATGCATGGCAGGCGCTATCCCTTATTCGATGACTTTCGGAACCAGGTACAGACCGTTCTCGGTCGACGGGGCGACGGCCTGGTAGCGGTCGCGCTGGTTGCTTTCGGTGACTTGGTCGGGGCGCAGACGCTGGGTGGTCTCCAGCGGGTGGGCGAGCGGTTCGATGCCGGTGGTGTCGACGGCTTGCATCTGGTCGACCAGCCCGAGAATACTGTTCAAGGCATCGGTAATGCGTGGCAGTTCGCCTTCATTCAGGCCCAGTCGGGCCAGATGGGCGATCTTTTCCACGTCGGAGCGTTGAAGCGCCATGGGGATCTCCAGGAAATCGAGAAACGGAATGGGTCCGTGGTGAGGAACATGCCGGGATTCCGGCGGTCAAAGGGCCGCGATCATCGGCAGGCATGCTCGGAAAAACAGCCAATTTAACATATTGGCTCCTTGCCCAAAATCCCTGCCATTGTTAGAGTTTGCCGCACTTTTTTACCCACGCTTTCCCCAGGGTCACTTTCCCATGTTCAAGAAACTGCGTGGCATGTTTTCCAGCGATCTGTCCATCGACCTGGGTACTGCCAACACCCTTATCTACGTGCGTGAGCGCGGTATCGTCCTGAATGAGCCCTCGGTTGTTGCCATCCGTACCCACGGCAACCAGAAAAGCGTCGTCGCTGTCGGTACCGAAGCCAAGCGCATGCTCGGCCGCACCCCCGGCAACATCGCTGCCATTCGTCCGATGAAGGACGGCGTGATCGCCGACTTCAGCGTTTGCGAAAAAATGCTGCAGTACTTCATCAACAAGGTGCACGAGAACAGCTTCCTGCAGCCCAGCCCGCGCGTGCTGATCTGCGTGCCGTGCAAGTCGACCCAGGTCGAGCGCCGCGCCATCCGTGAGTCGGCCCTCGGCGCCGGCGCCCGTGAAGTGTTCCTCATCGAAGAACCGATGGCCGCCGCCATCGGCGCCGGCCTGCCGGTCGAAGAGGCCCGTGGCTCGATGGTCGTCGACATCGGTGGCGGTACCACCGAAATCGCCCTGATCTCGCTCAACGGCGTGGTCTATGCCGAATCGGTACGGGTTGGCGGCGACCGCTTCGACGAAGCCATCGTCACCTACGTGCGCCGCAACTACGGCAGCCTGATCGGCGAATCCACCGCCGAACGCATCAAGCAGGAAATCGGTACCGCCTACCCGGGTGGCGAAGTGCGCGAAGTCGACGTCCGTGGTCGTAACCTGGCCGAGGGCGTGCCGCGTGCCTTTACCCTGAACTCCAACGAAGTGCTCGAGGCGCTGCAGGAGTCCCTGGCGACCATCGTCCAGGCGGTCAAGAGCGCCCTGGAGCAATCGCCGCCGGAGCTGGCTTCCGACATCGCCGAGCGTGGCCTGGTGCTGACCGGTGGTGGCGCGCTGCTGCGCGACCTGGACAAGCTGCTGGCCCAGGAAACCGGCCTGCCAGTGATCGTCGCCGAAGACCCGCTGACCTGTGTCGCCCGCGGCGGTGGTCGTGCGCTGGAAATGATGGACAAGCACGCCATGGACCTGCTCTCCAGCGAGTGATCGCCGGGCAGCAAGGTATCCCCAGGTTTACAGGTGGCACGCACAGTGCTACCTGTATGCGCTGTGCTGGCGCCCGCCCGGGCGCCGTTTCCGTCAACCCGCAAGCAGGCCGGTGCGTTGTCCCATGCCCAATGACTTCCTGAGTCGTCCACGAGGAACGGCCCATTAAACCGCTTTTCTCCAAAGGCCCCTCGCTGGGCGTGCGCCTGCTCGTGCTGGTGGTGATGTCGGTCGCGCTGATGGTGGTCGACTCGCGTTTCGACCTGCTCAAGCCCGTGCGCAGCCAGATGGGCCTGGTCCTGATGGAATCCTACTGGATCACCGACTTGCCGCAGCGTCTGTGGCAAGGCGTGGCCGGCCAGTTTGGCAGCCGCACCGAGCTGATCGCCGAAAACGAAAAACTCAAGACCGAGGCCCTGCTGCTGCAGGGGCGCCTGCAGAAGTTGGCAGCCCTGACCGAGCAGAACGTGCGCCTGCGCGAGTTGCTCAATTCGTCGGCGCTGGTCAACGAGAAGGTCGAGGTCGCCGAGCTGATCGGTGTCGATCCCAACCCGTTCACCCACCGTATCCTGATCAACAAGGGCGAGCGTGACGGGGTGTTCCTCGGCCAACCGGTGCTCGACGCCCGTGGCCTGATGGGCCAGGTGGTCGAGCTGATGCCCTACACCTCGCGGGTACTGCTGCTCACCGACACCACCCATAGCATTCCGGTGCAGGTCAACCGCAATGGCCTGCGCGCCATCGCCAGCGGTACCGGCAACCCGGAGCGCCTGGAACTGCGCCATGTGGCCGACACCGCCGACATCAAGGAAGGCGACCTGCTGGTCAGCTCCGGCATGGGCCAGCGTTTCCCGGCCGGCTACCCGGTGGCCACGGTCAACGAAGTGATCCATGACTCCGGCCAGCCGTTCGCCATTGTCCGCGCCATCCCGACCGCCGCGCTCAACCGTAGCCGCTACATGCTGCTGGTGTTCAGCGACCGCCGCACCCCGGAAGAACGCGCCACTGAAGCTGCCATCGCCCAGGAGGAAGCCGACCGTCAGGGCACCAGTCACGGCCAGGCTCCGGCCAACCCGGCAATCCCAG
Organism: Pseudomonas sp. RIT623; assembly: GCF_004519305.1. Taxonomy (GTDB): domain Bacteria; phylum Pseudomonadota; class Gammaproteobacteria; order Pseudomonadales; family Pseudomonadaceae; genus Aquipseudomonas. The sequence goes on along the minus strand of NZ_SOZA01000005.1, from coordinate 15 downwards.
CCCCAGCCCCAGCCC